>NZ_MLCE01000005.1 GCF_002300165.1 Streptomyces sp. Tue6028 | reverse complement strand
CAGGTCACGTACGGTGCGGTTGACAGTTTCATAGTGTTTCGGTGGTCATAGCGTGAGGGAAACGCCCGGTTACATTCCGAACCCGGAAGCTAAGCCTTACAGCGCCGATGGTACTGCAGGGGGGACCCTGTGGGAGAGTAGGACGCCGCCGAACTAATATTGGAGCTCCGGCTCTTGGGCACACCGCCCGAGAGCCGGAGCTTTTTTGCGTTGAGGAGTGCTTCCGTCGGTGGCGCTCCACCCCCTCCGCGCCGTGGCTCGAAGGCTGCGGGTAAGGTCAGGGGGCATCATCGGCTCATTTTTCCCACAGGAGGCCCCCGGGTGGAGGTCCAGGAGACCCGTGTCCAGACGGACCGGGTCCTCACCATCCCGAACATCCTCAGCATGGCGCGCCTGGTCGGCGTACCCGTCTTCCTGTGGCTGATCCTCAGGCCGGAGTTCGGCGGCCCCAAGAGCGACGGCTGGGCGCTGCTCGTGCTCATGCTGAGCGGTATCAGCGACTATCTCGACGGCAAGCTCGCACGTCGCTGGAACCAGATCAGCAGTCTCGGCCGGCTGCTCGATCCCGCCGCCGACAGGCTCTACATTCTGTCCACCCTTGTCGGTCTCACCTGGCGCGAGATTCTCCCACTCTGGTTGACGGCCGTACTTCTGGCGCGCGAGCTGGTTCTCCTGGTGATGGTGGGCATCCTCCGCCGGCACGGCTATCCGCCGCCGCAGGTGAACTTCCTCGGCAAGGCGGCCACGTTCAACCTGATGTACGCCTTCCCGTTGCTGTTGCTGAGTGATGGAAGCGGATGGATCGCGTCACTCGCCGCCGTTTTCGGATGGGCGTTCGCAGGGTGGGGTACAACCCTGTACTGGTGGGCAGGAGTCCTCTACGTGGTACAGGTCCGCCGGCTTGTCAGGGCGGACGCCATGGCCGATTGAGCTCGGCCCGACTCGGTAGCGAAGACGCTCCGATGGCCCGCGCTCGAAATCTGCGGGACAATCTGGACGGGTGAAGTCGGCTAGACCGTCGTCTCTTCAAGGAGGACGCTTCCGACATGAAGGCCGTCGTGATGGCCGGAGGCGAGGGCACACGCCTTCGCCCCATGACCTCGAGCATGCCCAAGCCGCTCCTGCCTGTGGCGAATCGCCCGATCATGGAGCATGTGCTCAGGCTGCTGAAAAGGCATGGGCTCAGCGAGACCGTCGTTACCGTTCAGTTCCTGGCATCACTCGTCAAGAACTACTTCGGGGACGGCGAAGAGCTCGGCATGGAGCTCACTTATGCCAATGAGGAGAAGCCACTCGGTACTGCCGGGAGCGTCAAGAACGCCGAAGAGGCGCTGAAGGACGACGCTTTCCTCGTGATCTCCGGAGACGCGCTGACCGACTTCGATCTCACGGAGCTCATCAATTTCCACAAGGAAAAGGGCGCGCTCGTCACCGTCTGCCTGACGCGCGTACCGAATCCGCTGGAATTCGGCATCACCATCGTGGACGAAGAGGGTAAGGTCGAGCGCTTCCTGGAGAAGCCGACCTGGGGTCAGGTCTTCTCCGACACCGTGAACACGGGCATCTACGTCATGGAGCCCGAAGTCTTCGACTACGTCGAGGCCGATGTGCCGGTCGACTGGTCCGGTGACGTCTTCCCACAGCTGATGAAGGAAGGCAAGCCCATCTACGGCTATATCGCCGAGGGCTACTGGGAGGACGTCGGCACCCACGAGAGCTACGTCAAGGCGCAGGCCGACGTCCTGGAAGGCAAGGTCGAGGTCGAACTCGACGGCTTCGAGATCTCCCCCGGCGTATGGGTCGCCGAGGGTGCAGAGGTGCACCCCGATGCCGTGCTGCGAGGACCGCTCTACATCGGCGACTACGCGAAGGTCGAAGCGAACGCCGAAATCCGCGAACACACCGTGGTCGGCTCCAACGTCGTCGTCAAGAGCGGTGCGTTCCTCCACCGGGCCGTCGTGCACGACAACGTGTACATCGGTCAGCACAGCAACCTGCGCGGCTGCGTCGTCGGCAAGAACACCGACATCATGCGGGCCGCGCGGATCGAGGACGGCGCCGTCATCGGCGACGAGTGCCTCGTAGGCGAAGAATCGATCATCCAGGGCAATGTCCGCGTCTACCCGTTCAAGACCATCGAGGCCGGAGCCTTCGTCAACACCTCGGTGATCTGGGAGTCGCGGGGCCAGGCGCATCTCTTCGGTGCCCGAGGGGTCACCGGAATCCTGAATGTCGAGATCACTCCGGAACTCGCCGTGCGGCTCGCCGGCGCCTACGCGACGACCCTGAAGAAGGGCTCCACGGTCACGACGGCCCGTGACCACTCCCGAGGTGCGCGAGCACTGAAACGAGCGGTGATCTCGGCACTCCAGGCCAGTGCCATCGACGTACGCGACCTGGAGAACGTGCCGCTGCCGGTGGCACGGCAGCAGACCGCCAGGGGCAGTGCCGGCGGCATCATGATCCGCACCACGCCAGGGGTGCCGGACTCCGTCGACATCATGTTCTTCGACGGACAGGGCGCCGACCTGTCGCAGGGCGGACAGCGCAAGCTGGACCGGGTCTTCGCGCGACAGGAGTACCGGCGCGCGTTCCCCGGTGAGATCGGGGACCTGCACTTCCCGGCCAGCGTGTTCGACTCGTACACCGGATCACTGCTGAGGAACGTCGACACCACCGGGATCGCGGAATCCGGGTTGAAGGTCGTCGTGGACGCCTCGAACGGCAGCGCCGGGCTGGTGCTGCCCAGCCTCCTCGGCAAGCTCGGGGTCGACTCGCTGACCATCAACCCCGGTCTCGACGAGTCCAGGCCGACGGAGACGGCGGACACCCGGCGGGCCGGGCTGGTGCGCCTCGGCGAGATCGTCGCGTCGGCCCGCGCCGCGTTCGGGGTGCGCTTCGACCCGGTGGGCGAGCGGCTCTCCCTCGTCGACGAGAAGGGGCGGATCGTCGAGGACGACCGAGCCCTGCTGGTCATGCTCGACCTGGTGGCGGCGGAACGGCGCAGCGGTCGGGTGGCGCTCCCGGTGACGACCACGCGGATCGCCGAGCAGGTGGCCGCCTATCACGGAACGCAGGTGGAGTGGACGACCACGTCGCCCGACGACCTGACGCGGGTCGGCGGCGAAGAGTCGACGATCTTCGGCGGCGACGGGCGCGGCGGCTTCATCATCCCCGAGTTCAGCAGCGTGTTCGACGGCGCGGCCGCCTTCGTACGGCTCATCGGGCTGGTGGCACGCACTCAGCTCACCCTCAGCCAGATCGACGCGCGGATTCCGCGGGCGCACGTCCTCAAGCGTGACCTGGCGACTCCCTGGGCGGTCAAGGGCCTCGTGATGCGCCGTGTCGTGGAGGAGGCCGGAGACCGGTTCGTGGACACCACCGACGGCGTGCGGGTCGTGGAGACCGACGGGCGCTGGGTGATGGTGCTCCCGGACCCCGCCGAGGCCGTCACCCATCTGTGGGCCGAGGGCCCGGACGACGCCTCCGCGGAGGCTCTGCTCGACGAGTGGGCGGCGGTCGTGGACAGCGCCGGCCGGTAGCACGCGTGCGTGCCGGACAAGTGCCCCCAAGGGGGCCTGTCCGGCACGTTGGTGGGGCCATTCGGAGGTAGCACCCGCGACGTGCGACGATGTGCGGCATGCCGCAGCAGCCCCCCGTTCGGAGCAGCGCTCCTCGCCCCTCGCGCCCGGACGCCTCCATGTCGCTGCTCACCAACGTCATGGACCACAGCCTCGACGACGGATACGCCGAGGCAGCCGCCCGCAAGCAGGCCGAGGGCGCCGGCGGCATGCCGAAGACGGTCCGGGCGAAGCTGGGGCTCGCCGCCGGCCTCGTCCTCGCGGCCCTCGTGGTCACCGTGGGCGCGGCGAACGCACGCATAGCCGCCCCGGTCGTCGCCAAGGAGCGCCAGGAACTCATCGACCGGGTCGAACGCGAGACGAAGACCGCGGACAAGCTGGAGAGCACCGTCGACTCCCTGCGAGCCGACGTGAACGCCCGGCAGCGTGAGGCGCTCAAGAAGAGCGGCGGTGACCAGGCCGACCTGGTGAGCATCCTGTCGGGCGCGACCGATGTGCACGGCCCGGGTGTGAAGCTCGTCGTGAACGACGCCAAGGAAGCCAGTACGGGGGGCGGCGGGAACCCGCGGGAGACCTCCGGGTTCTCCGACACCGGACGCGTCCGCGACCGTGACATGCAGCGCGTCGTCAACGGCCTGTGGGAGTCGGGCGCGGAGGCCATCGCGATCAACGGGCAGCGTCTGACAGCCCTGTCGGCGATCCGTGCCGCGGGAGACGCGATACTGGTCGACAACAAGCCGCTGGTGCCGCCGTACACGGTGCTCGCGGTGGGGGACGGCAAGCGCCTCAGCACCAGGTTCCAGAACAGCGCCGACGGGTTGTATCTGCATGCGCTGCAGGAGAACTACGGCATCCGGACCGGCATTTCCGTCGAGGACGACATCCGGTTGTCCGCCGCACCGAGTGTGATCGTACGTACAGCACAGCCGAGCACAGAGAAGGGCACATCGTGATCGCCGTACTGGGCCTCGTCGTGGGAGTCGTGGCTGGACTGTTGGTCCGGCCCGAGGTTCCGGCGGTCGTCGAGCCTTACCTCCCGATCGCCGTCGTGGCGGCGCTCGACGCCGTGTTCGGCGGTCTGCGGGCGATGCTCGACGGGATCTTCGACGACAAGGTCTTCGTGGTGTCGTTCCTGTCGAACGTGGTCGTGGCCGCGCTGATCGTCTTCCTGGGCGACAAGTTGGGCGTCGGCGCGCAGCTCTCCACGGGTGTCGTGGTCGTCCTCGGCATCCGCATCTTCTCCAACGCCGCGGCGATCCGTCGGCACGTGTTCCGGGCGTGAGGCCGATGAGCAACGAGGACGAGAACCCCCAGGCTTCCGAGAACCCGAGGCCCTCCGACAGCGAGCGGCCCGTCGAGGGCCGGACACCGCCCGAGGAGCGCAGGCCCGCCGCGGACCCCCGGTCCGCCGAGGAGCGCAGGCCCGCCGCGGACCCCCGGTCCGCCGAGGAGCGCAGGTCCGCCGGGGACACCACCTCTGCCGCCGACCCCAGGTCTCCGGAGGGGCGGAGGCCTGCCCAGAACCCCGCTTCCTCCGAGGACCAGGCTCCCTCCGGGAACGAGGGGCGCGCGAAGGACCGGAGGCCGGCAGAGAGCCCCGCGCCGCCTCAGGCTCCCCAGCAGCCCCGGACGCCCCAGTCGCCCCGGCCTCCCCAGCCGACGCATCCTGTGCGGCCTTCCCAGCACTTCCGGCTGCCCGACGACGCCGAGCCGCCGCAGCCCGCGGGACCGACGCAGAGCGCTCAGCCGCCGCAGTCCGCGCGACCGGCGCAGGGCGGCCAGCCGCCGCAGCCGGGAGGGCCGGCTCAGGGTCCGAGGCAGTCGCAGCCGGTCCGCCCCCCTCAGGGTGCTCAGCCCGGGCGCCCGGTGCAGCCGGGACAGGGCGGCCGGTCGGCTCGGCCGGTTCAGGGCATGCAGCAGCCAGGTCCCGCGCAACAGCCCCGCCCTGCACAGCGGCCGGGCCCGGCGCAGCAGTCGGGTCCCGCACAGCAGCCCCGCCCAGCCCAGCAGTCGCGTCCGATGCAGCAGTCGCAGCCGCAGCCGCAGTCGCCGTCGGCGGGGCCGCCGCAGCCCGTCCGGGCCTTCGAGGGCCCTCAGCCGTCCAGGAAGTCGGAGCCTCCGCGCAACGTCCGGCCGCCCGGTGCGCCGGAGAACCGGCTGCGTAAGGAGCTTCCCCAGGAAGTACCCGCCGCGGATCGTTCCGGAAATTCCGGTACACATCAGCATGAAGAGGGCGCAGAGCCCTCGATGACCGGACGTCAGCGCCTGGTCGACGGACTGTGGCCGCCGCGCGTGTCGCGTGCCCAACTCATCGTCGCCCTGCTGCTGTTCGGCCTTGGATTCGGTCTCGCCGTCCAGGTCGCCTCCAACAGCGACAGTGGCAGCGCCCTGCGTGGAGCACGTCAGGAAGATCTCGTACGCATCCTCGATGAACTCGACAACCGAACTCAGCGTCTTGAGGACGAGAAGCAGGGTCTCGAAGATCAGCGCACCGAGCTGGAGAACAGCTCGAACCAGGCCGAGGAGGCTCGCAAGCAGACGGTCGAGAAGGAGAAGCAACTCGGCATTCTGGCGGGCACCGTGGCGGCGCAAGGGCCCGGCATCACCGTGACGATCGACGACGCGAAAGGGACGGTCAAGGCGGACATGTTGCTCGACGCGGTCCAGGAGCTGCGCGCGGCCGGCGCGGAGGCGATCCAGGTGAACGGCGTACGCGTTGTCGCCAACACCTTCCTGAGCGATTCCGACGGCGGAGTGAAGGTCGACGGGAACAAGATCGCCCAGCCCTATCGTTTCAAGGTCATCGGCAAGCCGCAGGACCTGGAGCCGGCTCTGAACATCCCCGGAGGTGTGGTGCAGACACTGGAGAAGGAGCAGGCCACCGTGACGGTGGACCGTGCGACCAAGATCGTGGTGGACGCCTTGCGACCGGCGAAGCGGCCTGACTACGCTCGGTCGTCCTCCCAGTGAGCCGGGGTCGCATGAGGGTCGTCCGGCGAGGGCATGAGGTTGCGGGGGGTCGGCGCACCGATTGGGTGGTGCGTGGTGGAAACTGTCTGGTGGTTACGGACGTTGTGAGGATGTCCGGGTCGACCGGTGTGTTCAATCAGGGTTCGTCCTGCCCCACGGGCGGGTCTGTTTCTGTCAAGGGGAATCGCCCGTGAAGTTGTTTGCGAAGTTGTTCGGCAAGAGCGCGCGAGAGGGCAGCGGTGACAACGCCACCGCCCGGCACCGTGCACCGCGCCAGGGAGACGCGGAGGCCCACGGCGGCGACCGCCCGCTGTTCCGTGACCAGGTCGCTGGTCCGGGTGGTGACATTTCCGGTGGTCAGGGCGCGCCGTCTGTTGACCCTGCCCAGTCCGGCCGCATAGGTTTCGGGGATCCGTCAACCTCAAGTGCGGGTGGAGGGTTTGCCTCCGACCCGTATGCGTCCCATGCCCCCGGTGGGCAGCCGCGGCAGGAGGATCCGTCCATGGCCCTGGTGTGTACGAGGTGCGGTAACCGCAACGCGGAGAACAGCCGGTTCTGTTCCAACTGCGGTGCGCCGCTGCGGGGCGGCGCCGAGCGTCCGTCCGAGACGACGTCCACGATCTCCATCTCCGGCATCGAGGCCTACGACGCCGAGGTGACGGGGCAAACGCCGTCGCCGATGCTCTCCCCGGAGGCGCAGGCGGCCGTCGACGCGCTGCCGCTCGGCTCGGCGCTCCTGGTGGTGCGCCGCGGTCCGAACTCGGGCAGCCGCTTCCTGCTGGACGGCGAGCTGACCACGGCGGGGCGTCATCCGCAGAGCGACATCTTCCTGGACGACGTGACGGTGTCGCGTCGCCACGTGGAGTTCCGTCGCGCGGCGGACGGCTCGTTCACGGTGGCCGACGTCGGCAGCCTGAACGGCACGTACGTCAACCGCGAGCGGATCGACCAGGTCGCTCTGGCGAACGGCGACGAGGTGCAGATCGGCAAGTACCGGCTGGTCTTCTACGCGAGCCAGCGGGCCATCTGACCCTCCCCCAGACTCCGTCAGGGGGGACCCCAGGGAAGGTCCATGCTTCAAACACCGAGCGGCGGTGCCGGCAGCGGTACCGCCGCCACGGACAATGGGCTGATGAGCATCGGCGTGGTGCTGAACGCACTGCGCGACGAGTTCCCCGAAGTCACCATCTCCAAGATCAGGTTCCTGGAGTCGGAGGGGCTCGTCGAGCCGCGGCGGACCCCCTCGGGGTACCGCAAGTTCAGCGCCCACGACGTCGAGCGCCTCGGTCACGTCCTGAGGATGCAGCGGGACCACTATCTGCCCCTCAAGGTGATCCGCGAGCACCTGGAGGCCCTGGAGCGCGGTGAGCCCGTGCGTCTGCCGTCCGTGGGCCGTCAGCGCGACGCGGGGGACGGCGAGCCCCTGGGTGACTTCCTGGGCGAGCCGGAGGCGCCCACGGCGGCCCGTGTGGGCCGTGCCGAGCTGCTGGCCGCCGCGGAGATCGACGAGCGGGACCTGGCGGAGTGGGAGTCCTACGGGCTGATCGCACCGCTGACGGACGGTGTGTACGACGCCGAGGCGGTGACCGTCGCGACGCTGGTCGTCGAGCTGGGGCGGTTCGGGATCGAGCCACGCCATCTGCGCGCGATGAAGGCCGCCGCGGAGCGTGACGCAGGGCTCGTGGACCAGGTGGTGGCCCCGCTGCGGCTCCATCGCAACCCGCAGACGCGGGCGCACGCGGAGGCCCGTACGAAGGAGCTCGCGGGGCTCACGGTGAGACTGCACGCGGCGCTCGTGCAGACCGCGCTGGGCGTACGACTGTCCTGAACCGGGGCGCCGGCCGGGGCTCCGGATCGTCCACCCGTTCTGTGCCCGACTACCCAAACGTCCCGGGCACGGCCTAGGGTTGCTGTGTGAACGAGCTCGATGTCGTAGGTGTCCGGGTCGAAATGCCCTCCAACCAACCGATCGTGCTTCTGCGTGAAGTGGGAGGCGACCGGTACCTCCCCATCTGGATCGGACCGGGGGAGGCGACCGCGATCGCCTTCGCCCAGCAGGGCATGGCCCCCGCACGACCGCTGACCCACGACCTGTTCAAGGACGTGCTGGAGGCAGTGGGCCAGGAGCTCACCGAGGTACGCATCACGGACCTGCGTGAGGGCGTGTTCTACGCGGAGCTGGTCTTCGCCAGCGGGGTCGAGGTCAGCGCACGGCCGTCCGACGCCATAGCGCTGGCGCTGCGCACCGGAACGCCGATCTACGGCAGCGACGGCGTGCTCGACGACGCCGGCATCGCGATCCCGGACGAGCAGGAGGACGAGGTGGAGAAGTTCCGCGAGTTCCTCGACCAGATCTCGCCCGAGGACTTCGGTACGAACAGCCAGTGAGGCCCCGCCACCGCCCATCGGTGGTGTCCGTAGAGGCGCGCCGGTCCCGGCGGCAATTGCCCGTGGCCCGTGTGGTGCGCCGCGGCCCGGGCCGGGAGCATTCGGCTAGCCTTTCCCCGCGGTGGGGCACGAGAAACCACTCTTAGGGTGATTATCACTCGGCGTGCCGAGTGTGGCGATCGTTGACGCACCCGTGGTGACTGCCTACCGTCGAGAAGGCAGGTCAAGGACGGAGGTCGGCGTGAGAAACAGCGGCGACGGTACGGCTGGGGGTGCCCCCGGACACGGTCTGGGGGAGAGCGGCCCGTACCCTCCCACCAGCGCTCGGCTCCGCTCGAGCAGGGGGTACCCCGACCACGGCGACACGGGCGAGCACGCTCCGATGCGGCCGGCGGCGGTGCCGGACGAGGGAGGGGCCGTTTCCGAGGAGATCGGCTACCGCGGTCCCACGGCATGTGCCGCCGCGGGCATCACCTACCGGCAACTGGACTACTGGGCGAGGACCGGGCTCGTCGAGCCGAGTGTGCGGCCCGCCTACGGATCCGGGACGCAGCGGCTCTACAGCTTCCGTGACGTCGTCGTCCTGAAGATCGTCAAGCGGTTCCTCGACACAGGTGTGTCGCTGCAGAACATCCGCACCACGGTCCAGCACCTCAGGGAGCGCGGCTTCCGGGACCTGGAGCGGATGACGCTGATGAGCGACGGCGCGACCGTCTACGAGTGCACCTCGCCCGACGACGTCCACGCGCTGCTCCAGGGCGGCCAGGGGGTCTTCGGTATCGCCGTGGGAGTGGTGTGGCGGGACGTCGAGGGCGCCCTGTCGCAGCTGCACGGAGAGCGTGTGGACACCGGCGAGACGCTCGTCGGGCACAACCCGGCGGACGAGCTGGCACGGCGGCGCAACCGGGCTGTGTGACCCCCGGGGCGTCCCCACGAGGGGCGTGCCGCTTCGCGGGCCCTCCCGTGCGCGGCGGGCCGCGCAGGGGCATTGTCAGTGGCGTGGTGCAGCATCGGACATGTGAGAACCGCGCCCACGATCCTGCATCTCGACATGGATGCCTTCTTCGCCTCGGCGGAACAGGCGTCCAAGCCGAGCCTGCGCGGAAAAGCGGTCGTCGTGGGCGGGCTCGGACCGCGCGGAGTCGTCGCCACCGCGTCGTACGAGGCCCGGGTCTTCGGTGTCCACTCGGCGATGCCCATGGCCCAGGCCCGCCGCCTCGCACCGAACGCCGCGTATCTCGTGCCCCGCTTCAGCCTCTACAAGGAGGTCAGCGAGCAGGTGATGGCGCTGCTGCGGGCCCTGTCGCCCCTGGTGGAGCCGCTGAGCCTGGACGAGGCCTTCGTGGACCTGGAAGCGGGGGGCACGGCCTGGGACGAGGGCTCGGCACGGCTCGCCGGGGTGAAGCTGCGCGCGGACATCCGTGCCGTCACGGGACTCACGGGATCGGTGGGCCTCGCCGCGTCCAAGATGCTCGCGAAGATCGCCTCGGAGCAGGCCAAGCCCGACGGGCTGGTCCTGATGGAGCCCGGCACCGAGCGGGCGCTGCTGGGGCCGATGTCGGTGCGGACGCTGCCCGGCGTGGGTCCCGCGACCGGGGATCATCTGCGGCGGGCCGGGATCACCACGGTCGAGGAGATCGCCGAGGCCGGCGAGGACGAGCTCGTACGGCTGCTGGGGAAGGCGCACGGACACGCGCTGTACGCGATGGCGCTGGCGCACGACGAGCGGCCCGTGGTCGCCGAGCGGGAGACGAAGTCCGTCTCGGTCGAGGACACCTATGACGTGGACATCCACGACCGGATGCGAGTCGGTCTGGAGGTGCAGCGGCTCGCCGACCGCTGCGTGCAGCGGCTGCGCGGGGCGGGACTGTCGGGGCGGACCATCGTCCTGAAGGTGCGCAGGTACGACTTCTCGACGCTCACCCGGTCCGAGACGCTGCGGGGGCCCACGGACGATCCGGCGGTCGTGCGGGAGGCCGCCGCGCGGCTCCTGGAGGCCGTGGACACGACCGGCGGGGTGCGGCTGCTGGGGGTCGGAGTCTCGGGGCTCGCCGACTACACGCAGGAGGACCTGTTCGCGCAGGCGCAGGCCCATGCCGCGGCGGAGGAGCCCGCCGACCAGGAGCACCCCGCCGACGAGGGGTCGCGCGAGTCCGGGGCATCACCGGAGGCGCCCGCCGAGCGCCGGTGGCCCGCCGGGCACGACGTGTGGCATGCCGAGCACGGGCACGGCTGGGTCCAGGGCAGCGGCCTGGGGCGGGTCACGGTGCGGTTCGAGACGCCCTACTCCGCGCCGGGGCGGGTCAAGACGTTCCGGACCGACGACCCCGAGCTGGAGCCGGCCGATCCGCTGCCCTTGGTCGTTCCGGTGGTCTCCCCGGACGCGTTGGAGCATCCGGGTCAGGGCTCGTCCGAGCCCGCGACCTTGCCGAAGTCACGGTCCGGCGGAGGCGGGGAGGGTGCCGCCACGTCGAGTCCGTAGTGGTGGTAGAGCTGGAGCTCCTGCTCGGGCGAGAGGTGCCGGCCCACGCCGAAGTCGGGAGCGTCCTTGATCAGAGCCCGGTCGAAGGGGATGCGCAGGGCCCCTTCCACGAGTTCACTGGGCTCAAGGGGCACGAAAGCGTCCCTGCTGAAGAGGCCTGTGCGTATGGCCGCCCACTCCGGTACACCGGTCGCGTCGTCGAGGTACACCTCGTCGATCGTGCCGATCTTGGTGCCATTGCGGTCGAACGCCTTGCGGCCGATCAGGTTGCGCGGATCGATGTCGGTCTGCACGGGCCCTCCACTTGGTCGCAACTCATCCGTAAGCACTACAAAAGAGCAGATTCAGGCAGGCGGCCACTCGAAGGATCGTGTCGTGTCCTCGCTGGTAGGCTGACAGCGGCTGCTGACCCCGTGCGGGAGAGTCCTCCAGACTTCATCGGAGGCGCCGAAGGAGCAAATCCTCCCCGGAATCTCTCAGGCTCACGTACCGCACGGACGAGGTCACTCTGGAAAGCAGGGCGGTCGCCGACGGCTTCCGCTCTCACCGACGGTGAAAACCGGCACGTCGGACGGGCCGGTGAAGCTCTCAGGTTGAGATGACAGAGGGGGAGGCCGTCGGGGTACCCGTGCCGGGGTGCCCCTCGAAGGTCGCGTCAGACCAGGAGGCCTCCGCAATGACCGCCCACCGCATTCCGCTCTCCGAGCTCGAACAGGGAATCCCCTTCGAGCAGCGCCACATCGGGCCCGACCTCGAGGCCAGGGCCAAGATGCTCGCCCACGTCGGATACGGCTCGCTCGACGATCTGACGGCCGCCGCGGTGCCGGACGTGATCAAGAATGCCGAGGCGCTGAAGCTTCCCGGCGCGCGTACCGAGGCGGAGGTCCTCGCCGAGCTGCGTTCCCTCGCGGACCGCAACGAGGTGCTCGGTTCGATGATCGGTCTCGGTTACTACGGCACGTTCACGCCGCCGGTGATCCTGCGCAACGTCATGGAGAACCCGGCCTGGTACACCGCGTACACGCCGTACCAGCCGGAGATCTCGCAGGGCCGCCTGGAGGCGCTCCTCAACTTCCAGACCGTGGTCGCCGAGCTGACCGGGCTGCCGACGTCGGGTGCCTCGCTGCTCGACGAAGGCACCGCCGCCGCCGAGGCGATGGCGCTGTCCCGGCGCATGGGCAAGAACAAGAAGGGCCTCTTCCTGGTCGACGCGGACGCCCTGCCGCAGACCATCGCCGTCATAGAGACCCGCGCGGAGCCGACCGGCGTCGAGGTCGTCGTCGCCGACCTCAGCGAGGGCATCCCGGCCGAGATCGCCGAGCGCGACATCAACGGCGTGCTGCTCCAGTACCCCGGCGCCTCCGGTGCCGTACGCGACATCAAGGCGGTCGTCGACCAGGCCCACGAGCTCGGCGCTGTGGTCACCGTGGCCGCCGACCTCCTCGCGCTGACCCTGCTCGCCTCGCCGGGCGACCTCGGCGCCGACATCGCCGTCGGTACGACGCAGCGCTTCGGTGTGCCGATGGGCTTCGGCGGTCCGCACGCCGGCTACCTGGCGGTCCAGGAGAAGTTCGCCCGCAGCCTGCCCGGTCGCCTGGTCGGTGTGTCCGTGGACGCCGACGGACACAAGGCGTACCGCCTCGCCCTGCAGACGCGCGAGCAGCACATCCGCCGGGAGAAGGCCACCAGCAACATCTGCACCGCGCAGGTGCTGCTCGCCGTGATGGCCGGCATGTACGCCGTCTACCACGGCCCCGACGGTCTGCGGACCATCGCGCGACGCACCCACCGGTACGCCACCGTGCTCGCCGCGGGTCTGACGGCGGGCGGGGTCGAGGTCGTGCACGGTGCGTACTTCGACACGCTGACCGTGCGGGTCCCGGGCCGGGCCGCGGAGATCGTCGCCGCTGCCCGCGAGCACGGCGTCAACCTCCACCAGGCGGACGCCGACCACGTGTCGATCTCCTGCGACGAGACCACCACGCGGCGCGAGCTCGGCGCCGTGTGGACCGCGTTCGGTGTCGAGGGCGACGTCGAGGCGCTGGACGCCACGGCCGTGGACACCCTGCCGGACGCGCTGCTGCGCACCGACGACTACCTCACCCACCCGGTGTTCCACCAGCACCGCTCCGAGACCGCGATGCTGCGCTACCTGCGCAAGCTGTCCGACCGCGACTACGCGCTCGACCGCGGCATGATCCCGCTGGGCTCCTGCACGATGAAGCTCAACGCGACCACGGAGATGGAGCCGGTCACCTGGCCCGAGTTCGGCCAGCTGCACCCCTTCGTCCCGGCCGAGCAGGCGCAGGGCTACCTCACGCTGATCACGGAGCTCGAGGAGCGGCTCGCCGAGGTCACCGGGTACGACAAGGTCTCGCTCCAGCCCAACGCCGGTTCGCAGGGCGAGCTGGCCGGTCTGCTGGCCGTCCGCGGCTACCACCGGGCCAACGGCGACGAGCAGCGCACCGTGTGCCTCATCCCGTCCTCCGCGCACGGCACCAACGCCGCGAGCGCCGTGATGGCCGGGATGAAGGTCGTGGTCGTCAAGACCGCGGACGACGGCGAGGTCGACGTCGAGGACCTGCGTGCCAAGATCGAGCAGTACCGCGACGAACTCGCCGTACTGATGATCACGTACCCCTCGACGCACGGAGTGTTCGAGGAGCACGTCGCCGACATCTGTGCGCAGGTCCACGAGGCCGGCGGTCAGGTCTACGTCGACGGCGCCAACCTCAACGCGTTGGTGGGTCTGGCCAAGCCGGGGCACTTCGGCGGTGACGTCTCGCACCTCAACCTGCACAAGACGTTCTGCATCCCGCACGGCGGCGGCGGCCCGGGCGTCGGCCCGGTCGGCGTGCGCGCGCACCTGGCGCCGTACCTGCCCAACCACCCCCTGCAGCCCGCGGCCGGTCCGGAGACCGGTGTGGGCCCGATCTCGGCCGCTCCGTGGGGCTCCGCGGGCATCCTGCCGATCTCCTGGGCCTACGTCCGGCTCATGGGCGGTGAGGGCCTCAAGCGCGCCACGCAGGTGGCCGTGCTGTCGGCGAACTACATCGCCAAGCGTCTGGAGCCGCACTACCCGGTGCTCTACACCGGTCCGGGCGGGCTCGTCGCGCACGAGTGCATCATCGACCTGCGCCCGCTGACCAAGGCGACCGGCGTGAGCGTCGACGACATCGCCAAGCGTCTGATCGACTACGGCTTCCACGCGCCGACGATGTCGTTCCCGGTGGCCGGGACGCTGATGATCGAGCCGACCGAGTCCGAGGACCTGGGCGAGCTCGACCGGTTCTGCGACGCGATGATCGCGATTCGCGCGGAGATCGACAAGGTCGGCTCGGGCGAGTGGGCGGTCGACGACAACCCGCTGCGGGGCGCCCCGCACACCGCCGCCGCGCTCGGTGGCGAGTGGAACCACGCGTACTCGCGCGAGGAGGCCGTCTTCCCGGCCGGTGTCTCGGCCGCGGACAAGTACTGGCCGCCGGTGCGCCGCATCGACCAGGCGTACGGCGACCGGAACCTCGTCTGCTCCTGCCCGCCGCTGGACGCCTACGAGGACTGATCGACACCGCGGACGCGGGCGGCTACGAGGAGTAGTCGCCCACGGACATGCGTCGGGGCCGGTTCGGAGAGTACGTCTCCGGGCCGGCCCCTCGTGTGTCCGGGTCGCGTGCCTGCGACCCGTGGTTGCCTCAGGCGGCCGTCATCACCTGTGCGCTGCCCAGCGGGCGGTGCGGGGCGATGATCTGACCGTCGGGCAGGAGCTCACCGGTGTCCTCGAAGAGCAGAACGCCGTTGCACAGCAGGCTCCATCCCTGCTCCGGGTGGTGCGCCACGAGACGGGCGGACTCCCGGTCGGCTGATTCGGCTGACGGACACGGTGGCTGGTGCTGGCACATGGATGGGATCTTTCGCTGGGTCGAGATGTGAGTGATGGCTGTGGTGTCTGTCCCGCGGCTCGATGAGTTCATGGCCGCCCCCCGTTGGTGTGTGGTCTGGAACCAGTGTTGCTCTACGGACGTCAATCCGCAGGGATTTCGCGGCACCGCTTCTTACAGGTTGATGACGCATCACCCGTGCGGACGGTTCATCCCAACTGCACTGTCTCTTCGGGTGGTTCGGGGTGGCCGAATAGGGCTAGTCCGGTCGGGGCGCAGGGCATGTCCTGCCTCGTACGAGCGCTGTGGAGCACCGACGAGCGCGTTCGCGCGGCGGTCCGGGACGGGCGGTGCGCAGCGGCGTGCCCCGCGGCCGGCGGAGCGGCGGCGGGGCACGGGAGCCGGTGCCTGTCGTGCGTGGTTCACGAGGGTGTCCGCCCGTGCGGGCGGATGGTCGCGGTCCTACGCGGGTGTGATGAGCAGCGGTGCGGGAGTGAGCCGGTGGGTGAGCACCGGCAGCAGCTCGGCGACGCTGTGCGGACGGTGTGCGGCGATGCCGGGCGGCGCCGGAGCCAGCGGGACGAGGAGGTCGGTGGCGGCGGGGAGCCCGGTGGCGGCGTCCGCGGTGCAGTCGCCGTGCAGCCAGAGCGTGAGCATGTACAGCTCGGGCACGGACAGCAGGCGTGCCTGGTACGGCTGCTGCATGGACTCGGCCTGACGTACGGCGCGTTCGGTCGCGGTGATGTACGGGCCCTCGAAGAAGCGGGAGAACGCCCAGCCGTCGGGTGTCAGCATGGTGTCGGCCGCGGCCACCGCGCGATCGCCGCTGCGGATCAGGAAGCGCCAGCCGGCGAGCCGGGTGGCCGGCGCGCCCTCGGGTGTGGTCCGGTCCAGGACGTGGACGGGCAGCGGGAGTTCGGGTGTGACGGGCCCCTGGGCCAGACGCAGGGACGGGGTGCGGGCCTCGCGGACTGCGGTGGGGGAACCGAGTGCCGTGAGGACGGTGCGAAGGGCGGGCGCGGGAGCCGGGGGGACATGCAGCGGCATGGTGGGTCGCCTCTCATTCGACAGGCATGGCAGCACGAGGGCGGGGGCGGACGGCGCTGTCAGCTCTCGGGGTCAGAGGGGCGTGGGGTCTGGATCTGCCGACAGGTTCCACGACCGCGAGCGCCAATTCTCTGCCTCGTTTGCGGAGTTTATACGACACGTGTTCAGACGGTGTTTCGTCTAGCCGTCCCGAATATGAAGAACAAGGCGTTATTCGGTCGATGAAACGAGGAGGTTCATCCCGATTCGGCGCGGGGGCGGCGCGATGACCTCGGAACGCTTCGCCGAAGCGGTCGGCCGATTCTCGTCGGCGTTTTTCACGAGATCATGTCGGGCCGTAACTTGCACATTGCCGCATGCCTCGTGAATGTGCCCGGGGCCCTGACTCCAGCGTAGCGGTCCGTGGGCTCGTCCGGGGGCGTTATGAATGGCGATGCCGGGGCATCATCCCACGTGACCCGGGACGCCAGGGGCCGGAGCATCGGCCGCCCATCCGAGGAGGGACACTTCGATGGGGGAGAAGGTCGTGGCAGGGCCGTTCGACCTGTCCGATCGCCAGCGCCACCGCGACAAGCTCCGCCAGTGTCTGACGGTGCTGGAGCGACTGCTGGAGGAGAAGAGGTTCGATCGCCCCAAGAATCTGATGGGCCTGGAGATCGAGTTGAATCTCGCAGGACCGGACGGCATGCCCAGAATGATGAATGCGCAAGTACTCGATCGCATTGCGAGCCGCGATTTCCAAACAGAACTCGCCATGTTCAACCTGGAAGTCAACATAGCCCCACACCGGCTCGGTGATCGGGTATTCGACCGGCTCGCCGAGGAGCTGCGCACCTCACTCGCGTACGCGCACCGAAAAGCGGGCGAGGTCGATGCCGGAATCGTGATGATCGGAATTCTGCCGACGCTCGGCCAGCGCCACCTGGTCCTTGCGAATCTGTCGGACGTCGACCGTTACACGCTGCTCAACGATCAGATCGTGGCCGCCCGGGGAGAGGACTTCGCCCTGGACATCGACGGCATCGAGCGTCTGGTGTGCAGGTCGCGTTCCATCGCGCCCGAAGCCGCCTGCACGTCGGTGCAACTGCATCTCCAGGTCACCCCGGGCCGGTTCGCGGACGTGTGGAACGCCGCGCAGGCGGTGGCCGCCGCGCAGGTCGCCGTGGGGGCCAACTCGCCCTTCCTGTTCGGCCACGAGCTGTGGCGCGAGTCGAGGCCCCCGCTCTTCCAGCAGTCCACGGACACCCGGCCGCCCGAGTTGCAGGCTCAAGGGGTCAGGCCGCGCACCTGGTTCGGCGAGCGGTGGATCTCCTCGGCGTACGAGCTGTTCGAGGAGAACCTGCGCTTCTTCCCGCCACTGCTGCCGATCTGCGACGACGAGGACCCGCTGGCCGTCCTGGACGGCGGAGGCACCCCCAAGCTCGCCGAACTCGTGCTGCACAACGGCACGGTGTACCGCTGGAACAGGCCCGTGTACGGCATCGCCGACGGCGTCCCCCACCTGCGCGTCGAGAACCGGGTCCTGCCCGCCGGCCCCACCGTCGTCGACGTGATCGCCAACGCGGCCTTCTACTACGGGCTCGTCCGCGCGCTCGCCGAGGAGTCGCGGCCCGTGTGGACGCGGTTGTCCTTCGAGTCGGCGGCCGCGAACTTCGACGCCGCCTGCCGGCACGGCATCGACGCCCGTCTGGAGTGGCCGCGGCGGGGCCGGTACGGCGGGACGACCCAGGTGGACGTGGTCAACCTGGTCCGGGACGAGCTGCTGCCGCTGGCCGCCGCCGGGCTGGACGCCTGGGGTGTCGAACCCGCGGACCGCGACCTCTACCTGGGCGTGATCGAGGACCGGTGCCGGCTGCGCGCCAACGGAGCGACGTGGCAGGCGGCCACCTTCCACCGAGCCCTGGAGAAGGGGCTCAGCCGGGAGGCCGCGCTGGCCGCGACCACACGGCGCTACGGCGAGCTGATGCATCTCGGCGAGCCGGTGCACGCCTGGCCGGTCGGGCTGCCCGAACCGGTGCCGCTCGGCTGATCGGTCCGTCGGCTCAGGGGGGCGGGTCAGCTTCGGCTGCCCGCCGCCACGATCGCCTTCAGGATCACCGAGTGGATCTGCGACGGGTCGTCGACCTGATGGCCCGAGCCGCCGGTCGCGTTGGCGATCTGCTCCATCTCCTGCCTGTCGGCGTCGGGGCCCACCGCGATCGCGATCAGCGGTACCGGCCGCTGCGGGTCGGTGAGCCGTTGCAGCTGGTCGACCAGGCTGGAGCGCGAGATGCTCCCGGGGTCCTGGTTGACGCCGTCCGTCAGGAGGACCAGGGCGTTGAACTTCCCCTTCGCGTAGGAGGAGACGGCCGCCTTGTACGCGGCGAGCGTGGTGTCGTAGAGCCCGGTCGCCCCGCCAGGGACGGGTTCGAGGGCGCTGAAGGCCGCCGAGAGCCGGTCCCGCTGGGTGTCGGCGCCCTTGCGGTCGCCGAGCCGCTCCGTCGGCACGAGCACGCGGTAGTCGCGGTCGCCGTCGAGACGGGTGGAGAACTTCCACAGTCCGATCTCGTCCTCCGGGGTGAAGGTGGCGAGGGCCTGCAACAGGGAGGCCTTGGTGACGTCCATCCGGGACTGGTCGGTCCCCGGCACGGGCTCGGACATGGAGGCGGACGCGTCGACCACGGTCGTGATCCGGGCGCTCTGCACCGTGATCGTCCACATGCCGAGAGCCTCTTGGAGCGCCTTCGCCGACGCGGGTTCCGCCGAGGCCTGCGCGTACGGCTGTTCGGGGCTGCCGCCGGCCCCGCTGACCAGGGAGTTGGAGGGGGTCTCCGTGTCCGTGCGGAACCCGTGCTTCGCGAGGATGCGCTGCGGTTCCGGCTCGCCCAGCAGGGTCATGAACCGCAGGGCGGCACGGCTCTCGTCGGTGCTCAGCTCCGGCTCGTCGACGAGGGCGAACGGATAGTCCAGCCGGGGTGCCCCGTCCTTGGGGTAGAAGAGGTCGAGCGTCTCGCCGCCGTCCGCCGCGGCGTTGTGCGCGAACGCTGCCTGTTCGGACAGGATCAGCGCCTGATTGCGCTTCGGGTTGCCCTGTTCGGTCCCCGAGGAGTCACGCGGGAGCGTGTCCAGGACCTGGCTGTCGCTGTCCGAGGTGCGCTGCGAGAGGGCCTTCGCCATGGCGGCCGCCTGGGTGTCGCCGCCCTCGGCACCCGCCGCGGCACTGCTGAGCTGTGTCAGCGCCAGCAGACCCGTCGCGCTGCGCGCCGGATCGGCCGCGCCCAGTTTCAGCCGGTCGTCCTGCATCGCGGCCCCGGTCAACTCGGTCCAGGTGTACGTCTTCCGGGGCCATCCCAGCGACTTCGCCGCGGACGGGACCATGGCGACGCCGACCGGGGAGGAGGCGATGTTGCCCGCGTTGGTCACCTGGGTCGCGGAGCTGTCCGCGGCGACGCGCCGCACCCACACGTCCGAGTCCGGCACCCATGCCTGGACGTCGGACTTCCGGCCCGCCCGCAGCGCATCCGTGACCTTGTACGACTCGCGCGCGCTCACGCCGACGTCGAGGCAGCGGCCGTCGGACGTGATGTCGTTCTTGCGGGCGTACTCGGCGACGGCCCGGAGGGCGGGCGCCACGTCCGGCGAGGCGGCCATCTCCAGGTGTACGGCGTCGTCCTGGCAGGATCCGCCGAACGAGAGCAGGCCGCCACGGACCGCGGCGGCGGTGCCCGCGGCGACCGTGAGGACCAGCACCGTCGCGATGGCCACGTTGCGGCGGCGCGCGCGTGGGCGGGGGTCGGCGGCACCCGCCCCGTACTCGTCGGGCAAGCTGTGACGTCCCATGACGGTGGTGCCCTCCCTGTTGAGCCCGGAGCCGCGAAACAGCCGTAAGGCAGGGGGAGGGGAGGTACGCCCCGTACGGTGTCCGTCCCCTGGACGGCCTGTCGCGCACGATCTTCGTAACTTCTTTCGAGACCCTAGCGGGGTCAAGATGGGGATGCGGCGGGATTACTCAACTGGAGGCGGGAGTGCAGGTGGAGGCGGGGTCGGTGGCCGATTCTTTTCCGAAGGAGGGGCTGACACGGCGGATTCTGCGGGACGAGACGCTGCTCGTTCTGGGGCTTTCGCTCGGTGCGAGCGGGGTGTCCGCGCTGATCAGCTTTGTCGGATCAGTCACCAAACCGGGGGGTCTGAAGGACCAGGCGGCCACCCTCAACGCCTCGGCCGCGCCGGGCCGGCCGTGGCTCGATCTGGCCTGGCAGCTCTTCGGGATCGCGTCGGCCCTGGTGCCGGTGGCGCTCGTCGCGCACTTCCTGCTGCGGGAGGGCACGGGGCTGCGCGTCATCGGCTTCGACCGCACGCGCCCGTGGCCGGACCTCGGCCGCGGGGCGGGCGTCGCGGCGGTGATCGGCAGTACGGGCATCGCCTTCTATCTGGCGGCCCGGGGGCTCGGCTTCAACCTCACGGTGGTGCCGGAGGCGCTGCCCGACGTGTGGTGGAAGTACCCGGTGCTGATCCTTTCGGCCGTGCAGAACGCCGTGCTGGAGGAGGTCATCGTCGTCGGCTATCTGCTGCGCAGGCTGGGGCAGTTGGGCTGGACGCCGGGGACCGCGCTGGTGGCGAGCGCGGTGCTGCGCGGCTCGTACCACCTCTACCAGGGCATCGGCGGGTTCATCGGCAACATGGTGATGGGCGTCGTCTTCGTCTACCTCTACCGGCGCTGGGGACGGGTCGGCCCGCTCGTCGTGGCCCACTCGCTGCTCGACATCGGCGCCTTCGTCGGATACGCGCTGCTGGCCGGGAAGGTGGGGTGGCTACCGACGGCGTGAGCGCGGCCGGGCGGTGCGGGGCGCAGGCCTGACGCCCCTGCGGCTGCGACGTGCTCGGGGCGAAAGTGCCCGGTGGCCGGCGGTGCGGGGCGTACGGCAGATCCGTACGCCCCTTCTCGCCGTGTCGTGAGCCTGTGCCGTGAGCCGCGCCGTCAGGCCAGCAGCTGGCCCTCGATGACCGTGACCGCGCGGCCGGTCAGGAGTGTGCGGTCGCCGCGCAGCCCGGTGCGGACGAGGCCGGAGCGGCGGGAGGCCTGGAGTCCGGTGAGGTCGGGCCGGCCCAGGCGCTCGGACCAGTACGGGGCGAGGGCCGTGTGGGCGCTGCCGGTGACCGGGTCCTCGTCGATGCCGACGTTCGGGAAGAAGCAGCGCGAGACGAAGTCGTAGCCGCGGGAGGCGTCCTCGGCGCGGGCGGTCGCGATGATGCCGCGCCGGGAGTGGCGGGAGAGGCCCTTGTGGTCGGGGGCGAGACCCAGGACCGTCTTCTCGTCGGCGAGTTCGACCACCAGGTCGCCGACCTGCGGACCGGTGTCGCAGGCCGCGAGCGGTTCGGCGCCCAGTGCCTCGGCGACGCCGTCGGGGACGTCGACCGGAGTGAGCGGCGCGGTCGGGAAGTCCAAGGTGATCGAACCGTCCTCCTGCGGTGTCGCGACGAGGACGCCACTGAGCGTCGCGAACCGCACCGGGCCCCGGTGCGTGCCCGTGCTGTGCAGGACGTGCGCGGTCGCCAGCGTCGCGTGCCCGCACATGGCGACCTCGGTGGCGGGCGTGAACCAGCGCAGCGCCCAGTCGGCCTCGCCGCCCTCGGGCAGGCGGTGGGCGAACGCCGTCTCGGCGTGGTTGACCTCGAGAGCGACGTTCTGGAGCCAGGTGTCGTCGGGGAAGGAGTCGAGGAGGACGACCCCGGCCGGGTTGCCGGCGAAGGGGCGGTCGGTGAAGGCGTCGACGATTCGAATCCGCATGGCCCGACGCTAGCCGCAGGTCGGAGCGGCGGAACAAGGCCAATCACGAGGATCTGGACCCGGAGGATTGTCAGCCGAACTATTCCGATATATCGTTGAGGTATCGCGATCGATCAACGATGGAATGGAGTGATGACGATGCGTTCCCGTGGAGAAGACTTCGGATACGAACACGGACATGGACACCACGGCGGCCCCGGCCATCGGGGTCGGGGCGGCTTCGAGGGGCGGCGCAGGGCCTTCGGGCCTTTCGGGCCGGGTGGTCCCGGCGGTCCTGGTGGCCCCGGCTTCGGCTTCGGCGGACCGGGCTTCGGCCCGGGCCCCTGGGGCGGGCGCGGCGGTCGGGGCGGACCGCGCGGCAGGGCGCGGCGCGGCGACGTACGCGCGTCGATCCTGGCCCTGCTCAAGGACCGGCCCATGCATGGTTACGAGATGATCCAGGAGATCGCCGAGCGCAGCGGTGGGGCGTGGAAGCCCAGCCCCGGTTCGGTCTACCCGACCCTCCAGCTGCTGGAGGACGAGGGGCTGATCATCAGTGCGGCCGAGGGCGGCAAGAAGCTGTTCTCGCTCACCGAGTCCGGCCGCGCCGCGGCGGACGAGGGACCCGACGCGCCGTGGGAAGAGGCCGGTCGCGGGGTCGACTGGGAGACGCTGCACGAGATCCGGCAGGCCGGCTTCGGTCTCATGGAGGCCTTCGGCCAGGTCTGGAAGACCGGCAGCAAGGACCAGCGCGACAAGGCGCTGGTGGTCATCAACGAAGCCCGCAAGAAGCTGTACCTGATCCTCGCCGACGAGGACTGACGGCACGCTGTGACGACGGACGGCGCCCCGCGGAAGCGATTCCGCGGGGCGCCGTCCGTGTCTGCCCGGGCCCGGGGGCGCGAATTCCGCGGGGCGCCGTCCGCGTCTGCCCGCGCCTGGGGCGCGAATTCGCGGGGGCCTGTCGTCGTGTGCCGTGTCCGAGCGAGCCGGGCCGCCCGGGGGCTCAGGCGACCAGGCCGCCGAGCTTGCGCAGCGACTCGTTCAGCGCGGCCGTCGCCGAGTCCTTGAGCTTGCCCGCCATGAGCGAGACCGCGGCGCCGGTGAACTCCCCGTCGATCCGTACCGTCGTCGCCCCGCCGTCGGGGGTGAGCGTGTAGCGCGTCGCGACGTTCACGGCCATCGGGCCCTTGCCGCGGATCGCCAGGAGGTGCCCCGGCTCCAGTGCGTCGATGGTCCAGGTGACCTCGGCGGGGAAGCCCATGAGTTTCATGTTCTCCTCGAAGGTGCCGCCCACTTCGAGGGTCTCGGGTCCGCCCTTGGGGAAGCTCGTGTGGGTCGCGTTCCACTCGCCGTACGCGGGCCAGTCCGTGAGCTGGGCCCAGATCTTCTCGGCGGGCGCCTCGATGCGTGCTTCCGCGCTGACTTCGGCCATGCGACCACCCCTTCGTGTCGGGCGCTGCGCCCGGCGCAGCTACGGTGTCGCGGAACGTAGCCGCAGGCCCCGGAACATTCAATACTGATGAACTGTCAGAAATTGTGGAGGGTGGTCCGCCCCCCTCGGGCAGGGCCGGCCTCGCTCGCCGTGCTTCGGGCGAGCGCCGAGGCGGCGCGGCCGCGGGTGGGGTGCAACGCAAGGCGGCGCGGCCGCGGGTGGGGTGCAGCGCAAGGCGGCGCGCGCCCCAGGGGGAAATCGGCCCGAAGTCATCCGCAAGGAGGAGAACATCCCCATGGATGCCCAACCTGTGTCGGACGCGAAGATGCTGCCCGCCGAGGATGTCCCGGCCTCGGGAGGCTGATGGGGTAGGGGTTGTGCCATCCCGAATTCCCCAGCAGTCCGCCGCCGAGAGCGGCGCGAACCGAACAGAACTCGATGCCGGGCTCAGTGCCGAGCTGGCCTCGGTGGTCTCGGGTGCGCGCAGGCGGGCGCTGCGGGACGGGGACCGGCAGATCGACACCGCGCATCTGCTGCACTCGCTGCTGGAGTCCGATCCCGAGGTGCGCGCCGCCTTCGACGGCGCCGGTCAGGTCGCCCGGCTCCTCGGCTACCTGGTGCAGCGCAGCATCGGCTACGGGCTGCGCTGGCAGAGTTCCGTCGAGGACTCCGGCGCCGTACCGGTCGTCACCGAGGCGGGCTGGTCCCCGGTGGCGGCCGGGGCCATGGAACTGGCATACGAGCGTGCCGTGCTGCGCGGCGACGAACAGGCCCGCGGTCTCGACCTGCTCGCGACGCTCGTCGCCGACCCTCAGTCGCGGGCCGTCGAGGTCCTCGGACGCGCGGGCGTCGACACCCCCGCACTGCTGGAGCGCGTCGAGGCCGGCTGCAGGGGACAGGTGGGCCGGGTCGACGGCGGGCGCTGAACCGGAGCGGTCGGCTGTGGGTCGACCTCGCGTCCGCGGCAGCCGTCGGGCTGGTGCCCGTGGCCTCCCGCGGACCAGGCCGGAGTCCAGCCGTTGAGACAGGTGTCAACGGGGGTGACGCTCATGTCATCGCCTGTCATCATGTGGCGGTGCATACGTCTCAGGGCAGTCAGGGCAACCGTGTGAAGAGCGTCGGCCTCGGCCTCGCGCTCGTGTCGGCGGTCGCCTTCGGCGGATCGGGTGTCGCGGCCAAGCCGCTGATCGAAGCGGGTCTCGACCCGCTCCATGTGGTGTGGCTGCGGGTCGCGGGCGCCGCACTGGTGATGCTGCCGGTGGCGGTGCGCCACCGGTCGCTCCTGCGGAGCCGCCCGGCGCTGCTCGCCGGCTTCGGGCTGCTCGGCGTGGCCGGTGTGCAGGCCTGCTACTTCGCGGCGATCTCCCGCATCCCGGTCGGCGTCGCACTGCTCGTCGAGTACCTGGCGCCCGCGCTCGTGCTCGGCTGGGTCCGCTTCGTGCAGCGTCGCCCCGTGACACGGGCCGCGGCCCTCGGAGTGGTGCTCGCCGTCGGCGGACTCGCCTGCGTGGTCGAGGTCTGGTCGGGGCTGAGCTTCGACGCCTTCGGGCTGCTGCTCGCACTGGGGGCAGCCTGCTGCCAGGTCGGCTACTTCGTCCTGTCCGACCAGGGCAGCGACGCCGGGGACGAGGCACCGGACCCGCTCGGCGTGATCGCCTACGGGCTCCTCGTCGGCACCCTCGTACTGACCGCCGTCGCGCGTCCGTGGACCATGGACTGGTCCGTGCTCGGCGGCAGCGCCGACATGAACGGGACCTCCGTGCTCGCCGCGCTGCTCCTCGGCTGGATCGTGCTGATCGCGACCGTCGTCGCGTACGTCACCGGAGTGCTCTCCGTGCGCAGGCTCTCCCCGCAGGTCGCGGGCGTCGTCGCCTGCCTCGAAGCGGTGATCGCGACCGTCCTGGCCTGGGTCCTGCTGGGGGAGCACCTCTCGGCGCCGCAGATCGTCGGCGGTGCGGTGGTGCTGCTGGGTGCGTTCATCGCGCAGTCGTCGGCGCCCGCGAAGCCCTCGGACGGGCCGGTCGCCAGTGGCGGGAGCGACGCCGAGAGGGAGTTGTCCACTCCGGGAATGGTCGCCTAAAGTGCAGGTCATGCCTTTGACGCTCGTTCTCCCGCCCCCGGCCGCCTGAGGCGGGCCCTTCCGGATCCACGCCCGGCCACGTGCTGGGCGGGACGGTGCTGCCCGCGGAAGAAGTCCGAGGACCTTTCGTAGCCGGTGCTCCGAGCCTCGCGTCCCGAGCCCTCCACTGAGTCTCGTGTCCCGAGTTTCGTGATGAGCCCTGTGCCCCGTGCCCCGTGTCCCGTGCGCCGTGTCGCGCGTCCTCGAGCCCTGTGCTCCGTGACGCGCGCCCGTGCCCGGTGTCCCGTGCGCCGGCTGCGACGTGGTCCCTTCCCGAACTTCTGTGAATCTGCGGAGAGAACACGTGTCGCACACTGCTTCCGGCCTGCCCATCGGGCGAGGCCTCCTCTATCTGATCGTCGCCGGTGCCGCCTGGGGCACCGCGGGCGCGGCCGCGTCACTGGTCTACCGGGCCAGTGACATGGGGCCGATCGCCCTCTCCTTCTGGCGCTGCGCGGGCGGGCTCGTACTGCTGCTCGCCGCGCGCGTGCGGTCGCGTCGGCGGGTCCGGCCCGCCGTGCGGGAGCCGCTGCGCAGCAAGGCCCTGCGCATCGGGACCACCGGCCTGGGGCTCGCCGTCTTCCAGACCGCCTACTTCGCCGCGGTCGAGGCGACCGGCCTCGCCGTGGCGACCGTCGTCACCCTGGGGGCCGGTCCGGTGCTCATCGCGCTCGGCGCGCGCCTGACCATGGGGGAGCGGCTCGGACGCGGCGGGATCGCCGCCGTCGTCGGGGCGCTCACCGGGCTCGGGGTGCTGGTGCTGGGCGGCGGGGGCGCGACGGTGCGCCCCTGGGGTGTCGCGCTGGCGGTGCTGTCCGCGGCCGGGTACTCCGTGATGACGCTGCTCACCCGGTGGTGGGGGCGCGACGGCCGCGCCGACGGAGCCGGTACCACGGTGTGGACGTTCGCCGTCACCGCGGCCTGCCTGCTGCCGCTCGGACTGGCCGAGGGACTGGTCCCGCACGCCGCCCAGCCGCTGCACGTACTGGCGCTGCTGGGGTACATCGCGGCCATCCCCACGGCGCTGGCCTACGCCCTGTTCTTCGCGGGCGCGGCCGTGGTCCGTTCGGCGACCGTGTCCGTGATCATGCTGCTGGAGCCGGTGAGCGCGGCGGTGCTCGCGGTCGGACTGCTCGGCGAGCGGCTCACGACGGCGACGCTGGTGGGCACCTTGCTGATGCTGGGGTCGGTCACCGGTCTCGCGGTCGCGGAGACGCGCGCCGCGGCGACCGGCCGGCGCAGGCCCGACGACGGGCCTGCCGCCGCCCGGTCCGACGACCGATCGGTCGCCGCCGGATCCGACGAGGCCACGGCCGATGCCGTGGCGTGCCCGGACTCCGTCACGGCCGGGTCCGGCGACGGGGCGGTCACGGCCGGGTCCGCCGCCGACGCCACCCCGGCCGCGTCCGGCACCGGTGCCGTCGACGGTGGGCCGACGGCCTGACGGCGCCCGGCGCCGGGCGCCCGAGGAGGGTTCGGCGCTCGTCGGACCTCGTCCGGTCGAGGGCCGGCGCTCCTGCGCGGTGACGGGTGCGTGCCCGCCGGGCTGTCACCCGTCACCCCACCCCCTGGGCGGTGGTGAGCCCCGGCGGTCTCACAAGGCGGCGAGGTAGTCCGGAAGGCCGATGCCGGGGGCCAGGTCGTCGGCCGGTACCGGGGCGTCGAACCCCTTGGCCAGCGGGAGCACTCCGGTCCAGTGGGGGAGCGAGAGGTCCTCGGGCTCGTCGTTCGGGCCGCCGGTGCGCAGCTTCGCGGACACCTCGTCGAGGTCCAGCCGGATCACCGCGGTGGCCGCGAGTTCCTTGCCGTTGGCGGGGCGCGAGTCGAGCGAGCGACCGGGGACGACGTGGTCCACCAGGGCGTCCAGAGCCGCACGCTTCTCGTCCGGGTCGGTCACCTGGTGGGCGATGCCGTGCACCACCACCGAGCGGTAGTTGATCGAGTGGTGGAAGGCCGAGCGGGCCAGGACCAGCCCGTCGACATGGGTGACCGTCAGACAGACCGGAAGGCCCGGGTCGGCCTGGCCCGTCATGCGCAGCGGGCGCGATCCCGTCGAGCCGTGCACATAGAGGCGGTCGCCGACACGGCCGTAGAGCGTGGGCAGGACGACGGGGGCGCCGTCGCGCACGAAGCCGAGATGGCAGACGTACCCCTCGTCGAGTATCGCGTGCACGAGCTCGCGGTCGTACGCCGCGCGTTCCTTGGAGCGGGTGGGGACGGTGCGTTCGGTCGGGGTGTAGGAGGTGGCCCGCGGCGTCCCTGGCTGGGTGCTCGTCTCCGACATTGCGTACTCCATTGCACTAGTGCATAATTTGCTTTGTGCTAGGAGAGTATCGGATCACAGGGCGCCGTGCAGCCGAGATTGCCGCCGGCGTCGAGAGCGCGGTCGGCTCCGGAGACCTCGAACCCGGTCAACTGCTGCCGCCGATGCGGGAGTTGGCGGAACAGCTCGGAGTGAACCCGAACACCGTCGCGGCCGCCTATCGGACGCTGCGCGAACGCGGGGTCATCGAGACCGCGGGCCGCCGCGGCAGCAGGGTCCGGCCCAAGCCGGCCACCACGGGCCGTGAGCACATCCGGGTCGAGGTGCCGGACGGCGTACGGGACGTGGCGGACGGCAACCCCGACCCCGCACTGCTGCCCGGTCTCGCCGAGGCGTTCGCCGTGGCGGCCGGGCGGACGGACCGTGAGCCCGTGAGGTACGGGGAGGACGCCGTCGAACCGGAGCTGGAGCGGATCGCCCGCGCCGACCTGGACGAGGACGGCGTCCCCGGCGGACCCGTCGTCGTCACCTCCGGATCGCTCGACGCCATCGAGCGTGTGCTGACGGCCCATCTCAAGCCCGGGGACACCGTGGCCGTCGAGGACCCGGGCTGGGGCAGCCTGCTCGACCTCGCACCGGCGCTCGGACTGCGCACGGTCGGCGTCGGCGTCGACGACGAGGGGCCGCTCCCCGACGACGTGCGCCGCGCTCTGGAGGCCGGAGCGCGCGCCCTGATCGTCACGGACCGGGCGCAGAACCCGACCGGAGCCGCGGTGAGTGCCGCGCGGGCGCGCGCCTTGCGCGCCGTTCTGGAGGAGCATCCGCAGATCCTGCTCATCGAGGACGACCACGGGCACCGCATCGTGGACCAGCCGCTTCGTCCCCTCGCGGGCGTGACGCACAGCTGGGCCTTCGTCCGTTCCGTCGCCAAGGCGTACGGCCCGGACCTGCGCCTCGCGGTCCTCACGGGCGACCCCGTCACCGTCGACCGGGTGCACGGGCGCCAGCGGCTCGGGCCGGGCTGGGTGAGCCGTCTGCTCCAGAAGGCCGTCGTCCATCTGTGGACCTCCGGCGCCGTGGACGCGGCGGGCGTGGCGGCGGAGTACGGGCGGCGGCGGGACGCGCTGATCGACGCCCTCGGGGAACGCGGCGTGGAGGCGTACGGGCGCAGCGGGATGAACGTGTGGATCCCCGTGCCGGACGAGACCGGGGCGGTCGCGCGGCTGCTGCACGCCGGCTGGGCGGTCGCACCCGGCGCCCGCTTCCGGATGGGCGCGCCGCCCGGCATCCGGATCACCGTGTCGACGCTGACTCCGGACGACATGGAGCCGCTTGCCGATGCGGTCGCGTCCGCGGTCGGCCCCGCACCGGCCCGCCGCTACGTGTGACGCGATGTCGGCCGGGCCGCCGACGCCGCCCCGGCCGGTGCCGCCGGCCCCGCCGGCCGATCAGGGGCGCGGCTTGGCCTGGGTGAGCGCCGCGCCCGCGAGGACGACCACGGCGCCGACCGGAGTCGACCAGGACAGCGATTCGCCGAGGATCGCGACGCCCGCCGCGGTGGCTATCACCGGGATGAAGTAGGTGACCATCTGCGCGGTCGTCGGGCCGACCTCGGCGACGATGCCGTACTGGACGAGCATGGCCAGGCCCGTGCCGAGGGCTCCCAGGGCGACGACGGCGAGCAGCGGGACGACCGGGAAGTGGCTCGGGAGGGTGGTGAACAGCGGCGTCACGACGGCCAGTTGGGCGGTGGCCAGGAGGAGCTGGGCGCCTGTCATCGACAGGTGGGAGTGGCCGGTGCCGGCCAGCGTGCGGCGGACGTAGATCCAGCCGACCGGATAGCTCAGGGAGGCCAGCAGGGCCATCGCCGTGCCCGTGGCGTCCAGGCCGTGGAAGCCCTGCCAGACGCCGAGGACCGTCAGGACGCCGATGAAGCCGATGCCGAGCCCGGCCACCCTGCTCCGCGTCGGCCGGTCCTCCGAGAGGGCGACCAGCGACAGGGCCATGCCCCACAGCGGCGAGGTCGCGTTGCAGATGCCCGCGAGCGTGGACGGGACGGTCAGTTCCGCATAGGCGAAGAGCGAGAACGGCAGCGCGTTCAGCAGGAGGGCCGCGACCGCCAGGTGCCCCCAGGTCCGCACCCCGCGCGGCAGCCGCTCACGCTTCACCGCCATCGCCGCGGCGAGCACCGCCGTGCCGAACAGCAGCCGCCCGAAGGTGACCTGGAACGGCGCGTACGCCTCCGTGCCCACTTTGATCAACAGGAAGCTGAAGCCCCAGATCAGGGCGAGAACGCCGAAGCGCACCCGCCAGTCGAGGGCGGCGCGGCGACGGGGCCCGGCCGCGGCGGGGGAGAGGGCGCGGGCGCTGGTGACGGTGCTCATGCACACCACCATGGGGTATGACGATCTCTTAGCACAAGCGAGATTTTCGGAGCGGTATCTCGTAGTATTGCTTACATGTTGAACCTGGAGCGCCTTCGCACCCTCGACGCCCTCGCCCGGCACGGCTCGGTGAGCGGAGCGGCCGAGGGGCTGCACGTCACGACGTCGGCCGTCTCCCAGCAGATGTCGAAGCTGGAGCGCGAGGTGGGGCAGCAACTGCTCGCGAAGAACGGCCGCGGAATCCGCCTCACCGACGCCGGCCGGCTGCTCGCCGACCACGCCGCCCGCATCCTGTCCCAGGTGGAGCTGGCGCAGTCGGACCTGGAGGCGCAGCGCGGTCAGGTCGTGGGCGAGCTGCGGCTCTCGGCGTTCCCCACCGCCGCACGCGGGCTGTTCCCCGCCGCGCTCGCCACGCTCCGCGCGGACCACCCGGGGCTCCGGGTGCGCTCCTGCGAGCTGGAGCCGGAGGCCGGGGTGGCCGGAGTGATCCGCGGCGACCTCGATCTGGCCGTCGTGCTCGACTGGTACAACAAGCCGATGCCGCTGCCGGACGGCCTCGTCAAGGCGTCGATCCTGGACGACCCCGCCGACGTGGCGATGCCGCTCGGGCACCGGCTCGCGGACCGCGCGGAGGTGGACCTCGCCGACTTCGCCGAGGACGAGTGGATCACGTGGAACGAAGGCGAGTTCTGCCACGAGTGGCTGATGTTCACGCTCCGCTCCAAGGGCGTCGAGCCGCACATCGGCCATCGTGCGGCCGAGACGCACACGCAACTGGCCATGGTCGCCGCGGGGCTCGGCGTCTGTGTGGCGCCGCTGCTCGGGCGGCACCCGATGCCCGAGGGCGTGGTCACGGTGCCCGTGCGGCGGCGCGTACGCCGGCACGTGTACGTCGTGTGGCGGGCCGACGCCGACCGCCGGCCGTCGATCAGGGCGGCGGTCCGAGCGCTGCGCGGAGCGGGGGAGGCCGTCAAGTGAGCCCCGCGGGCGGGGCCGTGGCCGGTCGGCGCAGCGGTCCGCCCGCCGCGCCGCGGCATCACCTCTGAGCGACGGGGCGAGGACCCTGGGGCGACGGGCCGGGGCGCCCCGCGCGAGAGGGCGACCCGGGACCCTGAGACCGGTCGCCGCTCCCTGGTGGGCGCCCCAAGAACCCTGGGGCGGACGGCCCGTTCGGCGCCGTCGGGAGGGCCGGCCGGCGGACACCGTCTAGAGCAGGGGGAGTTTGCGGAAGTCCCATGAGGCGATGGCCTCCGGAGTCAGCCGCATCCACGCGTGCCTGCCGTCGTGCGGCATCTCCTCCAGGCCGAAGTTCTTGCGGGCGAACAGCGTCTCCGGGACGTCGAGTTCGGCGCACAGGTCCCCGACGCGGGGTATCTCGCCCACGAACTCCACCGTGCCGGACAACTCGACCCCGCGCAGCTCCCCGTACTGCTCACCGGAGTCGATCACCACGGCCACCCGGGGGTCGCGGCGCAGCTCCGCCCACCGCTTGCTGCGCACCACCGAGTACAGCCACAGGGATGTGCCGTCCCAGGCGAACCAGAGGGCGCTGACATGCGGCGCGCCGTCCTTCGACACGGTCGCGACCCGGCAGGTCCGTTCGGTGGTGAGGAACTCGTCCAGTTCGCCGGGGGTCATCATGATCTTCCGGCCCCTGCGCTGAGTGACGGCCATGCGGTCTCCTCTTCTTCCGCGTCGGCCCGCTTCGCTGCCGACAGAGATCCTCTGACATCACGTCAGAAAAGCATGGGCCGTCTTCCGTCCCCACGCAATGGTCGTTACGCTCGCCCGCCCCGACCTCGACGACCAGGGGGAGCCATGCCGTCGCACGAACAGCTCAGTGAACTCCTCGACCCCGCCACCACGGTGCTGCTCACCGTCGAGTGCCAGCAGGGTGTCGTGGGCCAGGACAGCGCACTGCCCGAACTCGCCAAGGAGGCACGGTCGTCGGGGGCGCTCGTCAACGTGGCCCGGCTGGTGGCCGCGGCCCACGAGAGCGGAATGCAGGTCGTCCACGCCGTGGCCGAACGGCGCCCGGACGGCCGGGGCGCCAACCACAATGCCCGTCTCTTCCGCGCCGCTGCCCGGCTGCCCGTCCAGCAGCTCACCGGCACGACGGCCGTCCGCATCGCGTCGCCGATCGTGGTCGCCGAGGAGGACCTCGTCGTACGCCGCCTGCACGGACTGTCCCCCCTCGCGGGCACCGACGTGGACCCGCTGCTGCGCAACCTGGGCTGCCGCACCCTCGTGGTGACCGGCGTCTCGGCCAATGTGGCCATCCCGAACGCCGTGTTCGACGCCGTGAACCTCGGCTACACCGCCGTCGTGCCGGCGGACGCCATCGCGGGGGTGCCCTCCGACTACACCCCCGCGATGATCCGCAACACGCTCGCCCTCGTCGCCACCATCGCGACGACCGACGACGTGCTGGCCTGCTTCAAGCGTCCGCGCCGTTGAGGCCGCGGCCCAGGGGGCTCAGGCGAGCTTGATGGAGTCGCCCTCGACGGTGATCGTCGCGGCGGCCAGGGCGGTCGTCGCGGGCCCCTTCTTCACGCTGCCGTCGGCGGCGGAGAACTGGCTGCCGTGGCAGGGGCAGTTGATGACGCCGTTCGCTATGCCCTTCACGGCACAGCCCTGGTGCGTGCACTTGGACGAGAACGCCTTGAACGTGCCCGCCGTCGGCTGGGTCACGACGACGCCCTGGTCCGCGAAGACCTTGCCGCCGCCCTCCGGGATGTCGCTGGTCTTGGCGAGCACCGTGCCACCGGCGTTTCCGGCCGCCGCGTTGTCGCCGCCGCCCGAGCCGCCTCCGTTCACCTCGCTGGAACCGGACGACTTCTTGTCGTCCCCGCACGCGGTCAGCGCGACGGCGAGCCCCGCCGCGCCGACCGCCGCCACGACGGTGCGCCGGGCCGGTGCCGGGACGGGGTGAAGCGATTCGCTGGTCATGCCGACTTTCCCTTCAACGGACGTGATGGTGATCCGTAGACAAGTACGGTTCGGGCGTGTGCCCTGTTCAGGGGGTTGGCGACTTCTTGACCGGATCGACAGCGCGCCGACAGGATCGACAGCGGGCCGACAGACGGCGGCCCGGCCGGCGCGGACCGCCGGACCCTCGGCCGCCGGGCGCGGCGGACACCCACGGGTCGCGTCCTCGCCCTCCGTCCACCCCAGTAACCTGGGGCGATGCTCAAGGAAGTCATCGCGACCCGCTACATCACGCCCTTGCGTGAGGGCGGCTCGTTGCCGGGGCTCGTCGAGGCCGACGACCTGGGGACGTACGTCATGAAGTTCACCGGTGCCGGGCAGGGACGCAAGACGCTCGTCGCCGAGGTCGTCTGCGGTGAACTCGCCCGCCGGCTCGGATTCAGGGTGCCGGGCCTGGTGACGATCGGCCTCGACCCGGTCATGGGACTCGGCGAACCGGACCAGGAGGTCCAGGGGCTGCTGAAGTCCAGCGGCGGGCTGAACCTCGGGATGGACTTCCTCTCCGGCGCGATCGGCTTCGACTCGCTCGCCTTCGACGTGAGCGCCGAGGAGGCCGGGCGGATCGTCTGGTTCGACGCGCTGGTCAACAACGTCGACCGCTCGTGGCGCAACCCCAACATGCTGATGTGGCGCGGAGACCTGTGGCTCATCGACCACGGCGCGACCATGATCTGGCACCACCACTGGCCCGGCGCCCAGACGTCCGCGGCCAAGCCGTACGACGTCTCCGAGCACGCGCTCGCGCCCTTCGGGCCGGACCTCGCCTCGGCCGCGGCGGAACTGGCACCGCTGGTCACGCAGGAGCTGCTCGCCGAGGTGACCGCCGAGATCCCGGACGCGTGGCTGGCCGACGAGCCGGGCTTCGACTCGGCCGACGCGCTGCGGCACGCCTACGCGCAGCCGCTTCTGGCACGGGCCGCGGTCATCCACGAGCGGATCAAGGGCATCGAGGCCATCGGCGCCGGCAAGGGGGACGCGTGAGCGAGCGGGACGTCTTCGAGTACGCGCTGCTGCGCGTGGTGCCGCGGGTCGAACGCGGCGAGTGCTTCAACGCGGGGGTACTGGTGTACTGCCGTGCCAAGTCCTTCGTCGCCGTTCGGACGCATCTGGACGAGTCCAAGCTGCGGGCGCTCGACCCGGAGGCGGACGTGGCGGGCGTGCGCGCTGCTCTGCGGGCCGTCGAGGGTGTCTGTGCGGGAGGGAAAGCGGCAGGTCAGGCGGCACGGGACGATGCCGGGCGGCGCTTTCGGTGGCTCATCGCGCCGCGCTCGACAGTCGTGCAGCCGGGCCCCGTGCACACCGGCCTGACCACCGATCCGGAGGCCGAGACGGAGCGGTTGCTCCAGCTGCTGGTCAGGTAATGGATCACATGCGCGCGGTGTGCCGTTGACACCGAGTGCCAGGGCTTCTAGCGTCACGTCTGCTGAAGGTACTAAGCGGTCGCTCACCCGAGGGGCGTACCGTGAGCCGCAGGCCCATTCCGCACCGCCGAGGCGCCGAGAAGATGCCAAGGTTGCCGGGACGGGCTTTCCGACAGGCTTTCCAAGGGCGAGGAGAACCAGCAATGTCCACCACTGAGCAGCGGGTCGCCGTAGTCACCGGTGCCGCGCGCGGCATCGGTGCCGCCACCGCCGTACGACTGGCCGCCGAGGGCCGTGCCGTCGCGGTGATCGACCTCGACGAGGCCGCGTGCAAGGACACCGTGGAGAAGATCACCGCCGCCGGTGGCAAGGCCATCGCGGTGGGCTGCGACGTCTCCGACGAGGCTCAGGTCGAGGCCGCCGTCGCGCGCATCGCCGAGGAGCTCGGCGCGCCGACCATCCTCGTCAACAACGCGGGCGTGCTCCGCGACAACCTGCTGTTCAAGATGAGCGCCACCGACTGGGACACGGTCATGAACGTGCACCTGCGCGGCGCCTTCCTGATGGCCAAGGCCTGCCAGAAGCACATGGTCGACGCGAAGTTCGGCCGGATCGTGAACCTCTCCTCGTCCTCGGCCCTGGGCAACCGCGGCCAGGTCAACTACTCCGCCGCCAAGGCCGGTCTCCAGGGCTTCACCAAGACCCTCGCCATCGAGCTCGGCAAGTTCGGCGTCACCGCGAACGCCGTCGCGCCCGGCTTCATCGTCACCGACATGACCGCCGCCACCGCCGCCCGTGTCGGCATGGGCTTCGAGGACTTCCAGGCCGCCGCCGCCACCCAGATCCCCGTGCAGCGCGTCGGCAACCCCGACGACATCGCCAACGCCATCGCCTTCTTCACCGGCGAGGCCGCCGGATTCGTCTCCGGCCAGGTGCTGTACGTGGCCGGCGGACCGCTCAACTGAGGCCGGGGGAAAAGGACATGACTACTCTTCCCGAACTCTCGGGCAAGGTCGCGCTGATCACGGGCGCGAGCCGCGGCATCGGCTACGGCGTCGCGGAGGCCCTGGTCGCCCGCGGTGACCGGGTCTGCATCACCGGCCGCAACGAGGAGGCCCTGAAGGAGGCCGTCGAGGCACTCGGCTCCGACCGCGTCATCGGCGTCGCCGGAAAGGCCCACGACGAGGCGCACCAGGCCCTCGCCGTCGAGCGCACGATGGAGGCCTTCGGCCGCGTGGACTACCTGGTCAACAACGCCGGTACGAACCCGGTCTTCGGGCCGATGGCCGAGCTCGACCTCAATGTGGCGCGCAAGGTCTTCGAGACCAACGTGATCTCGGCGCTGGGCTTCGCGCAGCAGACCTGGAAGGCCTGGCAGAGCGAGAACGGCGGGGCGATCGTGAACATCGCCTCGGTCGCCGGCCTCGCCCCCTCCCCGTTCATCGGCGCCTACGGCGTCAGCAAGGCCGCCATGATCAACCTGACGGTGCAGCTCGCGCACGAGTTCGCGCCCAAGGTGCGGGTCAACGCCATCGCGCCCGCCGTGGTCAAGACCAAGTTCGCCGCCGCCCTGTACGAGGGCCGTGAGGCCGAGGCCGCCGCGGCCTACCCGCTCGGCCGGCTCGGGGTGCCCTCCGACATCGGGGGCGCCGCCGCGTTCCTCACCTCGCAGCAGTCGGACTGGGTCACCGGGCAGACGCTGGTCGTCGACGGCGGCATCTTCCTCAACGCCGGCGTCGAGTGACGACGGGCGCCGGGGTCGAGTGACGCCCGGCGCAGCGGACACCCCGCTCCGCGGAACCCGACGTCGGTTCCGCGGAGCGCCGCATCGCTCCAGCGAGAGGCACGTTCCGGGCCCGCCGGTGGACCCGGAGCGTGAGCTCCGTGCCGGACCGCAGCGCTCCGCATCTTGTGGGGAGTTGACAAAAACACCGACGTTGTCGAGAGGTGCCGCGTTCGATATCCGGACCGCCCGCGGCATCACAGAATCCTGACAACGTAGTCACATTCATGCTGATCAAGTGCCCTGCCGTGAACATGTTCCACGGGCGGGGCGCTGCGGTATGGTCTGCCGACCCTTGGTACGGCAGATCGAGGAGTGTGCGCGTGTTCAACCGGAACCTACGTCTGCGGCGGCAGCTGGCGGCGATCACGTCCATAACCCTGGTGGCCGGGTGTGGCGTTCTCTCCTCGGGATCGTCCGACGACAAAGGTCCGATCGTGGTGGGCACCACCAGCGCTCCGAGCACACTGGACCCGGCCGCCTCCTGGGACGGCTCCTGGGAGCTGTTCCGCAACATCTACCAGACGCTGCTCAGTTACCCGAACGGCGCGGTGACGCCCCAGCCCGACGCGGCGAAGAGCTGCGGATTCACGGACGCCTCCAAGCGGACGTACCGCTGCGAGCTCCGTCCGAACATGAAGTTCTCGGACGGTGACCCGCTCGACGCGCACGCCGTCAAGCACTCCATCGAACGGATCAGGACCATCGACGTCCCCGGCGGTCCGGCGGGCCTGCTCGGGAACCTGGGCCGGGTCCAGGCCCTGAGCGACCGCGAGGTCGTCTTCCACCTCAAGAAGTCCGACGCCACCTTCCCGTTCGTGCTGGCCACGCCCGCCATGTCGATCGTCGACCCCGACGACTACCCCGCCGACGCCCTGCGCAAGGACGGCAAGGTCTTCGGGTCCGGGCCGTACACCCTCCAGTCCTACGAAGAGGGCAAGAAGGCCGAACTCGTCAGGAACGACCACTACGACGGCTTCGCCGACCGCAAGAACGACTCGGTCACCATCCGCTACTTCCAGGACTCGTCCCAGATGGTCGAGGCCCTGCGGGACAAGAAGATCGACGTGACCTACCGAGGACTCGCCTCCTCGGACATCGTCCAGCTCCAGAGCCGCGACTCCCAGCACGGCATCCAGCTCATCGAGGGCGCGGGCACCGAGATCAGCTACCTGGTCTTCAACCCGAAGGACCCGTGGGCGAAGAAGCTCGCCGTCCGCAAGGCCGTCGCCCAGGTCGTCGACCGGCCCGCCATCGCGCACAAGGTCTACAAGGACACCGTCGACCCCCTGTACTCCATGGTCCCGGCCGGCCTGATCGGGCACTCCACGGGCTTCTTCGACAGCTACGGGAACCCCAGCAGGACCAAGGCGCAGAAGATCCTCAAGGACGCGGGCATCACCCAGCGGGTGCCGCTGACCCTCTGGTACACGACCGACCGCTACGGCTCCGAGACCGCACCGGAGTTCCGGGAGCTGAAGGCCCAGCTCGACGGCTCCGGGCTGTTCAGCATCACCCTCAAGAGCCGCCCCTGGAAGACGTACGAGGCGGGCTACCGCAAGGGCGAGTACCCGGTCTTCGGGCGCGGCTGGTTCCCCGACTTCCCGGACGCCGAGAACTTCATCGCGCCCTTCGTCGGCACGCAGAACGCGCTCGGTACGCCCTATCCGTCGCCGCGGATCACCAACCAGCTGCTGCCCGATTCCCGTCGGCAGAGCGACCGCGCCGCCGTGGTGAAGGAGTTCGAGGAGGCGCAGCAGATCCTCGTCGACGACGCCCGGCTGCTGCCGCTGTGGCAGGGCAAGCAGTACGTGGCCGCGAGCGAGGACATCTCGGGCGGTGAGCGTGCCCTGGACCCGTCGACGATCATGACGATGTGGGAACTGCACCGCAAGACGAGCTGGTAGGGAGAGCCGGTCTCCGTTCGCGGTGCGAGGGCCCGCGGTGCGAGAGCTCGCGGGGCGGGGCTCACGGTGGGAGAGCCCGTGAGCGGGAGGCCGCGGGCGGGAGGCCGATTCCCGTGGGCCGGTCACGCCACCCGTCCCGTCGGTCCCGTCCGCCCGGCGGGGGAGCGGGGCCCGGAGCCGATTGTCAGTGGGCGACGGTAGGTTCTGTGGTCTGGAAGTGACCGCACATCGGAGGAAGTTGACGTGACCGATATCGCCATGCTGCCCGAGTCCTGGCGCGGCGTCCTGGGCGAGGAGCTGCAGCAGCCCTACTTCAAGGAACTCACGGAGTTCGTCGAGGAGGAGCGCGCCAAGGGTCCTGTCTACCCTCCGCGTGAGGAGGTCTTCGCGGCGCTGGACGCGACACCGTACGAGCGGGTGAAGGTCCTCGTGCTCGGCCAGGACCCTTACCACGGCGAGGGCCAGGGGCACGGCCTGTGCTTCTCGGTCCGCCCGGGTGTGAAGACCCCGCCCTCCCTCCGGAACATCTACAAGGAGATGAAGGAGGAACTGGGCGCCCCGATCCCCGACAACGGCTATCTGATGCCGTGGGCCCAGCAGGGAGTGCTGCTGCTGAACGCGGTGCTGACCGTGCGCTCCGGCGAGGCCAACTCGCACAAGGGCAAGGGCTGGGAGAAGTTCACCGACGCGGTGATCCGCGCCGTGGCCGACCGGCCCGACCCGGCCGTCTTCGTGCTGTGGGGCAACTACGCGCAGAAGAAGCTCCCGCTGATCGACGAGGAGCGGCACGTGGTGGTGAAGGGGGCGCACCCCTCGCCGCTGTCCGCGAAGAAGTTCTTCGGCTCGCGCCCGTTCACGCAGATCAACGAGGCGGTGGCCCGTCAGGGGCACGAGCCGATCGACTGGCGGATTCCCGACCTGGGCTGACGGGGGACCTGCGGCCGGCCCCCTCCGGACCGGGGTCGGCCGTCGCCGTGACCGGGGTCGGTCGTCGCCGTCCTCCGACGGCCTCGTCCGGGGGTCCGCATCCCAGCCCGTCACCGGCCTGGCCCAGCGGCGTACGGGGGCGCCTGAGCCCGATCGACAGTGGCTCCGGCTAGCGTCGTAGGGACAGCGACGAGCCTGGAGGACGCGGTGGCGGAGCAACAGGAGCAGGCGGCGCCGGACGCCATGATGACCCGGATCGGACAGGTCGTCATGCTGCACCACGGCGGGGACCGCGAGGAGGCTCGGGGCCGCTTCCTGGACCTGTGGGCGGAGATCGGCGAGGACGGCGACCCGCTGCACCGCTGCACGCTGGCGCACTACATGGCCGACACCCAGGACGACCCCTCGGACGAACTCGCCTGGGACCTGCGCGCGTTGTCGGCGGCCGAGGAACTGAGCGACGGGCGCCTCGCGGAGCATCACCACTCGCTCGCTGTCCGCGCCTTCTACCCGTCCCTCCACCTGAACCTCGCCGCCGACTATGTGAAACTCGGTCACGGCGAGGTCGCGCGCAGCCACCTGCGCAGAGCACGCGGCGCGGTCGGCGCCCTCGGCGACGACAGCTACGGCGACGGGATCCGCGCGGCGATCGCCCGCCTGGAGACGAGACTCGCCCACGACGGGATCCCGGACGGGGACAGCCTCCCCGACCGTCTCGGCGGTCCGGGAGGCGAGACGCTGGGACCGCCGAGAAGATGCCCCTAGTAACGCACCGACCCCGCTCCGGGTGTGTCCGGGGGACGCGCACGGCCTCCGACCGGGCCGGCCTGTCCACGGGGACCGATGAAGCCGTGCCCGCCTCGGGACGGGCACGGCACCGACCGGAATCCCTCAGGGGCCGTACGCCTTCTTGCAGATGATCGCCTCCGGGCTGTCCGCCTTCCAGCCGCCGTACTTCCTGCCCAGGGCGCACACGTCCGAGCCTCGTGGCAGGCCGGTCGGGACGGACGGCTCGACGGGGTGCGTGTCGGACCGGTGCGGCGCGGGCCGCGGGGCCGGCCGGTCGCGGTGCGGCGGAGCCGCCGGTGTCGTGGCGGCCGGCGGGGGAGTGGTCCGGTGCGGTGCCGGGGCACGCTTCGAAGGCTTCCGGGACGGCCCGATGAGCTCCAGCGCCTCCTTCGCGGGTGCCTGCACGATCTGCGGTTCGCCCTTTCCGTCCGGACGCGGCGCGGCGGGCCGGGGCGGCGCGGGCGGCGGGCCTGGGGAGGGCGGCCGCTGGACCGTCACACAGCCCGAGAGGGCGGTGACAGCCGCGGCGACCAGGAGCGTTGCGGTGGTCGTCGTTCGATGCACTCGCGCAACTCTGCTGTGTCCCGGCGGATTTGGGGAGCGGACAAGCGCAGGTTGCCCCACATGGGTGAGCCTTCCGTTCCTCCGATGGGCGCGGACGCCGGAAAACCGACCGCCCGCGCACGGTTCGCCGGGCGGCCCGGGATCAGGGTGCCAGCATTCCCCTCAACAGCTCGCGGAAGCTCGCCCGCAGCTCCTCGATCCCCGGCACCGCGTCGTGGAACGAGCCGGCCACGCACGAGAACATCATCCCGTCGCACCAGGCGACCAGGGACAGCACATGCCGGTCCGGGGCGCTCGACCCGGCGGCCGTGACCAGCGCGGTCAGCGGATCCCGGAAGCGCCGCCCCGCCGCGTCGAAGAACTCCCGCAGCTCGGGGCGCCGGGTTGCCTCCAGCGCCAGCTCGTAGCGGGCGACGAGCAGGTGACGATGGCGGGTCAGATAGCGGTGCAGGGCCAGAGCGAGTCCGTCGGCCAGGGCATCGGGCCCGCCGCGCGGGTCCGGCATCTCGTCGGGCGTGAGCACCTGCGCCTCACGCTCGGCGAGCCGCCGTACGGCGGCCTCCAGCAGGGCCAGCCGGGTGCGTGCCTGGTTCGAGGTCGAGCCCTGGGGGAGCCCGGCGGCCTCGTCGACCGCTCGGTGGGTCAGACCGCGCATCCCGCGCTCGGCGAGCAGGCCCAGCGCGGTGTCGGCGATCAGTTCGGCGCGACCGGCGCCGGTGTTGCGTACGGGCATGGGACCAACCTATCGGGATCACTACATCTGTAGTACGGTCGAGACGTCGGCTAACTACAGGTGTAGTGGCCTGGTGTACGCGGTCATCGCAGTCGGGTGGTGACCCCTGAGGGCCAGGAGGAGCCATGCCCGAGGTGCCCGAGGTTCCGGCTCGGCCGGTGTCGGCGGGAACGGAAGCGGCACGAACCGTGGCGCGGTCCACCGACGCCCGGGCCGCCACAAGGGCCGCCACGGCGGAACCGCTCGGCCTGCCCCGCGCCGTCGTCGTCGGAGGCGGCATCGGCGGCCTCACCGCGGCCGTGGCCCTGCGCCTGCGCGGCTGGCAGGTCACCGTCCTGGAGCGCTCCCGCTCGCTCACGCCGGTCGGCGCGGGCATCTCCCTGGCACCCAACGCGCTTCGCGCGCTCGACGTGATCGGCATGGGGGACGAGATCAGGGGACTCGCCGCCTGGCAGGGCGACGGCGGAATGCGCACCCCGCAAGGGCGCTGGGTGTCCCGCACCAGCGCCTCCGCCCTCGCCGAGCGCTTCGGCGGCCCACTCGTGGTCGTGCACCGCGCCGAACTCGTCGCACGGCTCGTCGCCCGGCTCCCCGAGGGCACCGTCCGGACGGCTGCCGAGGCGAGGCTCGCCGACCCGGGCGACACCGCACGCCCCGCCCTGGTCGCCGGCGCGGACGGCGGCCTGGAGGCCGAACTGGTCGTCGGCGCCGACGGCATCCACTCCGGTGTGCGGCAGGTGCTCTTCCCCGCGCATCCCGGTCCCGTCTACTCAGGCTTCACCACCTGGCGGATCGTGAGCCCGGCACCGCGCCAGGCCTTCGACGCCCACGAGACCTGGGGGAGGGGCCGCATCTGGGGCACCCAACCGCTCAAGGACGGCAGGATCTACGCGTACGGCGCCGCTCTCGCCCCCGCCGGGCAGCGCGCCGCCGACGACGAGAGGCAGGAACTCCTGCGCCGGTTCGGCGACTGGCACCACCCGATCCCCGCCCTGATCGCCGCCGCCGATCCCGCGCACGTGCTGCGTCACGACGTCCACCACATCGCCGAACCGCTGCCGGCCTTCCACCGCGGCCGGACGGTCCTCCTCGGCGACGCCGCGCACGCGATGCCGCCGACCCTCGGGCAGGGCGGCAACCAGGCCATCGAGGACGCGATCGTCCTCGCCCATCACGCCCGCCCGGACGCCGTCGACCTCGCCGCGTACTCCGCGGTCCGGGCGCCGCGCACCGCCGCCATCGCCCGCAAGGCCGTCCAGGTGGCACGGATCGACATGATGACCAGCCGCGCCGGCATCGCCGTACGCAACGCGGGTCTCGCCGCGCTGTCCAAGGCCGGGCCCGCGCTCCTGCTGCGGGGCTTCGACGGCATCGCCGACTGGCGACCGCCGCAGCCGCCGTATGCTTCCGTCGAGGCCGCGCCGGCCATCCGTCCGGCCGGGCCCGAGCCGGTCACCGGAGCCGGCACCTGAACGCGAGGAGAGCTCAGTGAAGGTCGGCTGCATCGGACTCGGCGACATCGCGCAGAAGGCCTACCTGCCGGTGCTCGGAGCGCAGCCGGGGATCGAACTGCACCTGCACACGCGCACGCCCGAGACGCTCCACCGGGTGGCCGACGGCCTGCACCTGCCGCAGAAGCAGCGCCACACCGACCTGGCGGACCTGCTGGCACAGGGCCTCGACGCGGCGTTCGTGCACGCGGCCACCGTCGCGCACCCGGAGATCGTCACGCGACTCCTGGAGGCCGGCGTACCGACGTACGTCGACAAGCCCCTCGCGTACCGGCTCGCCGACTCGGAGCGGCTGGTCCGGCTGGCGGAGGAGCGGAACGTCAGCCTCGCCGTCGGCTTCAACCGGCGCTACGCACCCGGGTACGCGCAGTGCGCCGACCACCCGCGGGAGCTGATCCTGATGCAGAAGAACCGCATAGGACTGCCCGAGGAGCCGCGCACGATGGTCCTCGACGACTTCATCCACGTCGTGGACACCCTGCGGTTCCTGGCGCCGGGGCCGGTCGACGACGTCACCGTGCGGGCCCGGGTCGCGGACGGACTGCTGCACCACGTCGTGCTGCAACTCGCCGGCGACGGATTCACCGCCCTGGGCGTGATGAACCGCCTCAGCGGATCGAACGAGGAGATCCTCGAGGTCTCGGGCCAGGACACCAAGCGTCAGGTGGTCAACCTCGCCGAGGTGGTCGACCACAAGGGCCAGCCCACCGTGCGGCGGCGCGGGGACTGGGTCCCCGTGGCCCGGCAGCGCGGCATCGAGCAGGTGGTCCTCGCCTTCCTCGACGCCGTACGCGCGGGCAAGGTGCTCAGCGCCCGTGACGCGCTGGCCACCCACGAACTGTGCGAGCGGGTGGTACGTGAGGTCGAGGAACGGACCGCCGCAGCCTGAGCGCGCGGACGCCCTCCGTCGCGCACAGCGCCGCCAGCACCAGCAGGGCCGCGTACACCGGCCAGTCGCCGAACCGGACGTACGGCGTGACCCCGCGGGCCAGCGGGACCTCGTACACCGTCGCCGCGTGCGAACCCGTGCCGAGCCAGGAGCCGATGCGCTCGCCGCTCGGCCCGTAGACCGCTGAGACGCCGGTCAGGGTCGCGTGCACCATCGGGCGTCCCGTCTCGGCGGCCCGCAGCGCGGCGAGCGAGGCATGCTGCTCGGGCGCCCAGCTGTGCTGGAAGGTCGACGTCGACGACTGTGCGAGGAGTACCCCGGCGCCGTCCTGGGCGAGGTGCCGGCTCATGTCGGGGAACGCGGACTCGAAGCAGACCATCGGGCCGACGCGCAGCCCGTGCCCCACGTTCATCACCACCTGCTCGCTGCCGCGCCGGCGGTCCTCGCCCGCCGCCTTGCCCACCGAGGTCGCCCAGCCGAGCAGGGAACGCGCGGGCACGTACTCGCCGAAGGGGACGAGCCGCATCTTGTCGTAGCGGTCACCGGTCGGACCCTGCGGGCCCACCAGGACCGAGCTCTTGTAGATGCCCGGACGGTCGGAACGACGGGCGTCGACGTTGACCAGGATGTCGGCGCCCGTCAGCCGGGACAGCGCGGCGATCCGGTCCGCGAGGTCGGGACGGTCCGCCAGGTCGAAGCCCACGCTGCTCTCGCCCCATACGACGAGGTCGACGTCCTTCCCGGCGAGCGTGCGGGTGAGGGCCTCCTCGCGCGCGAACCGCGCGGTTCCGCTCCCGATGCCGTCCACGACGCCCGGCTGCACGACGGCGATCCTGACCCGGCCGTCGACGTCCGGGCGCGGTGACCACACCCACGCCGCCGACGTCACGGCCGCGGTCGCCACCAGCCCGGCCACGGCGGGCACACGGGACCGGCGCACCGCGATCAGGACGGCGACGGCGACGTTGACCGCCACCACCAGGAAGCTGAGCAGCCACACACCGCCGACCGAGGCGAGCCGCAGCGCGGGCGCCACTTCCCACTGGCTCGACCCGAGCAGACCCCATGGGCCGCCCAATCCCTGCCAGGAGCGGGCGAGTTCGACCATCAGCCAGCCCGAGGGCAGCACGATCAGCGCGGCGGCGACATGGCCCGCGGAGGGTGCCCCCGCCAGGAACCGCCGCACGAGCCAGCCCCAGGGGGCCCACAAGAGCCCGAGCAGCGCCGCTATCAGCACCGTGAACACGTGCAGGCTGGGCAGCAACCAGTGATGCACGGCCAGCATGAAGCCGAGCCCACCGAGCCAGCCGTCGTACGCGGCCCGTTTTCCGGTCGGTGCCGAGCGGACCAGCAGGATCCAGGGCACCAGGGCGACGTATGCGAACCACCACCAGGACGGTGTGGGGAAGGCGAACACGGGCAGGGCGCCCGCCAGTGCGGCGAGGACCCCGCGCCGCCATGGAGAGCCGAGCCACAGCCCGAGCCGACCGGGCCGACCGTCCGGCCTCTGCATACAGCGCCTCCCTCCCCAGGTGGTCCTTCCAGTGTGCGCGCCCTCGGCGATCTCCGACAGAGGGCCTCGGACGGGGCGCGTTCCTGCGGTGACCTCAGGGGTTCGGGAAGCCGCGGTGGACGTCAGGGACTCCGGAGGCCGCCGGTGCCGTCAGGAGCTCAGCGGCCCGTGGGAGCCGGGGCCCGGGAGGCCACGGGTGGACCTCAGGGGTTCACGTGGACGCCGGCGCCGGGGTGCGCCGCCACTTCTCCTGGACGACCACCTCCCGCAGCCGCCAGCCGTCGTCCGTACGCACCAGACCGAAGGCGTACCGGCCGCCGCACACGAAATCGGGCGCGGTGGAACCACCGTCCGGTCCCGGCGAGGCGCCGTCCGGCGTCGCGAACCGCATGGGATTGATGTAGTCCGCCTGCACCCGGGCCGTGTCGCCGGTGTCCTGATCGAGGATCCCGAACCGAACCCGGCGGTTCACGATCAGGTGCTGGCGCATGGGGAACAACTGCATGCTCCGGGCCAGCCACTCCGCGATGTGCGCGGCGTCTCCCTCGATGCCGCCGGCCGAGCGGTAGTCCGCGCGCCCGTCCGCCGTGAACAACCCTCGGTACGCCTCCCAGTCGCCGTCGTCCACGGCCACGGCGTACTCGGTGACGAGTCCGTCCACGGCGAGCCTGTCCATCACGGTGGCGAGCTCCACACGCTGCGTCATCGGCTCAGTGTTGGCCACGGGGCGTGCCACGCCAAGGGGCGTGCGGCGACATTCGGTGGCCGCTTCGAGGCCGCGCGGTGGCCCCTTGCCGCGGCCGGTGGGGCCGGAGCCCGCCGGAGAGAGCCGCTCGCCCCGGCGCCGGGACGCTCCCTGCCCGGCAGGGGCGTCCGCCCGTCTGGGATCGTAGGTGATCCACATGCGGTCGAAGGTGACCGATTCCCGGCGCGAGGAGGCTCTTATGACACGTCCGGTCACGATCGTCACGGGTGGCAGTCGGGGGATCGGAGCCGCCACGTGCAGGCGCCTCGCGGCGGACGGGCACGACGTGGTGGTGGGGTACGTCAGTGACGGCGAGGCCGCCGAGTGGACCGCGACCGCCGTTCGCGCGGCCGGAGCGCGTTGTGTGACCGTCCGCGTGGACACGTCCGACGCGGACGACGTGGACCGGCTCTTCGAGACGGCTGCGGAGCGGCTCGGCCCGGTCACGGGCCTGGTGAACAACGCCGGGGTGACCGGTCCGCTGGGCAGACTCGCGGACGCCGACCCCGTCGATCTGCGCAGGGTGGTGGAGGTCAACCTGCTGGGCACGCTGCTCTGTTCGCGCCGCGCCGCCCGCTCGATGGCCGCCTGGGGGAGCGGTGTCATCGTCAACGTGTCCTCGGCCGCGGCCACGTTGGGCAGCCCCGGAGAGTTCGTGCACTACGCGGCCACCAAGGCTGCCGTCGACGCGCTGACGACGGGGCTGGCCAAGGAGCTGGGCCCCGACGGCATCCGCGTCAACGCGGTCGCGCCCGGGATGATCGACACGGAGATGCACGCGACGATGGGAGACCCCGGCCGCGCCGAGCGGGCCGCCTCGTCGATCCCGCTGCGCCGGGTGGGCGAGGCCGACGAAATCGCCGCCGCCATCGCGTGGTTGATGTCCCCCGAGGCGTCGTACACGACAGGGGCGGTGCTCCGGGTGTCCGGAGGACGGTGACGGGCGCGGGGCTGCCGACCCGAGGGATGCGGTCCGGCCGGCGCCGATCGGCCGGTCAGAGGGTGCTGGGCCGCCGGGTTCCGGGCCACCAGGGTCCCGGACGGGACGGTGAGCCGAGGCTGCCTGCCCGGATCCCACGAGCGGCGTCGGGACGGGCGGTCTTCGGAGGATGCCTCGGGCGGGCGGCCCTCGGAGGGCCTCATGGAGCGTGGGCTCCGGGAGAGTGCCCCGGTCGCGTCCAGGGCTCCGCGGGCGGTGTGCGGCCGGCTGTACCCGGGCCGGTCAGGCGGCTTCGACGACCTCGCCCCGGATCGCCTCCGCCCACCGCACGACGAGCAGCTCGTACTCCGCGCGCTCCTGGGCGGACAGGGAGCCGCCGGCGCGGGTCCACAGGGCGCGGATCTGCTCGTTTAACGCGGCCGCAGACCGCACGGAACCAGAGGGTGTGGAATCGGGGGACATGCGCACAAGCCTAGGGGCAAGGACTGACACTGCGCTACCGGACCGCTACGCATCCCGTATGCGCTTCGTCACGACCGACGGTCGGGAGCCGTGCCGCGGGGCGGTGAACCGTACGTCGTCACCCACGGGACAGCGTCCCGGCTGCGCGGCGGGCCGTCGGCTCAGCCCGCGGACTCGGCCGCGTGCGGGCTCAGCGCGCCCGTCGTCACCAGCGCGATGATGACGATGCCGAGCGCGATCCGGTACCAGACGAACGGCATGAAGCTCTTGTGCGAGATGAACTTCATGAACCAGGCGATGACGGCGTAGCCGACGGTGAAGGCGATGATCGTCGCGAAGATCGTCGGGCCCCAGGAGACATGACCGCCCTCGGTGGCGTCCTTGAGCTCGAAGGTGCCGGAGGCGAGCACGGCCGGCATCGCCAGGAGGAAGGAGTAACGGGCCGCCGCCTCACGGGTGTAGCCCATGAACAGGCCGCCGCTGATGGTCGCGCCGGACCGGGAGACGCCGGGGACCAGGGCCATCGCCTGGCAGACGCCGTACAGGAGCCCGTCCTTGGCGTTCAGGTCCTGAAGTGTCTTGCGCTGCTTGGCCGCCCGGTGCCTGCCGCCCGTCTCGTCGCGTGCGGCGAGCCGGTCGGCGATGCCTATGACCACACCCATCACGATCAACATCGTGGCGGTGACGCGGAGATCACGGAACGGTCCCTCGATCTGGTCCTTCAGCGTCACGCCGAGCACGCCGATCGGGATCGAGCCGACGATCACAAGCCAGCCCATCTGGGCGTCGTGGTCCCGGCGCATCGCCTTGTTCGTGAGCGAGCGGAACCAGGCCGACAGGATGCGGCCGACGTCCTTGCGGAAGTAGATCAGCACCGCCGCTTCCGTGCCGAGCTGGGTGATCGCGGTGAACGCCGCGCCCGGGTCCTTCCAGCCGGCGAAGGCCGCCGTGAGCCGCAGATGCGCGCTGGAGGAGACGGGAAGGAACTCGGTCAGCCCCTGGACGAGTCCGAGGATGAGGGATTCAAACCAAGACATGAAGTTACGTGGTCCAAGTGCTGATCGTGGAAGGGGCGATGGGCGCGCCGTGACGCTTGTGTGGTGATCACGGGCGATGAGGGCAGCGTAGCGCCCGCGGGTGACAGGTCGGCCACAGGGGCTTCGCAGCGGCGGGCGAGAGGGGCCGTCGGCGGGCGTTGGCCGCGGCTGTGCGGGGCTTGTCCGGTGCTCGGTCGAGGTGTTGACCGGCCGCTGCGACGCCGCATACGTTGCGGCACGAGGGAAAGCGCTTGCTCCGGCCTGGCTCCACCCGGTGCCGACAAGCGTTGGCCAACGTCCGGTGTCGCGTCCGATGGAGTGCTGATCAGGTCCATGCCCACACCCAGCATCGCAACCGAGACCTTGCCGGGCCGCCCGGCGGTCGCCCCCTTCGCGGGCCGCCGCATCAGGGCGGCCGTCGTCGGCGCGGGCGCCATCGCGCGCGGGAGCCACCACCCCGCGCTCGCCCGGCTCGCCGAGGAGGGCGAGACGGAAATCGTCGCCGCGGTCGACATAGCCGAGGAGGCCGTGCGGGACTTCTGCGCCACGGCGGGGATCCCGCACGCCTACACCGATCTGGACCGGATGCTGGAGGAACAGCGACCCGACCTGGTCGCCGTCTGCACCCCGCCGACCCTGCACCGTCAGCAGACCGTCGCGGCGCTGCGCGCGGGTGCCTGGGTGTGGTGCGAGAAGCCGCCCGTCCCCACGCTCGCCGACTTCGACGCCGTCGAGGCGGCGGAGGGCGGGGACCAAGGCCCGTACGCCTCGATCGTCTTCCAGCACCGGTTCGGATCCGGCGCCCGGCACGTGAGGCGGCTGATCTCCGGGGGCGCCCTCGGGCGTCCCCTCGTCGCGCACTGCCAGACCACCTGGTACCGCAACGCCGACTACTACGCCGTGCCCTGGCGCGGACGCTGGGCGACGGAGGGCGGCGGGCCCGCGATGGGGCACGGCATCCACCAGATGGATCTGCTGCTCGATCTGCTGGGGCCGTGGAGCGAGGTGCGCGCCATGGCCGGGCGTCTGGTGCACGACATCGAGACCGAGGACGTCTCGACCGCCCTCGTGCGCTTCGCGAGCGGCGCGCTGGCCACCGTCGTGAACAGCGTGCTGAGTCCGGACGAGGTGAGCCGCATCCGTGTCGACTGCGAACGCGCCACCGTGGAGCTCACCCACCTGTACGGACACCGGAACGACGACTGGCGCATCACGCCGGCGCCGGACGTGCCGGACGCGGAGGCCGCCGGCTGGCGGGACTTCGGTGAGGACGTGCCCAGCTCGCACCTCGCGCAGTTGCGGGACCTGATCGCGAGCATGCGCGCCGGTGAACGGCCGCGCAGCAGCGGTGCCGACGGGCGGACCAGCCTGGAACTGATCAGCGCGCTGTACAAGTCCGCGTTCACGGACACGACCGTCCGGGCCGGGGAGATCGGCCCGGGCGACCCGTACTACACGGCCCTGCACGGTGGTGCGCCGGGCTGGGCGCCGGCCGCGCCCGGCGCGCACGCGGCGTCGGGCCCGCGCGAGGCGCCGGATCCGTCCGGAACAGGCGGGACGACAGGGGAGACCGCACCCGGCGCGGGACAGGAGGTGTCGGCATGACCGGAGTACCGGCCGACGGCCCGCGCGTCGTCCATGCGCACGGCGACCGCATCACGATCAGTGACGCCACCACGGGTGTCGAGCTGCTGAGTTACGTCTACCGGCCCGAGGCCGCCTGGGAGGCCCCGAAGCCGTACCTGCATCCGCTCCGGACGCTGTCCGGCGACGTCGTCACGGACTACCGGCCCAACGACCACCGCTGGCACAAGGGCCTGCAGATGACGGCCTCGCACCTCTCCGGCCAGAACCTGTGGGGCGGCAACACGTACGTCCACGGGCAGGGCTATCGCGAACTCCCGGAGCGCGTCGGGTCGATGGCGCACGTCGCGTTCGACGAGGTGGCTTCGGGCGGGGGCCGCGCGGTGATCGCGGAGCGCCTCACCTGGCATCCGTACGACGGCGAGCTGTGGGCCGAGGAGGAGCGGCGCATAGAGGTGCACGACATCGACCCGGAGGCGGGCTCCTGGGCCCTGACCTGGACCACCGCGGTCACCAACCGCCGCACCGAGCCGCTGCGCTTCGGCAGTCCGACCACCGCGGGGCGGGAGATGGCGGGCTACACCGGCCTGTTCTGGCGCGGGCCGCGCGCCTTCCGCGGCGGGCGGGTCGTCGGACCCGAGGCCGAAGGGCCCGCGCTGATGGGGCGGCAGGCGCCCTGGATCGCGTACTCGGGGGAGCACGACGGTGCCGACGGGCACGCCACGCTCGTCTTCGCGCACGCCCCGGAGAACGATCACGCCGGGGCCCGTGGCGGGCATCCGGCCCACTGGTTCGTCCGCAACGAGCCCTTCGCCGCCGTCGCCCCCTCGATCGCCTTCTTCGACGAACTGGAGCTCGCGCCCGGGGACACCCTCACCCGGCGCTACCGGGTGGTGGTGGCGGACGGTGTCCGGGGGGCCGCCGAGGTGGCCAAGTACCTGGAAGAGCACCCCTGGTGAGCGCCGCGACCGCCGGTTTCGCCGGGCTGCCCGGAGCCGTCGCCGTCTCGCACCTCCGCGTGTACGACTGGCCCACCGCCGACGGCGTTCGCGGGGGAACTCCCCATGTGCACCTGACGTGTTCGGAGGCGTACGTCGTCACCGGAGGGCGGGGGGCGGTGCAGACGCTCACCACCTCCGGGTACGAGGTCACGCCGCTCGCACCCGGGACCGTCGCCTGGTTCACTCCCGGCACGATCCACCGGCTGGTCAACGAGGACGACCTGCGCATCACGGTCCTCATGCAGAACAGCGGACTGCCGGAGGCGGGCGACGCGGTCCTCACGCTGCCCCCGGAGCACCTGACCGATCCCGAGACGTACGCGGCGGCCACGGTGATCCCGGTGGACGCGTCGGAGGAGGAGCAGGCCCGGTTCGCCCGCGCCCGGCGGGACCTGGCCCTCGACGGCTACCGGGCGCTGCGCGACGCGGACGGGCCCGAGCCGCTCGCCGCGTTCCACCGGGCCGCGGCGCGGCTGGTGCGGCCCCGCCTCGCGGAGTGGCGCGAGCGGTGGCGGCGAGGTGCCGAGGCGGCGGCCGCGGTCACGGGGGACCAGCTCGACCGGCTGGAGCGCGGCGACGCGTCGCACCTCGCCGACGCCGCCGTCCGGGCCGAACAGCCGTCCGCGCACGGCCGGTTCGGCATGTGCGGGCGGCTCGACGTCTACAAGGGGAACGCCTAGAAAACCAGGGGAGTTCGTCTGGATCAGCGCGGGTCCGCGACGCGATCCGACCTGGTCCAAACGCCCCCCAGGCGCGCCGGTCGTGGGCTGCCCGGACACGCCGGAGCGGCCGGGCGGGCGCCCACTGCCCCACGGCCCCTGCGGCTCCGCGAAGCATGGGTGGAACCTAGGCCACCGCGGGGCCCGTCACCGTCCAGCCGGGTGCCTGCGGGTGGGCCGTCAGGTCGTGCTGGTGCACATCCTCGCGGCACTCGGCGCACACGATCTGCGGGACCAGTTCGTGGCCGCAGATGTGCTCGATCACCATGGGACGGTCGCCGTCCGCGTGCAGATGGCGGTCGCCCCAGGCCATCAGCGTCATCAGGACCGGTACCAGCTCCAGGCCGGACGACGTGGGCCGGTACTCATAGCGCTTGGGGCGGTCGCTGTACTCGACCTTCTCCAGTACGCCGGCGTCGACGAGGCGCTTGAGGCGTGCCGTCAGCACGTCGCGCGGGGCGCCGATGTTGCGGACCAGCTGGTCGAACCGCCGGGCGCCCAGTGACACCTCGCGCAGGACGAGCAGGGAGTACTTCTCGCCGACCAGGGCCAGGGTGTCGGCGATCGAGCAGGGGCGTGCGTCCTTCATGCCATCAGTCTACCGGGTGGGTTGGATTATCCAACCCACTAAGCTACTCTTGAGTCACTTAGCGGGTTTGGAAAACGAACTGAGTGAGTCTGGAGATCGAACATGCGTGACGCCGTCATCGTCGAAGCCGTACGCACTCCCGTCGGCAAGGGCAAGCCCAACGGCTCCCTCGCCCACGTCCACCCGGTGGAGCTCCTCGCCCACACACTGCGGACCCTCGTCGAACGCTCGGGAGTCGACCCGGCGCTCATCGACGACGTCATCGGAGGCACCGTCGACCAGGTCGGCGAGCAGGCCATGAACACCACCCGGTACGCCGTGCTCTCCGCCGGATTCCCCGAGACGGTGCCCGCGACCACCGTGGACCGCCAGTGCGGCTCGTCGCAGCAGGCCGTGCACTTCGCCGCGCAGGGCGTCATGTCGGGCGCGTACGACATCGCCGTGGCCTGCGGTGTGGAGTCGATGAGCCGCGTCCCGATGTGGTCCAACGTGCCGGCGGGCAAGGACCCCTTCGGGCCCGGAGTCGCCGCACGCTTCCCGGAGGGCCTGGTCCCCCAGGGCATCAGCGCCGAACTCATCGCCGCCAAGTGGGGCATCTCGCGCGAGCAGATGGACTCCTTCGCGGTGAGCTCGCACCAGAAGGCGGGCGCGGCCTGGGACGGCGGCCTGTTCGACGCGGAGGTCGCCCCGCTGGAGGGCGTGACGCGCGACGAGTCCGTCCGGCCCGGCAGCACCACCGAGATACTCGCCGGGCTCAAGCCCGCGTACTACGACCCCGCTTTCGGCGAGCGCTTCCCGCAGATCGACTGGGCCGTCACCGCGGGCAACGCGAGCCCCGTCAACGACGGCGCGTCGGCCGTGCTCATCATGTCGAGCGAGACCGCGGCCCGCCTCGGCCTGCGCCCCCTCGCCCGGCTGCACAGCTTCGCCGTCACCGGCTCCGACCCGCTGCTGATGCTCACCGGCGTCATCCCGGCCACCGAGAAGGTGCTGCGCTCGGCCGGACTGTCCCTCGGCGACATCGACCTCTTCGAGGTGAACGAGGCCTTCGCGGCCGTCGTCCTCGCCTGGCAGCAGGAGACGGGAGCCGACCTGTCCAAGGTCAACGTGCACGGCGGCGCCATCGCGCTCGGCCACCCGCTCGGCGCGAGCGGTACCCGCCTGACGACCACGCTCGTCCACGCGATGAGGACTCGCGGTGCCCGCTACGGACTCCAGACGATGTGCGAGGCGGGCGGCCTCGCGAACGCGATGGTGATCGAAGCGCTGTAGCAAGCCCCGGCGGGTTTCCGCGGACGGCGCGGACTGCCGCGGTCGGGTTTCGTACGCGGCGCGGACTGCCGAGCCCGGTTTCCGTGGACGGCGCGGACTGCCCGGTCAGTTTTCTCGCGCGGCGCGAGCTGCCGAGGCGGGTTTCCGCGGAGGGCGCGGACTGCCCGGTCGGTTTTCTCGCGCGGCGCGAGCTGCCGAGGCCGGTTTCCGTGGACGGCGCGGACCGCCGAAGCCGGCTTCCGCGCATGGGGCGCGAGCCGTCACGGCCCGCTGCCGTAAGCGGCAGGGGCAGTTATGGCCCCGGCCGCCGCGCGGGCGGACGCGACCCACGTGCGGGGGCCGCCTGCGCCCGCGTACGGCCGTGCGGTCAGGTGGCGCGCAGATGGTGCCGCTTGCGCCACGCCACCACCGCGCCCACGAGACCCGGCACCGCGATGCAGCCCATGGCGATCAGGAACGCGGGCGACGTCGGCGTCGAGGCCCGCGCGCCGGCGACGGCGTAGGCGGCCGTGTTCGGGATCGAACCGAGCGCGGTGGCGAGGAGGAAGGGCATCCAGCCCATGCGGGAGACGGCCGCGCAGTAGTTGGCGGCCCAGAACGGCACCCCGGGGAACAGCCGGGCCACCATCATCGAGCGGAACCCGTGTCTGCTGAGCTGACCGTCCGCGGCCTTCAGCCAACGGCCGCGCAGCAGCGGACGCAGCGCGTCCTGCCCGAGCACCCGGCCCAGCCCGAAGGCGACCCCGGCACCCAGGACCGTGCCCGCGAGCGAGGTGCCCAGGCCCAGTTGGGAGCCGAAGAGGGCGCCCGCCGCGAGATTGAGCAGCGGACGGGGCACGAAGGCGACCGTGCACAGCCCGTACGCCACGGCGAACGCGGCGGCTGCCGCCGCGCCCCCGAGGTGAGGTGGCCAGCCGTCGGCCAGCAGGCGCTGTGGTTCGAACAGCAGAACGGTCGACGCGGCCGCCGCGAGCAGCGCCACGAGCAGCGAGAAGCGCGACCAGGGCGACAGCAGCACTCTGCCGCACCGGGCGGCCAGCCGGGTGCGCCCGGCGATCAGTGCCGCGGGCGCGGCGGCGGTGGATTCAGTGGTGAGGGCGAGCTCCGTAGCGGCGGCCCGGGGAGTGGCCGTGGCGGTGCCCCCAGAGCGGGTGGTGGCATCGAGCATCCGGTGACACTAACCGACGTATGTGTGTGATCGCCGTATGGTTCGTCTCATGGGCGTCACAGCTTCCGGAACGTCAGGTGCACGGTTCGCGGCGCCGAGCAGCGCTTTCGCGGACGCCGTACTGCCGCGCCTCATCGCGGGCTACTCCGCGGCGGCCGACCCCGACCGGGCCGCGTCGATGCGCGCGTACATGAAGGACGTCGCCCCCTTCCTCGGTCTGACGACGCCCGGCCGCCGCGCCCTGTCGCGGACCGTCCTGGCGGGCACGGCGCGCCCCGACGAAGCGGACTGCACCGCGCTCGCCCTGCGCTGCTGGGAGCTGCCGGAGCGCGAATACCACTACTTCGCCGTCGACTTCCTGCGCCGCCACGTGAAGCGGCTGTCGTCGGGATTCCTGCCGGTGGCCCGCCACCTGGTCAGCACCGTCCCGTGGTGGGACACCGTCGACGCGCTCGCCGCGCACGTGGTGGGCGGGCTGGTGGCCGCCGACCCGGAGCTGAAGGCCGACATGGACGCCTGGATCGAGGACGACGACCTGTGGGTCGCGCGCACGGCGCTGCTCCACCAACTGCGCTACAAGGAGGACACCGACACCGCGCGGCTCTTCTCGTACTGCGCCCGCCGGGCCGGGCACCCCGACTTCTTCATCCGCAAGGCGATCGGCTGGAGTCTGCGCGAGTACGCGAAGACGGACCCCGGGGCGGTACGGGACTTCGTCGCCCGCGAGCGCGGCAGTCTCGCTCCGCTGTCCGTGCGCGAGGCGCTCAAGAACATCGGCCCCTGAAAACCCCGGGGCACCAGCCGCACCACCCGCCGCCTCGGCACCGAAAACCATTCGACGCGGACGGACGCGTCGGAGATGATCTCCCCATGTTCCGGTACGCCTTCCTTCTCGCAGCATCCGCAGTGGCGGATGCGCCGAAGGCTGCCGTCCCGATCGTCGTGGCAGCCGTAGACGGCGCCCGAAGCTGACCCTTCCCGGATCGTCCGGCGGACCCCGCAGGGGGAGGGTCGGCGCGTCCTTGGGGTCCCCGTCCCGGCCGTTCGCGCCGGGGCCATCACTCAGTTCCGCTGACACTGAAGAGGCTTCGAGGTACAGCCATGCCCAAGACGGCTTACGTGCGCACCAAACCGCACCTGAACATCGGCACCATGGGGCACGTCGACCACGGCAAGACCACCCTGACCGCCGCCATCACCAAGGTGCTCGCCGAGCGCGGGTCCGGCACCTTCGTACCGTTCGACCGGATCGACCGGGCGCCGGAGGAGGCCGCGCGCGGCATCACCATCAACATCGCGCACGTCGAGTACGAGACCGACACCCGGCACTACGCCCACGTGGACATGCCGGGCCACGCCGACTACGTCAAGAACATGGTCACGGGCGCGGCCCAGCTCGACGGGGCGATCCTCGTCGTCTCCGCGCTGGACGGGATCATGCCGCAGACCGCCGAGCACGTGCTGCTCGCCCGTCAGGTGGGCGTCGACCACATCGTCGTCGCCCTCAACAAGGCCGACGCGGGCGACGAGGAGCTCACCGACCTGGTGGAGCTGGAGGTCCGCGAGCTGCTCTCCGCACACGGCTACGGGGGCGACTCCGTACCCGTGGTACGGGTCTCCGGCCTCAAGGCCCTGGAGGGGGACCCGCGGTGGACGGCGGCGATCGACGCCCTGCTCGATGCGGTGGACACCTATGTGCCGATGCCCGAGCGGTACCTCGACGCGCCGTTCCTGCTGCCGGTCGAGAACGTGCTCACCATCACCGGCCGCGGCACGGTCGTCACCGGTGCCGTGGAGCGCGGCACCATCCGTGTCGGAGACCGTGTCGAAGTGCTCGGCGCGGCGGTGGACACGGTGGTCACCGGCCTGGAGACCTTCGGCAAGCCCATGGAGGAGGCCCAGGCCGGCGACAACGTCGCGCTGCTGCTGCGTGGGGTGCCCCGCGACGCGGTCCGGCGCGGGCACATCGTCGCCGCGCCCGGCAGCGTCGTACCCAGTCGCCGCTTCACGGCGCAGGTGTACGTGCTGTCGGCACGCGAGGGCGGGCGCACGACCCCTGTCTCCACCGGGTACCGGCCGCAGTTCTACATCCGCACGGCGGACGTGGTCGGCGACGTCGACCTCGGCGCGACGGCGGTGGCCCGGCCCGGGGACACCGTCACCATGACGGTGGAGCTCGGCCGCGACGTGCCGCTGGAGCCCGGGCTCGGCTTCGCGATCCGCGAGGGCGGCCGGACGGTCGGCGCCGGCACGGTGACGTCGGTCGGCTGACCGCCGTCGGGACGGCGGGTGTCCGCCCCTGAGAGGGGGCGGACACCCGCTCGTCGCGCTGTCGGTGCCGTGCGCGAGACTGATCGCGGACAGTGTCGTGGCAGTGTCGTCGAGGGGGAGAAGCACCGTGGCGGACAAGGCACTTGTGCTCGGCGGCGGGGGCAGCGGGGGAATCGGCTGGCTCGCCGGACTGCTCCACGGCCTCGCGGAGCAAGGCGTCGACCTGAGCGACGCCGACGTGGTGATCGGTACGTCGGCGGGCGCGTCCGTCGGCGCCCAGCTGGCCTCCGGAGCACTCACCCCGCTGGAGCTGTACCGGCGCCAACTGGGCCCCCAGAGCGGTGAGATCGCGGCACGCCTGCCCGCGAGCGCCTACCTGCGGTACGCCTGGGCGACGCTCACCTCCCGCACCCCCGAGGAGTACGGCCGGAAGATCGGCAGGACGGCGCTCGCGGCGAGCACCGCCGACGAGGCGACCCGGCGCTCCGCCATCGAGAGCCGGCTCGTCTCGCACGACTGGCCCGAGCGGGCGCTGCGGATGCCCGCCGTCGACACGGCGACCGGCGAGCTGCGCGTCTTCGACAAGGACAGCGGAGTGCCGCTCGCGGACGCCATGGCCGCGAGCTGCGCGGTGCCCGGGGCGTGGCCGCCGGTCACCGTCGACGGTCGGCGCTGGATGGACGGCGGCACCCACTCACCGGCCAACGCCCACCTCGCCGCCGGCTACGGCCGCGTCGTCGTGCTCGCCCCGATCGCGACGGGCGGCGGCCCCCTGATCTCCGCCGCCGAACAGGGCCGCAGGCTGACCGAGGACGGCGCACAGGTCGCGGTCGTCTCCCCGAGCGCCACCGCGCGGCGGTCCTTCGGACGCAACCCCCTGGACCCCGCGGCCAGAGCAGCAGCGGCCGAGGCCGGACGCGCGCAGGCCCCGGCGCACGCGGCGCGGATCGCCGAGGTCTGGCGGGCCTGAGCCGAGCGGCTCCCGGACGTCCCGGCACACGATGCGCCGGACCGAATGCCGCGCCCTGCCACGGGCGCGTGCCCTGCGCCCCCGGCCGCCACGGCACAATGGACGCGTGGACGAGCCGATACCCGTGACGCGCGCCGTGGATCACGGCACCGCGAAGCTGATGCCCGACGTCGACCGGGAACGGGCATGGCTGCTGACGGTGGACGGCGCACCGCAGTCGTACGTCGATCTCGACGAGCCGACACACCTGGAGTTCGAGTACACGCGCCGACTCGGGCATGTGCTGGACACGGTGGCGGCGCCGGGCCGGGCGCTGGACGTCCTGCACCTCGGCGGCGGGGCGCTCACCCTGCCCCGCTACGTCGCCGCGACAAGGCCCGGTTCCCGGCAGGACGTGGTGGACGCCGACCGCGCACTGCTCTCCCTGGTCGGCGAGTACCTGCCGGTGCCCGAGGACGTCGATGTCGCCCTGCACGGCGCCGACGCCCGGGCCTGGCTCGAAGCGGCGGCGCCCGACTCCGCGGACATCCTGATCGCGGACGTCTTCGGCGGCTCACGCGTACCGGCGCACCTGACCACGCTGGCGTACGCGCGCGCCGCCGAGCGGGTGCTGCGCGCCGACGGTGTCTATCTGGCCAACCTCGCCGACGCCGCGCCCTTCGACTTCCTGCGCTCCCAGCTCGCCACGTTCTCCGCGGTGTTCGAGGAGCTGGCCCTCATCGCCGAACCCGGCGTACTGCGCGGCCGCCGCTTCGGCAACGCCGTGCTCGTGGCCTCCCACCGCCCCCTCGACACGGCCGCCCTCGCCCGGCGGACGGCCGCCGACGCCTTCCCCGCGCGGGTGGAACACGGCCCCGCGCTGCGGGAGTTCACCGGCGCCGCGGAACCCGTTTGTGACGAGGACGCGGTCGCCTCACCCGAGCCGCCCGCCGGAGCGTTCGGCATCGGCTGACCCGGCCGCGCCGGCCGTCGCCGTGGGGGAACCGCCGGCCACGGCCGCGGCCCTGGTCAGGCCGTCCGCCACGGCCGCCTCACCGGGGGTCGCGTCGGCCCCGCGCCCGGGTGCGCCGTGCGCCAGCTCCTTCGTCCGCCGCGTCAGGTTCCGCACGTCGGACACACACAGCACCGCCGCCGTGACCAGCACGACCAGCGCGGAGCAGCCCCACAGGGCGGTCGTGCGCCCGACGGCCTGTTCCACGGGGCCCGCCAGCGCCGTGGCCAGCGGGACCATGGCGATCGACCCGAACCAGTCGTACGCGGAGACGCGCGAGAGCTTGTCCTCGGGGATCTCCTGGTGCAGCGCGGTCATCCAGGACACACCGAACACCTCGATGGCCAGACCGCTGGCGAACATCACCGCGCACAGCGGGCCCACCGGCACGGGGACCGCGAGCGCGGCGGCGGGAAGGGCCAGCGGGAAGACGCAGAGGGTGCCCGCGAGCAGCAGCCGACGGGGTTTCCAGCGGGTCATGAGCAGCGCACCGCCGACGGTCCCGGCGCCGAACGCGCCGAGGGCCAGGCCCCACGGACCCGGACCGCCGAGGCTGTCCTGGGCGACCAGCGGTCCGTACACGGCGTCCGCGGCGCCGACGACCGCGACGACCACGGAGAACTGCGCGACGATCGTCCACAGCCAGGGCCGGCCGACGAACTCGTGCCAGCCGTCGCGGAGATCGGCGAGCAGCCCGCCGCCGGGCTCGCGCGGCGGAATGTGACTGACGTCGAGGAACGAGCGCAGCGCACCGGCGAGCGCGAACGCCAGCGCGTCCACGGCGAGCACCCAGCCCGGCCCGAGGACGGCCACCAGCGCGCCGCCGAGGGCCGCGCCGCCCAGCCCCGCGCCCTGCATCGCCATCCGGAACATCGCGAAGGCGCGGCTCGCCTGCTCCCCGGCGACCGAGGACATCAGCATGCCCTCCGCCGCGGGGTTGAAGAACGCCTGCCCGGTGCCGCCGAGTGCGGACAGCAGCATCATGTGCCACAGCCGCGCGTCACCGCTGATCACCAGGGCGGCGAACACGGCCTGGGACACGCAGTTGAGGGCGTTGGCCGCGACCATCACCCGATGCCGCGGCAGCCGGTCCGCGACCGCACCGCCGATCAGCAGGAAGAGCACCAGCGGCAGGGTCCGGGCCGCCGCCACGAGGCCCACGTCGCCGCCGTCGCCGCCCGATTCGAGAACCGCGAAGGCCGCGGCGATCAGCGCGCCCTGGCTGCCCAGGTTGGTGACGACCGCGGCGGCGGTCAGGAGGGTGTAGTTCCGGCCCGCCCAGGAGGGACGGCGCAGGTGGCGCGGGGAGTCGGCGGCAGTGTTCACCGGCTGACTATCGCCGCAGGAGCCACTGCTTGCCAAACCGATTAGGCCGCTGTCGGACATCGCCGGGTCGCCGCCCGGCCGCCGCGCGGGTGCGCGGCGGCCAGGGAGGACGCGGGAATGCGGACTCGGGCGGGGCGGACGCCCCGTGCTCGGACGGCTGTCGCAGCCGCCGCCTCGGGACGGTCGCTCAAGGACGGTCGCGGCGGTTCGGCGGGCTCGGACCGTCCCTCGGGGTTCAGGACCCCGTGGGGTCACCGTGCAGTCGTACCGTGCTGAGGATCTTCTGCACGGTCGCGTCCGACACCTCTTCGCTCACACCCTTGGCACCGTAGAAGGTCCAGGACACGAAGTCGCCCGCCGAGTTCTTGAAGGCGAAGGTGGTCGCCTTGCCGTTGGAGTCGCACTTGCCCTTCTTGGGCACACCGGACGAGTACGTGGTCGCGACGCTGCCCTCGACACCCGACGTCGTCGTGTACGCCTTCGGCTTGCCGATGGTGAGCAGCTTCTTCGAGGCGCTCTTCTGGTCGGTGTAGCCGCCGAAGACCCACCACGCCGAGTCGTTGCGCGCGACGTCGTCGGTGTTCTTGGCGCCGCTCTGGCCCTTGGTGCCCGCCGCGGCCAGCGCGGTGTCGCTCTTGTACCCGTCCTTGTCGTCGTCGGACGTGCACCACTTCTCCTTGAGGAACGCGGGTGCGGACATGCCGATCAGCGCCGAGCCGTCACCCTTCTTGTCGTCCTCGAAGCCGATGAAGGTGCCGGGAGTCTTGACCTCCCAGTCCGCCGGGACGTCGAACGCGGTGCCCCACTTGGGGTTCACGACGACCTTCCAGCCCGCGATGGTCGCCTTCTCCTCGTCGCCGCCGCGCGGGTTGTCGTCGCCGCTGGGGCTCGCCGACGTGGAGGCGGACTTCTTGGGCGACTTGGACGGCTTGCCGCCCGCCTTGTCGTCGTCGTTGCCGCCGCCCAGGACCAGGAAGCCGGTGACTCCGGCCGCGATCACCACGGCCGAGGCCGCGACGATCGCCGTGATCTTCGTCTTGTTGCCGCCGCCACCGCCGCCGCTGCCCCCCGCCGGCTGAGGCGCGCCGGGAGGCTCCGACGGGGAACCCCACTGCGGCTGCCCGTACTGGTTGGGCTGCTGGTACCCGGGCTGCTGGTAGCCGGGCTGCTGGTACGGATTCGGCTGCTGGTACCCCGGCTGCTGGTACGGGTTCTGGTCCTGCGGGTTCTGCTCGCCCCCGGGCGGCTGCTGTCCTGGCCACATGGGCAGTAACCCTAGTGCCGCCCGTGACACGTTTGGGTCACCGCGTTTCGTCAGACGTGTACCGGATCAGTGACTCGGGCAACGAGTCAGGACGCCGGGGGGACGTCGTAGAGCCGTACGGTGGAGACGATTTTCCGCACCGTCGTGTCCGAGACCTCCTCGGACACCCCCTTCGCCCCGAAGAACTCCCACGAAACGATGTCGTTCGAGGGGTCCTTGAAGGAGAAGACGGTCGCCTTCCCGTCGCCGGCGCACTTTTTCGATTTCTCCACACCCGACGACGATGCCGTGGCCAGACTGCCCTTGATGCCGGACTTCGTCGTGTACGGCTCCACGGCGCCGGACGTCACCAGGTCCTTGTCGGGCTGGGTGTAGGCGCCGTAGACCCATGCCGCGGCGTCGTCGCGGGCCGCCGCCTCGGGGCTCCTCGCCCCGTTGTTCCGCTTGGTTCCGGCGCCCGCGAGCATCGTGTAGTCCTCGGTTCCGTCCTTGTCGTCGTCGGAGCCGCACCACTTCTCCTTCAGGAGCGCGGGGGCCGCGACGGCGGCGAGGGGCTCGTCCCGGGGGTCGTCGTCCTCGGAGACGTAGGTGACCCAGCCCGTCGACTTCAGTCCCCACTGCGGGGGGACGTCGAAGGCGATGCCGCGCTTGGGGTTCACCACGGTCTTCCAGCCGGCCACGGTCGGCTTCTCGGCGCCCTCGGTGCCCCGCGGATCGCTCGCCGGGCTCGACGGCGCGGACGGCGACCCGGTCGGCTCGGGTCCCGCCCCGTCGTCCTTGCCCGGTCCGAGCAGGACGAAGCCGGTCACTCCGGCGCCGATGACGACCGCCGCGGCCGAGACCAGGGCGACGACCTTCGTCCGCCTGCCGTCGCCGCGGCCCGCGGGCGGTGTCGCGGAGTCCGCGGTGACCGTCGGGGCGTTCCAGGGGGCCGGTGCCTGGTGATAGGGATTGGGCTGCTGGTACCCCGGCTGTTGGTACGGGTTCGGCTGCCCGGCTCCGGCGTCCGGCAGGGGGCCCGTTCCTCCCGCTCCGGCGTACGGCTGCGGGTTCGACTGTCCGCCCCCGGTGGGCTGTTGGGGATTCTGTCCGCCCGCGGGCGGCTGCTCTCCTGGCCACATGGGGCGTAACGATACGGCGGTGATCGGCGCGCGCTGGCCAAGGGTTGCTACTCACGGGTAACATGCCGGTATGAGCGCAGACCAGATGACGATCGGCGAGATGCTCGCCGCCACCGTGCCGATGGCCCGGACCCTGAACCTCGAGTTCGTGGAGACCGGCCCGGACAAGGCCGTGGTGGCGCTGCCGGACCAGAGCGACTTCCACAACCACGTGGGCGGGCCGCACGCCGGAGCGATGTTCACGCTGGGGGAGTCGGCGAGCGGAGCGATCGTCCTCGCCGCGTTCGGGGACCAGCTCTCGCGCGCCGTGCCGCTCGCGGTGAGCGCCGAGATCGCCTACAAGAAGCTCGCGATGGGGCCCGTCACGGCCACCGCGACCCTGGGCCGGCCCGCCGCCGACGTCGTCGCCGAACTCGACGCCGGCCGGCGTCCCGAGTTCCCGGTCGCCATCGCCATCCAGCGCGCTGACGGAGCCGTCACCGGTGAGATGACGGTCGTCTGGACGCTGCGTCCGAACGGCTGAGCCGCCTTTTGGCAAGGGCCCCGGCCGGGACGTACGCCCCGGCCGGGGCCCTCGCCGTGCCGGCGAAGGTCCCTGGGCCTACGGCCGACCGACGGGTGCTAGTGCCAGTTGCTGATCATGACGTCGTGCGGCGCGGGATCACCCTTGCCGGTCTCGACCAGCTTCTTGAGACTCATCAGGAAGGTCGCCCACTTGGTGCTGCAGTGGTGCATGAACTCCACCGGCTCCTTCCAGCCCTCGTGCCGGAACAGCACGATCGTGAAGCCGTCCTCCTGCTTGAGCTCGAACGTGATCTGCGTGCCGATCCACTCCTCGGGGCCGTCGACGACCTCCCAGAGCACGCGCTCGGCGGGCTGGGCCTCCAGGACCTTCATGTCGAACCCGCCGGGCGCGAAGCGGAACCGGACGACGCCCCCGACCTCGCTGTCGCCTTCCGTGTCCTCGGTCCACCACTTCGACAGCCCGTCGATCGTGGTCAGGGCCGCGTAGACGTCGTCGGGCGACGCCGTGGCGCCGATCCTGTGCAGGATGTCCACCATCTCGATACCTCTTTCGTATGGGGGCGCCCGTGCGCGGGCGCGGTCGGTCAGCTGTCCTTGCTGCGCTGGATCGCTTCGGCGATCCGCTTGATGCGCTGGAGCCGGGCGTCCCACGCGGCTCCGACCGACGACAACTGCGCCACGGCACGGGCGAGTTGGGCCTCGTCGACCTGATAAAGACGCTCGCGTCCGGACGGCGTGACATGGACCAGACCGACCCGGTCGAGCACGCCGAGGTGTTTGGCCACCGCCTGCCGCGTGACCGGCAGCCGCTCGCTCAACGTGGTGGCGGTACCACCGCCGCCGCTCAGCAACAGGTCGAGCATCCGGCGTCGTATGGGGTCCCCGACCGCCGACCAGAGGTCGTCGTCGACGGTGACGCTCATGACGCCGACACCAGCCGGGAGACGTAGGAGACGAGGCGCGGCAGGAAGTGATCCCATCCGGACACGTGGTCGAGGTACTGCTCCTCGAGGACGGCCGCCTCCCAGCCCTTCTCGCGGAACCCGGCCTCGGTGAGGTGCAGCAGCGTGCCCGCGCCGGACGGGACCAGGTCGAAGGTGACCAGGAGGGAGTTGGACGCCGACGCGGTCACGCCCTCGTCGTACACCCACCGGAAGGAGAACCGCCGCGGCGGGTCGGCCTCCACCACCGTGAGCGGCACGGCCGTCGCCTCGGGGGTGGCCGCGTCGCCGAACGTGATGACTCCGGTGCCGCCGGGAACCGGTTCGAACTCCGCCTCGTCCGGCCACCACTCCCGCAGGTGCTCGGGCCTGCTGACCACCTCGTAGACCACCTCGGGCGTGGCCTCGACGTAGATCTCCCGCTCGATGCTGCCGTACTCCATCCCACCGACCTCCATGTGCAACCTTTAGTTGCGTATCACTCTAGAGCGCTCCTCCGTGATGTGCAACCTTTGGTTGCTCGATGGGGGTCAGGTGTGAGCTCCGCGGCACCCTCGGGGCCTCCGTCGGGCGAGACCGACCAGGTAGGCTTCCGGCGTGTACTCAGGGGGAAGTGCACCCCGGGTGATCATGTGCGGCGCATGTGCCCGGACCAGGCACAGTGAAACGGGAGGTACCGGCGTTGCACGTCCAGGACTGGCTCGAGACGGTGCCCGCGGTCAGCATCTATGCGCTCGTGGGCCTGGTCATCGGCTTGGAGAGTCTGGGCATCCCGTTGCCCGGCGAGATCATCCTGGTCTCGGCGGCACTGCTCTCCTCCCAGCACGAGGGCATCAACCCGGTCGTCCTGGGTGCCTGCGCCAGCCTGGGCGCCATCGTCGGCGACTCCATCGGATACGCCATCGGCCGCAAGGGCGGGCGTCCGCTGCTGGCCTGGCTCGGCGCCAAGTTCCCCCGGCACTTCAGTGAGGGGCACGTCGCCACGGCCGAGCGCTCCTTCCAGAAGTGGGGCATGTGGGCCGTCTTCTTCGGCCGGTTCATCGCCCTGCTGAGGATCTTCGCCGGCCCGCTCGCGGGCGTGCTGCGGATGCCGTACTGGAAGTTCCTGATCGCCAACGTGCTCGGCGGCATCGTCTGGGCGGGCGGCACCACCGCGGTCATCTACTACGTCGGTGTCGTCGCGGAGTCCTGGCTGAAGCGCTTCTCGTGGCTGGGTCTCGTCGCGGCGGTGCTCGTCGGCCTCGCCTCGATGCTGATCGTCAAGCGCAAGGCGAAGCGGGCGTCGGCCGAGCGGGCCGAGGCCGGCGTGGAGCCGGTCGCGGCGCCCGCCGGCGACTGAACCGGACGGCGGGCGTCCGAGCCCTGGTCGTCTTCGGGCGCACCCGGCCCTCCCGTGCCGCGCCGCTTCGGCCGCACCGTCGTCAACGGCGACAGCGACCGGGCGACCGGGAGACCGGGCTGAGCTGAGGGGCGGGGCTCAGTTCTCCTCGTGCGCGGCCCGGTGGGCCTTCGCCAGCTCGACGTACAGCGTGCCGTTCAGCGAGATGCCCTCGCGCTCCTCGGCGGTCAGCTGCCGCTTCACCTTGGCGGGCACGCCCGCGACGAGGGAGCCCGGGGGCACCTGCATCCCCTGCGGGACCAGCGCCTGCGCGGCCACCAGCGAACCGGCGCCGATCACCGCGCCGTTCAGCACCGTGGCGCCCATGCCGATGAGGCAGTCGTCCTCGACGGTGGCGCCGTGTACCACCGCGTTGTGCCCGACGGAGACCCGCTCGCCGATCGTGATGGGGAAGCCCTGGTCCACGTGAAGGCTGCAGTTGTCCTGCACGTTGCTGTCGGCGCCGATGACGATGGGACCGCAGTCGGCGCGCAGCACCGCGCCGTACCAGGCGCTCGCACCCGCGTGCAGGGTGACGTCCCCGATGATCACGGAGGTGGGTGCCGCGAAGGCCTCCTGGTCCACCTGCGGGTCCTTGCCGCCGATCCCCATGATCAACGCCTGCTGCGTCATCGCCGCCCCACCGTCTTCTCGTCGCGTCGGTACACCGGCACCGTATGCCATCGCCTGCTGCTCCGGTGGGGTGAAGATCACAGCCGCACGAGCTCATCGGCGCAGCTCGCGCTGAGTACGGTGAGCGGGTGCCCAAGAGCAAGAACACGTTCTCATCATGGCGGCGGCGCCTGGCTCAGCGCGCCGTCCACGCGGGCTGGGCTTGGGTGCAGCGCACGGGAGCCGTCTCGGCCGAGCGCCCGGGGCGCTTCCGCTTCGGGTCGATGGGAACAGGTACCAGACTCGCGTTCCCGCTCGGCACGGTCTTCGGCGAACCCTGGATCCATCTCGGCTCGCACTGCATCGTCGCCGAACAGGTCACGCTGACCGCCGGGTTGATGCCCGACCTGGACCTCGGACCCGACCCCATCCTGCGCATCGGCGACGGTGTCGTCCTGGGTCGCGGCAGCCACGTCATCGCCGACACGACGGTGACGATCGGCAGCGACTGCTACTTCGGACCGTACGTGTACGTCACCTCCACCAACCACTCGTACGACGATCCGCACGAGCCGATCGGCAAGCAGTGGCCGCGGATGGAACCCGTGGAGATCGGGCCCGGGTGCTGGATCGGGACCGGCGCGGTGATCCTGCCGGGCGCCCGCATCGGGCGGAACGTCGTGGTGGCGGCCGGTGCAGTGGTGCGCGGTCAGGTGCCGGACCACGCCGTGGTGGCGGGCGCTCCGGCGCGCGTCGTGCGGCGCTGGGACCCGGTGGCCGGCTGGCAGCCGCCGTTGCGGACCCCGGCGCCCGTGCCGATTCCCGACGGCGTGACCCCGGAGCAGCTGCTGGCACTCTCCGGGCTCGACGAAGAGGCCGCGGCCCGGCTCGCGGAACTCGACCTCGACGCCGAGGACGCCACCGGGGACGTGCGCGCGGAGTCCTGAACGGGTGCCGGCCGTGCGGCCTCGGCCTTCCGCGCTTCGTGTCGGACGCGGAGTCAGCCCGTCGCCAGAAGCACGGTGCCGACGAGGGCGAGGCCGGCGCCCGCGGCCTGCACTCCGCGGAGCCGTTCGCTGAGGAAGCCGCGCGCCGCCAGTGCCGTGACCACCGGGTACAGCGAGGCGAGGACGGCGACCACGGTGACCGGGCCGTGCTGGGCGGCGACGGAGTACGTGCCGTTGGCCGCGACGTCGGCGAGTCCGACGAAGGCGAGCGCGGGCAGGGAAGGCCAGGGGAAGCCGCCCTCGGGGAGCGCCCGGGCGCCGCGCCCGACGGTGGCGAGCAGCGCCGCGCCGCCCGCGGCCACATTGGTCACGCGCTGCACGAAGAGGGCGAGGAAGAGTCCGGTGACCGACGACGACGCCTCCGCGATCAGGGCGAAGACCGTGCCGAAGCCGAGCGCCGCGAGCAGCGAGAGCAGGATCGCCTGCCGCTGCACGGGAGCGCCCCGCAACTGGGGTCCGCCCGCGAGGATCACGCCCGCGACGGCGATCGCGATCCCCGCGAACTGGATCGGCCCGGGACGCTCCCCGAGGACGAGTCCCACGGTGATCGGGACGGCCACGGCGAGGGAACCGAGCGGGGAGACCACGCCCATCGGGCCCAGGGCGAGGGCCTTGTAGAAGGAGAGCAGCGCGACCGGGCCGACCAGGCCCGCGGCGAACGCGAACCACAGCTGCGGTCCGGACGCGCTCCAGCCGCCGGTGGCCACGACGATCGCCCCCAGGACCACGGCGGCGATCGACTGGGAGACGACGACCACCGTGAGGGCCGGCATGCGACGGGTGAGCAGCCCTCCGCCGAAGTCGGCCAGGCCCCACATGAGGCTGGTCGCCAGGGCGAAGAATGCTGGCAGTGCCGTCATCGGGCCCCTCGCAGTACAGTTCGGTGAACGATCGGGTGCACCACACAATAGTTCACCTGATTGAACTCTGTCATCCAGAATATTGGACGGAATGTGTCGGACCTCGACCTGCTGACCCAGTCGCTGGGGCGCAACGTGAAGCGCTGGCGCACCGAGCGCGGCTTCACCCTGGATGCGCTCGCCGCACGCGCCGGGGTCAGCCGCGGCATGCTCATCCAGATCGAGCAGGCCAGGACCAACCCCAGCCTGGGCACCGTCGTCAAGATCGGCGACGCCCTCGGTGTCAGCATCACGACCCTGCTCGACTACGAGCAGGGGCCGAAGGTCCGTATCGTCCCCGCCGAGCAGGCCGTGCGGCTGTGGCACACCGAAGCGGGCAGCTACAACCGGCTCCTCGCGGGCACCGAGGCCCCCGGTCCGCTGGAGATGTGGGACTGGCGGCTGATGCCGGGCGAGGGCAGCCCCTCGGACCCGCACCCGACGGGCACGGTCGAACTCGTCCACGTCACCGAGGGCGAACTGACCCTCACCGTCGACGGGGTCGAGCATCTCGTCCCCGCCGGCGCCAGCGCGTCCTTCGAGGCCAACACCCCGCACCGGTACGGCAACGACGGTGACGTGCCGGTCGAAATGGTCATGGCGGTGTCCGTCCCCCTCGTGCACTGAGGCGTCGCGCGGGTCCTGTTCCTCGTGCGTCGAGGCGTCCTGCGGGCCGTGTTCCTGGTGCATCGAGGCGTCCCGTGGGTCCTGCTCCTCGCGCACCGAGGCGTCCCGCGGGCCGTGCCGTTCGCGTGCCGAGACGTCCGGCCGACCCCGCCGGCACGGCTGTTAGCGTGCCGTCATGCGCGCACCCATCGGACGCTTCGACACCGCCACGCCCGCCCCCGACTGCCTCGACGAACTGACCCGGCCGGTCGCCGACGCCGTACGCGAGTGGCGGGGCGGCACCCCGGCCGACCAGATCGTCTACGTCGACACCGAGCCCGACTGGGCCGACACCGCCACGTTCGTCGAGCACTACGGAGCGGAGCTGCTCGACCAGTCCGCCAACTGCGTGGTCGTCGCGGGCAAGCGGGGCGGCGAGACCACGCTCGCCGCGTGCGTCGTCCTCTCCGCCACCCGCGTCGACGTGAACGGAGTCGTGCGGCGTCAACTCGGTTCCCGCAAGGCCTCGTTCGCGCCGATGGACACGGCGACCGGGGAGACCGGCATGGAGTACGGCGGCATCACGCCGCTGGGGCTCCCCGCCGACTGGCCGCTGCTCGTGGACTCGGCCGTCGTCGAACTGCCCTATGTGCTGGTCGGCAGCGGGCGGCGGCGGGGCAAGCTGCTGGTGCCGGGCAAGATGTTCGCCGAGCTGCCGAACGCGGTGGTGCTGGAGGGGCTCGGAGTCACCTGACCCGCGGTTCGGCGAGGCGTCCGGGCCCGTGCCCGCGAGGGCGCCCGGCCGTCGAGCGCGCGGCGGTCAGGCCGCCGCGTGGTGCGCCAGCGCCAGGTGCGGGTCCGTCTCCCCGGGCGCGGTCGCCGGGTCGGCGTGCACCAGCGCGGCGGTGAGTCTCGGCACCGCGTGCAGCAGGGCGTGTTCGGCCTCGACCGCGATGCGGTGGGCCTCGCGGACACTCGCCTCGCCGTCGACGACCACCGCGACCTCGGCGCGCAGCCGGTGCCCGATCCAGCGCAGCCGCAGCTCACCGACCCCGTGCACGCCCGGCACCTCGCGCAGCGCCCGCTCGGCGCGGTCCACCAACTCCGGGTCCACGGCGTCCATCAGCCGCCGGAACACCTCCCGGGCGGCATCGCGCAGTACCACCAGGATCGCCGCGGTGATCGCCAACCCGACCAGTGGATCGGCCAGTTGCAGGCCGAGTGCCGCGCCCCCCGCACCCACCAGCACGGCGAGCGAGGTGAAGCCGTCCGTCCGCGCGTGCAGCCCGTCCGCGACCAGGGCGGCGGAGCCGATCTCTCGGCCCACGCGGATACGGTGGCGGGCGACCCACTCGTTGCCGAGGAAGCCGATCACGGCTGCCGCCGCGACGACCGGGACGTGCCGCACGGGCTGCGGGTCGAGCAGCCGGTCGATCGCCGTCCAGGCGGCGAAGGCCGCGGACGCCGTGATCGTCAGCACGATCGCGATGCCCGCGAGGTCCTCCGCCCGCCCGTAGCCGTACGTGAAGCGCCGCGTCGCGGCACGGCGGCCCAGGACGAAGGCGATCCCCAGCGGCACGGCCGTCAGGGCGTCCGCCGCGTTGTGCGCGGTGTCGCCGAGCAGTGCCACCGACCCCGACATCACGACGACGACCGCCTGGGCCAGGGCCGTTGCGCCCAGGACCACGAGCGACACCCAGAGCGCGCGCATGCCCCGCGCCGACGACTCCAGTGCGGAGTCGACCTTGTCGGCGGTCGCGTGCGAGTGCGGCGTGATCAGGTGCCGCAGACGGCTCCCCGGAGTGTGCGCGTGGCGGTGCCCGTGGTCGTGGCCCTGCCCGTGCCCGGCGCTGGGGGAGGAGCCGGGCGCGGGGGAGCGGGCGTGGCTGTGCGCGCGGTCGTGGAGGTGGCCGTGACCGTGCTCGTGGTCGTGCACACGGCCGTGGCCGTGATCGTGGTCCTCGTCCGAGTAGCGGTGGTCGCTCACGGGAGTCCCCTTCCGGTGTGCGGGAGTGGACGTGTCGGCGTCCATGAGGCCATTATGTGCGTATGAGCGCACGCATGCACCTGTCACCTGCGCATGATGCGCACCCGCGTACCCCCGGCGAGGGACAGTTCGCTCTCGCCGCCGAGCTGCTGGCACTCCTCGGCGACCGCACGCGCCTCGCGTTGCTGCACGCACTGACCGGCGGCGAGGCCGACGTCACGACGCTCACGGACGCGTGCGGGGCCGCCCGACCGGCCGTGAGCCAGCATCTGGCCCGCCTCCGGCTCGCCGGACTCGTGAACACCCGGAAGGAAGGGCGCCGGGTGATCTACTCGCTCGGTGACGGTCATCTGCGCCGGGTGGTCGACGAGGCCCTGAACCTGGCCGACCACCGCATCAGCGACCGTCCGCCGCACGACTGACGGCCTCTCGTCGTGCGGCCGCGGGGCAGGGCCTCGTCCCGCAGCCCGGCCCGGCCCGGCCCGGCCCGGCCCGCCCCACCCCACCCCGACTCGGCCCGGTCCGGTGCCGGAGTTCAGTGTCCGGTGTCGTCCTCGCCCGCCTCCAGCAGGTTCGCCGCCGCGCCCACGATGCTCGGGTCCGGGCTGCCGACGACCTCCTCGTCCTTGTCGGCGTAGTCGAAGCGCGCCAGGACGCTGCGCATCGCCTCCACGCGGGCCCGCTTCTTGTCATTGCTCTTGACCACGGTCCAGGGCGCTTGCGCAGTGTCCGTCTCGCGGAACATGGCGACCTTGGCGGCCGTGTAGTCGTCCCAGCGGTCGAGGGAGGCCAGGTCCATGGGGCTGAGCTTCCACTGCCGTACCGGGTCGACCTGGCGGATCGTGAACCGCGTGCGCTGTTCGCTCTGCGAGACGGAGAACCAGAACTTCACCAGGTCCACCCCGTCGTCGACGAGCATCCGCTCGAAGGCGGGTGCCTGCCGCATGAAGCGTCGGTACTCGTCGTCCGTGCAGAAGCCCATCACCCGCTCCACGCCGGCCCGGTTGTACCAGGACCGGTCGAACATCACGATCTCGCCCGCGGTCGGCAGGTGTTCCACGTACCGCTGGAAGTACCACTGACCGCGCTCGCGTTCGGTCGGCTTCTCCAGGGCCACCACCCGCGCCCCGCGCGGATTGAGATGCTCGGTGAACCGTTTGATCGTGCCGCCCTTGCCGGCCGCGTCCCGCCCCTCGAAGACGACGACGAGCCGACGGCCGGTCTCCTTGATCCAGCTCTGCAGCTTCAGCAACTCGATCTGCTGGAGCCGCTTGTGCCACTCGTACTCCTTGCGCTCCATGCGCTGCGGGTACGGATAGTTCTCCCGCCAGGTGTCCACCGGGCTGCCGTCCGGCCGGATCAGTACGGGGTCGTCGTGGTCGGTGTAGTCGACTCGCATGCCTGTCAGCAGTTCCGTCATCCCGCCCTCACCTTCGTCCCTCCGATGGAAGCAACCGCAGGCGTACGGCGGGAGAACCCGACGCGAAGGGCGTGCGCGGTGGTCCGCGGCAATGCACGGCCGTGCGCGGTCGTCCGCGGGAATGAACGGCCTTGCGCGGGAAACGGATTGCCGCGGAGGGCGCTCGCTCACGAGGATGGCGGCATGCCGGCCTTCACCGCTCCCGACGGAACCCGCCTCGCCTACCGCGTCCTGGGCGAGGGCGAACCGCTGCTCTGCCTGCCCGGCGGCCCGATGCGGGCCTCCTCCTACCTGGGGGACCTCGGAGGACTGTCGCGGCACCGCCGGCTGATCCTGCTCGACCTGCGCGGAACCGGCGACTCCGGAACCCCCGCCGATCCGGCGACGTACCGCTGCGACCGGCAGGCCGACGACGTCGAGGCGCTCCGCGCGCATCTCGGCCTGGACCGGGTGGATCTGCTCGCGCACTCCGCGGGCGGCGACCTGGCCCTCCAGTACGCCGCCGGACATCCCGGACGCGTCCGCACCCTGACGCTGGTCGCCGGGCGGGCGCGCGCCCTCGGCGTCGACTTCACCGTGGAACACCGCCTGGAGGCGGCCGCGCTGCGCAAGGCCGAACCGTGGTTCGAGGCCGGGCACCCCGCCTACGAACGGATCTGGGCCGGCACCGCGAGCGACGCCGACTGGGACGCCGCCACGCCCTTCTTCTACGGGAGCTGGGACGCGACCGCCCGGGCGCATGCCGCGACCGAGGTCGAGGAGACCAACGAGGAGGCCGCGGAGCTGTACGCGGCACCCGGCGCCTTCCGTCCCGCCGAGACCCGGGCCGCCCTCGCCGCCTGGGACGCGCGGGTCCTGCTCGTGGCGGGAGAACTCGACAGCGGTCCCCTCCCGCGCGTCGCCGCGACCGTCGCGGACCTCTTCCCGCGGGCCGAGTTGAGCGTGCGCCCGGGCGCGGGCCACTATCCGTGGCTCGACGACCCGCGCGGCTTCAGCGGAACCGTCGCGGCGTTCCTCGCCCGGGGCCGGTGACGCGCCCGGCGTCCGCCGGGCCGCCCTCCGGGACCCGTCAGGCCAGTCGCAGATCGATCCACTCGGCACTCTCGCCGGGCAGCACATAGCGCTCCACCTCGACGAAACCGTGCTTCAGGGCGAAGCGGAGGCCGTCGTCGTTGGCCGCGAGCACGACCGTCTCGATCACCTCGGCGCCCAGCCCGCGCGCCTCCTGGAGGCCGCGTGAGTAGAGCTCCTCGCCGAAGCCACGACCGCGGTGCTCGGCGAGCACACGGGCGATGACCGTGGCCGTGGCGGGGTCGTCGGTGGGCGGGCGCACGGTCGTGCACCCCACCAGGACGTCACCGAGGTAGGCGACTTCGAGGCGGTACCGCCGGGCACGCTCCCGCGCGTCGTCCAGGGACATGGCGGCGGCCGGCACGATCACGTTGTGGACGTGCCGCCAGTCCTCCAGACGGGCGTCGTCGTTCGGCTGCTCGATGCGAAGAGTGGACACCGCAGCAGGAAACCGGTGCCGCGGCCGCGCCGTCAACCACAATTCCCGGCGCACTCCGGGCGCCCGTCACCGCGTTCGCCGCGAGCCCGAGCCCGGGGTCAGCCGAGGCGCGGGATCTCGATGGCCGGGCAGCGGTCCATGACCATGTCGAGGCCGGCGGCGCGGGTCCGGTCGTACGCGGACTCGTCGACGACACCGAGCTGGAACCAGACGGCCTTGGCGCCGATGGCCGCCGCCTCGTCGGCGACGGGCCCCGCGAGATCGCTGTTGACGAAGACGTCGACCACGTCGACCTCGAACGGGATGTCGTCGAGGGTGGCGTAGCCCCTCTCCCCGTGGACGGTCTCGGCCTTCGGGTGCACGGGGACGATGCGCTTGCCGTAGCGCTGGAGGACATCGGCGACGCCGTGCGCGGCGCGCCGCTCGTTCGACGAGAGGCCGACGATCGCCCAGGTGTCGCCCAGCTCGGTGAGGATCTTGCGGATCGTTGCCGGGTCGCCGTACATGCTCGGCCTCCTAGGGGTCCCTGTCGTCGCAGCTCGTCACGGTGAACGCCCGTATCGGGGCGCTCAGCGGGACAACAGCGGACGTCACCGGGTGATTCCCAGCAGCAGCTCCGTGTTGCGGTCACCGGCTCCGCCCGCCCAGCCCTCCTGCACGCCGCCCGACATCCCCGCGGCGAGGCCGGGCGCGTTGTACGCCAGTTCCCGGTAGAGGGAGGCGAGGCCCACCGCCGACAGGTCGTCGAAGCCGGGGGCGGTGCGGTGCGGGGCGGCGGATTCGATGAGCGTGGTGAACAGGGAGATCGTTCCGTCGCCGTTGTCGGCCAGTTCGATGAGGCGCGCGTGGTGCGGATAGTCCACGTGGGACGCGGTGTTGACCTCCCAGAAGGAGCGTGCCGGCGTCGCGTGCCCGTGCGGGGTGATCCGGTTGACGTGGCTGTGGCCGTTGATCCAGGCCACCACGTTCGGGAACCGGCTCAGCAGGGCGACCACCTCCGCACCGTCGTGGCGCCGCTCGTCGGTGGGGGCGGCGTCCGGACGGCGGGTCATGCCGGCGCTGTGGTGGTGGCTGAAGACCAGGATGTGCGCGTCGTCGGCCCCGGGACGTCGGACGAGCCGTCCGTCGGCGTCGTACGACCGGGAACTGTGCGCCGCCAGGGTGCGTTCGAGCCAGCGCAGTTGATCGCTGCCGAGGGAGCCCTCGTAGTGGCCGCCGCGGTACGTCGTGTCGATGCTCACGCCGACGACGTTCTCGGCGATCCGGAAGCTGTAGTACATCCGCTCGCCGTCGAGATGGTCCTCGGTGTATCCGTGGCCACGGGGACCGGCACCGGTGTGCGCGGGGTCGAGATGTGCCGCCAGATAGCCGCGCGGGGTGAACGGCCGGCGCCGCTCGTCGGGCGTCACGGTACGCGCCGAGGCCGCGTGCCTGCGCAGGACCGACGAGAGCACCTCGCTCCGCGGGTCGTCACCGGTACGCAGCGCCCGCGCGTAGGCGGCGGCGTCCGCGTCCGGGACCGACAGCAGCTTGCGGGAGCCGACGGCGATGTCGTGGAGCGTCGGCGAGAGGCAACCGCCGGGCAGGTCGTCGTGGTTGCCGACCGTGGAGTACCAGGGGACGCGCAGACCGGGGCTGGACACCGTCCGGGTGGCGGCCTCGAGGAACCCGGGGACGAGAGGGAGCCCGCGCCGCTTGTCCAGGTCGCGCAGCGCGGCGTCGTCCGGGTGCCAGTAGAGCGGCAGCCCGGAGTTCTGGACGCCTTCGTAGGCCGCCGGATCACCGGTGTTCGGGGTGATCCGGCCGCCGCTCATCAGCGTGAGGAACCACTCCAGCTCGATCACCGAGTTGTTGTCGACGTTGTCGCCCGTCGTCATGACGAACGCGGGCGGCAGCCCCGTGTGCGGGCCTGCCCCGAGGGCGTTCACCTGCTCCACCATCGCCACCGCGCCCGCCACCGTGAGCGCCTCCTGCGCCCGCCACGCGGAGGCCCCGCGCGACCGCAGGAACTCCGTGCGCAGTGGGTTCTGCACATCCGTGAGGTGCAGGTCGGTGAACTGGACGAAGCAGGCCAGTGTCGTACGCCGGCCCTGGCGCCCGGTGACGGCGGCGGCGAGCTCCGTCCGCACGGTGAGCGGCCAGCCCGGGCCCGGGACGAGCCGCCGGTACGAGCCGGACCCCGCGGCTCCGCCGAGCCGTGCCGTCGTCTCCAGCGTCGTCGTGCCGTAGGGCGTGGGACGCCGGACGGCTCGGGACTCCCGTCCGGCGGGGGCCCGCGGAGCCGGAGCCCGCGTGGCCGGGTGCCCGGGGGCGTCCGCCGTCGCGGCGCGGCGTCGGCCGGGCAGGAACGCCCCGGTCGTCCCGGCGGCTCCGGCGGCGACGGCGGCACCGGAGGCGAGCAACAGGCGGCGGCGGTTCAGCGTGGCGGCGGGTTCGGTGCCCGTCATGGGGTCGGCCCTTCGGTCTCCGGTGATTCTCACGATCGGCGGTGCCGGTGTCGGCGGTGTCGGCCGTGTCGGATGCGTGCGGCGTCGCCGCGCGGCCTCCTTGAGCGGAACCACTCATTCAGGTTTCCGGTGCACCTGTGTGGCGTCCCCATGAACGCCGTGTGATGCGCCGCCGAAGTCGACGGCAGCCCGAGCGCGAGGTGGTGAGTCCGCCGCGCGGGTCGCCCGGCCGGGTGCCCGGTGCCCGAAGCGGGCGATCGCCGAAGCGGGCGATCGTCGGGCCGGGTGATCGCCGAACCTGGTGATCGCGGAACCGGATGGTCGCCGAACCGCGCGATGCCCGACGCCCGATGCGCGCGGCGGCCGGCCCGGTGCGTGGACTCCGGCATGGCCCGCACGCGGGTCGGACGCACCGGCCGGACATCTTGAAGCGCGAACGCCTGTCCGGAATGGGCTCCATCTCCCTGCGTCCGGCTGCCGGCGCGCCTACGCTCACCTCGTGCTCCGTATCATCGACGCCCGCTCGGGCGAGCCCACCGACGCCGTCCCGGCCCGCCGCAGCCTGGTCCGCGTCCACGCGCGCCCGCCCGGGTTCGACACCACCGGTCTGCGGGTGCTCCTCGTCGCCGACGTCCTCGTCCGCGCTCTGGAGCTCGGCGGGACCCCCGTCTGGGCGACGTCCGGCTCCGTGGCGGAGCCGGACGCGCTGCGCGCGAGTGCGGCGGCGCTCGGTATCCGGCCGTTCGAGGACCACCGCGAGGCCACGGGCGGCCTCGGCGCGACCCACACCCTCCAGGTCCTCACGCCCGGGAGCGCGGCGACGGACGCCGCGGCGTCCCCCGGTGGGACCGCGGACGATGCGGCCTCCGGGGACGTACGCGTGGGAGTCGCCCCCGTGGAACCCGGCGGCGGACCCGAGACCGGACCCGGCCTCGGCGCGGGGGCGGGCCCCGGCGCCGACACCGGAGCCCCCGACCCGACCGTCCTGCGCCTCGCCCTGCTCCAGCACCGCAGGGACGACCCCCTGCGCCTCGACGCGGCCGCCCTGGCCGATGCCGAGGACACGCTCGCGCGCTGGCGCGCCGCGGTCGCCGCCTGGGCGACCAGGCCCTCCCGGCCCGTGCCCGAGGACGTACGGCAGCGACTGCGCACCGCCTGGGAGGACGACCTGGACGTTCCCGGCGTCCTCGGCGTCCTGCGGTGGGTGGAGGAGTCCGACGTACCGGAGGGGGCCCGCTTCGAGACGTACGCCTACGCGGACCGGCTCCTCGGGCTCGAACTCACCAGGGACATCGGAGCGGCGTCGTGACACCGCGTGCGGCCGCCGGGCCGTTGCGGCGGCTCGTGGTCCTGCGGCACGCCAAGTCCGCGTGGCCCGCCGGCGTGCCCGACCACGAGCGGCCGCTCGCGCCGCGCGGCCGTCGTGACGCCCCGGCCGCCGGGCGGGCGCTCGCAGGCGCCGACTGGCTGCCCGACCTCGCGCTGTGCTCCACCGCCGTCCGCGCGCGACAGACCTGGGAACTGGCCGCCGAACAGTGGGGCACCCCGCCTCCCGTACGGTTCGACCGGCGCCTGTACGGGGCGGACGCACCCGAGCTGCTGGCGGCCGTCCGGGAAGTCCCGGAGCGCGTCAGGACGTTGCTGCTGATCGGGCACAACCCGGGGGTCGAGGACCTCATCCTCGACCTCGCCGGGGACGGCCTGGACGACACCCTGGACCAGGTGCGCACGAAGTTCCCGACCTCGGCCGTCGCCGTCCTGGCCTGGCACGGCGGGAGCTGGCAGGAGCTCGCGCCCTCCTTGGCACTGCTCACCGACGTGACGGTGCCGAGGGGGAAGAAGTCGTGACGGCGCCGGGGAGGAAATCGCGGTCCTGAGGCCGCGGGCGGGGGCCGAATCGCGGTCCTGAGACCGCGGGCGGGGGCCGGCACGAGCCCCTCGGACGTGACACTGCCGACACCCGTCGCAGCGGTCACCAAGGGCGGCCCGGCCCGGAGGCGGGAGAAGGGCGTGCGGGGCGGGAGGCGGCGTACGGCACGCGCGCGTGCAGCGCATACGCTGGCCCGATGCAGGACGAGTACCGCACAGTGGCCCGCGCGGGTGTGCACGAGACCGAGATCAATCGCTCCCGTTTCCTGTGCGCCCTCGCCCCGGCCGCCACCGAGCAGGAGGCCCAGGACTTCGTCGCCGCGGTCCGCAAGGAGCACGCCGACGCCACGCACAACTGCTACGCGTACGTGATCGGCGCCGACGCGGCCGTGCAGAAGGCGAGCGACGACGGCGAACCGGGAGGCACCGCCGGGGTCCCCATGCTCCAGATGCTGCTGCGCCGCGACATGCGGTACGTCGTGGCCGTCGTCACCCGCTACTACGGCGGGGTCAAGCTGGGCGCGGGCGGACTCATCAGGGCCTACGGCGGCTCGGTGGGTGAGGCCCTGGACACGCTCGGGACCATCACGCGCCGCAGGTTCCGGCTCGCCACCGTGACCGTGGACCACCAGCGGGCCGGCAAGGTGCAGAACGACCTGCGCTCCGCCGGGCGCGAGGTGCGCGACGTGCGGTACGGCGAGGTGGTCACCATCGAGATCGGGCTGCCGGACGCCGACGTGGAGGCCTTCCGCGCCTGGCTGGCGGACGCGACGTCCGGGGCGGCGGAACTCGAACTCGGGGGAGAGGCGTACGGGGACGCGTGACGGACCGAGCGGACACCCCACCGCCGAGACGGCGGACGGGGGACACGGGAGTAGCCGCCCGTGATGTCCGACCCGCCCGTTAGTCTCGGGGATCATGAGGCTCCTGCACACTTCCGACTGGCATCTCGGCCGGGCGTTCCACCGGGTGAACATGCTCGGCGCCCAGGCCGAGTTCATCGCCCATCTCGTCACGACCGCGCGCGAGCGCGGCGTCGACGCGGTGGTCGTGTCGGGGGACGTGTACGACCGGGCGGTGCCGCCCCTCGCCGCCGTCGAACTCTTCGACGACGCCCTGCACCGGCTGGCCGACCTCGGTGTGCCCACGGTGATGATCTCCGGGAACCACGACTCGGCCCGCCGGCTCGGAGTCGGCGCCGGACTCATCGGCCGGGCCGGCATCCACCTACGGACCGAGCCCTCGGCGTGCGGCACCCCCGTCGTCCTCGCCGACCAGCACGGCGACGTGGCCTTCTACGGCCTGCCGTACCTCGAACCGGCCCTCGTGAAGGACGAGTTCGGGGTGGACAAGCCGGGACACGAGACGGTGCTGGCCGCCGCCATGGAGCGGGTCCGCGCCGACCTCGCCGCCCGCCCGCCCGGCACCCGCTCCGTGGTCCTCGCCCACGCCTTCGTCACCGGCGGCGAGCCCAGCGACAGCGAGCGGGACATCACCGTCGGCGGCGTCGCCTCCGTGCCCGCCGGAATCTTCGACGGCGTGGACTACACCGCGCTCGGACACCTGCACGGCAGCCAGACCATCACCGAGCGCGTGCGCTACTCGGGCTCCCCGCTTCCGTACTCCTTCTCGGAGGCCGACCACCGTAAGACGATGTGGCTGGTCGACCTGGGTGCCGACGGCTCCGTCGAAGCGGAGCGGATCGACTGCCCAGTACCCCGCGCCCTCGCCCGCGTCCGGGGCCGCCTGGACGACCTCCTCGCCGATCCGGAGCTGGCGCGCCACGAGGAGGCATGGGTCGAGGCGACCCTCACCGACCCGGTCCGCCCGGCCGATCCCATGGCCCGGCTGTCCGAGCGCTTCCCGCACACCCTCAGCCTCGCCTTCGACCCGGAGCGCGCCCCCGAGGAACCCGACACCTCCTACGCCCGGCGGCTGGCGGGCCGCAGCGAGGAGCAGATCGCGGAGGACTTCGTGGCCCATGTACGCGGTGCGGGCCCCGACCCGCACGAGCAGGCCGTGCTGAGCGACGCCTTCGACGCCGTCCGCGCCGACGAGGCCGTGCGGGAGGTCGCCCGGTGAGACTGCACCGCCTCGACATCACCGCGTTCGGACCCTTCGGCGCACCCCAGACGGTCGACTTCGACGAGCTGTCCGCCGCCGGACTCTTCCTGCTCCACGGACCGACCGGCGCCGGCAAGACCTCCGTCCTGGACTCCGTGTGCTACGCGCTGTACGGCGCGGTGCCGGGCGCCCGCCAGACGGGCCAAGGCCTCGGTCTGCGCAGCGACCACGCGGCACCCGGTACCCGCACCGAGATCCGCCTCGACCTCACCGTCGCCGGACGCCGGCTGGAGATCACCCGGCAGCCGCCCTGGGAGCGGCCCAAGAAGCGCGGCACGGGCACGACCACCGAGAAGGCCCAGAGCTGGCTGCGCGAGTACGACGCGTCGGCGGGCTCCTGGAAGGACCTCAGCCGCTCTCACCAGGAGATCGGTGAGGAGATCACCCAGCTGCTCGGCATGAGCCGCGAGCAGTTCTGCCAGGTCGTGCTGCTGCCCCAGGGCGACTTCGCGCGCTTCCTGCGGGCCGACGCCGAGGCCCGCGGAAAGCTGCTCGGCCGCCTCTTCGACACCCACCGCTTCGCCGAGGTCGAAAAGCGCCTCGCCGAGCGGCGCCGCACCACCGAGGCCGAAGTGCGGGCGGGGGACGCCGAGTTGCTGGCCGACGCGCACCGCATGCAACAGGAGGCCGGGAGCGGCGTCGAGATCGCCCTGCCCGAGCTGAAGCCCGGTGAACCGGGCCTCGCGGAGTCCGTCCTGGCCTGGGCGGCCGTCGCCCGCAGCACCGCCCGCGAGCGCCTCACGATCGCTCACTGCGCACGCACCGCCGCCGAATCCGCGCACGCCGCCGCGGACCGCGAGCTCGACGACGTACGTGAAGTGGACCGACTCCGGCGCCGGTTCACCGCGGCTCGGGAGCGTGCCACGCGTCTGGAGGAGCGCACAGACGCCCACCAGGAGGCCCAGGCGCGCATGCAGCGCGCCCGCAAGGCCGAGGCGGTGGCTCCGGCGCTCGACCTGCGCGACCTCGCCGGGACCGAGCACCGGCGCGCGGCGGCCGAAGAGGCACGCGCGCGTGCCGGTCTGCCGCAGACGTTCGCCGACGCCGGGGCGCCCGGACTCGCCACCGCCGCCCGCAAGGCGGCCGAGGAGCTCGGCGGCCTGGAATCCGCGCGCCGGGCCGAACGGCGCCTGGCCGAACTGACCACGGAGCGCGCCTCCTTGGACCGCCAGGAGCGCGTCGACGAGGACGTCCTCCAGGAGACCGAAGTCTGGCTCGCCGCGTGGGAGGACACCCGCGCCGGCATCGAGTCGGACATCGAGACCGCACAGGACGCGGCGACACGCGCCGAGCAGCTCGCCGTCCAGCGCGAACCGGCCCTCAGGCGGCTCGACGCGGCCCGGCAGAGGGACCAGTTCGCACGCGACACGGACGCCGCACACGAGCGGGCCCTCGCCGCGCGCGAGCGGGCCACCGAAGCGCGCGCCCACTGGCTCGACCTGAAGGAACAGCGGCTCAAGGGCATCGCCGCGGAACTCGCCGCGGGCCTCGTCGACGGTCAGCCCTGCGCCGTCTGCGGCGGCACCGAACACCCGGCACCGGCAGAGAAGATCGACGGACACGTCGACCGCGAGACCGAGGAACGGGCCCTCGCCGGATTCCAGAGCGCCGACGAGGAGCGCGCCGAAGCGGAGCGACGGCTCGGCGTCGTGCGCGAGGCGCTGGCCGCCGCGACCGCCGAGGCGGGCGACACCCCCACCGCGCGCCTGGCCGAGGAGACCGAGGAGCTGGAGCACCGGCACGCCGAGGCCCGCTCCGCCGCCTCCGGCCTGCACGCGGCGCGTGAGGCGCGGGAGCAGGCGGAGCGCGAGTACAGGCGGCGGACGGACGCCCAGCAGGAAGCCGCCCGCCGTGTCGCCTCGCGCGCCTCCCTCCGCGAGGCACTGGACCGCGAGAAGGCCGGCCTCGAAGGGGAGTTGACGCAGGCACGCGGCGACGCGGGCAGCGTGTCCGCGCGCGCCGCACAGCTGGAGCGGCAGGTCGCGCTGCTGACGGAGGCCGCGGACGCCGTCCGCGCCGCCGAGGACACCGCCCAGCGGCTCAAGGAGGCCGACGCCCGGCTCGCCGACGCGGCGTTCCGTGCCGGGTTCGACACCCCGCGGGCGGCCGCCGCCGCGCTGCTCGACGACGCCGCCCACCGGGAACTGCAACGGAGGCTCGACGCCTGGCAGTCGGAAGAGGCGGCCGTACGCGCGGTGCTCGCCGAGGCCGACACGGTGCACGCCGCCCAGCGGCCGCCCGCCGACCTGCCCGCCGCGGAGCGGGCCGCCGAGTCCGCCGCCCGCCGCCTGCGGGACGCGGCCTCCGCACAGGACGCCGCCGCCCGGCGCTGCGCCGGGCTGGACGCCCTGTCCGGGCGCGCCGACAGAGGCGTACGCCGGCTGGCCCCGCTGCGCGAGGAGTACGACCGCGTCGCCCGCATGGCCGGCCTCGCGGCGGGCACGTCGGCGGACAATGAACGCAAGATGCGCCTGGAGTCGTACGTCCTCGCCGCGCGCCTGGAACAGGTGGCCGCCGCGGCGACGGCGCGCCTGCACCGCATGTCCTCCGGGCGCTACACGCTCGTGCACTCCGCCGACCGTGCCGGCCGTGGCCGCAGCGGACTCGGCCTGCATGTCGTCGACGCCTGGACCGGACGCGAGCGGGACACGGCGACGCTGTCCGGCGGCGAGACGTTCTTCGCCTCGCTGGCGCTGGCCCTCGGCCTCGCGGACGTCGTCACCGACGAGGCGGGGGGCGTGCGGCTCGACACCCTCTTCATCGACGAGGGCTTCGGCAGTCTCGACGACCAGACCCTCGACGAGGTCCTCGACGTCCTCGACTCGTTGCGGGAGCGCGATCGCAGCGTCGGCATCGTCAGCCACGTCGCCGATCTGCGGCGGCGTGTGCACGCCCAACTGGAAGTGGTGAAGGGGAGGACAGGCTCGGTCGTACGGCAGAGGGGCGCCGTCGACTGACACGGCGCACCGCTGCCCTGTCGTTCGGCGGCCCGCCGGTACCGACGGATGGCCGGGTGCCCCTCGGCCCGCCCCTCGCATGCCGGCGCGACCCGGCCCCCGTGTGTCAGGCGCGCCGGCCGCCGGACGTCTCGCCACCCGGCCGCCCGGCGCGGCGGACTCAGTGGCTGAGGGGCCGCCGGGGAAGCGGGGAGGAGTAGACGACGCTGGTCGTCACCGAGCCCAGGGCGCCGATCCTGCCCGACACCTCCTCCAGGTGGCTCATCGAGCGTGCGGCGACCTTGATGACGAAGCAGTCGTCGCCGGTGACGTGATGCGCCTCCAGGATCTCGGGCGTCGCCGCGACGAGGTCGTGGAACGGCTTGTAGTTGCCATGGGGATACCTGAGCCGGACGAACGCGAGGATGGGCAGGCCGAGGCTCTCCGGATCGACGACGGCCGCGTAGCCCCGGATGACGCCGGCTTCCTCCAGGCGGCGCACCCGCTCGGTGACCGCGCTCGCGGACATGGAGACGGCGCGGGCGAGCTCGGCGAAACTCGCCCGCCCCTCCCGCTGGAGGACATCGAGGATGCGCCAGTCGGTGGCGTCCGGGGAATACGCGGTCATGTGCGATGGATAGCAGGCGAATCCCCGGCCGATCAAGAGAGAGGCCGTGGATCGTCACTTCAGGAAGTGGATCACCGACCGTAGATTTCTGGTCAGAACGTTCCGCTCGGCCGGGTGCGCAGGAAGCACCGGGCCGCCGGACGCGCGGAGGGTGCGCGCATCCGGCGCCGGCCGGCGGGACCCGGGAGGGAAGGCCAGACCATGACCGCGACCGCCGCCACCAGCACCACCGTCACCACCGCCACCGGCAGCGTGACGACGACGCAGCCCGAGGCGGGCACCACGACCACCGGGACCACGACCGGCGCGACCGCGACCGGGTCGGCGGGTGCGAACCCCGTCCTGCGGGTCGCGCCCGCGTCCCCGGCCGCTGCCGCCGCCTACTTCGGCGCGAGCCTCGCCTTCCACGCCGACGTGTCCGACGTCGCCGCCGCCCTGGCCGAGGGTGGCGACGCCGGCTTCGTCGTCCTCGACTCCCGTTCCACCGAGTCGTGGGACCAGGGCCACATCCCCGGCGCCGTCCACCTGCCCACCGCGCTCATCCCCGAACAGGCCGAGCAGATCCTCGACAAGTCGGTTCCGGTCGTGACCTATTGCTGGGGCCCCGGCTGCAACGGCGCCACCCGCGCGGCTCTCGCCCTCGCCCAACTCGGCTTCCAGGTCAAGGAGATGCTCGGCGGCTTCGAGTACTGGGCCCGTGAGGGCTTCGAGTTCGAGACCTGGGACGGCCGGGAGCGGCGCGCGGCGGACCCGCTGACCGCACCGGTCGGCACGGACGACTGCGGCTGCTGATCCGCTCGTATCGGACAGGGTGGGGGACACCGAACACCCCTGCGGTCCCGGGCGTGTAGCTTCTGCGCATGGCCAGATACGCGGACCCAGGTGCGGTCGATTGGGTGGAGTCGGGCGGCGGACCCCTCATAGCGATCCCGGAGGTCGTGCTGCCGTTCTGGTCGGGGGCGGACGGCGACGACATGTCCTCCGACTACGACCGGGCATGTGACGTGGAAGGGTTCATCGGCCTCGTGCCGGTCGGGGACACCAGGGCCCTCGTCCTCGGCGACCAGCCCGCCTCCACGGCATACCTCCCCGAGTACGCCACCTTCGTACGGTGGTGCGCCGCCGAGTCCGAGCAGGAGCTCCTCTCCGGTGTACCTGCCGCGCTGGCCGGGGCCGCGTGGGAGCCGGAGGTGCAGTGGAAGGTGCCGGGGCCGGTGGTCCTCTTCGACGCGGCCTGGCCCGGCACCGCCTCCGAGCGCACCGACCATCTGCGGGTCGCTCTCGAACCCGGCCGGTACGCGGTGCGCGCCGCCTACGCGGAGCCGGGCCCCGAGACCTGGCTCGGATTGGTGCAGCTGCGTCGGCTGACGCACTGAGCGGCCGGGCGGGTACCGGTCCCGGCCGCTCCGTACGCGCGGCTCAGAGCCGGGACAGCTCGTCCACCAGGTCGTCCAGGCCCAGCGAACCCTGGGACAGGGCCGCCATGTGCCAGGCCTTCGCGTCGAACGCGTCGCCGTGGCGCTTCTTCGCGTTCTCCCGGCCCAGCAGCCACGCACGCTCGCCGAGCTTGTAGCCGATGGCCTGGCCGGGGATGGTGAGGTAGCGGGTCAGCTCGCTCTCCACGAAGTCGGCCGGGCGGCTGCTGTGCGCGTCGAAGAACTCCTGCGCCAGGTCGGGTGTCCACCGCTCGCCGGGGTGGAAGGGCGAGTCGGCCGGGATCTCCAGCTCCAGGTGCATGCCGATGTCGACGATGACCCGGGCGGCGCGCATCATCTGCGCGTCGAGGTACCCGAGCCGCTGCTCGGCGTCGGTGAGGAAGCCCAGCTCGTCCATCAGCCGCTCCGAGTAGAGCGCCCAGCCCTCGCAGTTGGCGCTGACCTGGCCGACGGTGGCCTGGTAACGGGAGAGGTCGTCGACCACGTACACCCACTGGGCGAGCTGGAGGTGATGGCCGGGCACCCCCTCGTGGTACCAGGTCGAGACCAGGTCGTAGACGGGGAAGCGGGTCTGCCCCATGGTCGGCAGCCACGTCCGTCCGGGGCGGGAGAAGTCCTGCGACGGCGCGGTGTAGTACGGTGCCGCGGCGCCACCGGGCGGTGCGATGCGGGACTCCACCTTCCGTACCGGTTCCGCGAGTTCGAAGTGCGTGCCGTCCAGGGCCTCGATCGCCTCGTCCATGAGGCCCTGGAGCCAGGTCCGCACCTCGTCGACGCCTTCGATGTGCCTGCCGTGCTCGTCGAGGTGCGCGAGCGCCACCCAAGGGGTCGCGGCGCCGGGCAGGATCTTCTCGGCCTCGGACTTCATCTCGCCGAGCAGCCGGTGGTACTCGGCCCAGCCGTAGGCGTACGCCTCGTCCAGGTCGAGATCCGTGCCGTTGAAGTAGCGGGCCAGCCGCGCGTACCGCTCACGGCCCACCGTGTCGGGCGCGCCCTCGATCGTGGGCGCGTACACGTCGCGCATCCAGTCCCGCAGCGCGACGATCGCCTCGGTGGCGGCGCGGGCGGCGGTGTCGAGTTCCTCCCGCAGCGCGTCCGGGCCCGCCGACGCGAAGTCCTCGAACCAGCCGAGGCCCTGCCCGTCGGTGTCCGACCACTCGGTGAGCTGCCCGATGAAGGTCGCTGTCGGGCGCGGGCCCGCGTACAGCTTGCGGTCCAGGCCGAGGGCGAGGGACTCGCGGTATCCCACCAGGGCCGCCGGCACGGCGCGCAGCCGCTCGGCGATGACCGCCCAGTCCTCCTCCGTGTCGGCCGGCGTCAGGGTGAAGACCTCGCGCACAGTGTGCGGCGCCGTGTGCAGGTTGCCGACCGCGCGCAGGCCCTCGCCGGCGTCGTGGACGGCGAGTTGGGCGGTGAGCCGCTCGCGCAGCAGCCGGGCACACCGGCGCTCCATGTCACTGTCCGCCCCGGGCAGCCGCTCGGCGTCGTCGAGCCGTGCGAGCGTCGCCCGTGCGAGCTCCGCGACCGCCTCCTGGCCGGCGGGCGAGGTGTCGGGGAGCTTGCCGTGACTCTCCTTCACACCGAGGTACGTTCCGAGGACCGGGTCGAGGGCGATGAGTTCGTCGACATAGGTGTCGGCGACCTCGCGGGGCAGCGGGCTCTTCGTCTGTGACATGCGGACATCCTCATATGAGGACGGGTGTCGCGTCAGCCCGGTATCCGGCTCTTGTGCCGGATCAGCCGGCCCCCGCCGTCGGCCTGGCGGGCTGCTCGGGCACCGGGGTCCTGCCGGACCGCACGGACGGTTCCGCGGACGGCTGGCCCGTGTGCGCGTCCCGGCGGGGAGGCAGCAGCGGACCGCAGTCCCACTGCTGGAAGATCAACCGGGTCTCTACCCGCGCCACTTCGCGCTGCGAGGTGAACTCGTCGAGCACCAGGCGCTGCAGATCCGCCATGTCCGCCACCGCGACATGGACGAGATAGTCGTCGGGACCGGTGAGATGGAAGACCGTGCGGGACTCCGGAAGCGCTCTTATCCGGTCCACGAAGGGCCCCACAAGCTCCCGTCGATGCGGCCTGACCTGCACGGACAGCAACGCTTCGAGACCCCTGCCCAGCTTCGCCGGGTCCAGCCGCAGCTGATGGCCGAGAATCACCCCCGCACGGCGCAGCCGGGTCACCCGGTCCAGGCAGGTCGAGGGCGCGACACCGACCTGTGCGGCGAGGTCGCGGTACGTCGTCCGGGCGTCGTTCTGCAACAGCCGCAGCAGATGAAGATCCACCGGATCGAGTACGACGGAATCGGCCATGGCGCGAACGTAACACGGGATGTGGCGCTCACGGTCCGTTCGGTGTTCAGGCTTCGCGGCATGGACTCCGTTGTGTACGACGCATATGACGCATATGGCACTCGCGACGCCCGGGACGACCTGAACGGAACCCGTCAGGTGTCCGCCGCGCCCCTGGTCCGGGCGCTCGCCACCGAGGCCGTGCACGCCGGGCGGGACGATCTCGCCGCCCAGGGACTTCACGCCGCGCCCATCGATCTGTCGACGACCTACCCCTCGTACGACAGCCGGGGCGAGGCCGCCCGCATCGACGCGTTCGCCGCGGACGGCGCCGAACCGGACGGTCCGCCCGTCTACGCACGGCTCGGCAATCCGACCGTCGCCCGTTTCGAGACCGCGCTCGCCCGGCTCGAAGGCACCGAGAGCGCGGTCGCCTTCGCCAGTGGCATGGCCGCGCTGAGCGCCGTCCTGCTGGTCAGGAACGCGATGGGCCTGCGGCACGTCGTCGCCGTACGCCCGCTGTACGGATGCAGCGACCACCTGCTGACGGCGGGTCTGCTGGGCAGCGAGGTCACCTGGGTCGATCCGGCGGGCATCGCCGACGCACTGCGGCCGGACACCGGTCTGGTGATGGTCGAGTCGCCGGCCAACCCGACGCTCGCCGAGGTGGACCTCAGGGCCGTCGCGCACGCCTGCGGCTCCGTGCCGTTGCTCGCGGACAACACGTTCGCCACCCCCGTGCTGCAGCGTCCCGCCGAACACGGCGCGCGCCTGATCCTGCACAGCGCGACCAAGTACCTCGGCGGCCACGGTGACGTGATGGCCGGCGTGGTGGCCTGCGACGAGGAGTTCGCCCGACGGCTGCGCCAGGTGAGGTTCGCGACCGGTGGTGTCCTGCATCCGCTGGCCGGATATCTGCTGCTGCGCGGCCTGTCCACGCTTCCCGTACGCGTGCGGGCCGCGTCCTCGAACGCCGCCGAACTCGCCCGGCGCCTCGCCGCCGATCCGCGCGTCGCCCGCGTCCACTACCCGCACATCGGCGGTGCCATGATCGCGTTCGAGGTCCACGGGGACCCGCACGACGTGATCGCCGGGGTCCGTCTGGTCACCCCGGCCGTGAGCCTCGGCAGCGTGGACAGCCTGATCCAGCACCCGGCCTCGATCAGCCACCGCATCGTGCCCGAGCAGGACCGCCACGACGCCGGCGTCAGCGACCGGCTGCTGCGGATGTCGGTCGGCCTGGAGGACGTCGACGACCTCTGGGCCGACCTCGACGCGGCGTTGGGGAACACGGTGCCCGTGGCGTAGGGGAGCGGCACGCCGGGGGTGGGAGCGGGGGAGGAGCCGGGCCGGTCCGAGTGACGGCGGACGCCCGGCTCGACCTCGCCGTCCGGACCCACGGGGGGCCGGACGGCGAGGCGTCCGTACGGGACACGGTCAGTCGCGCGCGACGCGCTCCCCGCGCTGCTCTTCGCCCTGCGGCAGCCGCGCCGGGCCGGCCGGCTCCAGGCGGGCCGTGATGACCAGGGTGCCCTCCTCGATCTGGTAGTCGAGGGGGAGACCGAGGCCGCGCATGGCGGCGACCATGCCGGTGTTGGAGGCCTGCGTCACGACGTACACGCTCTCGCAGCCGGCCTCGACGGCCAGGGCCACCAGTCGGCCGAGCAGCTCGCTGCCGATGCCGCGCCGCTGCCAGTCGTCCTCGACGAGGAGCGCGATCTCCGTCTCGTCCCCGTCCCAGAGGAGGTGTCCGAGCCCGACGATGCGGCCCGACGCGGTCTGCACTGCCAGGGTGCGACCGAAGCGCGGGCTGAGCAGGTGGGTGAGGTAGCGGTCCGCGTCGCCCACCGGGCCGTGGTACCGCATGCTCAGCGTCCGCGCGGAGCAGCGCTCGTGCATCGCCTTGGCCGCCTCGACGTCGGACCCGTCGGCCCGTCGCACGGTGATGGCGTTGCCTTCGGGCAGCGTCAGTACGTCCTGGCTGCGCGGAATCCGCGGACCGAGCCGCGCGTCCAGCTCCACCAGCGCCCTCGCCCGCGCGAACTCGGTCGGCGTGAACGGCAGATACGGCCGCTCCACCGTGATCACACCGCCCTCCGGGGCCCGCAGCCGCATGACGGTGCCCTCCAGGGCACCCTCCACGGGCGCGCCCTCCTCCACCCGTCCGGAGACCGGCGACTTGCCGGGCAGCGACCGGATGGTGCAGCGGCCGAGCAACTGCCGGAGAGCGAGGGGGAGTTCGGCGGCGTCGAGTGCTGTGCGAGTGGCCAGGCCGAGCACCCGGGTCGGAGCGTCCACCAGGTCGTGGGCGTCGGCGCGCTCGATCCACGTCCCGGCACCGCCCGCCCGGGACACGGCCCGGGTGATCTCGGCGGCGTCCAGGTCCGCGGGGGCGCGCAGCAGGAACTCGTCCACGGTGCCCTTCGCCAGCGGATGCGTCTGCAGGCTCAGGATGTCGACCCGCTGCCCGGCCAGTGCCGTGCACAGCGCCGCCAGCGAACCCGGCGCGTCCTGCACCGTCGTACGCATCCGCCACAGCACGGTCTCCCCGGCGGTGGTCTGCGGGGTCGCGGCGGGCTCTCCGGAGCGCCCGGCCCGTCGCCCGTGGGCGCCGGGCCGGGCGCCGGTATCGTCCGCCGGCGGGGCGTGGCCGTGGCGCCGTGCCCACCAGATGTGGAAGCCGGCCGTGGCGACCAGGATCACCGCCGAGATCACGAGCAGGGCAGGGCCGTCGGGCCCGTGCCCGATCAGGTTGGCGACGGCGTCGGCGACGGCCACGGCCGTGAACAGGGCGGCGAGTTCGACGACGTCCCGCCGCCAGTGGTGTATGGGGCGCCCGTGCTTCGCACGGGTCACATCAGACATGTCAGGAGTCATACAGCCACTGTGAAGGAACGGTGTTGCGTGATCACGAACGCTTTGTGACTGATCGGTTAAGTGTCGTTCTGCCCCTTTTGCAGTTCTTTTTAAGGGTCCTTTGCTCGGCCCGGACCGCTCGTGTTCCGCACTGGTCACGAGACTCGTCAGAAGCGGTGCGTCCCCCTCGGGTCATGCCGCCGACGGGCCGGGCCTACGTCAGGCGGCTGCCTCCTGTGTCAGCGCGATCCGTAGGCGGCGGGCCTGGGTGACCAGCCGCGACGAGCCGCGCCGCCCGGCGGCCCGGGCGAGATGTGCCAGATCGCCGCGTGCCCCCGACCGCTCGGCGCAGTCCGCGGCGACCTCCAGCAGGTCCCCGAGCCCGCGGGTGGCACTGCCGCCCGTACCGTCCGTCGCGAGGTCGGCCAGCAGGATCGGCAGCGCGTCACGGAGCACCGACCAAACGGTGGCGTACGCGCCGGTCGCCGCCGCGGTGCGTATCGACTCGGCGAGCCGCAGCGGCTTCACACAACCGCGGCGCACCAACTGGCCGAGATCGGCACCGAGCCGCTCCGCGTCGAGCTGACCGCGCGCAGCCAGGACCAGCAGGGCGTCCACGGCGCACAGCCGGTCCTCCGGGTCGCGCGCCGCCAGCCCGTACGCCACGCACAGGTGCAGGGCCTCGCCCGCCTCGCCGTCGGCCTCGGCCAGCAGGGGCAGAATCGCGGCCTCCTTCCGGCTGTCGTCCACGGCGGCCGAGGCGAGGTCGCCGAGCACGCGGGCCGCCACCATCTCCCGGCGGCCGGGCAGCACCGCCGACCAGTGCTGCCGCTCCGCCCGGTCCCAGTGCGGGCAGTACGTGCGGTTCTTGAAGACGGACTGCGGACGTCCCAGCCGCCGGAACTCCGGCGGGAACTGTCCCTGTATCTCGTCGAGTTCGCCCATCTCCAGCAGGATGCGGGCGCCCGCGGTCCGCCGGCGGCTCAGCGGGAGACGCGGGCCCTGCGCGGTGAGCCACTGGGCCAGCCGGTACCCCTCGGGTGTGCCGAGCGCCCGTGCTCGTGCCGCCGCGGCCGCCGGCGCCCCGTCGCCGTCCCGCCGGACACGCAGCAGTGCCTGGGCGAAGTCCGCCGCTCCCGCCCGGGCGTCGAGCCGCCGGTACTCGGCCAGGCGTGCCACCAGTTCGTCCGGCTCCAGCAGCCCCGTCGACCAGCTGGGGGTGGCCAGCAGGAACGGCAGCGGATCGGTACGGATCCGATGGGCCACCTCCCACAGACGCGCGTCGAAGACACGGGACAGGGCACGGTGCGGGCAGTCGCCCCTGTCCGGCCTCTGCTGCACCGCCGCGTGGAGCGTGGCCGTCCGCACCCGCCCGAGCAACGCCGCGAGGAGGACCTCCAGGCCGTGGGGCGACTCCCGGAAGTACCGGTCCACCTGCGTGTCGGAGACGTCGGCGTCCACCCACCAGCGCCGTGCGACGGCGGGACGCAGGGCCTCCAGCAGCGCCTCCCGATCGTCGTGCGCATGCCGGACCAGACCGTCCAACGCGCGCTCGAACGTGGCGACGTCGCCGCCCGACGCCAGCAGGGCGCCGACCTCCTCGGCCACCTCCACCGCCGATCCCGGCGCCGGCGCGAGCCGTGGGCGCTCCGGCACAGGCGGCAGCACCTCCGCGTGGACCACCGGCGCGGAATCCACCACACCGGCGCCCAGCAGCCGCTCCGCCCGGGCACGTGGCCCGGGACTCAACTCCGCCGCCAGTTCGGCGATCCGCTCACGGGCACCGTCCGCTCCGTCCAGCCGGGCGAAGTGCCGCTCCACGAGCTTGAGCGCGCGCTCCTGCACCTCCGTGTCCTGGTGCCCGAACGCCTGCGCCACCGCCGGCAGGAGGTCGGGCGCGCTCGACGGATCACGCTTGAGCACCTTGCCCAACAGGATGAGCTGGGCCCGGACGAGCTTCTTCTCCGGCCGGAACAGCACCCCCGAGGTCATCTCGGCGAGCAGCCGGAGCGCCGGCTCGCCGTCCAGGACGAGGGAAGCCAGTACGGACTGGGCGTGCCAAGCCACCGGCGACGCCGCGTCGCAGGCCAGTGCCGTCCAGTCCGCCGACCGCTCCCGCTCCTCGTCCCGCGTCAGGTCGAGGCAGGTCAACAGGCGCAGGAACAGCCGCTGGTCGGCGGCCGCGCCACCGCGCAGCAGCCGGGCCACACAGGCGTCCACCATGACCTTGCGGTCGAGGGCGCCTTCCCGGGTGAGCCGCGCGAGTGCGCTGTACCAGCTGTCCGGACCGTCACCGAACAGCCACCCGACCCGGCCGGTCACCTCCAGGGACTCGAAGAGCGCGGCGACCATGACCGGCAGGTGCGGCTCCCGGCGGAGGCGCTCGACCACGGTGTCGCCTTGGTGCCACGCGCTTCCGATGTGCTCGAACCAGCCCGTCACATGCGCGTCGGTCGTCGGCGTCTCGCAGCCCGACAGCCGCACCAGGCCCGCCGTCAACGCGTACGGCACCCGGGAGGTGACCGGCCGCTGCGCGAGTCGGTGGGCCACGCCGCTGAGCCATTCGGGCTCACGGTCGCCCAGGACGTGCAGGAGCACGCCGGGGGAGGCCTGGGACCAGCGCATGTCGGCCGCCGCGATCCAGGTGGCCGCCCCAGCGGCGCCCGTGTGGCATGCCGCGCCGGCCGCGTGCAGCGCGGGATAGGCCTTGCGGGACGGGGCGCTCCACGGAGCGCCCCGCAACTCCTTGCGCAGCTCCTTCAACGCGGGCAGGCACGCCCGTCGTTCGGCATCCGTCATCCCGTCCAGGAGGCCGGTGACCTCGATCGTCTGCCCCGCCCGTACCGCTGTGACCAGTGCCTCGCGACTCATCGCACACCCCCGTCGATCCGCGTCTCCCGCTGCCCCGTCGTGCTTCCCCGCCGCACCATGCGCACCGCCAGCGCGTGCTTGCACGGTCCGCGTCCTCCCCGGTATCTGGCCCACCACAGGCAGGAGCAGCTCAGCGTCCCCGCGTCGTCGCGCACTCGGTGGACGTGGCCGTCCTCGGCGGTCACCGTGCCGAGCGTGCCGTCCAGGGCGACCGCACCCGCGGCGACCAGGGCCCGGGCCGACCGCAGCCTCGGATTGTGGCGCTCCACCCGCTCGGCGTCGTACGGCAGCTCGCGGTGGAAGTACGCCGCCTCCGCAGTGTCGTACCCCACGCGGCCCGAGGTGCCGAGGCGGACCAGGGCGGCGCGCACCCGCTCGGCCGGCAGGCCGGAGGCGACGGCGAGGTCTCCCACGTCGACGCGCGGCTCCCAGGCCAGCAGCACGGCGATCAACTCCGCGTCCTCGGCGGCCTCGTCGGTCGCGAGGGCGTCCAGCACCCCGCCCTCCCCGGAGAACCCGCGAGCGGAGTCGGGCGACAGCGTCAGCGTCAGGCGCATCCCCGGCAGGACGACCTCCCAGGCCGCGGCGGTGGTCTCGCCGGTCACCGGAGGGCCGTACACCCGCAGCGCCGACGCGTGGCGCAGCACCCGCTGGAGGGCGATCAGACGGTCCGGACCGGGCAGGCACACCGCCCCCGGCACCGGGCGGGTCGTGGGCCGCAGGCCGCGCCCCGTCGGCACCACCCAATGGGCTCCACGCGACGCGCCGCGCGCGGTGCCGCGCGGCAGCGAGCGCAGGAAACGCACTGCCTCGGCCGCCGGCAGATCGGCCCGCAGGTCGAAACCGGCCGCTGTCACCTGGGCCTCGGCGAACCCCCGCAACCAGCGGTCCGGCAGCGGCACCTTCTTCTCGACGACGGGGCCGTCCAGCGTGGTCACCGTCATGTCGTCGGGGCCGACCCGCAGGTGCAGCGGATCGTCCGTGCCGATGCGGGAAAGCGCCTCGCGCAGCGGGTTGTTGACGTCGACATTGGTCGTGCCGTGGCCGACCTCGCCGCCGTCGAGACCCGGGGTCAGGACGTCCAGGCGCGCGTACACACCGCCGCAGCCGGAGAAGGACTCGAAGCGGAGCCGGTCGCCGTTGCCCGTGACCACCGGGTCCAGGGACGCGCTCAACTGCCGCTGGTAGTAGCGGGCCGCGGCGACGTCGGCCACCGCCAGAAGCCCGGCCGCTGCGACCTGAGGGGAGGTCAGGAAGCCCGCGAAGAAGCGCGGGTGGGCCTCGATCCCCGTGGGCGTCGCGCCCTGCGAGGTCTCAAGTCCCAGCCGCTGTCCGCCCGGTGCGGACTCCAGCGCGGAGGGTCGGGTGTAGGCCACGGCCTGGAAAGATCGCGTCATGGAAAAACCGTAGAGGTGACCACTGACAATCGGCTCTGACCTGCGCGTACTTGCGGACGGTCCGGACTGGGCCGCGCCGAGCGACCACCGCCGCGCCGAGCCGTACCGCGCCCTGACCCACGCCGTGCCGGGCCGAGCCACCCGGCGAGGGCCGAGGTGAGTCACGCCGCGCCGCGCCGGGCCGCGCCGGGCCGAGTGAGCCGCGCGGCCCTGCCGCACCGAGCTGAGCCGAGTCGACCTGAGTCGAGTCGACCTGAGCCGAGTCGACCTGAGCCGCGCCGAGCTGAGCCGAGTCGACCTGAGCCGCGCCGAGTCGGTCCGCACGGCAGGCAGGCGGGCCGCGCACCGGGGGATGACTCCGGTGCGCGGCCCACCCGCTCGAGGGTACGGGAGCCGCGAGACCTTACTGGCCCACGCGCCCCGGCTGGAGCACCTGCGTGAACAGCACGGTCCCGTCCTGCTCCCGCAACCGCACCGTGAGCTCGCCGCTGTCTCCGTCGATGTCGACCTCGCCGAAGAACTGGTATCCGCCCGCGGGCGAGACGTTCGACGCGGTCGGTGCCTTCACGAACACCCGCTCCGGTCCGAACGTGCCGTCCAGCGCGCTCGCCGGGAAGGCTCCGGCGTTGAGAGGCCCGGACACGAACTCCCAGAACGGCTCGAAGTCGGTGAAGGCGGCCCGCGAGGGCTGGTAGTGCTGCGCCGAGGTGTGGTGCACATCGGCGGTCAGCCAGACGGTACCGGTGATCCGCCGGTGCTTGACGAACCGCAGCAGCTCCGCGATCTGCAACTCGCGTCCGAGGGGCGCGCCGGGGTCGCCCTGTGCCACGGCCTCGATGTTCGGCTTCCCCTCGGTCGTGTCCGGCACGACCAGGCCGAGCGGCATGTCGGAGGCGATCACCTTCCACACCGCGCGCGACCGCGACAGCTCGCGCTTGAGCCACTCCAGCTGCTCGGCGCCGAGGATGCCCTGCGGGTCGGTGGTCTGGGTGTCGGGGGAGTTGGCGTTGCGGTAGGTCCTCATGTCGAGCACGAAGACGTCCAGAAGCGGGCCGTGGCGCATGACCCGGTACACGCGGCCGTCCTTGTCGCCCGGCCGCAGTGTGGAGAGCGGGAAGTACTCGCTGAAGGCGCGACGGGCACGAGCGGCCAGCACGTCGACGCTCTTCTCCGTGTAGCGCGTGTCCGAGGCCGCGATCACCTCGCCGGGGTACCAGTTGTTGCGCACCTCGTGGTCGTCCCACTGGATGATCGACGGCACCTGGGCGTTGAAGCGCTTCAGGTTCTCGTCCAGCAGGTTGTAGCGGAAGTTGCCGCGGAACTCGGCCAGCGACTCGGCGACCTTGGACTTCTCCTCGGTCGTGATGTTCCGCCAGGTGCTGCCGTCGGGGAGCGTCGCGGTCGCCGCGATCGGTCCGTCGGCGTAGATGTTGTCGCCGCTGCACAGGAAGAAGTCCGGATCGAGCCGGGCCATGGCGTCGTAGATGCGGTAGCCGCCGATGTCGGGGTTGATGCCCCAGCCCTGTCCCGCCAGGTCGCCCGACCACAGGAAGCGCACGCCACGCCGCCGTCCGGCGGGCGTCGTGCGGAAGGTGCCGGTCACCGGTTCGCCGGTGCGCCGCGGGTCGTCGGGGTCCGCGAGCAGGACGCGGTAGTGGATCTGCTCGCCGGCGGGCAGCCCGCGCAGCCTGGTGGTCCCCGTGAAGTCCGTGTCCGCGCCGAGCAGCGGCCCCTGCCATCTGCGGGAACGGCGGAACGACTCGGTCGCCGACGTCTCGACGATCATCCGCGCGGGGCGGTCGGAGCGGACCCACACGAGGCCGGAGTCGGCGGTCACGTCGCCCGCCTGGACGCCCCACCCCGCCTTGGGCCGTCCGGACAGGGCGAACGCCGGTGCCGAGCCGAGCGCGGTGGGCAGGGCGAGCGCCGCGGACGCGGCGAGGGAGCCGCGCAGCACGCTGCGACGACCGGGGAAGTGGCTTGGCGGACGGTGCGACATGAATGCGCCTCCTGGGACGGATCCGGCCGGTGTGCAGTGCCACAACTACTGGTGCGCCGCAGCGCACACGGAAACCACAAGTGAACAACTGGCCCCAGGGGCAGGGGAACCGCCGTTCCGGGCATGCGGACACCGGTGGGCATCGAGGCACGGGACAGGACCTCCAGGGCCCCGGTCGCGGGCGGCGGGTCCGTGTGCTCCAGGGCCCCGGTCGCGGGCGGAGGGTCCGTGCGCTCCAGCGCGCCGAGGTGGGTGTGCTCGTGCGCGGCGGGTCCGCGTGCGCTCATGCGCGCCGGGAGTGGGAACGCGCCGACGGGATCAGTCGCGCACCGCGTCCGCCATCAGCGCCACCCCGTCGCGGATCCGCGCGGGCGACAGATGGGCGTACCCCAGCACCAGCCGCAAGCCGTCCTCGACCGCCGTCCCGTACTGCGCCAGCGGACGCACGGCCACGCCCGCCGCACGGGTGCGTTCCAGGAAACGGTCGAGTGGCCCGTACCGCCCGGGCAGGGCCGCGATGGCGTGGAGGCCGGCCGCGACACCGGACACCTCGGTACCGGGAAAGTGCGAGGCCAGCGCGGCCACGAGGGCGTCGCGCCGTTCCCGGTAGGCGCGCTGGCAGCGGCGGAGCTGCCGGTCGTAGTCCCCGCGCTCCAGGAAGCGGGCGAGGAGCGCCTGGTCGACGACCGGGTTCCCCAGGTCCATGGTGCGCTTGCGTTCGACGACCTCCTCGGAGAGCGAGGCCGGTACGAGCAGCCAGCCGAGCCGCAGGCCCGGGGCGAGGGACTTGCTGACCGACCCGGTGTAGGCGACGTGCCCCGGGTCGAGCCCCTGGAGGGCGCCCACGGGGGCACGGTCGTAGCGGAAGTCCCCGTCGTAGTCGTCCTCGATCACGAGCCCGTCCAGCGAGCGGGCCCAGTCGAGGAGTTCGGCGCGGCGCCGCGCCGAGCAGGCGATGCCCGTGGGGAACTGATGAGCCGGCGTCGTCACCACCGCGCGCACCCCCGAGGCCTTCAGCGGGCCGACGGCCAGTCCTTCGCCGTCGAGCGGCAGCGGTACGGTGCCGATGCCGGCGGAGGCGTACAGCGCACCGTGCTCGGGACTGCCGGGGTCCTCCACGCCGACGGTGCGCAGCCCGCGCGCGTGCAGCACGAATCCGAGCAGGGCCATGGCCTGCGCCACTCCTGAGACCACGACGATCCGTTCCGGATCGGCGACCACGCCGCGGCGCCGCGCGAGCAGCTCGGCGAGCGCGATGCGCAGCCGGGGCAGCCCGCGCGGATCGGGGTAACCCAGGGCGTGGTGCGGCAGTTCGGCCAGCACGCCGCGGTGCGCGGCCGCCCACGCGGTGCGCGGGAACAGCGACAGGTCGGGCGTACCGGGCACGAAGTCGGCCCGCGCTCCGGAGCTCCGCGGGGCCAGGTCACGCGCGCGGGGACCGGCCGCCCGGACCGCGTCGCCGACCCAGGTCCCGGCCCCCCGGTCGCTGCGCAGGTAGCCCTCGGCCGTCAACTGCTCGTACGCCTCGGTGACCAGGCCCCGTGACACGCCGAGGTCGGCGGCGAGCTCGCGGCTGGACGGCAGCCGGGTCCCCGGAGCGAGCCGGCCCGTGCGGACCGCCTCGCGGAGCGCCGCCTGAAGGGTCCGGCCACGCGCGCGTGCGGGGGCCGAAGCGGCCGGAAGTAGCAGTTCCCAGGCGGCCGCCCACGGAGCACCGTCCGAGGGCCCGGGCCCCGCCGGTTCGCTGTGATTGGTCCCCGATGACGTCATGGAAGTGGACCTTAAACCGGACCACGCGCCTTCATAGCGTCGCCCTCATGAACCCCACCACCGCCCGAGGCGCCCTGCTCGCCGCCTTCGCCTGTGTCCTCGTCGGAGGCTCCTTCACCGCCAACAGCGTCCTGGGCCACTACCCGTACGCGGGTGGGCAGTTCCTCCGCTACGGACTGGCCTGCCTGCTGCTGTTGCCCCTGGTCGGCCGGGGCTCCATGACGCGACTGCGCTCCCTCGACGCGCGTCGGTGGAGCCGTCTCGCGCTGCTCGCGGCCGTCGGCATGGTCGGCTTCAACCTCGCGGTGATCGCCGCCGAACGGACGGCGGAACCCGCGGTCCCGGGTGTCTTCGTGGGCTGTGCCCCGGTCGTCGTGGCGGTCGTCGTGCCCCTCCAGGAGGGACGCCGGCCTCGACGCCGCGTCCTGTACGGGTCGTTGCTCGTGGCACTGGGCGCCTTCACGGTCCAGGGGTGGGGCCGTACGGACGCCGCGGGCATCGCCTGCTCCGTGGGCGCGCTGTGCGGCGAGGTGGGCTTCGCGGTCCTGGCCGTACCCGTCCTGCGGCCGCTGGGGCCACGGCTGTTGTCGGCCACCGTCTGCGGGGTCGCCGCCGTGGAGTCGGCCGTGACGGGGCTGCTCACGGGCGGCAGCGCGTGGCTGCGGGTGCCGGACGCCACCGAGACCGCCGCGCTGCTGTGGCAGGCGGCGGTCGTCACGGTCGTCGGGTTCGTGTGCTGGTACATGGGCGTGCAGCGCATCGGCGCGGAGCGCGCGACCCTGTTCTCCGGCCTCATCCCCGTCGCGGCGGCGTGCAGCGCGCCGCTCGTCGGCACGGGCGCCTACGGAGCCGCGCAGGCCGTCGGAAGCGGCCTGGTGGGCGCCGGAGTCGCCCTCGGCTCCGGTGCCCTGGCTCTCGTCGGGCGCCGTTCAGCGGCTGCCGTCGAGGATGACGCGGGCGACGAGCGCGGGATCGTCGTTCATCGGGACGTGTCCGCAACCGGGCAGCCGCACCAGCCGGGCACGCGGAATGATGTGCTTGGCGCGGATCCCCTGGCGGCGCACCAGCAGCCGGTCACGGCTTCCCCAGGCCACGGTGACGGGAAGGCCCGGGACGTCGTCCGTGAACTGGACCGTGGTGCCCGCCCTGAGGGTCTCGGCGAATCCCTCGGCGTGGGCCAGCGCCAGGGTCTCGGCGACGACGGCCTCGGGTGAACGGCGCCCCGGCCGGGCGTAGATGGTGCTCGTCAGCGCCGCCCGTCCGGCGGCCGTCCGCGACAGCCGCTCGACCACCGGGAGCGGCAGCCTCCTGGCCCCCACCCGCATGGCGCTCAGCACCCCGAACGCGTAGCGCCGCTCGACCGGCGACCAGAAGCCGGCGGGCGAGAGCGCGGTGACGGACCGTACGAGCTTCTCGCGGCCCAGCTCCAGGGCCAGCAGCCCGCCGAGCGAGTTGCCCGCCACGTGCGGCCGTTCGATGCCGAGTGCCTCGCAGAGCGCGCCCAGCGTGGGCACCACCGTCGACAGGTCGTAGGTGAGCCCGTCGGGCAGTGCCGGGGACTCTCCGAAGCCGGGCAGGTCGACGGCTATGACGTCACGTTCGGCGGCCAGGATGTGGAGCACCGGGTCCCAGGCCTGCCGGTGGTGACCGATCCCGTGCAGCAGCAGGAGCGGTTCACCGGTGCCCACGCGCGCGTAGGAGACGGTGACGGTCCTGGGGCCGCGCGAAGTGGGGAGGCTGAACGAGACCGTGGCGGACATGGGGCTGCTCCTCGTCTGGGACGCATGGGACACGCTGACGGACAGTCTTGTAGACAGCTTGTCAGCAACTGCTACCGACGGGTAGCCCCCGCGCCGAGAACCCTGGGACGCGGACTCGCGGGTCGCGGTCGCGGGGGTCGCGGACATGGGGACACGGGGACACGGGTCCTGAGGGTGGTCCGAGGTCCTGAGGGCGGCGCGGGGCCGGGTGCATGCGTCCACGCGGCCCCGCGCTCACCGTGCTCAACGCGCCCTGCGCACCTCCACGTTGAACTCGGGGTGCCCGATGTGCTGGAACAGCGTCAGCCACAGCGGCAGCATCATCTCCGCGGCCCGGGCCGTGCGGATGCCACCGAGGTCGATGACGCGGTGCGGAGGCCAGCCGAACTCCCCGAGCAGCGCCGTCACCTGCTCCTTCGCGACCTGGTCCTCACCGGACACGAAGATCTGGTGCTCCCCGGGCACCAGCGCCGGGTCGACCATCAGATAGCAGTTGATGGTGTTCAGGCTCTTCACCACGCGTGTGTTCGGGAAGGCCCGCTGGATCTGCTCACCCACGCTGTCCGACTCGACGGGGGCCAGACGCACCTGCCCCTCCTCGAAGGCGATGGGGTTGGACACGTCGAGGACGATCTTCCCGTCCAGATGCTCCTCGTCGACGGAACGCAGCACGGTGAGGGCCACCCGGCCGCCCACCGCGTTCACGACGACCTCGCCGAAGGCCGCCGCCTCCGCGAACGTACCGTGGCCCGCGCCGGGGCCCATGCTGTCGGCCCACTCCACGGCTGCCGGATTGTCCTTCACCCGCGAACCCAACGACACCTCGTGACCCAGTTCGATCAGCTTGCCGCCGAGGGTGCGTCCCACTTCGCCCGTGCCCAGAACCGCGTACCGCATCGTCACTCCTCCAGGGTCGGGGCCGCCGGCCACCGGTGGCCCGCGGGTCATTCTGCTCCGGCGGCGACCGAATCCGCCTGGACATGACGGGATGCGTCGGGTGGGATGGAGCCGTGGCACCCGACACGGCGACCGACGTCTTCGAAGAGCACCGCCCCCTGCTGACGGGGGTGGCCTACCGCATGCTCGGCAGGGTCGCCGACGCGGAGGACGTGGTGCAGGAGGCCTGGCTGCGCTGGTCCGGCGCCGACCGCTCGGACGTGCGCGAGCCGCGCGGCTATCTGGTCCGCGTCACCACCCGGCTCGCCATCGACCGACTGCGCCAAGTGCAGTCGCGCAAAGAGGCGTACGTGGGGCCGTGGCTTCCCGAGCCGTACGTCACGCACTTCGCGGACACCGTCCCCGACAGCGCGGAGCGGGCCGTCCTCGCCGACTCGGTCTCGCTCGCCGTCCTCGTCGTCCTGGAGTCCCTCTCGCCGCTGGAGCGGGCCGTCTTCGTCCTCAGGGAGGCGTTCGGCTACCCGTACGCGGACATCGCCGCCGTCCTCGACCGCGAGGAGCCCGCGGTGCGCCAACTCGCCGGGCGGGCGCGCAAGCACGTCGACGAGCGCCGGCCGCGGTACGAGGTCGATCCCGCCGAACGCCGCGACCTCACCGAGCGGTTCCTCGCCGCCGCCGCGGACGGCGACCTGGAAGGGCTCATGGCCATGCTCGCCCCCGACGTCCGCCTCGTCGGCGACAGCGGCGGGCGGTCGCAGGCTCCGCTGCGGGTCATCGAGTCCGCCGACAAGGTGGGGCGGTTCCTGCAGGGCGCCGCGAAGAAGGGCGTACCGCACGTCTCGTTCCGCTTCCTGGAGATCAACGGCGGCCCCGCGCTCGTGATCATGTCCGGTACGAAGCCCGACAGCGTCTTCCAACTGGACGTCGTGGACGGCCGGATCCAGTGCATCTACATCATGCGCAACCCCGAGAAGCTGCTGGCGCTCGACGTCGAATGAGCCGCATCCGCGGCTGAGCCGCCGCGGGCCGGGCGTGGCGGGCCGGGCGTGGCGGCCCGTGTCGGCGCGCGCCGTCCGGATCGCCCCCGTACGTGGCCGAAAGCCTCCGTCCTCTGGACGGGGGCTTTCGGCGTTGTGTCCGGAAGATCGCCCCGTGAGAACGCCCCGTGAACGCTCTGCGGCAACGCGCCTGTGCACTGCGTAAGGGATCGAGGATTGGTCTTGACCAAGGGTGGGGCCGGGCCTATCGTCGCAGAGATAGTGCAAGAACCTTTAATAAACAAGGGCGCTAAAACGCCGCCGGGCCACGGCGATTGCGGAGGACAGGGTGGGGACCACGCAGTTGGAATCGGTGCCGGAGCCTAAGTACTGGCATCTCAAGACCGTGCTCAGTGAGGCACTGGACTCCGAGTTCTCGGTCGGCGAGATCCTGCCCAACGAACGTGACCTGGCGGCCCGCTTCGGCGTGGCCCGGGCCACCCTGCGGCAGGCCCTCGAACAGCTCGAACTGGAAGGCAGGCTCCAGCGCCGCCGTGGTGTCGGCACCACCGTCGCGCCGCCGCGCGTGGGCGTGGCCGTGGGATCCGCGCAGCACACCTGGCCGGGTGCGGCCGACGACGCGTGGCAGGCTACGGACTGCACGGTGGCGGCGCCGCCCGCTTCGGTGGCCGGCTTCCTGGAGACGGCACACGGCGAACAGGTCCACACGGTGCGTCGCTCCAGGGTGACCCACGGTCAGCAGGTCGCCGCCGAGCTGCTCTACGTGCCGGCGTCCTCGGTCCCGGACCTGTCGGCCATAGACGCGCCCTCGGGGGCGGCACGCGCGCGTGCCGTGCTGCGCGAGCTCCAGCGGCTGGACCTGGAGAACCAGGATCGGGCGGTGGAGCTCGGCTCCGCGCGCGCGGACGACGCCAAGGAGCTCGACCGGCTCCCCGGAGCTCCCGTGCTCGTCGTCACGACCCGGTTCTTCGCCGAGGGGCGTACCGCCGCGGTCTCCGTCGCCACGTACCGGGCCGACACCTGCCGGCTGACCTTCGGCGACTCCGGCGGGGTCGAGATACATCACGACCCGGAGCGCCGCGCCTCCTGAGCCCACGTCGTGCCCCGGTCACGCCCGGGGCGCGGCGCGCTTCGCGGGTCAGCGGCGCGCCGTCACGGTGCCCTCGACCGCGAACAGCTGCTCCTCCACGTGATCGAGGGCCAGCCGCAGGGCGCCCGTCGCCACGGCGGCCTCGCCCAGCATCGACAGCGTCACCTTCGGCGGGCGCAGGCAGTAGCGCGCCAACTCGCGCCGCAGCGGCTCCAGTACACCGTCCAGCCCGGCCGCCCAGCCGCCGATGACGACCAGTTCGGGGTCGAGGGCGAGGACGAGTGCCGCCACGTCGTGCACCAGGCGCTGGATGAAACGGTCGACGGCCGCGCGGGCCCGCTGGTCGCCGTTGCGCGCGAGGGCGAAGACCTCGGCCACGGCCTGCTCGTCCAGCGGGTGCAAGGGCTCGTCCGTCGTGGACAGCAGGGTCTCCGGGGTGACGTCGCGCCCCAGCAGATGCAGCGCGCCGATCTCGCCGGCCGCGCCCCCGTACCCACGGTGCAGCCGGCCGCCGATCAGCGAGCCGGCGCCCGGACTCAGTCCCGCGAGGACGAACACCACGTCGTCGGACTCGGTGGCCGCGCCCTTCCAGTGCTCGGCGACCGCTGCCGTGTTGGCGTCGTTCTCGACCAGCACCGGGCACTTGAAGGAACGGCTCAGCCGTTCGCCCAGCCGCAGGCCCGTCCACTCGGGCAGCGCCGTGCCCAGCCGCACGGTGCCGTCCGCCTCGACGATCCCGGGGCTGCCCACGCCGACCGCACGCAGGGAGTTGCGGGAGACGCCCGCCCGGCGCAGCAGCTCCGCGACGGCCACCCGCAGCCGTTCGAGCCGCTCGTCCGCAGACGCGGCCTCGTCGACGTCCTTCGCCATGGCGCCCATGACCCGGCCGTCCAGGTCGGCGAGGAGCGCGGCGACCCGGTGCGGGCCGATCTCCAGGCCCAGCAGATGGCCGGCCTCGGCCCGGAAGCGGAACCTGCGCGCCGGACGCCCCTGGCGCCGTGCAGCGCCTTCCTCGGCCGCCTTCTCGACGACGAGTCCGTTCTCGATGAGGCCCTCGACGACGCCCTCGACCGTCGGCCGGGACAGTCCGGTCACCCGGGTGATCTCGGTGAGGGTCGCGCAGTCCGTGGCGCGCAGTGCGTGCAGCACCACCGCGGAATTGATCCTTCGCAGCAGAGAGGGGTCCCCGCCGGTCAACCGCCCCAACGTCCGTCCTCCCAGCTCGCGCGCGTGTTGGGCGGATCGTACTCGGCGGGGCGCACCCCGGCGAGTGCCGGGACCCCTTCACCGTCGGCGCGTCGTGATCAGCCCGGTGCCACGAACCCCGATTCGTACGCCGCGATGACCGCCTGGGTGCGGTCCCGGGCCCCCAGCTTCGCCAGTACGGCACTGACGTGGGACTTCACCGTCTCGGTGCCGACGGTCAGCCGTGCGGCGATCTCCGCGTTCGACAGACCCCTGGCCATCAGGCGCAGGACCTCCGCCTCCCGCTCGGTCAGCGCGGCCCGCTCCATGGCGGCCCGGGCGGCGGGATTGCCCGAAGTGTCGCCGTACTCGGCGGCCAACTGCCTTACGGACGAAGGGAACAGTAGCGACTCGCCCTCGGCGACCAGTCGCACCGCGTGCACGATCTCGGCCGGTCGCGCCCGCTTCAGGAGGAACCCGTCCGCTCCCGCGCGCAGCGCCTCGTAGACGTACTCGTCGTTCTCGAACGTCGTCACCACGAGGATCTTCGGCGGATCGCTCACTGTGCGCAGCACCGCGCGCGTCGCCTCGATGCCGTCCAGCAGGGGCATACGGACGTCCATCGCGACCACGTCGGGACGCAGCTGCCGCACCAGGGGGATCACCGCGGCACCGTCCGCCGCCTCCCCGACGACCTCGATGTCGGACTGCGCCTCCAGGACGGCGCGCAGACCCGCGCGTACGAGGGGTTCGTCGTCGACGAGAAGAACGGTGACCGGCATCCGGCCAGCCTAGATCAACTCAGCGGCAGCTCTGCATGCACCTGCCATTCGCCCTGGTCCGGACCCGTCCGCGCGCGACCGCCGAGCAACGCTGCCCGTTCCCGTATGCCGCGCAGCCCGCTGCCCCGGCCGGGCCCCGGTATGTCCGAGGTCAGCAGATTGCGGACTTCCAGCTCCAGCGACTCGTCCCGGACTTCGACACGCACCTGGACGGGGACGCTGCCCGCGTGCCGCAACACGTTGGTGAGCGACTCCTGGAGGATGCGGTAACCCTCCCGGGACACCGGACCGGGCACCGTGTCCAACGGGCCCGTGACCTCGGCGTCGACCTTGGCCCCGGACGCGCGCGCCGACTCCAGGAGCCGGTCGGCATCGGCCAGGGTGGGGCGGCTGCTCACCGGCCGCTCCGCCTCCCGCAACACGCCCAGCACGCGCTCCAGATCCTCCAGGGCGGCACGGCCCGTGTCCTCGATGGCCGCCAGCGCTCGCTCGGTGAAGGCGGGGTCACCGGCCGCGCGGGCCGCTCCGGCCTGGACCACCGCGACGGTCAGCGCGTGTCCGATCGAGTCGTGGAGCTCGCGGGCGATGCGATTGCGCTCCAGCAGCTGCTCGGTGCGCTCCTCCAGCGCCGCGAGCCGCTCGGTGGGCGAGGGGCCGAGGAGCCGGCGCGCGATCGCCGTGATCAGCTCACCGAGCCCGACGACCACGCCGTACAGCGCGATCAGCGGCAGCGGGACGAGCAGCGCGTACGCCCAGTGCGGATCGGCATGGAGCGTCGCGATCGGGGTGTCGATCGACACCGACCGGAACGAGGCCTGGGTGAGGACGACCGCCGTCGCCGGCAGCCAGACCGTGGCGGGCGCCAGGACCCACCCGAGGCCCATGCGCGCCTCCAGCCAGAGCACCGTCCGCAGCCGGTCGCGCCAGGTGACCGCGGGCGAGACGGAGAAGGCCGACTCCGGGGTCTCCCGCTCCCCGGGCGCCAGCATGTAGCGCGCCTGTACTCCCTCACCCCGGCGCACCGCGGGGATCAGCCCCAGCGGGACGAGCAGGGCGGCCGGCACCCACGGTTTCGACATGTCGATGAACAACCACACGGAGACGAACAGCATCGGCACCCACAGGTGCAGCAGTCGTGTGTACGTCGTCCCCCGGACCAGCGGGCGCAGAAAGCGGGCCATTGCGTCATCGTGCCAGGAGCCACTGACAACGGACCTCCCCCGAGCGGGGGAGACGATCTCCACCGGCGGGGGAGGCCCTACCCGGTCCGCACCGGCCACGCTGTCGCCATGACCAGCATCGACGTCCAGGACCTGACCAAGGAGTACGGCACCAAGCGCGCCGTCGACCACCTCACCTTCAGCGTTCTCCCGGGCCGTGTCACGGGATTCCTCGGTCCCAACGGCGCCGGAAAGTCCACCACCATGCGGCTCGTGCTCGGCCTCGACCGGCCCACGTCCGGCACCGCCACCGTCGGAGGCCGTGCCTACGCCACGCTCGACGAGCCCCTGCGCCACGTGGGCGCCCTGCTCGACGCACAGGCCGCACACGGTTCGCGGACCGCCCGTGACCACCTGAGGGCGCTCGCCGCGAGCAACCGCATCCCGGAACGGCGGGTGGACGAGGTGCTGGAACAGTCGGGACTCGGCTCCGTCGCCCGGCGCCGGGTCAAGACGTACTCCCTGGGGATGCGTCAGCGCCTCGGCATCGCGGCCGCCCTCCTGGGGGACCCGCCGGTGGTGCTGCTCGACGAGCCGTCGAACGGGCTCGACCCCGAAGGGATCATCTGGATCCGGGAGTTGCTGCGCGAGCTGGCCCGCGAGGGCCGCACCGTCCTCGTCTCCAGCCATCTGATGAACGAGACCGCGTCCTTCGCCGACCACCTCGTGGTCCTCGGCCGCGGCCGGCTCCTGGCGGACATGCCCATGCGTGAGTTCATCCACGCGCGCGTGCAGCCCCGGGTGCGGGTGCGCACCACGGACGGAGCCGCGCTGGGCGACCTGCTCGCCCGGCACGGCATCGAGGCCGTCGAGGGCGAGGGCGGCCGCTGGACGGCCTTCGACGCACGCGTGGAGGACATCGGCCGCCTCACCTCGGCAGCGCACCTCCCGATCCTCGAACTCGCGTCGGAAGAGGCCACGTTGGAGCAGGCCTACCTGGATCTGACGGGCGTCGAGACCGAATTCGCCGCCACCCCGACCACGCCGCAGACTCAGGAGGCCTGACCATGACGTTCGCACCCGCACTCCGCTCGGAGTTGATCAAGATCCGTACGCTGCGGTCGCTCCTGTGGGGGCTGGCGGCCGTCCTCCTCGCGACCACCGCCTTCTCCGCCCTCGCCGGACTGGACGACTCCGGGGAGGAGTTCGACCCGCTGTTCTCCACGTTCTTCGGCGTCAGCTTCGGACAGATCGCGGCGATCACCTTCGGCGCGCAGGCGGTCTCGGCGGAATTCCAAGGAGGTGCCCTGCGCCTCTCGCTCGCCGCGGTTCCCGACCGCGTGCGGTGGTTCGCGGCCAAGGCCGTGGCCGTGGGCAGTCCCGCCCTCGTGATCGGTCTGGTCTCCGGGGGTGTGAGCCTGGCCGTCGGCAAGGCGGTGCTCGGCTCCAGGGCGAGCACGCTCACGTGGGGCGAGGAACTGCGCGGCGCTGTCGGCTGCGGCGTCTATCTGGCGCTGATGGCCCTCTTCGCGGCGGGAATCGCGGCCGTCCTGCGCAGTGGAGTCGCCACATTGAGCATCCTGATCCCGTTCCTCCTGATCGTGTCCTTCGTCGTCGGCGGAGCGTCGGGCACCGTGGCGGACTTCCTGCCGGACAAGGCGGGCCAGGTGGTGCTGCACGAGAACTGGGACGGCGCCCTCGGCCCCTGGACGGGCCTCGGCGTCACGGCGCTCTGGGCGGCGGCGGCCCTGACGGCCGGAGCGTGGAGCATGCGGCGCCGGGACGCCTGACGGGACGCCAATTGTCAGTGGCAGCCGCTTTACTGGATGGCATGACCAGCGCGCAGCACCTCGCCACGATCGAGCGGCTGTGCTCCGCGGACTTCCCGGCGGAGCACAGCCGGTCGGACGTCGGCACCGCAGGACCCGGCTACCACATAGCCGAACTGGCGACGAGCGAGGACTTCTGGGAGGACGACGGCACGGCATGGGAGGAGACGGAGGAGCAGTACGAGGCCGACCGGGACGGTCTGTCGGAGCTGCTCACCCGCCGCTGGGGAGCACCTCAGCGGATCAGCCTGAGAAGCGTGTTCGGGCGGACGGCGAGCGGCGAGGACATACCCGAGCCGTGGGGCGACCTGAGTTCGCACGTACCGGACGTGCACCTGTGGAAGCCCGATCACCACGACCGCTGGGTGGCCCTCGGAGTCTCCCAGTGGGACAAGGAGCTGCCGTTCCAGCTCCTCGCCGTGATCACGGAGATCGACCCACCCTGACCCGTCGGGCCCGTCACTCCTGGGGCGCGTCACCCCTCGGCGGCGGCCTCCCGCAGCCGGGCGTACTCCTCGGCCATCGTCGCCGCCGTCCAATGAGCGTTGAGCCCACTGGGGTTGGGCAGCACCCACACGCGGCTGGATCCGAACGTCCGGTCCTGCGGCCCCACCTGGGCCCCGCGCTCACCGAACGCTGCCCGGTAGGCGGTCACGCCCACCACCGCCAGCCACCGCGGCCGCAGCCGCTCCACCTTGGCGGCCAGCAGCAGCCCGCCCTCGCGGTACTCGTCGGCACCGAGCTCGTCGGCCCGGGCGGTGGCCCGCGCCACCACATTGGTGATGCCGAGCCCGTAGGACAGCAGCTCCTGCTGCTCCGCCGGCTTCATCAGCCGGGGAGTGAAGCCGGAGAGGTGCAGCACGGGCCAGAAGCGGTTGCCGGGGCGGGCGAAGTGGTGACCCGTCGCGGCCGTCATCAGACCCGGATTGATACCGCAGAACAGCACGTCGAGGCCGTCCGCGACGACATCCGGCACCAGCCGGTCGCGGGCGGCCTCGAGGTCCGCGGGTGTGAGCCGCGTCAGAGGATCGCTCCCGGCGTGTAGCCGGCGGCCTCCGGGTGCTGCTTCACGATCTCCTCGACCCGGCCCACGACGACGGCGACCTGGTCGGCCGCGGCACCGGTGAAGGACAGCTTGTCCGCCATCAGCTCGTCGAGCTGGGCGCGACCGAGCGGGATGCGCTCGTCCGCGGCGAGCTTGTCGAGCAGTTCGTTGCGCTCGGCGCCCTGCTCACGCATGGCGAGGGCGGACGCGACGGCGTTCTCCTTGATGGCCTCGTGGGCGACCTCGCGGCCGACGCCCGCGCGCACCGCGCCCATCAGGACCTTCGTCGTCGCGAGGAACGGCAGGTAGCGGTCCAGCTCGCGCGCGACGACGGCCGGGAACGCGCCGAACTCGTCGAGCACGGTGAGGAAGGTCTCCAGCAGACCGTCCAGCGCGAAGAACGCGTCGGGCAGCGCTACCCGGCGCACCACGGAGCAGGACACGTCGCCCTCGTTCCACTGGTCGCCCGCCAGCTCGCCGGTCATCGACGCGTAGCCGCGCAGGATGACCATCAGGCCGTTGACGCGCTCGCAGGAGCGGGTGTTCATCTTGTGCGGCATCGCCGAGGAACCGACCTGGCCCGGCTTGAAGCCCTCGGTGACCAGCTCGTGCCCGGCCATCAGACGGATCGTCTTGGCCAGCGAGGACGGGGCCGCCGCCAGCTGCACGAGGGCCGTCACGACCTCGTAGTCGAGGGAGCGCGGGTAGACCTGGCCGACGGAGGTGAAGGCCTGCGAGAAGCCGAGGTGCCCGGCGATGCGCTGCTCCAGGTCCGCGAGCTTCGCCGCGTCCCCGCCCAGCAGGTCGAGCATGTCCTGCGCGGTGCCGACCGGGCCCTTGATGCCACGCAGGGGGTAGCGGCCGATCAGCTCCTCGACCCGGGCGTGCGCGACGAGCAGCTCGTCCGTGGCGGTCGCGAAACGCTTGCCGAGGGTGGTCGCCTGAGCGGCCACATTGTGCGAGCGGCCGGCCATGACCAGCTCGGCGTACTCGCCGGCGAGCTTGCCGAGACGCGCCAGCACGGCCACCGTGCGGTCGCGCATCAGCTCCAGCGACAGCCGGATCTGCAGCTGCTCGACGTTCTCGGTGAGGTCGCGGGAGGTCATGCCCTTGTGCACGTGCTCGTGCCCGGCGAGGTCGTTGAACTCCTCGATCCGCGCCTTCACGTCGTGGCGCGTGATCTTCTCGCGCTCGGCGATCGACGCGAGGTCGACCTGGTCGAGGACACGCTCGTAGTCGGCGATGGCGGCGTCCGGAACCTCGATCCCGAGGTCCTTCTGGGCCCGCAGCACGGCCAGCCAGAGCTGACGCTCCAGCTTGACCTTCTGCTCGGGGGACCAGAGCGTGGCGAGCTCGGCGGAGGCATAGCGTCCGGCGAGGACGTTGGGGATACGGGGCTTTGCAGGCGCAGCAGTCACGTGTACGGATTCTACTGGCGATTCCTGCAGGCCAGCGCCGCGGGGTTGTTCGTGGGAAGCTACGAGTCCCGCGCCGACCCGTCCGCGATCTCGGCCAGGATGTCACCGTGGCAGAGCTCGGGAGCGCACCAGCAGGCCAGCGTCTTCCCGCGCAGAGCAGGCACCAGCTCCAGCAGCTCGGGCCGTTCCAGCAGATACGCCCGGTACTTCACCATGACCTCGGCGCGGGTGCCGTCGCGCCGTTTGGTGGCGGTGTCGGGCGCGAACGGGTTGTACAGCGGGTGCTGCTGAAGGTCCCAATGGCCCATGGTCCAGCGGCGGCCCACGTAGACGAGATCGTCGGGGGCGGTTTCCAGCCGGGGACCGAACTCGCGGATGTGGCCCTTCAGGTTGATCACGGTCGTGGGCACGGGGCTCCCTTCAGCGGTACGACTCCTGTGTACCCCACGGCGCCGTCCGGGTGTCGGCGGCTATGCCGCCGGCCCCTCGTACGGCAGCAGTTCCGGCCGCTTCGCCGGACGGCCGTCGCCGGAGGACCGGCCGGTCAGCCGGCGCCCGATCCACGGCAGCAGGTGCTGCTTGGCGAACCGCGCGTCGGCGGTGCGCCGGGCGAGCCAGCGCGGCGGGGCCGTGGCCGCCATCGGCGTCCGCCAGGCGGTGTCCTCCGGCTCGTGGCCGAGGGTCTGCCACACGGCTTCCGCGACCCTGCGGTGCCCCTCGGGCGTCAGGTGGAGCCGGTCCACGTCCCACAGACGGGGGTCGGCCAGCGACGGCGCTCCGTAGAGGTCCACCACGAGCGCGCCGTGCCGTGCCGCGAGGTCGTCGACACAGGCGAAGAGTTCCTCCATGCGGGGCCGGAAGCGTTCGAGCACCGGACCGTTGCGGCCCGGGCTGCGCATCAGCACCAGCTGTTCGCAGGCGGGGGCCAGCCGCTCCACGGCCTCCTCCAGGAGACCGCGGACACGCCCCATGTCGACCTTGGGCCGCAGCGTGTCGTTGAGCCCGCCGACCAGGGTGATGACGTCGGGCCGCATCGCGGCTGCCACGTCCACCTGCTCGTCGACGATCTGCTGGATGAGCTTGCCGCGCACCGCGAGGTTGGCGTACCGGAAACCGGGGCTTCGGGCCGCCATCCGGTTCGCGAGGAGATCGGCCCATCCGCGGTATGAACCGTCGGGCAGCAGGTCCGACATTCCCTCGGTGAAGGAGTCGCCGACCGCGACGAGGCTGGTGTAGGTGGCATTCGTTTGCATGGCGCCAAAGATGGTAACCCGATCACATACTTGTCGGTCGGTCGGGCCGTCGCCCCCGCCCCACCTCGACCGGAGACGCGTGGCGCGCCGGGACTTCGGGAGCCGCCCTTCGGGGCGAACGCCCGGGGGGACGCCTGCCGCGTTCCGACCCCGGCAGCCCCCGGAGCAGCCCCTGGGAGGGGCCGAACGCCGGGGGCCCCGACGCCCGAGGAACCCCCGGCGCGTCGGAGCGCACGGCAGGCCCACCCGCGCACGGCCCGGGCCACCATCGGGGTCCACGACGGTCCGCCCGGGGCGTCCGCTAGGCCGGCTGACCGAACAGCTCCCGCAGTACGTCCTCCATCGTGACCAGCCCCGCGAGCCGCCCGTCGCTGCCCATGACGGCCGCGAGATGCGTGCGGCTGCGCCGCATGGCCGTGAGGACGTCGTCGAGCGGGGTGGTCTCGCGGACCCGCGCGATGGACCGCATGTCCTGGACACGGAACGGCAGGTCGCGCGGTGTCGCGTCGAGCGCGTCCTTGACGTGCAGGTAGCCCACGATGCGGCGGCCGTCGTCGACGACGGGGAAGCGGGAGAAGCCCGACTCGGCGGACAGCCGCTCCAGCTGCTCCGGGGTGACGCCCACGCGCGCGTAGACGACGCGTTCCAGTGGCAGCACCACGTCGCACACCGGCCTGCGGCCGAGCTCCAGGGCGTCGTGCAGCCGCTCCTTGGCGCGGTCGTCGATGAGCCCCGCGGCGCCGGAGTCCTGCACCAGCCGGGCCAGCTCGTCGTCGGAGAAGGTCGCGGAGACCTCGTTCTTCGCCTCCACCCGCATCACCTTGAGCAGTCCGTTCGCGAAGGCGTTGACCGTGAAGATCACCGGGCGCAGCGCCCGGGAGAGCGCGACCAGCGGCGGGCCGAGCAGCAGCGCGGTGCGCACCGGCTCCGCGAGCGCGATGTTCTTCGGCACCATCTCGCCGAGCAGCATGTGCAGATACGTCGCCAGGGTCAGCGCGATAACGAACGAGACCGCGTGACCGGCGCTCGACGACACTCCCATCGCGTGGAACACGGGCTCCAGCAGGTGGGCGATCGCGGGCTCGGCGACGATGCCGAGGACCAGCGTGCACAGGGTGATGCCGAGCTGCGCGGCGGCGAGCAGCGCCGACACGTGCTCCAGTCCCCACAGCACGCTGCGGGCCCGCCGATCGCCCTGCTCGGCGTGTGGCTCGATCTGGCTGCGGCGCACCGAGATCAGCGCGAACTCGGCGCCCACGAAGAAGGCGTTCACGACGAGCGTCGCGAGGCCGATCAGCAGTTGTACGGCGGTCATCGCGCCCCCTCCTCCTGGTCGCTCGGCGCGTGCATCAGTACCCGGGCGGCGCGCCGCCCGGAGGCGTCCACCACGTCGAGCCGCCAGTCGGCGACCTCGACGGTGTCGCCGACGGCGGGAATGCGGCCGAGCTCGGCGGCGACGAAGCCGGCGAGCGTCTCGTACGGGCCCTCGGGCACCCGCAGCCCGACCCGTGCGAGCTGGTCGATGCGGGCGGAGCCGTCGGCCGAGTACAGCTCGCGGCCGTGCTCGTCCTGGCCGACCGGGGCGAGGTCCGGTGTCTCGTGCGGGTCGTGCTCGTCCCGCACCTCGCCGACGACCTCCTCGACGATGTCCTCCAGGGTGGCGACCCCGGCCGTCCCGCCGTACTCGTCGATGACCACGGCCATGGTGCGCTTGCCGGCCAGCCGGTCGAGCAGCCGGTCGACGGTGAGCGATTCGGGGACGAGGAGGGGCTCGCGCACGATCTGGGAGACGGACGTCTGCGCGCGACGCTCGGCCGGCACGGTCAGTACGTCCTTGATGTGCGCGACGCCGACGACCGAGTCGAGGCTGCCGCGGTATACGGGGAAGCGGGACAGGCCCGTGGCCCGGGTCACGTTCGCCACGTCCTCTGCGGTCGCCTGGACGTCCAGCGCGATGACCTGGACGCGCGGGGTCATCACGTTCTCCGCCGTCAGGTCGGCCAGGTTCAGCGTGCGCACGAAGAGCTCGGCGGTGTCCGCCTCCAGGGCGCCCTCCTTGGCGGAGTGCCGGGCGAGTGCCACCAGCTCCTGCGGCCCGCGCGCGGAGGCCAGCTCCTCGGCGGGTTCGAGGCCGAAGCGGCGTACGACACGGTTGGCCGTGTTGTTCAGGTGCGTGATGAACGGGCGGAACGCGGCGCTGAACCAGCGCTGTGGTGTCGCCACCCGCTTGGCCACGGCGAGGGGTGACGAGATCGCCCAGTTCTTGGGCACGAGCTCGCCGACGACCATCAGGAAGATCGTCGACAGTGCCGTACCGATGACCAGGGCCACCGACTGCGACGCGGAGGGGGAGATGCCGACGGCCTCCAGCGGACCCGCGATCAGTTTCGCGATCGAGGATTCCGAGAGCATGCCGACCACCAGGTTGGTGACGGTGATGCCGAGCTGGGCGCCGGAGAGCTGGAAGGTGAGGTTCCGTACGGCCTTGAGGGCGCCGGACGCACCGCGTTCACCGCGCTCCGCGGCGCGCTCCAGCTCGCTGCGCTCCACGGTGGTCAGCGAGAACTCCGCCGCGACGAAGGCGCCACAGGCGAGGGACAGCAGCACCGCCACCAGGAGGAGGAGCACTTCGGTCATCGGGTCACCTCCGTCCCATGGTCGGCCAGGGACGGGAGGACCGCGCGACGTCGGCGGTCGCCGTGCGGATCACGGCATCGGCTACTGGGAGGCTCGCCCATGGGCGGACGCTCACACCTTTCATGTGTCATCGGATGATCGAGTGATCTTCCAATGGTAAAGGACGGGCAAAGTGTTCCGGTCGGGGATGTTCCCGGGCGGCGCCCCCGCCGCACCTCTCAGCCGGAGAGCGGCTTCACCCAGCGCCGCCAGTGTTCTTCGGACCTGTACCCGGCCGCGCGCCAGGCATGGTGCGCGGTCTCGTTCCGCTGAAGCACCATGGCATCCCCGCGCCGTCCTCCGAGCCGTACGAAGCGTTCCTCCGCGGCCGCGAGGAGCGCGGAGCCGATGCCCAGCCGGCGCCGTTCCGGATGCACCGCCAGGCGGTACAGATGGCACCGCCACCCGTCGAAGCCCGCGATCACCGTGCCGACGAGTTCTCCGTCGCGCTCGGCGAGGATCAGCGCCTCCGGGTCGCGGGCCACCAGCCGTTCGACGCCGTCCCGGTCGTCGCTGATGCTCGTCCCCTCCGCGGCCACCTTCCAGAAGCCCAGCACGGCGTCGACGTCGGCGGGCGCGGCGGCCCGTATCCGCAGCTCAGTCATGCGGCGATCCCATCACCCGGTCCGGACGGTGGCACGGAATTCCATCATCCGGACACGGTCGTCGACACCGCCGTCGCCGAGGACGCGCGGGGTGTGCGAGGCGGGCTCTCATGCGCCGCGCAACGCCTCGACGACAGGAGCGAACGCCTCCATGTGGGGCTCCAGGACCGTGAGGTACGAGATGCCGTACCGCTCACGCTGCGTCCGCAACCGCTCGGTGATCTCCTCCAGCGTGCCCACCAGGACGATGGGCAGCTCCAGGACCTGCTGCTCCGTCAGCTGGGGGATACGGGGCAGCCACGGCCGGATCGCCTCGGAGCGGTCCTCGGCGACGGTGACGATCTGGATCAGCAGGTTGAGCTCGGCGGGCTCCTTCCGCCCGGCCGCCGCCTCCCGGTACACGGCGACGCGCTGGTCGAGCTCCGCGGCCGTGACCGGTTCCAGTCTGCCGCCCGGCAGGGTGCGCGCCCCGGTGAACGCCGCGATGTCGGCGTGCTCGGCGGTGAGCCGCAGCATCCGGTCGCCGTTGGCCCCGATCAGCAGCGGGACCCGGGGCGACTGGACGGGGCGCGGCTGGTGGTCCTCCGAGCTCAGGAGCCGCTCCAACTCCTCGATGGTGTACTGGAGATGGTCGACGCGCTCACGTGGTGTGCCCCAGGGCAGTCCGGCCGTCCGGTGCTCCGCCTCCACGTAGCCGGTGCCCAGGCCCAGTTCGAGACGCCCGCCCGTCAGCGCGTCCGTGGTGGCCACCTCGCGGGCCAGCAGCGCGGGGTTCCAGAAGCCCGCGTTGAGCACGAACGTGCCGAGGCGCGGCCGCTCGGTCGCCTGAGCGGCGGCCACCAGGGCCGGGAACGGCGCGGGCAGGCCCAGGTGGTCGGCCACCGTGATCACGTCGTATCCCAGGTCCTCCGCCCGGCGGCACTTCGCGTGCCACTCGTCGACCGGGGCGGGTGCGAGCAGGCTGACGCCGAAACGGAAGGGACGCAACAGGCGGGACATGAACTCTCCTCGGTCACGGTCGACTTGCGCCCGGGCGGCGGACAGGAGGCGGGTACCTCACTCGTGCGCGATCGCGGCCAGCACGTTCATCCGGGAGGCGCGCAGGGCCGGCAGCAGGGCGGCGACGATGCCCACCACCGCCGAACCGACCACGACGGCGACGATCGTCGCCCACGGGATGGCGAGTGCCTTCATGCCCTGCAGGGCGAGGACCTGCTGGATGCAGACGCCCCAGACGAGACCCAGCGCCAGACCGAGAACCGCTCCGAACACGGCGATCACCACCGACTCGAGCCGGATCATCCGGCGCAGCTGACGGCGGGCGAGCCCGATGGCGCGCAGCAGACCGATCTCACGGGTGCGCTCCACGACCGACAGCGCCAGGGTGTTGACCACCCCGAGCACCGCGATGACGATCGCGAGCCCGAGCAGCGCGTACACGAGATACAGCAGTACCGCGATCTGATCGTGGATCAGCTTCTTGTAGTCGGCCTGGTCGCGGACCTGCACCTGCGGATACGGGTCGAGGGCCTTCTCCAGGTTCGTGCGCAGCTGGTCGGGCGTGGTGCCCGACGCCGCGTTCACGTACAGCGCGGAGTCCTGCCCGCCGGGCACATACTTCTCGATGGTGCCGAAGCCGAAGAACAGGCCACCCTGCATACCGAAGCCCTCGCCGGAGTCCTGGTCGGTGAGGGCCCCCACCGTCAGGCGGGCGTTGCGGCCGGCGGGGAACTCGACAGGGACGGTGCTGCCCACCCGGACGTCGTGCTCCTTCGCGAACTTCCTGTCCATGGCGATACGGCCGTCGCCGAGCGCCGCCGCCGTGTCGCCCTGCGCGTACGTGACGTGGGCGACCTCGTCGAGTCGCGGATCGTAGGCCGCCGCGGTCGTCTCGACGCGCTTCCCGTCCGGCAGCCGCACCGCGACCGGCGTGAACCGCTGACGGACCACCAGCCCGGCGCCGTCCGTGCCGCGGACCTTGTCCGTGAGCTCCTGCGAGAAGGGCTGGAAGTTGCTGTTCTGTATCACGAAGTCCGCGCCGAGCGTCTTGTCGATCTGCTGGTCGAAGGACTTGGTCATCGACGCGCTCGCCACGGACATCCCGCCGACCAGGGCGAGGCCCACCATCAGGGCCGCCGCGGTGGCGCCCGTGCGACGCGGATTGCGCAGCGCGTTGCGCTGGCTCATCCGGCCGACCGAGCCGAACAGGGCCGGGAAGGCCCCGCCCAGGACCCGGATCACCGGCCGCACCAGGAGCGGGCCCGCGATCACCGTCGCGATGAGCGTCAGGACGACGCCCAGGCCCAGCAGAGAGGCGGCCGTCGAGGTCTTCGACGAGGCGGCGCACCCCGCGAGCGCGGCCACACCGGCCACGCCGACCACCGAACCCACCACGGCGCGCATCCGCAGGGGCCGCCCCACGCCGGCGATCTCGGCGTCCGCGAGGGCCGCCATGGGGGAGACGCCGGCCGCGCGCCGCGCGGGCAGATAGGCCGCCACGAAGGTGACGCCGACGCCGACCACGTACGCCGAGACGGGGGTGGCCCAGCCGATCACCATCTCGGTCGACTTGAGGTTCATGCCGAACGCGGACATCAGCTTGATCAGCCCGAGCGCGAGACCGATTCCGGCGGCCAGCCCGAGCGTCGAGCCGACCAGACCCAGCAGCAGCGCCTCGGTGAGCACGGACCGGCGTACCTGACGCCGGTCCGCGCCCAGCGCGCGCAACAGCCCCAGCTCACGGGTGCGCTGGGCGATCAGCATCGAGAAGGTGTTGACGATCAGGAAGATGCCCACCAGGACCGCGATGCCCGCGAAGCCGAGCATCACGTACTTGATGACGTCCAGGAAGCCCCCGAGCTGTTCGGAGGAGGACTTGGCCTGCTCCTCGGCCGTCTTCAGCTCGTAGGTCCGGGTGCCCAGCTCGGCGGCGACGCGCTGCTTGAGGACGGCGTCGCTCACCCCCGGTGCCGCGTCCAGGGAGACGCTCGTCGCGGCGTCGGGACTGCCCAGCAGCTTGGTCTGCGCGGTCGGTGTGTCGAGGAACAGCAGCGCGGCGCCGGGGTTGGTGGTGGTGAAAGTGGCGATGCCCACGATCCGCACCTTGAACGAGCCGGGCTGCGCCTGCACCGTCAGGGTGTCACCGACGCCGACGTGCTTCTTCTCGGCGGTGTCCGCGTCCAGGAGTGCCTCGCCGTCACCCCTCGGCTCGTGGCCGGAGGTCAGCTTCACCGGACTGCGTTCGGTGACCTCCCAGTTGGTCACGATGGTGGGGGCGCCGGTGGTGGGGCCGACCGACTTGTTGTCGGCGTCGACGACTGTGGCGTTCTCGACGGCCGCGTCCACATGGGTCGCGGCGACGCCGTCGACCTTCGCCAGCCGGTCCGCGAGCGAGGCGGGCACCGTCTGGGTGGCGCCGGTCGGGATCTGCGAGTCCAGGTCGTTCTTCGGTTCCACCGTCACATCGGCCGCGGTGGAGGCGAAGAGCCGGTCGAAGGTACGGGTGACCGTGTCGGAGAAGATGAGGCTGCCCGCGACGAACGCGACGGACAGCACGACGGCCAGCGCCGAGAGGAGCAGCCGCCCCTTGTGCGCGAGAAAGCTTCGCAGTGTCGCCTTGAGCACGACCGCCTCAGTCCTTGTCCAGGGTCACGTCGCTGGATTCGATGGAGTCGCCGGGCTCGCCCGGACGGCCGACACTGCCGGTGGCGGGCGCCGTGTCGATGCCGGGTCCGTCGCCCGCGCCGTCGAAGGTCACCCGGATCGTGTCGAAGCGTTTCATCCGCTCCAGGACGGCGTCCGCCGTGGGGCGCTCCATCTCGTCCACGATCCGTCCGTCGGCGAGGAACAGCACCAGGTCGGAGTGGGCGGCGGCACCGGGATCGTGCGTGACCATCACGACGGTCTGGCCGAGGTCGTCGACCGCCTCGCGCAGGAAGCCGAGGACCTCCAGGCCCGCACGGGAGTCCAGGTTGCCGGTCGGCTCGTCCGCGAAGATCAGCTCGGGGCGCGAGGCGAGCGCGCGGGCGCAGGCGACGCGCTGCTGCTGGCCGCCGGACAGCTGGGCGGGCCGGTGCTTCAGCCGTGCGCGCAGCCCCAGCGTGTCGATGACCTGGTCGAGCCACTTCTGGTCGGGCTTCTGGCCCGCGATGTCCATCGGCAGCGTGATGTTCTCCGCCGCGTTCAGCGTCGGGATCAGGTTGAACGACTGGAACATGAAGCCGATGCGGTCCCGCCGCAGCCGGGTCAGCTCGCGCTCCTTCAGGCCGGTGATCTCGGTGCCGCCCAGCCACACCTGACCGGCCGAGACCGTGTCGAGCCCCGCCAGGCAGTGCATGAGGGTGGATTTCCCGGACCCCGACGGGCCCATCACCGCGGTGAAGCGGCCGCGCGCGATGTCCACGTCGACCGAGTCGAGGGCGAGCACCGTCGTCTCGCCCGAGCCGTAGGCCTTGGTCAGGCCCCGGGCGCGGGCGGCGATCTGGTCCCCCTCCGCGCGCCCGAGAGCATGCTCCGCAGCAGGTGTGGACAAGGCCGCCTCCTCAGCGATCGACGTCCCGACTCCTTATGTCCCGGCAGAGCCTAATGTGACCGGGGGCACACTTGGTATCCCCCCGAGGTGCCGGTCGGCCTCCACCGCAGGTCGTGCCCACGATGCCGGTGTAAGGGCCATGCTCCACCCGGGGCACTCCACCCCCGGATGCGCCGGCCCCCCTTGCCGGTGCTAGCGATCCGGCGCTAGCTTCGAAGCATGGCCAAGACTCAGCTGAACGTACGGGTGGACGAGGGCACGGCCCGCGCCGCCCGCGAGCGAGCGCTGGAGCGCGGGATGAGTGTGAACCGCTACATCGAAGAGCTGGTCCGGCAGGACACCGGGGAGGTCGGCCACACGTTCGTGGAGGCCGCCGCCGATTTCATGAAGCAATACGAATCCGTCTTCGCCGAGGAGTTCGGCGCGGACCGAGAAGGCACGCGCGAAGGTCGTCGTTGATCCGTTGAGCAATCTCAGAGTCGACCTTGCCTGGCTCCTCATGATCGCCGAACAGAAGACACCCGGGGATCCCCAGGTCACGGACTGGGGAGCGCTCGTCGCCGCCGTCAGCCGGCACGAGGCGGAGATATTCGGCATCCCCGTCTACGACAGTCCGCACGCCCGTGCCGCCGCGCTGCTCCAGCTGCTGCTGCACGTCCCCGCTCTGGAACGCTCCAACGCCATGTTCGCCTCGGCCGTCGCGTACGCCTATCTCGTCGCGAGCGGGCTGAAGGTCGTCACCTCGCCCGAGCAGGTGCGCGAGCTGGCGCGTCTGGTGAAGAGCGGTGAGGCGACGGTGCACGACATCGCGTACGAGCTGCGCCGCTGGAGCCTGTGAGTACGGGATCGGCGGCGCGGGCCGCTTCGGTCGCGTCGGCCGGTCCTGCCGCACAGGCCGCAACTGCCGCGCCGATCGCTCCTGCCGCCGGCCGTTGCGGTCACACCGTCGGCCCCGGCTTCTCCGGCTCGGTGAGGCGAGGGCGCCACGCCGTGCCCAGCACGCAGTACGAGGTGGGCAGCCGCGGCCCCTTCTCGGGCATCATCAGCCGCCGGTACGGGCCGAGTTCGAACCCGGCGTCCCGCAGCGCGGCGACCGGGTCGCGGGCCAGATGGCAGCCGCCGGTGAGGCGGGGCCAGACCGTGCGGTCCAGGCCGCGCTGGGTGAAGGTCATCGCGGGTCCGCCGCCCCTGCCGTGCTCGAAGAACCGCAGGGTGCCGCCCGGTCGCAGCACGCGCTGCAGCTCGGCGAGGGCGCGCCGCACGTCGCGGACGCTGCAGAGGACCAGCGACACCACGGCGGCGTCGAAGGCCTCGCTCTTGACCGGCAGGGCCTCGGCCGTACCGGGTGCGACGTCGACGGGCACCTCGGAACGCAGCGCCGACTCGACCGCCAACTGCCGCAGCAGCCGCTCGGGTTCGATGGCGACGACCTCAGAGACGGTGTGCGGGTAGTGCGCGAAGTTCAGGCCGTTGCCCGCCCCGATCTCGATGACCCGCCCGGACAGTCCGGCGAGCAGCCGGTCGCGGATCCCGCCCATGCCCATCCGCGTCTCGGCCGCCACGCTGATGCGGGCGTAGTAGCGGGCGAAGAGGGGATGGTGCACCGCGTCTCGTGCCACCTTGCGGGAGCCGGCCGGGCTGAGCGGCGTGAACGGCATGAAAGACCTCCCGGGACGACGCGCCCTACCGTGATTGTCCCCCCGGGAGCTCCGCCGCACGCGCGACCCGGCCCACGAGCCGCCGCGGCGCACCGGAACAGCCGTACGGGGACACCCGATCGGCACGGCCAGGACGGCGGCCCGGCCCGTCCGGACGTACCGGTTTCGCACGGCCGGAACGCCGGCTCGGCCCGTCCGGACGTACCGGTGCCGCACGCCCAAGACTCCGGCTCCGCACCCCGGACGTAGCGGCGCGCGCCGCACCTCCGGGCGCATCGCCGCCCCGGACGTACCCCGCCCTCGAAGTCGCCTCAGGCGGGATGTGTCGCGGTGAAGGCGTGCGCGTCCCAGGTCCCGCCGAGCGGCCCGGCGAGCCAGCTCGCCGCCCGGGCACGGAAGTCGAGCGGGGCCCGCGCGCCGGCGCCGGCCGGGATCGCGCCGAGGAGCGGCCCGCCCGACACCTCCGGCAGATCCGCCAGATTGCACCGCATGGCCAGGTCGGGGGAGTCGGGCCAGCTGCCGATGACCACTCCGGCGAAGTCCAGCCCCTGCCGCCGGAGTTCACGGGCCGTCAGCTCCGTGTTGTTGAGGGTGCCGAGGCCCGCCGCGGCGACCACGAGCACGGGCGCGTCGAGCAGCCGCGCCACGTCGGCCAGCGTCGCGCCCTCGTCGTCGAACCGTACGAGCAGTCCGCCCGCGCCCTCGACGAGCACGAGGTCGTGGTCGGCGGCCAGCTTGCCCGCCGCGTCCGCGACCTCCTGCGGCCGCACCGGGACGAGGCCGGCCCGCCGCGCGGCCGTGGCGGGCGCCAACGGCTCAGGAAAACGGCCGAGTTCGCGCGTGGTCAGGGGGCCCGCGAGCCGGGCCACCTCGTCCGCGTCACCGCACTCGCGGGGACCCACACCCGTCTGCGCGGGCTTCAGCACGGCGACGGAACGACCGGCGGCGAGGGCCACGGCCGCCACGGCGGCGGTCGTGACCGTCTTGCCGACCTCCGTGCCCGTCCCGGTGATCACCAGTACCGGCATGTCATCCCTCCCGTGCCGCGGCGCGGACCGCGCGAGCGATCCGTGCCACGTCCTCGTCACCCGTCACGAACGGCGGCATCGTGTAGACGAGGTCGCGGAACGGCCGCAGCCACACGCCCTCGCGGACCGCGGCAGCCGTCGCCGCCTCCAGGTCCACCTCGTGGTCGAGCTGCACGACACCGATCGCGCCGAGGACCCGTACCTCCCGTACCCCGGGTACCGAGGCGGCTTCCGCGAGCCCGTCCCGCAGACCCGTCTCGATCCGCTTGACCTCGGTCCGCCAGTCCTGGGCGAGCAGCAGGTCGATCGAGGCGCAGGCGACCGAGGCGGCCAGCGGGTTGGCCATGAAGGTGGGCCCGTGCGCGAGCACCGGAACCTCGCCGCGCGAGATGCCGTCGGCGACCCGCGGGGTGCACAGGGTCGCCGCCATCGTCATGTAGCCGCCGGTCAGAGCCTTGCCGACGCACATCACGTCCGGAGTGACACCGGCGTGGTCCGCGGCGAACAGCGCGCCCGTCCGGCCGAAGCCGGTGGCGATCTCGTCGAGGACGAGCAGCACGTCGTGCGTGTCGCACGCCTCGCGCAGCACCCGCAGGTACTCGGGGGAGTGGAACCGCATCCCGCCCGCGCCCTGCACCACCGGCTCCACGATCACCGCGGCGAGCTCGTCGGCGTGCCGCCCGATCAGCTCACGCAGCCGGTCGGCGTAGGCCTCGTCGAACTCGGCGGGCGGCGCCTCGGCGAACACCTGGCGCTGGAGGACTCCCTGCCACAGCTCGTGCATCCCGCCTTCCGGGTCGCACACGGACATCGGCTGCCAGGTGTCCCCGTGGTAGCCGCCACGCCAGGTCAGCAGCCGCTGCTTGCCCGGGCGGCCGAGCGAGCGCCAGTGCTGGAGGCACATCTTGACGGCGACCTCGACCGAGACCGAGCCGGAGTCGCAGAGGAAGACGTGCTCCAGCCCCTCGGGCGACATGTCGACAAGACGCTTCGCCAGCTGTACGGCCGGTTCGTGGGTGAGTCCGCCGAACATCACGTGGCTCATGCGGTCCAGTTGACCGCGTGCGGCCTCGTTGAGGACCGGGTGGTTGTAGCCGTGGATGGCCGACCACCAGGAGGACATGCCGTCGATCAGCTCGCCCGAACCGTCCGCCATGCGCAGCCGGACACCGCTCGCCGACTCCACGACGAGCGGTTCCTGACGTCCCGGCATCGGCCCGTAGGGGTGCCACACATGGCGCCGGTCGAGGTCGAGCAGTTCCCTGACGGACAACTCAGGCATTGGGCGCGAGATCCGTTCCGGCCCCGCGACGGCGTACGGCGACGAGGTCGGTGCGCGCGTCGGAGGGCTGCTCCGTGACGGTGGCGGCGGCCGCCGGGGCGGAGCCGCACACGCCGCCGCCCTGGTGCGAGCCGCACCCGGCGTCCGCGTGCGAGCCGCATCCGGCGCCTTCCTGCGAACCGCATCCGGCGTCCGCGTCCGCGTGCGAGCCGCAGCCGCCGCCCGCGGCTGCCCGGTGCTCGGGCAGCGTGACCTCGCCCGCGCCCTCCACCTCGAAGCCCGCGTCGGCGATCATCTCCAGGTCCGCCTTGCCGGCCTGGCCCTCACTGGTGAGGTAGTCGCCGAGGAAGATCGAATTGGCCAGGTGCAGGGCGAGCGGCTGCATGCTGCGCAGATGGACCTCGCGGCCGCCCGCGATACGGACCTCGACGTCCGGGCAGACGAACCGGACCATCGCGAGGATCCGCAGACAGCGCTGCGGCGTGAGGTTCCACTCCTTGGCGAGCGGGGTGCCCTCGAAGGGGATCAGGAAGTTCACCGGAACGGAGTCCGGGTCGAGCTCGCGCAGCGCGTACACCACGTCGACGAGGTCCTCGTCGGACTCGCCCATGCCGGCGATCAGGCCCGAGCAGGCGGACAGTCCCGCCGCGTGCGCCTTCTGGACCGTGTCCACCCGGTCGGCGTACGTGTGGGTGGTCGTGATGTCCCCGTACGTCCCCTCGGACGTGTTCAGGTTGTGGTTGTACGCGTCCGCGCCCGCGTCGCGCAGCCGCTCGGCCTGGCCGTCGGAGAGCAGGCCGAGGCAGGCGCACACCTCGACGTCCTCGTTCTGGTCCTTGATCGCCTTGATGGTGTCGGAGACCCGGTCCACGTCACGGTCCGTCGGACCGCGCCCACTGGCCACCAGGCAGACCCGCTTGGCGCCGCCGGCGAGACCCGCCGCCGCGGCCTGAGAGGCCTCGTCGGGCTTGAGCCAGGTGTACTTGAGGATGTCGGCCTTGGAGCCGAGCCGCTGCGAGCAGTAGGAGCAGTCCTCCGGACACAGGCCCGATTTGAGGTTGACGAGGTAGTTGAGTTTCACCCGTCGGCCGAACCACTGCCGGCGCACCTTGCCGGCCGCGGCCACCACGTCCAGCACGTCGTCGTCGGAGGTGGCCAGTACGGCCAGCGCCTCGTCGCGGGTCGGCAGCTCGCGCCGAAGCCCCTTGTCCACCAGCGTGTTCAGCAGGTCCATGAGGCCCGATCCTTGCTTATGCGACCACTCCCGGCCAAGGAGAGTTTGCACAAGAGAGACGGTTCGACGTGTGGGTATTGCCACACCCTGGCCCGCTGGCCCGGCCGCTAGGGTCTGTGCACTGCCTACAAAACACCCGCCCCTACGGTCCGGAGGACACATGGCGTTCGGCTGGATCGACGAGCAGGCCCGGGCGCGTCGCGCCGCCGGACTCGTCCGCACGCTGCGTCCGCGCCCCGCCGACTCGCCGCTCCTCGACCTCGCGAGCAACGACTACCTCGGACTGGCGCGGCACCCGGAGGTCACGGGGGCGGCGGCGGACGCCGCGCACCGGTGGGGCGGCGGCGCGACCGGCTCCCGCCTCGTGACGGGGACGACCGAACTGCACGGCGAGCTGGAACGCGAACTGGCCGACTTCTGCGGTTTCGAGTCCGCCCTCGTCTTCTCCTCCGGCTACGCGGCCAACCTCGCCGCCGTCACCGCCCTCGCACCGCACGGCTCACTGGTCGTCTCCGACGCGGGCAACCACGCCTCGCTGATCGACGGCTGCCGGCTCGCCCGGGGCACCACACAGGTGGTCGGGCACGCCGACCCCGACGCCGTACGCAAGGCGCTCGGCACCCACCAGGGGCCCGCCGTCGTCGTCTCGGACACGGTCTTCTCGGTCGACGGGGACGCCGCTCCGCTGGCCGAACTCGCGGACGCCTGCCGGGAGTACGGGGCCGGACTGGTCGTCGACGACGCGCACGGACTCGGTGTCCTGGGCGACGGCGGCAGGGGCGCGCCGCACGCGGCGGGGCTCGCGGGAGCGCCGGACGTCGTCGTGACGGTCACGCTCTCGAAGTCGTTCGGGAGCCAGGGCGGCGCGGTCCTCGGCCCGGCTGCCGTCATCGACCACATGGTCAACGCGGCCCGTACGTTCATCTTCGACACGGGCCTCGCACCCGCCGCGGCCGGAGCCGCTCTGGGGGCTCTGCGGCTGCTGCGCCGGGAGCCGGAACGCGCGCTCCGGGCGCGCGCGGTGGCGACGGTCCTGCACACCCGCCTGACGGCCGAGGGCCTCGAAGCCGTACGGCCGGACGCCGCCGTCGTCTCCGTGCGCGCGCCGTCCCCCGAGCGAGCGGTGCGCTGGGCGGCCGACTGTCGTGAGGCGGGACTCGCCGTCGGGTGCTTCCGTCCCCCGTCCGTGCCCGACGGCATCTCACGGCTGAGGCTGACCGCTCGCGCGGACCTCACCGAGGAGCAGATCGAGCACGCCGTGAGCGTGATCAGCCGGACGCGGTGATCGCGGTGTGCGGGTACGGGGTCAGCCGAGTCCGCTGATGAAGCCCTCCCAGGCGGCGGGGGCGAACAGCAGGGCGGGTCCCGTCGTGTTCTTGGAGTCGCGCACGGCCACCAGTCCGGACCAGGGGCCCGGGCCGGGCCGTGCCGTCTCGACGCAGTTGTTCATTCCCGTGCTGCGACTGCTGCGCAGCCACCGTGCGTCGTGGAGTGAGGTACTGGAAGGTACGTTCCGAGGCAGTGCAGACATGGTGCCTCCTTACGCGCCGTCAGCTATCCCGGCGATGTAGTCCAACGATTCCTCGGGCGAAAGGGCGTGGAACTGAAGAGCGTCGAAGGCCTCGCTGTAGGCCTGAAGGTCTTCTTTCCGCTCGAGATAGAGGCTACTCGTCAAGTGGTCGAGAACAACCACATCCAGATCAGTTGTGTTCGGAAATGAGAAGATAACGAAAGGCCCGGTGACGCCGATGTGCGCTCCGGCGGTGAACGGTAGTACTTGAAGCCGCACTTGGGGCAGCGCCGCGGCCTCGCGCAACCGCCGTAACTGGTGCGCCATCACCTCGGGTCCGCCGACCTCGCGCCGTAACACCGCCTCGTCCAGGACGGCGTTCAGCTCCAGCGGCGGACACGAGCGCAGCACGTCCTGCCGGGCGAGGCGCACCTCGACGAGCGCGTCGAGCTTGCAGTCCTCAAGGCCGTCGACGGCGGCCCGTGTCACGGCGCGCGCGTACTCGGGCGTCTGGAGCAGTCCGGGTACGACGGACGTCTCCAGCGTCCGCATCCCGCGCGCCTGCGACTCCAGACTGATGAAGTCCCGGTACGCCGGCGGCAGCACCCCGCGGTAGGCGTGCCACCAGTGATGCCTGCCGTCGTCCTCGGCGCCCGCCAACACGGTCAGCAGGTCGCGCAGTTCGGGGTCCTCGACCGCGTAGACGTCCAGCAGCCGTGTCACGTCCGTGGGCTTCACACCGCTGGTCCCGGTCTCGATCCGGCTCACCTTCGACTGGTGCCAGCCCAGGAGCCGGGCGGCCTCACCGCTCGTGAGGCCCGCGTCGGCGCGCAGCGCGCGCAGTTCGGCACCGAGCTTGCGGCGGCGCACCGCGGGACCGTGCTGCATGGCCGTACTCCTTACTCCTTCCGAGCCGCCCAAATACGCTCTGCCGTCGCAGAGTTCACCGCTTCGAGCGACAGATATATGCATATCTTGGTGGATCGCACCCGTGACCGGCCCGGTAATGGCAGTCTGGCGCGAAGCACCAGTCCGGGACCGTACTCGAACCATCCGCTCCGTGTCGGACTCCCGGTCCCGTGGGAAAGGGACGACGTCGCCATGGCAGATCACCAGGAAGCATCCGTCACCCTGCCGAGCGATCCCGCCTCGGTCTCCGCGGCCCGCAAGTTCGTCGCCGACGTACTCGTCGAATGGGGTCTGCCGTGCGACTCCGAAGTCGCCGACACCGTACGGCTCATCGTCTCCGAACTCGCCACCAACGCAGTCCAGCACACGTTCGGGCAGTCGCCCACCTTCACCGTCGACGTCCGGCTGGAACGGGACGAACAGCTTCGCCTCGGAGTCACCGACAGTCACCCGCGTTTCCCCAAGAGGCTTCCGGCGGCCGTCCAACAGGACAACGGACGCGGCATGGTGATCATCCGTTGGCTGACCGCCGAGTGCGGCGGCAGACTCACCGTCCGGCCCACCCGCGAGGGCGGCAAGACCGTCTCGATCGAACTGCCCTGGACGGCACGGGTCCAGCCGGTGGTGGCCGGGGGCCCGCAAGAGCCCTGAGCGACGGCTCAGTTGTCCGGGCGGTGGCGGCCGGCCCGTTCGAAGGTGCCGCGCAGCAGCGCACGGAACGCGTCGGCGGCAGGTGACGTCTCGTCGGTCCCATGGACGACCGAAATCGTACGGCGCAGATCTCCCGGCTCCAGCAGGCGCGTCCCCACCGGAGTCGCCGCCGTCCTGGCGACCATCTCCGGCACGACCGCGACCCCGAGCCCCGCGCTCACCAGGGCGCACACAAGCGCGTAGACCGGAGTCTCGACCAGCACCGCGGGGGTGGCCCCCGCGCGGGCGAGTGCCGCCTCCACACCCTGCCGGGGTGGATGGTTCGGAGCCATGCTGATCAGCGGCTGACCCGCGAGCTCGCCCAGCGGGAGCCGGGCCGAGTCGCCCGCCAGGACGTGCCCCGGGGCGGTCACCAGCACCAGCTCCTCGACCAGTACCGGCTCCAGGCTCACGGACGACGGGACGGCGACGGGGGCCGCGGGCTCGTAGGTGTGTGTCAGGGCCAGGTCGACCTCGCCCGCCGCGACGGCCGCCACACCGGCGGGCGGCTCGTAGTCGGCGACCGCGAGCTCCACGTCCGGGTAGGTCCGGCGGAAGGCACTCAGCACGGGCGGCAGCAGATGGATGCCCGCCGTCTGGAAGGTGCCGACCCGCAGTGTGCCGCCGGACAGGCCGGCCAGGTGCGCCAGCTCGTGCCGGGCCCGCTCCATCTCGTCGAGCACCCGGCGCGCCCGCGCCACCAGCAGCTCGCCGGCGCCCGTCAGCCGCGTCCCGCGATGGGACCGGACGAGGAGCGTCGCGCCCGCCTCGCGCTCCAGCTTCGCCAGCTGCTGGGAGAGCGCGGGAGGGGTGTAACCGAGCCGTTCGGCGGCCCGGGTGATCGACCCCGCCTCGGCGACCGCGACCAGCGCCGCGAGCCGCGTCGGGTCGTACATGGGACCACCCCGGATCTCGCCGCGACCGCGCCGCTCTAAACGAATGCTTAAGACCGACCCAGGATATTCGACATACCTGCTGAAGGCCCGGCAGAGGCAATCTGGGGTCCATGGACGCTCAGCTCATCGCCTTCACAGCAGTCGCCGCGGGCATGGTCGCCGTGCCGGGTGCGGACTTCACCGTCGTGGTGCGCAACGGCCTGGTCTCGCGCCGGGCCGGCCTCGCCAGCGCGCTCGGCATCGTCGGTGGACTGCTCCTGCACACGGCGCTCGCCGTCGCCGGGGTCGCCGCGGTGCTCACCGCCGTGCCGGCGCTCTTCCGGGCACTGCAACTGCTCGGCGGTGTCTACGTGCTCTACCTCGGGGTGCGGACGCTGCGCTCGCCGGTGCGGTCGCGCGAGGAGGCCGCGGAGGCGACCGGGGGCAGCGCGCGTCCGCTGCGGCAGGGCTTCGTCACCAACGCGCTCAACCCGAAGGCCCCGATCACGTTCCTCAGCCTGTTGCCGCAGTTCGTGCCGGCGGGCAGTCCCGCGATGCCGCGGACCCTGCTGCTGGCACTGATCGTGGTGGTCCTGGGCCTGGTGTGGTTCCCGGCGGTGGCGCTCCTCGTGGACCGGCTCGGGCGGTGGCTGCGCGCACCGCGCGCCGCACGGGCCGTGGAGGCGGTCACCGGCTCGGCCCTGACGATGCTCGGTCTGGTCCTCGTCCTGGAGCCCCTGAGGAGCTGAGCGCACGCCTCACGGGCCGGGGCGGCGCCGATCGCGCCGGCGGCCCGCCGAGCGAGCCCTCGCGGTCTCCTGTCGCACGCCCTTCGGTGGCGGCGGCCCCGCGCCGCCGCCACCGAAGGGTGGATCAGCTCACCCGTCCGTACCAGACGCTCCTCGTCCAGATCTTCTGCAGCTTCACGACGTCCCCGGTCTTCGGGGAGTGCCAGATCTTTCCCTTCCCGGCGTAGATGCCGACGTGGTACACGCTCCGGCCCGAGTGGAAGAACACCAGGTCTCCGGCCTTGCGGTGCGAGGCCGAGATGTGGTGGGTCTTGTTGTACTGCGCCGCGGCCGTTCGAGGGAGCTTCTTGCCCGCCTTCTTGAACGAGTACAGGGTCAGCCCGGAGCAGTCGAAGCGACGCGGTCCGGTGGCCCCCCACTTGTAGGGGGCGCCCTTCTTCGAGGCCGCGACCTGGAGTGCCTTCGTCGCCACGGTGGCCGCCTCGGCGTCGGGAGCGGCGCCGGGGACCACCAGGCTGCCGCCGACGGCGGCGATGGTCAGAGCCGAGGCCGTACCGGCCCGGGTCCACAGCGACGGGACACGATTGAGCGCAGTCATGCGCAACCCTTCGTCAGCCGCCTGTGAAGGATGACCTGTCGGATTCGGGCTGGCGAAGTAGCCCGGCCGCGTACTGCGGCTTCACCCCAAGGACCGCCCGGATCTCTCCGGCGGCCCGTCGTGCTGGGTCCTCCACTCCTGCCGATCCACTTCTGTCGACCGGACATCCGGGCGGCGGCAGGACTCGGCGTCCGCCCGGATCGCCCCGCCGCTGTGGCGGGGGCTTGTCGTCGGAAGGGATCTTCACGCATGAGAGTCGGAAATGCCGAGCGGAACCGGTGATTTGTGGCGTTACTCACCACTCACCCGTTCGGGTGGACACCCCTTTGTTCGGGCGGGTGTTGAGGTGCGCGACGACGCCCGTACCTGCAACGGAACGTTAAATTCCGGCTCATGACCACGCGCGTTGCGCAACTCGGGGGCGTCGTACAAAGGACCCGCAGATACTCCAACGGGGGGTAATCCTTCTGGTCCGTTTGAAACCCGGGCCGGACGTCTCGCCCGTCGGCGTACGTCGCGGCCCGGGTGTGCGCGCCCGTGGCGCGTCAACTTCCGGAGCAGGGCGGCACGGTGACCCGGGACGCGCGCCGCTCGCCGTCGAGCACGCGCAGTGCCTGCGCGAGCGTCGGGGCGTGCACCTCGCTCTCGCCGCGCTGGTGCATCAGGGTGAGCGCGTCACGCAGTGCGGTCGCCTTGACCACCAGTGCCTGAGCGGCCCTGAGGCCGCGGTAGGTGTCGCCCGGGCGCGCCGGGTTGATGCGGCCGAGCAGGTCGACGACGTCGAGGTAACGGTCGATCAACTCGGACTCGGCGCGCGTGAGCGCCGGGAGCGGGGGCAGTTCCGGTGGGAGCATCGGCCGGTCACCTCCCGCCGGGCGTGCTGCGCGAGCTCTTGCGGCTCGGGATGATCCGGTCGATCAGTCCGTACGCCACCGCCGCCGGTGCGTCGAGGATCTTGTCGCGTTCGATGTCGGCGGCGACCCGCTCAGGGCTCTGGCCCGTGTGCCGGACGAGCATCTCCTCCAGCTGTCCGCGGGTTCGGATCAACTCCTCGGCCTGGATGGCCAGGTCGCTCGCCTGACCCTGGACGGGTTCGGGCAACGAGGGCTGGTGGATGAGGACACGGGCACCCGGAAGGGCGAACCGCTTGCCCGGTGTGCCGCCGGCGAGCAGGACGGCCGCGGCCGACGCGGCCTGTCCGAGGCAGGTCGTCTCCACGTCGCAGGTGACGAACTGCATCGTGTCGTAGATCGCGGTCATCGCGCTGAACGAGCCGCCCGGGGAGTTGATGTACAGCGAGATGTCGCGGTCCGGGGCCAGATATTCGAGATGCATGAACTGCGCCATCACGTCGTTCGCCGACGTGTCGTCGATCGGCGTCCCGAGGAACACGATCCGTTCGTCGAGCAGCTTCGAGTACGGATCCAGGGTCCGGTGTCCCGCGCTGGTGCGTTCGGTGAACTCGGGCAGGACGTAGCGGGCGGACGGTTCGGACATGGTGCGCGCCTCCTCTGAGGGACTCTGTGAAAAATGTACAGGACGTACAGAGCTTGTCGATGGGCACTCGCTGACAGCGAAAACACGGACGGGAGGAGCCCGGGGGGCACGGGTGGGGCCCGGCGGAGTACACGGGTGGGGCCCTGGGGGTGCACGGGACCGGCCGGGGAGAGATCGTTCGCTCCGGGTGGGTTCGGGACACCGGTCTAAGCTGGACGGCATGGCCTACGAGATTCCGGTGACGCAAGCCAGGGCTGAGCTCGCCGACCTGATCAACCGCGTGGTGTACGGCGGTGAGCGCGTCGTGGTGACGCGGCACGGGAAGCCTCTCGTCGCGCTGGTCTCCGCCGCCGACCTGGAACGCCTCGAGGAACTCCAGGACCCCGCCGACGAGCAGGTGATCAGCTCCCTCTCCAGCGTTCGCGAGGTCGCGTCGGCGCCGCGCGAGCGCCAGCGCTTCGGTATCGCTGCCGAGCACCGGGGGCCGAGCGCCTCCTAGACGGAACCGGCGCGGTCCGCGTGCCGTGCGCCCGCCGCCGCACGGCGGGGTGGACGCGCGCCCGCGCGGGGCAGGACCACGACCGGTCGCGTCGGGTCGCCCTGTTCCGTCGTTCAGGGACGGCGCCGATCGGCCGCATCGTGTCGCCGCCGTCCCGTCGCTCAGACGCGGTCACGACCGGCCGTATCGCGTCGCTCCGCGTTCCGCCGTTGAGGCGCGCCGTATCGCGTCCCGTCGTACTGACGCGGTCACGACCGGCCCTATCGCGTCGCTCCGCGTTCCGCCGTTCAGGTGCGCCGTATCGCGTCGCTCCTCGTTTTCCGCCGTTCAGGTGCGCCGTATCGCGTCGGGCCCCGTCCCGTCGTACTGACGCGGCCGAGACCGGCCGTAGGGGCACGACCGCGACCGGGCCGAACGGGGCGGCCGCGACATGCCGTATACGGTCCGGCCCGCGGCGGCGTCCCGGACGCTGGCTTCGTCGCCCCGGGGTGGGTTCCACGGCTCCCCGCGCGTCGGCAGCCCGTGTTCCGGCGGAGTGGCCGCGGCGGCACGGAGAGCGCGCCCGACGGCGCGACGCGCGGGGCCGGTTCCGCGCCACGACACACGGACCGCCGCGCCGCCCGGCGTCCACGGCGAGCTGCGGCTGCCCGGCCGAGACGGTCGAGCGCGGTCGACGGCGGGGGGACCGTGACCGGGCGTGCCGACCCCGACGCCCGGCGCGGGCCTCGATCACGCCCGCCCGGGACCCGCGGTGCGACACGCCGGCCCCGGCACCGCGGCACCGGAGATCCCCGCGACGACCCGCACGCCGCGAGGCGCCCCGTGGGTCCGGCGCGGCCCGCCGGCGGGCCGACACTCGGCCACAGGCCGGTTAACGTCCCTGAAACCCCGGCCAACTAGCGTGCGCATCCACGCCACCAGGGGTTTCGGTGGCTGCGGCCACCGGACCCCGCACGGTCCGGAGCGAGGACTGTGAGGTGGTACGCCGTGCAACTGACCCCGCACGAGCAAGAGAGGCTGCTGATCCACGTGGCCGCCGACGTGGCCGAGAAGCGCCGGGCCCGCGGACTGAAACTGAACCACCCCGAGGCCGTCGCCCTCATCACGTCGCACATCCTCGAAGGCGCGCGGGACGGACGTACCGTCGCCGAACTCATGGCCTCCGGCCGGAAGATCCTCACCCGCGACGACGTGATGTCGGGCATCCCCGAGATGATCCACGACGTCCAGGTCGAGGCGACCTTCCCGGACGGCACCAAGCTCGTCACCGTCCACGACCCCATCGTCTGACGGGGAGCAGCGCCATGATTCCCGGAGAGATCTTCTACGCCGACGGGCCCGTCGTCTTCAACGAGGGTCGCGAAGTCACCCGGCTGACCGTCCTCAACGCCGCCGACCGGCCCGTCCAGGTCGGCTCCCACTACCACTTCGCCGAGGCCAACCCAGGCCTGGACTTCGACCGTGCCGCGGCGCGCGGCAAGCGGCTGAACGTCGCCGCCGGCACCGCCGTGCGCTTCGAGCCGGGGATCCCCGTCGACGTCGAACTCGTCCCGCTCGCCGGTGCCCGTGTGGTGCCCGGACTGCGCGGTGAGACCGGAGGTGCCCTCGATGCCTGAGATCTCGCGCGCCGCGTACGCCGACCTGTTCGGCCCCACCACCGGCGACCGCATCCGCCTCGCCGACACCGACCTGCTGATCGAGATCGAGGAGGACCGGTCCGGCGGTCCCGGACTCGCCGGTGACGAGGCGGTGTTCGGCGGCGGCAAGGTCATCCGCGAGTCCATGGGGCAGTCGCGTGCCACGCGCGCGGACGGCACGCCCGACACCGTCATCACGGGTGTCGTGGTCGTCGACCACTGGGGAATCGTCAAGGCCGACCTCGGCATCCGCGACGGCCGGATCACCGGCATCGGCAAGGCCGGCAACCCGGACACCATGGACGGCGTCCACCCCGATCTGGTGATCGGCCCCGAGACCGAGATCATCGCGGGCAACGGGCGCATCCTGACCGCGGGTGCCATCGACGCGCATGTGCATCTGATCTGCCCGCAGATCGCCGACGAGGCACTCGCCTCCGGGATCACCACGCTCGTGGGCGGCGGCACGGGGCCCGCCGAGGGCTCCAAGGCGACCACCGTCACGCCCGGCCCCTGGCACCTGGCCCGGATGCTGGAGGCGATGGAGCAGTACCCGCTCAACTTCGGCCTGCTGGGCAAGGGCAACACCGTCTCGCACGAAGCGATGCTGTCGCAGATCCGCGGCGGCGCGCTGGGCCTGAAGATCCACGAGGACTGGGGCTCGACGCCCGCGGCGATCGACGCCGCGCTCACCGTCGCGGACCGCACGGGCATCCAGGTCGCCATCCACACGGACACCCTCAACGAGGCCGGTTTCGTGGGCGACACACTGGCCGCGATCGGCGGACGCGGCATCCACGCGTACCACACCGAGGGTGCGGGCGGCGGGCACGCGCCGGACATCATGACCGTGGTCGCCGAGCCCTACGTGCTGCCCAGCTCCACCAACCCCACCCGGCCCTACACCGTCAACACCGCCGAGGAACACCTCGACATGCTGATGGTGTGCCACCACCTGAACCCGGCGGTGCCCGAGGACCTGGCGTTCGCCGAGTCCCGGATCAGGCCGTCGACGATCGGGGCCGAGGACATACTGCACGACCTCGGCGCCATCTCGATCATCTCCTCGGACTCCCAGGCGATGGGACGCGTCGGTGAGGTCATCATGCGGACCTGGCAGACGGCCCACGTGATGAAGCAGCGGCGCGGCGCCCTGTCGGGTGACGGGCGCGCGGACAACCACCGGGTGCGTCGCTATGTCGCCAAATACACGATCAACCCGGCGCTCGCGCAGGGCCTCGCCCGCGAGGTCGGCTCCGTCGAGCCGGGCAAACTCGCCGACCTGGTGCTGTGGGAGCCCGCCTTCTTCGGGGTCAAGCCGCACCTCGTCATCAAGGGCGGCCAGATCGCGTACGCGCAGATGGGCGACGCCAACGCGTCGATCCCGACTCCCCAGCCGATCCTGCCCCGGCCGATGTACGGCGCCGTCGGGAGGGCACCGGCCGCCAACTCGTTCAACTTCGTCGCACCGCTCGCCATCGAGGACGGGCTGCCCGAACGGCTCTCCCTCGGGAAGCGGTTCGTCGCCATCGAGTCGACCCGGGCGGTGACCAAGGCGGACATGCGCGAGAACGACGCGCGACCGCGGGTGCGGATCGACCCGGACAGCTTCGCCGTGCACATCGACGGCGAACTGGTCGAGGCGACACCGGCCGCGGAACTGCCCATGGCCCAGCGTTACTTCCTCTTCTGATGTCCCGCGCGGCACTACTGGTCCTGGCCGACGGACGCTTCCCCGCCGGAGGGCACGCCCACTCCGGCGGGGCGGAGGCGGCCGTCAAGTCCGGACGGGTCACCGGGGCGGCGAGCCTGGAGGACTTCTGCCGAGGCCGGCTGCACACGGCCGGTCTCGTCTCGGCCTCGCTGGCCGCGGCGGCGGCGCTCGGGGCCGACCCGGCGGCCCTGGACGCCGCCGCCGACGCCCGGACACCGTCACCTGCCCTGCGGGCCGCCGCGCGACGGCTCGGGCGACAGCTGATGAGAGCGGCTCGGGCGGCCTGGCCCTCGGCCGAACTCGAGGCGCTGGCCAGGGAGTTCCCCAAGGGCGCGCACCAGCCCGTCGTTCTCGGCGTGACGGCCCGGGCCGCCGGCCTCGCGGCGGACGACGCCGCGTACTGCTCCGCGTACGAGAGTGTCAGCGGGCCGGCGACGGCCACCGTGCGGCTGCTGAGCCTCGATCCGTTCGACGCCAGCGCGGTGCTGGCCCGACTGGCGCCGGAACTGGACCGGGTGGCCGGCGCGGCCGCCGCTGCCGCGCGGGGCGTGCTCGACCACGGCGTCGACGTGCTGCCCGCGGCCTCGGCCCCGCTGCTGGAGATCGGCGCTCAGGCGCACGCGGCCTGGCCCGTACGCCTCTTCGCGTCGTAGGCGCACCCCGCCCCCTCGCCGCCGCTGCCCTCACACCACCTTGGAGACTCATCGTGCATCTCGATCACACCCATGACGGTGCGTCCGCTGTCAGCGCCGACGCCCATCGTCCGGACGGGGCACGCCGTGCCCTGCGGATCGGGCTGGGCGGGCCGGTCGGCTCGGGGAAGACCGCCACCGTCGCCGCGCTCTGCCGGTCGCTGCGCGACGAGTTGTCCCTCGCCGTCGTCACCAATGACATCTATACGCGGGAGGACGCGGAGTTCCTGCTGCGGGAGGCGGTGCTGCCGCCCGAGCGGATCGCCGCCGTCGAGACCGGGGCCTGCCCGCACACCGCCATCCGGGACGACATCTCCGCGAACCTCGAAGCGGTCGAGGACCTGGAGGACGAGGTCGGTCCGCTGGACCTGATCCTCGTGGAGTCCGGGGGTGACAACCTCACGGCCACCTTCTCCAAGGGGCTCGTCGACGCGCAGATCTTCGTGATCGACGTCGCGGGCGGCGACGACATTCCGCGCAAGGGCGGGCCCGGTGTCACCACCGCCGATCTGCTCGTCGTGAACAAGACCGACCTCGCACCCCACGTGGGGTCCGATCTGGGGCGGATGGCGGCGGACGCGAAGGCGCAGCGCGCCGAACTCCCGGTCGTCTTCCAGTCCTTGCGTACCGAGGACGGGGTCGCGGCCGTCGCCGGCTGGGTGCGGGAGCGGCTCGCCGCGTGGACGGCGTGAACCGGATGGACGGCGTGAACCGGATGGACAGCGCGCGCCGGACGGGCGAGGTCGGTCCGGTGGGCGACGTCGGCCGGGTGAACGGTGTCGGTCCGGTGCGCGACGTCGGCCGGGCGAACGGTGCCGGTCCGGTGGACGGTGCCGGTTCGGTGCGCGGTGCCGACCCGGTGGACGGTGCCGGCCCGCCGCACGGGGGGACGCCGTCGGCGGACGGCAGCGGGCCGGGGCGCCCGAGTCGGCCGGGTGGCGCGGGCCGGGCAGGTCGCCTGACGACGGCGGGCGTGCGGGCGACCGCGCGGATCGCCGCAAGGGACGACGGCCGGGGCGGCACCTCGCTGCCCGTGCTGGAGGGGGAGGGCCCGCTCGCGGTGCGCCGCATCCGGTCCCACGGCGCCGAGGCCCGCGTCATGCTCGTCGGAGCGATGAGCGGCCCGCTCGGTGGCGACCACCTCACCGTCGAGGCGCACGCCGACGAGGGCGCGCGCCTGAGGGTGGGGTCGGCCGCCGCGACGATCGCGCTGCCCGGCCAGAACAAGGGCGAGGCGCGCTACGACGTCCGGCTCTCCGTCGCCGACGGAGGTGAACTGCACTGGCTTCCCGAGCAGTTGATCTCCGCCGGCGGCAGCGACCTGTGCGTCTCCTCACGGATCGACCTCCAGGGACGCGCCCGGCTGGTGTTCCGGGAGGAACAGGTGCTCGGGCGCGTGGGCGAGGAACCCGGTCGGCTCACCAGCCGTCTTGTCGTGCGACTGGACGGACGGGTGCTGCTGGACCAGGAGTTGGCCTGCGGTCCGGGCGCGCCCGGTGGCTGGGACGGCCCCGCCGTCCTGGCCAGGCTGCGCGCGGTGGGCCAACTCGTGGTCGTGCGCCCGGAGTTCGCCGACCACCTGCCCGAGCCCCGCATGCTGGGGGAGCACGCGGCGCTGGCTCCGCTCGCCGGGCCCGCCGTGCTCGTCACCGCACTCGCACCCGACGGGCTCGGACTGCGGCGCGTGCTGGACGAGGCGCTGCGCCTGCTCGGCTGACCGCGGGCCGCGGTGGCCCGTTGTTCGTGGACGGACGGAGACGTCTCCGCTCAACGGCACAACGCGCACCGGTTATCGGATTAGTAAAGAAGCCCTGTCGCATCTGTTCTCAGGGACCTCACAGCCGAAAGGATCCCCCTACCAATCGCAACGATGTACGGGGAGGCCACACTTGAGGGCTAAGAGACCGTCGAGACGGATGACGGCGCTCGGTTCGGCCGGAGCGCTCGTCACGGCGACCCTGATCGCCGGAGCCGTCACGGCTCCGTCGGCCACCGCCGCGTCGCGTCACGGGCAGGACCGGGAGCAGCGCGGAGCGGCGATCGCCGCGGAGCGGGCGGCCAAGGCCGGCGTCGACTGGCAGGACTGTCCCGCGGACTGGGGCCTGGAGAAGCCGATCCAGTGCGGCTGGGTCAGCGTCCCGCTCGACTACGCCCACCCGAACGGCAAGCAGATCAAGCTGGCCGTGGACCGTATCGGGAACACGGGCACCAAGGACGAGCGCCAGGGCGCCCTCGTCTACAACCCCGGCGGCCCCGGCGGCTCCGGCATGCGCTTCCCGCGCCGCGTGACCACGAAGAGCCCCGTCTGGGCGAACACCGCCAAGGCGTACGACTTCGTCGGCTTCGACCCGCGCGGTGTCGGCCACTCGGCCCCCATCTCCTGCATCGATCCGCAGGAGTTCGTGAAGGCGCCGAAGGCCGACCCGGTCCCGGACAGCGAGGCGGACAAGCGTGCCCAGCGCAAGCTGGCCGCCGAGTACGCCGACGGCTGCGCCGAGCGCAGCGGCGCGATGCTGCCGCACATGACCACGCCGAACACCGCACGCGACCTCGACGTCATCCGGGCCGCCCTCGGTGAGAAGAAGCTCAACTACCTGGGCGTCTCGTACGGTACGTACCTGGGAGCCGTCTACGGCACGCTCTTCCCGGGGCACGTCCGCCGCATGGTGGTCGACAGCGTCGTCAACCCGTCGAGGGAGAACATCTGGTACCAGGCCAACCTGGAGCAGGACATCGCCTTCGAGGGCCGCTGGAAGGACTGGCAGGACTGGGTCGCCAAGAACGACGCCACCTTCCACCTCGGCGACACCCGGGCCGAGGTCCAGGACCAGTGGCTGAAGCTGCGGGCCACCGCGAAGAAGAGCCCCCTCGGAGGCGTCGTCGGCCCCGCCGAGCTGATCTCCTTCTTCCAGAGCGCGCCGTACTACGACTCCTCCTGGGTGCCGGTCGCGACGGTGTTCAGCAAGTACGTCGCGGGTGACACGCAGGCGCTCGTCGACGCGGCCGCCCCCGACCTGTCGGACACCGCGGGCAACATCGCCTCGGAGAACGGCAACGCCGTCTACACGGCCGTCGAGTGCACCGACGCCCAGTGGCCCACCAGCTGGCAGAAGTGGGACCGGGACAACACCCGGCTCCACAAGGACTACCCGTTCATGACCTGGGCCAACGCGTGGATGAACCTGCCGTGCGCCACCTGGCCCGCCAAGCAGCAGACCCCGGTGAACGTCAAGACCGGCAAGGGCCTGCCCGCCGTCCTGATCGTGCAGTCCACGCGTGACGCCGCCACCCCGTACGCCGGCGCCGTCGAACTGCACAAGCGCTTCAAGGGCTCCCGCCTGATCACCGAGCAGGGCGCGGGCTCGCACGGTGTGACCGGGCTGGTCAACCCCTGCATCAACGAGCGGGTGGACGGCTACCTGCTCTCCGGCCGGACGGACGCGGCCGACGTGACCTGCGCGCCGCACGCCACGCCGAAGCCGTAACCCGCCTGCGGGAAGGGGGCGGCCGGACTCCGGCCGCCCCCTCACTCGTTCCGGTCGTTCCACGCGCGGTCCGGCCCGGCTCCTGTCGGGTCGGACCTCTCGCTCAGGACGCGAGCCAAGCGTCCTCCGCCGCGTAGTCGAAGAGGTCGCCGTACGCGCGGACCATGTCGGGGTAGGCCTCCCGCCAGTCCCGGCCGGCCAGTCGGCGTTCGATCGAGGCGATGGTCTCGGGGAGCCTGTCGGCGTACCGGACCACCGGGCGGTAGCCCAACTCCCGTTCGGCGGCACGCATGTCGCAGACGACGGGCAGCGGCACCGTCCATGGCGTGTCACCGACCGTGGGCGCCGGGGGCGGACCGTCCACCAGCACGTCCTCGGCCCGCACGCCCATCGCCGCGTCGATCGAAGCGGCGATCTCCGCCACCGTGGGCGCCTCGGGGTCGCAGGCGTTCAGGACGCGCGACCCCGGCCGCCGGGCCGCCAGCCGGATCAGCTCGGCGACGGTGTGGACGCTCACCGGGTGGAAGCGGCTCAGGCCGCCGAACGCGAGGACGCGCCGACGGCGGCCGTCCAGATTGCGCTTGACGAAGTACAGCTCGCGGGGCGTACGGCAGTTCGGGCCGTGCACGGCACCCGCGCGCAGCAGGGTCGTCGGCAACCGGTCGCCCGCGGCGAGGAGATCGCGCTCCAGGGCCGCCTTGCGCGTGCTGTACGTGCCGTCGCCGGGCCGCACGGTGCTCTGGCTCTCCGGGATCGGCACCGGGTACTCGGGGAATCCGTCCGGCTCCGACTGCGTGTCGAAGCCGCGCCCCTTGTCGTCCTCGTAGACCGACACGCTGGAGATCACCACGGCGGAGCCGACGCGGCCGGCGAGCCCCGTCAACTGGCGTGCGTGCTCGGCTCCGTAGGCGACGACGTCGACCAGCACGTCGCAGCCGTCACCGACCGCCGCGGCCAGGGCGGTGTCCTGCGCGCGGTCCAGCCCGACGGCGCGCACCTGCGCGGGCCAGCCGTCGTCGCGGCCTCCGCCGCGGGACGCGGCCGTCACGTCCCAGCCGTCGCGGGCCAGCGCGTCCACGGCCGCGCGTCCGATCTGTCCGGTCGCTCCGATCACCACAGCACGTCTCATACGTAAAAAATGTACAGGACGTACGTCCGGTGCAGGTGGATTCCGTTCCGCTCAGCTCAGCGGCATCCGTCGGAACTTGCGGGCGTTCGCCGCCTTCTCCTCGGCCTCCTCGGCCTTCACGACGGCCGCGTACTGGTCGACGTACTCCTGCTCCGAGAGGCTGAGAATGGCGTACATGATCTCGTCGGTGACCGCGCGCAGGATCGCCTTCTCGTTCTCCATCCCGGCGTAGCGGGAGAAGTCGAGGGGCTTGCCGAAGCGGATGACGACGGGATGGATGTTCGGGATGACCTTGCCGGGCGGCTGCGCCTCGAAGGTGCCGATCATCGCGCAGGGGATCACCGGGACCCGGGCCTTGAGGGCCATCACCGCGACGCCGACCTTGCCCTTGTAGAGACGGCCGTCATGCGAACGGGTCCCTTCCGGGTAGATGCCCAGCAATTCGTCCTTGCGCAGTACGCCGAGGCCCTCGCGGATCGCCGCCTGGCCCGCCTCCTTGCCGGTGCGGTCCACGGGGATCTGCCCGGCGCTGCGGAAGAAGGCCGCGGTGAGCCGGCCCTTGATGCCGGGACCCGTGAAGTACTCGGCCTTCGCGAGGAAGGTGATGCGCCGCTTCAGGATCGCGGGCATCAGGAAGTGGTCCGAGAACGACAGGTGGTTGCCGGCGACGATGGCCGCGCCCGACGACGGTACGTGCTCAAGGCCCTCGATCCGAGGCCGGAAGACCAGTCTCAACAGCGGACCCAGAAGCACGTATTTGAGCACGTAATAAAACACTGGGGCACTCCTCGTTTCCCCCGGGGAGCGATCAGTGTAGGCGCGGCCGTCGCCGGGCGTAACCATTCCGGTGTCACTCTCTGTGGCCTCGTGGCCGGTATCAGACCCCTTGCGTCAGAACTTTCTCCAGAGCCCCGAGAGCCGACTGCAGTTCCTCGCCGGTGATGGTCAGCGGAGGTGCGAGACGGATCGTCGAACCGTGGGTGTCCTTGACGAGGATCCCCTCGCGCATCAGGCCCTCACTGATCTCGCGGCCCGTGCCGATGGCCGGGTCGATGTCGACGCCCGCCCACAGTCCGCGCGCCCGGAAGCCCTCGACGCCCTTGCCGACCAGGTTCGCGAGCCCGCCGCGCAGGATCACGCCCAGTTCCGCCGCCCTGCGCTGGTACTCCCCGGTCTCCAGAAGGCCGACGACGGCCGAGCCCACGGCCGCGGCGAGCGGATTGCCGCCGAACGTCGAGCCGTGTTCGCCCGGGCGCAGCACCTCCAGCACGTCCCGGCGCCCCACCACCGCGGAGACCGGCACGATGCCGCCGCCGAGCGCCTTGCCGAGAAGCAGCAGGTCCGGCACGACCTCCTCGTGCTCCACGGCGAGGGTGGTGCCCGTGCGGCCGAGACCCGACTGGATCTCGTCGGCGATGAACAGGCAGCCGGCCCGGCGGGTCAGCTCGCGCACCCCGGTCAGATAGCCCTGGTCCGGGATGACCACGCCGGCCTCGCCCTGGACGGGCTCGATCAGCACGGCCGCGGTGGTCTCGTCGACGGCCGCTTCGAGCGCGGCGAGGTCGTTGTACGGGACCACGCGGAAGCCGGGGGTGAAGGGCCCGAAGCCGGTCCGGGCGGTCTCGTCCGTGGAGAAGCTCACGATCGTGGTCGTACGGCCGTGGAAGTTGTCGGCGGCCACGACGATCGTCGCCCGGTCCGGGGCGACCCCCTTGACCTCGTACGCCCACTTGCGGGCCACCTTGATGGCGCTCTCCACCGCTTCCGCGCCCGTGTTCATCGGCAGGACCATGTCCTGGCCCGTCAGCGTGGCCAGGGACTCGGCGAACCCGGCCAGCCGGTCGTTGTGGAAGGCGCGCGAGGTCAGGGTGAGCTGGTCCAGCTGACGGTGCGCCGCCTCGATCAGCACCGGATTGCGGTGCCCGAAGTTGAGGGCCGAGTAGCCCGCCAGCATGTCCAGGTAGCGACGGCCCTCGACGTCCTCGACCCAGGTGCCCTCGGCGCGGGCGACGACGACGGGCAGCGGGTGGTAGTTGTGCGCGAGGACCGGCGCCTCCGCGCGGATCAGCTCGTCGGAGGTGCGCGTACGGGCGGGGATGCGGGTGGGTGCCGTCATGAACGGATCTCCTGAGTGCAGCACTTGATGCCGCCGCCGGCCTTGTGGAACTCCGAGAGGTCGACGGGGACGGGGACGTAGCCGTGGCGGTCGAGCTGCTCGGCGAGGGACTCGGCGCGCGGCGCGATGAAGACGTGGCGGCCGTCGGAGACCGAGTTGAGGCCGAACGCCATGGCGTCCTCGCGGGTGGCGAGCACCGCGTCCGGGTACAGCCGGGCGAGCACCTCGCGGCTGCCGGGCGAGAACGCCTCCGGGTAGTACGCGATGTTGTCGTCGTCCAGGACGAACAGCGCCGTGTCCAGATGGTAGAAGCGCGGGTCGACCAGGCGGAGACCGATCACCGGGACGCCGAAGAACTCCTGCACCTCGCGGTGCGCCTCGGGGGTCGTACGGAATCCGGTGCCGGCCAGGACGTACCGGCCCGTCGGGACCAGGTCGCCCTCGCCCTCGCACACCGACTCGGGCCGGTAGACGTCGAAGCCGGCCGCCTTGAACCAGGTGTCGTAGGCGAGGGACTCGGGACGGCGCTGCGGTGCGTGGAAGAGCGAGCCGAAGACCCGGCCCGCCAGGACGAGCGCGGAGTTCGCCGCGAACACCATGTCGGGAAGTCCGGCGACCGGTTCCACCGAGTCGACGGTGTGGCCGTGCGCACGGTAGGCGCGGATCAGCGCCTCCCACTGGCCGCGGGCGAGGTCGACGTCCACGGGCGTGTCGGGATGCATCCACGGGTTGATCGCGTACTGCACGGCGAAGTGTCTGGGTTCGCAGACCAGAAAGCGCCGGGGGCGCGGCACACGGCTGTCGGGCACAGAGAGGTACCTCCGCTTCCTGCGGTGTCGGCTGGGGGTTCCTCCACGGTAAGAAACGGGGGATACGGGCGACAAGCGCGGAGAGCTGCGTGATTGCGCAGCAATGATGCGTGATCGGAGGAGTCAGCGCACGTTTCCTGCGTCGTCCGGGACGGCGTGGGTCGCCCCGGCCTCAGGAGCCTCCGGCAGCAGGTGGGACAGCACCATGTAGCTGATCGTCTTCCGGATGAACGGCTCCGTACGGATCCGCTCCAGCACCTCCTCGAAGTGCTCCACATCGGTCGCCCGTACGTGCAGCAGCGCGTCCGCGCCCCCCGTCACGGTCATCGCGGCGGTGATCTCGGGATGGTTGCGCACCACCTCCGCGAGCCGCCGCGGCGGGGCCGCGCCCTCGCAGTACACCTCCACGTACGCCTCCGTGCGCCAGCCGAGCGCGGCCGGCTTCACCGTGGCCGTGAAACCGGTGATCACACCCGTCTCGCGCAGCCGGTCGACGCGCCGCTTGACCGCGGTGGCGGACAGGCCGATCGCCGCGCCGATCTCCGCGAAGCTCGTCCTGGCATTGGCCATCAGGGCCGTGATGATCTTGCGGTCGAGTTCGTCGAACATCGCGGGCTTGCTGCTCATGACCGCACTGTATCCAGCGTCAACGCCCACGCATCCAGCGAGAACGCGGACGCTCCGCGACATGTCCAGGCGGACCGATCGCTCTTACACTCCACTCTCATGCTGCGCGCGCTCGCCGTCGACGACGAACAACCGTCCCTCGAGGAACTCCTCTATCTGCTGAACGCCGATCCCCGCGTCAGCAGCGTCGAGGGCGCGAGCGACGCCACGGAGGCACTGCGCCGGATCAACCGGGCCCTGGAGTCCGGACCCGGCGGCCCCGAGGCCATCGACGTCGTCTTCCTCGACATCCACATGCCCGGCCTGGACGGACTCGACCTGGCCCGGCTGCTCACCGGCTTCGCCAACCCCCCGCTCGTCGTCTTCGTGACCGCGCACGAGGGCTTCGCCGTGCAGGCCTTCGACCTGAAGGCCGTCGACTACGTGCTCAAGCCCGTACGCCGCGAGCGGCTCGCCGAGGCCGTCCGACGGGCCGCCCAGTTCAGGGACGCCGCCCCCCTGATACCCGTGCACGAACCCGACCCCGACCACATATCCGTCGAACTCGGCGGAGTGACCCGCTTCGTGGCCGTCGAGGACATCACCCACGTCGAGGCCCACGGAGACTACGCCCGTCTGCACACGCCCCAGGGCAGTCATCTCGTCCGCATCCCGCTGTCCACCCTGGAGGAGCGCTGGCGCTCCCGCGGCTTCGTCCGCATCCACCGCCGTCACCTCGTCGCCCTGCGGCACATCGGCGAACTCCGGCTGGACGCAGGCACGGTGAGCGTCCTCGTCGGCCCCGTGGAACTCCAGGTCAGCCGCCGCCACGCGCGCGAACTGCGCGACCTGTTGCTGCGCCGGACCACGAGCTGAGGAGGGCCGCGTGCCACAGGACCCGACCGAACGCCGCGTGGTCGTCACCGGGGTGCCACGGCACACCCGCAGAACGTCCGGCTACTACCGGCCCAGGACCGAGATCGACGAACAGACCACGCTCGGCCACACCTACGTCCGCTCCCTGATGCGCAGTCAGCTCCGCGTCGCCCTGCTGGTCTTCGCCGTACTCGTGCTGCTCGTCGGACCACTGCCGCTGGTCTTCGCCGCGATGCCGGACGGCGCCGGTCTCGAATGGGGCGTGCTCGGCTTCGGCGTGTACCCGCCGCTGGTCCTGCTCGCCCGCTGGTACGTGCGCCGCGCGGAGCGCAACGAGAAGGACTTCGTGCGACTCGTCGAGGACCGCTGACCCGTGAACCAGAACTACGCCGTCCCCGCGGTCGCCCTCGTGGTCGTGGCGACCGTCCTCGTCGGTGCGTTCGGCCTGCGCATCTCCCGGACCACCTCCGACTTCTACGTCGCCTCGCGCACCGTCGGCCCGCGGCTCAACGCCGCCGCGATCAGCGGCGAGTACCTCTCCGCCGCCTCCTTCCTCGGCATCGCCGGACTCGTCCTGGTGCAGGGCCCGGACATGCTCTGGTACCCGGTCGGCTACACGGCCGGCTACCTCGTCCTCCTGCTGTTCGTCGCGGCCCCGCTGCGCCGCTCCGGCGCCTACACGCTGCCCGACTTCGCCGAGGCCCGGCTCGGCTCCCAGGCGGTGCGACGCCTCGCCGGCGCCTTCGTGGTCGGCGTCGGCTGGCTGTACCTGCTGCCCCAGCTCCAGGGCGCCGGCCTGACCCTGGCCGTGCTCACCGACGCCCCCGACCGGTTCGGCGGCGTACTCGTCGCCGTGGTCGTGGTCGCCACCGTCGCCGCGGGCGGCATGCGCAGCATCACCTTCGTGCAGGCCTTCCAGTACTGGCTCAAACTCACCGCCCTGCTGGTCCCCGCACTCTTCCTGGTCCTCGCCTGGCAGTCGCACGGCGCGCCCCGCGACGCCTTCGACGAACCGGCGACCTTCCGCGAACAGCGGGTCGTCCGGGTCGACGACACCCTCGACCTGAAACTCGCCCGGCCCCTGGACGTCACGGCGACCGGCATGGTCGACGCCCGGCCCCACACGGACGAGCGGATCCGGCTCCCCGCGGGGGTCCACCGCATCGAGCGCGGCACCCGGCTCACCTTCACCGAGGGGGACCCGGTCCCGGTGGCCGAGCGCGGCAGCAACGGCGGCATGTCGACATCACTGGCGGCGGGCCGGGAGGAACGCCCGCTGTACGCCACGTACGGACTGATCCTCGCCACCTTCCTCGGCACCATGGGCCTGCCGCACGTCGTCGTCCGCTTCTACACCAGCCCGCACGGTGTCGCCGCCCGCCGCACCACCGTCGCCGTCCTCGGTCTGATCGGCGCCTTCTACCTCCTCCCGCCCGTCTACGGCGCGCTGGGCAGGCTGTACGCCCCGGAACTCAGCATCACCGGGGACGCGGACGCCGCCGTGCTCCTGCTGCCCGACCGGATGATCGGCGGGCTCGGCGCCGACCTGCTGGGCGCGCTCGTCGCGGGCGGCGCCTTCGCCGCCTTCCTGTCCACCGCGTCCGGCCTGACCATGGCGGTCGCGGGCGTACTGACCCAGGACGTGCTCCCTTCCCGCGGAGTACGGCACTTCAGGCTCGGCACGGTCCTCGCGATGGCGGTGCCGCTCGCCGCGAGCGTGCTGGCCGGCGGACTGCCCGTCGCCGATGCCGTGGGGCTCGCGTTCGCCGTCTCCGCGTCCTCGTTCTGCCCCTTGCTGGTGCTGGGCATCTGGTGGCGGCGCCTGACTCCACCGGGTGCGGCGGCCGGCATGCTCGTCGGCGGCGGCGCGGCCTTCGTCGCGGTCGCCGCGACCATGGCCGGCTATCCCGGAACCGGCACCCTGCACGCGCTCCTGGCCTGGCCCGCGCTGTGGTCGGTACCGCTCGGATTCCTCACCATGGTCCTGGTCTCGCTGGCCACGCCCGGCCGGGTGCCCGCGGGGACCGCCGCGATCCTGGCCCGGTTCCATCTGCCCGAGGAGCTGACCGGCGGTCCACTGCCCGCCGGCCCGCCGCGGACGGGCGCCGACGCGAAGGAGATGCAGGCATGAGGCGGTCCCGGGGAGAGGCGACGGTGTGAGCGGATTCCTCGCCGGGCTGTGCGTCGCCGTCCTGCCGCTGCTGGCCGCGGGGTTCTGGATCGGCCGACGCACCGCGCGGCCCGAGAGCCTCGGCGGACTCGGCACCCCCGTCGAACACGCCACCTTCCAGACCCTGCACACCGCGTCGCTCGCCACGCCCCCGCTGCGCGCCGGCCTCACCGAGGAGACGGCCGGCCGCTCCGCGCGACGGCTGCGCAGCCTCCTCGGCACCGACGCGCTGTGCCTCACCGACCGGGAGACGGTCCTCGCCTGGGACGGCATCGGCGCACACCATCGCACCGAGATCATGGAACGGCTGGGCGGCCCGCTGGAGACCGGCCGCGGCGAAGCCTTCCGGCTCGGCTGCGACGAGCCCGCCTGCCCGCTGCGCTGGGCCGTCGTCGCGCCGCTCACCGTCGACGAGCGGGTGCACGGAGCGCTGGTCGCCTGCGCGCCCCGCGAGTCCGCCGTCCTCGTCCGTGCCGCGGGCGAGGTCGCCCGGTGGGTCTCCGTCCAGCTGGAGCTGGCCGACCTCGACCGGTCGCGCACCCGCCTGATCGAGGCCGAGATCAAGGCGCTGCGGGCACAGATATCACCGCACTTCATCTTCAACTCGCTCGCGGTCATCGCCTCGTTCGTGCGGACGGACCCCGAGCGGGCTCGCGAACTGCTGCTGGAGTTCGCCGACTTCACCCGCTACTCGTTCCGTCGGCACGGTGACTTCACCACGCTCGCCGACGAACTCCACGCCATCGACCACTACTTGGCGCTCGTCAGGGCGCGCTTCGGGGAACGGCTCTCCGTCACCCTGCAGATCGCGCCCGAGGTGCTGCCGGTCGCCCTCCCCTTCCTGTGCCTCCAGCCCCTGGTGGAGAACGCCGTCAAACACGGTCTGGAGGGCAAGACCGACAAGAGCCACATCAGCATCACGGCCCAGGACGCGGGCGCCGAGGCGCTGGTCGTCATCGAGGACAACGGCGCCGGCATGGATCCGGAGCGGCTGCGCCGCATCCTGGCCGGGGAAGGCAGCCCCTCCGGGGGAATCGGACTCTCCAACGTCGACGAACGACTGCGTCAGGTCTACGGCGACGCCCACGGGCTCGTCATCGAGACCGCGGTGGGCGCGGGCATGAAGATCACCGCCAGGCTGCCCAAGTACCAGCCCGGCGTGCATTCGGCGGGGCGGCTGCCCAGGCAGTGACGGGCACACCCGGACACCGCGACGGCCCGCGGCCGAGGCCACCCCGAGGATCACCTCGACGGGGGCCGGCGCCGGTCACGGGCCGCACGGATCGCTGATCGCGCCGTCACGTGCCCCGTGAGGCCACCATCGCCACGGTGATCAGACCCAGGACGACCCAGCCGAACCACAGCCAGCCGTTGCTGCCGAGCGCCACCGTGTAGGCGGTCACCACGACGAGTCCGCCCACGGTGAGCACACCCATCGTCTTCGTCGTACCGGGCATCGCAGCACCCTCCTCCAGGCGGGGTCCGCGACGCGGCCCGTGGCCTTGGGGACATTTTCACCCGAAGGGAGGAGGTTCGCCAGGGCCGGTAGGACAGCCGTCGCCCTCACTGCGTGCCGTCGAAGCGGCCCGCGACGGTGCAGACGACCAGGAACCGTCCATTGGGCCAGGGGCGTTCGTTGTGGAGGCCATGGTTCACCTCCCGTCCCGTTCCGTCGCCGAACAGCCCGGCCGCCGCGTCCTCCTCGCACTGCGCGTCCGCTGCCGCGTCGAGCCGTTTCGCGGCCACGGGGCCGTCGAGGTGGGTCATCCCCACGACCTTCTCCTGGTGCTTCTTGTCGCAGGCGACCAGCTCGAAGTGGTTCGACGTGCGCGCGTCCCCGCTGATGTGGCCGAGGCAGTCGCCCTTCTGGAGCTGCCCCGCGTCGTTGATGGCCGACCCGTACGCCCGGTACGCGCCGAGAGGACCTCCGACCGGACCGTACTTCCCGACCAGCAGGCACGCGACGCGGCCGCCCGTCTGCGCGAAGCCCTCGCTCGTGGGGATGACGGGGACCGATGCGACGTTCCGTGCCAGCCCCGCCGCCGTCGCGTCGGTGGCCTCGGCGCAGCGCCGAGGCCCGCCGGACCGTGCCGCCGCGAGGGAGGGAGCCTTGTACAGGGCCAGCACCTGTCCGTCGGTTCCCTGGCCGCAACCGGGGTCCACCTCCAGCCGCGAGGTGCCGGTGACCTGCCCGCCGGACCGCGCGGCCACCACGCAGTCGCGCAGTTCGAGCGGCTCGGCGAGGCCGACCCGCGCGCCGTACGGCCGGACCACCTTGTGCGCCATCGCGTACCAGACCCCGCCGGCCGTCAGCCCCAGCGCGAGCAGCGCCGCCGTCATCGCCCGGAGGACGCGGCGCCGCCTGCGCCGGTGCGGCGGGGGAGAGGCGGTCGGCTGAGCCGGCCCTCCGGAGCCGGGCGGGCCGAAGCCCTGCGCCGGTCCGGTCGGGCCCGGAGACCGCGACGGGAACTCCCGCGCTGCCCGCGGGTCGTACGTGCCCGGCGTCGAGGCCGTCGGGGCGTACGGGCCGGACGTCCGCGCGGAGGAGGCGTACGGGCCCGACGCCTGAGCCTTCGGTGAGTACGGGCCCTGCGCCTGAGCCGTTGGTGAGTACGGGCCCGGCGCCGGCGTTGTGGGTGCGTACGGGCCCTGCGCCTGTGCTGTGGGTGGGTGGAGGACCGGTTCGTGGGGCGAGGGCGCTGGCGGTTCGTGGGCCGTGGGGGAGTACGCCTGTGGTGCCGGGGACGTCGGGGCGTACCCGGAGGGCGCCGCCGGACCCCGGTCGGGACCGGGGCCCGCGGCCGTCTGCGGGTAGGCGGACGGCAGGGCGAAGCCCCGGTCGCCCGCAGGCACCCCGGACTCGGGCCCCCGGCCGGCACCTGCGGGCCCCGCCCACGGCGGCTGCGAGCCCGTGTCCAGCCGGGTCGGCGGATGCGGCTGGGGTGTGATGATCCGGGCCAGGGCGGCCGCCGTGTCCTCGGCGGAGATCCGCCGGGCGGGATCCTTCACCAGGAGGGCCTCGATGACCGGCCACAGCGCGCCGGCCCGTCGCGGCACGGGCGGTTCCTCCAGGACCACGGCGGTGATCGCGGCGAGATCGGAGTCACGGTCGAAGGGTCCGCGCCCCTCCACGCCGAAGTACAACGTGCAGCCCAGCGAGAACAGGTCGGCCGCGGCGGTCGGCGGCCCGCCCGTGGCACGTTCCGGCGCCAGATATCCGGCCGTGCCCACCAGGACGGACGTCCTGGTCCAGCGGGTCTCCAGGGAGTCCGGCTGGACGGAGATGCCGTAGTCGGTCAGCAGGATCCGGGTGCCCGGTGCGCCCGTGCGGTCCGGCGCGAGCAGGATGTTGGCCGGTTTCACGTCGCGGTGCATGATCCCGCGCTCGTGCCCGGCGGTGAGTGCGTCGAGGACGGCGAGGCCCACGCGGGCGCAGGCGTCGGGGGCGAGCGGGCCGCGCCGGGCCGGCAGGCCGCGCAGGTCCTCCGCGCCCGCCACGTACTCCATCACGATCCACGGCAGTCCCTCGTGCTCCAGGACGTCGTGCACCGTCACCACGTGCGGGTGCCCGCGCAGCACCGCCGCGTGCCGTGCCTCGGCGCGGGCCCGCGCGATACGCGCCTCGTGCTCCTCGCTGCCCTCCGGCACATTGCGGAAGCGGATCTCCTTCAGTGCCACGTCGCAGTCGAGCCGCTGGTCGTGGGCCAGCCACACATGTCCCATGCCGCCCGAGCCGACCTGGTCCACGAGCAGATACCGGCCGGCGATGAGCCGGCCCACCCCTGACTGCGGTGATCCTGATGCCATCCGGTTGCCCCCGGGTTCTGCGCTGGTTCGTGGCGGGTCAGGACGTGTCCCCGGTGGTCCCACCGGAGTCGGTCGCGGAGTCGCCGACACCCGGGTCGGCCGGGACGGAGTCCTCACCACCGGATCCGGACGGCGCCGAGTCGCTCGGCCCCGGGTCGGCGGAGAGGGACCCCTCGGGGGTGCCAGGAGGCGGCGAGGACGACGTCGCCCCGCTCGTACCGGCGCTGGTGTAGCCCGTACTGCCCCCGGTGTCGGTGGGCGTGCCGCCGGTCCCGGTGGTCGTGCCCGCGGTGTCGGTGGGCGTGCCGCCGGTCCCGGTGGTCGTGCCCGCGGTGTCGGTGGGCGTGCCGCCGGTCCCGGTGGTCGTGCCCGCGGTGTCGGTGGGCGTGCCGCCGGTCCCGGTGGTCGTGCCGGCCGTGTCGGTCGGCGTGCCGCCCGTTCCGGTGCTGGTCCCGCTCGGGCCGGCGCCGGTTCCCGAATCGCTCGGGTCCGGACCGAGCCCGCCGGAGTCCGTAGGAGTGCTCCCGTCCTCGCTGTCGTCCCCGGCGACGGACAGGGTCACGGGCGCACCCCATTCCAGCGTGCTGCCCTCGACGGGCTGCGAGGCGGTGACCTGGGCGTCGTCGGGCGGGAGCGCGTCACCGTCGTACGCCATCGCCAGCCCCGCCCCGGCCAGCGCCTGCGTCGCCTCGGCGAAGGACAGGCCGGTGACGGTCGGGACGGTGTGTTCCGCGTGCGGGTCGAAGGCCTCGTCGTCGCTGCCGTCGGTGCCGAGCCGACGGGCGATGCCCCGGTCCGGGTCCTGCACGTCGATGAGCTGGAGCCGGTCGATCCGGTGGTCGCCGGGCGGCGGTTCGACGACGACGATGTGGTCCTGCCGGTACTCGGACCACTTCTTGTTGCCGTCCTCGAACCGCACGGACGCCTTTTTGACGTTCACCTTCGAAGGGCGCAGCGGATTGCCGCAGGAGCACTTCACGGCGGGCAGTCCCTGCCTGTCGACCAGAACGGCGATTCCGGCCTGGAGCAAGGCGTCGAAGGGGACGGCCTTGCCGCGCTTGTACTGGTGGTTCGTCACGAGCGTGTCGTGGCGCAGTACCACGGGTGTGAGGTGATCGATATAACCCGGGATCTGATCCGGGCGAATATGCAGGGCGCGTGCCCATTCCTTCGCCTTGGCGGAGTTCTCGGGCGCGGTGAGGAATTGCTTCAGCTTCGCCACGGCACAGGTTCCGGGTTTCGTCGAACCGCCGAACTCACCGGTGGCCCCACCGGTCGCATCCTGCCCCGGTGAGCCGCCGTTCTGCCCGGCAGTGCTCCCGCCCGAGCCGTCCCCACCGGAACCGCCCCCGGAGCCGGAGTCGTCGCCGGTGCCGTCTCCGGACGGACCTTCACCACCGGAGTCGTCCCCGCCCCGGTCACTGCCGTCGTCCGGTGTGCCGCCGTACAGCCCCGGGCTGTTGCTGGCCTGCACCCCGCCGCTCGGCGGCGCCTCGGGAACCTTGGTGTCCCGGCCGAGCCGGCCGTCCTCCTCGAAGAAGGGATCGGCCTGTGAAATGCCCATGGCCACGGCGCGAACCGCGAACACCTGATCGGATGTGCCGCAGCCGCCGATTATCAGCACGAAAACCAGCAGTAGAGCGGCCCTGCGGACCGTGGATATCACGGCCCTGTGCATGGAAACGCGAATTGTCATGACCGCTCCCCCTGCGGTTTCCCCCGTGGACTCCGCGGCGCGGGCGGGCGTGCGACCGGACGCGGAACTTCGCTCCCCCATGCTACTGAATGGAAATGCCTTTCCCGCAAGGAGAAAAGGAAAGTTAATTCAGCGACCGCGCGCGTTCAGTGAGGCCAGATAGGCGTTGTACGCCTCGAGTTCCTTGTCGCCGTCCCGGTCCGCGGCCCGGTCCTTGCGCCTCGCCTGCCGCTGCTCGGACCGGTACCACTGGAAGAGCAGGGCGAGCAGCACGAGGACCGACGGAATCTCGCTGAACGCCCAGGCGATGCCGCCCGCCGCGCTCTGGTCGGCCAGCGCGTCGATGCCGAGCGACGCGGGCGGGTGCTTGTACGTCGAGACCATCGGCTCGGAGGCCATCATCAGGGCGATGCCGAAGAACGCGTGGAACGGCATGCCCGCGAACAGTTCCAGCATGCGCATCAGATGGCCGGGGCGGTGCGGCCCCGGGTCCACGCCCATGATCGGCCAGAAGAAGACCAGACCGACCGCGAGGAAGTGGCACATCATCGCGATGTGCCCGGCCCTGGAGCCCATGAGGAAGTCGAAGAGGGGCGAGAAGTACAGCGCGTACAGGCTCGCGATGAACAGCGGGATGGTGAACGCGGGATGGGTGACGATCCGCATGTACCGGCTGTGCAGGAACATCAGCAGCAGTTCACGGGGGCCTTTGCTGCCTCGCGTCGAGGCGACCGGCAGCGCGCGCAGCGCCAGGGTGATAGGCGCCCCGAGCAGGATCAGGATCGGTGACAGCATGCTGATCACCATGTGCTGCACCATGTGCACGCTGAACATGACCATGCCGTAGTCGTTCAGGCCGGTGCACATGACGAGCATCACGGTCAGCACACCGACGACGAACGCGAGGGTCCGGCCGACCGGCCATTTGTCGCCGCGCCGCGCGAGCCGTACGACCCCCCATCCGTACAGGCCGAGCCCGACGAGGCACGCGACGAGGAAGAACGGGTCCGCGGACCATTCGAGCCCCCGCCCCAGCGTGAACGGCGGCAGATCCATGGTCATGCCGTGCCCGCTGTGATCCATCCGCCGGCTCCTGTTTCGTGGGGGGCCTCCCAGGCTTTTGGGCCACTGGGGGAGGTTGTGCGCTGTCTGTCCGCACCAGAGTAGAACCGCCCCCGGTCGCGGCTGCGACCGGGGGCGGTTCCTTCCACGTACGACGGCTGCGGGCGACGACCGGGCGGGTCGGCCCATGCCGGAGGTGGTGTCAGAGCACGCACTCCGCCTCGGCGTACCGCTCGTCGGGCACCGTCTTGAGCGTCTCGACCGCCTCGGCGAGCGAGACCATCACGATGTCGGTGCCGCGCAGCGCGGTCATCCTGCCGAACTCGCCGCGGTGCACGGCCTCCACGGCGTGCCAGCCGAAACGGGTCGCGAGGACACGGTCGTACGCGGTCGGGGTGCCGCCGCGCTGGACGTGTCCGAGGATCACCGGGCGGGCCTCCTTGCCGAGGCGCTCCTCCAGTTCGAGGGAGAGCTGCCGGGCGATGCCCGCGAAGCGCTCGTGCCCGTAGATGTCCTTGCCGCCCTCGTCGAACTCCATCGTGCCGGCACGCGGCTTGGCGCCCTCGGCGGCCACGACGATGGCGAACCGCTTGCCCGCTTCGAAGCGCTCGCCGACCTTGGCGGCCAATTCCTCGATGTCGAAGGGGCGTTCCGGTACGACGATGGCGTGGGCGCCCGCCGCCATGCCCGAGTGCAGCGCGATCCAGCCGGTGTGGCGGCCCATGACCTCCACGACCAGGACGCGCTGGTGGGACTCGGCGGTGGTCTTCAGCCGGTCGAGCGCCTCGGTGGCGACACCGACGGCCGTGTCGAAGCCGAAGGTGACGTCCGTGACCGCGATGTCGTTGTCGATGGTCTTCGGCACGCCGACGATCGGCAGGCCGCCGTCCGAGAGCAGGCGGGCCGCCTTGAGCGTGCCCTCGCCCCCGATCGGGATGATCGCGTCGAGGCCGAGCTCCTCGACGTGCCCCTTCGCCCGCTCCACGCCGTCCCGCAGGTGGGAGGGCTGGACCCGGGAGGAGCCGAGAATCGTGCCGCCGCGAGCCAGGATGCCGCTCACCGCGTCGAGGTCGAGCTTGAGGTAGTCGCACTCCAGGAGGCCCTTCCAGCCGTCCCGGAAGCCGATGACCTCGTCGCCGTGGTCGACGACGGCACGGTGCACGACGGACCGGATGACGGCGTTCAGACCGGGGCAGTCGCCGCCGGACGTGAGGACACCAATGCGCATAGCCCGAAATACCTTCTCAACGTGGGCCGGGGACCGGACCACGTTGTCCGGCAGGATCCCCGCCACCCTACCGGCGGGAGGGGGCCCTTCCGTAACCTGCGTCCGCCTGCTGGACGCGCCCGCACAGGTGAGCGGAGGCCTTGTCAGACGGGCCCCCGCGGAGCGGAACTCCAGCGGTGGGGGAGCGGACGCGAAGACCCCGGCGGGACCGTCGTGCGGGGTCCTCGCCGGGGTCTGCCGAACCGTTTCCGTGCCGGCTCAGGAGGGCTGCCGGGCGGCAGTGTTCACGCGGGCTGCGTCGCGGCCGCGATGCGCTCGGTGCGCAGCGCCTCGTACCACCGGTCGTCGATCGGCGGCAGCGCGTTCACGTCCAGCGCCAGCTTCAGCAGCAGGTCCGCGATCTGCGGGTTGCGGGCGAGGACGGGCCCGTGCATGTACGTGCCGAACACGGTGTCGTTGTACGCGCCCTCGGTGCCGTCGCCGGTGCCGTTGCCCTTGCCGAGCCGCACGTTCGCGAACGGGCGCGCGGAGGGGCCGAGGTGGGTGACGCCCTGGTGGTTCTCGAAGCCCGTCAGCTGGGGCAGCCCGAGGCGCGGGTCGATGTCCGCGAGGACGTCACCGACGCACCGCTCGCCCTCGCCGCGCACCGAGACCACGTCGAGCAGCCCGAGACCCGGCTCGCGCTGGCCGAGGTCGTTGATGAACTCGTGGCCGAGGATCTGGTAGCCGGCGCAGACCGAGAAGACGATCGCGCCGTTGGCGACCGCGCGGTGCAGGCCGCCGTCGCGGCGCAAACGCTCCGCGGCGAGCCGCTGCGGCCGGTCCTCGCCCCCGCCGATCAGGTAGATGTCGCCCGAGGTCGGGATCGGCTGGTCGCTGCGCACGTCGAGACGGGCCACGTCGAGACCGCGCTGGCGGGCCCGGCGCTCCACGACGAGGGCGTTGCCCTGGTCGCCGTAGGTGCTCAGCAGGTCAGGGTAGATCCACACCAGACGCAGGCTGTTGTCGCTCATTCTCTTCGTCCTCCGTGGCTCAGTTGCCGACACGACGCCTCAGGTCCTGGAATGCGGTGTAGTTGGCGATGACCTCGATGCGCCCGGGCGGCGCCATCTGTACGGCCTGTTCGAGGTTCTCGCAGACCTGGAAGTGCTGGTTCGCGACCTCGAGGCGCACGGCGAGGTCCAGCTTGCGGTCGCCGAGAACGAAGATGGGATGCCCGGTCAGACGCGTGTAGTCGACGTCCCACAGCCAGGAGGTGTCGGTGCCGTCGGCGCCACGCGCGTTCACGGAGAGGATGACCGGCGTCGGCGGCGGGTCGATCAGCGAGAAGGTCTCCAGCCAGCCCGCGGGGTTCTTGGCGAGCAGCAGACGCAGGTCGCGCTGCATGAACTGCACCACGTCGTAGCGTCCGGCCACCGCCTGCACCTGGTACATGCGCTCCAGGGCGACCTGCGGCGGCACGCCGAAGACCGCGGCGACGGCGGCCGAGGACGCGGCGTTCGCCTTGTTGGCGCGGCCCGGCAGCTGGAGGTGGATCGGCCAGGCGGAACCGTGCGGGTCGAGCACGTGGTCGCCGGACAGCGCCCAGGTGGGCGTGGGGCGGCGGAAGCCGCACTCCCCGCAGAACCAGTCGTCGCCGGGGCGCTGCATGACACCGCCGCAGGACGGGCAGGACCAGGCGTCGTCCTTCCACATCTGGCCGGCGGCGACCCACATCACGTTCGGTGAGGAGGAGGCGGCCCACACGACGAGCGGGTCGTCGGCGTTGGCGACCACGACGGCCTTGGAGCCGGCCAGCCCCTCGCGCCAGTGCTCGGCCATCATGCGGGTCTCGGCGGCCCGGTCGAGCTGGTCACGGGAGAGGTTGAGCAGGGCGATGCACTTCGGGTCGGTGTCGCGCGCGACACCGGAGAGGTACTTCTCGTCGACCTCGATCACCGCGAACTTGGCGTCCGAGCCGCCGGCGAGCGCCGAGGTGATGCCGGCCGGCATGTTCGCGCCCAGCGCGTTGGACACGACCGGGCCCGCGGCGCGCAGCGCCTCCGCGATCAGCCGGGTCGTCGTGGTCTTGCCGTTGGTGGCCGAGACCAGGATCACGTCCAGGTGGGTGGCCAGCCGTGCCAGCAGGTCTGGGTCGAGCTTGAGTGCCACCCGGCCGCCGATCACCGATCCGCTGCCGCGTCCGGCGGCACGCGAGACGGCCGCTGCCGCCTTGCCCGCCGTCACGGCCAGCTTGGCCCGCGGCGTCAGCGGGTCCGAGTTGCCTGACATCGTTTCTCGATCCTCCTTGCGTACGCGCCGCGCCTCTGCCCCCGGCACCGTGTGGGCCTCAGCCTATCGAGATCCACTCAGGTGCCCGAATCGCGGCACCACCACGGTGCCCGTGCGACGTTCGCGTTCCTTCCAGGACCGTACCCTTGCCGCCATGCGACACGGCTCCATCCCGGGCACCCACGGGCGCGTCCGGCCTCTCACCCTGCTCGGCGCCCCCGTCCTGCACACGCCGTGCGAGGACGTCACCGACTTCGGTCCCGAACTCGCCCGGCTCGTCGAGGACATGTTCGCGACGATGTACGCCGCCGAGGGCGTCGGCCTGGCCGCGAACCAGGTCGGCGTACCGCTGCGGGTCTTCGTGTACGACTGCCCGGACGACGAGGACGTCCGCCATCGGGGACACGTGGTGAACCCGCGCCTCGTCGAGGCGGACGGTGTCGTGCTGCGCGGACCGGAGGGATGTCTGTCGCTGCCGGGGCTGGAGGCCGGCACCGAGCGCTACGACCACGCGGTCGTGGAGGGGTTCACGGCGGACGGCGAGCCGGTGCGGCTGCACGGCACCGGCTGGTTCGCCCGCTGCCTCCAGCACGAGTGCGACCACCTGGCCGGCGAGGTGTACGTGGACCGGCTGCGGGGATGGCGCCGTCGCCGGGTGCTGCGGCAGGCGGCGCGGGCTTCCTGGGGTGGTTGAGGTCGGCCCTCGCCGGCCGGGGCGGTGCCCTGTGGGCCGGTGGGCCGCAGCTTCGGCCCTCGGCGGTACCCCTTGCGCGGCCGCACCTTCTGCGGGGCGGCGCCCCCTTGCGGGGCGGCACCCTCTGCGGGGCGAGCCCCGTCGTTCGGCCGCGGGTTCGTCTTGGCTGGGCGCGCAGTTCCCCGCGCCCCTTGTGGGGCTGGTCCCGGTTGTTCGGGCGCGGGTTGGTTGTGGCTGGGGGCGCGGTTTCCCGCGCCCCTTGCGAGGTGGGTCAGAAGCCGGGACCGCCGACGCGGTCGCCGGCGGCGGCCAGGCGGCCCCACAGGAGATCGGCCAGGCTGCGGACCAACTCGGCGCGCGAGCAGGGGCGTTCGCCGAGCCACCAGTCTCCGGCGGCATGCATCATGCCGACGATCCCGTGTCCCCACACCCGTGCCAGTTGCTGGCTGCCCGGGCCCAGGTCGACGCGCTCCTCGATGACCTCGGCCAGCTCCTCGCCCATGCGGCGCAGCAGCGGGGCGGAGTGCTTGCCGACGTCGAAGCCCGCGTCGCCGGGCGGCTGGGCACCCTCCGCCGGATGCATCAGGAAGCGGTACACCTGCGGACGGGCCTCGATGGCCGCCAGATAGGTGTCGAGCGTCGACTCGACCCGCTCACGGCGTCCGGCCGGTGCGTCCAGAGCGGCCCGCAGCGCTCCGAGGAGGGCGTCCGTGTGCCGCTTGGCGAGCGCCGCGTACAGCCCGCCCTTGTCGCCGAAGTGGCGGTACAGGATCGGCTTCGTGATGCCCGCCTCGGCGGCGATGGCGTTCATCGAGGCCCCGGGGCCGTCGCGGAGCACCACCCTGTCGGCGGCCTCCAGCAGTTCACGCCGGCGGCGGTCGGCGGACCTCTGCTGATCGGTCCGCTGTGTGGTGTCCATGTGCTCTCCCCACCCGTGGTGTTTCGGTGACGCCTGCGCAAACTAACACTCATCGGCGGATGCGTATCGAACGGGCTGCCGAGCTCGATCCGGGAGTTGACTTTTCCTACTGGTCAGTAACACACTCCCGTTACCGCAAGTAACAGATTAGTGCAGTGCTGGAGGGGTCATGGCCGAGTTCACCATGGAGCTCAACGACGAACAGAGGGAGGTCCGGGACTGGCTGCACGGCTTCGCCGCCGACGTCATCCGCCCCGCGGCCGCCGAATGGGACGAGCGCGAAGAGACTCCCTGGCCGGTCATCCAGGAAGCCGCGAAGGTGGGAATCTACTCGCTCGACTTCTACGCCCAGCAGTACTTCGACTCCACCGGCCTCGGCATACCGATGGCGATGGAGGAGCTGTTCTGGGGCGACGCGGGCATCGCCCTCTCCATCGTCGGCACCGGCCTCGCCGCCGTGGGCGTCCTCGCCAACGGCACCGAGGAGCAGATCGGCACCTGGATCCCCCAGATGTACGGCGATGTCAACGATGTCAAGGTCGCGGCCTTCTGCTCCTCGGAGCCCGACGCCGGGTCCGACGTCGCCTCCATGCGCACCCGTGCCGTGTACGACCAGGCCAAGGACGAGTGGGTCCTCAACGGCACCAAGACCTGGGCGACCAACGGCGGCATCGCCAACGTCCACGTGGTCGTCGCGGTCGTCGACCCCGAGCTCGGCTCCAAGGGCCACGCGTCCTTCATCGTCCCGCCGAACACGCCCGGTCTCTCCCAGGGCCAGAAGTTCAAGAAGCACGGCATCCGTGCCTCGCACACCGCCGAGGTCGTCCTGGAGGACGTCCGCGTCCCCGGGTCCTGCCTCCTCGGCGGCAAGGAGAAGCTCGACGAGCGCCTCGCCCGCGCCCGTGAGCGCGCGAGGACGGGCGGCGAGCGCGTGAAGAACGCCGCGATGGCCACCTTCGAGGCCTCCCGCCCGGCCGTCGGCGCCATGGCGGTCGGCACCGCGCGGGCCGCGTACGAGGTCGCCCTCGAGTACGCCACGACCCGTGAGCAGTTCGGCCGGCCGATCATCGACAACCAGGGTGTCGCCTTCCAGCTCGCCGACATGCGGACGTCGATCGACGCGGCCCGGCTGCTGGTCTGGCGTGCCTCCTGGATGGCGGTCAACGGCAAGCCGTTCACGGCGGCCGAGGGCTCCATGTCGAAGCTGTTCGCCAGCGAGACCGCCAAGAAGGTCACCGCCCAGGCGATCCAGATCCTGGGCGGCAACGGTTACACCCGCGAGTACCCGGTGGAGCGTATGCACCGGGACGCCGCGATCTACACGATCTTCGAGGGGACGAGCGAGATCCAGCGACTGGTCATCGCCCGCACCCTCGCGGGAATGCCCATCCGCTAGCGGATCCGGAGCGGCGTGAGCTGCTCGATGTCGTAGCGGCCGCGCAGTTCCTCGATCGCCTCGTGGTCCGGCGGACCGCCAGAGTCGAGAATCTCCAGCAACTCCTCGAAGTACCGCTCGTGGTCGGGCGGCGGGGAGGCCTGGAAGAACATCTTGGCCTGGCTGTCCGTCGGGTTGGCGAATGCGTGCGGACACCCGGGCGGTACGACGATCACCGTGCCCGGTGTCGCGCGGACCACCCGTTTGCCTGAAGTGGACTCCCACTTCTGCCAGTTGTCGGGTGTCCGCACGCGGGGCTCGAAGGCGAGCACGTCCAGCTCGCCCTCGAGCACGTAGAACAACTCCTCGCTGCGTGTGTGCACATGGGCGCCGACGTCGAAGCCCGGAGGGACCTCCACCTCGAAGGTGGAGGCCGCCCGCGAGTGCGAGCCGGTCACCTTGAAGGTCACGTGCTGGGCCGGTGTGCGCACCACCCGGCCGTGACCCGGTGGCACAAGCAGTCCTTCGGTCTTCGTCATGGGTCGCTCACCACATCACGGGCAGGGCCTCGGGACCACGGATCAGCGCACCCTTCCTGAAGGAGACCCGATCGGGGGGCACGGCGAGCCGCAGGCCCGGGATCCGGTCGAGCAGCGCGTCGACGAGGAGCTCGGACTCCAGCCTGGCCAGCATTCCGCCGGGGCAGTAGTGCGGGCCGTGGCCGAACGCCACATGCGGATTGGGGCTGCGTGAGAAGTCGATCGTGTCCGGGTCCGGGAAGACGTCCGGGTCGCGGTTCGCGGCCAGGTACGACACATAGATCGCGTCGCCCGCCCGGATCCGTACACCCTTGATCTCCACGTCCTGGGTCGCGATCCGCGACAGCCCGACCGCGTTGCGGTGCGGGATGTAACGCAGCAGCTCGTCGATCGCCTGGAGGCGGATCTCCGGCTCGGCCCGCAGCCGTGCCACCAGATCCGGGCGCGTCATCAGGATGTAGAAGAGCTGTCCGCTGTTGTTGGTGACCGCCTCGCCGCCGATCTGCAGGAGAACGGTGAGCCCGACGGCCTCCTCCAGCGTCACCTCCTCGCGTCCCACGGCGGCGCCGAGCAGCGAGGTGACGTCCTCGCCGGTGCTCCCGGCCCGGTCCGTGATCAGCTTCCCGAAGTACGCGCTCATCTCCTCCTTGGCCCGCTCGCTGACGTCGGCGCCGTGCGAGGAGGACAGGATCAGCTGGGTCCAGGCGTGCATACGGTGCCGGTCGGCGGTCGGGACCCCCATCAACTCGCAGATGACCGCGATGGGGAACGGGCTCAGGACCGTCGCCGTGAGGTCGGCGGGCGGACCGCCCTGGAGCAGATCGTCGACCAGCCCGTCCAGCACCTGCCGGGACTTCGCCCGCACCCGCTCGACGCCGCGCGCCGTGAAGGCGGCGGCCACCGAGCGGCGCAGCCGGGTGTGGTCGGGCGGGTCCAGGAAGCCCACCGCGCCACGCGTCGGGATGAAGTGCGGGGCGAGCCTGGTGACCCGCTGGTCCATGACCGCCTCACGGCTGAACCGGGGGTCGTTGGCGACCACGCGCACATCGTCGTGCCGGGTCACCAGCCAGGCCCAGCCCTCGCCGTTGGGCAGCTGGATCCTGGTGACCGGGCCCTCACGCATGAGATCCGTGAGGACCGGGTCGAAATCCACGCCCTTCAGGTCGAGGGCGGGCCAGTGCCGGACGGGAGGCAACGCCTCCGTGAGGATGTCCTCGGCCATGGCCCTCACGCCGTCCTGTCGCCGGTGTTCCAGCGACCCAGGGACATCTCCGCGGTGATGCCGGGACCGAAGCCCGCGAGCAGTCCGCGCGAGGCGTGCTCGGCGCCGCCCTCCTCGAAGAGCCGGCGCAGCGCGTCCAGCACCACGGCGCTGGCGATGTTGCCGTACTCGGTGAGGGTCGCCCGGCTGAACCGGAAGGCGTCCGGCGGGACTTCGAGGAACTTGCTGAGGTCGTCGAGGATCCTCGGACCGCCCGCGTGGATGATGTAGAAGTCCAGGTCGGAGGCGTCCCAGCCGTGCTGCCGCGCGAGCGAGTGCAGGGCGGGGGCGAGCGGTTCCATCGTGCCGGGCACCCGCTTGTCGAGCAGGAAGTGGAAGCCCGTCGCGCGGACGTCGTACATGATCCACTCTTCGGTCTTGGGGATCAGGTACGAGCCGTTGCGCTCCAGCTCGATGCCGGTGCCGCCGTTGCCTCGGACGGCCGCGGCGGCGATGCCGTCGCCGAACAGGCCGTTGGACAGCAGGGATCCGACGCCGAGGTCGGTCGGCTGGTAGCACAGCGAGCAGAACTCGCAGGCCACGATGAGTGCGTTGGCGTCGGGGTACGCCGTGCAGAAGTCGTGCGCCCGATTGATCGCGGCGCCTCCCGCGGCGCAGCCCAGCTGGGCTATGGGTATCTGCCGTGTGTCGCTGCTGAAGCCCATCGAGTTGATCAGCCACGCCGTGAGCGAGGGCATCATGAACCCGGTGCACGAGACGTAGATGATCACGTCGATGTCGGTGGTGAGCAGCTCGGCGTCGTCAAGTGCCCGCTGTACGACGGCGGGTACCCGCGCCTTGGCCTCACTCTCGTAGACCTTGTTGCGCTCCTCGAAACCCGGGTGCTTCAGCGTCTCCTCGATGGGCTGGACGATGTGCCGGGTCTTGACGCCTGTGTTCTCGATGAGCCTGAGTGCCAGCGGCAGTTGGGGGTGATCCTCGTGACGGGAGCGCGCCAGCTCCAGCGTCTCCTCCATCGTGATCACGTACTCCGGGACCGATACCGAGGGTCTGCACAAAGTCGCCATGGTGCGCGCCTTCTTTCGCCTTCCGGTGGGCGCTGCGCCCTCCGGGTGGTTCACCCACGATCACCCGTCCGAGCGGCGATATCTCGTCGGGTTACTCCATTGAGGGGATCTTTGTGTGGGCGTGGGACCCTGTTGGAAAGGGCCTCGGAGCAGTCGAAACCGAAGGGGTGCCCGATGATGCGGACGGCCAGGGAACTGCTGGAGAGCACGACCGGGAAGCTCGCCCCGGACCCTCGTGCCAACCGTCTTCTGCCGTTGATCGCGCGGGGCGCCGCGCGGCGGACCACGCTGGCCGCGCTGGCCCTCGAACAGTCCCATGTGATCGCCGCGGACCGGCGCGCCTTCCTGCATCTGGCCGAACGGTCGGCGGGGGCGGCGACGTCCGCGGTGCCGGCAGGCGCGGCCCAGGAGGCGGCGGTGCGCGGAGAGCCGGGCCCCCGGGGCTCGGCCACGGCGGGCGAGGGCGCGGCCCCGGCGAGCGCCGCGTACTTCACGCTGCTCGCCGAAGGTGAGGCCTTGGCCCAGGATCGGCTGGGCGCCTACGCCGCCGCGGTCGGGGCCGACGAGGAGCGGGCGGCGCACGAGTGGCTGCCGGACTGCCAGGCCTATCCGGCCTATGTCGCGTGGCTCGCCCTGAACGGCTCCCCGGTCGACGTGGTCCTGGCGCTCAGCGCCAACTTCGCCGCGTGGGGCGGCTATTGCGGCACGATCGCCGATGCGCTGCGCCGTCACTACGGACTGGACGACGAGGCCTGCGGCTTCTTCGACCTCTTCGCCGAGCCCGCTCCCGAGCTGGAGCGGCGCGCGTTGGCCGCGGTGCAGGAAGGGCTCGACGCCGGGCGGATCTCGGAGGAGGAGGTGCACCGCTTCGGCCGGCTGCTCCAGGCCTACGAGTCGAGGTTCTGGCACGCCCTGTGGGAGCTGGACCAGCGGGTCGCCTGAGCCGGGCCCGGCCCGCGCGGCCGGGCCCGAGGGTGCGTCAGTCGCCCCTCGTGCCGCTGCTGTGCGCGATGCAGGCCACGTCGATGCGGTCGGCCAGCTTGGCCAGTTCGATCGTGAGCGCGGCCACGGTGTCCTCGTCGAGCCCGTCCTGGCCGGCCTCCACCAGATGCAGCCACCGGCCGCCCACCGTGCGCAGCAGCTTGCTGACGTCGGCGGCCGCCACCTGCAACGTTCCGCGGTCGTCGACGATCAGAGGCAGGGTCACTTCGCGGTTCACAGAGGGGATCGTAACTGCGGAACGCTCACGCTCCGTGCCATACCGTGGTGATGTTGCAGAACTCGCGGATTCCGTGCTCGGACAGCTCACGTCCGTAGCCGGACCGTTTCACCCCGCCGAACGGGAACGCCGGGTGCGACGCCGTCATCCCGTTGACGTACACCCCGCCGGCCTCCAGGTCGCGGACGAACCGGTCCACGTCGCCCTCGTCACGAGTCCACACGTTCGAACTCAGCCCGAACGGCGTGTCGTTGGCGACGGCCACCGCCTCGTCGAGGTCCGCCACGCGGTAGAGCGTGGCCACCGGCCCGAAGGCCTCCTCCTGATGGATGCGCATCTGCGGGGTGATGTCGGCGAGGATCGTCGGCGCGTAGAACCAGCCCCGGTCTCGGTATCCCTCGGGACGTTCGCCGCCGCACAGCACGTTCGCGCCGTTCTCCACGGCGTCGTCGACCAGTTCCTCCAGGTCGCTGCGGCCCTGCTCGGTGGAGAGCGGACCGACGTCCGTGTCCTCGTCCAGCGGGTCGCCGACCTTCAGCGCCTCCATGCCCGCCGTGAACCGCTCGGCGAAGGCGTCGAACACGTCCGCGTGCACGATGAACCGCTTCGCCGCGATGCACGACTGCCCGTTGTTCTGCACCCGGGCCGTCACCGCGATCCGCGCCGCCCGGTCGATGTCCGCCGACGGCATGACGACGTACGGGTCGCTGCCGCCAAGCTCCAGGACCGTCTTCTTCACCTCGTCGCCGGCCACCGACGCGACCGCCCGGCCCGCGGGCTCGCTCCCGGTCAGCGTGGCCGCCTTCACACGCGGGTCGCGCAGGACGCCCTCGACGGCGCCCGAGCCGATCAGCAGCGTCTGGAAGCAGCCCTCGGCGAAGCCCGCCCGGCGGAACAGGTCCTCCAGGTACAGGGCGGTCTGCGGGACGTTCGAGGCGTGCTTGAGCAGGCCCACGTTGCCCGCCATCAGCGCAGGCGCGGCGAACCGGACGACCTGCCACAGGGGGAAGTTCCACGGCATGACGGCCAGGACGGGGCCCAGCGGCCGGTACCGCACCAGGACCCGGGAGGCACCGGAGTCCTTGGCGTCGGACGGGTCGGGTTCCTCGTCGGCCAGCAGACGCTCGGCATGGTCCGCGTACCAGCGCATCGCCTTCGCGCACTTCGCGGCCTCCGCGCGGGCCTGCTTGACCGGCTTCCCCATCTCCGTGGTCATCACCCGGCCGATGGTCTGCAGGTCCTCGTCGAGGAGGTCGGCGGCCCGGTGCAGCAACCTGGCCCGCTCGGCGAAGGACGTGGTGCGGTGGGTGCGGAACGCGGACTCGGCGATCGCGAGCCTGCGCTCGATCTCCTCCGCGCTCAGGGCGTCGAACGTCTTGAGCGTCTCGCCGTTCGCCGGGTTCACCGTCGCGATGGGCATGGCCGACCTCCTGGAGCGGGTTGTGTCTTCGACCCTCCCGCGCCGCACCCGACACCGCAACGCAGAGTGCGCCGCTCAGGACGAGTGCTCGGCGAGCCGGTCGAGAAACTCCCCCTGCGCCTTCACGATCAGCGTCCGCGCCCGGTCCAGGCCGAGCCACTCCACCCGGTCCAGCTCGGGGAACTCCTGCCGCCGGCCCGACTTGGGCGGCCACTCCATCTCGAAGGTGCCGGGGACGACGGACGCCGGGTCCAGGTCCGCCTCGATCGCCCAGGCCGTGACGACCTTGCCGTTGGTCTGGGTGACCTCGCCGAGCGGCAGCGCCTGCCCGTCCGGCGGCGGCAGCCCCAGCTCCTCCTGGAACTCACGGCGCGCCGCGGCCCAGGGGGTCTCGTCGGCCTCGTACTCGCCCTTCGGGACGGTCCAGGCCCCGGCGTCGCGTCGCGCGAAGAACGGGCCGCCCATGTGGCCGAGCAGGACCTCCAGGCCGTCGTCGGTGCGTCGGAACAGCAGCAGCCCCGCGCTGTGCCTCCCCCTCATCGCGTGACCTCCGGATGCGTGGCCAGCAGCGTCGCGACCGTGTCCGCCTCGGCCGCGGCCTTGTCCTCGCGGTATCGCACGACGCGCGCGAAACGCAGGGTGACACCGGCCGGGTAGCGGGTGGACCGCTGGAGACCGTCGTACGCGATCTCGACGACGAGTTCGGGCCGTACGGTCACCACGTGACCGTCGTCCTCGACGGCCAGCTCCCGCAGCCGCTCGGTCTGCCACGCGAGCATGACGTCGGTCATGCCCTTGAAGGTCTTGCCGAGCATCGCGAAGGACCCGTCCGCGTCCCGCGCGCCCAGGTGCAGGTTCGAGAGCTTGCCGGTGCGCCGTCCATGGCCCCACTCGGCCGCCAGGACGACCAGGTCGAGGGTGTGCACCGGCTTGACCTTCAGCCAGGACGCACCGCGCCGGCCCGCGCTGTAGGGGGCGTCGAGCGCCTTGATCACGACCCCCTCGTGGCCGCGTTCCAGCGTGTCGGCGAGGAACCGTTCCGCCGCGGAGAGGTCCGCCGGGCCGTCGACGAGCGTGCGCCGCACCCGCATCGGCTCGGGCACCAGCCGCGCCAGCTCCGCGTGCCGTTCGGCGAACGGCAGGTCCAGCAGGTCCTGTCCGTCGACGGACAGCGCGTCGAAGAAGACGGGAGAGACGGGCACGGTCCGCGCGGCCGTGACCACGTCCACGCGGGAGCCCACGCGTCCGGCCGTCTCCTGGAAGGACCGCGGGCGCCCCGCCCCGTCCAGCGCGATCACCTCGCCGTCCAGGATGAACCGTTCGCCCTTCAGGTCCAGCGCGGCCCCGGTGAGCTCGGGCAGGCGGTCGGTGATGTCGTCCAGGGTCCGGGTGTACACGCGTACGTCGTCGCCGTCGCGGTGCAGCTGGACGCGGATGCCGTCGAGCTTCTCCTCGACGGCACACACGCCCAGCTTGTCCACGGCCTCGGACACGGAGGCCGCCGTGTGCGCCAGCATCGGCAGGACCGGGCGGCCCACGGTCAGCCGGAATTCCTCCAGGGCCGCCGTGCCCTGTGCCAGCAGGGCCTGCGCCACCGTCTGCAGCGAACCGGCGAGCATCACCGCTCGCCGGACGTCGGCGGCGGGCGCCCCGGTCGCCCGGGCGAGCCCCTCCACGGCGACCGCGTCCAGCGCGCCCTGCCGCACCTCCCCGGTGATCAGCCCGAGCAGGAAGCGCTGCTCCTCGACGGTGGCCGCCGCCATCAGTTCCCCCACCAGGCGTGCCCTGCGCTCCTGCGCGCCGGTGCCGGAGATCTCACCCAGCTCGGTGAGCAGCGCGTGCACCTCCCGCACGGTGAGTGCGGGCTCGGCGGCCGGGGCGACGGGCCGGCTCAGCACCTTCCAGCCGACGCCGAGCCGCCCCTGGGGCAGCCGGCCCGCGAGGTACGGGATCACGATCGGGACGTCGTCCGCGTCGGCGTCCCGGAACAGCTCGGCGAGCAGCCCGATCTTCCGGGACCGCGCCGAGGTGGCGGCGACCTCCTGCGAGACTTGGGCGAGCCGGCTCAGCAGCATGCAGCCATGGTGCAACGCACACGCCGCGGGCACACCCCTGCGGGGCACGCCGTGCGGGCGGCTCCTGTCGGCGTCCGGCCGGGCTCAGGCCCGTCACGGCGGGCGGGCCGCCCCTCAGACCCGTGCCACGGCGGGTGGCCGCTCCCTGGTTCAGGCCCGTGCCACGGCGGGTGGCCGCTCCCTGGTTCAGGCCCGTGCCACGGCGGGTGGCCGCTCCCCGGTTCAGCCCCGCGCCACGGCGGGTGGCCGCTCCCTGGTTCAGCCCCGCGCCACGGCCGCGTCGAGGTCCGTGAAGAGCAGCTCGCCGTTGAGCGTGGCCGCCGCCCGGTAGCCGCCGCTCGCCGCGTTCACGACCTGTTCCGCGAAGCCGATCGCGTTGCCCGCGGCCCAGACGCCGGGCACGCTCGTCAGCCCCGTCTCGTCGATCACCGGATACGTTCCGAACGGGGTCTCCCGCAGCTCGGCGCCCAGTCGTTCCAGCAGGCCGGTCCGCGGGACGGCGCGCGGTGCGACGAACAGCACCGAACGGGCGTGCGTCGTGCCGTCCGCGAGCCGCACCCCGGTGAGCCGGTCGCCCCCGACCACCAGTTCCGCGACCTCGCCCGGCACCACGGCGACGCCCGCCGCGGCCAGCCGGCGCAGGTCGTCGTCCGTCAGCTCGTCCTCGCGGACGGTGTGCAGGAAGAGCGTCACGTCCTTCGACCACTGGCTCACCATCAGCGCCTGGTGCACGCTCATGGGCGTGGTGGCGAGCACGCCGAAGGCCTCGTCGCGCACCTCCCAGCCGTGGCAGTACGGGCAGTGCAGCACGTCCCGCCCGAACCGCTCGGCGACCCCCGGCACCGACGGCAGTTCGTCGGCCAGTCCGGTCGTGACGATCAGCCGGCGAGCGTGCACCGGCCGCCCGTCCGCGAGCGTGACGTCGAACTCGCCGGCGCCGTCCCGGGCCACGTCCACCACGCGGTCCCGGACCAGTGCGACCCCGTACCCCTCGACCTCGCGCCGTCCCTCGGCGAGGAACTCGGCGGGCGGCATGCCGTCCCGCGACAGATAGCCCTGCATGTGCGCGGCGGGCGCGTTGCGGGGCTCGCCCGCGTCGACGACCAGCGTGCGGCGCCGGGCCCGGCCGAGGACCAGCGCCGCGGACAGTCCCGCCGTGCCGCCGCCCACGACGACGACTTCGTACCTCTCGGTCATGGTGACCACCTCCACCGAGAAGGTCCCGCGAGTCCCGCCGAATTGACAAATGGCTTTGCCGATCCTGCAATACGAGCATGAGTGAGGACACGGAGACGGACGAGGTGCTGGCCGAGGTCGGGCCGCGGCTGCGGCGGATCCGCAAGGAGCGGGGCGCGACCCTCGCGGGACTGTCCGAGGCGACGGGCATCTCGGTGAGCACGCTCTCCCGCCTGGAGTCCGGGCTGCGCAAACCCAGCCTGGAACTGCTGCTGCCGATCGCGCGGGCGCACCAGGTGGCGCTGGACGAGCTCGTCGGCGCGCCGCCGGTGGGCGACCCGCGCGTTCGGGCCGAGCCGATCGTGCGGTACGGGCGCACCCACTGGCCGCTGACCCGTCAGCCCGGCGGGCTCCAGGCCTACAAGGTGCTCGAACCGAAGCGGCGCATGGAGCCGGACCCACGGGTCCACGAGGGCTACGAGTGGCTGTACGTGCTGTCGGGGCGGCTGCGGCTGGTGCTCGGCGAGCACGACGTGGTGCTCGGGCCGGGCGAGGCCGCCGAGTTCGACACCCGCGTACCGCACTGGTTCGGGTCCACGGGGGAGGGGCCCGTGGAGTTCCTGAGCCTGTTCGGCGCGCAGGGGGAGCGGATGCATGTCCGGGCGCGGCCCTCCCGGCGCGGGCGGGGCGACTGACGGAGCGTGTCGAAGAGGACCGGCGCCGCCTGTTCCCAGGTGGGCAAGCGACCGCTTAGTATGCGATCGACCGCGGTCCAGACGCCGGACACCGAGACGCATCCCCTGGAGGCCCCGCATGCAGGCATGGCAAGTGCACCAGAACGGCGAGCCGAGCGAGGCGATGCGCCTCCAGGAGGTGCAGCGGCCCACGCCCGGTGACGGCCAGGTCCTGCTGAAGGTGCGCGCCGCGAACATCAACTTCCCGGACGCGCTGCTCTGCCGCGGCCAGTACCAGGTCAGGCCGCCGCTGCCCTTCACCCCCGGCGTGGAGATCTGCGGCGAGACCGAGGACGGACGCCGCGTGATCGCCAACCCGGCCCTGCCGCACGGCGGATTCGCCGAGTACGCGATCGCGGACGCCGCCGCCCTGCTGCCCGCGCCGGAGGCCCTCGACGACGCCGAGGCCGCCGCGCTGCACATCGGCTACCAGACGGGATGGTTCGGCCTGCACCGCCGCGCCCGCCTGGAGGCCGGCGAGACCCTGCTCGTCCACGCTGCCGCAGGAGGGGTCGGCAGCGCGGCCGTGCAGCTCGGCAAGGCGGCGGGCGCCACCGTCATCGGCGTCGTCGGCGGCGCCGACAAGGCCGCCGTGGCCCGCGAGCTGGGCTGCGACGTGGTGATCGACCGCCGCGCCGAGGACGTCGTCGCCGCGGTCAAGCAGGCCACCGGCGGCCGGGGTGCCGACGTCGTCTACGACCCCGTCGGTGGCGAGGCCTACACCCAGTCCACGAAGGTCGTCGCCTTCGAGGGCCGGATCGTCGTCGTGGGCTTCGCGAGCGGCACGATCCCCAGCCCCGCGCTGAACCACGCCCTCGTGAAGAACTACTCGATCCTCGGCCTGCACTGGGGTCTGTACAACACCAAGAACCCGAAGCTGGTCCAGCACTGCCACGAGCAGCTCACCGAGCTCGCCGCCCGGGGTGCCGTCAAGCCGCTGGTGAGCGAGCGCGTGCCGCTGAGCGGGGCGGCAGCCGCCGTGCAGCGCGTCGCCGACGGTGTCACCACCGGACGGATCGCCGTGCTCCCCGCACTGGAGAATGGAGCCGCAGCATGACCGACGCAGCCGAACTGCGCCGCCGCACTCAGGAGTTGCTGGCCGCGCACCCGCCCGCCACGACCGACCGCACGGACTTCCTCCGGGCGCGCTTCGACGCCGGCCTGGCCTGGGTGCACTACCCGGAGGGCCTCGGCGGACTCGGTGCCCCGCGCACCCTCCAGGCCGTCGTGGACGCCGAACTGGAGGCTGCCGAAGCCCCCGACAACGACCCGCGGCGCATCGGCATCGGCCTCGGCATGGCGGCGCCCACGATCCTCGGCTTCGGCACCGAGGAACAGAAGCGACGCTTCCTCAGGCCCCTGTGGACCGGGGAGGAGGTCTGGTGCCAGCTCTTCAGCGAGCCCGGCGCCGGTTCCGACCTCGCCGCGCTCGGCACCCGGGCGGTCCGCGAAGGCGACACCTGGGTGGTCAACGGGCAGAAGGTGTGGACGTCCAGCGCCCATGTGGCCCGCTGGGCCATCCTCATCGCCCGCACCGACCCGGACGTGCCCAAGCACCGGGGCATCACCTACTTCGTCTGCGACATGACCGACCCGGGCGTCGAGGTCCGGCCGCTGCGCCAGATCACCGGCGAGGCCGAGTTCAACGAGGTCTTCCTCACCGACGTCCGCATCCCCGACTCTCGGCGCCTCGGCGACGTCGGCGACGGCTGGAAGGTCGCGCAGACCACGCTCATGAACGAGCGCGTGTCCATCGGCGGGATGCGCATCCCGCGCGAGGGCGGCATGATCGGGCCGGTCTCGAGGACCTGGCGCGAGCGCCCCGAACTGCGTACCCACGACCTGCATCAGCGGCTGCTGAAGCTGTGGGTGGAGGCCGAGGTCGCCCGCATCACCGGCGAGCGGCTGCGCCAGCAGCTCGTCGCGGGCCAGCCCGGCCCCGAGGGCTCCGGCATGAAGCTGGGCTTCGCCCGGCTCAACCAGGAGATCTCCGGCCTGGAGGTCGAACTCCTCGGCGAGGAGGGCCTGCTCTACGACGACTGGACGATGCGACGGCCCGAGCTCGTCGACTTCACCGGCCGCGACGCCGGCTACCGCTATCTCCGCTCCAAGGGCAACAGCATCGAGGGCGGGACCAGCGAGGTCCTGCTCAACATCGTCGCCGAACGCGTCCTGGGACTGCCGTCCGAGCCGCGCACGGACAAGGACGTCGCGTGGAAGGACCTCGCCCGATGACAACGCAGAGCACCCAGCCCGATCTGCTCTACTCGGAGGAGGAAGAGGCGCTGCGCGCCGCCGTCCGCGACCTCCTCACCGACCGCTGCGACGCGGCGGGCGTCATCGCCCGCACCGAGTCGCACACACCGCACGACCCCGAGCTGTGGAAGGCGCTGTCGGCCGGGATGGGGCTGGCGGGCCTCCTGGTGCCCGAGGCCCGGGGCGGCCAGGGCGCCACGCACCGTGAAGCCGCCGTCGTCCTGGAGGAGCTCGGGCGCGCCGTCGCCCCCGTGCCCTATCTGAGCAGCGCGGTGGTGGCCACCGAGGCCGTGCTGGCCTGCGAGGACGACGAGCTGACGGCCCGGCTGGCCTCCGGACGGACCGTCGGAGTGCTCGCCGTGAGCCTCGGCACCGCGCCGGGCGCCGCCTTCAGCACCGTACGGCTGGAAGACGGCCTGCTGCACGGCGAGTTGACCGGCATCGCGGACGCCGTCGCCGCGGACGTGCTGCTGGTGCCCGCGCAGGACGGCGGGCTGTACGCCGTGGACGCGGAGTCCGCGACGGTCACCCCGCGGGTGTCCCTCGATCTGACGCGGCCCGTCGCCACCGTCGGCCTCGACGGGGCCCAGGGCCGACGGCTGGGCGACGCGGAGCCGGCCGTGCGACGGGCCCTGCGCGCCGGTGCCGGACTGCTGGCCTCCGAACAACTCGGCCTGGCCGAATGGTCGTTGACGGAGACGGTGCGCTACCTGAAGGAGCGCAAGCAGTTCAACCGGCCCGTCGGCGGCTTCCAGGCGCTCAAGCACCGGCTGGCACAGCTGTGGCTGGAGGTCGTCAACCTGCGTGCCGCCGCCCGCAACGCCGCCGACGCTCTCGCCACCGGCAGCGGGGACGCCGACGTCGCGGTCGCGGTGGCCCAGGCCTACGCGGCTCCGGTCGCGGTGCACGCCGCCGAGGAGGCGCTCCAGCTGCACGCAGGCATCGGCATGACCTGGGAGCACCCCGTGCACCTGTATCTGAAGCGGGCCAAGGCCGACTCCCTGGCGTACGGCACGGCGGGCGCCCACCGCGAGGCGCTGGCCGAACTGGTCGACCTGCGCGCGCCCTGACCTGCCGCCGGCCCGTCCGGGAAAGCCCGCCCCACCTGGGGCGGGCTTTGTCGTGCGGGCTGCCCCGAGAAGTGAACAGAGGGCGGCAGTCCAGCCAACTCCCCGCACGATGAGGCCTCTTGGGCCCCGACCGAACGCATACTCGCTTCGGTCCCACCCGGCCCTCAAAGGGAGGCAGAGCATGGCCCTCACCACCCGTCGCAGAGCCCTCACCACCATCGGCGCCGCCCTCGCCGGCGCGGTCGCACTGCCGGCCACGCAGGCGTGGGCGGGCGGCGGCCACCACGGCCCCCGCCCGCTGTGGCGCGCTCACGCCCACAACGACTACGAGCACCCGCGCCCCCTGTACGACGCCCTCGACCACCGGTTCGGCAGCGTCGAGGCCGACATCTACCTCGTCGGCGATCAGCTCCTCGTCGCCCACGACCCCGTCGACCTCGACCCGACCCGCACCCTCGAATCCCTGTACCTCGAACCCCTCGCCGCCCGCGTCAAGTCCAACCACGGCTCGGTGTACCGCGGTTACCGCGAACCCCTGCAACTGCTCGTCGACATCAAGACCGAGGGCGCGTCGACGTACCTCGAACTCGACCGTCACCTGCGCCGCTACCGCCATCTGTTCACCACCTACGCGCACGGCCGGGTGCACCCCGGACCGGTCACGGCGGTGATCTCCGGCGACCGGGCCGCCCGCGCGCCGATGGAGGCCCAGACCGTGCGGCGCGCCTTCTACGACGGGCGCCTCAGCGACCTGGGCACCACGGCCCCCGCCTCGTTCGTCCCGCTGATCAGCGACAACTGGACCCTGAACTTCAGCTGGCTGGGTGACGGCCCGTTCCCGGCGGCCGAACGCGAGAAGCTGCGCGGCATCATCGCGGCGGCGCACGGACGCCGGCAGAAGGTCCGCTTCTGGGCGACACCCGATCTGGCGGGCCCGGCCCGTGACGCGCTGTGGGGCGAACTGCTCGCCGCCGACGTCGACTATCTGAACACGGACGACCTGGCAGGCCTGGAGACGTTCCTGGACGCCCGCCGGCGGGCCTAGGGGGTTTCGTTTGGATCGGCCCGGGTCCGCGGGGCCCGGCACGGCACCTCGCCGCGTTGTCGGACCACCCGAGTACGCCCAGTACGCGGGTGGTCCTCCGTCTTGCGATGCACCGCACCGGACGCCGCAGACTGATCCGACCTGAAAAAAACGAAAACCCCCTAGTCACCACCCGCGCACCCGGTCGCCCGCCGCCGGGCGGCCGGGTGCGAGAACCACTCGTTCGGAGGACAGGTCAGCCGCCCGGACGAACCCTTCGCTACGCCACACTTACGGCCGAACGCCGCGAAGCGGACGTGGTGGAGGAGGTTGACGATGGCGATTTCCATCTCTGTGGTGCTGCTGCTCCTGATCCTGGCGGTGGTCTTCCTGCGCAACGGCGCACTGAAGATCTCCCACGCCCTGGTCTGTGTGCTGCTCGGCTTCTACCTGGCCAGCACGAGCATGGCCCCGACCATCCTCAGCGGGCTCACGGCCACCGCGGACATCGTGGGCAGCCTGCGGCCCTGACCCGCTCCGGCGGACCCGGTGGTCAGGGACGCGAGAACACGCCGATGCCGTTCGGCACGGGGCGTTCGGCGCCACCGCTCGGATGGTTGAGGACACCGACCGCGTCCGCCCCCGGCTGCCGGGCGACCATCGTGCTGGATCCCCCGCCGTCCAGGCTGAACGCGTCCTGCGAGCCCAACTGCCGCATCGTCTCCGTCACTTCCGCGATCGTGAGCCCGTTGCGGTACTCGGGCGCGCCGTCCAGGGCGAGGAGCAGCATCCGCCGGCCGTGGTCCGCGATGCCCACCGCGGTCCGCACCGCCGCGGCCGTGTCGTCCAGCCCCGGCAGCGGACGGCCGTCGACGAGCATCGGGTAGCCGCCCAGCGCCATGCGGTACGGGATGCGAGAGGCCTCCGCCACCAGGCGGTGCCGCACCGTGACCCGCTCGCCCACGGACAGCTTCCGCAGCAACTGGGCGCCCGCCTCCCGGCCCACCAGCACCGTGCTGCCCGACGCGACGGGACCCGCACCAGGGGCGTCGGCCGCCGACACGACCCGTCCGCCCTCGACCGTCACCTCGTACGTGTCCGTGCTGCACGGCGCCGCCCGCTCGGCGTCCGTGCCGCACGTGGCCCGCACCCGGGAGACACTGCCCCAGTCCGATGTGAACGCGCCGATCGAACCCTCCGGCAGCGCGTACTGGTTGAGCCCGCCCAGCGGCCACCGTCCCTCGTGGCTGCGCACGGAGCCGTCGAGCGCCAGACCGTCCAGCCGGGCCCTGCGGTCGACGCCCACGCCGAACACGTCCTCGGTGGTCGTGCCGGGCGGCAGCGCTGGGCCGAAGCGCTGCCCGTTCGGCACGGCCGCCTTGAGCGCGTGACCGCCCGCGATCGCCGGGCCCACGGTCGCGCCGGTCGCCTCCACACCCGGATGCTGGGTCTCCGTGATGTTGAAGAAGTCGCCGTTGACTCCCGCGACGGCGCCCTGCGCGTCGGCGAGCCGGGAGACCGGTGCCCGGGACGCCACGGCGCCCGGGTGGAGCAGTCCGACGCGTACACGGGGGTCGCGCAGGTCGATGTCGAGCACGTGCGCGTGCGTCACCCCCTTGGCCCCCTGGATGTCCAGCTGGGTGTACTCCACGCCGGGCGCGATCGCGGTGCCGTCCTCCGCGCCGCTGGCCGGTGCCGCCCCCACCAGGGCGGCACCGGCCAGCGCTCCGCATGCCGTGAATACCGTCAGTGCCGTTCTGAGCCGTCCGTCACGACGCGTCACAGTGCCCCCTGAGGTCTCGTCAACTTTCGCAGGACTCAGGGGAATTGCACCAGACGGCGGCGCCCGCGCCGATGGCTAGGCGCCGACGACCCGGGAACGGATCAGGAAACGCACTCCTTCGGGTGCTTCCAGGGAGAAGCCACTGCCCCGGCCCGACACGACGTCCACGATCAGCCGCGTATGGCTCCACAGCTCGTACTGGCTCCTGGACATCCAGAAGGACACCGGGTCGTCGAGGCCCTCGACCTCCAGATCGGCGAGCAGGACGTCGGAGCCGCCGGTGCGGAACTCGCCGTTCGGATAACACATGGGCGCACTGCCGTCGCAGCAGCCGCCCGACTGGTGGAACATCAACGGTCCGTGGAGGGCGCTCAGCCGCCGTACCAGCTCGGCTGCGGCGGGCGTCAGCTCCACGCGCGGGACGACATCCATCGGCTCTCCCCGTCGGGTCACGGATGCGGTGACCCCACCGACGGCGCACCACGGCCGGGCCACCGCTCAGCCGACCATCCGGGAGGTTGCGAGAGGGTTGCACACGGGGCCGGTTCCACAAGAGACCGGCCCCGGTGACGCCCGCCGTGCGCGGGAGACGTCACCGAGGCCGGCCTCGGGACCTGATGTGCCGGTCGTCAGCAGATGCGGGGCAACTGCTCGCCCAGCGGCATGTCCACGACGCGGGTGCCGCCCAGCCCGGTGGCCGTCACGACCATGCCGGGATGATCCGGGACGCAGTGGCCGATCGCCACGGCCTCCTTGCCGAGCGGATGGGCGCGCATGGCCGCGAGCACGGCATCGGCGTGCTCGGGCGGCACGAACGCCACCAGCTTGCCCTCGTTGGCCACGTACAGCGGGTCCAGGCCCAGGAACGCACAGGCGTTGGCGACCGTGTCCGGCACGGGCAGTGAGCGCTCGTCGAGCCTGACACCGACGTTCGCCGCTCCCGCGATCTCGTTCAGGGAGGTGGCCAGGCCGCCGCGGGTCGGGTCGCGCAGCACATGGAGGTCCGGACAGACGGCCAGCATCTCCGCGACCAGACCGGCCAGCGACGCCGTGTCGCTCTGGATCTCGACGCCGAACTCCAGCCCCTCCCGCACACTCATGATGGCCACGCCGTGCACCCCGATGGGGCCGCTGACGAGCACCACGTCTCCGGGGGTCGCGCGCTGCGGACGGATGTCCACGCCCGCCGGGATCACACCGATCCCGGCGGTGTTGATGAAGATGCCGTCCCCGTGCCCCGCGTCGACCACCTTGGTGTCACCGGTCGCCACGGTCACCCCGGCGGTACGGGCCGCCTCGCCGAGAGCCTCGGCCACGCGTCCCACGACGGCCAGTTCGACGCCCTCCTCCAGGATGAACCCGCAGGAGAGGTAGGCGGGCACGGCCCCGGCCATCGCCAGGTCGTTGACCGTGCCGTTCACCGCGAGGTCCCCGATGCTGCCGCCCGGGAAGAAGAGCGGACGGACGACGAAGGAGTCGGTGGAGAACGCCAGGCGGGCGCCGTCCAGGTGGAGCCGCGCGGAGTCGCCCAGTTCGGCGAGTACGTCGCTGCCGAAGGCCGGCGCGAACAGGTGCTCCACCAGCTCGGCGGAGAGCGTGCCGCCACCGCCGTGCCCCATCACGATCCTGTCGTGGTCGCGCAGCGGCGCCGGGCAGGTCCAGGACGAGAAGTCGACGGGTGCCGAAGCGGTGTCAGACAACGCTGCTCGCCTCCTTGTTCGGGGCGTCCAGCCGCCGGTACAGGTAGTAGGCGGCGCACGCGCCCTCGCTGGAGACCATGGTCGCGCCCAGCGGATTGCGCGGTGTGCACTCCTTGCCGAACGCCGCGCACTCGTGCGGCTTGATGAGGCCCTGGAGGACCTCGCCGCTGCGGCACACCGTCGACTCCTCGGTCTCGATGCCGGTGACCGAGAAGCGGTGCTCGGCGTCGTAGTCGCGGTACTTGGGCGACAGCCGCCAGCCGCTCTGCGGGATCGTGCCGATGCCGCGCCACGCCCGGTCGGTCACCTCGAAGACGTCGGCCAGCATGGCGCGCGCCGCGGGGCTGCCGTCGGCCTGAACGGCCCGGGGGTAGGCGTTCTCCACGGTGTGCCGGCCCGACTCCAGCTGCCGCACCGCCCGGCGGATGCCCTCCAGGATGTCGAGCGGCTCGAAGCCGGTCACCACGATGGGCACCCGGTGCCGCTCGGCCAGTTCCGGATACTCGGCGGTGCCCATGACCGTGCAGACGTGGCCCGCGGCGAGGAACGCCTGGACCCGGCAGTCCGGAGAATTCATGATCGCGTCGATGGCCGGCGGCACCCGGACGTGGGAGACCAGCAGGCTGAAGTTGGTGATGCCCAGCTTCTTGGCCTGGTAGACGGTCATCGCGTTGGGCGGGGCCGTGGTCTCGAAGCCGATGCCGAAGAAGACGACCTGACGGTCCGGGTTCTCCTGGGCGATCCTCAGCGCGTCCAGCGGGGAGTACACGACCCGAACGTCCGCGCCCTCGCTCTTGACCTTGAACAGGTCACGTCCGCTGCCGGGCACTCGGAGCATGTCCCCGAAGGAACAGAAGATCACGTCCGGGCGGGAGGCGATCTCCAGCGCCTTGTCGATGATCTCCAGAGGCGTCACGCACACCGGACAGCCCGGCCCGTGGATCAGCTGGATCTCCTCGGGCAGCAGCTGGTCGATGCCGTGACGGATGATCGAGTGCGTCTGCCCGCCGCAGACCTCCATGAGGGACCAGGGCCGTGTGGTGACCGCCCTGATGTCGTCGAAGAGCCGCTTGGCGAGGACCGGGTCGCTGAACTCGTCCAGGTACTTCATGACCGCGCCTCCTTGTCGGCACTGTCCTCGGCGGCGGGCCCGTCGTGGCCGGGCCGGGCGCCGTTGGTGGGGGCGGTTCCGGTGTCCGGGAGTTCGGTACCGGCGGGGCGTTGGGTGCCCGCATCCCTGGCGGCCTTGCCCCAGGCGTCGCCGAACTCCTCCTCCAGGACCCCGAGGCTCTCGAAGAGCTCCAGGGTCTGCTTCGCCGACCGCTCGTCCAGCCGTTGCAGGGCGAACCCGACATGAACGATGGCGTAGTCACCGACCTGCATGTCCGGCACGTACTCCAGACACACGTCCTTGACGACACCGCCGAAGTCCACCTTGGCCATCCGCGTCGCGTCACGTTCCTCGATCTTCAGCACTCGGCCGGGTACGGCCAGACACATGAGTCGCTCCTGCCTCGCTCGTGCAGTACTCCCGCGCTACCGCGTGGCGCGGGCGGCGACGATCAGCTGCCCGAGCGCGAGACCGCCGTCATTGGGGGGAACCCTGTGGTGCCGCAGGACGGAGAAGCCGTCCCGTTCCAGAACGGCGCAGCAGCCCTCGGTCAGCAGGGCGTTGCAGAACACGCCACCGCTGAGGGCGACCGTGCCGATGCCGGTGCGTTCCCGTGCCACCGCGCACACCTCCTGGACGAGGGAGACCACCGCCGCGTGGAACCGACGCGCCACCGGACCGGCCGCGACCCCGGCGCGGACATCCGCGACGGCAGCGGCCAGCACCGGCGCCGGATCGGCGACCAACGGTGCCTCCGGGTCCTGACGGACCGGTCTCAGCATGAACCGGTACGCGCCTTTTCGCCCGTCGTCGAGGAGGCAGGCGGGCGACCCGGAGGCGCCGGACAGGTCCTCCAGCGCGGCGTTCTCCAGCTCCATCGCCGCCTGCGCCTCGTACTCCACCCGGTGACAGACGCCCGCCAGCGAGGACACCGCGTCGAACAGCCGGCCCATGCTGGAGGTGGGCACGCAGTTGAGGTTCCGCTCCAGCTGCCGTCGCAGCAGCCGGCGTTCCTCCGGCGTGGCGGCCCCGACGCACGGCAGCTCCTCCGACCAGGGCAGACCCGCCGTACGCAGGTGGGACAGCGCCATCCGGTAGGGGTTGCGCACGGCGGCGTCGCCGCCCGGCAGGGCCGCATAGCCCAGATGGGCGAACCTGCGGTATCCGTCGTAGTCGGCGAGCAGCACCTCGCCGCCCCACACGGCACCGTCGTCGCCGTACCCCGTCCCGTCGAAGGCGATCCCGACGACCGGCTCGGAGCCGTCCAGCCCGTGCTCGGCCATGGCGGAGGCGACATGGGCGTGGTGGTGCTGCACCTGACGCAGCGGCAGGTCACGCGCCCGGGCCTCGCGGTGCGCCCACTGGGTGGAGCGGTAGCCGGGGTGGCGGTCGGCGACCAGCAGCCGCGGTGCGACGGAGGTGAGGTCCGTCAGCTGCCCGGTGGCCCGCTCGAAGGCGTTCAGCGTCGCCAGGTCGTCCATGTCGCCGACGTGTGCGGACAGCCAGGCGTAGCGGCCGTCACCGGCGCAGAAGGTGTTCTTGAGGTCGCCGCCGGTGGCCAGGGCCGGGACCACCGGTACCGGCAGGGCGATGGGGAACGGGGCGTACCCGCGTGAGCGGCGCACCGGTAGTTCGGCGCCGGCGCACACCCGCACCACCGAGTCGTCGCACGGTACGTGGATGGGGCGGTCGTGGGCGAGCCAGGCGTCGGCCAGCCCCTCCAGCCGGGTCAGCGCCTCGGCGTCGTCCGTGACGATCGGCTCGCCCGACCGGTTGCCGCTGGTCATGACCAGGACGGCCGGGCCGGGAGGATCTCCGGGCAGCCCGAGCAGCAGCCGGTGCAGCGGCGTGTACGGCAGCATGACCCCGAGGTCGGGGCTGCCGGGGGCGACCGCCGCGGCCACGTCGGCGCACGCGGACGTCCGGCGCCGCAGGAGGACGACCGGCTTGCGCGGCCCGAGCAGCAACTCCCGCTCGGCGTCGCCCACCAGAGCCAGCCGCTCCACGGTCTCCAGGGAGTCCGCCAGCACGGCGAACGGCTTGTCGCCCCGGTTCTTGTGCTTGCGCAGGGTGCGCACGGCCGAGGGGTCGCCCGCGTCGCACGCCAGGTGGTAGCCGCCGAGCCCCTTCACCGCGACCACGGCGCCCTCGGCCAGCATCCGGCGGGCCTCGGCCAGTGCCGCCGCGTCGCGCGGCCCGTCGACGTCGTGCGGCCCGGTCCGCAGGGTGAGCCGCGGGCCGCAGGCCGGGCAGGCGATCGGCTGGGCGTGGAAGCGCCGGTCGGCCGGATCGGTGTACTCGCCCGCGCAGTCGGCGCACATCGGGAACCCGGCCATGGTGGTCCGGTCCCGGTCGTAGGGCAGCGAGGTGACGATGGTGAACCTCGGACCGCAGTGCGTGCAGGTGATGAACGGATGCCGGTGGCGCCGGTCGGCCGGGTCGGCGAGCTCGCTCAGACAGGCGTCGCAGGTGGCCGTGTCCGGAGAGACCAGTGTGCGGCCCGGGCCGCCGGCGGAGGGCCGGATGGTGAACACCGAGCCGTCGTTCTCCGGCGGCACGACACGCTGCTCGACCGACTCGACGACGGCGAGCGGCGGGGGCCGGGTCCCGACGCGCTCGCAGAATTCCGCGACGGCGGCGGCCGGCCCCTCCACCTCGGCCTCGACGCCCTGCGCGTTGTTGGTGACCCAGCCGGTCAGGCCGAGTTGCTCGGCGAGGGTGTACACGAACGGCCGGAAGCCGACTCCCTGGACGACGCCCCTGACGGTGATGTGCCTGCGCTCGCGCCCCGGGGACGGACTCACCTGGCGGGCTCCTGCTCGTGCGGGCGTCCCGGGCCGACGGGGTGGTCCGCGGTGTGCGGGTCTCCCGGGCCGGACGCGTGGTGATCCGTCGGGTGCGGGGCCTCAGAGCTGTGCGGCCGGTGATTGTCCGCGCGCGAGTGTTCAGGGCCGTGCGGCCCGTGATCCGTCGGGTGCGAGTGCCCAGGGCCGGACGGCGGCTGCCCCGCCGTCTGCGGGTGGTGTCCGTTCGACTGTGCGGGTCCGGCTTCGTGCTCGTGGCTGTGCAGGTGCCGGGCGTGCTCCCGCGCGAGCACGGGCGTGTGCGGCGCGTCGCCGGCCGCGCAGCGCAGCACGTGGGCCAGCAGCGCGTCGACGCCCCGGCCCGTGCGCGCGGAGGTCTCCAGGACGGGCACCCCGGGATTGACCTGCTCGACGCCGCGCAGGAACGCCTCACGGTCGAAGCCGACGGCGTCCGCGATGTCGGTCTTGGTCACCACCACGAGATGCGCGAGCCCGAAGGCCGTCGGGTACTTGACGGGCTTGTCCTCGCCCTCGGTCACCGAGGCGAGCGCGATGCGCAGGGTCTCGCCGAGGTCGTAGGAGGCGGGGCAGACGAGATTGCCGACGTTCTCGACGAACAGGATCCGGGTGCCCTCGGGCAGCCAGCCGTCCAGCTGCCGCTGGAGCATGCCCGCCTCCAGATGACAGAGCCCGTCGGTGAGGATCTGCCGCACCGGGGCACCCGAACGGGCGAGCCGGGTCGCGTCGTTCTCGGTGGCCAGGTCCGCGGTGACCGCCGCGGCGGGAGTGCCCTCGGCCACGGCACGGGCCAACAGCCGCTCCAGGAGGGCCGTCTTGCCGCTGCCGGGACTGGACAGCAGGTTCACCGCGGTGGTGCCCCGGTCGCCCAGATAGCCCCGCAGGGTCAGCGCGTTCTCGTCGTTCTTGGCGAGGACGGCCTGATGAAGGTCAACGGTGCGGCACATGGCTCGTCTCCTGGTCGTCCGTCCGGTCCGTCGCCGGGGTGGCCCGCGGCCCGCCGCGCGGGGTTCCACCGTCCGGGCTTCCGTCGGCGACCACCACCCGGACGATCTCCAGCTCCCGGCCGCCGAGCAGGGTCAGCGTGCTCCCGCAGTCGGCACACCACAGCACGGGAGGCATCCCGGTGGGGGCCTCGCGGCCGCACCCGTCGCAGCGCGCCCGCGCCTCAACAGTCTCGATCAGCAGCCGTGCCCCCGCCAGCGCGGTTCCCTCCGTGGCGAGCCCGAACGAGAAGTCCAGGGCCTCAGGCACCACACCGGCGAGTTCGCCGATCCGCAGGGTCAGCGACTCGACCGCGGAGCCCTGTCCCCGCAGGGCCTCCTCGACCTGTTCGACGACCGCGACGGCGATGGAGAGCTCATGCACCGGCGACACCCGCCCGGGTCCCTGCGCGGGCCGGCCGCGCGCTCTGCGAAATTGTGGGTCGCGCCCGGCTGGCTAGGCTGAGAGGACCATGACTGGGCATGACGTCGAACGGCGCGCTCTGCTCACCCCGGTGCTTCTCCTGCTCCTGGCCGAGCGTCAAGGCCATGGCTACGAGCTGGTGCAACGCCTGGGCGGATTCGGCTGCGCCGACACCGATCCGGCACACGTGTACCGGCTGCTGCGCGGCATGGAGAGCAGCGGCGAGGTCACCTCGCGCTGGCACGCCTCCGCGAGCGGTCCCGCGCGCCGTGTCTACGCGATCACCCAGCAGGGTGCGATGGACCTCGCGCTGTGGTTCGTGCGCCTGGGGGAGTTGCACAGCACCCTCCACCTCTTCCTCGAACGGTATGTGCAGCTTGAGGACGTCGGCGGCCGGGACGGGCGCGGTGGAGCCCCCGGCCCCGCCGCGCGCCGGCCGTCCGCCGACGCGTCCGGGTCCGGTACCGGCCGGCGGGCGCCGGGTGCGGGCGGGCCCGGGGCGGCGGCCGACGGACGCGCGCGAGGCACGCGGGGCGCCGACGGCCCCCGGCCCGCCGATGGTGCCCGGCCCGTCGACGGATCGCGTCCCGGTGGTCCCCGGCCCGTCGACGGATCGCGGCCCACCGACGGGCAGTTGCGGGAGACCGAGGCGCTGATCAGGGATCACATGCGCCGCATGCGCAGGTAACGGCGCATGTCCGGCAGGTTCCTGGCGACTCCGTAGGCCAGTACGAGGCCCGCGGCGACGCCCACCCATGTCCATTCCATGGTTGCCTCCATCGTTCGTCAGCTCCTCTGGGGTACGGAGGTGTCGCGGCGCACCAGGTCGAGCACCAGGTCCGCGGCGGTCTCCACCGCCTCGGCCACCGGCGCGGTCAGACCCATGCCCTCGTCCGTGGCGCGCGGTTCGCAGCCGATGACGTAGACCGCTTCGGGGAGGGTGCCGCCCGCACCGGCGTGCAGGTCGTGCAGCAGCGCCAGGACGCTCGCGGGGTCCATGGCGTGGCTGTCCATCGGCGCGGACGGGGCGGCGGGCGGCTCGGGTCCGACGTCGACGGTGTACAGCGTGCCGGGCCGGCCGCCACGGCTGACGGCGTCCACGAGCACGAGGGTGTGATAGCCCTCCAGCAGGCGGTACGCGAGGTGCACACCCCGGATGCCGGCGTCCATGAGCTCGGTGCCGGGTGGCAGTTCACCGGCACGGTCCGCGAGCCGCCGGATCGTCTCCACGCCGAATCCGTCGTCCTGAAGGAACACGTTGCCGACTCCCGCCACCAGGATCCGGCGTGTCCTGTCCGGCTCGGTCATGGTGTCTCCTCCTCCAGCGGGGCCACCTCGTCGGGCCGGAAGTACAGGAAGCGGCCCTGTGCGCGGCGCAGGTCGGTGCCCGGGTCGTCGTCCACGACCACCGCGAGATGTGTCTCGCCGTCGAAGTCTCCGACGACCGCCTCGACCGTGGCGCGCCGGCCGAAGAGGAACTCGTCCTGGGCGTCCGAGCGCCGGGTGCCCGGCGTGAGCAGCACCCTGCTTCCGGCGCGCACGGTCCGGCCGTCGATGACGACGGCGGCCGGCACCTCCTCCTCGGCGGGGTCCTGCGCGGGGTCCCACCAGGGGTGTCCGGGGCCGTCCGGCAGGGTCAGGCCGGTCGCGGCGGGCGAGAATCCCGGTTCCGCCGGCGCCGGGTACGTATCGGCGGCTCCGGAGCTCGCACCGGCCGTCGCGAGGCCCGGCCCGGCCCGCGCGGGGACCGGCCCGGCCGGGGCGAATTCTTCGGGACCGGGTTCCCCCGTGACCTCGCGCAGACCACGGATCGCCCCGTGCAGCCGCTCCTGCACCGCCTGCGGCATGCTGTCGACCAGGTCGACGACCTCGGCGGCGCGCGCGTCCGTGCCACGTGCCTCGCGCTTCTCCCGCTCGGTGAGCGCGGCCGTGCGCAGCGAGAGGATCTCGTCGATCTCGGTGGCGTCGTACAGCGGGCCCGGACTCTCGTCGGCGAGGGCCGGATGGTCCTCCAGGATGATCGGCGAGGAGAGCATGATCTCCTCCGCGCCGGGCGGCCCCGCCAGCACCGGCCAGGTGTGTTCGTTGTGGCACTCCGCGACGGCCGGGCGGGCCCACTCCGGCGGGTCCGTCATCGACAGGAACCGTCCGCCGGGCACGCCGAGCAGCAGATGGGTGCCGATCATGCTGTGGGCGAGTGCCTCCGTACGGTCGGCGACGTCGGCGTCCGTGGTGTTGTGCACGCCGACCGTGAGCCGCAACACCCGGTAGGGGCCAGGGAGTTCCTCGACGAGGGGGCGCAGCTCGCCGGACAGCCGCTCCCGGTGCCGGACGAGCCGGCCCACGGTCCGGCCCTCGGCGTCCGTGATGGGCTCGCGCTCGGTGGCGGGCGGCAGGTCGAACTTCACCACGCGGGCGGCTGCTTGAGGTTCCGTCAGCTCGTCGAAGGGCGCGTGGATCAGGACGCGTTCCTCGTGGCCCTCGTCCCAGGGGACCAGCACCCGGTCGGGCAGCTCCAGTTCGGCCACCTCCGTGTAGCGGCCGTCGGAACCGAGCCGTTCGACCGTGCGCCGCCGCACGTGCAGGAAGCGCAGCTCGGCGTGGAGCCGGTCACCGGACCGGGGCTCCAGCAGGACCTCGGTGCGCTGGACGGCGTGCTCCCCGCCGGTGGCGGCCCAGGCGGGTGGCACCAGGACGCCGAACTGCCAGCGCAGTTGGTTCTTGGCGGACGAGGCGCGGTACGGGTACAGGACGTACCCCTCGAACAGGACGGCGTCGGCGACCGCGCGGGCCTGTCCGAAGCCGTCCTCCAGGGGATTGCGCATCTCACTCGCCCCCCTTCGCGTCGGCGGTGGCGAGAAGTTCCTCGAAGACCTGCTCCCAGGACGGCAGAGCACGTGCCGAGCGGTAGCGCCGCAGGGCTTCCAGCACGTCCTGGCGGATCCGCAGCCAGCCCGTGTGCGGGAAGTACTGCTCGATCATGCTCCGCCACACGTCCACCGGCATCAGGAACGACGTCTCCTTGTGCCAGGGGATGGGCTCCGCGCGGAAGCCGTCGCGGCCGGTGAAGACCGTGCCGGAGAAGAGCAGGAGCAGCGGGACCTCGCCCCGGGAGAGCGCCCGGAAGTACGACGCGGACGCGACCTCCGTGTCGTAGGTGCAGGGCACCGGGAGGTCGACGTGCGTCGTGCCCGTGAAGCCCGGCACCGTGATCGAGGCGTGGGCGAACTGGAGCGGTTTGAGGGTGCTGCTCCAGCGGTCGGGCTCACCGAACAGGTCGCCCAGCATGCCGACTTCCTCCGGTTCGTACTGACGCCGGGCCGGCTCGATGCGGATCTGGCAGCGCAGGGCCATGGCGTGCACCGGTTGATGGTCGGCCTCCTCGATCCGCAGCCCGAACAGCAGGGTGGGCCCGGCGCCGAACGGCTCCGGCCGTACGCCGGTGCACTGGAAGTGGAGGTCCGTCATGGTGCGCCCCCGGTCTCCGGGGGCGGGTCGCCGGGCGCCGCGGGGGACGGGGTGGCAGGGGACTCCGCGTCCAGGGGCCTGGCCGCGGCCGCGATCCGGCGGAAGAACGCGTCGATGTCCGCGCGTGCCTCCGCGCCGCCGTCGAACCCCTTCCAGTGCAGCCGCATCCGGCCGACGAGTTCGTAACAGACGTCGACCGGCACGAGGGTGCAGGACACCGGGCCGCCGCGCTCGTAGCGCAGCAGCAGCGCCTCCACGTCGGGTTCGAGCAGGCCGGTCAGCGGGGTGCGGCCGAGCACCGCGTCCCAGGTCTGCGGATCGAGTTCGCTCTCGGTCGCGCCCGCCGGGCTCGGATAGAAGGCCACGAGCCGGTCGACGGCGGAGTTGCGGAAGAAGAAGGCGAGCCCCACGGGGATCTGGAGCCGGGTCCAGTCGCCCTCGTCGAGGGCGAAGTCCGGGTCGGTGAGGTACCGGTCGGGGACGGCGCGGAAGCGGCCGAGTCCCGCGCCGGGCCGGGTGAAGAGCAGATGGCACGGTGGGCAGGCGCACTTGAGGGACCGCCGGGTCGTGTCGACGAGATGGCGGTGCTCGGCGGGCAGCGGCTCCCCGCACAGGTCGCACCGCTCCCCGGGGGGCGGCGGCCGGCGGGTGAACTGCCGCAGCACGTCCGCGGTCACGGCCCCGCCCCCAGCAGTTCACCGGGCAGCGCCACCCGCACCGATCCGCTCTCCTCCAGCAGCGGTACCGGCTCCAGGTGTCCGAGTGCGCCGCGGCCCGCCGTCCGGACGTCGAACTCCGCGGCGCACTGCGAGCAGCGCAGCCGTTCGCCGTCGAGGGCCGCGTCGGCGAGGCCAGTGCCGCAGGCCGGACAGCGGTCGCGGTAGGCGTAGAGCTGTCCCGGCAGCCGTACGAGCAGCAGGGCCTGCCCGGCCACCCGCGTCGCACGGGTGGCCCGGTCGTGCGCGGGCAGGGCCTGCGGGCCCACGGTGTACCAGTGCGCCGGGCCGTCGGCTGCGGGGGAGAAGGAACCGCCGGGAGCGTCGTCCGGGCGGTGCGGAAGGATCTGCAGCAGGGGTGCCTCGTGGGTGTCCTCGGTCATCCCCTCGACCTCGATGTGCGCGATCTCGGGAGCGGTCCGGGCGATCGCCTCCTCGATCGTCCAGCGCACGGTCTGGGTGGACGACGGGCAGCCCTCGCAGCTGCCGCGCAGCCGGAGCCGCAGCGTCGGCCCGTCCGCCCCCTCCGGGTCGAGCCCCGCGACCTCGACGTCGCCGGCGTGCGAACCGAGGTAGGGCCGCACCCTGTCGAGCGCGCGGCCCACCCGGGTGAGGGTGTTCTCGGGGTGCAGGTCGTGCAGGATCAGCAGGTCGCTCACGAGTTCGTCGGCGGTGAGGACGGCAAGGGGATCCGCGCCGTCCGGTGCGGAGCGCAGCAGCCGTACCGTCCGCGCGAGTCCCTCGCCGTAGAACTCCACGATGCAGCGCACGAGTTCGTCCGCGGTGTCACGCGCCTCAGGTCCCGCCTGCCGCGCCAGTTCGTCGAGGAGCGCGGCGATCCGCTCACCCGTTTCCTGTCCGGCCATCGGATCCCCTCTCCTCGGAAGGTCAGACGGCCAGGCCGCTCAGCCCCGTCGGCATGTGCGTCTGCTGGACGGTCCGGCCGCCGCCGACGTACATGTGCACGCCGCACGGCAGACACGGGTCGAAGCTGCGGACGGCCCGCATGATGTCGATGCCCTTGAAGTTCTCGGGCGGGTTCTCCTCGAAGATGGGCGTGTTCTGCACCGCGTCCTCGTACGGGCCCGGTGTGCCGTAGCTGTCGCGCACACTGGCGTTCCACGGAGTCGGCGGGTACGGGTGGTAGTTCGCGATCTTGCCGTCCCTGATCACCATGTGGTGGGAGAGCACTCCGCGGACCGCCTCGGTGAAGCCGCAGCCGATCGACTCGTCCGGCACGTCGAACTTCTCCCAGGTCTGGGTCCGTCCCGCGCGCACCTCCTCCAGGGCCTGCTCGGCGAAGTGGAGGGCCGCGGCGGCGGAGTACGCCTGGAAGTAGGTTCGGGCGCGGTTGCGTTCGATGGCGTTGCTCCACTGCGGGATCCGCCACTCCAGCGACATCTCCGGCTTGGTCATCGTCCGCGGCAGGTTGATCTGCACGCTGTGGCCGGTGGCCTTGATGTAGCCGATGTCGACGAGTCCGGACAGGGCCGTGGACCACAGCCGGGCGAGCGGGCCGCCGCCGGTGTCGAGGGCCAGGTAGTCGGTGCCGTCGAACCAGCGCGGCGACATGACCCAGCTGTACTTGTCGTCGAAGTCGCGCTTCTGCGGCGCGGGGACGGTGTGCTGGTTCCATGGGTGCCGCTCGTCGATCGGGTTGCCCAGGGGGTCCTGCTCGACGAACTTCTCCATGCCCGCCCAGTCCTCGTAGTAGGAGCTGCCGAGCAGGATGCGGATGCCGAGGTTGATGTCGACGAGGCTGTTGGTGACCAGGTTGCCGTCCACGATGACGCCGGGGGTGACGAACATCCGCCGGCCCCAGTCCTCCATGCTCGCGTACCGGAAGTCGCAGTACTCGGGGTCGTTCAGCGAGCCCCAGCAGCCCAGCAGCACACGGCGCTTGCCGACCTCCTCGTAGCCGGGCAGCGCTTCGTAGAAGAAGTCGAAGAGGTCGTCGTGGAGCGGGACGACGCGCTTCATGAACTCCACGTAGCGGGTGAGCCGGGTGAGGTAGTCGGTGAACAACTGCACGGTGGCGACGGTGCCGACGCCTCCGGGATACAGGGTGGAGGGGTGCACGTGGCGGCCCTCCATCAGACAGAACATCTCGCGCGTGTAGCGGCTCACCTGGAGCGCCTCGCGATAGAACTCGCCCTCCAGCGGGTTGAGCGAGCGCATGATGTCTGCGATGGTGCGGTAGCCGTGATCGGCCGCGTGCGGGGCCTCGGTGCGCTCGGCGAGTTCGAGCACGCCCGGATTGGTCTCGCGGACCATCCGCTCGCAGTAGTCCACGCCGACCAGGTTCTCCTGGAAGATGTTGTGGTCGAACATGTACTCCGCGGCCTCGCCGAGATTGATGATCCACTCGCCGAGGTGCGGGGGCGCGACGCCGTAGGCCATGTTCTGGGTGTAGACGGAGCAGGTGGCGTGGTTGTCGCCGCAGATGCCGCAGATCCGGCTGGTGATGAAGTGCGCGTCCCGCGGGTCCTTGCCGCGCATGAACACGCTGTAGCCGCGGAAGACGGACGAGGTGCTGTAACACTCCGCGACGCGCTTCGCGGCGAAATCGATCTTCGTGTGGATGCCGAGACTGCCCACGATGCGGGTGATCGGGTCCCACGACATCTCCATCAGGCCGTCACCGGCCGGCTTGTTCGTCGCCGTCGCCATGGTGCCGTGCCGCCTTCCTGTCGGGTGTCTTCCTCAGCGGGGAACCGGTGTCACCACGGGGCCTTGTAGCCGGTCGTGAGCTTCTCGCCCTTGCCGCGCCACTTCGGTTCCTTCTCGACGGTCTTCTCCGTGATGTGCCTGAGCCGTCGGACGACCGAGCCGTAGATGCCGCTCGCCGTCGCCGACACATGGCCGCCCGGCGGCTCGTCCATGAAGGGCATGAACTTGTCGGGGAAGCCGGGCATGGTGCACGCGATGCAGATGCCGCCCACGTTCGGGCAGCCGCCCACGCCGTTGATCCAGCCGCGCTTGGGCACGTTGCACTTCACCACCGGGCCCCAGCAGCCGAGTTTGACCAGACACTCGGGAGAGCCGTACTCGGTGGCGAACTGGCCCTGCTCGTAGTAGCCGGCCCGGTCGCAGCCCTCGTGGACCGTGGCGCCGAACAGCCAGGACGGCCGCAGCTCCTCGTCCAGGGGGATCATGGGGGCAGCGCCCGCCGCCTGGTAGAGCAGGTAGAGCAGGGTCTCGGAGGCGTTGTCGGGGTGCACGGGGCAGCCCGGGACGCACACGATCGGGATGCCCGCCTTGGACTTCCACTCCCAGCCCAGGTAGTCCGGGACGCCCATCGCCCCGGTGGGGTTGCCCGCCATCGCGTGGATGCCGCCGTACGTCGCGCAGGTGCCGATCGCCACGACGGCCAGCGCCTTGGGCGTCAGCCGGTCCAGCCACTCACTGGTGGTGATCGGCTGGCCCGTCTCCGGGTCGTCGCCGAAGCCGCACCAGTACCCCTCGGGCTTGACCCGCTCGTTGGGGATCGAGCCCTCGACGACGAGGACGAAGGGCTCCAGCTCGCCGCGGTCGGCCTTGAAGAACCAGTCGACGAAGTTGTCGGCACCCTGCGCGGGCCCGCACTCGAAGTCGATCAGGGGCCAGTGGACCGCGATCTTGGGCAGTCCGGGCAGGGCGCCCAGCGCCAGCTCCTCGATGCTCGGCTGGCTCGCGGCGGTCAGCGAGACGGAGTCCCCGTCGCAGCTCAGCCCCGCGTTGATCCAGAGGATGTGTACGGTCGGCTCTTCCTGTACGTCGTCCCGCGGGGCGGCGTCTGCCGTTGTGGCGGTCGGGGCGTCCATGAGCCCTCCTAAGGATCAACGCATTTAAGGCATCACTGGCCAAACTGCCTCTTTCATGGTGACGGCGTGGTCGCCTCGCCGGTAAGTGCGCGACGGCCCTATCGGCCCGCCGCACCAACCCGGGGCGGGCCCCGCAGTGGGCCCGCCCCGGGCATCAGGAATCCAGGTCGTCGGCGAAGTGCCGGAAACCGTGCCGCTCATGATGGAGGCGCCACAGGGTGTCGGCGAGCACGGTCGGGTCCTTGCGGTGGTGCCCCGGGACGATCGCGCCCGGGATGATCAGCTGTGCCACGTGGATGCCCTCGGGCGCCAGCGTGTCGTGCAGCAGCCGCGCGTACGCGCCCTCGGCGGCGAACGCGATCGACGTGCCCGCGCGCTCGGCGTGCGGGACCACGGCGGATCCGCCGTTCACGAACAGGACGGTCCCGCTCCCGAGCGCGCGCATGCCGGGAAGCACCTGCCGGACGGCGGTGACCGGTCCGTACAGCGAGAACTCGATCGGCCCGACGAGGTCCTCGGGGCCGGTGTCCAGCACCGGCCGCATGAAGTCGCGGTGCGGAACCGGGCTGTACTGGAGGATCTCGACCGGTCCCACCATCGCGGTCGCCGCGTCCAGGGCGGCCGCCAGGGCCTTCGGATCGCGCACGTCGGCGGCGAAGCCGCGGGCACGCACACCGTCGGCCGCGAGCCGGTCGGCCAGCGCGTCGAGGCGGCCCTGGTCGCGGGCGACGAGGGCGACGTCGTACCCCTCACGGCCGAACCGCCGCGCGACGGCCGAGCCGAGACCGGGGCCGGCTCCGATGATGGCGATGGTCGTCATGGCTCCCAGCGTTCCCTACGACGCGCACGAGGACCAGCGCGCGCGTCTCGGCGCCCGCTCACGGACGCGTCGGCACTCCGGTGTGGGCCCGCTGCGGGACGCGTCGGCGTCCGGCGCCGGCCCGCTGCCGTGTGTGCCCGGCCGACTGCGCGGCGCGCGGGTGCGGCGGAAAGCTGGGATCCTGAGGGGGGTATCGCTGCCCATGCCCTGACGGACGATGGTGGTGAGCGCGATGGCTGCGATCGACGAGGAGGGGGCGGGGTCCGGCATTCCGTGTGTCGATCCCCTGGGTGACCCGTTCCTTCGGACACGGTTCGCCCTCCCGGCGAGACCCGACACGTTCCTGCGGCGGCAGCGCCTCGTCAGCCACCTCGACCAGGCCCTGCTGACCCCCCTGACGATGGTCAACGGAGCCGCGGGCTCGGGCAAGACCCTGCTGGTGGCCGACTGGGCCGCAGGCCTCGGCCAGCCCGTCGCCTGGCTCACCAACGACTCCGCGGACCAGCGGCGCGGCGTGTTCTGGGCCTACCTGCTCCAGGCCCTCCGGGTCTCGGGCGTACCGGTGCCCGCGGAGGTCGGCTTCCCCGCCGACGCGAGCCGCGTGGACCACACCCTGCTGGCCCGGCTCGCCGCAGGTCTCAGCGGCCGCGACCGGCCCGCGATCGTCGTGCTCGACGAGTACGACCGCGTCACCGACCCGGAGATCGCTCAGCAGCTGGAATTCGTCCTGCACCACGCCGGGTCCGGCATGCGTCTGCTCATCGTCACCCGCACCGAACCGCTGCTGCCGCTGCACCGCTACCGGGCGGCCGGCGACCTGACCGAGATCCGCGACGCGGAACTCGCCTTCACCCCCGAAGAGGCGTCCGAACTCCTGGAGGTGCACGGCCTGAGCCTGCCAGTGGACGCCGCGGCCTCCCTCGTGGACCGCACCCGGGGCTGGGCCGCCGGGCTGCGCCTGTGCGCCCTGGCTGCCCAGGAGAGCCCCGATCCGGTCGTCTACCTGAAGGAGTTCGAGGCCGGGCGCAGTACGGTCGCCGACTACCTGCTGGCCGAGGTGCTCAAGCGGCAGACGGAGGAGACCCAGGACCTCCTGCTGCGCGTCAGCGTCCTCAAACGCTTCTGCCCCGACCTGGCGAACGCGCTGACCGGGCGGACCGACGCCGAACCCATCCTGGCCGAACTGCACCGCGAGAACGCCTTCGTCGAGGACCTCGGGCACTCCTGGTACCGGCTCCACCCCCTGTTCGGGGAGATCCTCCGCGCCCATCTGCGGGTGCGCTCGCCCGGACTCGAACCGGAACTGCACCGGAGTGCCGCACAGTGGCTGCGCCACTCCGGGTCCCTCCAGGAGACCCTCGCGCACGGCGCCGCCGCGGGCGACTGGGAGTTCACCGCGCGGGCCCTCGTCGACGACCTGGCGATCGGGCAGTTGTTCACCGGCCTGAGCTCCGACGGACTGGACGAACTGTTCTCACGGATGGGACCGGAGGCCACCAGCGTCGCCACCGACCTCGTACGGGCGGCCCGTGACCTGTCCCAGTGCGACCTCGACCGCGGTCTGGTCCACCTGCATCACGCCGAGGAGGCCCTCGCCGCCGACATGCCCGACCTGGCGGCGGCCCAGCTGAGCCGAGCCCTGCTGGAAGCCCTCGTGGCCCGGCTGACCGGCTCGCCGGTACGCGCGGAGAAGGCGGCGGAGACCGCGGAGGAATGGCGGCACGAAGTCCCCGCTCACCTCGTGGAGAAGCACCCCGAACTCGCCGCCCTGCTCCTCACCCACCTGGGAGCCACACGGCTGTGGGCCGGCCGCTTCGAGGACGCGCGCGCCGCCCTGACCACGGTGACCGGGAGCACCGGCGGGGCGTCCACGGCCCTGCCCAGGGAGGAGTCCCTGTGCCACCTGGCGCTGATCGACTACCTGGACGGCTGGATCGGCAGGGCGGAACGCAAGGCGCTGGAGGCCGCGACGGACACCGAGCGGTTCGGGCTGTCCCGGCCGTCCGCGTCCGGCATGGGCCGGCTGGTCCTGGCCGCCGTGGCCGTCGACCGCAACGAACTCGCGCAGGCCCAGGCTCTTCTCGACGAGGCGGCCGACTCCCGTCCCCCGCGGGAGGACCCCGTGATGGCGGCGGGCAGGGCCATGGTCACGGCGCGCCTGCTGCTGGCCCGCGGCAATCCGCGGGCCGCCCTGGAAGCGGCGGGACCGGGCGTCGCCGCCGACGTGCTGTCCCCGTGGGCCGAGGGCCACGCCGCGCTCGTCGCCTCCGCCGCGCACCTGGCCGAGGGCAGACCGGAGACCGCGGCGCAGGTGCTGCGGCAGGCGCCCGACGACCAGCCCGCGTGCGCCGTGGAGGCGGCGCGGGTCCAGCTCGCCGTGGGTGACCCGGGCGCGGCGCTCGACATGCTCGACGGCCTGCACGCGGAGGGCCGCACCGGTCCTGCGGTGACCGTCCGCGCCACACTGGTGCGCGCACAGGCCGCCCAGGCGGCCGGAGACGTGGACACCGCCCGCAGACTGGTGGCCCAGGCGCTGTTCAAGGCCCGCCGCGAACGGCTGCGGCGCCCCTTCCTCGAAGCCGGACCCTGGGTACGGCGCCTGATGGAGTCCGCTCCGCTCCAGGAACTGTCGGCGGGCTGGCTCACGGCGGCCGCGTCGCGCCCGGGTGAGCCGCCGAGAGCCGAACCCGCCCCCGCCTCGGTGGTCGTGGAGGACCTGAGCGCCCGTGAGCTCGATGTCCTCCGGCGACTGGCACAGATGATGTCGACGGAGGAGATCGCCGCCGACCTGTTCGTCTCCGTCAACACGGTGAAGACCCACCTCAAGAGCGTCTACCGCAAGCTGGCCGTCAACCGGCGCGGCGAGGCCGTGCGCCGGGCCCGCGAACTGCGCCTGCTGTGAACCCGGAGTCCGGCGCCGCGGACCTGCCGCCGGAGGCCGGGCCCGGTCTCGCGATGGTGCACACCAGTGGGTGTCGGCTGCCGGATCGGTCCCTCGCCGTGGTGCCGCCGGTGAGGGAGGACGGTCGGGTGCGCTCTCGCGGTGGGTGGGCGCCGTCGGCCGCCGAGCCCGGTCTCGCCGCGTTGCCGCCGTCGGGCGGGCGGACGGGTGCGTTCGGTCCCGCGGCGGTGGCGCCGGTCGGGCGGGACGGTCGGATCCTCCCTCGCGGTGGTGGCGCGGGGCAGGGAGGCGGTCCGACCCGCCCGCGCGGTCCCGCCGCAGGTGGGAGGCGACGAGCCGGGCGCCGCACCGTCGCCCGCGGCGGGTGAGGCGGAGGGCGCGTTCATCCGGTGCGATGGGAGCACGGCACGGTACACACCGGCCGCCGCCCGGCCCGCTCCGCGGAGCCCCGGGCCGAGTCGGTGAGGTGGACACAGTGAGACGCTGGCGAGCGCTGATCGTGCTGGGGACGGCCCAGTTCCTCATGGTCCTGGACACCTCCGTCATGAACGTGTCCATCAGCCGGCTGGTCGAGGACTTCGACACCGAGGTCACCGCCATCCAGGCGGTGATCACCCTGTACGCATTGGTCATGGCCGCCTTCATGATCATCGGCGGCAGGTTCGGCGACATCCTGGGCCGCCGCCGCGTGTTCGTCATCGGCATGGTCGTCTACGGGACGGGTTCGGCCCTGACCGCCCTGGCGCCCACCCTGTGGGTCCTCGCGCTAGGCTGGTCGATCATCGAGGGCCTCGGCGCCGCCCTGGTGCTGCCCGCCATGGCGGCCCTCGTCGCGGCCTCCTACCGCGGTGCCGACCGCGCCGTCGCGTACGGCGTCATCGGAGGGCTCGCCGGGGCGGGCATCGCGATCGGCCCGCTCCTCGGCGGATGGGTGACGACGTACCTCACCTGGCGCCTCGTCTTCGCCGGCGAGGTCGTGGTCGTCGCGGCCGTCCTGTGCACCTACCGGGTCATCACCGAGCCCGCACCGAGCGGCCATCGGCCCCGGCTGGACGGCGTCGGCGCCGCACTGTCGGCGGCCGGGCTGGCGCTCGGCGTCCTGGGGGTGCTGCAGAGCAGCTCGTGGGGCTGGGTGCAGCCGCGCAACCCGCCCTTCACCGTCCTCGGATTCGCCCCGACGCTGTTCGTCGTCGGAGCGGGGGTGGCCGTCCTGGCAGTCTTCGTCCGCTGGGAGCGGCGCCGGGACGCCCTCGGCGTCGACCCGCTCATGCATCTCGCGCTCCTGCGCCGCCCCGTGCTGCGCGCCGGTCTGCTCACGCTGCTGAGCCAGAACCTGATCCTCCTGGGACTGTTCTTCACCATCCCGCTCTACCTCCAGGTGGTGCAGGGTTTCGACGCCTTCGAGACCGGACTGCGCCTGCTCCCGGTGTCTGCCACCATGCTGGTGGCCTCCCTGTGCCGCTCACCGTTCGCACGGGTGGCGGGTCCGCGCCTGGTGGTCCGGCTGGCGCTGACGACACTGGCGGCGGCCATCGTCTGGCTGCTGGCCACCATCGACCCGGCCATCGACGACGCCCAGTTCGCCTGGGCCATGGCCGTGCTGGGCGTGGGGATGGGCCTGCTCGCGTCGCAACTGGGCAACGTCGTCCAGTCCAGCGCCGGGGAGGAGGAACGCAGCGAGGTCGGCGGACTCCAGTTCACCGCCCAGAACCTCGGGTCGGCCCTCGGCACCGCGCTCATCGGCTCGATCCTCATCGGCGCCCTGGCACACGCCTTCACCACACAGGTGCAGGAGAATCCGCGGCTGTCCGACGAGGCCCGCCGGTAGACCGGTGTCGCTCTCGAAGCCGGGGTCAACTTCGTCTCCACCGCCCAGGTGCACGCGGCGGCCGAGGACGCCGGGCTGCCGCCGGGCCAGGTCGACGCGGTCACGGACTCGTACGCGGCGGCGCAGCTGGACGGCCTGCGGGCGGCGATCCTCGCCACCGGGGGCATCACGCTGGCCAGTTTCCTCGTCACCCCGCACCTGCCCGCCGGACGGTCCGGCGGTGCGCGGGACGCCGGTGCTTCGCGCCGTCCGCGGCGGCACGGCGACGGCACTCCGAGCCCCACGAGCTGATGCCCACGGGAGACTTTGCATGCCAAGGACCTGCCAACCCTCCGCAGCCCGCCGCGCCCGCAGAGCCGAGCGCAGGGCCCACGCCAACTACACGGGCGCCGTCTACGGATCCATGCTCGCGGCGTCCGTGGTCATCGGAGCCGGCACCCTCGGAGACTTCCCCATCGTCGAGCTGGTGGTGCTGCTCCTGCTCACCGGTCTCGTGTTCTGGATCGCCCATGTGCACGCCCAGCTGTTCGGGGCGCGGTTGGCACAGCGCAGCCTCGACGGCCGTGTCGTCCTGGAGGTGTGCCGCGAGGAGTGGCCGATCGTCCAGGCCGCCGTGCCACCGGCCGTCGCGGTCGCCGTCAGCCCGCTGCTGGGGCTGGGCGTCCAGGGCGCCATCTGGCTGTCCGTGGCCGTCGCCGTGGCCGGTCAGGTCGGCTGGTCGGCGACGGCGGCACGGCGCGCCGGTGCCTCGTGGAACCTCGTCGCCGTCAGCGCCTCGGTCAATCTGGTGCTCGGCCTCGTGATCATCTCGCTCAAGCTGTTCCTCACCCACTGACGTGCGGCGCACACAAGAGCCGGTCCTCGTATCACCTGCACCGGGTGAGGCCGGACCGGGCGCCGGGAAGGAGGATCGATGGAAGGGCGCCGTCCGCCTGCCCCCAGGCCGCATGCGGGAGAGCAGCTCATGCGCTACGAGATCCGCGTCGAAGGACACATGTCGGAGACGCTGACCAAAGCCTTCCCCGAGCTGGACCATGTGGTGATGTCCGGTCAGACCGTGCTGTTCGGCCCCGTCGTCGACGAGGCACATCTGTACGCGCTCCTGGCCCGCTGTCAGTCGCTGGGCCTGCGCGTCGTGGAGATGCGCCCGCTGCCGGAGACGGAGTGACCTGCCCGCGAGGCGCGTCGTCCGCGCCCTGGAGGGGCGGTGACTCCAGCCCCGGAGGACCCGGGAGCAGGGCGGTGACTCCAGC
>NZ_MLCE01000039.1:32788-66578 GCF_002300165.1 Streptomyces sp. Tue6028 | reverse complement strand
GGACGTCGACCTCATAGAACTCGGTGCGCGGCATGACGCCCATCTCCTCTCCGTGCCAGTGCTTGAAGGGCCACCGCGACCGCCCCGGCCTCCGCGGCGCGGGAGGGCCGGGGCGGCGCGGAGAGCCCGTCAGGCCGCGTCGGCGGTGGAGGAGTCGAGGCCGGTGCCGCGGAGCGCGTCCAGGACGTACGGATCGAGGCGGTCCTGGTGCTGGGCGGAGACCGCATGGCCGGTGGCACGGCCGTAGGCGTAGCTGTAGGCGTACATGCTGGCGTTGGTGTCTTCGAGGGCCTGGTCGACGGCGCGGCGCGCGAGGTGCTCGATCCAGGTCTGCGCGGCAGACTCGCGGTGGGCGTGCGACGTCGTGAGGGCCACCGACTCCGCCCACCGTCCGCTGCCGCAGGCGCGGCCGCCGCACTGCGCCCAGTTCCACTGCCGCTGGCGCATGCCCTCGGGGTCGGCGTCCCAGTCCGCAGCCCAGCGGACGGCCTGCTCGGGGACTAGCTAGCTAGGTCGCGAAGCACTTCGTGGCGCTGTCGACGAACGCGGGGAAGGTGTCGGAGTTCGGCATCGACACCGCCAACATGTTCGAGTTCTGGGACTGGGTCGGCGGGCGGTACTCCTACGACTCGGCGATCGGCCTGTCCCTGATGATCGCGATCGGTCCGGACCGGTTCCGCGAGATGCTCGACGGGTTCCACCTGGTCGACGAGCACTTCCGCACCGCTCCCGCCGAGGCCAACGCGCCGCTGCTGCTGGGCCTGCTGGGCATCTGGTACGGCAACTTCCACGACGCCCAGTCGCACGCCGTGCTGCCGTACTCGCACTACCTGTCCAAGTTCACCGCGTATCTGCAGCAGCTGGACATGGAGTCCAACGGCAAGTCCGTGGACCGCGACGGCAACCCGGTCGAGTGGCAGACCGGCCCGGTGGTGTGGGGCACCCCCGGCACCAACGGCCAGCACGCCTACTACCAGTTGATCCACCAGGGCACCAAGCTCATCCCCGCCGACTTCATCCTAGCTAGCTAGTAGTAGTGCTTCGTTAGGTTGTGGGTTGTCTGCGGCTGCTCCGAGGGTTGGGCAGGGGGCGTCCGCAGGTGGTGCAGGTGCCGGTCCAGCACCTCAGCAGGTCCTGAAGAACGTCGAGGACCTGATAGAGGGTCAGGCCGGTGTGCGGACTTTTGGGTCGAGCCGCCTGAGAGTGAGGAATGCCTGGGCGGCGGTGACGAGGGTGACATGGTGGTGCCAGCCGCGCCAGGTGCGGCCCTCGAAGTGGTCCAGCCCGAGCCCGTGCTTGAGCTCGCGGTAATCGTGCTCGATCCGCCAGCGCATTTTCGCCCATCGCACCAGGTCAGCAGCCGGTGTGGTGGCGGGCAGGTTCGATATCCAGTAGCCCGTGGGAATGTCATGGCCGTCCGGCCATTCGACGAGGACAGTCTGGACGGGCAGGACGCCGTCCCACCGGTTGCGGCCGCCGCCCGCCTCCTGAGCTGCGGCCAGGGACTGCTTACCCGCAGGCCGCACTGCCAGCACCGCGAACCGCCTAGCTAGCTAGGCGCACCCCCGCCGACTGCTTCGACGCGGCCCTGGAAGCCGCCCGGATCGCACTGACCTACCGCACCCCCGTCTTCCTGCTCTCCGACGGCTACCTCGCCAACGGCAGCGAACCCTGGCGCATCCCCGACACCGACGAACTGCCCGACCTGCGCGTCCAGTTCGCCCAGGGACCCAACCACACCCTGGACGACGGCACCGAGGTGTTCTGGCCCTACAAACGCGACCCGCAGACCCTCGCCCGCCCCTGGGCCATCCCCGGCACCCCCGGCCTGGAACACCGCATCGGCGGCATCGAGAAGCAGGACGGCACCGGCAACATCTCCTACGACCCCGCCAACCACGACTTCATGGTGCGCACCCGCCAGGCCAAGATCGACGGCATCGACGTCCCCGACATCGACGTCGACGACCCCACCGGCCAGGCCCGCACCCTCGTCCTGGGCTGGGGCTCCACCTACGGCCCCATCACCGCCGCCGTCCGCCGCCTGCGCAACGCCGGAGAACACATCGCACAGGCCCACCTGCGCCACCTCAACCCCTTCCCGCGGAACCCTAGCTAGCTAGGTCAATGAGCCCGTCCCGGACACGTTCGAGGACACCCCGGCCAAGGACCGCGACCCCGACTGGTTCAAACGCGCCGTCTTCTACGAGGTCCTGGTCCGCTCCTTCCAGGACAGCAACGGCGACGGCGTCGGCGACCTCAAGGGCCTGACCGCCAAACTCGACTACCTGCAATGGCTCGGCATCGACTGCCTGTGGCTGCCCCCGTTCTTCAAGTCACCCCTGCGCGACGGCGGCTACGACGTCTCCGACTACACCGCCGTCCTGCCCGAGTTCGGCGACCTCGCCGACTTCGTCGAGTTCGTCGACGCCGCCCACCAGCGCGGCATGCGCGTCATCATCGACTTCGTCATGAACCACACCAGCGACCAGCACCCGTGGTTCCAGGAGTCCCGCACCCACCCCGACGGCCCCTACGGCGACTACTACGTCTGGGCCGACGACGACAAGCAGTACCAGGACGCCCGCATCATCTTCGTCGACACCGAAGCCTCCAACTGGACCTTCGACCCCGTCCGCAAGCAGTACTACTGGCACCGCTTCTTCTCCCACCAACCCGACCTCAACTACGAGAACCCCTAGCTAGCTAGCCGACGCTCCCACGGCTTGTAGGCACACGGTTTCAGGTACTATTTCACTCCGCTCCCGCGGTACTTTTCACCATTCCCTCACGGTACTATCCGCTATCGGTCACCAGGGAATATTTAGGCTTAGCGGGTGGTCCCGCCAGATTCACACGGGATTTCTCGGGCCCCGTGCTACTTGGGTGTCTCTCAAACGAGCCGCTGATGTTTCGACTACGGGGGTCTTACCCTCTACGCCGGACCTTTCGCATGTCCTTCGCCTACATCAACGGTTTCTGACTCGTCCTGTCGCCGGCAGACGACAGAAGAGAGATCCCACAACCCCCCAAGCGCAACCCCTGCCGGGTCTCACACGCTTGAGGTTTGGCCTCATCCGGTTTCGCTCGCCACTACTCCCGGAATCACGGTTGTTTTCTCTTCCTGCGGGTACTGAGATGTTTCACTTCCCCGCGTTCCCTCCACTTGCCCTATGTGTTCAGGCAAGGGTGACAGCCCATGACGACTGCCGGGTTTCCCCATTCGGAAACCCCCGGATCAAAGCCTGGTTGACGACTCCCCGGGGACTATCGTGGCCTCCCACGTCCTTCATCGGTTCCTGGTGCCAAGGCATCCACCGTGCGCCCTTAAAAACTTGGCCACAGATGCTCGCGTCCACTGTGCAGTTCTCAAACAACGACCAACCACCCCTAGCTAGCTAGGCGGCGGGCGCCCCCGGTCCGGCGGGCCCCTCGGGGCCGTCGGGACCGAGCTGCGACACGAGCTGCGTCGGCACATAGCCGCCCGCCGGGGTCCCCGGGGCACCCGGCCCGGACGGCGGGGGCGTGGCCCCCGGCCGCGCACCCGGCACACCGGGAGCGCTCGGCGGATGCGGCGCGCTCGCGCCACCGCCCCGTGCTCCGCGGGCGGGCGGCGACGCCTTGCTGGTGGCGGCGTCCGCGATGTCACCGGCGTTGGGCGGCAGGGGCCGCGACGGCGCGGCGGGCGGAGGCGTGGGCGGGACACCCGCGGCCTGCGGTGCGCCGGGCGGCGGCGTACCGGGAACGGCCGCTCCCTGCGGCGCGCCCGGCGGCGGTGTCCCCAGCCCCTGCGGATGACCGTAGGAGGGAGAGGCCGGCGGAGGCGTGCCCTGCGGTGCGCCCTGGCCGCCCTGCGAAGCACCGGACGCGGCGGGCGAACTGGGGTCACCGACCGCGGGTGACACGGCGGTACGCGGGAGTTGGCTGCCCCCGGACATCAGGGCGGTCTTGGCGTCCGACGTCACCCCGGGCGGCGGGGTGTCGGGAACGTCGACGTCGGTCAGCGGCGGCGCGAACACGGTCGCCGGCAGCGGTACGGAACGGTCGTCCCCGGCATCGGCGTTGGTGTCGGTCCCGGCCCACGGCGTCGCGTCGGCCGGCGCGCCCGCCGGCACGGCGTCCCGCGGCGGGGCAGGCTCGTCCTAGCTAGCTAGCATCGCGGAGATCAACCGCACGGACCCCGACGTGATCTTCCTCGCCGAGGCGTTCACCCGGCCCGCGGTCATGCACCGGCTGGCGGCGGTCGGCTTCCAGCAGTCGTACACGTACTTCACCTGGCGCAACACCAAGCAGGAGCTGACCGAGTACCTGACCGAGCTGTCGGGCGAGGCGGCGTCCTACATGCGGCCCAACTTCTTCGTGAACACCCCGGACATCCTGCCCGGTCATCTCCAGCACGGCGGGCGGCCCGCCTTCGAGGTGCGGGCCGTGCTCGCCGCGACGCTGTCGCCGTCCTGGGGGATGTACGCCGGGTACGAGCTGTGCGAGAACACCGCGGTCGGAGTGGGCAGCGAGGAGTACATGGACTCCGAGAAGTACCAAGTGCGGCCGCGCGACTGGGAGTCCGCCGAACGCGCGGGCAGGACCATCACTCCGCTGATCACCCGGCTGAACCGGATCAGGAGGCGCCACAAGGCCCTGCACGAACTCAGGAACCTCCACTTCCACGAGGCCGACAACGAAGCGGTCTTCGTGTACGGGAAGCGCACCCGGGAGGACGTGGTCGTGGTGGTGGTCAACCTCGACCCCCACCACACCCAGGAGGCCACGGTCTCGTTGGACATGCCGCGACTCGGCCTGGACCGGCACGAGACCGTGCCGGTGCGCGACGAGCTCACCGGCGAGACCTACCACTGGGGCAGGGCCAACTATGTGCGTCTGGGCCCGGGCGGCGCGCATGTGTTCTCCGTCGGCCCGGCAGCGCGGATCGGAGGGTCACCCGCATGATGCTAGCTAGCTAGGCTCGCCGACATCAACCGCACGGACCCCGACGTGATCTTCCTCGCCGAGGCGTTCACCCGGCCCGCCATGATGCGTACGCTCGCGGCCGTCGGCTTCCAGCAGTCGTACACGTACTTCACCTGGCGCAACACCAAGCAGGAGCTCACGGAGTACCTGACCGAGCTGTCGGGCGAGACCGCCTCCTACATGCGGCCCAACTTCTTCGTGAACACCCCCGACATCCTGCACGAGTTCCTCCAGCACGGCGGCCGTCCGGCCTTCGAGCTGCGTGCCGTGCTCGCCGCCACCCTCTCCCCCACCTGGGGCATCTACAGCGGGTTCGAACTGTGCGAGAACACCCCGCTGCGGGTCGGCAGCGAGGAGTACATGGACTCCGAGAAGTACCAACTGCGGCCCCGCGACTGGGAGTCCGCGGAGCGAAACGGACATAGCATCGCGCCATTGGTGCGCGCGCTCAACGCGGTCAGGCGGCGCAGTCCCGCGCTGCGTCAGTTGCGCGATCTCCACTTCCACCACGCGGACAAGGATGCGGTGATCGCCTTCTCGAAGTCCGCCGTGGACGCACGCGGTTCGAACACGGTTGTGGTGGTGGTCAACCTCGACCCCCACCACACCCAGGAGGCCACGGTCTCGTTGGACATGCCGCGACTCGGCCTGGACCGGCACGAGACCGTGCCGGTGCGCGACGAGCTCACCGGCGAGACCTACCACTGGGGCAGGGCCAACTATGTGCGTCTGGAACCCGGGCATAGCCCCGCGCACATCCTCACCGTCCTGCGACCGTCCTCACCGCAGATCGGAGGGTCACCCACAACATGATCCTAGCTAGCTAGGAGGTCATCGCGCCTTTGCTGCCCTGCCTCCAGGTCACCTCGGTGAACTGCTCCGCACCCGCCTTCGCTGCGAGGACGGAGACGGCCCGCGGTGGGGTGCGGTAGCGGGGAAGGGTGGGCGGTCCGAGCCCGCCGTAAGTCGGCTGGTGCGGCTCGACGTCCTCAGGGTGGGCGACTTCCTTCCCGTTCAGGGCCAGGACATAGGACAGTCCTCGCTCCTGGAGACCGAGCCGGAACGAGGTGCTGACGCCGTAGCCGGCGTCAGCGACCACGACCGGCGCCTTCAACTGCCACTTGGCAAGTGTGTCCAGCAGGTCGAGCGCGTGACGCCACTTCTCCTGGTGCACCACGTCGTCGGGGACACCTGCCCTGCGGCATCGGTCCGGCTCGTCCGTCCACTCACGCGGCAGATACAACTGCCACTCCAACGGGCACGAGGCAGTGTCGGTGGCGGCATGGACACTGACCGCGACCTGACAGTTGGCCCGTTTGCCGACCGCTCCGCAGTACTGACGGGCCACCCCGACCGACGCCTTGCCGCACTTGGGGAACGACACGTCATCGATCACCCACACCTCGGGCCTGACAACTTCGGACAGCCGCTCGGCGATCCGCTGCCTGACCGGCAGCGGATCCCACGGCGACTGATTCACGAACTGCTGCAGGGCCTGCATGTTCCCGTCCGGCAGCCGCTCCGCCATCGGCTGGACCGACTTGCGCCGGCCGTCCAGCATCAGACCCCGCAGATAACACTCACCCCACCGCCGCTGATCCCGCCGCGGAAACGACCCGAACACATCGCCAACGAACCCCGCCAACTCACCCCGGAGCCGCTCCACTTCCCCCAACCTCACCTAGCTAGCTAGACACGGTGCTGCTGGCGGAGGCGAACCAGTGGCCCGAGGACGTCGTCGACTACTTCGGCGACTTCCCCTCCGGCGGCGACGAGTGCCACATGGCGTTCCACTTCCCCGTCATGCCCCGCATCTTCATGGCCGTCCGCCGCGAGTCCCGCTACCCCGTCTCCGAGATCCTCGCCAAGACCCCCGCCATCCCCTCCAACTGCCAGTGGGGCATCTTCCTGCGCAACCACGACGAGCTCACCCTCGAAATGGTCACCGACGAGGAACGCGACTACATGTACGCGGAGTACGCCAAGGACCCGCGCATGCGCGCCAACATCGGCATCCGCCGCCGCCTGGCCCCCCTCCTCGACAACGACCGCAACCAGATCGAACTCTTCACCGCCCTGCTGCTCTCCCTGCCCGGCTCACCGATCCTCTACTACGGCGACGAGATCGGCATGGGCGACAACATCTGGCTCGGCGACCGCGACGCCGTCCGCACCCCCATGCAGTGGACCCCCGACCGCAACGCCGGCTTCTCCTCCTGCGACCCCGGCCGCCTCTTCCTCCCCACGATCATGGACCCCGTCTACGGCTACCAGGTCACCAACGTCGAGGCCTCCATGTCCTCGCCGTCCTCCCTGCTCCACTGGACCCGCCGCATGATCGAGATCCGCAAACAGAACAAGGCCTTCGGACTCGGCACCTACACCGAACTGCCCTCCTCCAACCCCGCCGTCCTCGCCTTCCTCCGCGAAGCCGACGACGACCTCGTCCTGTGCGTCCACAACTTCTCCCGCTTCGCCCAGCCCACCGAACTCGACCTGCGCGAGTTCAACGGACGCCACCCCGTCGAACTCATCGGCGGCGTGCGATTCCCGGCCATCGGAGAACTCCCCTACTTGCTCACCCTCGCCGGCTAGCTAGCTAGGCGAGAAGTGTGGCGAGGTCGCCCTTGCCGTTCTGTTCGATGGCGGTGTCGAGTTGGTCGGCCATCTGGGTGTCGTAGACGGGGCGGTCGACGGCGCGCAGGACGCCGATGGGGGTGTGGTGCAGGGTGTGCGGGTCGGCGAGCCGGGAGAGGGCGAAGGCGGTGGTGGGGGAGGGGGAGTGGGCGTCGTGGACGAGGATGTCGGCTTCGTTGTCGGGGGTGACGGTGACGACGCTCAGGTCCCCGGTCTGCGGGTCGCGGATGACGCCGCGGGTGTGGTCGGCGCCGAAGCGGATGGGCTGGCCGTGTTCGAGGCGGATGACGGCTTCCTGGGCCTGCTGCTGGTCCTTGAGGGCGTCGAAGGCGCCGTCGTTGAAGATGTTGCAGTTCTGGTAGATCTCGACGAGGGCGGTGCCGGGGTGGGCGGCGGCCTGGCGCAGGACGTCGGTGAGGTGTTTGCGGTCGGAGTCGATGGTGCGGGCGACGAAGGAGGCTTCGGCTCCGAGGGCCAGGGACACCGGGTTGAAGGGGGCGTCGAGGGAGCCCATGGGGGTGGATTTGGTGATCTTGCCGACTTCGCTGGTGGGGCTGTACTGGCCTTTGGTGAGGCCGTAGATGCGGTTGTTGAAGAGCAGGATCTTGAGGTTGACGTTGCGGCGCAGGGCGTGGATGAGGTGGTTGCCGCCGATGGAGAGGGCGTCGCCGTCGCCGGTGACGACCCAGACGGACAGGTCGCGGCGGGAGGAGGCGAGTCCGGTGGCGATGGCGGGGGCGCGGCCGTGGATGGAGTGCATGCCGTACGTGTTCATGTAGTACGGGAAGCGGGAGGAGCAGCCGATGCCGGAGACGAAGACGATGTTCTCCTTGGCGAGGCCGAGTTCGGGCATGAAGCCCTGGACGGCGGCCAGGATCGCGTAGTCACCGCAGCCGGGGCACCAGCGCACTTCCTGATCGGACTTGAAGTCTAGCTAGCTAGACACCCTTACCCCGGGACAACCACCGCCCGGGATGGACTACCTTCCTGCGTCACCCCATCACTCACCTACTACAGGTCTGGTCCGTCGGCTCCACCACTCCCCTTTGCCCGAAGGCTCCGGGGCGGCTTCACGGACTTAGCATCGCCTGGTTCGATGTTTGACGCTTCACAGCGGGTACCGGAATATCAACCGGTTATCCATCGACTACGCCTGTCGGCCTCGCCTTAGGTCCCGACTTACCCTGGGCAGATCAGCTTGACCCAGGAACCCTTAGTCAATCGGCGCACACGTTTCTCACGTGTGTATCGCTACTCATGCCTGCATTCTCACTCGTGAACCGTCCACCACTGCCTTCCGGCGCGGCTTCACCCGGCACACGACGCTCCCCTACCCATCACAGCGGGCGTTGGCCCTCATGCTGCAATGACACGACTTCGGCGGTACGCTTGAGCCCCGCTACATTGTCGGCGCGGAATCACTAGACCAGTGAGCTATTACGCACTCTTTCAAGGGTGGCTGCTTCTAAGCCAACCTCCTGGTTGTCTGTGCGACTCCACATCCTTTCCCACTTAGCGTACGCTTAGGGGCCTTAGTCGATGCTCTGGGCTGTTTCCCTCTCGACCATGGAGCTTATCCCCCACAGTCTCACTGCCGCGCTCTCACTTACCGGCATTCGGAGTTTGGCTAAGGTCAGTAACCCGGTAGGGCCCATCGCCTATCCAGTGCTCTACCTCCGGCAAGAAACACACGACGCTGCACCTAAATGCATTTCGGGGAGAACCAGCTATCACGGAGTTTGATTGGCCTTTCACCCCTAACCACAGGTCATCCCCCAGGTTTTCAACCCTGGTGGGTTCGGTCCTCCACGACCTCTTACAGCCGCTTCAACCTGCCCATGGCTAGATCACTCCGCTTCGGGTCTTGAGCGCGCTACTGAATCGCCCTGTTCGGACTCGCTTTCGCTACGGCTTCCCCACACGGGTTAACCTCGCAACACACCGCAAACTCGCAGGCTCATTCTTCAAAAGGCACGCAGTCACGAGGCTAGCTAGCTAGCTGAGACCTGATGCCGAGCCGATTGTGGTGAAGTGGATGATCCTATGCTGTCGAGAAAAGCCTCTAGCGAGTTTCATGGCGGCCCGTACCCTAAACCGACTCAGGTGGTCAGGTAGAGAATACCGAGGCGTTCGGGTGAACTATGGTTAAGGAACTCGGCAAAATGCCCCCGTAACTTCGGGAGAAGGGGGGCCACGTCTGGTGATGAGTCTTGCACTCTGAGCTGGGTGTGGCCGCAGAGACCAGCGAGAAGCGACTGTTTACTAAAAACACAGGTCCGTGCGAAGCCGTAAGGCGATGTATACGGACTGACGCCTGCCCGGTGCTGGAACGTTAAGGGGACCGGTTAGTCACTCTTCGGGGTGGCGAAGCTGAGAACTTAAGCGCCAGTAAACGGCGGTGGTAACTATAACCATCCTAAGGTAGCGAAATTCCTTGTCGGGTAAGTTCCGACCTGCACGAATGGCGTAACGACTTCTCGACTGTCTCAACCATAGGCCCGGTGAAATTGCACTACGAGTAAAGATGCTCGTTTCGCGCAGCAGGACGGAAAGACCCCGGGACCTTTACTACAGTTTGATATTGGTGTTCGGTTCGGCTTGTGTAGGATAGGTGGGAGACTTTGAAGCGGCAGCGCCAGCTGTTGTGGAGTCGTCGTTGAAATACCACTCTGGTCGTGCTGGATGTCTAACCTGGGTCCGTGATCCGGATCAGGGACAGTGTCTGATGGGTAGTTTAACTGGGGCGGTTGCCTCCCAAAGAGTAACGGAGGCGCCCAAAGGTTCCCTCAGCCTGGTTGGCAATCAGGTGTTGAGTGTAAGTGCACAAGGGAGCTTGACTGTGAGACCGACGGGTCGAGCAGGGACGAAAGTCGGGACTAGTGATCCGGCGGTGGCTTGTGGAAGCGCCGTCGCTCAACGGATAAAAGGTACCCCGGGGATAACAGGCTGATCTTCCCCAAGAGTCCATATCGACGGGATGGTTTGGCACCTCGATGTCGGCTCGTCGCATCCTGGGGCTGGAGTCGGTCCCAAGGGTTGGGCTGTTCGCCCATTAAAGCGGTACGCGAGCTGGGTTTAGAACGTCGTGAGACAGTTCGGTCCCTATCCGCTGTGCGCGTAGGAGTCTTGAGAAGGGCTGTCCCTAGTACGAGAGGACCGGGACGGACGAACCTCTGGTGTGCCAGTTGTCCTGCCAAGGGCATGGCTGGTTGGCTACGTTCGGGAGGGATAACCGCTGAAAGCATCTAAGCGGGAAGCCTGCTTCGAGATGAGGACTCCCACCCACTTGATGGGGTAAGGCTCCCAGTAGACGACTGGGTTGATAGGCCAGATCTGGAAGCGCCGTAAGGCGTGGAGGTGACTGGTACTAATAGGCCGAGGGCTTGTCCTCAGTTGCTCGCGTCCACTGTGTTCTAGCTAGCTAGGGTTCCGCTCTCGTGGTGTTCGACCGGATTACCGGTAAACATTCACGGAGAGTTTGATCCTGGCTCAGGACGAACGCTGGCGGCGTGCTTAACACATGCAAGTCGAACGATGAAGCCCTTCGGGGTGGATTAGTGGCGAACGGGTGAGTAACACGTGGGCAATCTGCCCTTCACTCTGGGACAAGCCCTGGAAACGGGGTCTAATACCGGATAACACTGCGGACCGCATGGTCTGCGGTTGAAAGCTCCGGCGGTGAAGGATGAGCCCGCGGCCTATCAGCTTGTTGGTGAGGTAGTGGCTCACCAAGGCGACGACGGGTAGCCGGCCTGAGAGGGCGACCGGCCACACTGGGACTGAGACACGGCCCAGACTCCTACGGGAGGCAGCAGTGGGGAATATTGCACAATGGGCGAAAGCCTGATGCAGCGACGCCGCGTGAGGGATGACGGCCTTCGGGTTGTAAACCTCTTTCAGCAGGGAAGAAGCGAAAGTGACGGTACCTGCAGAAGAAGCGCCGGCTAACTACGTGCCAGCAGCCGCGGTAATACGTAGGGCGCAAGCGTTGTCCGGAATTATTGGGCGTAAAGAGCTCGTAGGCGGCTTGTCACGTCGGTTGTGAAAGCCCGGGGCTTAACCCCGGGTCTGCAGTCGATACGGGCAGGCTAGAGTGTGGTAGGGGAGATCGGAATTCCTGGTGTAGCGGTGAAATGCGCAGATATCAGGAGGAACACCGGTGGCGAAGGCGGATCTCTGGGCCATTACTGACGCTGAGGAGCGAAAGCGTGGGGAGCGAACAGGATTAGATACCCTGGTAGTCCACGCCGTAAACGGTGGGCACTAGGTGTTGGCGACATTCCACGTCGTCGGTGCCGCAGCTAACGCATTAAGTGCCCCGCCTGGGGAGTACGGCCGCAAGGCTAAAACTCAAAGGAATTGACGGGGGCCCGCACAAGCAGCGGAGCATGTGGCTTAATTCGACGCAACGCGAAGAACCTTACCAAGGCTTGACATACGCCGGAAAACCCTGGAGACAGGGTCCCCCTTGTGGTCGGTGTACAGGTGGTGCATGGCTGTCGTCAGCTCGTGTCGTGAGATGTTGGGTTAAGTCCCGCAACGAGCGCAACCCTTGTTCTGTGTTGCCAGCATGCCCTTCGGGGTGATGGGGACTCACAGGAGACTGCCGGGGTCAACTCGGAGGAAGGTGGGGACGACGTCAAGTCATCATGCCCCTTATGTCTTGGGCTGCACACGTGCTACAATGGCAGGTACAAAGAGCTGCGAAGCCGCGAGGCGGAGCGAATCTCAAAAAGCCTGTCTCAGTTCGGATTGGGGTCTGCAACTCGACCCCATGAAGTCGGAGTTGCTAGTAATCGCAGATCAGCATTGCTGCGGTGAATACGTTCCCGGGCCTTGTACACACCGCCCGTCACGTCACGAAAGTCGGTAACACCCGAAGCCGGTGGCCCAACCCCTTGTGGGAGGGAGCTGTCGAAGGTGGGACTGGCGATTGGGACGAAGTCGTAACAAGGTAGCCGTACCGGAAGGTGCGGCTGGATCACCTCCTTTCTAAGGAGCACTAGCTAGCTAGGGCCTGCGCGGGGGACTCGGCGGCGGCCGGAGCCGACGGCGGCTGAGGCTGTCCGCCGCCCGCGGGGGCCGCCGTCGGCCACCCGCCGGGGCGGCGGCCGCTGCCGGCGGCCGTGGCGGCGGGCCAGGCGCCGGGGGCACCGCCCGGGGGACCACTCTCGGCGGGCGCGGCGGCCGGGGGCTGCGACGGGGCGGCGGCGGGCGGGGCCGTCGGCGCGGCAGGAGGCGCGCTCGCCGCAGGAGCTGCGGGAGCAGCCGCGGGAGCCGCGGGCGCGACGGTCTCGGGGGCCGGTGCGGCGCCCTGCGGGGCACCGGCGGGTCCTGGCCCGCGGACCGCGGCACGGGCCGCAGCCGGACCGCCGCCCGGAGGAACCGCGGCCACGGGGGCGGCCGGTGCCGCCCCGTGCGCCTCGGGTCCTGGCACGTAGCCCATCGCGGGCGCGCCCGCACCGGCCGAGAGGCTCACACCGCGCTCGACGCGGTCCAGCCGGGCCATCACGGACCGCTCGTCCCCGTACGCGGCGGGCAGCAGGACGCGCGCGCAGATCAGTTCCAGCTGGAGGCGGGGCGAGGTGGCGCCGCGCATCTCCGTCAGTCCTTCGTTGACGAGGTCGGCGGCGCGGCTCAGCTCGGCGGCGCCGAAGACACCGGCCTGGGCCTGCATGCGCTCCACGACGTCGACCGGGGCGTCGACGAGCCCCTTCTCGGCGGCGTCCGGCACGGCCGCGAGGATCACCAGGTCGCGCAGCCGCTCCAGCAGGTCGGCGACGAACCGCCGCGGGTCGTTGCCCCCCTCGATGACACGGTCCACGACCTCGAAGGCCGCCGCGCCGTCACCCGAGGCGAACGCCTCGACCACGGAGTCGAGCAGCGACCCCTCCGTGTAACCGAGCAAGGAGGTCGCCATGGCGTACGTCACACCGGCGTCGCCCGCGCCCGCGAGCAGCTGGTCCATGACGGACATGGAGTCACGCACGGACCCCGCGCCGGCACGCACGACCAGCGGGAGCACCCCGTCCTCGACGGGAATACCCTCACGTCCGCAGACCTCACCGAGGTACTCGCGCAGGGTGCCCGGCGGCACCAGCCGGAACGGGTAGTGGTGGGTCCGCGACCTGATGGTCCCGATGACCTTCTCGGGCTCGGTGGTGGCGAAGATGAACTTGAGGTGCTCCGGCGGCTCCTCGACGACCTTCAGCAGCGCGTTGAAACCGGCCGACGTGACCATGTGGGCCTCGTCGATGATGTAGATCTTGTACCGGCTGCTCGCGGGTCCGAAGAAGGCCTTCTCCCGCAGGTCACGGGCGTCGTCCACACCACCGTGCGAGGCGGCGTCGATCTCGATGACGTCGATGGATCCCGGGCCGTTGCGTGCCAGGTCGCGGCAGGACTGGCACTCGCCGCACGGGGTCGGCGTGGGGCCCTGCTCGCAGTTGAGACAGCGGGCGAGGATGCGCGCGCTGGTCGTCTTGCCGCACCCGCGCGGACCGCTGAACAGGTACGCGTGGTTGACCCGGTTGTTCCGCAGCGCCTGCTGCAACGGGTCGGTGACATGCTCCTGCCCGATGACCTCGGCGAACGACTCCGGGCGATAGCGGCGGTACAGCGCGAGAGACGACACGCATACGAGGTTATAGGCGCCCACCGACAACGCGGACCGCTCCGAGCGCATCCCGGGACCACCGGCCGGGACACCCGCCCGGACCCCGCACCGGGCCTAGCTAGCTAGTACGCGCCCTGGGGGCAGCCCGACGTGCTGGTCGCCGGCCCGCCGGACCCCGCCGACGATCCGGTACTCGGCCAGGTGAGCGCCCACCTGGCCGACCGGCCCGGCCCGCCCGTCCCGGAGTACGTCGCCCTGGAGGGCGCCCCGGCCGCCGTGCTGCCCGAACTCGGCGCCGACGCACAGCTGTTGGTGCTCGGCTCGCGGGGCAGGGGCGGCTTCGCGAGCCTGCTGCTCGGCTCCACCTCCATGGCCGTCGCCGCCGACGCGGCATGCCCCGTCGTCGTGGTGCCGCGCCCCGGACGCGAGGTGCCCGACGCGCCCGCCGCCGAACCCGGGCCGCGTGTCGTCGTCGGCCTCCACGTCGACGGTCCGGACGAGGCCACCCTCGCCTTCGCGTTCGAGGAGGCCGGCCTGAGCGGGGCCCGCGTCCAGGTGATCGCCGCGTATCCCTGGCCGGTCCAGATCTGGTCCGCGCCCGGCGACTTCGTACCCGTCGCCCCCGACCAGGACGTCATCGAGGGCGAGACCCGCACACTGGCCGACGGCTTCGTCGCCCCGCACCGGAAACGGCACCCCGGCGTCCGAGTCGACCTGACCGTGGCGCCGGGCGACGCGGCCGGTCACCTCGTCGCCGCCTCCAAGGACGCGGACCTCGTCGTCGTGGGCCGGCATCGGCGCCGCCTGCTCGCACCCGCACGGATGATGGGCTCGGTCACCCGGGCCGTCCTGCTGCACGCCGCGAGCCCGGTGGCGGTGGTGCCGCCGAGCGGGGCCGACGAGAGCTGAGGCCGCGGCGACCGCCGTGGCGCGCCCGCGGCGGCGCCGAAACCACTGCGCGCCTGTGGCGACGGTGAAGACCCCGCGTTCCCGCGTTCCCGCGTTCCCGCGTTCCCGCGTTCCCGCGTTCCCGCGTTCCCGCGTTCCCGCGTTCCCGCGTTCCCGCGTTCCCGCGTTCCCGCGTTCCCGCGGTGCCGCGGTGCCGCCGAAGCCCCGCCGTCGGCGACCGGGCCGGGCACCCCGGTGACGGTGTCGCCGCCCGGCCGGGACGACCGCAGGTGCTAATGGAATCCGGCGGACCTATCATTAGCGCCATGGACGACTCGATCAGCGGCGACGCACGGCTCGCCCTCGACCTCGCCCTGACCGTGCGGCACGACGGGAACGGCGGAGTCGCGGACGACCTGACCGCACCCGCCGGGCTCACCGCCTGGGTCAGGGGCCACCCCGGCCTGCTGCCGGACACCCAGACGTACGTCGCCGACGACCGCGCGCTCAGCGCGGTGCGCGAGCTGCGCGCGGCGGTCCGAGCACTGTTCGCCCGCGCCGTACGCCCAGGCGAGCCCAGCCCCGCGGACGCCGCCCGTCTGCTGCCCGTACCCGAGGCGGTCGAGCGCCTCAACACGGCCGCCGCCCGCGTCCCCACCGTCCCCGTCCTGTCCTGGGCCGACGGCGCCGAGCCCGTCGTACGACAGGAGTCCCCGGAGGGCCGGACGGAGCTCACCGCGACACTCGCCCACGCCGCCCTCGCCTTCCTCGCGGGCCCCGAGCGGCAGCGGCTGCGCGCCTGCCACGCGCCGCGCTGCGTGCGGTACTTCATCAAGGAGCACCCGCGACAGGAATGGTGCAAACCGTCCTGCGGCAACCGGGCACGGGTCGCCCGCCACCACGCGCGACACCGCGCGAGCGCCTGAGGAACGCCCCCTCGGTGCCGGAACGGGCGCCGGGTCACCGGATGTTGTCCCGCGTTCGTGGTCAGTCCTGCTCCAACGACCCCATCGGAGAAGATCCGGGCGTACGCTGAGGTGCCTGAACGTCACGGTGCGCACCCGCTCCCCGCGCCGGCTGCATCACCGTGGCAGGGGGTGGATCATGACGCAGCGCGCCGTCCGCAGCCGTCGGACCATGTTCGAGCGCGAGAACGAACTCGCCGCCGTCGAAGAGGCGTTGAGCGAACTCACCGGCCTGCGCAGGGACGGGGGTGAGCCGCCGGACCGCCCGCGCGGCGCACTCCTGGCCTTCGCCGGACGGGCCGGGATCGGCAAGACGACCCTCCTCGCGGAAGTACGCCGCCGCGCCGCCGCCAAGGGATGCACGGTGCTGTCCGCGCGCGGCGGCGAACAGGAACAGCACGTCGCCTTCCACGTGGCCCGCCAGCTCCTCCAGCCCCAGCTCGCCGGAGCCGCCGAGTCCGAACTCCGCAGCTCGCTGGGGAGTTGGTACGCGATCGTCGGACCGGCGCTCGGCCTGTGCGCGCCCTCCGAGGGCGCCCCGCCCGACCAGCAGGGCCTGCGCGACGGACTCGACTGGGTGCTCACCCACCTCGCGGTGCAGCGCGCCCCGATGGTCCTCGTCCTCGACGACGCGCACTGGGCGGACGCCGAATCGCTGAGCTGGCTCGCCGCCTTCGCGCCCCGTGCCGAACAGCTCCCGCTGCTCCTCGTCGTCGGCTACCGCCCCGACGAACTCCCCGACCACGCCGAGGCGTTCAGGGGTCTGCCCGGCCGCGCCGGCCAGCGCCCCCTCGGCCTCGAACCGCTCAGCGCCGCGGCCGTCGCCCGCCTCGTGCGCGAGGACCTCGGCGCCCAGGCCGACGACGCCTTCTGCCGCGAGTGCTGGGCCGTCACCGCGGGCAACCCCTTCGAGGCGGTCGAACTGACCGCGAAGGTCCGCGACCGCGGACTGACCCCGACCGAGGACGGCGCACACCTGCTGCGCGACCTCGCCGCCGCCGTCAAGGGCAGCGGCCTCGTCGCCCGCCTCGAACGCCTCGGCACCTCCACCGTCCGCTTCGCCTGGGCCTGTGCCGTGCTCGGCACCGAGATCCACCCCACGCTCGCCGCCGCCGTCGCCGGACTCGGCCCCGAGGAAGCCGCCGACGCCGCGGACGCCCTGCGCGGCGCCCGCATCCTCACCGGCGCGCTGAACGCCGCGGGCACGCTCGAATTCGTCCACCCCCTCATCGCCACCGCCGTCTACCGAGCCATCCCCGGCGGTGTCCGCGTCGCCCTGCACGGCCAGGCCGCCTGGTGCATCGTCGACGAGGGACTCGGTCCGTCGGCCGCCGCCCGCCACCTCATGGAGACCCACCCCGACGGAGACACCTGGATCGTCCAGCAGCTGCGCGCCGCCGCCCGCGAGACCCAGCGCGCCGGCGCCCCCGACGCCGCCCGCCGCTACCTCGCCCGCGCCCTGCGCGAACCGCCGCCCTTCGAGGACCGGGCCGCCGTCCTGTACGAACTGGGCTGCGCCTCCCTGCTCACCGAGCCGGCGACCACCGTCAACCATCTGCGCGCCGCACTCGAAGAACCCATCGCCGACCCCGAGCTGCGCCACAACACCGTCTACCGCCTCTCCCAGGTCCTCGCCCACAGCGACCGTCTCGCCGAGGCCTCGGCGACCCTCGCCCACGAGATCCGCCAGACGGGTGACGCCCGGGTACGCCTGCGCATGCAGTCCGAGCAGTTCATGTGGGACGCGTTCCGCGCCGACGAACCCGACTCGCCCGCCCGCTCCCGCCGCCTGGCCCGCCTCGCCGACCGGCTCACCGGACGCGACCTCACCGAGCGGTACGTCATCGGCCTGCGTGCCTGGGACGCCACCCTGCGCGGCGAGCCCGCCCACGTCGCCCTCCACCACGCCGAACGCGCCCTGGCCGGCGGTTTCGGCTGGGCCGAGGCCGACCGCGGCTTCGAGGTGCCCGTCCTGGTCGCCATGACCTTCATGTACGCCGACCGCCCGGGCCGCACCGAGGAACTCTTCGCCACCGGGATCGCCGACTTCGAGGCCCAGGGCTGGCACGGCGCCCACCTCTCCTTCGGCTACACCCTGCTCGCCTACCTGCGCTACCGCCGGGGCCGCCTCGCCGAGGCCGAGGACTTCGTGCGGGCCGGCCTGCGCCTCGCCGAACGGGTCGGGCCCCTAGCTAGCTAGCGGTGAGGGCCGGCCGGGGCGGTGTCCCGCCCGGGGTGCGCGCCGTGGTGAACACGCGGGCGTGGCCGCACGTATGAGGGGAGGGCTCTCGACCGGGGCCCTCGGCGGCGAGGACGCCGTGCCGTTCGGCTTCGGGAGCCCATGGATGAGGCACGTACGACGACGGATCGTCCGACGGGGGGCGCGACTCGCGGCCGTCGGCGGGCTGCTCTGCGGAGGGCTGATGGTGACGCAAGCGATGGCGAGCGAACCCTCCGACACGTCGCGTGCCGCGGGAAGCCGGGCCCAGGCGGCCATGGACACGGGCACCGCGCTGGTGTCACGGCTCGGCACCTCGCGCACCGCGGGCAACTGGATCGGCTCCGACGGCCGGCCCGTCGTCGCGGTGACCGACCCGGGGGCCGCCGCCGAGGTCACGGAGGCGGGCGCCCGCGCGAAGCTCGTACGGCACAGCATGCAGGACCTCAAGTCGGCCACGCGGACGCTGAGTTCCGCGCCGCGGGTGGTGGGTACGGCGTGGGCCGTGGACTACACGACGAACGAGGTGGTGGTGCGGGCCGACAGCACGGTCTCCTCCTCCGACTGGTCACGTATGACGAAGGTGGCCGACGGGATCGGGGACGCCGTCAGCATGCAGCGCATCCAGGGCGCGTTCACCACCCGGATCAACGGCGCGCAGCCCATGTTCTCGACCGGCGGGCGCTGTTCGGCCGGCTTCAACGTGACCAACGGGCGCACCGAGTTCATCCTGACGGCGGGTCACTGCGGACCGGCCGGATCCGTCTGGTTCGCCGACAACTCGGGCCGGCAGCAGCTCGGACGCACCGTCACCACCGCGTTCCCCGGGAGCGACTTCTCGCTCGTGCAGTACGACGACGGACAACAGACCTCGGCGGGAGCCAATGTCGTCGCCATCGGCGGGGGCAACGGCGTGCGCATCACGGGTACCGCCGATCCGGCCGTCGGGCAAAGGGTGTTCCGCAGCGGCAGCACCAGCGGGCTGCACGACGGGAAGGTGACCGCGCTCAACGCGACGGTCAACTACCCCGAGGGCACGGTCACCGGGCTGGTCGAGACGACGGTGTGCGCCGAACCGGGCGACAGTGGCGGCCCGTTGTTCTCCGAGGGCATCGCGCTCGGTGTGACCTCGGGCGGCAACGGGGACTGCCGGACCGGCGGTACGACGTTCTTCCAGCCGGTCACCAAGGCGCTGACGGCGCTGGGGGTGCGGCTCGCGGGGCAGCCCCAGGCGTCGTCGGGCGCCCCTGCGGCTCCCTCGCCGGCGGGTTCGACGGCGGCCTCCGGCGCGCAGGGCGCGGCGGCCTCGCCGGGGTCGGCCGCACCGGGCGCCGTGGAGCCGGTGGGCGGTGCCGCCGAGAACGCCGAGACACTGGTGTCGCGTCTGACCGACCCCAGGAACGTCGGGCCGGGGCTGCTGGTCATCGCGGGCAGCCTCGTCGCGCTGGTGGCGACGCGGTTCATCCGCACGGAACAGGACCGCAAGGCCTATCGGCGGCAGTACGCGCAGAGTTGGGGATGAGGCCCGAGGCGGTGGCTCCCCGGTGACTTCGGGGAGCCCCGTGCCGGGACGCGAACCGTCAGGCCGCCCGGGTGGGCGACGGCGGGGCGGCTTCCGCCCATTCGAGGACGAGCCGCTGGTACTCCCGCCGCTCCTCCATGCTCAACGTCCCGCCCGCCCGGAACCAGAGGGCCCGGATCTCCTCGTTGACCTCGGCGGCGGAGCGCCGAGTGTCGGCATCAGGAGTGGTGGACATGGTGTGAAGCATACGGTCCTCGACGTGAAGACGTTGTGAGTAAAGGTACAGCGAACGACATTACGGACCGTGAAGCTCATCACTCACGTGCCGGGCTTGCGGCCGTACACGAACACGTCGTCGCCGTTCTTCAGCAGCGACCAGTACTTCTTGGCCGTGGTCGTGGTCATGTTGACGCAGCCGTGCGAGCCCGGCGGGTTCCACATGCTGAGGCCGACCGAGTGGAAGGCCTGCCCGCCGTCGAAGAACTGGCTGTACGGCATCGGCACGTTGTAGATGCTGGAGACGTGGTCGATGTCCCGCCAGTAGATCTTCTTCAGGCCGGTGCGGGTCTCGTACCCGTCGCGGCCGGTGCGCACCGGCACCGGCCCGTAGACCAGTCGGTCGCCGTCCTGGATCCAGCTGAGTTGGAGCGTCAGGTTCACACAGGCGATGCGCCCCTTGTTGACCGGGCACTTGCCGTCCTTGTTGGGGTTGCTCCCCACGGCCTTCTGCTTGTTCATGAGGTCCATCACGCCCCAGGTGACGGGCCCCGCGTAGCCGATGTTCGGGGTGATGCCGTGCTTGTTCTGGAAGGCCTGGATGGCCTTGCAGTCGGTGGTCGACTGCCGGCCGTCGACGGGCCGCCCGAGGAATTTCTCCACCTGCTTCTGGTACGGGCCGGTCTGCGTGGTGCAGCTCGCGGCCTGCGCGGGCGCGGCGCCCAGCGCGAGCGTCAGCGGCGCGACCAGTCCGGTGATCCCGAGCGCGACGGCGCCCCGTCTGCGTATGTCCCCCATGGCGGGCCTTCCCTTTCCTGTTCTGTCTCTTGTCGTCCGCCTGCTAGACCCTCGTCGGGGGGCGTACGTTGTGCGGCCGTCCGGACCGGGACCAAACGGTGACATTCCTCGTCGCCACTCCGGCCCGTCGGGGCCGGTGTGCACGTGCGGAACGTCACACGTCACACGTCACACTCACACGTCGCACGGAGCGGGAACGCGAATCCGCGTCACCGCGTCAGCAGCCGCACCGCCCGGGTGAGCACGTCCGGTGTCGCCGTGAAGGGCAGCCGCAGGTGGTGCGCCAGGGTGGCGCGGTCCGCGGCGAACTGCGGCCCGGGCGACACCGCCAGCCCTCGTCGCGCGGCCCGTGCCGCGAGCTCCGTGGCCAGGGTGTCGGGGCCGAGGTGCAGCCAGAGCGACAGCCCGCCGTCCGGCACCGTGCACGACCAGCCCGTCCCGGCAAGGAGTTCCGCGAGACGGTCGCGCTGGGTACGCAGGCGGGCGCGCCGGTCGGCGAGCACCGCGGCGAGGCCGTCGGTGTCGCCCAGCAGCTCGGTGGCGATCAGCTGCTCCAGGGGCGGCGGCGACAGCTGGGCCTGGAGCGGGTTGCGCACGAGTTCGGCGACGAGTGCCGCGCGCGCCCTGATCCAGCCGACCCGCAGTCCGCTCCACAGCACCTTGCTCGTCGAACCGATCTGGATCGCCGTCGCGCCGCCGAGGTGCGGCTCCGGGCGCGGCGGCGTCCGCAGATCCAGGTCGCGCATGGTCTCGTCGACGACGACCGTCAGGGCGTGCCGCTCGGCGAGGGCGGCGATCTCCCCGCGGGTGTGTGCGGCCATGTGCGCGCCGGTGGGGTTGTGAAAGTCAGGGATCAGGTAGGCGAGCCGGGGGCCGCGGTCGCGTACGGCCTGCGCCAGCCGCGCGACGTCCCAGCCGTGCGCGGCCGTGACCGGTACGGGCAGCAGCCGGGCGCGGCGCCGGCGGAGGATCGCGAGCGCCCCCGGGTACGTGGGGCTCTCCACCAGGACCGGGGACCTGCGGTCGGTGTGCAGGTGGTCGGTGAGCAGGGTCAGCGCGGCCTGGGCTCCGGAGGTGACGAGGATCTGCTCGGGGCGGGTGGCCAGTCCTGAGCGGGTGTACCGCTCGGCGTGGAGTTCGCGCAGTCGGGGCAGGCCCGCCGTCGCCACGCCCGAGTCGACGAGCAGGGCCGCGCTGCGCTCGACGGCGCGGCCCAGCGCGGCGAGGTAGGCGTCGTGGGGTGCCGCCGTGACGGCCAGCGTCAGATCGAGGTCGGCGTCGCCCGCGCCGCCCCGGTCCAGGGACCACGGAGTGGTCCGTTCGGTGAGGTGTGCGGGGAGCCGGACGACGCTGCCGCTGCCGTGCCGGGTGTGCAGCCAGCCGTCGTCCCGCAGCAGGGTGAGGGCGGCGACGACGGTGCCCCGGCTGACGTCCAGCGTGCGGGCCAGTTCCCGCTCGGACGGCAGACGGGTCCCTGCGGGCAGCCGGCCGTCGATCACCGCCTCGCGGACGGCCGCGGACAGCGACCGGGCGAGCGGGCCCCGCCTGTCGCGCCAGCTGCCGAGCGTCGCCGCGAACCCCGTGTCCATCGGTCCAGTTTTCCCCAAGTGGACCAGGACCCGCCGCTCGGGTCCTGCCTACGCTGCCGTCATGCACCGCACTCTCGCCGACGATCTCCAGCGGCTTCCCGATCTCCTCCAGTCCGCCCGCGACTTCGCCGCGCGGGAGGTGGGCGGGCTCGCCGAACGTCCTGTCGCCCGCCCCGGCGCGGCACCCGCACGTGCGCCGCTTCCCGAGGCGGGAGTGGGCGCCGAAGGGGCGCTGACCCGGTTCGCGGACCGCTGGTCCGCGGGCTTCTCCGGCTCCGCGGGCCCGCGTTACCTCGGCTTCGTGACCGGTGGCGCCACTCCCGCCGCGCTGGCCGGGGACTGGCTGACGGCCGCCTACGACCAGAACGTGTCGGGCGGCGGTGACTCGTCGGCGACCGCGCTGGAATGCGAGACGCTGAGCTGGCTGCGCGAGCTGTTCGGGCTGGGCGAGGACCACACCGGAGCCTTCGTGAGCGGGGCGACGGCCTCCAACACGGTCGGGCTGGCCATCGCGCGGGAATGGCTCGGCGAACGTCTCGGGGTGTCCGTCTCGCGCGAGGGCGTCGGCGCGCTCGGTCCGGTCGAGGTGCTGTCGGGCAGCCCGCACTCCAGCATCGGCAAGGCGCTCTCCGTGCTGGGCATCGGACGGGACCGGCTGCGGGCCGTGCCGGTGCTGCCGGGCAACCGCGAAGCCGTCGACGTCGACCGGCTCGCCGACGCCCTCGACGCGCTCGGCGGGCGCCCCGCCGTCGTGGTGGCGAACGCGGGGACCGTCAACACCGTCGACTTCGACGACCTGCGGGCGATCGCCGCGCTCAGGGAGCGGTACGACTTCTGGCTGCACGTGGACGCGGCGTTCGGCGGTTTCGCCGCCCTGTCGCCGTCGTACGCCTCCCTGGTCGACGGGCTCGACGCGGCCGACTCCGTCTGCGTCGACCTGCACAAGTGGCTGAACGTCCCCTACGACGCGGCCGTCCAGTTCACGCGCCGGCAGGACCTCCAGGTCCGGGTCTTCCACAACGCGTCGCCGTACCTCGGACCGCCCACCCCTGACCCGGACTTCCTGCACCTCACACCGGAGAACTCCCGTCGGCTGCGCGCCCTGCCCGCCTGGTTCTCGCTCACGGCGTACGGACGCGAGGGTCATCGCGAGATCGTCGAACGCAACGTCGCTCTCGCCGGGCGGCTGGGCGAGGGGATCGCCCGGATCCCCCAGCTGCGGCTCCTGGCTCCGGTCCGGCTCAACGTCGTCTGCTTCACGCCGGCCGACGACCCCTCCGAGGAGCGGGTCCGCGCGCTGGCGACGGCGGTCGCCGCCTCCGGCGAGGCCTTTGTGACTCCGACGTCGTACGGCGGAACGCCCGCGCTGCGCGCGGCGTTCAGCAACTGGCGCACCACCGCGGGCGACGTCGACCGGGTGCTCGCCGCCCTGCACCGCCACGCCGCGGACCTCGGGCCGCGGGGCGCCTGACGCCCGGGCCGGCCCTAGGGGGTGCCGTCGAGCAGCGTGAGGGCATGCCGGAAGCCGGTGTTGACCGCCAGCAGGCCTCCGTCCACGGGCAGCGTCGCACCGGTGATCCAGGCCGCGTCGCGGGAGGCGAGGAACGCGACGGCGGCGGCGATGTCCTCCGGCCTGCCGACCCGCTCCAGCGGATACAGCCGTGCCAGCGCGGCGAGGTGGTCCTCCCGGCCCTCCCAGGCCGTGGTGTGCACGGTGCCCGGTGCCACCAGGTTGACGCGGACGCCCCTCGACGCGGCATGCCCGGCGAGCGTGCGGGTCAGCGACATGAGGCCCGCCTTGGCGGCGCTGTAGGAGTGGTTGCCGAAGTCCTGGATGCCGTTGACGGAGCCGACGGTGACGATGGCGCCCCGGCCGGAGGCCACGAGGTGCGGGAGGGCCGCCCGGGAGCAGCGGTAGGCGCCGGACAGCGTGATGTCGAGGTCGCGGGCCCAGACGTCGTCCGTCTCGTCCTCGAAGAGCGGGGCGTCGGGGGTGCAGTGGTAGGCGTTGTTGACCAGGACGTCGAGCGAGCCGAAGGCGTCCACGGCGTGCGCGACGGCCGCCTCGACCGACGCCCGCTCCCCCACGTCGCAGCGGAACGCCTCGGCGTGACCGCCCGGTTCACGCAGTGCGGCAGCGGTCTTCTCCGCCTCGGCGACGTCCACGTCGGTGACGAGCACCCGGGCGCCCTCCTCGACGAAGCGGCGGGCGGTGGCGGCGCCGATGCCGCGCGCCGCGCCCGTGATCAGAACTCCGTGTCCCTCGAATCGCATCGTCGCAGTCATGGCAGGGAAGGTACTGCCATGATCGTCACGGCGACAGATACCGTGCGCGCATGGCCGCCTTCATACAACAACTCCCGGCGCTGATCGGTGTGGTGATCGGCGCCCTCGGTTCGTACCTGGCGATCGTCAGGGGGGACCGGGCCCGCTTCCGCCGCGAGCAGACGGCGCGGTGGGAGGAGCGGCGGCTCACCGTGTACGCGGACTACGCGCGCTGTCTGAAGAAGTCGGTCACGCTGACGTACCGGGTCGCGGCCCATCTCGGCAACGATCCGCATCCGCATCCGCTGTCGCCCGGCGAAGCGGCTCCTCTGCTCGCCGAGGCCGCGGAGGCCGGCGACCCGGCCGGTGAGGCCCTGCTGCTCCTGGGCATCCCGGAGGTGGTGGAGAAGGCCCGGGCATGGGCCGTCGTGGTGATGGAGATGGAGCGGTTCCTGAACGACGGGACACGTGATCCGGACGGCTGGCAGGCCCTGCTCGAACGGCAGCGCACCGTGCGCGAGGCGTACTACGTGGCGGTACGCGCCGACCTGGCTCTCACGACGGGCCGTCCGCCCGGATGGCAGGTCCCGCCGCTCCACGGGCGCCCCTGACCCCGCCGTCCGGACGGCTCGCCGCCGGGCGGGAGGACCTGGCTCACCGATAGCCCGTGGTGTCCGCCGGCTTGTCCGCGTCCTGGACCTCGACGAGGTAGCGCCACGCGTCGGGGCGGCTGCCGTCGCGGTCGGTGAAGCCGTACACCTGGGCCAGTTGCCCGCTGGAGAGCGACTCCCCGTTCCAGCGCGCCACGTCCGGGTCGGCGGCCAGGGCGGCGACCGCGCGGCCCACGTAGGACGGTGTCTCGGAGATGCCGAAGTGCGGGACGCGTTCCAGCGCGTCGCGCCAGGTGTCCTCGGTCACGCCGAAGGTGTCGAGCATGATCTCCGAGCGCAGCCACCCGGGCGTGAGCGCCACCGCGGTGGCACCGCGCGGCCCCAGCTCCTGCCCGAGGGCGAACGCCATGCGCAGCACGGAGGACTTGGCGAGGTCGTAGAAGAAGGACACCCGGTACCTGTCCCGGTTGTACTCGGCGGTGCCGTCGGTCATCTCGACGACGAGGCCGCCGGGACGGCGCAGCAGCAGGGGCATCGCGAAGTGACTGGTGACGGCGTGCGTCTCGACGGCCAGGCGCAGCAGCCGCAGGCCCTTGTCGAGGTCGTGCTCCCAGACCGGGGTGTCCCACTGGAAGAGGTGCTCGCCGCCCCAGATGTCGTTGACGAGGACGTCGAGGCGGCCCTGCTCGTCCGCGATGCGGGCTACCAGTGCCTGGACCTCGGAGGGCACGAGATGGTCGGTGGGGACGGCGATGCCCCGGCCGCCCGCCGCCGTCACCAGGTCCGCGGTGTCCTCCAGGGTCTCCGGGCGGTCGTACTCCGAGCGCCGTTCCCGGGTGCTGCGCCCGGTCACGTAGACGGTCGCGCCGGCCGCGCCCAGCTCCACCGCGATCCCCCGTCCCGCACCCCGGGTCGCCCCGGCGACCAGGGCGATCCTGCCTCGCAGCGTGTCCTGCAGCGGCTCCGACATGTCCGACCTCCGTACGCGTGGTTCCGGCGCCGCCTTTCGCGCCGGTGTTGCTCCGAGCGTCTCCCGGAAGCCGGACATCTTCTGTCTGGATTCGCCGGGACCTTCCGCCGGTCTCCGTGGGGAGGCGTCAGCGGCGGGCCACCGGCGTCGGTCCGGACACCGGCGTCAGTGGCCGCGCGCGATCCACTCCTTCAGGTGCGGGGCCTCCGCCCCGATCGTGGTGGAGTCGCCGTGTCCGGTACGCACCACGGTGTCGGCCGGGAGGCCCAGGAGCCGTTCGCGGATGGACTCGACGATGGTCGGGAAGTGGGAGTAGGAGCGGCCGGTGGCGCCCGGGCCTCCCTGGAAGAGGGTGTCGCCGGTGAAGACGGTGCCCAGGCCCGGGTCGTACAGGCAGACCGCGCCCGGAGCGTGGCCCGGGGTGTGCAGGACCGTCAGATCGGCGCCGGCCGCCTCGATCACCTGGCCGTCCTGGAGCCAGGCGTCGGGGAGGCGGTCGGGATGGGTCAGCTTCCACAGCGGCAGGTCGTCCGGGTGCAGCCAGATGGTGGCGCCGGTGCGGGCGGCCAGGGCGGGGGCGGCGTCGATGTGGTCGTTGTGGGCGTGGGTGCACACGATCGCGGTGAGCCGCCGGTCGCCGACGGCCTCGGCGATGGCGTCGGCGTCGTGGGCGGCGTCGATGACGACCGCCTCGTGGTCGTCGGCCACGATCCACACGTTGTTGTCGACGTCCCAGGTGCCGCCGTCGAGCGAGAAGGTGCCCGAGGTGACGAGGTGTTCGATGCGGGTGGTCATCACAGCACCACCACCGAGCGCAGCACGTCGCCGTGGTGCATCCGCTCGAAGGCCGCCTCCACCTCGTCCAGCGCGATCGTCTCGCTCACGAACGCGCCGAGGTCCAGGCGCCCCTGCAGGTGCAGGTCGATCAGCATGGGGAAGTCGCGTGAGGGCAGGCAGTCGCCGTACCAGGACGACTTGAGGGCTCCGCCGCGTCCGAAGACGTCGATCAGCGGCAGGTCCAGCTTCATGTCCGGGGTGGGCACTCCGACGAGGACGACGGTGCCCGCGAGGTCGCGGGCGTAGAAGGCCTGCTGGTACGTCTCCGGACGGCCGACGGCCTCGATGACGACGTCGGCGCCGAAGCCGCCGGTGAGCTCCCGGATCGCCTCGACGGGGTCGGTCTCGCGGGAGTTGACGGTGTGCGTGGCGCCGATCTCGCGGGCGGTCGTCAGCTTCCGGTCGTCGATGTCCACGGCGATGATCTTCGCGGCGCCCGCGAGGCGGGACCCGGCGATCGCCGCGTCGCCGACGCCTCCGCAGCCGATGACCGCGACACTGTCGCCGCGGCCGACGTTCCCGGTGTTGATGGCCGCGCCGATCCCGGCCATCACGCCGCAGCCGAGCAGGCCGGCGACCGCCGGGGACACCGCGGGGTCGACCTTGGTGCACTGCCCCGCGGCGACCAGGGTCTTCTCCGCGAAGGCGCCGATGCCCAGGGCGGGCGAGAGCTCGGTGCCGTCCGTGAGCGTCATCCGCTGCTTCGCGTTGTGCGTGTTGAAGCAGTACCAGGGCCTGCCGCGCAGACACGCCCGGCATTGCCCGCACACCGCACGCCAGTTGAGGATGACGAAGTCGCCGGGCGCGACGTCCGTGACCCCGTCCCCCACCGATTCCACGATCCCGGCCGCCTCGTGGCCGAGCAGGAACGGGAAGTCGTCGTTGATGCCGCCCTGCTTGTAGTGGAGATCGGTGTGGCACACCCCGCAGGCCTGGATCTTCACCACGGCCTCGCCGGGTCCCGGGTCCGGTACGACGACGGTCTCGACGCGCACCGGCTCGTTCTTGCCCGGTGCGATCACGCCCCGCACTTCCTGCGCCATGTGATTGAGCCCTTCCGTAGGTCGACGTTCCGTCAACCGACCCTACGGGGTGACCGACCGGTAGAAGGCCAGGTGACGCACGGCCGCCCCGCTCCGGGGTCGCGCCGGGCCCGGCCGCTGAGGCGAACCGCCCCGGGGCCCGAGAGGGGCCAGATACCCCCGGGGGTACTTCTGCTACCGTGAATATACCCCCGGGGGTACTCACCCTGCGGGTTCACGAGGAAAGGAGTGCTGCCGTGTTCTTCGTCGACACCATCGAGGTGCCGGGCCTGGGCAACCGCGGCTATCTGGCGGGCGGCCCGCGGGGCGCCGTGGCGGTCGATCCGCCCAGGGACGTCGACCGGCTGATCGCGGCGGCCGCCCGACGGGACGTGCGGATCACCCACGTCGTGGAGACACACCTGCACAACGACTACGTGACCGGGGGGCTGGAACTGGCCCGGCTGACCGGCGCCGCCTATCTGGTGCCGGCCGGCGCACGGGTCGCCTTCGAGCGGGTCGCGGTGGCCGACGGGGACCGGTTCGACGTCGACGCCGGTCTGGTCCTGCGCGCCCTGGCCACCCCCGGTCACACCCCGCACCACACGTCGTACGTACTGGAGGAGGGGGGCCACGCGGTGGCGGCGTTCACCGGCGGCTCCCTGCTCATCGGCACGGTCGGGCGCCCCGACCTGGTCGAGCCACGGCTGACCGGGGAGCTGGCACGGGCCCAGCACGCCTCCGCGCACCGGCTCGCCGCCGAGCTGCCCGACGACACCGCGGTGCTGCCCACCCACGGCTTCGGCAGCTTCTGCTCCGCCGGTGACGCCACCGGCGAGGGCACGACCATCGGGCAGGAGCGTGCCGCCAACGAGGCGCTGGTCAAGGACGTCGACACCTTCGTGGCCGACCTGCTCGCCGGACTCGACGACGTGCCCGCGTACTACGCGCACATGGCTCCGGCCAACGCCGCGGGGCCCGCGCCGGTCGACCTCACCCCGCCCGCGCCCGCGGACGCCGAGGAGATCGCGGCGCGCCTCGCCGCCGGCGAGTGGGTCGTGGACCTGCGCAACCGCGTCGCGTTCGCGGCGGGGCACGTCGCCGGGTCCGTCAACTTCGAGGCCGACGGGCAGCTCGCGACCTACCTGGCCTGGCTGCTCCCGTGGGGCAAGCCGGTCACACTGCTCGCCGAGTCACCGGAGCGGATCGCCGAGGCCCAGCGGGAACTCGTCCGCGTGGGCGTCGACCGCCCCGCCGCCGCGGCCGTCGGCGCGCCCGCCGACTGGCTGCGCGACGGGGAGGAACCACGCTCCTTCCCGCGCGCCCGGTTCGCCGATCTGGCGGGGGCGTACGGCAGCGGGATCGTGGTCCTGGACGTGCGGCGGGCGTCCGAACGGACCCTGGGCCACATCGCCGGATCGGTGCACGTCCCCGTCCACGAGATACGCGACCGGCTCGGCGAGATACCCCGCGGCACCGTCTGGGTGCACTGCGCCGGAGGCATGCGGGCCGCCATAGCCGCGTCCGTCCTCGACGCCGCCGGCCGTGACGTGGTCGCCGTGGACGACTCCTTCGCCGCCGCGGGCCCGGCCGGTCTGCCCATGGCACGGATCACGCCGGCGGAGGCCGGCGAGCGCACCGGCCCGGGGGCCGAGGCCGTCCTGCTGGACGTGCGCGAACCGGACGAGTGGACGCAGGGGCACGCACCGGGCTCGGTGAGCTTCCCGCTGTCCGCGCTCACCGCCGGGGGCGACCTGCCCGTGGCCGCGCGGCACCGCCCCCTCGTCGTGGTGTGCCGCTCGGGGGTGCGGTCCCGTGACGCCGTCGCGCTGCTCACGGCCCGTGGCCTCGACGCGGTCGACGTCGTCGGAGGCATGCGCGCCTGGACGCGGGAAGGTCTGCCCTCGGTCCGGGAGCACGGGAACGGCGGCCCGACGGCGTGAGCGTTCTGATCCTCGCCCTGGCCGCCGGTGGCGTGATCGGGCTGGCGCTCGGGGCGCTCGGCGGCGGAGGCAGTGTCCTCGCCGTCCCCGCCCTGATCTATCTGCTGGGCTTCACGCCCTCCGCGGCCACCACCGCGAGCCTGGTCATCGTCACGGTGACGTCGGTGACCGCGCTCGCCGCCCACGCCCGGCAGGGCACGGTCCACTGGCGGGCCGGCGCGCTGTTCGCGGCGGCGGGGCTGCTGCCCGCCGCCGCGGGCGGAGCCGTCGCCGGACGGCTGCCGTCCTGGCTGCTGACGGCCGCCTTCGGGGTGGTCGCCGCGCTGGCGGCGGTGCGGATGCTGCGCCCGTCGTCGGACGCACCGGACACACCGGCCCCGCGGCGCGGCCGGATCGCCGGGGCGGGCGCCGGTCTCGGAGCGGTGACCGGCGTCCTGGGCGTGGGCGGCGGCTTCCTCGCCGTACCGGCCCTGGTCGGCGTGGTGGGTCTGCGGATGCGGGCCGCCGTCGGTACGAGCCTGCTGGTGATCACCGTGAACTCGGTGGCGGCACTGCTGGCCCGCGCCGGCACGGCGGAACGGCTCGACTGGGCGGTCGTCGCCCCCTTCGCCGGTGCGGCGGTCCTCGGCGCGTGGGACGGCAGACGGCTGGCGGCGAAGATCCCGGGCGCCGCGCTGCGCCGGATCTTCGCCTGGGTCCTGCTGGCGGTGGCCGCGTTCATGCTGATCGACGCCGTCGTATGACCGGGGCCCGTCACGGGACGACCGGTTCGGCGGGCCTCCGTGCCGCCGGCGTCGCCACGGACCTCCGTACCACTGGTGTCGCCGCGGACCTCCGTACGACGGGCGTCACCCCGGACCGCCGTACCACCGGCGTCGCCGCGGCGCCCGCGGGTGACGGCGGGGCCGCACGCCGGGCGGCGGAGCGCCTCACGCCAGTGAGAGGAAGAGCTTCTCCAGCCGGGCACGCATCGCGTCCCTGTCCTCGCCGTTCCTCGCGCCGTCCTCGACATCGGTCAGGCATTGCTGGAGACCGGTGGCGATGATCGCGAATCCGGCCCGGTCGAGAGCACGGGAGGCCGCGGCGAGCTGGGTGACCACGTCCTCGCAGTCGCGCCCGTCCTCGATCATCTTGATCACACCGGAGATCTGTCCCTGCGCACGACGCAGTCGGTTCAGCACCGACTTCAGCTCGGCACCCGCGAGATCCAAGTCCACGACAACACTCCTCCACCGATACCCCTAGGGGTATCGTACTCCGCCCTCCGGGGCACCCTCGAAGAGCAAGGATGACACCCGACATGACGACTCCCTCGACCCTCGACGCCGACCAGGCCCGTACCCGCCTGTCCGAGCTCACCGTCCTCGACGTCCGCACGCCCGGCGAGTACGCCTCCGGGCATCTGCCCGGCGCCCTGAACGTCCCCCTCGACCAGCTGCACCGCGCCCTGCCCGCCCTCAAGGAGATCACGTCCGGCCTGCTGGTCGTCTGCGCCTCCGGCGCGCGCTCCGACAGCGCCCGCAGGACGCTCGCCGAACACGGTGTGACGGCCGCGACCCTCACCGGCGGGACCAGCGCCTGGACCGCCCGCGGTCACGAACTGGACCGTCCCGCGACCGGGTCCCGCACCACCTGGTCCATGGAGCGCCAGGTCCGCTTCACCGCGGGCAGCGTGGTCCTGGCCGGGCTGGGCCTCGGACTGCTGCACCCCGCCTGGCAGTTGCTCTCCGCGGGCATCGCCGGCGGCCTGGTCTTCTCCGCCCTGACCAACACCTGCGGCATGGCGGCCGTGCTGGCCAGGCTGCCGCACAACCGGCCCCGGCCCGCCGATCTCGAAGCGACTCTCGCCGCGCTGGCGGCACGCTGACTGCGGTCTCCCGCAAGGGAGTTGACCCGCTCCCGGTCCCGGCGGACCCGGACGTAGCCTGAGTGCTCCGCACCGACTCACGCCAAGGAGCGCCGTGAGCCTCACCGACGCCCAGCCCGACGTGCCCGCGTGGCGCCTGCTGCTCGGCTACGTACGACCCCATCGATGGGCCCTGCTGGCCGGCGCGCTGCTGGCGCTCGCGACCGGCGCCACCGGGCTGGTGCTGCCGCTGGTGGCGCGGGGCCTCATCGACGACCTGTCGCACGACCGGCCCATCGGGCGGGCGCTGCTCGGGATGGCGGCGCTGGTGGTCACCAACGCGGCGGTGGGGGCGACGGGTTCGTACGTCCTGCGGCGCACCGCGGAGTCGGTGGTGCTGGGCGCGCGGCGCACCCTGTCCTCGTATCTGCTGCGGCTGCGCATACCTGCCGTGGACCGCAGCGAGCCGGGCGATCTGATGTCCCGCATCACCTCCGACACGACCCTGCTGCGCGAGGTGACGACCGACTCCCTGGTCGGCATCGGCACGGGCGGGCTCACTCTCGTCGCGACGGTGGTCATGATGGGCCTCGTCGACGTGGTGCTGCTCGGGGTCACCCTCGCCGTGATCCTGTGCGCGGGCACGGTGCTCGGGGTGATCGTGCCGCGCATCAACCGGGCCAGCAAGCAGGCCCAGGACGCCGTCGGGCTGATGGGCGCCGCGCTGGAGCGGACTCTCGGCGCGCTGCGCACCGTGAAGGCGTCCGGTGCCGAGCACCGCGAGGAGGCGGCCGTCCACGCGGCGGCCGAGGAGTCGTGGCGGCAGAGCGTCCGGGCCGCCAAGTGGTCGGCCGCCGCGGGCAACACGGCCGGGCTGGCGATGCAGATCGCCTTCATCACGGTGCTGGCGGTGGGCGGGGCCCGCGTCGCGACGGGAGCCGTGGACGTGGGCACCCTGGTGGCGTTCCTGCTGTACGTGTTCTATCTGATGTCGCCGATCCAGCAGGTGGTCGGCGCCGTCACCCAGTACCAGACCGGTGCCGCCGCGCTCGCCCGGATCCAGGAGGCGATGCGGCTGCCCGCCGAACCCGTGGCGTTGCCCGCGCCGCTGCCCTCCCCCGGCGCCGAGCCCGCGTCGCTCGCCTTCGACGACGTCCGCTTCCGGTACGCCGACGACCTTCCGTACGTCCATCACGGTGTGACGTTCGCCGTCCCGGCGCGCGGCATGACCGCGTTCGTGGGGCCGTCCGGAGCGGGGAAGACGACTGTGTTCTCGCTGATCGAGCGGTTCTACGACCCCGAGGCCGGGGTCATCACCGTGGACGGCCGGGAGCTGGACCGATGGGACCTGCCGCGGCTGCGATCCGCGATCGGCTACGTGGAGCAGGACGCCCCGGTGCTCTCGGGCTCGCTGCGCGACAACCTGCTGCTCGGCAATCCGCGGGCCGACGAGACCGACGTCGTCCGCGTGCTCAAGACGACACGTCTCGACGGGCTGGTCGCCCGGCTGCCCCGCGGTCTGGACACGCTGGTCGGCCACCGCGGCACCAAGCTGTCCGGCGGCGAGCGCCAGCGGGTCGCCATCGCCCGCGCGCTGCTGCGCCGTCCGCGGCTGCTGCTCCTCGACGAGGCCACGTCCCAGCTCGACGCCGTCAACGAGGCGGCGCTGCGCGACACGGTCTCCGACGTGGCCCGGACGACGACGGTCCTCGTGGTCGCGCACCGGCTGTCCACCGTCACGATGGCCGACCGCATCGTCGTGATGGACGCGGGCCGCGTCCGCGCCGTGGGAACGCATCGCGAACTGGTGGCCGCGGACCCGCTGTACGCCGAACTCGCCGCCACGCAGTTCCTCGCCACCGCCGGGTGAGGCGGCGGA
>NZ_MLCE01000039.1:28419-32500 GCF_002300165.1 Streptomyces sp. Tue6028 | reverse complement strand
GCCCCGGCCCTCGGTGCTCGTACGGGCCGCCCCTCGGTGCTCGTCAGGGGCAGGCCCTCCCCTCTAGCCCTACATGGCCGGAACGACACCCATGACGGGCGCGGCGAGGTCGGTCACCTGGTGCAGCTGGTTCAGGTCGTTCAGCCGGTTGAGGCCCGCGAGCTGGCGGGACGGCAGCGGCATGGCGGCCCGCTGCTCGGCGGGGACGGTGCTCAGGGCGAGGGAGTCGAGTTCGGCGACGGGGTTCAGCTTTCCCGCGTCCGCGGCCTCGGAGCCCGCCGCGCTCGCCATCGGCGCGGCGAGTCCGGTGACTCCGACGGCGAGACCAATGGCGGCGACCATACGTCGTGTTGAGATCATGCTTCCTGCAACGGCGCCGGTCCCCCGCGGACACGGCCGTCACGCTCCGCTCACCCGAGAGGCTCATCGGAGCGGCTGCGCTTGCCGAGGACCGTGCGGCGGAGGAGTCTCGGAGATGAGGCCCTTCGCGACCCGCTCCTCGACGGGCCGCGGCCTTCAAGGAGGTCATCATGGGCACCTCGCTAGGCCCCGCCTTCGACACCGAAGCGCTGCGCCGAGCCATTGAAGGACACAGTGCGACGGATCTGCTGTCGCTCTACGCGGACGACGCGGAAGTGCGCATCGTCGACCGCAACACCCAGCCCAGCCACCCGATGGTGAAACACGGTCGCGGCGAGATCGCCGAGATGCTCGACGACGTCTACAGCCGGGACATGACCCACAAGCTGGAGGAGTGCGTGGTCCAGGGCAACCACGTCGCCTTCTCCGAGTCCTGCGAGTACGCGGACGGCGTGAAGGTGCTGAGCACGTCGATGATGTCGCTGCGTGACGGCAAGATCGTCGACCAGACGCTGCTCCAGGCATGGGACGAGTAGAAAGGCACTGGCCGAAGGTCCAGATCACATCGCGTCTGACCTGGACCTTCTCGGCGCGTGTGGGGATGGGCCGGTCGCGCCCGCGCCCCGCTCGGCTGCCGCGACCCGTCTCCGCGGCAGGTCTGCGACTGTCCGCCTCGCTGCTGGGCTCAGCGCTGCGCGCGGCCCGGTCCCGCCCTCGTCCTCCGGCACCGCGTGCCGTTCGAAGGCTGCCCCTCCGGCGCCGGTGAGCCGCACCCGTACCCGGCGCCGGCCGCCCGCCTCGTGGCCACGGGTACGAGCCCCCCTCCTCCAGCGGGCCGAACCGGCCGCGGGCGGGTCACCCACAGGAGCTACCCTGGTCGGCGGGCCGTGACTGGCGCTGAGGTGGAGTACCACCGGGGAGCGGCCTGACGAACGGGTCTCTGCCGCGCGCCTGGGCGATCGTCAGCAGCGCTCAGGAGGAGCAGCTCATGTCCCAGGCCCAGCTCATGGACGGCACGGCCCTCGCGCGCCGGATCGTCGAGGACACCGCGAAGCGCGCCGCCGACCTGAAGGACCGCACGGGTGCCGCGCCGTGTCTGGCGACGGTGCTCGTCGGCGAGGACCCCGCCTCTGTCACCTACGTGCGCATGAAGCAGAACCGCTGCCGCAAGGCGGGGATCGAGTCCCGGCACGTCGCCCTGCCGGCCGCCACGACGACAGCCGAACTGGTCGGCACGCTCCGCGCGCTCTCCGAGGACCCCACCGTGCACGGCATCCTGCTCCAGCACCCCGTCGGACCGCACATCGACGAGCGGGCGGCGTTCGAGGCCATCGACCCCCGCAAGGACGTCGACGGCGTGACGCTGAGCTCGTACTCGGCGATGAGCTTCGGTCTGCCCGGCTTCGTGTCCTGCACACCCGGCGGCATCATGCGGCTCCTCGACGAGTACGACGTCGACCCGGCGGGCAAGCGGGCGGTCGTGGTGGGCCGCAGCGCGATCCTGGGCAAGCCGGTCGGCATGCTCCTCCTCGGACGGGACGCCACGGTGACGTACTGCCACTCGCGCACGAAGGACCTGTCGTCGGTCGTGCGCGAGGCGGACATCGTGGTGGCCGCGGTGGGCCGGCCCCGGCTGATCCGCGGCGAGGACGTCAAGCCGGGTGCCGTCGTGATCGACGCGGGGTACAACCCGGGCAACGTGGGAGACGTCGACTTCGACACGGCCGTCACGCGGGCCGGGCTGATCACGCCCGTGCCGGGCGGCGTCGGCCCGATGACCATCGCGGTCCTGCTGGAGCAGACCGTGGCGGCGGCCGAACGACGGCCGGGTGTCTGACCGGCACGGTCAGCGCATCCAGGCGCGGTAGGAGAGCACGTCCCCGGACTTCACCCCGAACTCGGGGTCGTCCCGGGTGACGGTCTCCTCCAGGCCGAGGACGGCGCCGGTGGCCGGGTCGAGCACCAGCATCCGCCGGACGGAGTGCGCCCGGTCGTCGTACACGTACGCCTGTCCCCCGCGGCCCAGCCGGTCGGTGACCGCACCGGCCGGGCGCAGGCCCTCCGCGTCGGCGAGGATCCGGACCAGCGCGGCGTTCTCCCGGGTGCCGAGCGTCCAGTTGTCCAGCAGTCCGGCGACGGCGTCGAGGAGTCCCGGGGCGTCCAGGGGGCCGGTGCGGTCGATCTCGTCCAGGTAGGCGCGCAGCCGTACGGCGTCGTGCGGCGGCCGGGCGACGGGCGGGGCGTCGCTCCAACTCGGCGGATACGTCCGCCTGCTGAGGACGTGCCCGTCCTCGACGGTGCGGGGCACGGGGTCGGCGTCCGTGACGACCGGCTTTCCCGGGCGGCGCGGGTCGGTGGCCACGACGAGTTCCGTGTGGCTGCCGTCGGCCTTCCAGCGGACGAGGCGTTCCTCGGGCAGGGTGACGGGCGGCCGGGAGCCGGGGCCGGACGTCATGGCGAGGCTCCAGGTCTGGAGATGGGTGCCCTGGACCAGCCGGAGGGTGTCGCCGGCGGCCGCCGCGCGGCCGGCGATCCGGTCGAGCGGCACGGGGGCGGAGCCGGCCTCGACGACCAGCGGGCGCGGTGCGGCCACGGCGGGCACGGTGGCCGAGCCCGAGAACATGAGCGTGAGGGTGAGGACGACCACGCAGGTCGCCGCCACGGAGCCGAGGCCCCAGGTCCAGCGGCGCAGGTGCCGGGGGCGCGGCCGGCGTTCGCCGCCGTGCGGGAGGCGGTCGAGCCGGCGTTCGCCGCCGTGCAGCAACAGGTCGAGCCGGCGTTCGGCGTGCTGGTCGAGCGGGCGGTCGCCGAAGCGGGGGTCGGCGGACGGGACCGGGTTGGCGCGGCGCAGGAGTTCGAGTTCGTCAGCCATGGCCGGGCTCCTTCGGGATGTCGCGGCGGGGCGTTGCGGCGCCGGTGGCCACGGGGGTGATCTGCAGACGGTCGATCTCGGCTCTGAGCCGGCGGCGGGCACGGTGCAGGCGCATCGCGGCGGCGCGGCTGCCGCAGCCGAGGACGACGGCGACCTCGTCGACGGCGAGTTCCTCCCAGGCCGTGAGGCGCAGTACTTCCTGGTCGGCCGGGGAGAGCCGGGCCAGGGCCTCGTGCACCCAGTCGCCCGGCGTGTCGGAGCCGGGGCCGGCCACCACCTGGGTGCCGTGCGCGCTCTCGTCGTTGCCGAGCCGGTCGAGCAGCCTGCGGCGGCGTCCGTATCCGCGTACCGCGTTGGCCAGGCAGCGGCGCGCCACCCCGTACAGCCAGGGAAGAGGAGAGGGCGGCAGGTCGGACCGGCGCCGCCAGGCGACGGTGAAGACCTCCGCCACCACCTCCTCGACATCACTGCCACGGCCGTCCAGTCGCCTCGCCACGTAGCGGCTGACCGCCCAGTAGTGCTCGCGATAGGCAGCGGCGAAGGTCTCGTCGTTGCTCATGATCCGTCTGTGTCCGGCAGGTGGGCGAGCGTCACACCCTTCGGTGTGACGCTCGTCGCGTCGCTCCATTGTGACGGCGCGGCGAGGGCCGGACACAGGCGGGGCATGGAGAGCAACACGGTGACGGCGCCGCCCGCATCCGCAGGCCCGCGCGCACGGCGTCCGGGACGGGCCGCGGTGAAGTGGCTGACGTCCACGGACCACAAGACGATCGGCACGCTGTATCTCGTGACGTCGTTCGCGCTGTTCTGCGTCGGTGGTGTCATGGCGCTGCTGATGCGCGCCGAACT
>NZ_MLCE01000039.1:0-28232 GCF_002300165.1 Streptomyces sp. Tue6028 | reverse complement strand
GACCGGTGTGCTGGTGCTGCTGGCGTTCCCCGTCCTCGCGGCGGCCCTGTTCGCGCTGGAGGCGGACCGTGCGTTCGGTGCGCATGTCTTCGACGCGGCGAACGGGGGCGCGCTGCTGTGGCAGCACCTCTTCTGGTTCTTCGGCCATCCAGAGGTGTACATCATCGCGCTGCCGTTCTTCGGAATCATCTCCGAGGTCATCCCGGTGTTCTCGCGCAAGCCGATGTTCGGTTACATGGGCCTGATCGGCGCGACCATCGCGATCGCCGGTCTGTCCGTGACGGTGTGGGCCCACCACATGTACGTCACCGGCGGTGTGCTGCTCCCGTTCTTCTCCTTCATGACGTTCCTCATCGCCGTTCCGACGGGTGTGAAGTTCTTCAACTGGATCGGAACGATGTGGCAGGGATCCCTGTCCTTCGAGACACCGATGCTGTGGGCGACCGGTTTCCTCGTCACGTTCGTCTTCGGCGGTCTGACGGGCGTGATGCTCGCCTCGCCGCCGGTGGACTTCCCCCTGTCCGACTCGTATTTCGTGGTCGCCCACTTCCACTACGTGGTCTTCGGGACGGTCGTCTTCGCGATGTTCTCGGGATTCCATTTCTGGTGGCCGAAGTTCACGGGGAAGATGCTCGACGAGCGCCTCGGGAAAATCACTTTCTGGACGCTGTTCGCCGGCTTCCACGGCACGTTCCTGGTGCAGCACTGGCTGGGTGCCAATGGCATGCAGCGCCGGATCCCCGACTATCTGGCGGTGGAAGGACTCACGGCCCTGAACACGGTGTCGACCATCTCGTCCTTCCTTCTCGGACTCTCGTTCCTGCCGTTCTTCTACAACGTCTGGAAGACCGCCAGGTACGGCGAGCCGGTCGGCGTCGACGACCCGTGGGGCTACGGCCGTTCGCTGGAGTGGGCGACGTCCTGCCCGCCGCCGCGGCACAACTTCCTCACCCTGCCGCGGATCCGCTCCGAATCCCCGGCCTTCGACCTGCACCATCCCGGCACCGCGGCGGCGGACCTGTCTCTGCCGTCCGCCGGGAGGGAACTCCGGTGACCGCCATGGACGACCGGCCGCTCGACGTGTCGCCGCTGATACGCGAACTCGAAGGCCACCTGCTCGTCGAGGCCGCCCGTGCCGAGGGGCGCGCCGAGGCGGAGCGTTTCGCCCGGTCGCTGCCCTGGCTGTCGGACACCCAGCGGGCGGAGGTGCAGGAGCGCTACGCGGCGGAGCACCTGGTCCTCGCCCGGCGCTCCTGGCAGCACGTCGCGCGACGCGGCGGCGAGCTGCGGGCCGAGTACGAGGACAGGTACCGCCGGCTGCGGCGGCGCTGGTGCGCGGGTGTCCTGACCTGCACGGCCCTCGCCCTGGTGTCGCCGGCCGTACTGCTGCTCACGGGGGTGAGGGGTTAGAGCTCGCGCAGACAGGCGCAGTGGGGCGCCCCGGGAGCAGAACAGGCACAGGACGTGGTGATCATGGAGTTGCGACGCTCTGTGATCACCGAGGAGACCTGTGCCTGCACTGCCATCATGGCTCCCCGCCCCCCGCTGGGACCCCGACAAGGCACTGTCTCGAATCCGCTGACCGGGGGTGCTGTGCCTTTCACTTGGCGCTGCACCGGACCGGCACCTCGACAGCGGGTGGAATTGCCGCTCATGGGGTGAGGACGATGCGGCCGTCGGTCGCGTGGTTCTCGAGCCGTTCGTGTGCGGTCGCCGCGTCAGCCAAGGGGAGGACCTCGATCTCGGTGTCGGCCAGTCCGCCCGCGACCGCCTTCAGCGCGGCCTCGGCGGCGGGCTGAACGGCCTCGGGGTGGGCCGGCACGTAGCCGCCGGCGTTGAACCCGGCGACGGTGATGTTGCCCTGCCAGACACGGTTGCCGTCGATGCGGTGGTCCCAGTCGCCGCTGGCGTTGCCGACCAGCAGGAGACGGCCTGACGGTGCGAGCAGGTCCAGGCTCCGGGTACGGACGAGCCCACCGACGGGGTCGACGATGACGTCGAACTTCTCACCGTCGAGCACGTCGGGCAGGTGAGCGGAGTCGACGATGGTGTCGTAGGGCAGCCTGCTGGCGGCCGCCGCGCCCGTCCTCTCGGAACGGACCGTGCCGACCACCCGGGATGCGCCGAGCTGTCGGGCGATGCCGGGGAAGGCGGCGGCCAGCCCGCCCAGCGCGCCGTGGATGAGGACGCTTTCCCCTGCGGACATGCTGATGGCGCGGGTGAGCGCGATGTGGGCCATGATCGCGTTGGGGACGACGGCGACGGCAAGGGCGGGATCGATGTCGTAGTCCTGCGTCGACACGACCCGCGCCTGGTCGCTGACGTACACGGACGCGTATCCGCCTGTCGCGTCGGCGGACAGTGACACCACCTTCTCACCGACGGCGAAGCCGGTGACGCCCTCACCGAGTGCGCGCACGGTGCCGGCGACCTCGAGACCGGGAACGTACGGCGGCCGCGGCAGCCCGGGAACGTCCTTGAACAGGCCCTGCCGGATGTAGACGTCGATGAGTCCGACGGCGGCGTGGGTGACGTCGATCGCGATCTGACCAGGTCCAGGGGTCGGATCCGGCAGGTCGGTGATGGTGAGCACGCTCGGGGCGCCGAACTGGCTGGCTTGTACGGCCTTCATGGTGGTTCCCTTCCACATTTAACGCACATCGTGATGCGTTATCTCGACCGTACCACCGCGCCGCTGTTAGCGCATCTCTGCGTGCGTTACGCTTCCGGTATGCACCAGAGGGCTCGGTCGGCGGAAGACAAGACACGCCGCTCGGAAGATCTGCTGAAGGCGGCGGAAGCGCTCGCGCTCGAACTCGGGGGCGTCCGGTACGTCACGCTGGCGCCGGTCACCGAGCGGGCCGGCCTGCACCGCACCGGTGTACGGCGCTATTTCGCCAGCAAGGAGGAGCTGCTCCTCGAACTGGCCGAACGCGGTTGGGGACAGTGGCGGGACGCGATCAAGGGCGAGGTCGCCGGTCGAACCGGGCTCGGGCCCGCGCAGACCGCGGCGGTCGTCAGCGAGACCTTGGTCGCGCTGCCGGTCTTCTGCGACCTGCTGACCCACGTCGCGTTGAGCCTCGAAGGCGACGTCGACATCGAACGGGCCCGCCGGTACAAGACCAACGCCTTCGCCGCGCACGATGAGATCGCCACCGCGCTCGATCGCGCGAGCAGCATGACGCTCGAACAGATCGGCAATCTGCTGGCCGTGGCGATCACGCTGGCCTCCGGCTTCTGGCAGGTGTCCCATCCGACTCCCACCCTCGCGGCGCTGTACGAACAGGAGCCGCGATGGGGCCACGTCGCGCTCGACTTCGCCCCGCGACTCAACCGCGCGCTCAAGGCGTTCGCCATCGGATTCACCGAGACGATCACCCCGGCGGACGCGACCTAGACGGCCGGGCCACCCAGCCTTCCCAAACCCCTCCGTACGCCTGTGGCCATGGCCCCGGGCAACCCACCGCGGGCGCGAGCCCATCGTTGGAGCCCGGCGGAATGCGGTCGTCGACATGCGGGTTTTCCGTGGGACGGGTCCAGGATTCCGGCAACCCGCGCGCTTCGGCCCGGGACATCTTGTCGCACGCCGAGTCCGGAGACGTCCTGAGCCGGCCGTACAGCGAGAGGCGCGCGCTGCCGCTCGACGTGCTCGGCGGCGTCGGGCCACCGCCGCAGGCGGTGCCGGCCACCGATGACCGCGAGATCGCGGTGGTCCGGTGCGACTCCCTTCGTGCTCAAGGTCTGGAGGGAGTGGTCGCCAAGCGTGCCTCGCCGAGCTACCGATCGGGCCGCATCCGGCTCACCACGTCCGGTGCCTGCTCTACTCCCGGGGCGCCCCACCGCGCCTGTCTGCGCGAGCGCTCAGAGCGCCATCGCGGTCTCGGTGACGGCACGCGGCTGGAGACGCATGACGGACGACCGGTCCACGAGGTCGCGCAGGACGGGCACGAAGGTCTGGTCGCCGCCGAGTTCGTCCAGAATGCGGTGGGCCCGGTGGCGGAACTCGTCGATGTCCTGCGCGAAGCGACGCAGCACGGCGGGCGCGAGCAGCACGTCGGTGAGTTCCGTCCGGGCCTGCGACGATGTCCGCGCGGCGGTGTGCAACGCGAGGACGCGGGCGGTGGAATGCGGGGCGGTCCCGTCCAGCGCGCAGGCGAGCAGATAGGTCACTGTCCCGTTCAGGAGGTCCTCGTCGCGACCGGACAGGATGTCCTCCTGGTCGTTGAAGATCTGCCAGAGCACCCCGAACACGTCGCCGAATTCGCGCCACAGCTCCACCCGCGGTTTCGCGGCGCCGGCCAGCTCCGCGGCCATGGTGGTGATCATGCTGTACGGGGCGCCGGACTTCCCCAGGTACGCGGCGGCCACCGACGCACGGGTGGCGGTGGCCGCGTCTCCGTGGAGGTCTCTCAACTGGCCCTCGGTCGCGCCGATCCAGCACCGCACGACCTCCGCCGACAGGGCGCCGCGCACCTGCTCCGGGATCCGCTCCGACTGGACGACCAGCAGGGGCAGGGGCGTTCCGCCGATCACGGTGGCGAGCAGGGCGTCGCTCTCGTCGAGGTCGCCGACGGCGAAGGTTCCCTGGCCGTCGGCGAGGTCGTCGAGGCAGCAGGCCGAGGTCCACCACAGGTCATGGACGACGGCCAGCGGAAGGGCCGGTTCGAGCGCGCCGGTCTCGGCGGCGTGGACGATCAGCGGCAGCACCGACAGGGGGTACTTGAAGGTGCGGTGCCGCAGGAGCGCGGCCACGACGGCCCGGACGGACGGGGCCGACGGGCCGATCAGCCCGAGCGCGGCCTCCCGCTCCCGCTCGATCTCCGCGGCCATCTGCCGATGCACATCCACGTACGACACCGCAGTCACGCAAGCCCACCCCACCACTCTGTTCAATCGAGGACCGATTCGATCACCCGGCTCGCAGGGGAGCTAGAGCGATTTTGCGCCATGACCGAATCAATTCATCACGCGATGGGCCGACCGGACCCGGGCGGCGGGCCGCGCCGAGGCCCTCCCGTTCGGCGTGCGTCGCGCTCGGACGGCCGCGCGCCGGGGCAGGTCGGGCGGCGCGCGGTGCCGCATCGGGCGGGAAACGCCGTATCGCGGCCGGGAAGCGAGGGTCCATCGGTCTCGGACCCCGCCATACTGGCCGTCGTGCGAGTAGCGATCATGACCGCGGGGTCGCGGGGCGACGTGGCGCCCTACACCGGGCTCGGGCACGGACTGGCGCGCGCCGGACACGAGGTCACCTTGGTGACGCACGGGTGCTTCGAGTATCTGGTGGCCGGCTCGGGCGTGGGCTTCCACGCCCTGCCCGTCGATCCCCGCGCCGAACTGGAATCCACCCGCGGGCGGGGGCTGCACCGCAGCGCCACGGGGGCCGGAAAGCTGATCCGGCTCGTCGGGATGGCGCGGGCGCTGGTCGGGCGGATGGCCGACGACCTCGTCGAGGCGGCACACGCCAGCGACGTGCTCCTGCTGTCCGGTTCGCTGGGTCCGCTCGGGCACACCGTCGCCGAGGGGCTGTCGCTGCCGAGCATGGGTGTCTACCTCCAGCCGCTGGCCCCCACCGGGGACTTCGCGCCTCCCGTGACCGGGGTCCGCTCCTGGGGCCCCGCGGTGAACCGGGCCGCGGGACACGGGGTGAACATGGCCGTGGAACGGGTCTTCGCCGAGACCGTGCGCACCCTGCGGAGCCGGCTCGGCCTGCCGCGCCTCGGCCCCGGTGCCGTGCGCCGCGCCCGCGAACGGCAGAGCTGGCCCGTGCACCACGGCTTCAGCCCGCACGTGGTGCGCCGCCCGCGCGACTGGCGGGCCGGGCTCGACGTCGCCGGGTACTGGTGGCCGTACGACGGCGCCGACGCGCAACTGCCCGCCGCACTGCTGGACTTCCTGGACGCCGGTCCTCCCCCGGTCTTCGTGGGCCTCGGCAGCGCGACGGTGCCCGACCCCGGCCGGCTGAGCGCACACGTCGTCCGCGCCCTGCGAGCGGCCGGGCTGCGCGGGGTGATCCAGCGGGGCTGGGGCGAACTGCACGCCACGGGCGACGACATGTTCACGGTCGGAGAGGTCCCGCACTCACGGCTCTTCCCGCGGATGGCCGCGGTGGTGCATCACGCCGGGGCGGGCACGACGGCGGCCGGTCTGCGGGCCGGGGTCCCGGCCGTGCCCGTGCCGATCCAGTTCGACGAGGGGTTCTGGGCCACGCGGCTCGTCTCCCTCGGTGTGTCACCGGGCGCCGTGCCGCTGCGCGGTCTCAGCGCGGCACGGCTCGCGGCCGCGCTGGTGCGGGCCACCGGTGATCCGTCGTACCGGCGGCGCGCCACCGCGCTGGCCGCGCGGATCGGCGCGGAGGACGGGGTGGGGCCGGTCGCCGACGCGATCGGCCGGCTGGCGGACTGAACGCCGGGTACGGCGACGGTCCCACCTTCCTTGGACGGGCGGGTCCCTGGGGCCCGCCCCGGCAACGACGGGCCGCGCGCAGGCGGTCTCCGGCACGGAAGGGACCGCCTAGTCCTCCGTCGACGGCCAGCCCGCCGGACGCAGGATGGCGAGGAGCTGCCGGACCAGTTCCTCGACCACCTCGTCGAGCGTGGCGTCCACCCAGCCCGCGCGCCAGTCGTGGAGCAGGCCGTTGACGCTTCCGATGAAGGCGGTGGCGGCGATGCGGTAGTCCCGCGCGGCCGCCTCCCCGCGTGCCGCGGCGGTGGCGGCCTCCGCGCAGATGAAGTCCACCCAGCGGGCGCGGCGGGCCAGCCGCTGCTCCTCCAACCGCGGGCTCACACCGATGATCTCGACGAAGGTGATGCGGATGCGGCGCGGGTCGCCCGTCACGTTCGCCGCGTACGCGCGGAAGATCGCGGTGGCCCGCTCGGCGAGCGGCAGGTCCCGGGCGTCGGCCAACGCAGCCAGCGCCGCTTCCTCCGCCCAGTCGTTGACCTGGAGGTGCAGGGCCGCCAGCACGTCCTCCAGGGTGCGGAACTCCTCGTAGAACTGGCGCGTGGACAGTCCCGCCGCCTCGCTCAGCGCGGCGACGGTGGTGGACCGGAAGCCGGGGCTGTCACCGAACAGCTGAAGCGCGGCGTCCATGAAGCGGCGGCGCCGCTCGGCCTGCCGCTCCGCGGCGGTCCTGCCCCCGTAGCGGCCGGTCGGCTGTCTGAGCCTGCCCGTCATGCCCGCCTCCCCCGCCGCTGCGGCACTCACCGCTCCAGCGTCCCCGCTCTCCGGCGCACGGGTGCTCCCCTGTGCCGACGCGTTGTTCACTCTTGACGATTTTGTCGTGTACGGACCCTTGTGGAGAGAGCCGCCCCCTCCTTACTTTCCAGTAAGTCAACTCTGAACGCGGGCGTGTTCAGAATTTCCCTTGTCATGCCCAAGCCACCAGCACTCCCCACAACGACAAGGACCCACCCATGTCTGTCCTCAGACCCGGACACCTCTGTTCCCTGGCCGCCGCCCTCACCCTCACCTTCACGCTCGGCGGCACGGCGACCGCCGCCGGCACGGACTCGGCGCAGGCGTCGGCCGCCGACCTGCGCGAGGTGATGTTCGTCGGCAACAACTGGGACGGCACCGCCGACGTCATCCGCTCCACCGGCGACTTCGCGAAGATCGGCCGTGTCGACGTCATCCCGGACAAGGCCGAGCGGCTCGCGGCGATCAACGCCGACCCCATCAAGTGGATCTACTTCATGGCCATCCGCAACGGCGTCGGCGAGGGCCACGACCAGTTCGCCGACGACATGTACTCGACGCCCGACGGCAGGTCCGTGGTGGTCTCCCGCCCGAGCTTCGCCGACGTCGTCTCGATCGACCTGGCCAGCGGCCGGATCAACTGGCGCTTCCCGGTGGCCGGTTACCGCTCCGACCACATGGCCGTCTCCCCCGACGGCACACGCGTGGCGGTCTCGGCCTCGACCGCGAACACCGTGCACGTCCTCGACATCACCACCGGCAGACAGCTCGGCTCCTTCGCCACCGGGGACAAGCCGCACGAGAACATCTTCACCCGCGACGGCAAGTACATCTGGAACATGGCCATCGGGGACGTCAACACCGCTCTCGACGACCCGTGGCTGGACTGGACGAAGGGCGATCGGCGCATCACCGTCGTCGACGCGACCACCTTCCGGCAGGTCAAGGTGATCGACATGCGCGAGCGGCTCGACGCGATCGGGCTCAAGGACTACTCGGACGCGGTCCGCCCCGCCGTCTTCTCGCCCGACGAGTCCAAGCTCTACTTCCAGGTGTCGTTCTTCAACGGCTTCCTGGAGTACGACGTCGCCTCCGACCGGATCACCCGGGTGAAGACCCTCCCGAAGAACCCCGCCACCAGCACCGACCGTACGACGTGGGTGAACGACTCCCGCCACCACGGCATCTCGATGAACCCCTCCGGCACCAAGCTGTGCGTCGCGGGCACGATGGACGACTACGCCACCGTCGTCGACCGCGACACCCTCCAGGAGGGCCCGCTCGTCACCGCGTCCAAGCCGTACTGGGCGACCGTCAGCGGCGACGGCAAGGACTGTGTCGTCTCCGAGAGCGGTGCCGACCAGGTCACCGCCATCGACTTCGCCACCGGGCAGAAGAGGGTGTCGGTGGCGGTCGGCGACCACCCGCAGCGTGTGCGCCTCGGCCACGTGGAGGCGAACTGGACGGGACCGTCGGCCGGTTGACCGTTCCGCCGGCTCCGGTGCGGGGCACGGCCGGCCCCGTGACCGGCCGTGCCCCGCACACCTCATCCACCGACCCGGCGCGTCAGATTCAGCAGGTACTCCTTCCGGTCCAGCGGGTTGAGGTCGGTGCGCGGCCGGTCCGGGACCTCGCCGCGGGCGACGGGCGCGTAGTGGTCGAAGGCCGATTCCAGCTCGCCCTCGCCCCGTGTCAGCCCCGGCAGCTGCTGCTCCAGTCCGTGCACCCGGGCGGCCGGGACGACGCCCTCCAGGACGCAGGCCGTGCCGCGCACCTCCGTGCTCCGCGGGACGGCACGCCCGCTCGCCAACAGGGGCAGCACCGCCGCGAGCGTGTCCGCCGGGACCTCCAGGACGAACCGGTGCATCGGCTCGTACACCTGACTGCCGGCCCGGCGCAGCGCGTTCATCACCACCAGCGGGGTCACCCCGCGGAAGTCGGCGCCCGTGCTGGACATGCTCTTGTCGAAGCCCTGGTGGGCGTGGCTCTGCCGGGGCGAGTAGCCGCAGTGCGTCATGGTCACCGTGCAGTCGGTGACCTCCCAGCCGTGCAGTCCCTGGCCGAGCGTCTCGCGGACGGTGTCCTCGACCGCCTTGAAGAACGCGTAGGGCATGGCGCCGAGTTCGACCTCCAGGCCGAACAAGACGCCGGAACCGACCGGCGCGGCGTCGATGCGCAGTCCGACGGTCGCGAGGAACGGATTGGGGTCCTTCTTGTTGAACTCGACCGCGGTGCCCGAGCCCACGGGCCGTTCGACGCACAGCGGCGTGGTCTCGCGGAATGTGACGTCGAGACCGAACTCGTCGGCCAGCGTGGCCTGGACGACCTCTTTCTGCACCTCCCCGTAGAGCGACACGGAGACCTCCGATCGCACCTCGTCGTGCCGCACGTCGATCAGCGGGTCCTGTTCGGCCAGCTGGGAGAGGGCGAGATGCAGTGGGCCGCGGTCGACCGGGCTCGCCGGGACGACGACGGTCTCCAGCGTCGGCGGCGAGAAGTGGTGTCCGGCCGCCGTCGTGCGCGGCACACCGATGGCGTCGCCGATCCGGATGCCGCCGAGCCCCCACAGTTTGCCGATCCGGCCGGCGGCCACGGCGTCCTCACGGACGTCGGTCCCGCGGTCGAAGACGCTGATGGCGGTGACCTTCGCCTCCTCGCCGCCGCCGATGGTCAGCCGGTCGCGGGTGCGCAGCGTCCCGGAGAACATCCGCGCGTACGCGATCTTCTCCCCGGCCGCTCCGCGTTCGACCTTGAAGACGGTGCCCGAGACCGGGCCCCCGCCATCGGCTTCGGCGGCGGGCAGCAACTCCTTGATGCCGCCGATCAGTTCGCCGATGCCCGCGCCCGTCACTGCCGAGCCGAAGAACACCGGGTGGACCTCCGCCCGCCCGGTCTGCCGGACGAGATCGGCGCGCAGCCGGCCGGCCGTGACGTCGCCCTCGACATAGGCCGCGAGCAGTTCGTCGTCGTGCCGCGCCAGCAGGTCGAGCAGCGGGGTGCGCAGACGGTCGTCGTCGAAGGGGGTGAAGCGGGCAGCGCGCGTGCCCGGGGCGACGGCCTCGCCCATCGGGACGATCGCCGGTGTGAGCCGCTCGGCGATCTGCTCCAGGACGTGCGCGCACCGTGCGCCGCTCCGGTCGATCTTGTTGACGAGGATCAGCGTCGGGATGCGCAGCCGCCGCAGCGTCCTCATCAGGACACGGGTCTGCGCCTGGACGCCCTCCACCGCCGAGACGACGAGGACTGCGCCGTCGAGGACGCCGAGCACCCGCTCCACCTCGGCGATGAAGTCCGGGTGGCCGGGGGTGTCGATGAGATTGACGGTGACGTCGTCGATCGCGAAGGAGACGACGGCTGATTTGATGGTGATGCCGCGCTGCCGCTCCAGCGCGAGGGAATCGGTTCGGGTGCTGCCGTCGTCGACGCTGCCGATCTCGTCGATGACTCCGACCGAGTGCAGCAGCCGCTCGGTCAGGCTCGTCTTACCGGCGTCTACGTGCGCCAGAATTCCCAGGTTCAGCAAGTGCACCGGGTGTCATGTCCTTCGAAGTGGGAGTGGTTCCTTCCTGGGTGGACATGAACGGTGTGCGCATTGCTGCTCCTCGATCCTGTGGACGCGTCCCCAGCAGTGCAGCAGGCGGCCGTGTGCGGCGGCAACGGATTAACGCTCAACAAATGCCTGCCGCGGCACTCCCCCGACCCGGAACACGGTCCTAGAGTGACGCCCATCACGTCGGCGGCCGATGTCCGCTCGGGTGGCTGCCGCCCTGCACCCATTCCCTCGCACGGTTCCCTGGGAGGGCACATGACCCGTATCTCGGTGAAGGTGGACGGCACGACGTACGAGGACGAGGTGGAACCCCGTCTCCTGCTGATCCACTATCTGCGTGACCGGCTGGGCCTGACCGGCACCCCGATCGGCTGCGACACCTCCAACTGCGGGGCCTGCACGGTGGACCTCGACGGGGAGACGGTCAAGAGCTGCTCCGTGCTCGCGGTCCAGGCCGACTCGGGCGAGGTGACCACCGTCCAGGGCCTGGCTCGGGACGGGGAGTGGCATCCGCTGCAGAAGGCGTTCCACGAGCGGCACGCGCTCCAGTGCGGCTACTGCACCCCCGGGATGATCATGGCGGCCCGCGATCTCCTGCGCGAGAACCCGGCGCCGGACCCGCAGGAGGTGCGGGAGGCCCTGGAGGGCAACCTCTGCCGGTGCACCGGCTACCAGAACATCGTGCGCGCGGTCCTCGCCGCCTCCGGACAGGAGGCCACGACATGAGCGACCAGGTCACCGAACGCGAGGTCGGCCGGTCCCGGCCGCGCAAGGAGGACGCCCACCTCGTCACCGGCCAGACCACCTGGACCGACAACATCGACGTCCACGGGCTGCTGCACCTGGCGATCCTGCGCAGCCCGATGGCCCACGCCCGCATCCGGCGGATCGACGTCTCGCCCGCGCTCGAACAGCCCGGCGTCGTCGCCGCGTTCGGCGGCCGCGACCTCGCCGCGGGCCTCGGCTCGCTGCCCTGCGCCTGGCCCGTCACCGAGGACATGGTGCTGCCCGACCACCCGCCGATCGCGGTCGACGAGGTCCGCTACGCGGGTGACCCGGTGGCGGTCGTCGTGGCCCGGGACCGGTACGCCGCCGCCGACGCGCTGGAGGCCGTCGAGGTCGACTACGAGCAACTGCCGCCCGTCCTCGACCTGGAGGCCGCGCTCGCCGAGGACGCGCCGCTGGTCCACTCCGACAAGGGCACCAACCGCTGCTACGTGTGGCCGCTGGCCACCGGCGAGGAGTACCCGACGGTGCGGCACCGCGCCGACGTCGTCCTGCGCCGGCGCTACGTGCAGCAGCGGCTCATCCCCAACGCGATGGAACCGCGATCGGTCGTCGTCACGCCGCTCGCCGCGTCCGGCGAATACACCGTCCACTCCGCCACCCAGATCCCGCACATCCTGCGGATCATGCTGGCCACGGTCACCGGGGTCCCCGAGCACAAACTGCGCGTGATCGCCCCGGACGTGGGCGGCGGCTTCGGCTCCAAACTCCAGGTGTACGGCGAGGAGGCCCTCGCCCTCGCCGTCGCCCGTCGCCTCGGACGGCCGGTGAAGTGGACCGAGTCGCGATCCGAGGGCTATCTCGCGACCCACCACGGCCGCGGCATGATCCAGGACGTGGAGATCGCCGCCACCCGGGAGGGCAGGCTGCTCGGCCTCAAGGTCGATCTGCTCGCCGACATGGGCGCCTACCTGATGCTCGTCACCCCGGGCATCCCGATCCTCGGCGCGTTCATGTACCCCGCGATCTACAAGATGGACGCCTACGACTTCACGTGCACCGGCGTGTTCACCACCCGCACGCCGACGGACGCCTACCGCGGCGCGGGACGCCCCGAGGCGACGTACGCCATCGAACGGATCATGGACGAGCTGGCCGTGGAACTCGGCCTGGACCCGGTCGAGTTGCGGCGCCGCAACTGGATCGGCCACGAGGAGTTCCCCTACACGGCGATCGCGGGGCTGACGTACGACAGCGGCAACTACGAGGCGGCCACGGACAAGGCGCTCGCGCTCTTCGGGTACGACGAACTGCGCGCCGAGCAGCGCAAGCGCAACGAGAGCGGCGAAACGGTGCGTCTGGGCATCGGAGTGTCCACCTACACCGAGATGTGCGGGCTCGCGCCGAGCCGGGTGCTCCGCGATCTGCGGTACGCGGCCGGGGGCTGGGAGGCGGCGAGCATCCGCATGCTGCCGACCGGCAAGGTCGAGGTGGTCACCGGCACCAGCCCGCACGGGCAGGGCCACGTCACCTGCTGGAGCCAGATCGCCTCCGACGTGCTGGGGGTGCCCTTCGATGATGTCGAGGTGGTGCACGGCGACACCAAGGCGGCTCCGCAGGGCATGGACACCTACGGCTCGCGATCGCTCGTGGTGGGCGGGGCCGCCGTCCACCGCGCCGCCGAGAAGGTGGTGGAGAAGGCGCGGAAGGTGGCCGCGCACCTGCTCGAAGCGAGCGAGGACGACCTGGAGTTCACGCACGGCGTGTTCTCGGTGAAGGGATCGCCCGAGGCGCGCAGGTCCATCCAGGAGATCGCCTTCGAGACGTTCTCCTCGCACGACCTGCCCGACGGCATGGAACCCACCATCAACGCCGAGCATCTCGTCGACCCGGACAACTTCTCCTACCCGCACGGCACGCACCTGTGCGCCGTCGAGGTCGACACCGAGACCGGGCGGACCACCATCCGCTCGTACGTCAGCGTCGACGACGTCGGGCGGGTCGTCAACCCGATGATCGTCGAAGGTCAGGTGCACGGGGGGATCGCGCAGGGCATCGCTCAGGCCCTGTACGAGGAGGCCGTCTACGACGACGAGGGCAACCTCGTCTCCGGCACGATGGCCGACTACCTCGTGCCCTCCGCGGCCGACCTGCCCGCCTTCGTGACGGACCGGACGGAGACGCCCGCGACGTCGAACCCCCTGGGCGCCAAGGGAGTCGGTGAGGCGGGCACCATCGCCTCGACGCCCGCCGTCGTCAACGCGATCGTGGACGCGCTGCGTCCGCTCGGGGTGAGCGAGGTCGCGATGCCCTGCACCCCGCAGCGGGTCTGGGATGCCCTCCGCGCCGCGCGGTCCGACGGGCACTCCTCCGGCGGCCCCACCGCGTCCGCGGAGTCCGCGGAGTCCGCGAAGGAGGCGTCGGCATGATTCCCCCGGCATTCGAGTACACGAGGCCCACCAGCGTCGACGAGGCGGTGCGCACGCTCGCCGACGGGGGCGAGGACGCGAAGGTGCTGGCCGGCGGGCAGAGCCTGCTGCCCCTGCTGCGCCTGCGGCTGGCGTTCCCCGAACTCGTCGTCGACGTGGGGCGGATACCGGAACTGCGCGGGATCCGCGAGGACGAAGGCACCCTGGTCATCGGAGCGATGACCACCCATCACGACGTCGTCCGCGACCCGCGGGTGCGCCGGCACGCGGGGCTGCTCGCCGCGGCCACCGCCACCGTCGCGGACCCGGCCGTACGCCATCGCGGCACGCTCGGGGGATCCCTCGCGCACGCCGACCCGGCCGGCGACCTGCCCGCCGTGATCCTCGCGCTGGACGCGACCCTCGTCGCCGTGGGGCCGGGCGGGCGGCGGTCCATCCCGGCCCGTGAGTTCTTCGTCGACTACCTCCAGACCGCGCTGCGGCCGGACGAACTGCTGGTCCAGGTGGAGATCCCGGCCCGCGACGACTGGGGCTTCCACTACGAGAAGTTCCAGCGCGTCGCGCAGGCATGGGCGGTCGTCGGGGTGGCCGCACTCGTACGGCGCGACGACGGGCGGATCGCCGAGGCGCGGATCGGCCTCACCAACATGGGCTCGACTCCCCTGCGCGCCGAGGCCGCCGAGGAGGCGCTGACGGGCGCCACCGCGGTGGGCGCGGTGCGTCGGGCGGCCGAGACGGCGGCGGACGGCACCCGTCCCTCGTCCGACCCGTCGGCGTCGCCCGAGTACCGTGCGCACCTCGCCCGGGTGCTCACCCGGCGCGCGGTGCTCGCCGCCGCCGGGATGGGGTGAGGAGCCCATCGCCGCCATGACCACGGACGGCCCGAGCGGTCCGGACGAGGTGCGGGCCCGCCTGGAGAAGACGGGGTACCTCGTCGACGACGGGCTGGCCGTGGCCTGCTTCCTGGCCCTGCGGCTGCACCGGCCGCTGTTCTGCGAGGGCGACGCGGGCGTGGGCAAGACCGCGCTCGCGTCCGCCCTCGCCGAGGCCACCGGCGCGCCGCTGATCCGGCTCCAGTGCTACGAGGGCATCGACGCGTCCCAGGCGCTGTACGACTGGGACTTCCCGCGCCAGCTCCTGCATCTGCGGGCCGCCGAGACGGCGGGCGTCACGGACGCGGACCGGCTCGAAGCCGAGCTGTACGACCGGCGGTTCCTTCTCGCGCGGCCCCTCCTGCGGGCGCTGGAGACACAGCCGTCCGTTCTGCTCGTCGACGAAGTCGACCGCGCGGACGACGAGTTCGAGGCGTTCCTGCTGGAGCTGCTGTCCGAGTACACGGTCACCGTCCCCGAACTGGGCACGCTGCGCGCCGAGTCGCCGCCCGTCGTGGTCCTGACCTCCAACCGCACCCGCGAGGTGCACGACGCCCTGAAACGACGGTGCCTGTACCACTGGTTCGACCATCCCGGGTTCGCCCGCGAGCTCTCCATCGTGAGGAGGAGACTGCCGGAGGTCACCGACCGGCTCGCCGAGCAGGTCACCGCCCTGGTGCAGGCGCTGCGCTCCGAGGATCTCCTCAAACCGCCCGGGGTCGCGGAGACGATCGACTGGGCACGGGCCCTGCACGCACTCGGCGCGACCGAGGTGGACGCCGAACTGGCCGTCGTCACACTGGGCTCCGCCCTCAAGTACCGCGAGGACGCGGACCGGGCCCGGGGACTGGACCTCTCGGCGATCCTCGCGGCACGGGAGGGGTGAGACGGCGTGGACGGCACCGACCCGCGCGCCGGCCGCGCAGGGACCCGACAGCAGGCCGTGCCGGGCGACGGTCCCGGCCCACGGCGCCCGTACGCTCCCGGAGGCGCCGGTGCCCCGCCGCCGGGCGCACCGGTCGGCGCTGCCGACGCCACCGCGGTGCTCGTGGGCTTCGCACGGGCCCTGCGCGCGGCCCGGGTCGACGCGGGACCCGACCGTGTGCAGGCCCTGCTCGGCGCGCTCGCCCTCCTCGACCCGGCCGGACGGTTCGACGTGTACTGGGCGGGGCGGCTCACCCTGTGCGGAAGCCGCGACGACCTGGAGCGCTACGACCGGGTCTTCGCCGCGTACTTCGCCGGGCGGGACACGAGCCGCCCGCCGCCGCGCCCCGTTCCGCCGCCCCGGCGACGCACGGTCGTGCGGGCCCCCGGGGCCCAGCCGCGCGGGGCGACACGGTCAGGCCCGGACACCGCCGTGCCCACACCCGTGCGGGCCGACCCGGCCGACGTACTGCGCCATCGTGACATCGCCGGGCTGACGGCGGCCGAGCGGGAGCAACTGCGCAGGCTGCTGGCCGCGTTCCGGCCGCGCGGCGAGACGCGGCGCTCCGCCCGGCGGCACCCTTCGCGGCGCGGCGACGTGGACCCGCGGCGCACGGTCCGGGAGCTGCTGCGGCGCGGCGGTGAACCGGCCCGGCTGCCGCGGCACACCCGGCTGGAGCGCCCGCGGCGGATCGTCCTGCTCGTGGACGTCAGCGGTTCGATGGGCCCGTACGCGGACGCGCTGCTGAGGTTCGCGCACGCCGCCTCGCGCGGCAGCCGCACGGAGGTGTTCACGATCGGCACCCGGCTGACCCGGGTCACCCGGGAACTCGGGCACCGCGATCCCGACACGGCGATGGCGGCCCTCGCGGCGGCCGTGCCCGACTGGCGCGGCGGCACCCGGCTCGGCGAACTGCTGCGGGGCTTCCTCGATCGCTGGGGCGGCCGCGGCATGGCGCGCGGGGCGGTGGTGGTGCTGCTCTCGGACGGCTGGGAGCGTGGCGATCCGGCCCTGCTCGCGGGGCAGATGCGACGCTTGCACCGGCTCGCGCACCGGGTGATCTGGGCCAATCCGCGCAAGGCCCGCCCCGGTTACGCACCCCTGGCCGCCGGAATGGCGGCCGCGCTGCCGAGCGTGGACGCGTTCGTCGAGGGGCACAGCCTGGCCGCGCTGGAGCGTCTGGCGGCGGTGGTGAGAGGAGCGGACCCTTGAGGGAGACGTGTCCCACGGTGGAGGGAGCGCACGATGCGTGAGATCCTCCCGGCGCTGCACGAGTGGTACGCGGCCGGGTCCCCCTTCGGACTCGCCACGGTGGTCGCGGTCAGCCGGAGCGCGCCCCGCGACCCCGGCGCGGCCATGGCGGTCGGTCCCGGCGACGAGGTCGTGGGCAGTGTGTCCGGCGGCTGTGTGGAGGGCGCGGTCTTCGAACTCGCGCGGGAGGTCGTCGCGTCGGGCGAGGCGCGGCTGGAGACCTTCGGATACAGCGACGAGGACGCGTTCGCCGTCGGGCTCACCTGCGGCGGCGAGATCACGGTGCTCGTGCGCCGGGTGTCGCCGGCCGACGACCCGGCCTTCGCGGCGGTGGCCGAGTCGGTGGCCGCGGGCCGCCCCGTGACCGTCGCGACGGTGATCGACGGACCGGCGCCGCGCGGCGCCACGCTCGCCGTCTGGCCCGACGCCGAATCCGGACCGAGCCCGGCGTCGGACTCGGGCGCAAAGGCAGGGGCGACGCAGGACTCGGACGCAAGGGCGGGGGCGACGCAGGACTCGGACGCAAGGGCGGGGGCGACGCAGGACTCGGGCGCGAGGGCTGGGGCGGCGCCGGGCACGGACACGGCTTCGGGCACGGGCCATGGCACGGGCACGGGCAGTGCGTCGGGGACGGACACGCTGGCGGGCGCCGGCACCGTGTCCGGGCGAGGCCCGGCAGTCATGCCCGGTACGGCAGCGGCGCCGGGAGCGGGCACGGCTACGCGGTCCGGCGCGGCGACGGCAGGGGCCGCCGGAGTGGCCGGCTCGCTGGGCACGACCGGCCTGGACGTCGCCGTCACCGCCGACGCGCGGGGCGAACTGGCCCTCGGCGCCACCGGACAGCGGCACTACGGCCCGCACGGCGAGCGCCGCGAGGACGCGGTGAGCGTCTTCCTCCACTCCTTCGCGCCGCCGCCGCGCATGCTGGTCTTCGGCGCGATCGACTACGCGGCGGCGGTCGCCCGCATCGGCGACTTCCTCGGCTACCGCGTCACCGTGTGCGACGCCCGCCCGGTCTTCGCCACGCCGAAGCGGTTCCCGCCGGGGGTCGAGGTCGTGGTCGACTGGCCGCACCGCTATCTGGGCGGGACGACGACCGACGCACGCACCGTGATCTGCGTCCTCACGCACGACCCGAAGTTCGACGTGCCCCTGCTGGAGGAGGCCCTGCGCCGGCCGGCCGCGTACATCGGGGCGATGGGCAGCCGTCGTACGCACGACGAACGCAGGGAACGGCTGGCCGAGGCGGGCCTGACCGAGCGTGAACTGTCCCGGCTGCGCTCACCCGTCGGTCTCGACCTCGGCGCGCGCACGCCCGAGGAAGTGGCCGTGTCCGTCGCCGCGGAGATCGTCGCGTTGCGCTGGGGCGGCACCGGGACGCCCCTGACGGCGACGGCCGGGGCGATTCATCCGAGGTAGCCGGGTCCCGGCGGGCTCCGCGCGATTCCGGTCCAGGAGGAAATGATGGATCTGCACCACGAGTTCACGGTCCCCGTTCCGGTCGAGGAGGCGTGGCACGTGCTCCTCGACATCGAGCGCGTCGCCCCGTGCATGCCGGGCACGACGGTGGAGGAGTACGACGGCAAGACCGTGACCGGCTCGGTGAAGGTCAAGGTCGGGCCGATCACCCTGACGTACCGGGGCAGCGCGGTCTTCGAGGAACAGGACGCGGAGGCCCACCGGCTGGTACTGGTCGCCACCGGCAAGGAGGCCCGCGGCCAGGGCACGGCGCGGGCCCGGGTCACGGGCACGCTCGACGGACGGGCGGACGGCACGCTCGTGTCGGTCCGTACCGATCTGACGGTGACGGGACGGCCGGCGCAGTTCGGGCGGGGCGTGATGGCGGAGGTGGGCGACAGGCTGGTCGGGCGGTTCGCCGACTGTCTCGCGGAACGGCTGGGCGGTGCGGAGCGATCGCCGGTCCCGGCTGTCCCGGAGGCCGGGCACAGCTCCGACGCGGGATCCGGGGCCGCCCCGCCCGCCGAGGCCGGACGGCTCGACGGGCCGGCGGTGACGGCGCGTCCGGAGGCGGAGCCGATCGACCTGTTCGGCACGGCGGGGGTGCCGGTCGTCAAACGTCTCGCGCCGGTCGCCGCGGCCGTCGTGGCGGTCCTGGTGCTCCTGCGCATACGACGGCGGGTGCGGCGCCGCTGACCGGTTGCCGCGCTCGCCCAGGGCGGTGCCGTCGGCCGGATCGCGCCGGGCTCCCCGGACCGCTCAGCTCCCGGAGCCCGGCGTGCGCGGCGGCAGCCGGTGCAGGGTCACCTCGGACAGCCGACCGTCCGTGACCGTCGCGGTCATGTACGTGCAGTCGGGCTGGCGGCGGCGGTCGGTCGGGGAGCCCGGGTTGAGCAGGCGCAGCCCCGTAGGGGCGGTCGTGTCCCAGGGGATGTGGCTGTGTCCGAAGACCAGGACGTCGAGATCGGGAAAGCGGTCCGCGCAGCGCTGCTCGCGGCCCTTGGCGGCACCGGTCTCGTGGACCACTCCGAGGCGCAGGCCGCCCAGGTCGGCGCGGGCGACCTCGGGGAGGCGGGCGCGCAGGGCGGGTCCGTCGTTGTTGCCGTACACGCCGATGAGGGTGCGGGAGCGGTCCTCCAGCAGGTCCAGGGTGGCGGTGTCCACCCAGTCGCCCGCGTGCACGACGACGTCGGCGCGCGGGAGTTCGGCCAGGAGGGCGGCGGGAAGTTGTCTCGCCCGCTTCGGGAGGTGGGTGTCGGACATCAGCAGGAGGCGCACGCAGCCAGGGTGTCACCCACGGGGAAGCAGGCGCACACCGTCCGCGGGCCACCCGCCGACCGACAGGGGTACTCCTTCCGCACCCGTCACTCGCCGAGCAGGATCTCGCTCCACACCTGTTTGCCGCCGCTCACCGGCACCGTCCCCCACGCCGCCGACATGGCCTCGACCAGGAGGATGCCGCGGCCTCCGGTGGCCTCCCAGCCGATGCTGGTGGGCTTGATCGGGGTTCGCGGCGAGTTGTCGGCGACGGCGATCCGCAGCCGGTGGTTGATGAGGGTGAGGTCGAGTCTGACCTGGCCGCCGGTGTGGACGAGCGCGTTGGTGACGAGTTCGGAGACCACGAGGAGCACGGCGTCGACCTCGTCGTCGACGCCCCACGACCGCAGCGTCCGCTTGGTGAAGCGCCGGGCGTGCCGGACGGCTTCGGGGACGCGCCAGATGGTCCAGCTCTCGCGGAGCGGTCGCCGGGCCATGCCGTCGTAGCGCATCAGGAGCAGGGCGACGTCGTCGCTGCGGTTGGCGTGGGCCAGCAGTCCGTCGGCGACGAGCCCGAGGTGGCCGGGGTCGGACGCCGCGAGGCCCCTGGCCAGCCGGTCCAGGCCGTCCTCGATGTCGATCTCGACGGACTCCACGAGCCCGTCCGTGGTCAGCGCGACGATCGTGCCGGGCTGGAAGCGCAGCGCGCTCATCGGGAAGTCGGCCTGCGCGACGACCCCCAGCGGGGGCCCGGTCTCCGATTCGGGGACCTCGGTACTGCCGTCCGGGTGACGCAGCACCGGCGGGAGGTGTCCGGCACGGACGTACCAGGCGGAGCCCTCCTCCATGTCGACGTCGACGTAGCAGCAGGTGGCGAAGAGATCGGTCTCCAGGTCCATCAGGAGCCGGTTGGCGTGCGAGACCACGACGTCGGGGGGATGGCCCTCGACGGCGTAGGCGCGCAGGGCCGTGCGCATCTGGCCCATCAGGGTGGCGGCGGACGCGTTGTGCCCCTGGACGTCGCCGATGACCAGGGCGACGTGGTTGTCGGGCAGCGGGATCACGTCGTACCAGTCGCCGCCCACCTCCAGGCCCGCCGTGGTCGGCAGGTAGCGGGCTACGGCGACCGCGCCCGGCAGCCGTGGCAGACGGCGCGGGAGCAGGGTGCGCTGGAGCATGCCGATCAGTTCGTGCTCGGCGTCGAAGGCGTGGGCGCGCACCAGGGCCTGGCCGGCGAGGCCCGCGGACGCGGTGAGCAGGGCGCGCTCCTCGGGGCTGAACTCGTGCGGGGTGTCCCAGCCGATGAGGCAGGCTCCGGCCATGCGTCCGCCCGCGGGCAGCGGCAGCACGGCGAGACCGCCGGGTCCGACCTCGGCGAGCGCGGGTTCCAGGGGTGCCCCGGCGGGCCAGACGGCGGGCCGGCCCTCGTTGAGGGCGGTCGCGAGCGTCGGCATCGCGCGGACCGGGGCGTCGGGCCACTCCGTGCGCCATTCGGTGCGCCACAGCTCGGGCCAGTACTCGGGCTCGGGCGGGTCCAGGACGGTGACGACGAGGCGGTCGCCCTCCAGCTCCGCGAGGGCGATCCGGTCGGCCTGGAGGGGTTTGCGCAGGGCCGCGACCACGGCCTTGCCGACGTCCCGGACGGTGCCTGCGGTCGCCAGGGCGGCGGCGAGCCGCTGGACGCGCGTCACGTCGTTGACGCCGGCCCGCAGTTTCGAGGCGTCGGAGACGGTGCCGACGAGGCGGGCGGAGCCGCCCTCGGCCGTGGGCAGCAGCCGTGCGCGCATCCGGAGCCACTTGTGCCCGCCGGAGGGCTGGAGGATGCGGAACTCCAGCTCCCGGTCGCCGATGGACATGTGGTCCGCCTCCACCATGGACATCAGTGAAGGCAGGTCCTCGGGCACGGTCATCGACAGCAGCGTCTCGACCTTGCCGTCGAAGTCGGCGGGGTCCAGTCCGAACAGGTGCAGTACGTCGTCGTCGACCTCGACCTGCCCGGTGTCCATGGACAGGCTGAACTGGCTGGTCGGCAGTTCCTCGGCGCCCTCGGCCTCGGCGGGCGGCGGACAGACGGCGGCGTCCGCGACCAGGCCCAGGCAGTCGCGGTCCTCGCCGCCGAAGCCGTCCTGATCCTCGGTGACGGCGATCAGACAGCCGCCGTCCCGCAGGGGGTGCGCGGCGAGCGAGACGTCCTGGGACGGCAGCCGCGGGGCGTCGGCGCAGCGGGCGAGTTCCCCGGGCCCGAGGTGACGGGGCCGGCCCGAGCGCAGTGCCTCGGCTGCCGGGGATCCGCCGGACAGGGGATAGCGGTCCCGCAGCCCGTACAGCGTCCTGGGCACTCCGGCCGACTCGGCGAGGTGCAGTTCGTCACCGCCCGGGCCGGGCGCATAGACGGCGACGAAGGTCGCGGGGGTGAAGACGAGCGCCTGTTCGAGGACGCGGCGCAGCCGCTCCCGCGGGTCCAGGTCGGCGGCGAGCGTCTTGAGGGCAAGTTCGGCACGCGGCGTTCGCGTTCTGCGTCCCGTAGCGCCCTCACTGACCACGTCCGTCATTACAGCGCTTCCGGAGCGCTCGCGCAGCCCCTGTGACCGTTCCGGACCTGTCGGGCCTGCAGGGGAGCCGGGATGTCCGAACGCACTCGAACAGGTCTTGACGCATGCGTTCCGCACGGTGATGTGGTGACAGGCGTGACTGTCCGCGCCCCCGGCCGGCTGGAAGGCTCGGTGGCACAGGGCCGAGGGGGACATGGCATGGACAAGCGGTACGAGGTCTACGCGCTGGCCGACAGACACTTCTACGAGACTCCGGACCGGATGGCCGGCGGCGGGAGCGCTCCTCCCGCATACCGGACGGCGACGCGCGAGGTGCCGGAAGGCTGGCGCGCGGCGCGGATCGGCGACTGGCTGACGCTGACGCCCGTCGACCGGGACGGCGCTCCGCTGCCGGGACCGGCCCAGGGCTGGAAGGTCCACGTCTCGGCCACCCGGGACAACGCGGAGAAGATCGCCCGGATCGTGTGGGACTACTGCGTGCCCCGGCTGATCCCCTTCAAGTTCGTACCGGGTCCGCATCTGCTGCACCTGCGCAACGCCAAGTACGCCGCCCGCGACACGAGCGGAAAGTTCGTGACGGTCTATCCGGCGGACGACGAACAGCTCCACCAGGTGCTGCGCGAGCTCGGCGACCTGCTGGAAGGCTTCGAGGGGCCGTACGTGCTGACCGATCTGCGCTGGAACGAGGGGCCGCTCTACGTGCGGTACGGCGCCTTCGCGCGCTCCTTCGTCGTCGACGAGCGCGGCACGCTCGTCCCGGCCGTGCGCGACGGCGGGGGACGGCTCGTGCCGGACCGGCGGCAGCCCTCGTTCCAGGTACCGGAGTGGGTGACCCTGCCCGCCTTCCTGGAGCCGCAGCTCGCGGCCCGGAACACGACGACCGTCGGCGAACTGCCGTACCGCATCGAGAAGGCCCTGCACTTCTCCAACGGCGGTGGGGTGTACGCCGGCACGGACACCCGTGACGGGCGCAAGGTCGTCCTGAAGGAGGGCCGGCCGCACGCCGGGCTCGCCGCGGACGGCGCCGACGCGATCGCCCGCCTGGAGCGGGAGAAGCACGCGCTGGAGCGGGTGTCCGGGCTGGGCGTGGTGCCGGAGGTACGGGACTGGTTCACCCTGGGCGACCACCGCTTCCTCGTCATGGACTTCGTCGAGGGGCGGCCCCTCAACGCGTACTTCGCCGAGCGGCACCCGCTGCTCACCCCGGAACCCGACCCGGCGGCCGTCGCCTCGTACACCGCGTGGGCGCTGCGCATCCACCGTGCCGTCGAGGAGGCCGTCGAGGCGGTGCACGGGCGCGGGATCGTCTTCAACGACCTGCACGTCTTCAACATCATGGTCGCGCCCGACGAGGAGTCCGTGCGCCTGCTGGACTTCGAGGCCGCGGCTCCGGTCGAGGAGAACGGCCGTCAGGTGGTCGCCCACCCGGGCTTCTTCGCACCGCCGGACCGGACGGGCACCGCCGTCGACCGGTACGCGCTGGCGTGCCTGCGGCTCGCGCTGTTCATGCCGGTCACCACGCTCTTCGTGGTCGACCGTCACAAGGCCGCCCATCTGGCGGAGGTGATCGCCGGGCAGTTCCCGGACGTGCCCGAGGAGTTCCTGGCCGAGGCCGTCCGCGAGATCACCGGCGACGGTCGCGGCCGTCGGGCCCCGGCGGAGGCCGTCTCCGGGACCACGGACGACGATCGTGGCCGGCGGGCGCCGGGCGCGGGGAGCGGCGGTGACCACGCCGGCCCGTCCACGCCGGTCCCCGGGGAGCAAGGGGCGGGCGCGCCTCCGTCCGCGGCTTCCCTCCGGGGACCGGTCTCCGCGCTCCCCGACCCCGGCGACTGGCCCCGCAGCCGTGACTCGATGGCCGCGGCGATCCTGGCGTCGGCCACTCCCGAGCGCGACGACCGGCTCTTCCCCGGGGACATCGCACAGTTCTCCGACGGCGGCGGGCTGGGACTCGCGCACGGGGCCGCGGGTGTGCTGTACGCGCTGGCCGTGACAGGGGCCGGGCGCTACGAGGCGGGCGAGCGCTGGCTGCTCGACCACACCGATCCCCCGCCGGTCGGCACACCGCTCGGCCTGTACGACGGGCTCGCGGGCGTCGCGTACGTCCTCGAGGAGCTCGGCCACCGGCGGCGGGCGCTCGACCTGGTCGAGCGGATCCTCGCGGAGCGATGGCAGAACCTGTCGTCCGGTCTGCACGGCGGACTCGCCGGGCTCGGCCTGGTCCTCGGCCATCTGGCCCGCACGACCGGCGAACCGGAGCTGGGACGGCACGCCGCCGAGGCCGCGGACCTGCTCGTCGGACGGCTCGCCGAGGCACGGCCCGACGCTCCCCGTCGGCGCGCCGGACTGCTGCGCGGCGCGAGCGGCCCCGCGCTGTTCCTGCTGCGGCGGTACGAGGCCACCGGCGACCCCGGGCTCCTCGACGCGGCCGCCGCGGCGCTGCGGCTCGACCTGGACTGCTGTGTCGTCCAGAAGGGCGGCGGCCTGGAGGTCGACGAGGGCTGGCGCACGCTCCCCTACCTCGGGGACGGCAGCGCCGGGCTGGGAATGGTCCTCGACGACTACGCGGCGCTCGCGCCGGACGGGGCGCCGCCGGAGTTCGAGCGGGCGCGCGCCGCCGTCCTGACCGCAGCGACCTCGCGGTTCTACGCGCAGCCGGGTCTCTTCCAGGGCCGCGCCGGGATGATCCTGCACCTCGGCCGCACCGACGTTCCGGGGGCCCGCCCCGAGCGGCTCGCCGAACAGGTGGCCGGGCTCGGCTGGTTCGCGATGGCGTACCGAGGCCGGCTGGCCTTCCCCGGACACCAGATGATGCGGCTCTCCATGGACCTGGGCACCGGAACGGCAGGGTGCCTGCTCGCACTGGGCGCGGCCCTGGGCGACGAGGTCCCCTCCGGACTGCCGTTCCTGCCGCCGCTCGACGGCGGCCCCCGCACGCGGCTCCGCGACACGACGGAGTCGTGAACCACACACGGCTGCGCGACGTGGCGGAGCCGTGGCCCGACACACCCCGTCCCCGACCAAGGGAAAGGACACGAGATGGCACTTCTCGACCTGCAGACGATGGAGTCCGACGAGCACACGGGCGGCGGCGGCGCGAGCACGGTGAGCCTGCTCTCCTGTGTCTCCGCCGCGAGCGTGCTGCTCTGTCTCTGACGTCACTGCGCGGGCACGGCCCCGGGCGGCGCTCTCCCCTCTGCGGGGAGGGGCCGTCCGGGGTCCTTCGCCGCGCCGGGAATGCGAGGGGCTCCGCCGCGTGACCACTCCGGACGACATCCGCACGACTCCCCCGGCCCGGCTGCCGCGCGCGACGGCCCGGCAGTGCCGAGTCCGCTGCACGGCCCTCTTCCTCACGACCACGGCCGCCGCGGCCGCGAGCCTGCTGCTGCCGGCCGCGCTGGGCCGGGCCGTCGATCTCCTGCTCGCCGGACCCGCCGGCGGCCGACCCACCCCGTGGGTGCTCGCCTGTGCCGCCCTCGTCCTGCTGCTCGCCGTGCTCGACGCCGTCGAGACGGTCCTCTCGGCGACCACGAACGCCCGCGGCACCGCATGGCTGCGCAAACTGCTGACCGGGCACGTGCTGGCCGTCGGGCCGCGGGCCGCGGGCCGGTTCGGGCCGGGTGATCTCGTGGCACGTCTGGTCGGCAACGCCGCCCACGCCGGGACGGCGCCCGCCACCACCGCCGCGCTGCTGGCCGCGCTGGCCGCCCCCCTCGGTGCCGTCGTGGCGCTCTGGCTCGTCGATCCCCTGCTCGCCGCGGTGTTCCTCGCGGGAGCCCCGGTGCTCACGCTGCTCCTGCGTGCCTTCGCCCGCGACTCGTCGCGCTGCGTGGCGCGCTACCAGGAGGCCCAGGGCCGGATCGCGGCGGGTCTGGCCGAGGCGCTCGGCGGGTTCCGTACGATCGCCGCCGGCGGGACCGCCGACCGGGAGACGGCCCGGATCCTGCGCCCACTGCCCGAACTCGCCCGGGAGGGCCGCCGGATGTGGCAGGTCCAGGGGCGCGCCGCCGCACAGGCGGTCGCCGTCGCCCCGCTCCTGCAGATCGGGGTGCTGGCCGTCGCCGGTGTCCTGCTCGTACGCCATCGGCTGTCGGTCGGTGACGTCCTCGCCGCGTCCCGGTACGCCGTGCTCGCCACCGGAGTGGGCGTGCTGGTCGGGCAGTTGTCCGGGCTGGTCCGAGCGCGCGCGGCCGCGCGGCGGCTCGGTGAGCTGCTGGAGGAGCCGCCGATCCCGTACGGAAGCGGTGAACTTCCGCCGGGGGAAGGCCGATTGGAGCTGCGCGGGGTGAGCGTCCGGCGTGCCGGGCGTGTCGTGCTCGACGGGATCGACCTGCTCGTCCCCGGCGGGTCCACGCTGGCCGTGGTCGGTCGGTCCGGGTCCGGCAAGTCGCTGCTCGCGGCGCTCGCGGGCCGGCTGGCCGATCCGGACGACGGCGAGGTCCTGCTCGACGGGGTGCCCCTGCGCGAACTGACCCGCGACGAGCTGCGTGGAGCGGTCGGCCACGCCTTCGAACGCCCCGCCCTGCTCGGTGACACCGTCGCGGACACGATCGGCCTCGCCCTCTCCGCGCCGTCCCGGGACCGCGTGGTGGCCGCGGCCCGCACGGCCCGCGCGGACACCTTCGTGCGCCGGCTGCCCGAGGGGTACGCCACCCGCTGCGCCGATGCCCCGCTCTCCGGCGGCGAGGCCCAACGCCTCGGCCTGGCCCGGGTGTTCGCCCAGGACGCCCGCCTGATGATCCTCGACGACGCCCTGTCGAGCCTCGACACGGTCACCGAGCACCACATCGCCGAGGCCCTGTTCCGGCCCGCTCCCGGGAGCAGCCGGCTGATCGTCGCGCACCGGGTGTCCACGGCCGCACGGGCCGACGCGGTGGTGTGGCTCGACGGTGGCCGGGTCCGGGCGTGCGGGCCGCACGAGCGGCTGTGGCGACTGGCCGGATACCGCGACCTGTTCGCCGCCGGACGGCAGCGGGACGACGGCGCGTCCCGGACGTCCGCGGCGGCACGGGTCGGGGAGGAGCGGCCGTGACCCCCTACTACCGGCGCGGGCTGCGGTTCCTGGGCGCCCGGTGGCCCGTCGTCGCGCGGCTGGCCGCCTGGTCGGTGGTGGAGACCGGACAGACCTTCCTCATGGGGTACGCGCCCGCGCGGGCCCTGGACGACGGGTTCCTGGCGGGGCGTTCGGACGTCGGGCTCGGCTGGCTCGCGCTCGCCGCACTCGCCGTGCTGGCCGGGGCGTACGGCACGAGCCGGGTGTACCGGGCCGTCGCCGCGCTCGTCGAACCCCTCCGGGACGGACTCGTACGGAACGTCGTGGGGCGGGGCGTGCGGGACGGGGACGGCGCGGCGCTGTCGGGGCTGACCCAGCAGGTGGAGATCGCCCGGGACACCTTCGCCGGTCTGGTGATGGTCTCGCGCTCGTTCCTGTTCACGTCCGCGGGGGCGCTGGTCGGGCTGTGCTCGCTCGACCCGTTGCTCCTGCTGGTGGTCGCCCCGCCGCTGGCGGCCGGAGTGGCCCTGTTCGTGGTGACGCTGCGTCCGCTGGCGCGCCGGCAGCGGACGTTCCTCCTCGCGGACGAGGAGCTCGCCGCCCGGCTGGGCGTCGTGTGCGCGGGGCTGCGGGACGTCACGGCGGCCGGCGCGGAGGCCCGGGTGGGCGCCGAGCTGGATGCGCGCGTCGACTCCGAGACGCGGGCGGCCCGTTCGCTGGCGCGCTGGGGCGTGCTGCGCGTGGCGTCCCTGACCGTCGGCGGGCAGCTCCCCCTCGTCCTGCTGCTCGTCACGGCCCCGTGGCTGCTGGCGCACGGAGTCACCGCGGGCGCGCTCGTCGGCGCCCTCTCCTATGTCGCCCAGTCACTGCTCCCCGCGCTGCAGAATCTGGTCCACGGCCTCGGCACCAGCGGCTCCCGCCTGGCCGTCGTCCTCCAGCGCCTGGCCCCGCCGACCGGGCCCGCGGAGCCCGAGGCCCCGGGCGCCCCGTCCGCTCCGGCCACCCCGACGGCGCTCCCGCGGCCC
>NZ_MLCE01000038.1:37727-42115 GCF_002300165.1 Streptomyces sp. Tue6028 | reverse complement strand
AGCCCACGCGGCAGCACCCGAGCCGCACCGGGCCCGCGCAAGAGGACACGAGTCACGCCGGGCCCGCGCGAACGGACACGAGTCACGCCAGGCCCACGCGGCAGCACCCGAGCCGCACCGGGCCCGCGCGACAGGACACGAGCCGCGCCGGGTCCGCGCCGGAGGACACCACCGGGGCCGCCGCCCTCCACCTCACCGGGGTCACCTTCGCCTACGGTCCCGGCAGCGCCCCCGTCATCGAGAACCTCGACCTGCGGCTCCCCCACGGGGCGCATCTGGCCGTCGTGGGCCCCAGCGGAATCGGCAAGTCGACACTTACCGGCCTCGTCGCGGGGCTCCTGGAGCCGGTGCGCGGCGAGATCCGGGTGCACGGGCACCCGGTGCCGGCCGAGGCGGCCGCCCGGCGACGCGTCCTCATCCCCCAGGAGGCGTACGTCTTCACGGGCACACTGGCCGAGAACCTGGGGTACCTGCGGCCGGACCCGGTACCGGAGGCGGAGCTGTGGGCGGCGGCCCGGACGGTCGGGCTGGACGAGCTGCTGGACCGGCTGGGCGGCCCGTCGGCCGAGGTCGACCCGGCCGCCCTGTCGGCGGGAGAGCGCCAGCTGATCGCGCTGACCAGGGCGTATCTCTCGTCCGCACCGCTCGCGCTACTGGACGAGGCGACCTGTCACCTCGATCCGGTCGCGGAGGAACGCGCGGAGCGTGCCTTCGCCGCGCGTCCCGGCGGCACGCTCGTGGTCGTCGCCCACCGTGTCAGCTCGGCCCGTCGCGCCGGGCGCGTGCTGGTCATGGACGGACGGCGCGTGGACCTCGGGGTGCACGAGGACCTCCTGGAACGCTCGTCGCTCTACCGCGACCTGATCGGCGGCGGGCCGGCGGGCTCACACCCGCCCCTCGCCCCGCGAGATCCTGGCGGACTCACACCCACCCCTCGCCCCGCGAGATCCTGATGGCGTCGATGCGGTTGCGGGCCCCGGTCTTGCGCGTGATCGCCGCCATGTAGTTGCGCACGGTCCCGTGGGACAGATGGAGGCTTCCCGCGATCTCGGCGATGGAGGCTCCGGCGGCGGCGAGGGAGAGCACGCTCAGCTCGCGCCGGGTCAGCGGCATCTGTGCCGCCTTGAGAAACCCGAAGCCCAGTGAGTCGTCGACGAAACGTTCCCCCTCGGCGACGCGGCGTATCCCCGACACCAGCCGCTCCGGCGAGCCCTCCTTGTCGACATAGCCGAGGGCGCCCGCCTCGGCGGCCCGCCTGAGCAGGCCGGGCCTGTTCGCACGGGCAAGCACGAGGAGCCGCGGCGCCGCCGCCCCCGCTCCCCGCCCGCACAGTTCGGCGAGCGGCGGTATGCCGTACGTGTCGGCGCAGTCCAGATCGGCGGCGCAGACGTCCGGCCCGAGCGAGCGGACGTGGCCGGGCGCGCTGCGCCACGGGGTGTCGTACACCCCGAGGTCGGGCGTTCGGCGCAGCCATTCCGCGAGTACCTGCCGCACCAGACATGCGTCGTGCACGAGTAGTACCCGGATCACGTCGGCTCCTCCAGGTGACCGATCGACGGCGTTGTCGTCCTGAGCGCGTGCCCATTGTTGGCGTTCGCGACCGTTCATGGGCGCGAAGAACCGGCCAAGAGGGTGCGCGGGGGCGCATGGGGAGCACTCACGCGCCGCCCCCTGCTTCGAAGCAGGGGGCATGGCCGCGGCCGTCGTGGGTACAGCCGTGCCCGGCCGCCGGGCACGCTCGCCGTGCGCGATACGCCGCCAGGAGAGAGCCTGGTCACCTGAGCAGTCGTGCGGCCCCGCGAGGAGGTGGTCGGCGTGTCCGACTGGCAGGGGGCCAGGCAGGCACCGGCGAGCAGGCCGGCGCCGGTCGGACGCCCACTGCTGTCGCTGACGCTGACCTCGATGATGGACGACGTCCACGCGCACTCCGGAGCGGTGTACCTGCTCGCGGACCACGAGCCGGTGCTGGAGATGGCCGTGATGGCGGGCCTGCCCCGGGCGTTCGCGGCTCCGTGGGAGCGGGTGGGGCTGACCGCGCCGATCCCGGTGGCCGAGGCCGTGCGGAACCGGCGGCTGATCTGGGTGAGCGGCGAGGAGGAGATGGCCCGCCGCTATCCCCGGATCGCCGTGGTGCTTCCCTATCCCTTCGCGCTCGCCGCGATGCCGGTGGTGACCGAGCACACGGCGTACGGCGCGGTCTTCGTGACCTGGCCCGGCTCGCATCCGCCGGACCTGTCCGACCGTGAGCGGGTCCAGCTCACCGCCGCCTGCGACCGGCTCGCACTGCGCCTGGAGCGTGCCGCCGAGGAACGCCGGCCGGTGCCCCCCGAACCGGACCTGCTGACACCGTCCGCGGGAACCACCGCCGACACCCTCGGCACGCTGGAGGCGACCCGCATGGTGGCGCGGCTGCCGTACGGGCTGTGCGCGCTCGACCTGCACGGGCGGGTCAGCTTCGCCAACCCGGCGACGGCGGAGCTGCTCGGCCTGCCGGTCGGCCGGCTCCTGGGCACCCAGCTGTGGGCGTCCGTGCCGTGGCTCAACGACCCCGTGTACGAGGACCGTTACCGTGCCGCGCTGCTCAGCCAGCACGTGACCTCGTTCGTGGCGCTGCGGCCGCCGGGCGAATGGCTGTCGTTCCGGCTGTATCCGAGCACGAGCGGTCTGAGCGTGCGGATCTCGCGGGCCCGCGCGGTGTCCGAGATGACCCGGGCCGGCCCGCAGCCCGGCGACGGCACGCCGCGGCTGGTGACCATCTCCCACGTGCTGAGCCTGGCGAGCGCGCTCACCCAGGCGGCGGGCGTGCAGGACGTGGTGCAGCTGGTCGCGGACGAGATCGCGCCCGCGGTCGGCAGTCAGGCGCTGATCGTCCTCGCCGCACGGGCCGGGCGGCTGCACGTGCTCGGGCACCGGGGATACCCGGACCCGCAGGTCGTTGACCGTCTCGACGGAGTGCCGCTCACGGCCCCGACGCCGGGAACGCAGGCGCTGAAGACCGGTGCTCCCGCGTTCTTCGGCTCGCGGACGCAGTTGGAGCGCCTCTACCCGGCTCGGAGCAAGACGCCCGACGGGATGGCCGCGTGGGCGTACCTGCCGCTGGTGGCCTCCGGTCGTCCGGTGGGCACCTGCGTCCTGGCGTACGCGGAGCCGCACCCCTTCCCCGCGGACGAGCGCGCCGTCCTGACCAGTCTCGGCGGTCTCGTCGCGCAGGCGCTGGAGCGTGCCCTCCTGTACGACGCCAAGCACCAGTTGGCCCACGGTCTGCAGGAGGCGCTGCTGCCGCACTCCCTGCCCGTGCTGCCCTCGATCGACGCGGCGGCCCGCTACCTCCCGGCGGCCCGGGGCATGGACATCGGCGGGGACTTCTACGACCTGGTGCCCTCCCAGGGGCGGGCCGCGGCGGTGATCGGCGACGTCCAGGGGCACAACGTGACGGCGGCGGGCCTGATGGGGCAGATCCGTACTGCCGTCCGCGCTTACACGACGGTGGGCCAGCCGCCGGAGGAGGTGATGCGCAGCACCAACCGGCTGCTGATCGACCTGGGCGTCGACCTCTTCGCCAGCTGTCTCTACCTGAGCCTGGACCCCGCCCACGAGGTGGCCGTCATGGCCCGCGCGGGTCATCCGCCACCCCTGCTGCGGCGGCCGGACGGGAACGTCCGGGTGCTGGACCTGGCCGGCGGGCCCCTGCTCGGGATCGACACCGACGCCAGGTACCCGACGACGGAGGTGCCCCTCGCACCCGGCTCGCTGCTCACGCTCTACACCGACGGACTGATCGAGTCGCCCGGCGTCGACATCGAGGACGCCCTCGCCGACCTGGGCCGGCGGCTCGGCGAGACCGGTGACCAGCCGCTCGACGCGCTCGCGGACAGCCTCGTGGGGCACGGCGGGACGGAGTCCCGGGAACGGCTCGACGACGTGGCGCTGCTCCTGCTGCGGGCACGGGAACACGGCTGAGGCGGCCCGCTCCGCGGGGTGCCCGTACACACGGCGGTCCGGCCCTCCCGCCGGAGGGCCGGACCGCTGTCACTGCCGGCCGGGACGGCTGTTCCCGGCCGGTCAGTGGTTCTCGTGTTCCCGGACGGTCAGCGGTTCCCGTGTCCCCGGACGGTCAGTGGTGCTCGTGTTCCACGACCGTCGACCGTCAGGGGTTCTCGCGTTCCCGAACCGTCGGGGGTGCTCGCCGTCCGGGTCAGGGCTGCGAACTCACCAGACCCGAGCCGTCGTCCATGCCGGTGCCGCTCTGGTCGGCGGCCCCGCCGGCGTGGTCGCCCGCACCGGCCTGCTCGTCGCCGCCCGTCTGGTCGGCGGCGCCGCCGGCCTCGTCACCGGCACCCGCCTGATCGCCGGCACCCGCGCTCGGGTCCACCGTGCCGGCACCCGCG
>NZ_MLCE01000038.1:0-37487 GCF_002300165.1 Streptomyces sp. Tue6028 | reverse complement strand
CCGCACCCGCGTCGCCCGCACCCGCGTCGCCCGCTCCGGCGCCGCCGGCGCCGAGGGTGGCGCCGACCGCCTGGAGCGCGGTCGTGACCGGCTGGAAGAAGGTCTCGCCGCCGCTGGTGCAGTCGCCGCTGCCACCCGAGGTCAGACCGATCGCGCTGCCGTCCTGGGTGAACAGGGAGCCGCCGCTGTCGCCCGGTTCGGCGCAGACGTCGGTCTGGATGAGGCCGGTGACCGTGCCCTCCGGGTAGTTCACGGTGGCGTCCAGCCCCGTGACGCTGCCGTCGTTGAGACCGGTCGTGCTGCCCATCCGGAGGACCTGCTGCCCGACGGTGGCGTCCGCGGCCTGGGTGATCTCGACGGACTGACCGTTGCCGACATTGACCACGCTGTTGGCCTGCGTGTTGGGGTCGTCGTACTTGACGAGGGCGAAGTCGCCGTCGCCCGGGAACGTGGCCTGGTCCACGGTGGCGATCGGCGCGCCGTCCTGGGAGTCCGACCACTGGGCCGCGGCCACACCGCAGTGGCCCGCGGTCAGGAAGGCCGGGCTGCCGTCGCCCGCGGTGACGTTGAAGCCGAGGGAGCAGCGCGCACCGCCGCCGAAGATGGCGTCGCCGCCGTCGACGAACGTCTTGAAGGTGCCGGCGGACTTCTTGACGGTGGCAACGCCGGAGCCGAGACCCTTGACGGTCGACTCCAGGGTGTCCCACTTGCCGCCCGTGACGGTCGAGTCGGCGGTGACGCGGATCTCGTTGGTCTTCGGGTCGACGGCCCACGCGGTGCCGGGGATCGTCGCGTCCGCCTTGAGCGTTCTGGCGGCGGCCTTCAGTTCGGCGGTGCTGTTCTGCACCTCGTTCGCGACCGCGCCGGCCTTCTCGATCCGGTTGACGACGTTGCTGTCGTTACCGACGACGTTGATGATGAGCTGCTGCTTGCCCGCGTCGTAGTAGGAGCCCGCGAAGGACTGGCCCAGCTGCGAGGCGAGCTGGGAGGCGACGTCCGCGACGTCCCCCGCCTTGAACGTCTTCGGGGTGGCGTCGTCCCCGTTCGACTGGGACGCGTTGGCGTTGGGCAGCAGAAGGGCCGCAGCTCCGAGCGCCGCCACGCTTCCCGCCGCGATGGCGGCCTTGCGCTTGGGTATCCGTTTGTGACTCAACTCTTGACCTCCTGGGGACGGGGTCGATGCCGCCGTCCGGCAGCTGACTGGGGGGCGCCTGGATGGTGGTTGATACGCGTGTGCCGCCGGTGGCGTTCAACTGCCTTTGCAAATGGCAGGATCCAGGCGACTCGAAGGCGCGGAATGCCAGGCAAATCGCCACGTCGGCCAGGGAGTCGGGGAACAATGCCCCGTATGACGCTGAACCTTGCCGAAGCCGACAAGATCCTCGACGACAACTTCGCCCCCTGGGTCCTGGATCTGGGCCTGTCCGTGGCGGAGCTGGGCGACCGCCGCGCCGTCCTGCGGCTGCCGTGGTCCGCACGACTGTCCCGGGAGGGCGGTTCCCTGTCGGGACAGGCACTGATGGCCGCCGCCGACACGGCGACCGTGATCGCGGTGTCGGCGGCACGCGGCGCGTTCGTCCCGATGACGACGGTGCAGCAGTCCACGAGCTTCCAGCGGGCGGTGACGGACGCCGACGTCCTGGTCGAGGCGGTCCTCACCAAGCTCGGCCGCCGTATGGCCTTCGCCGACATCACGATGGCCGCCGAGGGGTCCGGGGAGGTCGCCGCGCGCGCGAGCACGGTGTACGCACTGCTGGGCTGACCACGCCGGCGGCCGGGAGCCCCGTCCGACACTCCGTCACGGGGCCGCCCGGCCGCCCTTGCAGAGCCGCGCGCCCCTCACAGACCCCACTCATCGTTCTCCCTCGCAGAGCCGCGCGGCACCCGACACAGGGCCGCACGGCAGACCGCCGCGAGACCGCGCGACACACGCCCGTTCGCCCGGCCGAACGCTTCCGCGAGCCCGCCGACACGTTCCGCTACCGATCAGTAACGGATCGTCTTCGAGCACGAGCGGAATCCTGGCTTCAGCGAATCTGCACATCCATTACGCAACCAAGTCACCGTGTGCGAGGGATCTGCACAGCCGCGCGCCCCCCTGCGTGCCATTGCGACGGGACTGTCCCATTCGGTCCGCGGACGGCAAGCGCGCGCACGAATGGATGCCGCGCAGCATGTGAAGAAGTCGCCGCAAAGACGTGCGCACACCTGCACGGTTGAACCTGTCGCGCACTCAAGTTCCCAGGTGAGAGCCCTGGTTGATTGGAAGCGTGCCCCGCGACCGTGCTTTGATCCGTTGCACCGCGGAGGTCGCACCGGACGCCTGGGAACGGGTGTCGCAGCCCCGCGGCGGCGGCCGTCATCTGTCCCCAGAGGGGGCCGCTCCCCCCTTATGAAATATCCATACGAAGGGAAGTTCCACCATGAACTCCACCCCCCGTGTTGAGACCGCCGAGATCTCGGACGCCGACCTCGACAACGTCTCCGGCGGCCTGTCGCTGAACGCCGTCGGCACCGTGTCCGGCCTGGTCGACAGCGTTGCCCCGGTCTCCGGCCTCGCGGGCACGGCCATCGGCACCGTCGAGGGCGTGACCGGCCTGAACACCGCCCCGGTCACCGGCCTGGTCGCGGGTCTCTGATCCCGTTTCACACCGTTGAGTCCCGGAACCGCTTCCCGGTTCCGGGACTCTCGGATGCCGTGAACCTCTCGAACAGGTGAGGGAAGTCCCGTGCAGTTCCGCCAACAGGCCCTCGCCAAGCTGCAGTCGCCGGAGGAGCTCGACCTTCCGGTGCGCTTCGCCCGCCCGCAGGGCTGGCTCGTCCTTTCCGTGACCCTCGTCGCCATGGCCGCGGCCTCCGTCTGGGCCGTCACGGGCACCGTCACCTCCACGGTCGGCGCACCTGCCGTCCTCACGCATGGGCAGGGCAGTTACGTGCTGCAGAGCCCCGTCGCCGGCCAGGTCACCGCAGTCCTCGCCAAGGAGGGCGAACGGCTCCCCGCGAACGCCCCCGTGCTGAAGGTGCGGACCGCCCAGGGCGAGACAGCCGTCGTCCGTACCGTCGCCGCGGGCCGGATCACGGCGCTCGTCGCCACCATCGGCGCCATCATCTCGACCGGCGCGAACGTCGCGGCCGTCGAGAAGGTCGCCCACGCGGACGACCCGCTCTACGCGACCGTCTACGTCCCCGCCGAGAACGCCGCCACCATTCCCGCGGACGCCGCCGTCGACCTCAGCGTCCAGTCGGTGCCGACCCAGCAGTACGGAGTGCTGCGCGGCCATGTGAAGTCCGTCGGCCGGACGGTGCAGACCCAGCAGCAGATCGCCGCCTACCTCGGCGACAGCCAGCTCGGCGAGCAGTTCACCAAGAAGGGCCGCCCGGTGGCCGTCCTGGTGCGCCTCGACCGTTCGTCCGCCACGAAGAGCGGCCTGAAGTGGTCCTCGGCGGACGGACCGCCGTACGCGCTCACCTCCATGACCCTGGCCACGGGTTCGATCCGCATGGCCGATCAGCGACCCGTCGATTGGCTCCTGCCGTGACCGCTCCCCAGGACACGCTCCCCCCGCCGGTGCGGGGCAGACGCCGCGCGCCCGCGCCCAAGCGGCCGGTCCCCAAGGGGCGGCGCAAGACGGTGCGCACCCCCACCGTGCTCCAGATGGAGGCCGTGGAGTGCGGTGCGGCCTCCCTCGCCATGGTGCTCGGCCACTACGGCCGGCACATCCCGCTCGAAGAACTGCGCATCGCGTGCGGTGTCTCGCGGGACGGCTCGCGCGCCAGCAACCTCCTCAAGGCGGCCCGCAGTTACGGCCTCACGGCCAAGGGCATGCAGATGGACACGGTCGCCCTCGCAGACGTGAATGCGCCCGCGATCCTGTTCTGGGAGTTCAACCACTACGTCGTGTTCGACGGCATGGGGCGACGCTTCGGCCGGCGCGGCGTGCACATCAACGACCCCGGCAAGGGACGGCGTTTCGTCCCCATGGAGGACTTCGACACCAGCTTCACCGGTGTCGTCCTGGTCATGGAGCCGGGGCCCGACTTCCGCAAGGGCGGGCGCAGGCCCGGAGTGCTGGGCGCCATGCCGGCCCGGCTGCGGGGCACCTCGGGCACGATGCCGGCGGCCGTGCTCGCCAGCCTCCTGCTGGTGGCGGTCGGCGCGGCGTTGCCCGCGCTCAGCCGGACCTACATCGACACGTATCTGATCGGCGGCCAGACCTCGCTGCTGGGCGTGCTGTTCGCGTCGATGGGCGCCTCGGTGCTGCTCACGGTGGTGCTGACCTGGCTGCAGCAGGCGAATCTGCTGCGCGGGCGCATCATCTCCTCCACGCTGAGCAGCGCCCGCTTCCTGCGGCACCTGCTGCGGCTGCCCGTCACCTTCTTCTCCCAGCGCAGTCCGGCCGACCTGGTGCAGCGGCTCCAGTCGAACGACGCGGTGTCCGAGACGCTGGCCCGTGACCTCGCCGCGGCCGGCGTGGACGCGATCGTGGTCGTGCTCTACGCGGTGCTGCTCTACACGTACGACCCGCAGCTCACGGCCGTCGGGATCGGTGTCGCACTGCTCAACGTGGTGGCGATGCGCGTGGTGGTCCGGATGCGCGCGACCCGTACCGCGAAGCTGCGCGCGGACACCGCGCGGCTGACCAACACGGCCTACACCGGGCTCCAGCTCATCGAGACGATGAAGGCGACCGGCGGCGAGGACGGCTACTTCCGCAAGTGGGCCGGGCAGCACGCCACCACGCTGGAGGAGCAGCAGCGCCTCGGTGTGCCGAGCGCGTGGCTGGGTGTGGTCGCGCCGACGCTCGCGACGCTGAACTCCGCGCTGATCCTGTGGATCGGCGGGATGCGCGCCGTCGAGGGGCACATCTCCGTCGGTCTGCTCGTCGCCTTCCAGGCCCTGGTGACCCGCTTCACGGCGCCGATCACCCGGCTCAACGGTGTCGCGGGCCGCATCCAGGACTTCGCGGCCGACGTCGCCCGGCTCAAGGACGTGGAGAACTTCCAGGCGGACCCGCTCTACGCACGCCCCGGCACCGGCGAGTCCACCCGCCGGCTGCACGGCCATGTCGAACTGGAGAACATCACGTTCGGCTACAGCCCGCTCGACAAGCCGCTGCTCAGCGGATTCTCGCTGACGGTGGGGCCGGGCCAGCAGGTCGCGCTGGTCGGAGGTTCCGGGAGCGGCAAGTCGACGGTCTCCCGGCTGATCTCGGGCCTGTACGCCCCCTGGGAGGGCTCGATCCGCATCGACGGTCAGCTGCTGGAGGACATCCCGCGCGGCGCGCTCGCCGCCTCCGTCTCCTTCGTCGACCAGGACGTCTTCCTCTTCGAGGGCACCGTGCGCGACAACATCGCGCTGTGGGACCCGTCGATCCCGGACGACGCGGTGGTGTCCGCCCTTCAGGACGCGGCGCTGTACGACGTCGTGACGCGCCGGCCGGGCGGCATCCACAGCCGGGTCGAGCAGGACGGGCACAACTTCTCCGGCGGCCAGCGCCAGCGTCTGGAGATCGCGCGAGCGCTGGTGCGCAGGCCCAGCATCCTGGTGCTCGACGAGGTGACCAGCGCCCTGGACGCGGAGACCGAGCAGCTCGTCATCGACAACCTGCGCAAGCGCGGCTGCGCCTGTGTGGTGATCGCGCACCGGCTGAGCACCGTGCGCGACAGCGACGAGATCGTGGTCCTCCAGCACGGCACGATCGTGGAACGCGGGCGGCACGACGCCCTGGTGGCGGCCGGCGGCCCGTACGCCGAGCTGGTCAAGGAGCGATGAGATGACCACGGTTCACGAGGGCGTCCACGAGGGGGACCTCGTCCTCGGCGCACTCGGCGGCATGGGCACGCCGATCGACTGCTCCGGTCTCAACCGGCTGGACCTGGAGGGTCCGCAGGTGCTGTGGCTGGTCGCCGCGGGCGCCATGGACCTGTTCGCGGTCGACGCGGTGCAGCAGGGTCACTGGCACCATCTGGGCAGGCTCGAAGCGGGCTCGCTGCTGCTCGGCCCGGTCGCGGGTCCCCAGCACACGCTCGTCGGGCGGCCGTTGCGCGACTGCGTGGTGCACCGGATCGTGCTGCGCGAGCTGTACCAGCCCGTCAACACGGAGACCTGGTCCTACGACGAGTACGGCAACCCGCAGTACGTGCCTCCGACGTCCAGCCCGCTGGAGTACGCCCTCGCCCTCGGGGTCGGCCGCAGCCTGTCCATTCTCTTCCAGGCCCCGATGGCCACGGAGAACGCCGCCGCGCTCACGGACGAGGACGTCTTCTGGATGCAGGTGCCGCCCGGCAGCGTCCAGTACGGCTCGTTGTACGGCGCCGAGGCCGCGGCCGATCTGCTGATGGACCCCGGCGTGTGGCAGGGCATGGTCGATCAGCAGTACCGGCTGCTGGCCACGCTGGACCGCTGGATCGAGCAGCTGGAGGCGAGCCACGAGGACCGTACGGCGGCCGGCATCAAGGCCGGTGAGGCGGTCCGTGCCCAGGCCGACCGGACCCTGCTGGCCTCCATCGGCAAGTCGTCGGCGAAGCGTCCGACCGCCGCCGACGCGGACGCCACGTACGCGGCGTGCAAGCTGGTCGCCCGCACCGCGGGCATCGACCTCGCGGAGCCCGCGCAGAGCGGCACCGAGAGCGACCGGCTCGACCCGGTCGAGCGGATCGCGCTCGCCTCGCGGATCCGCACGCGTGCGGTACGCCTGGACGGGCGCTGGTGGCGCGACAACATCGGCCCGCTGGTGGGCCACCGCGCCGTGTCCGGCGCGCCGGTCGCCCTGCTGTGGCGGCGCGGCGGCTATGTGGCCGTGCAGCCGTCCTCCGGGCGGGAGACCCCGGTCGAGAAGGCCAACGCGGCGGAGTTCGAGCCGCGGGCGGTGATGTTCTACCGGCCGCTGCCGGAGCGGACGCCCAGCCCGTTCGGGCTGTTGCGGTTCTGTCTCCGCGGGACCGGCGGGGATCTGCGCGGTCTCGCGGTCAGCGGCCTGGTGACCGTCGTGATCGGAGCCCTGGTGCCGATCGCGACCGGCAAGGTGCTCGGCGAGTACGTGCCGAAGGCCCAGCACGACCTCATCGTGCAGGTGTGTCTGGCCCTGATGCTCACCAGTGTCGTGTCGGCGGCGTTCATGCTGCTGCAGAACCTCACGATCCTGCGGCTGGAGGGGCGGATCGAGGCGACGCTCCAGCCGGCGGTGTGGGACCGGCTGCTGCGCCTGCCGACGAAGTTCTTCACGTCCCGGTCGACCGGTGAACTCGCCAGCGCCGCCATGGGGATCAGCGGCATCCGCCGCCTGCTCGCGGGTGTCGGCCCGACGCTGATGCAGGCGGGCACGATCGGCGCGATGAATCTGGGGCTGCTGCTCTGGTACAGCGTTCCCATGGCGCTGGCCGCGATCGCCATGCTGGTCGTCATCGCGGCCGGGTTCCTCGGCCTGGGACTGTGGCAGGTGCGCTGGCAGCGCCGCCTGGTCGTGCTCGGCAACAAGCTCAACAACCAGGCGTTCCAGACCCTGCGGGGGCTGCCCAAGCTGCGGGTCGCGGCGGCGGAGAACTACGCGTACGCCGCCTGGGCGGGCGAGTTCGCGCGCAGCCGCGAGCTCCAGCAGAAGGTGGGCCGCATCAAGAACCTGAACACGGTGATGGGCGCGGTCTATCTGCCGCTGTGCACCCTGCTGATGTTCATGCTGCTCGCCGGCCCGGCCCGCGGCTCGCTGTCGGCGGCGGACTTCCTCACCTTCAGCACGGCGGTGACGATGCTGCTGACCTCGGTCACCCAGATCACCGGCGCGTTCGTCTCGGCGGCTGCCGCGCTGCCGATGTTCGAGGAGATCAAGCCGGTGCTCGAAGCGGCGCCGGAGGTGCGCGCGGCGAACACGCGCCCGGGCGTCCTGTCCGGGGGCCTGGAGGCGCGGCGGCTCTCCTTCCGTTACGCCGACGACGGTCCGCTGGTCCTCGACGACGTGTCCTTCGAGATCCGGCCGGGCGAGTTCGTGGCGATCGTCGGCCCGAGCGGCTGCGGCAAGTCCACGCTGCTGCGCCTGCTCATCGGCTTCGACAGGCCGGTCTCGGGCAGCGTCCTGTACGACGGGCAGGACCTGGCGGCTCTCGACCAGTCGGCCGTGCGCCGTCAGTGCGGTGTCGTGCTCCAGCACGCGCAGCCGTTCACCGGGTCGATCCTGGACTGCATCTGCGGCACCGAGCCGTACACGCCCGAGGAGGCGATGGCCGCGGCCGAGATGGCGGGTCTGGCCGAGGACATCAAGCGGATGCCGATGGGGCTGCACACGATCGTCTCCGGCGGCGGTGCGATCTCCGGCGGTCAGCGCCAGCGGCTGATGATCGCCCAGGCGTTGATCCGGCGTCCGAGGATCCTCTTCTTCGACGAGGCGACGAGCGCTCTCGACAACGACACGCAGCGCACGGTCATCGAGAGCACCCGTGCGCTGCAGGCCACCCGTGTCGTGATCGCCCACCGTCTGTCGACCGTGATGGACGCGGACCGCGTCATCGTGATGGAGGACGGCCGGGTCGCCCAGCAGGGCCCGCCCGCGCAGTTGCTGGCGGACACCGGCGGGCGGCTGCACGAACTGGTGCGACGGCAGATGCGGTAGGCCGGGAACGGCGTGCGGCTGCGGTGGCCCGCCTGTTCAGTCGAGCCCCGGAACGGGCGCGCCGGAGGGGACCCCGGCCTCGAGGTAGCCGCGGTAGAACTCCTTCCAGGGTGCTCCGGCCCCGGCGTGCGGGCCCTCGGGGTGTTCGCCGCGGGCCTTCGCGTCGAGGGCGGCGAGACACACCTCCCAGCCGGCGCCGTTGCGAGCGGCGGTGTCCGCGGCTCCGAGGACGTCGGTGAGTGTGAAGCGGGTGCGCTTGTCGTCCAGGGCTTCGAGGTCGAAGTGCAGTTCGTCGCCGCCCCAGGCGAAGGAGAGGTGCCGGGGCGGGTCGACGGCGAGGACGCGGCCCCGCGAGTCCGCCGTGTTGGGGTCGCCGCTGAAGGTGACGGTGCCGCCCGGCCGCAGCTCGAACTCGGCGCGGGAGGGGAACCACTGGGCCAGTTCGTCGGGGTCGGTCACGAACTGCCAGACCCGGTCGACGGGGTGGTCGTAGGTCCTGCTGAAGCGGACGGCGGGGCGCCCGTCGTCCAGGGTGAGGTAGGTGCCGGTGAGGTCGGTGCGCTCGGCGGACATGGCGGTCAGTCCTTCGGGGAGGGTGTGTCGTGGTCGTCCGGTGGCTCCCCCGCCGCGGCGTCCAGGCGTCGGCCCAGGGCGTCGAGGCGCTCGTTCCACAGGGTGCGGTACGGGGCGAGCCAGGCGTCGAGTTCGGCGATCGGGGCGGGGTCGAGGGCGTAGACACGGCGTTGCGCGTCCTGGCGCGCCCGCACGAGCCCGGCGTCGCGGAGCACCCGAAGGTGCTTGGAGGTGCTGGGCTGGCTCAGACCGCAGGCCTCGACGATCTCGCCGACGGCGCGCGGGCGCTCCAGGAGGAGCGCCACGATGGCACGCCGGTGCGGGTCGGCGAGCGCGGCCCACAGGGATGCCTCGGACATGGCCTCAATATGCCTCTTTGGTTATATGCCCGTCAAGGTATACGAGGGCGACCCAGGTCACTTAGCGAAACGTTGCCGTTTCGCTCGACGGGGTCTAGTCTCGGGATGTCGATGTGTACGAAACCGTTTCGTTTAGTGCACTCATCCCTGAGCGACCTTCCCCGGAGTGTTCTCCCATGTCTCAGACCGTGGCCGACGGCACCCGCGCGGGTGCCGTGGAAGCACCGCCCGCGCCCGCCTCGAACCGGCGCTGGTGGATCCTCGCGATCATCGGCATCGCGCAGCTGATGGTGGTCCTCGACGCGACCATCGTGAACATCGCCCTGCCGTCGGCCCAGGCCGACCTCGGCTTCTCGGACGGCAACCGGCAGTGGATCGTCACCGCCTACTCCCTCGCCTTCGCCTCCCTGCTGCTGCTCGGCGGACGTATCGCGGACCTCTTCGGCCGCAAGCCCGCCTTCCTCATCGGCGTCGCCGGCTTCGCCGCCGCCTCCGTGCTCGGCGGCGCGGCGACCAGCTTCGGGATGCTCGTCACCGCCCGCGCCCTGCAGGGTGTCTTCGGCGCACTCCTCGCGCCCGCCGCGCTCTCGCTGCTGAACACGACGTTCACCGACGCCAAGGAACGCGCCAAGGCGTTCAGCGTGTACGGCGCCATCGCCGGCGCCGGCGGCGCGGTGGGCCTGCTGCTCGGCGGTGTCCTCACCGACACGCTCGACTGGCGCTGGACCCTGTTCGTCAACCTCGTCTTCGCGGTCGTCGCCTTCGCCGGCGGCTGGGTGCTGCTGGGCAACCACCGCGACGCGGCCGGATCCAAGCTCGACCTGCCGGGCACCCTGCTGGTCTCCTCCGGTCTCTTCTCACTGGTCTACGGCTTCTCCAACGCCGAGACGCACGACTGGAGCTCGCCCGCCACCTGGGGCTTCCTGGCCGCGGGTGTGGTCCTGCTGGCCGCGTTCGTCCGCCGGCAAAGCGTCGCCGAGCACCCGCTGCTGCCGATGCGCGTCCTGCTCGACCGCAACCGTGCCGCCTCGTTCATCACCGTGCTCATCACCGGTGCCGGCATGTTCGGTGTGTTCCTCTTCCTCACCTACTACCTCCAGCTGAACCTGGGCTTCAGCCCGACGAAGACCGGTGTGGCGTTCCTGCCGATGATGGCGGCCCTGATGGTCATGGCCCAGGTCTCCACGACGGTGCTGGTGCCGCGCATCGGCCCGAAGGCCGTCATCCCCGCCGGCTTCGCGCTCGCCGCGCTCGGCATGGCCTGGCTGACCGGCATCGGCATCGGCTCGTCCTTCTCGACCGCGGTCCTGCCGCAGCTGCTCCTCATCGGCGCGGGCCTCGGCATGGTGATGCCGCCCGCCATGTCGCTCGCCACCAGCGGGATCGCCCCGGAGGACGCGGGAGTCGCCTCGGCCACCGTCAACACCATGCAGCAGGTGGGTGGTTCGATCGGTACGGCCCTGCTGAACACGCTCGCCGCGAGCGCCGCGACGAACTACCTGTCCGGCAAGGACGCCACCGACAAGCTGGTCCAGGCCCGGTCGACGATCGAGAGCTACACCACCGCCTTCTGGTGGTCGGCCGGATTCTTCGTCGCGGGCGCCGTCATCGCCTTCCTGCTCTACCGGCGCGGGAAGCTGGAGCAGGACCCGGACGCCGCACCGGTCGTCCACATGTGATCGGTCGCGGACCGATCACCCCCGGTCCGAGGGGCCGCCGTCAGCAGGGAGACGGCGGCCCCTCGCCCGTCCGCCCCGGCCGGCCGTCCCGGCGGCCGGCCGCGCCTGCCGCGCCGCTTCGTCGTGCGGCACCGCGGGCCGGTACACCACGAGCGCACCGGGCTCCTTCTCCAGGCTCAACGACGCCTCGGCGGACGCGATTTCACCGTCGTACGCGAGGGAGTCCGTACCCGTCACGTTCTCCAGCCGCACCCAGGGGACCTGCTCCGCGCCGTAGACCCGGGAGCGGTGCAGGGCCCCGGCGAGCGCGGAGACGACGACCCGGGTGCGGGCGAGACGGTGGTCGCCGTCCACCACGCGCAGGTCGAGCAGTCCGTCGTCGAGCCGCGGCCTGTAGGACGGGGCGAAGCCCTCGGGGACGTAGCGTCCGTTGCCCGCGAACAGCAGCCACAGACGGCGCGGGCGGCCGTTGAGGCTCAGCTCGACGGGGGTCGCGGTGCGCAACACCCTGACCAGGGCGAACGCGGCGGCGGGCCACTTGCCCCACCGCTCCTGCGCACGCTCACGCATCCGGACGAGTTCGGGGTACAGGCCGATGCTGAAGGTGTTGAGGAACCGCACGTCCTCGCCGCCGGCCGAGCGCGCCACACCGAGGTCCACTGACACCGCCTCGCCCCGGACCACGGCGTCCGCGGTGTCCTCGTAGTCCGGCACCCCCAGGTCCTGGGCGAAGTGGTTGAGGGTGCCGCCGGGGAACACCGCCAGCGCGAGGCCCCGTTCGGCCGCCGCGCGGGCGGCGGCGTTGACGCTGCCGTCCCCACCGCAGACGCCGAGGACTCCGCCGCTCTCCGCGGCCCGGTCGACGGCCTCGGCGAGCAGCGCGGCGAAATCGTCGTCGGGGCCCCGCTCGATCAGTTCGGCCCCGGGAAGCAGCGCGCGCAGCCGTTCGGCCGGGGGCAGGGACGTGGCGGCGGCGCCGGAGCCGGCCCCGCTGTTGACGAACACGACCAGCCCCTCGCCCCGGGGCAGCGCGGGCGCGTCGGCGACGGGCCGCTGTCTCCCCGGGACGACCTGGCGAGGCGGCCACCAGCGGCAGGTGAGCGCAGCGGCGCCGACGCCGATCGCCATCCCGGCCAGCACGTCCCCGGGGTAGTGCACGCCCACGTAGACACGGGAGAAGGCGACCGCGGCGGCGAAGGGCGCGACCAGGGCGCCGTACCGCGTGGACTCCAGGGCGACCCCGGTGGCGAAGGCCACGGCGGAGGCGGAGTGCCCGGACGGGAAGGACGTGGTGTGCGGCTGGATGCGCAGGTGACGGACCGTCGGCACCAGATCGAGCAGCGGCCGGGGGCGGCGGGTGCTCCACTTCACGACCGTGTTGACGGTGAGCGAGGCGAGCGCGAGCGCTCCTACGCCCCGCAGGGCCGCACGCCGGGCGGTGCGTCCACCGGCGGCCGCGAGCCCGGCCGCCGTGCCGAACCAGAGCGCTCCGTGGTCGGCCGAGTGGCTCAGCCGCCGCAGCGCCGGATCGGCTCCGGGCATCCGCGCCCCCGCCACCCGTGTGAACAGCCGCTCGTCCAGCTCGCCCAGTGCACGCATGCTCAACCGCTACGGCGTCGCGTCCGCGCCGGCATCCTGGGCGACTCGGACCGGTGACGGGGCTGCGCCGTGCGGCGCAGCGGCTTCCCGGTGCGGGCCGCCGGGGCCATGGTGGGTGCATGCGCAGATCCGCGGCGGCGGCCGGCAGTTCACTCTTCCTGGCACTCGCGCCGGGCACCGTGGCCGTCCTGATCCCCTGGTGGCTGACCGGCCGGCAGCCCGGTCACTGGTGGCCGCCGGTGCGCGCGCTCGGTCTGCTGCCGCCGGCCGCGGGCGCGTACGTGCTGCTGACCGCCTTCGTGCGGTTCGTCCGCGAGGGACTCGGCACCCCGGCGCCGGTCGCGCCTCCCGATCATCTGGTCGTGGGCGGGCTGTACCGGTACGTCCGCAATCCGATGTACCTGGCGGTCGTCGCGGTGATCCTCGGTCAGGCCCTGCTGCTCGCGCGACCGCTGCTCCTGGCGTACGGGGCGATCGCATGGCTGGTGATGGCGGCTTTCGCCCGGTGGTACGAGCAACCGGAGCTGGTGGCGCGGTTCGGCGCGGACTACGAGCGCCACCGGCGGGCGGTGCCCGGCTGGTGGCCCCGGCCCGGTGCGTGGCACTACTCCGGCTGAGCACGCGTCACGGGCATGGCGGCGACGGAACGTCGGGCGACCGGGTGCGAGGAAGTCCGGCCCGAGAGACGAGGGGAGACCCCGGGCATGGACATGCCGAGGGCCGGCCGACGGCCCCACTCCGTCCGGCCGACCCTCGGTGCGAAATCGCGTGGTGTCCCCGCGACGTGGCCCGCACTCCCCAGTCACGGACCTCGGTCGCTCTTCACGGGGACGTCGCGATCCCGGTCTCTCAGAACGTGAAGACGGTCGTCCCGTAGGAGTTCTTCACGCACTCGTTGGCGAAGGTGCGTTCGTAGGAGACGCGCTTGCCCTGCCAGACACCCTCGACCGTGACCACCACGGGGTCGTATTGCCTGGTACAGAAGACGCCGTCTCTGAGCGTCAGCGCGCCCGGATCCCCGCCGGCGCCGCGCAGTTCGGCGCAGGCCTGCACGGCGGCGGGGTGGGTGCCGGAGGCCGTCGGGGCGCAGTTCAGGGTGACGGCCCGCTCCGGTGTGACGGTGGCCGCGGTGGCGCCGTGGCCCGTGGTGAGCACCAGGGCCGACGGGGCGTAGAGCCCGGACGGGCCGGCGGCGGGGGCGGCGTGGGCGGACCCGACGACGGGTCCGCAGACGGCGGTGGCCGTCAGAGTGAGAGCCGCTGCCCAACGCGCGGTGTTCGGCATTGTGTGCATCCTTCCGCTCGATCGAATGCGAAACCGGCTCGGTCGGGTGCCGGTTCGGCGAGCGCGAGTCTGCCGAGTCCTCACGAGAAACACACATCGACCCCATGCGTTTCGGTAACTTTGAGTGTTGAAGCAGTGGCGTGAAGTTACGGAATTCGAACGCCTGGGCCCCGGAATTGAGCCACCGTTGATCGCCCGCCGGGACCTCATGGCCAGATTTCCGTGGCTCGGCAATAGGCCTGAAACATTCCGCTTCACCCCGCGCCGGACCCCCGCGGCGCCCCCGTGCGGGCCCCCGGCGGAGCCAGGCACCGACCGCGCCTTCAGCCCACAGCGGACTTCGCCCGGACCCTCTTGCCCCATTTCGCCCGCGGAGTAATGGTGATTACATGATTACATCGGAGCAACGCGACAAGCTGCGCGGCTGGTTCGCCGGCCGCCTGCCCGACGACCTCTTCGAGAGCCTCGTGGAGGTCACGGTCGACCGGGAGGAGATCACGGTCGTCGGCCGCATCCCCGAACCCCGGCTCGGCGACGACGCATCGGACGCCGAGAAGGAGGCGGCCGTCGAGGCACGCGTCCAGGAATTCAGGGAGCGCACCCGCGAGGACCGGATCGCGGTGGCGCGCGAGGCGGAGCACCGGTTCCGCAAGAAGGTGTCCTGGGGCGTGGAGTGCGGCTCGGTGCGCGCCCTGTTCACGCACGTCGCGGCGCCGGTCATGACGCGGCTGCGCCAGCCCGAGCGCCAGGTCCTGGACACCCTGGTCGCCGCCGGGGTCGCCCGCAGCCGCAGCGACGCCCTCGCCTGGTGCGTGCGCCTGGTGCAGCGCCACACCGACGACTGGCTCGCGGAACTGCGCGAGTCGCTGGAGCACGTGCAGCGCGTGCGGGCGCAGGGTCCGGACACCGAACCGGGGGACACGGCGACCGACGAGGAGTGACCGGTTCTCCCTCCTCCGGCGCACGGACGGCCCCCGCCTCCCGGCTGTCGCGCCACACTGGGAACGGACACAACCGGACGGCTGTGTTCCGGCCGCTCCGGCTGTTCCGGCCGAGGGTTCGTCCGTACGCCGACGGCACGGCGGGCGGCGCCGGCACCCCGGGGATCGCCGGCACGGCGGGCCTTCGCCGGGTCGTCGGGCCGTCGCCGGGTCGTCGGGCCGTCGCCGGGTCGTCGGGCCGTCGCCGGGTCGTCGGGCCTTCGCCCGACAGGAAGGACCGGAGGCTCACCGTGCCGGACATGGACGAGACGGAAGCGCGACGCCGCTTCCTCACCGCGCGGGTGGCGCGGCTGGCGACCGTGGACGCCGGGGGGCGCCCGCACCTGGTGCCGGTCGTGTTCGCCGTACTCGGCGACGAGATCGTCACCGCGGTCGACGGGAAGCCCAAGCGGTCCCCGCGGCTGAAGCGGCTGCGCAACATCGCGGCGCACCCGGCCGTCTGTCTGCTCGTGGACGCGTACGACGAGGACTGGAGCCGCCTGTGGTGGGTCCGGGCGGACGGCGACGCACGCGTCGTGCCGCCCGCCGCGCCGGAGGGAACTGCGCGGGAGACGTACGGAACGGCGGTCGCCGCGCTGCGCGAGAAGTACGCCCAGTACCGCGGCCGGCCGCCGGACGGCCCGGTGATCGCGGTCGCCGTCCACCGCTGGCACGGATGGCTCGCCGCGCACGGCGAGGACCCGGCCGGCTGACCCGCACCCCATGCCCCTCCCCCTCCCGGCGGCGGCCGGCACGGAATGGACGAATGCTCCAGGGTGTCCGCAAGGGATGGATGGTTCGCCCACTGGTGTGCACTTGACAGGCCGCCGTAGCGTCGGCACACCCCTTCAAGGAAGGCGTCCCCTCACGCCGCACACCCCGGCGGCGGCCACCGGCCTTCCTCCCACCGCGCCACAACGCGCTCCACCGCCCGTCCGGGTACAGGCACTTCGCTGGAGCACTCTTGTCCGACAACTCCCCGACCACTCCCCCGCCGTCCCTCACCGAGGTCGAGACCTACGGTGTCGAGCGCATCCCCGACGCGGACCGCACCGCGACGCCGCTCGACCTGTTCCGGGTCGCCTTCGGCGGTGCGAACACCTTCTCCACCTGCGTCCTCGGGGCCTTCCCCATCCTCTTCGGGCTCTCCTTCTGGCAAGGGCTCGCCGCGACGCTCCTCGGCGTGGTCGTCGGTGCGCTGATCCTGTGCCCGATGGCGGTGTTCGGGCCGGCGAACGGCACGAACAACGCGGTCGCCTCGTCCGCCCACCTCGGCGTGCACGGGCGCGTCGTCGGCTCGTTCCTGTCGCTGCTGACGGCCGTCGCGTTCTTCTCCATCTCCGTGTGGAGCTCCGGCGACGCCCTGGTCGGCGGCGCGCACCGGCTGTTCGGCCTGGAGCGCAGCACGCTCTCGTACTCCGTCGCCTACGCGCTCTTCGGTGGTCTGGTGCTCGCGGTGTGCGTGTACGGCTTCCGCTTCATGCTGTTCGTCAACAAGATCGCGGTGACCTCGGCGACCGTGCTGTTCCTGGTCGGTGCGATCGCCTTCGCCGGGGACTTCGACCCGTCGTACGCGGGGGTGTTCACGTCCTCGGCCGACTCGGCCACCCAGGCGCTGTTCTGGCCCTCCTTCATCGGCGCGGCGCTGATCGTGCTGTCGAACCCGGTGTCGTTCGGCGCCTTCCTCGGCGACTGGTCGCGCTACATCCCGGCGGACACCCCGCGCCGCAAGGTCATAGGTGCCGCCTTCCTCTCCCAGCTCGCGACCCTGCTGCCGTTCGTCTTCGGACTCGCCACCGCCTCCATCATCGCGACCAAGGCGCCGAAGTACGTCGACCCGGCCGCCCCGGACTTCGTGGGCGGACTGCTCGCCATCTCACCGAGCTGGTTCTTCCTGCCGGTCTGTCTGCTCGCGCTGATCGGCGGCATGTCGACGGGCACGACGTCCCTGTACGGCACCGGGCTCGACTTCTCGTCGGTCTTCCCCCGGCTGTCCCGGGTCCAGGCGACGTTCCTGGTCGGCGCGCTCTCCATCGCCTTCATCTTCATCGGCCGCTTCGGGTTCGACCTGGTGCAGTCGATCTCGACCTTCGCCACGATGATCATCACCTGCACCACCCCGTGGATGGTCGTCATGATCCTCGGCTTCCACACCCGGCGCGGCTGGTACGACCCCGACGCGCTCCAGGTCTTCAACCGCCGTCAGCGCGGTGGCCGCTACTGGTTCGCGCACGGCTGGAACTGGCGCGGCATGACGGCCTGGTGGGTCGCCGCGGTGGTCGGCGTGCTCTTCACCAACATCCCCGGTCAGTTCGTCGGCCCGCTCGGCGACCTGGCGAACGGCGTCGACATCAGCCTGCCGCTGTCGCTGGCCGTGGCCGCGGTGCTCTTCCTGGCCCTGCTGCGGATCTTCCCCGAGCCCAGGGCCGCGTACGGGCCCGAGGGTGCGCGGTTCGCCCGTACCGTCGACGCCCCGGTGCCGCCGATCACCGGCCCCGGCGCGGAGGCGGCCGACCCGGCGCCTGCCCTCGCCGGCGAGGGCCGCTGATGGGGAGCTGGCTGGACCTGTCCGTCCCTCTGGTCACCGGGATGCCCGTGTATCCCGGTGACCCGGAGGTGGAGGTCTCGCAGGCCCTGCGGGCCTCGCGGGACGGGGTCAACGTCCAGCGCCTGCACATGGGTTCGCAGTCCGGGACGCACGTCGACGCGCCGTACCACGTCGACGACGCCTGGCCCACGCTCGACGCGCTGCCGCTGGACCGGTTCGCGGGCCGCGCCGTCGTGGCCGACGCCCGGGGCCTTCCGGCCAGGTCACCGATCACCCCGGAGCTGCTCACGCCCGCCCTCAGCCGGCTGCGCCTGGAGCCCGGCTCGATCCTGCTGCTCGTCACCGGATGGTCGGCGCACTGGGGCACGGCCGGATACCTGGACCATCCGTGGCTGACCCCGGCGGCGGCCGAGGCGATGGTGGAGGCGGGCGTCCGCACCGTGGCCGTCGACGCGCTCAGCGTCGACGCCACACCCCGGCCCGGCGACCCCCACGCGGACTTCGGGCTCCCGGCCCATCGCGTCCTGTGCGGTGCGGGAGGCGTCATCGCGGAGAACCTCACCGGCCTGGAGCAGCTGGTGGGCGCGCGGGAGGTCGAGGTCTTCCTCTTTCCGCTGCGGCTGCCCGCGGCCGACGGAGCGCCGGTGCGAGCGGTGGCCCGCGTCGGCTGACCGCACAGCCCCGCGCGCCGGCCCTGCTCGCCGGCTCAGGTCCGCGGCCCCGCGACGGTGCGCGCGACGTCGAGGGTCAGCCGGTGCCAGGGGTCGCGGGGGTCGCGGGCCGTCAGTTCCCGGATGCGCCGCAGGCGGTAGCGCAGGGACTGCGGGTGCAGGTGCAGGGCGCGGGCCGCGGCGCTCGCCGAACCCGCGTCGATGTACGCGGTGAGCGCCTCCAGGAGGTGGCGCTGGTCCGGGTCCGTGAGCGGACCGAGGACCAGGCGGGCGATGTGGTCGGGGGCGGCCGCGGGATGACCGGCGAGCAGGGCGAGGACCTGTGCGTCGGCGTCCGTGAGGAGGCCACCGGGACGGTGGGCGTGGGCGGGCGCGGTGTCCAGGGCGTCGGCGGCCAGACGATGGGCGACGGCGACCCGGTCCAGGCCCTCGCCGGTGACGGCGCAGCCGCGCCAGGCCCGGCGCGCCAGCAGGGCGCCCGCCCGGCCGACGGCCGCGGCGGAGAACATCAGTACGGCGCGGGAGCCGCGGATCGTGGACAGTGAGGTGCCCGTGCCGCCGAGTTCGTCGAGCAGTTCCGTCGCCGCCTCGTACGAAAGGTCCGGGCCGCCCGGCTCCTGTGTCTCCGCCACCAGCAGGCAGTAGGGCTCGGGGAGCTGGACGCCGAGCCGGGCCGACCGGTCCGTCAGCGCGCCCGCCGAGGCGTGCCGTCCGGCGATCAGGTCGTCGAGCAGCAGCCGCAGGGCCCGGTCGCGGTCCCCCGCGAGGTCCTCGCTGGTCACGGCGTAGGCCGTGGCCATCTCCTCGGAGAGTGTGTCCAGGGCGGTCAGCAGCATGCGGGCGAGCGCGAACGCGTCGGCCGCCGCCAGCCCCGGAGCGCGGGCCGCGATCTCGTCGGTGAGGACCGTCGCCGCGACGCGGTAGGCGCGCAGCACCGCCTGGACGGGACGCCCGTCCGCGGCGCGGGCCGCCGCGATGCCGCGAAAACGCCGCAGGTCGGCGGGTTCCAGGGCGCCGTCGGTCACCCACAGGTGGAGCAGTCTGTCCACGCCCCAGGCCGCGATGGCGCGGACCTCCGGAAGCCGGCTGTCGTCCAGCGCCGCGTACACCGGGACCTGCGCGTGGACAGCCGCGACGACCGCCTCCACGACCCTCGGGTCGGCGACCATGTCGCGCCGGACCCGGGCCCGGGCCGCCGGGGACCCGCCCGTCGCGGTGTCCGGCCGCCCTTCGGACCCGGCCCTCGGCGCGGGACCGGAGCCGGCGTTCGTCCTGCTGTTTGTCACCCCGTGATAGTCCCAGTCGCGCGATGTGCGCACCATGGTGGACGGACCTTGTCACAGTCGCAAGGATCGTCGGCGTACAGCGCGGTCTCAGGGACGAGAGGCGGGACGTACGGATGGCGAAGCATTGGGCCGACTTCCAGTACGAGATCTATCTGAACGGAATGACGGGTGCCGTACCCCGGCTGCCCACCGATCTGACGCGGCTGGAGGAGCTCACCGAGCAGCGCCTCGGTCCCGGTCCGGTCGGCTATGTGGCGGGCAGCGCGGGCAGCGGCAGTACCGCACGCGCCAACCGGGAGGCCCTGGACCGGCGTCGGATCGTGCCGCGCATGCTGCGTGACGTGCACGAGCGCGACCTGTCCGTGGAGGTGCTGGGCCGCGCGCTGCCCGCACCGCTGGCGCTCGCGCCGGTGGGCGTCCTGTCGATCATGCATCCGGGCGCCGAGCCGGCCGCCGCGCGGGCCGCCGCGGCGCAGGGCGTCCCGTACATCCTGTCGTCGGCCTCCAGCACCCCCATGGAGCAGGTCGCGGAGGCGATGGGCGACGGGGAGCGGTGGTTCCAGCTGTACTGGGCGAAGGACCGGGAGGTCACCCGGAGCTTCCTGGACCGGGCCAAGGCCTCGGGGTTCACCGCGCTGCTCGTCACCCTCGACACTCCCCTGCTGGCCTGGCGTCCGCGCGACCTCGATCAGGCGTACCTGCCGTTCCTGCACGGCGTGGGCACCGCCAACTACTTCTCCGACCCGGCGTTCCAGGCGGGTCTGGCGAAGCCGGTGCACGAGGACCCGAACGCGGCCGTGATGCACTTCGTGGGCATGTTCGCGGACCCCGGCAAGACCTGGCCCGACCTGGCCTTCCTGCGCGAGAACTGGGACGGTCCGATCGTCCTCAAGGGCATCCTGCACCCGGACGACGCGCGCCTCGCGGCCGACGCGGGGATGGACGGCGTGGTCGTCTCCAACCACGGTGGCCGGCAGGTGGCGGGGTCGGTGGCCGCCGCCGACGCGCTGCCCCGTGTCGTCGAAGCGGTGGGCGACCGGCTGACCGTCCTGTTCGACAGCGGCGTACGTACGGGCGACGACATCTTCAAGGCGCTCGCGCTCGGCGCGCGGGCCGTGCTCGTCGGCCGCCCGTACGCCTACGGGCTGGGCCTCGACGGGCAGGCGGGCGTCGAGCACGTCATCCGCTGCCTGCTCGCCGAGTTCGACCTGACACTCGCCCTGTCCGGGCACGCCCGCCCGGACACCATCGGCCCCGACGACCTGACCGAGGACAGCGCATGACCGACCCGAAGAACGTCCTCGCCGTCGTCTCGCCGCACGTGGGCGGACGGACGGCGGGCGCCGCGCTCGCCGGCGTCTTCCCCGGCGAGGCCCGGGTGACCGTGGTGGAGGCCACCGACGAGGACCCCGTCGCGCTGCGCGAGGCGCATGTCGTCATCACCGGTCTGGCCCCGGTGACCGCCGAGCACATCGCCGCCGCACCGGCCCTGGAGCTGATCCAGTGCGCCAGTCACGGCTTCGACTACGTCGACCTGGACGCGGCGCGCGCCAAGGGCGTCCCGGTGTGCAACATCGGCTCCAGCGGTGCCGAGAAGCAGAACGTGGCCGAGCAGACCTTCGCCCTGATGCTCGCCCTCGCCAAGCAGCTCGTGCCCGCGCACACCGCCCTCGTCGAGGCCGACTGGGCCCTGCCGCGGCTCCAGCAGTCGATCACCGAGCTGTCCGGGAAGACGCTCGGCATCGTGGGGCTCGGGCACATCGGCGAGGAGGTCGCCCGCCGCGCGGTCGCCTTCGACATGACCATCGTGTACGCGGGTCCGCGGCCGCTCGACGCGGAGACGGCGGCCCGGCTCGGCGGGGCCCGCCATGTCGGGCTCGACGAACTGCTGCGGACCTCGGACTACGTCACCCTGCACGCGCCCCTGACCGACGACACCCGGCACCTGCTGAACGCCGAGCGGCTCGCGCTGCTCAAGCCGACGGCGTTCGTCGTGAACACCGCGCGGGGCGCCCTGATCGACCAGGACGCCCTCGCGGACGCGCTGGAGGCGGGCGCCCTGGCCGGCGCGGGCCTCGACGTGTTCGACCCCGAACCGCCCACCCCGGCCCTGCGGTTGCTGAAGGCGCCGAACGTGGTGCTCTCCCCGCACGTCGCCGGTGTCACACGCGAGACGCTGGTGCGGATCGCGCTGGCGGCCGTCCAGAACGCGGCCGACTTCGTGGCGGGCAAGCCGCCCCGGGACGTCGTCTCGTAGAGCAGTCGCCCCGGCACCTTGAGGCCGCGGCGCGGGGTTCAGCACGGGGCCGGCCTGACCCCGGCGTCACGCCGGGGTCAGGCCGGTGTCGGGCCGCGACTCACGGTGGCGTCGCGCCGCGCCCACGCTGCGGTCGCGCCCTCGCTCTCACGGTGCGGTCGCGGCCGCGGCCTCCCGATCCTGGAGCCCCGCGTCGTCGACGAGTCCTGACAGGCCGAGGGGCAGCACGGACTGCGGGTCCGCGTCGTCGTGGCCGTCGCCGACGGCCACCGCGCGCGGCTCCTGGTAGGGCTGTGCCGCGGTGGGCCCGGGGTCGGCCGGCACCTCGGCGGACGGCTCACCGTGTCCCTCGCCCGGCTGCGCGGGAGTGTCCTCGACGGTGGGCTCGTCGCTCGCGGGCGGGGCCGACGGGCCGGAGGTGCCCGCGACCGACAGCGACTTGGGGCGGTCCGACGGGGAGTCGGTGCGCCAGCGCTGCTCGTCGGAGCCGTCGCGGACCTTGACCACGACGTCGGTGTCGGGGTCGTCCGACGCCGGCGCGACGGCGAGTCCGTCGCGCCGGCGGGGCAGCAACTCGCCCTGCACGGTGAGGTCGTAACGCATGTCCTTGCCACGCGCCGCGTTCTCGGCGACACAGCGTTGCAGCAGGACGACACCGTTGTCGGCGTGCGAGTCCAGGCACAGCCCGGGATCGGCGATGCTGCGCAGCAGTCCGTCGTACTCGTACGACCACTGCTGGGTCCAGGCCGACGAGCACACCGCGAGTTCGGTCTCGGCGCCCGGCTTCGCGTTGCCGCCCCTGATGTCCAGGCACAGGTCTGCGGCGAGGTTGCGCAGCCGGGTCTGCTCGGCGCCCGTCGGCAGTCCCGCCGAAGTGGGCGGCGACGAGGCGGCCGACGGAGTCCGGGAGCCGGGGGCCTCGGACAGGCTGTGGCTGCTGCCGGCGCCCGTGGAGGCCGCGGGGTCGGCACCTCCCTCGTCGTGCGGCCACAGACCGGCCGCGAGGACGGTCGCGAGGAGGACGGCCGACAGCCCGGCGCCGGTCAGCACGGCCTTGGGAGGGACCTCGCCCTGCCGGGCCGCCCCGCGGCCCGGGGTGGGGAACTGCCCCAGCAGGCGGTGCCGCCCACCGCCGCCCTGGCGCCCGCCGGTTCCCGGCCGTCCGTCCGCGCCGTGCCCGTCGCCGCGGCGGGCTCCGCCACCGGGACGCCCGCCGCTCCCCGGAAGCCGTCCGCCGAAGGGGGTACCACCACGGGGGCGCAAGCGCTGTCCCGCACGCCCGGGGCGTGAGTCGAGATAGCGCTGTGCGCCCCAGCCGAGCACGGCTTCGGCGATCAGCGATCCCAACCCCCTCTCGAAATGGCCGAGTTGTTCTGCCGCGTGCCGGCAGTACGAGCACTCCGCCAGATGCTGCCGGACATCGGGAAGCAGGGCGCCGCCCCGGCGGATCGGCACGTCGAGGAGGCGGTTGTAGAAGCCGCATTCCTTGCTGGGCGCGAGTTCCCGGTGGGCGCGTACACAGCCCTCACGGAATTGCTCGCGGGCCTGCTCCAGGGCGGCCGACGCGATGTCGGTGTCCATGCCCGACAGACCAGCCGGTACGGATATGGGCTCCGCCTCGACCTCGGTGTGCCACAGAAGGCACCGGGACAGTCCCGGCAGAGTATGGAAAGCACGCTCCGCCAGCTTGCGATTTTCGGCCGTCATGGACTTCGCGGCGCGCATGCCGCGGCCCCCCGCGGGTTTCCCCAGGTCCGGCAGAACACCGGTTATCCGGTCGTCCGCGGACCACTCCCTGACGGTGTCGCGTACGTCCACGAGGAGTTCGGGCCGCAGGGCGATCGCCGAGTCGCCTTCCCCGAGGCGGTCGAGCGCCCGGTGGAAGGAGGTCGCCGTCACCATGGAGGCGGCGGGTGCCGAGGAGGCGAGGCAGATGACCGCGTAGTCGTGAGCCGACTGCCAGTGCCGGGCCATCAGCAGGGCGACGGGGTGGGCGGCGTCGTCCTGCGCCGCGCCTCTCAGCCGGGCGGCGAGACTCTCGTCGGATTCACCGGGAACGCCACCGGGCGGATAAGGGGGACGAGGGGGGTGGGGGGTGCGCACGGAGCGGGTTCCTTCCGAGGTGCAAGGTGGCACACAGAATTCCTGACCGCCGAAAAAGGAGGCTGGTCGGTGCATACCTTTTTGACGGTGCGTCGGGAAAACGGCGAGGACGAAGGCCGCACGACGACCGCCGGTCAGGGGCTTTTTGAGCCCGCCGACGACTCGGAATGGCGAACAGCGGTTCAGACCCGGCCATTGGCCCGGCGCAGGGAGTTCACCCTCGCACAACACGCTCACGGCCAACAAGGCACTTGAGCAACATCAGGCTCATTGAAATAAAGTCAGATCCTGCGGCAACTCGCCGCGCTCGCACCGGCTTTCGAAATTCGACGCGCCCCGTGTGAACCGGGCGCACGCGCCGGAGCCCCTCGCACGCTCCCGGCGCGCGGAACTCCGTAGTCCACTGGAATCGGCCCTTCTCGGAGGCCCCGCGCAGGACGGCGGCTCTCCCGCGCGAAACCGGCCGCCGACCCCGATCCTCCCGCCCTCGGTCGGCGGCCCCGAGGGCGGGGCCCGGACCGGGCGGCGGCCCCGACCTCGCGGCCCCCCTTCGGCACCGGAGTCTCAGATCTGCCAGGAGCGCAGGCGGTCGGCCGCGCCGTAGACGTCGGCCTTGCCGGAGACGAGGTCGCGGGTGAGATCGACCAGTGCGCCGTAGGGCGGGTCGATGCCGACGCCGCTGACGAACATGTACGCCACCGCCGCCGAGCAGGCGAAGCGGGCGTTGGCGGCCGGCAGCGGCTTGAGCAGCGCCAGGGTGTGCAGCAGCGCCGCGGCCCGCCAGGCCGGGTCGGAGTCGACGCCGAGGCGGGGCGGGTCCACGCGGTGCCGGGCGACGGCGGCGACGAGCGCGGAGAAGTCGTTGACCGCGGGTTGGTCGGGCAGGACCTCTTCGTGACGCTGGAGCAGCCAGGGCACGTCGATGTGGATGACGGGTGCCATCGGTCAGGCGACCCGTCCTTCATGCCGGGCGGGCGGCTCGTCCTCGGGGAAGGCCGCGGCGAACTCGTCCGCGTGCGCGGCGAAGAAGCGGCGGAACACCTCCGCGCCCTCCTGGAGCGCCCGGTGCCGCACGATGTCGGCCGCGGCGGCCTCCCGGACGAGGGCCTTCATCGACGTACCGCGTTCCTTGGCGATCTGCCGCAGGTCCTCTAGCTCGCGGTCGCTGAACTCCACGTTGAGAGCTGGCATGCCATCACGGTACCGCGCGGGTACTTACTCGTAAATATCCGCTGGTCAGCGGCTACGGGCGGCGGTACCCGCCGGGCACCGAAACGGCGGGGCGCGGGCCGTCCGCTCGTGTCCCGTCCATGGCGTCGACGAGGCTGCCGACCGACGGTCCCGGCTCCGTCGGGCGCCCGCCCGTGAGGTCATCGGGGCGGGCGCCGGTCGGTCAGGCGGCCTTCCGCCCTGTGAGGGCGAGCAGCCGCTCCAGTGGCGTCGCGTCGGGGGCGGCCTCGACCTCGGGGCCGAAGGCCCCGCCGGCGCGGGCACCGTCGGCGATCCGCGTGGCGACGGCCGTCGCGGTGGCGATCACGTCGTCGTCCGCGGCGAAGGGCTGACCGGTGGCGGTCGCCAGGTCCCAGCCGTGCACCGTCAGCTCCATGATGGTGATCACCCCGGCGAACCGTGCGGGGCAGGTGTCCGGGCCGAAGGGCGTGTCGCCCTGCCAGGCGTCCGGCTCGCTCCAGGCGGCGACGAGCCGGTCGACGAGCGGCGGGAAAACCACCCAGGGCGGCTGGTTCAGCGTCGTCGGCGCGTCGGCGGGCACCGGCTCCTTCGCCGCGGCGTACTCGCCCGTGACGAGCGTGCCGAGGAGGTGTTCGCCGAGCCGGTGGACGTCGAAGTCGGCACAGGGCGTGGGAAGTTCACGCTTGCCGTCGAGTGCGGGCCGCCCGGCGTGGGCCAGCAGCCCGCGGGCGGCGCGGGCGAGCTGATCGCCGAGTACGGCGGGGTTCGCGTTCATGGGGTCGCTCCTGTTCGAAGGGCCGGCCCGTCGGCGGGCTCGGCTCCGTCCGGAGGACGGACCCGGGGCCGACGGCCGGACCGCCGGGAACCCGGACGGTCCTGCACAGACGGACCGGGCTCGACCGCGAAAGGAATCGGACCCGCGGGAACGGGGCCACCGGGGAGTGGGGCCGCCCGGGGGCGGGGGGCCTGTCGGGGGCGGGGCCGCCGGGGCACGGGCCCCCGGACGCGAGCCCGTCGAGAACCGGACCTCCGGAGCACGGGCCCCCGGACGCGGGCCCGTCGAGAGCGGGACCTCCGCGGCACGGGCCGCCCGGACGCGGGGCGAGTCCGGGGCCACGCCGTCACCGGCCACCTGGACACGCAGCAATGCGGGCAGGGACCGCCCAGGCACTCACCCGGGCACAGGGCCTGCCGAGTACGGAGCTCCCCGGGTACGGGGCGTGCGGGCAAGGGCTCCCCGAGCACGGGCCCACCCTGGCGTGGACCGCCGAGGCTCGGACTCCCGACCACGGGCCCGTCGGACAGATGGCCACCCGGACACGCGGCCCACCAGCCACGGGCCCACCGGGACACGGGGTGCCTGCCGAGCACGGACCCTGCCGGCCACCCGGCCACCCGGCACAGGGCGCCGTCGACGCACGCGACCGCCCGGCCCGCTCCGTCGCCCGCGACCGAGGCAGACGCTCGGCGCGCGGACCTTGCCCGGCAGCGAACTTCCGGCGGTCGGAGGGAGCCCACGTCCGCCCGGGCCCCGGCAGCTCGGGAGCCGGGGCCCGTCCGCCTCCGTGGCCCGCGGTCGGCCACGGTCCGGTCAGGTCTGCCACAGCCCGCGCCTGCGGTAACCGGCCTCCCAGAACAGGCGGTTGAGGACACGCACCGGTGGCGGCATGGTGCCGAAGAAGGCGGCGCGGTCGGCGGGCGGGGCGCCGTCGACGATCCAGGGCACGAAGAGAGCCGCCCCGCGCAGCCCCTGCGTCTCGCGGATGCGCCCGGTGAAGGCGCCCCAGTCGGCGGGGGTCAGCACCTCCTGGACGAGGGGCAGAGCACTCCTCTCCTCGTGTGCCAGGTGATCGTCGAGGGTGATGGTCAACGCCCGGACGAGTTCCGGTAGTTCGTCCAGCCGGTCCGTCAGGGCGGTGTCCACGGCGGCGAGCTGCGGATCCAGCCGGCCGTGCTCCGCCTCCATCTCCGCGAGGAGCGCGAGGTCCTCGGGGCGCCCCTCGACCTTGCGCTGCACGCGCGGCCACAGGTCGCTGTCCTCGGCCGTGTGGTGGATGTGCAGCTGCTTCCTGAAGTTCTCCCAGCCGGCCCGGACCGGCGCCGAGAAGGCGGTGCCGTCCGCGGCCGCCTTGCCGAGCCGCTCCAGGTCCCGCCGGAAGGCGTCGTGGGCGGCGTACATCACGGTGAGGTCGATGCTCATGAGGTGGCTTCCTCCAGTTCGGGCTCGTACACGGGAAGGGCGTGCGGGTTCGCGGACGGCCCGCGATGACGGCGTACGGCCAGGCAGGCGAGGGCACCCGTCAGCAGGACTCCGGCGGAGACCAGGAGGGCCGGGCCCATCGCGTCGACGAAGCCGTGGCCGAAGACCTGACCGCCCAGCGCCCGCATGCGGTCGGCGACACCGTGCGGCACACCGGACGGCGCGGCGGCCGACTGCCGGGCTCCGACGTCGGATTCCGCCTCGGAGAAGGCGGCGACGAAGCCGTCCCGGTAGGGGGCGGGGAGCTGTCCGGCGCGCTCCCGGGCCTGGTCGGTGAGCGAGGAGGCGAGCTGCGCCTGGAGCACGGCACCGACGACGGCGCCCGCGAGCACGGAACCCACCTGGCGCAGCGCGTTGTTGACGCCCGAGGCGGCTCCGGACAACCGGACCGGGACGTTGCGCATGACCTCCGTGGCCATCGGTGTGAAGGTGCAGCCCGCCCCCAGCCCGGCCAGGAGGAGCGGAAAGGCGACCGTCGTCCAGCCGGACCCGGCGTCCGCCACGGCCACGATCCACAACAGTGCGGCGGCCCAGGCCAGCAGGCCGGCCATCAGGATGAACTTGCCGCCGATCCTGTCGGCGAGGACACCGGCGGGGCCGGCCGTCACGAACGAGCCGAGGGCCAGGGGCAGCAGCACGAGGCCGGACTTGAGCGCGCTGAAGCCCAGCACCGACTGGAGGTAGATCGTCAGCGGCAGGAACAACCCGATGACGCCGAAGGACACCGTGATGCCGACCAGGTTGACGAGCGTGAAGTTGCGGTCCTTGAAGAGCGAGAACGGCACGAGCGGATCACGGTTCTGCCGGCCGCGCTCGTGCAGCAGGAACCCGGCGAAGAGCACCGCCGCCGCGCCGAACAGTGACCGGATCCAGCCGTTCCAGTCGTAGCGCTGTCCCTCCGTCAGAGCGAAGGCCAGACAGAACAGGGCACTTGAGGCGAGCAGCACGCCGGGGGTGTCGAAGCGGTGGCGCACGGTGCGGCGGGAAGCGGGAACGACCGCCGCGGCGAGGGCCAGGACGAGCACCCCGAGCGGAAGATTGACGAAGAAGATCCACCGCCAGTCGAGCCGGGTGATGAGCGCTCCCCCGATGATCGGTCCGAGCGCGCCGGAGATCCCCGCGACGGCGCCCCAGACACCCATCGCGGCGCCTCGCCGGTCGGCCGGGAACACCTCCGTGATGATCGACAGGGTCTGCGGCATGAGCAGCGCCGCGCCCAGCCCCTGGACCGCGCGGAAGGCGATCAGTTGGGCGGGGTCCTGCGCGAGGGCGCAGGCCAGGCTGGCGAGGGTGAACACGGCGACGCCCGCCATGAACAGATTCCGCTTGCCGCGCAGGTCGCCGAGCCGGCCCGCGGTGATCAGCAGGACGGCCAGCGCGAGGGTGTAGGCGTTGACGACCCACAGGATCTCGTCGAGGGAGGCGCCCAGGTCCTGGCCCATGTCGGGGATCGCGATGTTCACGATCGTCAGGTCGAGCAGGGTCATGAAGAACCCCAGGGAGAGCGTGACGAGGATCGCCCATGGGTTGCCGTGCCATTTCTTGAACACGATGTGTGTCTCCTTGTGCCGGAGCTGCGAACTCGCGTTCAAGAGGGCGCTCCCGCCGACGGGTGTGACGCCGGAGATGCGCCCTGAGACATACGTCACATCCGGCCCGCCGGGTGTCACATTCGAACCCCCTCAGCCCCTCGCAGTAGTGAGCACACCAAGGGAGGCGAGGCATGTCCGAGAGCCACCGAGCGGGGACCGGCGGCGTGGGTCCGGGCGCGGGTCGCGCGCCGGCCGGCGCCGTCGAAGGGGGGTCGCGTCCGCGTGGCGCGTCACCCGGCGGAGCCGAAAGGCCCGGCACGCCCGACCGGGCGTTCCCGGGCCGCCGTTCGGGCAAGCTCCCGGAGGACGGGCCGCGCGGCACGGACGACGGGGCGGGCAGCACGAACGGCGGTCCGGGCGCCGGAAACGGCGGCCCGAGCGGCGCGGACGGCGCGACGCGGGTCTTCGTGGCCCACCGCGAGCTGCTGTTCGCGATCGTCTACAACATGCTCGGCAGCGTCGCCGACACCGAGGACGTGCTCCAGGAGACCTGGCTGTCCTGGCAGGGCCGCGCCGGCCGCTCCCCGTTGGACGGGATCGCCAACCCGCGCGCCTACCTGGTCCGGATCGCCGTGAACCAGGCGCTCGCCCGGCGCGCCGCCATCACCCGCCGCCGGGAGACCTATGTGGGCCCCTGGCTGCCGGAGCCGCTGCTCGACGAGCCGGCCCCCGCGGGCGCCGCCGACGACCAGACCCTGCGCTCCGAGTCCGTGTCCCTGGCGATGCTCGTGGTCCTGGAGTCGCTGACCCCGCTGGAGCGCGCGGTCTTCGTCCTCAACGAGGTGTTCGGCTACGCGCACACCGAGATCGCCGGGGTCCTCGACCGCAGCCCCGCCGCGGTGCGCCAGCTCGCCCATCGGGCCCGGCAGCACGTGCACGCGCGCCGGCCGCTCTACCGCGCCCACCCCCGGGTGCGCCGGCAGGCGACCGAACGCTTCGTGGAGGCAGCGCTGGGCGGTGACATCACCGCGCTGATGGAGATCCTGGCGCCGGACGTCACGGTGTGGACGGACGGCGGGGGCAAGACCCCGCGGGCCGGGCTCCGGCCGGTGCACGGGCGGGACAAGGTGGCGCGTCTGTTCGCCGGTTACGCGACCCGCCGCGCGACCGGTCTCGACATCCGCTACCGGCGGGTCAACGGCGACGACTCCGCCGTGATCTTCGAGGGTGATTCCCCGTACGCCGTCATGGTCATGGACCTCGCGCCCGACGGCGAGCACGTCTGCGACGTCTACATCGTCACCAACCCCGAGAAGCTCGCGCACGTGCGCCGCGAGGAGGAGCCGGACACGCAGGAAGGCAGGCAGTCATGACGACCGGCGAGCGGCACGTCACCCGTGCGCAGGGCACCGCCGGGGGCACCGACGCCGGGCCCGCGGCACACCGGGCGGGCACGGCGTCGTCCGGCGAGCGCGTGGCGGACTGGTTCGACGGCCGGCTCGGCATCCACGCCTTCGGCGCGAAGTACCTGCGCAAGGTCTTCCCGGACCACTGGTCCTTCCTGCTCGGCGAGATCTGCCTCTACAGCTTCGTCGTGCTGGTCCTGACCGGGGTGTACCTGACGCTGTTCTTCCACCCGTCGATGAACGAGGTGGTCTACCACGGCAGTTACGTGCCGCTGAACGGCATCCGCATGTCGGAGGCGTACGCGTCGACCCTCGACATCAGCTTCGACGTGCGCGGTGGACTGCTGATCCGGCAGATCCACCACTGGGCGGCGCTGATCTTCCTCGCGGCGATGCTGACGCACATGATGCGGCACTTCTTCACGGGGTCGTTCCGCAGGCCCCGCGAGGTGAACTGGCTGTTCGGCTGGACGCTTCTGCTCCTCGGCATGTTCGAGGGGCTGTTCGGCTATTCGCTGCCGGACGACCTGCTGTCGGGGACCGGCATGCGGTTCGTGGACGGGGCGCTCCTGTCGGTACCCGTCGTCGGCACGTATCTGTCGATGTTCCTCTTCGGCGGGGAGTTCCCGGGCCATGACATCGTGCCGCGCTTCTACTCGCTGCACGTGCTGGTGATCCCCGGCATCATGGCCGCGCTCGTCGTCGCGCACCTGATCCTGGTCGTGTACCACAAGCACACCCAGTTCGGCGGGCCGGGGAAGACCGAACGCAACGTCGTGGGAACCCCGTTCATGCCGGTGTACATGGCGAAGGCGGGCGGCTTCCTGTTCCTGGTGTCCGGTGTCATCGCGCTGATCGCGGCGGTCGCCAGTATCAACCCGGTCTGGGCGTACGGCCCCTACCGCGCCGACCAGGTGTCGACGGGCGCCCAGCCGGACTGGTACCTGGGCTTCGCCGAGGGCCTGGTGCGGGTCATGCCGGGCTGGGAGATCACGCTGTGGGGCCACACCCTCGTCCTCGGCGTGCTCATACCGATCGTCGTCTTCCCGCTGCTGCTGGTCCTCATCGGCGTCTACCCGTTCGTCGAGGCCTGGGTCACCGGGGACCGGCGCGAGCACCATCTGCTGGACCGGCCGCGCAACCGTCCGGTGCGCACCGCGCTGGGCGCCGCGTGGATCAGCCTCTATCTGGTCCTGCTCGCGGGCGGCGGAAACGACATCGTGGCGACGCGCTTCCACCTGTCGATCAACACCGTGACCTGGGCGGTGCGGATCGCTCTGCTGGTGGTGCCGGTCGTCGTCCTCGTCGTGACCCGGCGCGTCTGTCTGGGCCTTCAGTTGCGGGACCGTGAACTGGTCGCGCACGGCCGTGCGACAGGGGTCGTCAGACGCCTGCCGCATGGCGAGTACGTCGAGGTCCACCGGCCCCTCGACCGTGCCGAACTCCACACGCTGACCGAGCACGAGCGACGCGGGCTGCCGCCCGCTCACCCGGCCGGCCCGTCAGGCGGCGGGGACCTCCAGGCGGCTGATCCTGATCGCGCCGTCGGCCGCCCCCGGGTGGGCGCCGGTCATGACGAGACGCAGCCGTGAGCCGCGCACCGCGTCGAAGGTGATCACGGTCGGGGCGTCAGAGGTGGTGGCCCGGTCGAGGACCGCCCCCTTCACGGGCACGTACCGCTCGCCGTCCCACACGGAGACCTCGACGGAGGCGGGCTGGGCGTGGGCCGCGTCGACGGTGAAGGACACTTCGACGCGGTCGACGGTGCGCGGGCGCGCCCAGGTGACCGAGACCCAGTCCTCCGCGCGGGGCCCGTCGAAGGCGGGCAGCAGGGCCGTCGTCGACTTGTGGAAGGCGTTGGACCACCCGGTGGTGGCGTCGCCGTCGAGCATGGCGGCGGGCAGGGTGTCGGGGCGGCCCGAGTAACTGGCGTCCGCGTACGGATAGTTCGGGGCCGCCGGGTGGTCGGGCCCGAACACCGGCGCCGGAGTGGTCGCCCGCGACCCGGCCTGGGTGGTGCGCACGCTCGTGGTCGCCCTGCGCAGGCCCTCCGCCCGGGCCGTCACCTTCAGGGTGCCCGTCTTCGTCCCGGACCGGACGATGGCGAGCGCCTTGCCGTGGAAGGCGGTGCGGGTCGCGGCCTGGTAGCGCTCGGCGCTCTCCTGCCGGCCGTTGTCGAGTCCGGCGACCGAGCCGCCGTCGACGTCGAAGGCGATCCGGTGCTCCGCGTCGGGCACGAGAACGCCGTGGGCGTCGACGACCTCCGCGGTCACGAACACGAGGGAGCGCCCGTCGGCGGGCAGCGACGTGCGGTCCGGGGTGAGGCGTATCGCGTGCGGGGCTCCCGCGGTGCGCAGGACGTCCGTCGCGACCACCTTGCCCCCGCGGCGGGCGACGGCCTTCAACTCGCCCGGCTCGTAGGCGACCTTCCAGGTGAGGTGGAGCTTGCCCGCGCTGCCGTTGGGGCTGGTGTAGCTGCCGGGGTAGGGGCCGTCGGTGAAGGTCTTGTCGTCGCCGGTCGCCTCGGTGGTCTCCAGGTACGTGCGGCCGTCGGTGGTCTTCTTGGTGTCGAACCGGCGCGTGCCGAGGGACGTTCCGTTGAGGAGGAGTTCGACGGTGTCGACGTTCGCGTAGGCCCAGACCTCGACCGTGTCGCCCGGCTCGTGGTTCCACGTCATGGGCAGCAGATGGACCATGGGCTCGGTCGTCCACTGGCTCCTGAACAGGTGGTACATGTCCTTCGGGAACCCCGCCGTGTCGACGGCGCCGAAGAAGGAGGCCTTCACCGGGAAGACGTCGTACGGGGTGGGCTCGCCGATGTAGTCGATGCCCGACCACAGGAACTCGCCCGCGAACCACTTGCGGTCCCGGTCCTTCTTGTGGCCGTACTCGCCGCTCATCGTCCAGGAGGCGAGGTTGTTGTCGTACGAGGAGGTGGCCCGCCGGCCGGGGGTGTGGTTCTCCCCGGTGTTGAGGTGCTCGGGCTCCTGGTAGGCGCCCCGGGTCGAGGTCTCGGAGGACGACTCGGACTCGAAGAGGAACAGGTGCGGGTAGGCGGCGTGCAGGTCGTCGACCGACTTGGCGGTGTTGTAGTTGAGGCCGAGCCCGTCCAGTTTGGCGAGCATGAGATCGGCCGCCGAACCCTTCGCCGGCAGGCGGCGGTACTTGTCCGAGCCGATCACCAGCGGCCGGGTGTCGTCGGCGGCCCTGACGGCGGCGATGATCCGGTCGGCCATGGCGAGTCCGGCCGTGGAGGTCGAGTCGGGGATCTCGTTGCCGATGGACCACAGGACCACGGCGGGTGAGTTGCGGGCGGCGAGGACCATCTCGGTGGCGTCCTTCTCGCACCACTCGTCGAAGAACCGCCCGTAGTCGTACTTCGTCTTCCCGGTGCGCCAGCAGTCGAAGGCCTCCACCATCATCACGATCCCCAGTTCCTCGCAGACCTGGATCATCTGCGGGGAGGGCGGATTGTGCGAGGTCCGGAAGGCGTTGACGCCCATCGACTTCATGACGGTCATCTGGCGGCGCACCGCGTCGAGGCTCACGGCCGCGCCGAGAGCGCCCTGGTCGTGGTGGAGGTCGACGCCCTTGATCTTGGCGTGGGTGCCGTTGAGGTGGAAGCCCTCGTCGGGGTCGAAGCGGAACGACCGGATACCGAAGGGGGTGCGGCAGGTGTCGACGGTCGTGCCGCCGGTGCGCAGTTCGGTCTCCAGCGTGTAGCGGTGCTGCGGCGTCGCGAAGTCCCACAACCTGGGTGCGGGCACGGAGAGTTCGTGGGTCTCGTCGGCCTGCTCGGCGACGGTGGCCGTGGTGGTCGTCCGGGCGGCCGTCCGGCCGTCGGGGTCGAGGATCCGGGAGATCACCTGGACCTCGGCCGGGGTGCCCGACGCGTTGACGACGGTCGTCCGCACCCGTACGAGCGCCCGCTCCTTCGTGATCTCCGGCGTGGTGACGTAGGTGCCCCACCGCTGGACGTGCACCGGTTCGGTGACGACCAGACGTGCGTCGCGGTAGATGCCGCTGCCCGAGTACCAGCGGCTGCTGGGGAGTTGGTTCTGCACCTTCACGGCGATGACGTTCTCGGTCCTGCCGTCCGTGTGCAGCAGCCCGGCGAGGTCGAGGGCGAAGCCCGTGTAGCCGTAGGGATGGCGGCCGACCTCGGTGCCGTTGCAGTACACGGAGGAGTCCATGTACACGCCGTCGAACTCCACGGACACCCGCTTGCCGGCGTACGCGGGCGGCAGGGTGAACGTGGTGCGGTACCAGCCGAGACCGCCGGGGAAGAATCCCGTCCCGCTGGTGGTGCCGTGCTCGGTGGTGGGCGTCTGCTCGATGCTCCAGTCGTGCGGTACGGCCACCTCGCGCCACGCCGAGTCGTCGTAGCCCGGCCGCGCGGCGTCCGCGTAGGCGCCGGTGGGGTCGGTGACGCCGCCCGGGTCGACCAGCGCGAAACGCCAGCCGTCGCGCAGTTCGACGGTGTGCCGCCCCGGGGTGTGCCCGGCCGCGGCCCGGGCGTCGGCGGCGCCCGTGAGTGCGCCGGCCGCGGGCACGGCCGTGCCCGCGATCAATACCGCTCTTCGTGTGACCGTCATGGCGGCTCTCCCTCATCAGGACCCAGAAGTCATCACAACTGATCGTGAACAAACAGATTCTGACGAGGCGACACACGCGGCCGTCAAGGGTGCGGAACTCACTTCCGACCCACCGAACACATCCGCCGGAAATCCGCCCTCCGGATGTCGTCCCGTCGGCCCGTGTTCAGGGGTGCGCGGGGCGCCCACGCACTAGGCTGGAACCCGAGTGACGCGCTTGTTCACTGTGAGTGTGCGCAATGGAGTGGCGACGATGAGCCCGGTCCACCACCTCGACGAGGCAGCCACGGCACGGGCGGTCATCGACGAGCACGGAACCCTGATCCACTGGAGCGAGGGGGCCCGCCGACTGCTGGGGTACGCGCCCGACGAGGTCGAGGGCCGCCCCGCGACGGCCCTGCTGGACCACGCCGTCGCCGCCGCACCGTCAGAACCCGCCGGTGACCGCTGGAGCGGCACCCTCCCGCTGCGCCACCGGGACGGCCACGTCCTGCCGGTCTGGCTGTTGGCGCACCGCCGCGACGAGGGCGACGGCTGGTTCGTCGTCACCCCCCTCACGGGCGCGCAACCGCCGCCCCGGGACGACCCGCTGATCCGGGCGGTCCTCTCCCAGTCGCCCTGCGCCACGGCTGTGTACGACACACGATTGCGGCTACTCGGGATCAACGACGCGATGGCCGGGGTGCTCGGCCTCGTGGAGGACCGCATCCGGGGTCTGCGGATCTCCGAGATCGGCGGCAAGCGGGCCGGCGAGCGGCTGGAGGAGGACATGTACGACGTCCTCGTCTCCGGACGGGGGCGTGACGTGGAGACCACCATGCGGACGGGCGGCGAGGGCCGCCCGCACGCCTGGCTGGCCCGGATGGCCCCGCTCACCGACGCCGACGGTCGCGTGCGCGGCGTCTGTGTGGCCGCGCACGACTTCACCGAGCAGTACAAGGCCCGCGAGCGGCTGCAACTGGTCAACGAGGCGAGCGTGCGCATCGGCACCACCCTCGACGTCACCCGGACGGCCCAGGAGCTCGCCGACGTCTGCGTGCCCGTGCTCGCCGACTTCGTCCGCGTCGACCTGCTCGACCCCCCGGAACCGGGCACCGAGCCGCAGGCAGGCCGGCCGACCGCTCCGGTCACCCTGCGCCGGGCCGCCCACCAGTCGGTGCTCCCCGGCTCGCCCGAGGCGCTCGTCAAGCCCGGTGACGTCGACGTCTACCCCGCGTCCTCGCCCCAGGCGGACGCCGTGGTCACCGGCCGGACGGTCGTCACCGCGGACGTCGCGACGGCGTTGCGGACCTGGCTGTCCGAGGACGAACGGCGCGGACGACGCGTCGCCGAGTACGGCATCCACGCCACGATGGCGGTGCCCATCCAGGCCCGCGGCCAGACGCTCGGCGTGGCCGTCCTGACCCGCTACCGGCGGCCCGACCCCTTCACCCCGGACGACGCCCTGCTCGCCGAGGAGGTCACCGCCAGGGCCGCCGTCTGCATCGACAACGCACGCCGGTTCTCCCGCGAGCGCGAGACCGCCCTCGCCCTGCAACGCAGCCTGCTGCCGCAGTCGCTGCCCCGCACCGCGGCCGTCGACGCGGCCTCACGCTACCTTCCCGCGGCGCGCGCCGGGGTCGGCGGCGACTGGTTCGACGTGATCCCGCTGTCCGGCATGCGGGTCGCCATGGTCGTCGGCGACATCGTCGGCAACGGCATCCAGGCCTCGGCGACCATGGGGCGGCTGCGCACCGCCGTCCGCACGCTCGCCGACATCGATCTGGCCCCCGACGAACTGCTCACGCATCTGGACGACCTGGTCGTCCGGCTGTCCGTGGAGGCCGGGGCCGAGGGCGTCACCGGCGAGATGGGCGCCACCTGTCTGTACGCCGTGTACGACCCGGTCTCCCGGCGGTGCACGCTCGCCCGCGCCGGACATCCGTCGCCCGTCATCCTCCGCCCCGGCGGACCGCCCCACCTCGTCGACCTCCCCGCCGGGCCGCCGCTCGGGCTGGGCGGCCTGCCCTTCGAGGCGGTGGAACTCGACCTGCCCGAGGGCACGGTGCTCGCCCTCTACACCGACGGGCTGATCGAGGGCCGAAACCGGGACCTCGACGCCGGACGGCGCCTGCTGTTCCGGGCTCTGGAGCGGCCGTCGCGGTCCTTGGACGAGGCGTGCCACGCGATCCTCCAGTCCCTGCTGCCCGTCGGCGGCGCCACGGACGACGTGGCCCTGCTGCTCGCACGCACGCGCGGCCTGGCCGCGTCCCAGGTGGCCACCTGGGACATCCCGGCGGACCCCGCCCTCGTCGCCCCGATCCGCAAGCAGGTGGTCGAGCAGCTGGACCACTGGGGGCTGAGCGAAGTGACGTTCACCGCCGAGCTGGTGGTCAGCGAGCTCGTCACCAACGCCATCCGGTACGGGGAGCCGCCCATCCGGCTGCGCCTCATCCACGACCCCGACACGCTCATCTGCGAGGTCTCCGACAGCAGCCACACCGCGCCGCATCTGCGCCGGGCGAAGATCTTCGACGAGGGGGGCCGCGGGCTGCTGCTCGTCGCCCAGCTCACGCAGCGGT
>NZ_MLCE01000037.1 GCF_002300165.1 Streptomyces sp. Tue6028 | reverse complement strand
GGGGCAGTCGGCACACGCCGGAGGGCAAGACCATCTGGGCGGAGCTGACGCTGCTCGGCGAGGAGTGACGGCGCAGCGGGGCGGGTCACCGGGCGTTTGATGTGATGGTGGGGCGCCACGACCATCCTCGGAGGACCGAACTCTGAACAGCCCGCTCGGCCCGGGCGGCCCCGCCGCCGTCGGCACCCCGCTCGCCCAGGCCCTCTCCGCCCCCCTCGGCAGCCCGTTCGCCGAGGCCCTCTCCGTCGCCCTGCTCGTCGTCGTCCTCGTCTGCGCGGTGGTCCGGCCGTTCGGCTGGCCCGAGGCGGTGGTGGCGGTGCCGGCCGCGGCACTGGTGGTCGTCACGGGCGCGATCCCCCTGGACCACGTCCGCGCCGAGGCCGCGCATCTCGGGCCGGTGATCGGCTTCCTGGCGGCGGTCCTCGTGCTGGCCCGGTTCTGCGACGACGAGGGGCTCTTCCGGGCCTGCGGCGCCTGGATGGCGCGCTGGGCGAAGGCCCGTCCGGGGCGGTTGCTGACCGCCGTCTTCGCGCTCGCCTCCGCCATCACGGCCGTGCTCAGTCTCGACGCGACCATCGTGCTGCTCACCCCGGTCGTGTTCGCGACGGCGGCCCGGATGGGAGCCCGCCCCAAGCCGCACGTGTACGCCTGCACCCACCTGTCGAACACGGCCTCGCTGCTCCTGCCGGTCTCCAACCTCACCAATCTGCTCGCGTTCACCACCAGCGGCCTCAGCTTCACCCGGTTCGCCGCGCTGATGGTCCTGCCCTGGCTGGTCGCGATCGGCGCCGAGTACGTGGTCTTCCGGCGCTTCTTCGCCCACGACCTGGGCGCGGCGGCACCCGAGCCGAGTGCCGAGGAGCCGCCGGAGGTCCCCGTGTTCGCCCTGGTCACCGTGGGCTGCACCCTGGCGGGCTTCGTCGCCGCCTCCGCGCTCGGCATCGACCCGGCCTGGTCCGCGGCGGCGGGCGCGCTGGTGCTGGCCGGGCGCGCGCTCGCGCGGCGCCGGGCCACCCCGCTGACCGTCGTGAAGGCCGCGGCGCCGTCGTTCCTCGCCTTCGTCCTCGCCCTGGGCGTCGTCGTCCGGGCCGTCGTCGACAACGGGCTGGCCGACGCGCTGGGGCGGCTCCTGCCGGACGGCAGCGACCTGCCCGCCCTGCTCGGCATCGCCGCGCTCGCCGCCGTGCTGGCCAACCTGATCAACAATCTGCCCGCGGTCCTCGTCCTGCTGCCGCTGACCGCGGCGTCCGGCCCCGGCGCCGTGCTGGCCGTCCTCCTCGGCGTCAACATCGGGCCGAACCTGACCTACGCGGGTTCCCTCGCGACGCTGTTGTGGCGGCGTATCGTGCACCAGCACGAACACGGAGTCGATCTCAAGGAGTTCACCCGGCTGGGGCTGATCGCCGTGCCCGCGGCGCTGGTCCCCGCCGTACTGGCACTGTGGTTGTCTCTCCAGGTCGTCGGAGGCTGATGAGCATGCGGGTGGTCGTCTGGCTGGTCGAGGGGACGTGGCCGGCGTGCGTGGACGCCGTGCGCGGGCATGTGCCCGGCGCCGCCGAGGTGGTCCTGCTGCACGTCTCGGAACCCGACGTGCCCGGTCTGGCGCACGGCGCGTTCGCCGGACTGCTCGGCCGCGCGCGCTCCGAGCCCGACCCGGGCGACCGGATGGAGACGCTGGGCACCACCTCGGCCGCGCGGCTCCTCGACGCGGCGGCGCGGCGGCTGGACCGCCCGGCCACGAGGCTGGAACGCGCCGGGCGCGCCGAACGGGAGGTCGTGGCCGTCGCCGAGGGCGCCGACCTGCTGGTGCTGGCCCGTGACGGCGACCGGGCGCACCTCGGCCCGCGCAGTCTGGGACCGGCCGGACGGTTCGTCGTCGACCACGCGCCCTGCCCGGTGCTGCTGGTGTGGCCCGAATCGCCGCCGGACGTCGCTACGTTGCCGCCGCCTCCCCCGCACCCGTGACCGCCGCGTTCCGGTAGGCGCCCGGCGGCATGCCGTAGCGCTGCCGGAAGACACGGTTGAAGTGGAAGGCGCTGGTGAAGCCGGAGGTCGCGGCCACGCGTCCCACGGGCAGTTCGGTGACTTCGAGGAGCCGGGCCGCGTGCAGCAGCCGCGCGTCGCGCAGCGCCCGCATCGGAGACCGGCCGAGTTGCTCCGTGAACAGGTGCGCGAAGCGGGACGGTGAGAGGGAGACCGCCGCGGCCAGCGACCGTACGGTGTGCGGCACGCTCGGGTCGGCCGCGATCAGGGACTCGGCGTGCCGGATCCGCGCGTCGACGCCGGGGCCGCGGTGCTCGGCCCGCGCCGTGGCGAGCAGCACGATCTCCTCCAGCGAACAGAGCGTCAGCTCCCGTGCGGCGGTGCCGTGCGCCACCGCGACCGCGCCGGCGTCCGGCCACGCGGGACCGGGCGGCGGGCCGGCCCCCGTCCAGCGGGCGTCGGAGAACATCCGCCGGAAAGCAGCCTCGATACGGCTCCGACGCGGACCGGCGCCTGTCGCGTCCGGCCCGCCGGGTCCCGTGCCACCGGTGACCGGGCCACCGGTTTGCGCGCCACCCGCGTCCGGCCCGCCGAATTCCGTGCCGTCGGCGACCGACCCATACGTGTCCGGGCCACCGGGTCCCGTGCCACCGCTTTGCGTGCCGCCCGCGTGCGGCCCACCGGAATCCGTACCGCCTGGTCCCGTGCCGCCTGCGACCGGCCCGCCGGGACGCGTCTCGTCCGTCTCCGGTCCGACCGCGTACAGCCCGTCGGTGAGCGCGTACGGCCGCAGCCGGGCCACCCAGGCGGGGCGGGCCTGGCAGTGCGCCCACCAGAACGCCCAGTGCCCGGCGCCCGGTTCGACGGCGTAGCGGTGCGCGGTGCCGGGTCCGAGAACCACCAGTTCCCCCGCACCGGCCACGGTCCGGGCCGCGCCCTGTTCGAGCAGACCGTGTCCGCCGGTGGTCCAGGTGAACAGCCAGCTGTCCGAGCCGCGCGGGCGGTCGACGCGGTAGCCGGGGCGCTGGTCGAAGAGGCCGATCGTCACCAGGCCGGGCGGCGGCGACGGAGCGGCAGCCCCGGACAACTCGTCAGCACGCACAGGCATCCTCCGGTGGAGCGCACCGACCTAGCGTGGAACACCTGGTACACCGGGCGGAAGGGGCGGTCGCATGACAGTCGGGGACAACAGCGGGGTACGGGGTTCCGCGAAGGCTTCCGGGCCGCGGCGGTGGGGGGCCGAGTTCGCGGAGCGGGGTTTCGTGGTGGAGCGCGGCCTGTTCACCACCACCGAGATCGACGAACTGTGCGCCGAGTTCACCGCGCTGCACGCCGAGGGACCCGTCCCGGGGCATTTCGAACCCCGCGCCGCCGAGAGCGACGGCCCGCCCGACCCGCTGCACACCCATCCCCGCGTCATGCACCCGCACCGCATCAGCGCCCTGGCGCTGCGCCTCCTGCTCGACCCCCGGCTGCGCGAGGTACTGGAGTCCCTGCTGGGCGAGGAGGTCCTGGCCGCGCAGAGCATGTTCTACTTCAAGCCGCCCGGCGCCCGCGGCCAGGCGCTGCATCAGGACAACTTCTATCTGCGGGTCGAACCGGGCACCTGTGTGGCGGCCTGGATCGCCTGTGACGCGATCGACCGCGAGAACGGCGGTCTGGAGGTCGTGCCGGGCACGCACCGCATGGACCTGTTCTGTCCCGAGGAGGCGGACCCCGAGGTCTCCTTCGCGCGCGAGTACGTCGCGCCGCCGCCCGGCCTCGCTCCCGTACCCGTCGACATGGCCCCCGGCGACGTGCTGTTCTTCAACGGCAGCCTCGTGCACGGTTCCGGCCCCAACCGCAGCGCCGACCGGTTCCGCCGCTCCTTCATCGGCCACTACGCGGGCCGCTCCGCGCAACGCATCGGCCGCTTCTACCGGACGCTGACAATGAGCGGGGCCCCCGTCGCCCTGCCGGAGAGCGAGGGCGCGGGGCCCTGCGGCACCGAGTTCGCGCCGCCCGGCCCGCACTGACCGGTCAGGACGGCTCCTCGGGCAGCGCGTCCCGCAGCTGCGCCCGTGCGGTGATGCCGAGCTTCGGGAAGATCCGGTAGAGATGGAAGCCGACCGTGCGAGGCGACAGGAAGATGCGTTCTCCGATCTCGCGGTTGGTCAGGCCCGCGGCCGCGAGGCGGGCGATCTGGATCTGCTGCGAACTCAGTTCGGCGAGCACGTCGTGGGACGTGGCCGACGGGGTGCCGGGGGTGACGCCCGCGGCACGCAGCTCCGCGCGGGCCCGCTCGGCCCACGGGCGGGTGCCGAGCCGTTCGAAGACCTCCAGGGCGGCCGTGTACAGCGGGCGGGCCGCCGACGCGCGGCGCCGCCGGCGCAGCCACTCCGCGTAGTCGAGGCGGACCTGGGCCCGTTCGAAGGGCCACCGGTCGCCCGCCGGATCCGCCAGCGCCGCGACGAAGTGCCGTTCGGCATCGTCCGGTTCGGCGAGCAGGGCGCGGGCCCGGTGCACGATCGCGTCCAGGCGCGGGGACACCTCGCCCTCGGCGAGCCGCGTCAGCGTCGCGTCGAGGACGAGCCGCGCGTCCTCGGTGCGCCCCGTGCGTACGGCGGCGGCCGCGAGGTCGCCGAGGTAGTAGTCGGAGGCGTGGAAGTGCAGGGGCGCGGGCTCCGGGTCCTGGGTGTAGACGGCCCGGAAGCGGTCGTAGGCCGCCGCGTGGTCGCCCTCGGCGAGCGCGGCGGCGCCCAGCGCGTAGTGCGCGCGCACCTGGAGGCTGCGGCAGTGCGGCAGGTCGATGCCGTGCACGGCGCGCTGCACGGTGGCGCGGGCGGCCTCGGTGTCGCCGCTCAGCGCGAGCAGCGTGGCGCGCAGCAGCGGCGCTCCGACGGCCACGTTCTCCAGTCCGGCCTCCGCCGCCGTGCGGTACCCCTCGTCGAGCGCCGCGCGGCACTCCGACCAGGCCCCGCTCTCGTGCAGGGCCAGCGCGAGCGCCTGGGCGACGGTCGCGTTGGTCCCGGAGGTCGGGGAGCGGCGCAGGTGTTCCAGGGCTCCGCCGAGCAGGCGCACCGCCTCGGCGGTCTCGTCGAGCACCCAGGCGGCGCCGCCCGCGACGACCATGCGAGTCAGCGGGACGTCGACCTCGGCGCCCGCCTCGGGTTCGGGCAGGGGTTCGCTCCAGCCGGCGGCGAGCAGCGCGAGGGCCCGCCGCCGGTTGCGTACGGGGTCGCAGCCCGCGAGGACCCAGAGGCGGGCCGTCTCGTCCTGCTGGGCCGGCACCCGTTCCAGGGTGCGCAGGATCCGCTCACGGTGTTCGGGGGCGCCCGAGTTGTACGCGGGCGTGGTGGCGGTGCCGAGGGCGTCGAGGGCGAGGCCGGGATGAGTGTCGGCGGCCGCTTCGGCGACCGGCAGCAGGAAGCCCAGCGCGCCCGCGAACTGGGTGGTCACGGCGAGCGCCCAGCCCGCGCGGAGCGAGGCCTCGGCGAGCAGCTCGGGGTCGTCGGTGAGGGTGGCGACGCGGGCGCTGATCTCCCCCACCCAGCGGGGGTGTCCTGCGTACATCGCCATGGTGGCGGCCCGTACCAGGCGGCGGGCGCGGACGGCGGAGTCGGGGCTGAGCCTGGCCGCGCGCTCCAGGGCAGTGGCGGCGGCCGCGTAACCGCCCCGGCGCTGCGCCCGCGCCGCGCTGGCCTCCAGTTCCCGGGCGGCGTCCTCGTCCACTCCGGACACGGCGGCCGCGTGGTGCCAGGCGCGGCGGTCCGGGTCGCCCGCGAGTGCGTCGGCGAGCCTGCGGTGGGCGGTGTGGCGTTCGGCGTAGGTCGCGGCCTGGTAGACGGCGGAGCGGATCAGCGGGTGCCGGAAGCGTATGCGGCCGTCGTCGATACGGACGAGTCCGGCGCGTTCGGCGGGCAGCCAGTCGTCCGGGGTGGCGGACTCCCCGGCGGCCGCGTGGATGGCGGGGAGTTCGGCGCTCTCCGCGGCGGCGGCGAGGAGCAGCAACTGCCGTGTGCTGTCGGGCAGTCCGGGCAGGTCGGCGGCGAAGATGGCTTCCAGCCGGTCGGTGAGGGGCAGCGCACCGTCCTCGGCCGCCTCGGGGTCGCGCCCGACGGCCCGGGCGAGTTCGACCAGGGCCAGCGGCACGCCCGCCGCCTGTTCCAGGACACGGGAGCGGGCCCGGCCGGACGGTGGATGCGGCTGGCGGTCCAGGAGCCGTCCGGCCGCCGCGCGGTCGAGCGGTTCCACCGTGACGCGGCGTATCTCGCGGGTGAACTGCGCGGGGACGAGGGTGTCGCGGGCGGCGACGAGCAGGGCGACCGGTTCGCCTTCCAGCCGCCTGGCCACGAACGCGAGGACGTCGAGCGTGCCCACGTCCAGCCAGTGCGCGTCGTCGACCACGAGCAGCAGGGGACCGCGTTCGGCGGCGTCGGACAGCAGCGTCAGGGCGCCGAGCGCGGTCAGCATCGGATCGGACGCCGGGCCGGTGGCGTCGTCGAGTCCGAACACGCCGAGCAGTGCGGTCCGTTGGCGTGTCGGCAGTCCCTCGGCCAGGTCGAGCACGGGCCGCAGCAGCTGGTGCAGTCCGGCGAAGGCGAGCTGCGACTCGCTCTCGCTGCCGCGGCAGCGCAGCACCCGTACGCCGGCCCGCCGGGCGAGCCGGGCGGCTGCGTCCAGCAGGACGCTCTTGCCCGCGCCCGGAGCGCCGGCGAGGGCCACGGACGCCGTCCCGCCCGCCGCCAGCTCCTCCACCAGGCGGGTGAGCAGGCCGAGTTCGGGCTCGCGCCCGATGATCTATTCGTCACCGGCCGACGTCATGCGGCACGTCCCGGGAGCGTCTCGGAGGTGAAGCGGAGGACCGCGTCGGCGACCCCCCGGGGGTTCTCGAGGAGCATCGCGTGGGTGCCGTCGATGCCGGCCACGCGCACTCCGGGGCGCTCGGCGGCCAGGAGGTCGAGATCCCTGGCGAGCCCCTGGCCGTAGGCGGTCATGAGCTCGTCGAACCAGTCCACGCCCGGGACCGGCGGTACGGGTCGCAGGGCGCGCCCCAGCAGCAGCGGTACGGGCACCCGCCGGAAGAGGGCGAACAGGTCGAGCGACTCGATCGCGGCGAGCATCTCCAGTGCGCGGTCGCGCACGGGCCGCAACTCCAGCCGTCCGTCCGGCCGTTCGGTGACGGAACGCCGGACGCCCGCCTCCAGCAGGTCGTAGGGGATGCCGAGCTGTCCGGACATCGTGCGCTGCCTGGCGAGTTCCTGCGCGAGTCCGTCGGCCGGCAGCGGACCGCGGGCCGAGGCGGCCTCCGCCATCTGACGCACCTGGGCGAGCCGTTCCTCGACGTACGCCGGGTCGAGGCCCACGTACTGGTCGGGGCGGCCCCACGCGTAGCCGTCGAGGTTGACCGCGCCGGGTACGGCGTCCGGGTGGGCCAGCGCGTGCAGGACGGCGACCATCCCGCCGAGGGAGTGGCCGACCGGCAGCGCGTCCGGGATGTCGTGCTTCTCCAGCACCGCCTGGATGTCGGCGAGCACGCCGGGGAAGTTCCAGGGCCCGGAGGGCGAGAGACCGTGTCCGCGGAGGTCGACGGCGAGCACCCGGTGACGGCGGGTGAGCAGCGGGGCGACGGCCGCCCAGTCCGCGAGGGTGCGGCCCGCGCCGTGCAGCAGGAGCAGGGGCGGCCCGTCGCCCCCGTGGTCGTGTACGGCCAGTGAGATACGGTCTCCGGTCATGTCCTGACAATAAGCCCCGAATCAGGGCTCCATGACGAGGTGAAGGGTGGCCAGCGGGCCGCCGGGGACCTGCTGGAGCCGTCCGCCCTCGGCCAATGGGCCGAGATCCACGGCCGCCCAGCCCACCCGCCCGGCGATCCGCGCCACTCGGCCGTTGGCGCCCGGGTGGTTGCCGGAGAGAAAGATCACACGCCGTCCGGCCGGGGTCCGCGGGTCGGCGCCGAGGACGTCCGGCCGCAGCGTGTTGAACGCCTTCACCAGCCGGGATCCGGGCACCAGGCCGGCGACGACCTCGCTGGAGGTCCGGCCACCGGGGCCGTCGGACCCGGAGCCGGGCGGGCCGGGCAAGTGGCCGGTCGGACGGCCCGGCGGGTTGGTGGTGTCGATGACGATCCGTTCCTGCCAGTCGGACACGTCGGCCGCGGCCACCGCCTCGCGCAGCCGCCGCCACGGTACGGCGAGGACGACGACCTCCTCCTCGGCCGCCTCGGCCACGGTGCCGGCCAGCAGACCCGGCCCCGTCGAGGACACGAGCCCCCGCAACGACCGCGGCCCGCGGCTGTCGCTGATGACGACCTGCTCGCCCGCGGCGACGAACCGCCCGGCGAGTGCCTGTCCGATCGCTCCGGCACCGATGATTCCGATGGTCATGGTGTGCTTGCTCTCCTCGATGTGCCGCGTTCCGGTGAGGGGCGTCCCGGACGCGAGGTGCGGCCAGCATCGGCCCCGGTGGCACGGCCGGGTATCCGTCGGGTGACCGGCGCGTTCCGATCGGCCGCCTTGACGCGGGCGCAATCACACGATTTGATCCTGCACGTGCCGTGGTGTCACCCGGCACACCAGAGGTGCGCCCAGCCGGTAGCGGACTCCGTTCAAGTCCGGCCCCAGTCGCCAGGACCGCGGGAAGCGTCCGAGGCGGGGTCGTACTCGCGAGTGCTGGAGCGACATGCCCGACACACGTGTTTCCCCTGTCAGGGGGGCGGCCGCGGCTGCCCTGACGATGGTCCTGGCACTGGCCGGCTGCGGCTCGGGCGGGGACACCGACGCCTCGCCGAAGGGCTCCGCGACGGCGGGGTCCGGCAAGGACGCGGTCGAACTCCCGCCGCTGCACGCGGGCTTCGACTACCAGATCGGCGGCGCCTATCCCCCGCCCGCCGGGGTCCGTGTCGTCAGCCGGGACCGTGCCGCGTCCCCCGCGCCGGGCCTCTACAACGTCTGCTACGTGAACGCCTTCCAGGCGCAGCCTCAGGAGCGCGGTCAGTGGCCCGCCGACCTGCTGCTGCGGGACGCCCGGGGCGAGGTCGTCGTCGACGAGGACTGGGACGAGGCCCTGCTCGACATCCGTACGCCGGCCAAGCGCGAGCGGGTGGCCGAGCGGGTCGGCCGGTGGATCGACGGCTGCGCCGGCAAGGGCTTCGACGCCGTCGAGCCGGACAACTACGACAGCTACACGCGCTCGCACCACCTGCTGACCGCCGACGACGCGACCGCGTTCATCACGCTGCTGTCGGCCCGCGCGCACGCCCGGAACCTGGCCATCGGCCAGAAGAACACGGTGGAGCTGGCGGGCGTGCGGGAACGCACCGGGCTCGACTTCGCGGTGGCGGAGGAGTGCGGCGAGTACGACGAGTGCGGGGAGTACGCGAAGGCGTTCCACGACCGGGTGCTGGTCGTCGAGTACACGGACAGCGGCCTGCGCAAGGCCCGTTCGGGCTACGGTGACCGGCTGAGCATCGTGCGCCGCGATGTGCTGGTGTCGACTCCGGACAGCGCGGACTACGTGCGCAGGACCCGCTGACGGAGTCCGGGGCGACGGCCCTGCTTCCTCGCCGGTTTCCGGCGCGCGGGACGGCCCGTGCGGAACCACCGCGTGCCGCACGCGCCCGGACGGGCCGCGGTGCATACTCGTCTCCCTGCCGTCCGTCCGGGCGGTCGTGGCAGGCCCGCGGACCGGTGCGCGCCCGAATCCGGGTGCTCCCGGATGAGCAGGCCCGTACGGAGCGGACGTAACCAAGGGCATGTCCACATTCCTGGCCGGCAGGCACGACGAGCAGCTCCCGGTGAGCGGTGCGGAGCTCCCCGCGCGACGGCGGCTGCCGCGGCGGCACCGGCGGCTGCTGTTCGTCCTGGCCGTGGTCGCGCTGCTGGCCGAGATGGCGGTGGCGATGGTCACGACGGCGGTGCAGCAGACCCCGACGATCGACGAGCCGGTCTATGTGGGTACGGCCGTGGTCTACACGCAGCAGCACAGCCTGCGCTACAACCCCGAGCACCCGCCGCTGGGCAAACTGATCGTCGCGAGCGGCCTGGTCTTCGCCCACCCGCACCTGGACGAGGGGTTCGCGGGTGATCAGACGGAGCTCGGGCGACATGTGCTGTACGAGTCGGGCAACGACCCCTGGCGGGTGATGTTCTGGGCGCGGCTGCCGGTGATGGTGCTGACGCTGCTGTTCGGCCTGGTCGTTCTGGCGTTCGCCAGGGAACTCGTCGGCCCCGTGGGCGGGTTGACGGCGCTGGCGCTGTACGCGTTCTCGCCCGATGTGATCACGCATGGCTCGCTGGCCACGCTCGACGTCCCCGCGTCGGGCTTTCTGCTGACCTCGGTGTGGCTGCTGTGGCGGGCCCGGCGGCGCCCGGTGCTCCATCTGCCGCTCGCGGGGGCGGCGCTGGGCGCGGCGCTGGCCACCAAGATGAGCATGCTGCCCGCCGTCCCGGTGCTGCTGCTCCTGGCGGCCCTGTCGGTGAGGCACGCGCGCCGCTCCGGCCCGTCGTCCGCCGGTCCGGCGCAGGACGGCGGGGCGGTCGACGCTCCGGCCGCGGCCGGGCCGTCCGGCAGGCACGGGTGGGTCCGGCTCCTGGGGTTCGGCGCGGCGGGCGCGGCCGGGCCGTCCGGCAGGCACGGGTGGGTCCGGCTCCTGGGGTTCGGCGCGGCGGGCGCGGCCGGCACGGCGCTGGTGGCCGTCGCCGTGGTGTGGGCCGCGTATCTGGCGGTCGACCCGCGGCTGCGCTGGACGGCGCCGGCGGACCTGCCTCCGGTGCACGGCCTGCGCGCACTGCTCGTCGACGTGCTGCCGTTCCCGCGGCCGTACCGGGACGGCATGCGTGTGCAGTTCGGCTTCGAGAACGCGACCTGGCAGGGCTTCCTGTTCGGCCGTCTCTACGCGGGTTCGCTCTGGTACTACCTTCCGGCGGCGCTGCTGGTGAAGACGCCGCTCGGCATGCTCGCCCTGTGGGCGGCCGGGGCGGCCGCGCTGATCGCGGTGCCCCGGCTGCGGCCCGCGGCCCCGTACGTCCTGATCCCCCCGGCGCTGCTGCTGGGCACGGCCATGCTGGGGTCCCGCGACCTCGGGGTGCGCTACGCCCTGTTCGTGCCGGTGTTCCTCGCGGTCGCGGCGGCCTGCGTCGTGGCCTTCGGACGGCGCTGGGCACACGGGGTCACGGCGGCGCTGGTGCTGTTCGTCGCCGTCAGTTCACTGGCGACGTACCCCTTCTATCTGCCGTACTCGAACGAGGCGTTCGGCGGGCCGTCGAAGACCCGGCTGCGCCTGCACGACTCGAACGTCGACTGGGGGCAGGACCTGGGGCGGCTCGCCGACCGGCTGCGCGAGCGGTACCCGCGGGAGAAGGTGTGGCTCGTCTACAAGGGTGCCGGCGTGCCGTCGGCGTACGGCATCCACGCGGCCGATCCCCGCACGGCGGACCCGGACGACGTGCACGGGCTGCTCGTCGTCTCGGACACCTCGGTCGCGAAGGCCGACGACCGGCTGGCGGCGCTGCTGGCCACCAGTCTGCCGATCGACGACGTCGGCCACTCGATCACCGTCTACCGCAGGCCCTGACCCGTCGCGCTCTCGGGGGTGAGCAGGTCCAGCACCCGCTCCCAGCGGAACTCCCGGCGTCCGCCGTCCTGTTGGAGCTCACCGGAGTACGGGTCCCCGAAGCGGACGCCCATCCCCCGCAGCCGCTCGACGCTCGCGCGGTAGGCGGGGTGTGACGCCAGCGCCTCGTTCACGCACGGGAGTACGGCGATCGGGACGCCGAGCCCGTACGCCTCGCACAGGGTGCCCAGGGCGAGGGTGTCCGATATGCCGGCGGCCCACTTGTTCACGGTGTTGAAGGTGGCCGGGGCGACGGCCACCGCGTCGGGGGCCGGGAACGGACGCGGGTCGCCGGGGGCGCGCCAGGCGGAGCGGATCGGGCGGCCGGTCCGCTCCTGCACGGCGGTCGCGTCGATGAAGCCGAGGCCCTGCGGGGTGGCGATGACGCCGACCTCCCAGTCCCGCTCCTGTGCCGTGGTGATGAGGTCGCCGACGTCCTCGGCGATGCCGGCCGCGCAGACGACGACGTAGAGGAAGGGCCTTTCCGCGTGTTCGCTCACGCGGGAAACCCTAGTGAACGGGGAAGGGCGCCCCGCGCTCCGCCTCCGGACGCGGACCGAGGATCCGGCGTTCCTTCTCCTCGATGCGCACGTCGTTGATGCTGGCCTCACGCCGCGTCATGAGGCCGTGCTCGTCGAACTCCCACAGCTCGTTCCCGTAGGAGCGCCACCACTGACCCTCGGCGTCGCACGCCTCGTACTGGAAGCGGACGGCGATGCGGTTGCCGTCGAAGGCCCAGAGGTCCTTGCGCAGGGCGTACTCGCGCTCGCGTGCCCACTTCGCGGTGAGCAGCTCCACGATCTCGGCGCGGCCGGTGACGAAGGTGTCGCGGTTGCGCCAGACCGAGTCCTCCGAGTAGGCGAGCGAGACCTTGTGCGGGTCCCGGGTGTTCCAGGCGTCCTCGGCGGCCTGGACCTTCTGGGCGGCGGTCTGCCGGGTGAAGGGCGGCAGGGGCGGGCGGTCGGTCATGGCGATTCCTCGGTCCGGTGTCGGGATCACGAGCGAGAACGGCCGTTCTCGCTCTGGCTGCTAACCTAGAGAACGACCGTTCTCACGTCAAGGAGACCCCCGCATGGACCGCACGACCGCCCGGGACCAGGCCCTCGCCCTCGCCCGGGAACAGGCGCTCGACGCGGCCGAGGAGCTGTTCTACGGCCGTGGTGTGCAGAGCGTCGGCATGGACGACATCCGCGGCGCGTCAGGGGTCTCGCTCAAGCGGCTGTACCAGCTGTTCCCCGCCAAGGACCGGCTCGTGGAGGCGTACCTGGAGCGGCGCGACCTGCGCTGGCGCGGGCGGCTGGCCGAGCACGTCGACCGCCACGAACAGCCCGAGGAGCGCATCCTGGCCGTCTTCGAGTGGCTGGGACTGTGGTTCGCCGAGCCCGGTTTCCGCGGCTGCGCCTGGATCAACGCGTACGGCGAACTGGGCCCCACCTCCCCCGGCGTCACCGACCGGGTCACGGCGCACAAGGAGGCGTTCAGGGACTACCTGGACGGCCTCGTGTCCGACGCCGGGCTCCCTTCCGTGCTCACCGGCCGGCTCTTCCTGCTGGCCGAGGGCGCCATGGTGACCGCCGGCATCACACGGAGCGCGGAGCCGGCGGGACAGGCGGCGGACGCGGCGCGCGTGCTGCTGGCGGCCGGGCGGCGGGACGCCGCCGGCGGGGCACGGCCCGGCGGCCAGGGATGAGGGTGCCGCTCAGGAGGCGAGTGCCGTGACCTCCGCCCGCGCCGCCGCGAGCGAGGCCGCCGCGAGCCCCTCGAACCGGGCGCGCCCCGCGAGGGACTGGACTTCCAGACGCCCTACCTGGCCTACTGCGCTCCCGTGCCGCGCGCCGGGAGGAGTTCGTCGGGCAGTGCTTTGCGGACCGGATCGGCGAGGCGGACGACGGGGGCGACCCCGCGCTCGAAGCGCAGCTCACCGAGTCCGTCGGGCTCGCGATGCTCGTGGTCCTCGACAGGCTGGGCCCGGCCGAGCGGATCGCGTTCGTGCTGCACGACATGTTCGCCGTGCCGTTCGAGGAGATCGCACCCGTCGTGGGCCGCACCCAGGTGGCGGCCAAGAAGCCGGCGAGCCGCGCGCGCCACAAGGTGCGGGGCACTCCGGTCGTGCCCGGCACCGAGCTCGACCGGCACCGGCGGGTGGCCGAGGCGTTCCTCGCCGCCGCCCGGGGCGGTGATCTCGGGGCACTGCTCGCGGTGCTCGACCCCGACGTCGTACGCCGCGCCGACCCCGTCACCGTGCCTGCCGGCACGGCGACGGTGGTCCGTGGCGCGCGGGCGGTCGCCGAGGAGACGGTGTTCCTGCGGGAGCGGGCGCGTCACGCGGCGACCGCGCTGGTCGACGGAACCGTGGGACTGGTCGTCGCCCCGCGCGGACGGCTGCGCATCGCCCTCACCCTGAGGGTCGAGGACGAACGGATCACGGCGTACGAGGTGATCGCCGACCCCGGACGCCTGCGCCGCCTGGAGCTCGCCGTCCTGGAGCGGTGACGGCCGGCGCGTCCGCCCTCAGGTCCCGGTCACCGTGATGGCGCCGACCGGGCAGGCCCGCGCCGCCTCCCGCACCATGGGGTCGCCGCCGCCGTCCTCGCGACCGGGCAGCAGCTCGCTGAATCCGTCGTCGTCCTGCGTGAAGACGTTCGGGGCGGCCAGCGCGCACTGTCCCGCGCCGATGCACACGTTCTTGTCGATCGAGATCTCGATGTTCATGCCCGAAAGCCTCTTACCAGGTCACGGGGAGTTCCAGCATCCCCTGGATCGTGTCCCCGGGTTTGAACGCGATGGTGTCCGCCGGTGCGTCGAGCCGCAGCCCGGGGAAGCGGTCGAAGAGCGACAGCAGCGCGATCTCCATCTCGGCGCGCGCCAGGTTCTGGCCCAGGCACTGGTGGATGCCGAAGCCGAACGCGAGGTGCTGGCGGGTGGAACGGTGCCAGTCCAGGTCGTCCGGTTCCGGGAAGGTGTGCTCGTCGCGGTTGATGACCGAGGTGGAGAAGACGACGCCGTCGCCGGCACGGATGGTCGTCCCCGCCGTCTCGATGTCCTCGACGGCGACGCGCAGCAGACCGTCCGCGATGGACAAAAAGCGCAGCAGCTCCTCGACGGCGGCGGGCATCAGGGCCGGCTCGGCCCGCAGTTCGGCCAGCTGCTCCGGGTGCCTCAGCAGGGTGAACGTGCCGAGCGAGATCATGTTGGCCGTGGTCTCGTGCCCGGCGACGAGCAGGATCGTGGCCAGCGAGATCAGCTCCTCGCGGTCCAGCGCCCCCTCGCTCAGCCGGTCCCGGACGAGCTCGTCGAGGAGCCCGTCGCCCTGTCCGCCGTGCTTGCGGTCGATCAAGGCGCCGAAGTACGCGTCCAGGGCTTCGCGCGCCTTCTCCGTGTCGGCCGCGGTGGGCCCGCGCAGCAGCCTGCGGGACTGCTCCTCGAAGAAGTCGTGGTCTTCGTAGGGCACGCCGAGCAGGGCGCAGATGACCATGGACGGCACGGGCAGCGCGAAGGCGTCCACCAGCTCCGCGGGCGGGCCCTGTCGCTCCATCCGGTCCAGGAGGCGGTCGACGGTCTCCTGGATGCGCGGCCGCAGACCGGCGATCCGTTTGAGGGTGAAGCTCGGGACCAGCATCCGCCGCTGGGTGCGGTGCTCGGGGTCGTCGAGACCGAGCAGCGCGACACGGCGGTTGCGGACCTCGGCGAACCGTCGTGTCGGCGCCGGGAAGGCGGGCCGGGTGCGGTCCGACGAGAGCCGTGGGTCGGCCAGCAGGTCGCGGGCGGCGCCGTGACCTGTGACGACCCACACGGTCCTGCCGTCGAACAGGGAGACCCGTGAGAGCGGGCGCGCCTCACGCAGCGGGTCGTAGGCGGTGGGCGGGTGGTAGGGACACGTGCGGTCCTGGGGGAAGGCAACCGGATCTGTCGTGAGGGGTTCTGTCATGGATGACCTCGCAAGCGCTGGTTCCCTCTTGCCGATCTTCATTAGATGCCCGGGGCATCTAGACGGCCACGCGAAGTTCGGCCAGATGCCCCGGACCGGCGATCTGTCCGAAGCCCGTGCGGCGGACCTCCTGTTTCCTCGGACTTCCGGCCCGTGCGACGGGCCCGGCGGTCTCCGCGTGGCCTGATCTCCCTCGGCGCGGCCCTCGCGTAATTGGCTTGCGTGGGCGGATCCGGTGGCCCGAGGATCTGCCCATGCCCACGATCGAAGCCTTTCTGCCGCCGACTTCCGCCGCCGCTCGTCCGGTGCGGGTCCAGCAGCAGCCCGGCCGACCGCGGAGGCCCTCGCTCCCTCGGTCGTGACCGCCGCGCTCGTCGCGGGGCTCGTCGCGGGCTATGGCATCGCCATGCCCGTCGGGGCCGTCGCGACATATCTAGTGTCCCTCACCGCACGTACGTCCCTTCGGACAGGCGCCTGCGCGGCGCTCGGCGTCGCGACCGCGGACGGGCTGTACGCCCTGGTCGCAGCGCTGGGCGGTGCGGCGCTCGCGGCCACGTTGCGGCCGGTCATGGTCCCGCTGCGGTGGGCCTCGGTGCTCGTCCTGGCCGTGCTCGCGGTCCGGGGTGCGATCGCCGCGGTCCGTCAGTACCGCGGGCGGCGATCGGCCGCCCGGACGGGACAGGACCCGCCCCGGCCGGCCCGCGCCTACCTGGCGCTGCTCGGCATCACACTGCTCAACCCGACCACCGTCGTGTACTTCGCGGCGCTGGTGCTCGGCAGCAGCTCCGCCGACGCGGCGGCTCCCCTGGAACAGGGGGTGTTCGTGCTCGCCGCGTTCGCCGCGTCCGCGAGCTGGCAGCTCGTGCTGGCCTGCGGCGGAGCACTGCTCGGCCGCGCCCTGACCGGACACCGGGGACGGCTGGTGACGGCGCTCGCGTCCAGCGCGGTGATCACGGCGCTCGCCGTCCGCATGCTCCTGGCCGCGCCGTGAACGGTCCGGGGCCGCCCCGCGCGGCAGGAGGACGCGCGGGGCGGCGTTGTGGAGGATCGGCGTCCGCACTGGTGTTGAATCGTGCCGACAGCACGACCGGCTACGACACGACGATGGGACGGAAGCCATGCCGCTCGAGGGCGAGTACGAGCCCAGCCCGGCTCAGTGGGTGCGGGACCAGGTGGAGCTGTACGAGAGTTCCGGCGGGACCAAGGGGACGACGCTGCTCGACACGGGCCTGCCCGTCATCATCCTCACGACCCGCGGCGCCAAGAGCGGGAAGATCCGCAAGACGCCGCTGATGCGCGTCGAGCACGACGGGAGGTACGCCGTCGTCGCCTCGCAGGGCGGCGCCCCCAAGCACCCCGTCTGGTACCACAACGTCCTGTCCGACCCGCACGTGGAGCTCCAGGACGGCCCCGTGCGCCAGGACATGACGGCCCGTGAGCTCAGCGGCGACGAGAAGGCCCAGTGGTGGGAGCGGGCCGTCGCGGCGTACCCCCCGTACGCCGAGTACCAGCAGAAGACCGACCGGGTCATCCCCGTCTTCCTGCTGGAGCCGTCGGGCTGATCCCCACGCCTGCGGGACGGGCCGTCACCGGCGTCCGTACCACCGCCGGAAAATCTTGGAATCGGTGCGCATGATCCGCCAGGTGCCGGGCACCCGAGCGTCAGGCCCCGTCGCGCTCCCCCGTCGCGGCGGGGCTTTCCGCTGCCCGCGCGCCGCGTGCGGCCGCCCGTGCCGTCCGCGCGTCGGTGACGTCGAGGAAGATCTGGTCGGCATCCGGGAACGTGTGGGCGACGGAGCGCTTGATGCGCACCGCGACGTCCTCCACCTCCTCGCTGTCGAGCCCGGGGACGAGGTCGATCCGCGCGGCGACCAGTGTCGAGTCCAGACCCAGCTCCATGGTGAGCAGCGCCTCCACGCTGTCGATCTCGGGCTGCGCCTCCAACAGGGCGCGGATCCTGCCGCGCTGCTCCTCGTCGGCGGCCCGGCCGATCAACTGGTCGCGTGCCTCGCGGCCCAGCCGGTAGGCGACGTACATGAGGAGCGCCCCGATGGCGAGGGAGGCGGCGGCCTCCCAGACGACCTGGCCGGTGACCATGTGCAGCGCCATGCCGGCCATGGCGAGGACCACACCGAGCACCGCCGTGCCGTCCTCGGCGACGACCGTGCGCAGCGCGGGGTCCCGCATGCCGTCCGTGCCGCCCTGCCGGTGCGCCTGATGGAGCGCCCTCCACAGGGAGGCGCCCTCGGCGAGGAAGGCCACCCCGAGGACCACGAGCCCGGCGCGGTAGCCGCCGAGGGACTCCTCGGCGCCGTTCCTGAGTGCCTCGATCCCCTGGAAGAAGGAGAAGCAGCCACCCATGACGAAGATGCCGACCGCGGCCAGCAGGGACCAGAAGAACCGCTCCTTGCCGTAGCCGAAGGGGTGCCGGCTGTCGGCGGGGCGGCGGCTGCGCCGCAGGGCCGCGAGGAGGAACACCTCGTTCAGGCTGTCGGCCACGGAGTGCGCCGCCTCGGAGAGGAGGGCCGGTGAACCCGCGAGCAGGCCTCCTACCGCCTTGGCCGCGGCGATCAGTAGATTGGCACCCAGTGCCACCAGCACGGTGACCCGGGTCTTCCGGTCCGATCCGCCCGAGGAGGACGAACCGTCCGATGGAGCCGAGTGATCAGGGGGAGCCGGGTGATCCGGGGGCGCCGGCCGGTCGGCGGAATCGGGGCGGCTCGGAGGATCGGGGCGGTCCCGGTCTCGCGGAAGGGACGGCTGATCCGGGCGGTCCCGGCCACGCGGAGGGGACAGCCGATCCGGGCGGTCCAGGGGCGAGCCGTTCGGCCTGTTCCTCGGGTCGTTGCGCACACCGTCCGGCTTCCCGGGTCCGCGTACCTCACACCGTGGTGGCGGCCTGAATCGAGCCCGTTCACCTGGGCACCCGTATCAGGGCACAGCAGGGAGGCGACACCGCATGGGCGAGAGCGCGGGCAACGCGAGTCTCGGCAAGAAGGCGTTCAAAAGGTCCCGGAGCCACTTCGCGGACCGCATCACGGCGGACGGCCGCGACGGCTGGCCGGTGGAGGCGGGGCGCTACCGGCTGGTCGTCAGCCGTGCCTGCCCCTGGGCGAGCCGCGCGCTGATCTCGCGGCGGCTGCTCGGTCTGGAGGGCGCCCTGTCACTGGCGGTGACCGATCCCGTCCAGGACGACCGGAGCTGGCGCTTCACCCTGGACCCGGACGGCCGGGACCCGGTGCTCGGCATCCGCTTCCTCGGCGAGGCCTACGACGCACGGGAGAAGGACTACCCCGGCGGTGTCAGCGTGCCGGCCGTGGTGGACGTGCCCAGCGGCAGGCTGGTCACCAACGACTACCAGCAGATCACGCTGGACCTCGCCACCGAGTGGACGGCCCTGCACCGGGAAGGGGCACCGGACCTCTACCCGCAACGGCTGCGGGGTGAGATCGACGAGGTCGTGGCGGGCGTCTACGAGGACGTCAACAACGGTGTGTACCGGGCGGGTTTCGCGACGGGGCAGGAGGAGTACGAGGAAGCCTGCGCGGGGGTCTTCCGTCGTCTGGAGCAGCTGGCCGGGCGGCTGGCGGACCGCCGTTACCTGGTCGGCGACGCGATCACCGAGGCGGACATCCGGCTGTTCACCACGCTCGTCCGCTTCGACGCCGTCTACCACGGCCACTTCAAGTGCAACCGCTGGAAGCTGACGGAGAACCAGATCCTGTGGGCGTACGCCCGTGACCTCTACCAGACGCCGGGATTCGGTGACACCGTCGACTTCGACCACATCAAACGGCACTACTACCAAGTCCACACCGGTATCAACCCGACCGGGATCGTCCCCCTCGGACCGGACCTGGCGGGCTGGCTGACGCCCCATCACCGCGAACGGCTCGGCGGGCGGCCCTTCGGAGAGGGAACCGCACCGGGCCCGGTGCCCGAGGACGAACGCGTCCCGGCGCACGGACGTCCCTGACCGCACACGCAACGGAGAGACCCAGGTGTCCAGGAAGAAGCAGCAGAAGAAGCTCAAACTCGTCTACAAGCCGGTCGGCATGGCGCTGAGCTGGGCGGGCGGTGCGCTCGCCGGGCTCGCCTTCCAGCAGGCGTGGAAGGCGATACGGCACGAGGACGACGCTCCCGACGCCCTGGACAAGGACCGCGGCTGGGGCGAGATCCTGCTGGCCGCAGCGGTCCAGGGCGCGATCTTCGCCGTCGTGCGCAGCGCGGTGGACCGCACGGGAGCGAAGGCCATCGAGCGCTCCACCGGTGTGTGGCCGTCCGCGGACACAGGCGGCCGCGACTGACACGCACCGGCCCGCCGGGGCGTGATCCGTGACGGAAGTCCGTACGGACCACGCCCCGCCGGGCCGGCCCTGTGCGCCGCGGCGTCGCTCGCCTCAGCCCTGTTTGGGCGCCGTCGGCCGCGAGCAGCGCAGCGTGAACGAGTGCCCGGCCGGGTCGGCATAGCCCCGCTCCTCGAACGGACCGGCCGCGTCCTTCGTCTCGATCGGCCGGCCGCCGAGACCGATGACCCTGCGTTCGGCCTCGTCCAGGTCCTCCACGAGGAAGTCGAGGTGCACCTGGAGGGAGTTCTCGGGGCGCGGCCAGCTCGGCGGTGCCGCCGTCACGTCGCGGCGGAACGCCAGCCGGACGCCGTCGGCGCCCCGGATCTCCACGCGGTTCGCCGACGCGTCCGTCTCCTCGGCGTCGAGCAGTTGCTTGTAGAAGGCGGCGAGCTTCTCGGGCTCGACGCAGTCCAGCACCACGACGCCTGCCGTGACCAGTGCCATGTGTCCTCCGTAGGGTTCCGGGACGGCGCGGCGGCATCCGGCCGCCGCTGCGCCGTCTTCCCGGGTACCCCCGGATCAGTCGGTCACGAGCCACTCGCCGTCGCGCATGAGGTCGCGGCCGGTGAGCTCCTCGACCTCGCGCCAGGCCTGGACGCGCTGCGGGGTGATGCTGAAGTACAGGTAGCGGGTGGTGAGTTCACGCGGGTCGAAGCCGGTCTTGCGGGCGAAGGCGTCCCCGACCCCGTCCGGCAGCTCGGCGGCCTCCCGGGCCGTCACGGTGCCCTCGACGAGGACGACGTCGCGGGTCGCCCCGATGCCCAGGCGTGTCCTGCCGGTCGCCCGCAGGTTGCGGCCGGTGGGGCTCTCGGCCGGGGTGGCCACCAGCAGGGTCCTGCCGTCCCAGAGGTAGGACAGCGGGACCAGATACGGGGTTCCCCCCTCGCCGTCGGCCGTGGACACCCAGGCGTCGACGTCGTTCTCCAGCCGGTCGAGGGTGTCCTGCTTGCGCTGTTTCGCGGTGCGGGCGGGCGGGTTCATCGTCGGGTGGCCTCCTGGTGACGACGTGCGGAACGGTTCCGCGACCATCATGATCGAGCGGGGCGACGCGCACAGCCGTTCGCCGTTCTCTCCCGGTGCGCACGCCGGGTGCGCCTACGTCGTCCGCTGCCCCTCGATCTCCGCGAGCCGCGCCGCCGCGGCGGTCAGCAGCAGGTCCAGGGCGGCGGGGTAGGCGCTGCGTCGCATGTCCGCCACCAAGTGACGGGCGGTCGCCGCGATGTGCGGGTGGCTGTCGGCGGGCAGCCGGGCGTACGTCGCCCGCCACACGTCCGCCTCCGCCTCACGGGCCGGCCGCGGCAGGGCGACGCTCGCCGCGTCGAGGGCGGCGAAGGCCAGGGCCTGGTCGACGAACGCGTGGTAGATCCGTACGGCCTCGGGGTCGGGGAAGCCGGCCCCGCGCAGGACGCCGAGGATCGTCTCCACCGCCTCGATCTCGTGGACGCGGCCCGTGACGCGGTAGGAGCTGAGCACCGCGGCCTGCGGGTGCGCGAGGGAGTCCGCGTGCATGCGCAGGCCCAGGTCGCGCAGGTCGGCGCGCCAGTCGCCGGTGGGCCGCCAGGTGCGCAGCGTACGGCCGATGAGTTCGTCGGCGATGGCGAGCAACAGGTCGTCGGTGTCGCGGAAGTAGCGGTACAGGGCGGTGGGGTCGGCGCCGAGCGCGAGGCCGAGGCGGCGGACGGTGAGCGCGTCGGCCCCGTGCTCCTTGAGCAGCCGCAGCGCCGTCTCGACGATCAGCTCCTCGGAGAGCACGACCCCCGTCTTGGTGGGGCGTCGGCGCCGACGGGCGGTGGGCGGGACGACTCGGTCGTTCATGGGCTCTCCTTCCGGTGCCGGAACCTTATGTCAACAGCGTTGACCTGTTAAGTCCCCGAGCAGTTTCATTTCCGGTCATCGGGCCGGTCCCAGGCCCCGGGTGCGATCGGAGCAGGACATGTCGCAGCAGCCGTACGGCGGGGATCCCCCGTCCCTGCGCAGAACCCTCGGCGTCGTCGACGGCGTCGCCATCGCCGCCTCCAGCACGGCGGCGACCACCAGCATCGGCATCGGTCTCGGAGTGACCGCGGGAGTGGTCGGACTGCATCTGCCGGCCATCATGCTGCTGGCCTTCCTGCCCGTCCTCGGCATCGCCGGCGCGTACTCACGGCTCAACCGGGTGGAGCCGAACGCGGGCAACGGCTACACCTGGGTGGGCCGTTCGCTCACTCCCTGGCTGGGCTTCCTCGTCGGCTGGGTGAACATCGTGGCCACGGTGGCCTTCCTCGCGTACACCACGGCGGTGACGGGGTCGGCGATGCTCCAGCTCGCCGGTGACGCGGGGCTGCACGACCTGGGCGGCCTGCGGCTCGACCCGGGCTCCACCGCGCAGACCACCGCGCTCGGCATCGTGGTCCTGGCCGCCGTCACGCTCACCGCGGTCACCGGCGTGCGCACCGCGGCCCGGCTGCAGAGCGGGCTGCTGGTCTTCGAGTACGTGGTGCTGCTGGGCTTCTGCGGCTACGGCATCGTGACGGGACCGCATCCCTTCAGCCTGAGCTGGTTCGACCCGTTCGCCATCCCCTCCACGACCGCGCTCGCCCAGGGTCTGCTGCTGTCCGTCTTCTGCTACTGGGGCTTCGACGCGGCGTTCACGGTGAACGAGGAGGTGCGCGATCCGCGGGACGCCTCGCGGGCCGGGACGATCACGCTGGTGACCATGCTGGGGCTGTTCCTGCTGGGTTCCGTGGCCTTCCAGCGCGTCCTGAGCGAGCAGGAGCTGGCCGGGCACGGCGCGGAGGGGCTGGCGTTCTTCGGCGAACGGCTGGCCGCCCAGCCGCTGGCCGCGCTGCCGCTGGTGGCCCTGCTCTTCTCGGCCGTGGCGTCGCTGCAGTCCGGGGTGATCCCGACCGCACGCGGGATGTTCGCGATGAGCCGGGACCGTACGCTCGGCCCCGTGTGGTCCAGGGTCAGCGCGCGGTACGGGACTCCGGCGGTCGGCACGCTGCTGATCGGCGCGCTGGCGACGGCCGTGGCCGGGCTCGCCCTGGTGATCCCCCGGCTCGCCGACATGATCATGGCGACGGTCAACGCGGTCGGCATCGTCGTCGCGCTGTCGTACGCGCTCATCGCCCTCGCCGCCGCCGCGCGCTTTCGCGGGCTGCTGCGCGAGGACCTGCGGCAGGGCATACGGGCGGTGGTCCTGCCCACGGTGAGCGCCGTGGCGCTGCTGGGGCTCGGCGGCTACCTCGCGTACTCCTTCTACACCTCGGCCGACCATCTCGAAGTCAGCGCGGACAACGGCTGGTTCCTGCTGCTGACCCCCACTGTCATGATCGCCTCCGGCTTCGTGGCCGCCGCGTGGGCGAAGTGGGTGCGCAGGTCCCCCTACTTCGTCACGGGGCTCGGCACCGACGCCGACGCGCCCGGGCCACTGATCCCGTCCGACCAAGGAACCGAACATGCACGCTGATCTCCTCTTCACCGGCGGCCCGGTCCTCACCCCCGAGGGCCGCACCGCCACGGCCGTCGCCGTGACCGGCGACCGGATCACCGCCGTCGGGAACGCGGAGGTCCACGACCTCGCGGGACCGGGGACCGAGGTCGTCGACCTCGCCGGACGCCTGCTCCTGCCGGGGTTCCAGGACGCACACGTCCACCCGGTCCCGGCGGGCCTGGAACTGACCCAGTGCGACCTCACGGAGGCGAAGACGGCCGAGGAGACGCTCGCCGCCGTCCGCGCGTACGCCGCCGCGCACCCCGACCGGGAGTGGATCACGGGCGGCGGCTGGTCCATGGAGGCCTTCGAGGGCGGGACGCCGACCAGGCAACTGCTGGACGCGGTCGTGCCGGACCGGCCGGTGTACCTGCCCAACCGGGACCATCATGGCGCCTGGGTCAACAGCCGCGCGCTGGAGCTCGCGGGGGTCACCCGGGACACGCCGGATCCGGCCGACGGCCGGTTCGAGCGCGACGCCGAGGGCGAGCCCACCGGCATGCTCCAGGAGGGGGCGATGCAGTCCGTCGGCCGGCTCACCCCGCCGGCCACCGCGGCGGACCGGCTCGCCGCGCTGCTGCATGCCCAGCGGCATCTGCACTCGCTCGGCATCACCGCGTGGCAGGACGCGCTCCTCGGATCCTTCCTCGGCATGGACGATCCGTCCGAGGCGTATCTGACGGCGGCTCGGGACGGGTCGCTCACCGCTCGTGTGGTCGGCGCGCTGTGGTGGGACCGTGCGCGGGGGGCCGAGCAGATCCTCGAACTCGTGGAGCGGCGGGCCGCGTCGGCGCACGGCCGGTTCAACGCCGGCAGCGTCAAGCTCATGCTGGACGGGGTCGCCGAGAACGGCACGGCCTCACTGCTCAGTCCCTATCTGGACAAGTGCGGTTGCGCGACGGCCAATCGCGGCACCAGCTTCATCGACCCGGACCGACTGCACGCGTACGTCACGGAGTTGGACGCGCTCGGCTTCCAGTGCCACTTCCACGCGCTGGGCGACCGGGCCGTGCGCGACGCCCTGGACGCCGTCGAGGCGGCCCGGAAGGCGAACGGCCCCAGCGACACACGTCCGCACCTGGCCCACCTCCAGGTCGTGCACCCGGACGACGTGCCCCGGTTCGCGCACCTGGGTGCCACGGCGAACATCCAGCCGCTGTGGGCAGCGCACGAGCCGCAGATGGACGAGCTGACGATCCCGTTCCTCGGCCCCGAACGCGCCTCCTGGCAGTACCCGTTCGGCGCGCTGCTGCGTTCCGGGGCGCGGCTGGCGGCGGGCAGCGACTGGCCGGTCAGCAGCGCCGACCCGCTGCAGGGCATTCATGTCGCCGTCAACCGGGTGAGCCCCGACGAGCCAGGACCGGTGTTCCTGCCCGGCGAGCGCATCGGCCTGACGGACGCGCTGACGGCGTACACCGCGGGCTCGGCGTACGCCAACCACCTCGACGACACGGGCCGTGTGCGGGTGGGGGCGCTGGCGGATCTCGTGGTGCTGGACCGCGATCCGTACCAGGGCCCGCCGGAGGCGATCGGCGGGACCGGGGTGGCGCTCACCTACGTCGGCGGTGAGCGCGTGTACACGGCACCGGACGCCTGATTCCGTACGGCCCGGCCCCTGCCACACGGTGGGACGGGACGGGACGGGCGAGGGGCGCGTCACCTCTGCGGAGGGGCGCGTCCTTCGTCGTGAGAGACGCGTCCTTCGTCGTGAGATGCGCGTCTCTCGCGTCATGAGGGGCGCGTCTGCGGTTTCACACCCGCATCACGCGTTACGGATGTCACACCATAGATCGTTTAGGCTCTGGGCAGTCTCGAAGCGCGCTTGAGTCGTCAACTACCGGCTCAAAAAGCACAGTTCGAGTCAGCGGGCGTCGAGAGCGATCGCCCGTGCACAGGGGCGGGGGCCTGTGAATCGCCTCACGAAAGGACGCGAATGCCGCAGGACGTCAGGTTCGACCTCCCGTTCAAGACCCCCGTCAGCGAGCACCTGGAGTACGCCCGAGAGCGCCACCTGCGCTGGGTGTGGGACATGGGGCTGGTGCGCAGCCAGGCCGGATTCGAGGAGTACCAGTCCTGGGACCTTCCCCAGGCTGCGGCACGGACCTATCCTCACGCCTCGGCCGACGACATGGTCGTCCTGATGAACTGGTTCTCGCTGGCCTTCCTGTTCGACGACCAGTTCGACACGGGACAACCGGACCGCGCGGACCGCATAGCCGAGGTCGCCAGGGAGTTGATAGCCACCCCGCTGCGCCCCGCGGGGACCGCTCCCCGGGTCAGCTGCCCGATCACCGTCGCCTGGGCGGAGGTCTGGGGACATCTCTCGGATGGCATGTCCCTGACGTGGCGGACCCGGTTCGCCGCCTCCTGGGGGCGCTTCCTGGTGGCCCACACCGAAGAGGTCGACCTCGCCGCGCGGGACCTGGCCGGCACCCTGAGCCTCGCCGAGTACGCCGAGTTCCGGCGCCGGACGGTGGGCATCCACCACAGCATCGACGCCGGTGAGCGCAGCCGTGGCTTCGAGGTGCCCGCGCAGGTCCAGGCGCATCCGCTGATGGTCCGGATGCGCGATCTCGCCGCCGACACCATCGGGTTCATGAACGACATCCACTCCTTCGAGCGCGAGAAGCGGCGGGGCGACGGGCACAACCTGATCGCCGTGCTGCACCGCGAGCGCGGCTGCGGCTGGGAGGAGGCCGCCGCCGAGGCCTACCGGATGACCACCGACTGCCTCGACGAGTACCTCGCGCTGGAGGCACGCGTGCCGGAGATGTGCGAGGAGCTCCGGCTGACCGCCGAGCAGGAGACCCAGGTCCGGATGGGCGTGGAGGCCATCCAGCACTGGATCAACGGCAATTACGAGTGGGGCCTGACCTCGGGCCGCTACGCCGCGGCCAAGGAGGGCCCGGCGGCGACCGCCGAACTGGCCGGCAGGGGATCGCTGGACGACCTGCTCGCGGTCTGACGTGCCGCTGCCCGGCCGGAGCGGTCCGGCCGGGCAGCGTCGAGCGGGCGGTCAGACCGCCGTGGCCTGTGCCGCGAACTCGACCGGCAGCCGGTCGAGTCGGGCCTCCCAGGTGGAGGCGGTCGAGGTGAGCTCGTCGGCCGGCACGGCCAGGCGCAGGCCCGGCAGCCGGTGCAGGAGGACGTCGACGGCGGTCTCGATGATGGCCTGGCCGATGTTCTGGCCGGGGCACTCATGGGCGCCACCGCTGAAGGCCAGGTGCGACTGGTTGCCCTGGACGGACACACCCGCGTCGGGCCGGATCTCCGGGTCGAGGTTGCCGGCCGTGAGGCCGAGCACCAGGAGGTCGCCCTCCTTGATGTGGTGACCGCCCAGTTCGAGGTCGACGGTGGCGAAGCGGCCCGGGAGCACGGCCAGCGGCGGTGTGTTCCACATGACCTCCTCCACGACCGCGGAGACGTTCAGCTGTCCGCTGACGAGTCCGGCGAGCCGGGAGGTGTCGGTGAGCACCAGTTGGAGCACCCGGGCCAGCAGGTTGCTGGTCGTGGTGTGCGCGGTGATCAGCACCAGCCGCAGATGGCTGAGGACCTCGTCGTCGTCGAGGTCCGCCTGGTGGCCGAGCAGTCCGGTGGTGAAGTCGGCTCCCGGCTCCTCCTTCTTGCGCTCGGCGAGTTCGCCGAGGATCTCCATGATGCGGTCGTTGTGCACCACGGCGTCCTCGCCGCCCTTGATGACCTGGGCGCAGGAGACGGCCAGATTGCGGCCCTCGCCGGCCGGCAGCCCGAAGAGCCGGGTGAGGACGAGCATCGGCAGGTACTCGGCGTAGTCGGCCACCAGATCGGCGGTGCCCTCGTCCGCGAACGCGTCGATCTGCTTGTTCGCGAAATGCGTGATGTGACGCCGGATGCCGCGGCCCGCGACCGTCTGGAGGTTGTCGGTGACGGCCCCTCGCAGCCTGCGGTGCGGCTCGCCGTCCTGGGACACGCAGTCGGGGCGCCAGCCGAGCATCTGGATCAGCGGGGAGGTGGCCTCGATGCGGCCGTCCTTCCAGTCCCGCCAGATGCGCGCGTCACGGCTGAACTGCCGTGCGTTGTCGAGCACACGGCGGTTCTCCCGGTAGCCGAGGACCAGCCAGGCGGGGATGTCGCCCTCCAGGAGTATGGGTGCGACGGCCCCGTACTCCTTGCGCAGCCGCGCGTAGATCCCCTGCGGGTCGAGCGCGGCCTCCGGCCCGTACAGACGGGTGGTGTCGCTCGCGCCGCCGTGGGCGACGGGGCAGCCGCGAGGAGCGTCGGGACCGTTTGAGGGCTGGTCGTTCATCGGGGCTCCATTGCGGCGGCAGAGCGTTCCTGCAGGTGGCGTATCAGGGCGATCAGCACGTCACGGCTGGAGGCACGGTCGCGGGCGTCGCAGGCCACGATCGGGGTGTGCGGCGAAACGTCCAGGGCGTCGCGGATCTCCTCGATCGGGTGGTCCGTGGAGTCCGGGAAGACGTTCAGGGCGATGACGAACGGCACGTTCTGCCGTTCCATCTCCTCGATCGCCCGGAAGCTGGAGGCCAGCCGCCGGGTGTCGACCAGGACCACCGCGCCGAGGGCACCCTTGAACAGGCCGTTCCACAGGAACCAGAAACGCTCCTGGCCCGGCGTCCCGAACAGGTAGAGCACCAGCTGGTCGTTGATGCCGATCTTGCCGAAGTCGAGGCTGACGGTGGTCTCCTGCTTGTCCGCCACCCCGATCAGGTTGTCGACGTCCACGCTGGCCTGGGTCAGTGTCTCCTCGGTGGTCAGCGGCTTGATGTCGCTGACGGACCGCACCATGGTGGTCTTGCCGGTGCCGAAGCCGCCGGCGATCATCACCTTCACCGAGCGGGGGCCCCCGGCCGTCTGCCGGTCGGGGTGGTCAAAGCCTTTGAAGTCCACTGAGTACCTCCTCAAGGAGCGCGAGGTCGGGCCCGCTGCCGGCGCCTGACGCCGGGATGGGATGACGGGCTTCGACGCGGCCTGCGTCCAGCAGATCGGCCAGGAGCACCGCGAGAATGTTGAAGGGCAATCCGAGGTGGGCGCCGAGCTCGGCCACCGACAGCGGATCGCGGCAGCGCCGGATGATCTCCTCGTGCTCGTGCTGCATGCCGGGGACGGCAGCGGCGCGGGAGACGATCAGGGTCGCCACGTCGAGGCTCGACGCCGAACCGCCCGGTCCGCTGCGGCCCCCGGTGAGGACGTAGTAGCGCTCGAGACCGGACGGGTCCGTGGGCGGGCGGGGAGCACTCATCCAGAGTGCTCCTCCAGGCGCGGAGTGGTGCCCAGAAGCTCACCCATCCTGCGGGCCAGGTCCCTCATCTGATGGCCGAGAAGGCCCTGGTCGAGACCTTCCTTCGCGAGCACTCCGAGGTACGTCTCCACGCCGGCCCGCACCACGAACAGGTGGCCGCCGTCGACCTCGATCATGGCAAGCCGCAGCTGCCCCGCGTACTGGGGGAACTGCTCGGCCACGGGCTGGGCCAGCGCCTGGAGGCCGGCGACCACTGCGGCGAAACGGTCCACGTCGTCGGGGTCGTCGGCGCCGTAGGAGGTGATGGCCTTGCCGTCGCTCGATGCGACGAGGGCGAAGCGGATCTCCTGGATGCTCTCCGTCAGATCGCGGAGCGCCCAGCTCACGTCGGTTCCCTGTTGCGTCATGGGACTAGTCGCTCTCTTCAGTGCGGTGCTCGTTGAACTCGGGCCCGGCGGTCTGCTCGCCGCCGGCTGCCGGGTCTCGGTCCGCGGTCGTCTCGCGCGCCGGTTCGCTCTCGCGTCCGGCGGTGGCGAAGGCGGCGAGGCCGGCGAAGGACGCGTCCGGCGGTACGGCGACCACGTTCTCCTCCGTACGTCCGGCAGGCCTCGGCCGGTCCACCGTCGTCACGTCACTGCGCCTGCTCCTGCGCCGGGGCAGACCGCCGGGAGTGGTGTCCATGTCCTCGGTGGTCGGCGCGGGCGTCGTGGGCTCGGTGCTCGGCGCGGTCTCGGCGGCGGCGGCCGGAGCCGGCTCGGTTACGGCGGCGGGCAGCGGGCTGAAGTACTTGTGCGGGACCACGACGACCACCGAGGTGCCGAGCCACGGCGAGTCCGCGAAGGTGACACGGATGCCGTAGCGGCGCGCCAGGGTGCCGACGACCCGCAGGCCGAGGTTGGCGTCCTCCGAGATGCCGCCGAGGCCGGGGCCCGAGGCGGTGCCCGTGAGGGACTGCTCGGCCTCGCGCTTCTTCTCCTCGCTCAGGCCCTTGCCCGAGTCCTGGATCTCGATGCCGACGCCGTTGGGGACCTCCTTGCCGGAGACGACCACGGGCTCGGTGGGCGGCGAGTAGCGCGCCGCGTTGTCGAGGAGGTGGGCGAAGATCAGCGTCAGATGGTCCACCAGACCGCCGTCGACGCCGAGTTCGGGCAGGTGACGGACCTGGATCCGGTCGAAGTCCTTGATGCGGCCGATGCCTCCGCGGACCACGCTGAGCAGCCGCTGCGGTTCCTGCCACTGACGTCCGGGCCGGTCCGAGCCGCCGAGCACGCCGATGCTGGCGGCGAGACAGTCGGCCGGGCCGATCTCCTGGTCGAGCTCCATGAGGCCGCTGGCGACCGCGGGCAGCCGCCCGTGCTCGCCCTGCATCTCGTGCAGGCGTCCGCGCAGTTTGCTGGTCAGCACGTGGATGCGGCTGCCGATGCTGATGACCGCCTGTTCGGCCGAGGTGGAGCGGTCGAACTCCTCCTCCATGCCGATCAGCGCGGTGCGCAGGACCTTGCGCAGCTCGCCGTGCAGCTCGGGGCTCGCCTCGGATTCCGCGGCGAGCTCCGCCAGGATGTCGTCGATGGCTTCACCCGAGCGCAGCCGCTTGAGCGCCTCGGGCAGCTGGACGTCGGCGAGTCGCGCCACGGAGGCCTGCTGGAGGGCGAGTTGCTCCTGCCAGACCTCGGCCTCGGTGGTGAGGCGTGCCTCGTAGCCCTGGCCCTCGGAGACGAGCCGGGTCTCGTACGCCTTCGCCTCTTCGGCCAGCCGGCTCTCGTAGGCCTGGGTCTCCTCGGTGAGCCGGGCCTCGAAGGCCTGCGCCTGCTCGGCCAGTCGGTGTTCGAGGCCGGATCGCTCGGCGGTGAACTTCCTTTCCAGACCGGACACATGCTGCTGCCACTGCTGCGAGTGCTCGGCCTGTGAGGCGCGGAACTCACCGTTGGTGCGGCGCAGCTGGGACTGCGTGCGGACGAGGAGGCGCACACAGGCGGCGCCGGCCGCGGTGGCCGCGGCGCCGGCGAACGTGGCGGGTATCTGGACCTGGTCGGGGCCCGCGACCGCGGTGGCGACCGTGCCTGCACCTAAGGCGAGGGGCATGAGCCACCAGCTGTACCAGGCGACGGGTGCCCGCGCCGCCGGGGGCGGAGTGGCAAGTTCCATCTGCATCCTTCGAAAGCAACACGCTCGAACGGGGGGGAGTGTGCAGGCGCCGTACGCGTCAGGGAACGCCGGGCGAGACGACCGAGTGTGTTCGCGTCAACTCGCAGCGCCGCAGGGGAGCTTATCGGGTTGGACACCTAATGGATCAACTCCCCCACTTGGCACCCGTGAGTGTTCGGTCACGCTCCGACAGATGCGTCCACGTCGACAAATCTCCACGCCGACAACGCACTAGCAAACGGTGGGGGGCGTCGAGGGGGCCGGAGCGGGCGAAGCAGATCGACCGTTCCTCCTTCCTCGCCTTCGTCGACGGCCGCCGCGAGTGCATCGGCGAGGAGTTCGCGTGGACGGAGCTCCTCGTCGTCCTCGCCACCGTCCTCCAGCGCCGGCGTCTGACGCTCGTCTCGGCGCCGCCGCACCCCCAGGCCGCCGTCACGGTCGAGACGGACAGGCCGGAGATGACTCCGCTGCCGCGCGGCCTAGGCCGATGACCTGTGCTCGCCGTCCGCCGCGGCGAGCACAGTCTCCCGCCCGGAGGCCGCGGGGGTCTGCTCGCCGAACCAGTGGCGGCGATGGCGCCAGCGGGGCGGCGGCACGTCCTCGATACGGCCTGCGAGGCGTTCGCGCAGGTCCGGTACGCGGACGCCGTTGACGACGAGGGTGGCGAGCGCGGTGCCGAAGGCGAGGGCGTCGTCGGTGTTCTCGCGCAGGGTGGGGACGACGAGCGTGCCGGCCGGCGGCTGCGGGCCCGCTGTGTTCGGGGTGACCTCCACGAAGACGCGGTGCCCGTCCTCGGCCGCCGCGCGGAGGGCCTCGGGCAAGCGGGCGGGCCCGGTCAGGTTCGCCTCCCAGTGCGCGGTGTCGTACCGGGCGCCCCGGGGGTCGGCGAGCGAGGCCGAGTAACGGGCGCAGCCCGGGGCGGCCGCCGGGAGATCGCCCAGCTGCCGAGCGAACTCCCCTTTCATGTGGGCGAGTTCCCGCTGAGACACGCCGTCAGCGCTTCCCGTCGGTCGGCCGGCCGACGGGGTCGGTCCGTCGGCCCTCGGCCGGGCGCGGAGCCGGGAGCGCGCGGCGACGATCCGCGCGCCGGTGACGGGGTCGATGGCCCCCGACACGACCGCCGCGGCGATCTCTCCCGCCGCGTGACCCATCACGGCGGCGGGTTCGAGCCCGAAGGAACGCCACAGTGCGGCGAGGCCGAGCTGGAGACCGTAGAGGACGGGCATCGCGACGGCGGGTGAGGAGAGGTCGGTGTGCGCTCCCAGGCCCTCGGCCAGGGAGATGCCCGCGTGCCAGCGCAACAGTGGTTCCAGGCGCTCGACGGCGTCCGCGAACGCCGGTTCCGTCTCCAGGAGTTCATGGCCGGCGCCCGGCCACGGGCAGCCGTCGCCCGGGAAGATCCACACGGTCCCGGCGCCGTCGCGGCAATCCGCCGCGCCGGTCACCACGTGCGGGGACCTCTCGCCCGCGGCCAGACGGCTCAGCGCCTCCACCGTCGCGGCACGGCCTCGGGTCACCACGGCCGCACGGTGATGACCGCGCCCTGTGCGGCCGGCCAGGGTGCGGGCCAGGTCGGCGTCGCGCACCCCGGGTCCGGCACGGAGCCAGTCGGCGAGCTCACCGGCGTACGCACGCACGCGTTCCGCGCTGGGCGCGTCGAGCAGCAGCAGCGCGGGCCCGGTCCGGGGGTCCTGCGGCCGGGGGCGTGCGCGATGCTCGGTGAGGACGACGTGTGCGTTCGTGCCGCTGTATCCGAAGGCCGACACACCTGCGGTGGCCGTACCCGAGTGGCGCGGCCACGGCTCGGCCGAGGTGACCACGCGCAGGCCCAGTGCCTCCAGGCCCCCGCCGGTGCCGGTCGGGACGACGTGCGGATGCGGCGGTATCTCACCGTGCTGGAGGGCCAGGACGGTCTTGATCAGCCCGGCGATGCCGGCCGCTGCCCGGAGGTGTCCCAGGTTCGCCCTGACCGAGCCGATGAGCAACGGCCGGTCCGGCGTGCGCGCGGTGGCCAGAGCCGCGGCGAGGGCACACGCCTCGGCGGGGTCGCCCTGCGGGGTGCCGACGCCGTGCGTCTCCACGTAGTCCACGTCAGCGGGGTCGGTGTGCGCCTCGGTGAGGAGGGCACGCCGGGCGTCCGCGCTGGGCGCCGCCGGACCGCCGGAGCGCCCGTCGGAGTTGACGGCGGTCGACCGGACGACCGCCAGCACCCGGTCCCCGTCGCGTTCGGCGTCCGTGAGGCGCTTCAGCACGACGACACCGCAGCCCTCGCCGCGTACGGTCCCGTCGGGCCCGGCGTCGAACGCCCCGCGGAGACCGTCCGGCGAGAGCGCGCCCGCACGGTGCGGGACGCGGGGCGTGAGCAGCAGGCTCACACCGGCGGCGAGCGCGGTGTCGCTCTCCCCCGTCGCCAGACTCCGTACGGCATGGTGCACGGCGACGAGCGCGGAGGAGCAGGCCGTGTCGACGGCCAGGCTCGGGCCGCGCAGGTCCAGGGCGTGGGAGAGGCGGGCCGCCGCGACGCCGGGCGCGGTGCCCGCCGTCGTCCAGGCGTCCGGCGCGCCGGCCGTGACCTGGGCGTACTCGCTGCCGCTGATGCCGACGAAGACCCCGGTGCGGCTGCCCGCGAGGCGTGTCACCGGCAGCGCCGCGTGGTCGAGGGCCTCGCGGGCCACTTCGAGGAGCACGCGGTGCTGCGGGTCCATGGCGGCGGCCTCGTCCGCGCCGATGCGGAAGAAGTCCGCGTCGAAACCCGCCATGTCGTCGAGGAAGCCGCCGTGCGGCGTGCCCTCGTACGGCGTGCCCTCGTACGGCGTGCCCTCGTACGGCGTGCCCTCGTACGGCGTGCCCCCGTGCGGCGTGCGCTCGTGCGGCGTGCCGTCGGAGCGCGGTGCGGCGGCGGGCTGCGGGCCGGCCTCCCTGCGGTCGTCCGGGGGTGCGCCGACCGCGTCGCGACCTTCGCTGAGCAGGCGCCAGTACGCGTCGGGAGTGTCGGCACCGCCGGGAAAACGGCAGCCCACACCGACGACGGCCACGGCGGCCCGGTCCGCGTCCCGGTCCGCTCCCGGGCCGTGCCACGGCGCCCCGTGTCCGTCGGGCCGTTCCCGCGTCAGTCGCTCCACGAGCGCGTCGATCGTCCGCGCGTCCCCCAGCAGGGTCTCCGGCAGCCGCCGTCCGACGACCTCGCCGAGCAGGGCGGTCAGGGTCACCGCGTCACGCGAGGTGAGACCCAGTTCGGCCAGCGGGCGGTCGTCGGCGATCTCCCCGGGTTCGAGGGCGTACCAGGAGCGCAGTCGCCCGGCGACCACGGCCCGGATCTCGGTGCGCGAGGGACTCATCGGGGGTCGAACCCCCCTTCCAGGAACCGTGCCCGGCCGGCCGCGCGCGCCACCTTGCCGCTGCTGGTGCGCGGCACCGAGCCCGGAGGGACCAGGAGCAGCGATCCCAGGCGCAGCCCGTGGCGCGCCGATACGGCGGCACGCACGGTGTGTTCGGCGTCGCGCAGCTCCTCCGGCGTGGGTTCGGTGTCCCGGTCGTACTCCGCGACGACGACGAGTTCCTCCCCGGTGCCGTCCGCGCGGGGTGCCCCGAACGCGGCCAGCCGGTCCCGGCGTACGAGATCCAGGGCGGTGCGCACGGTCTCCTCGATGTCCTGGGGGTAGTGGTTGCGTCCATCGACGACGATCACGTCCTTGAGGCGTCCGGTGACCAGGAGCCGCCCGTCGTGCAGGGCGCCCAGATCGCCGGTGCGCAGGCGGCCCCGCGGGTCGAAGGGGGTGGGATCGGCCCGTTTCCAGTAGCCCCGGGCGATGTTGGGGCCCGTCAGGCGGATCTCACCGACCTGGTCCTCCGGCAGCTCTTCGCCCTCGGGCCCGACGATCAGCAGTTCCTGTCCGGCCGGCGGGCCGCACGCGACGAGTTCGGCTACTCCGCCCTCCGCCGTCGTCGTCCGTTCCGACGCCGCTTCGATGCGCCCCGCCGCGAGAGCTTCGGCGTCGCACCGCACCGTCGTCGGGGCTGCCGCGCGGGCGTCGGCCGTCACCAGCACGGTGGCCTCCGCGAGTCCGTACGCGGGCCGGTGGGTCGCCGGGTCGAGCCCCGCGGGCGCGAACGCCGCGTGGAAGCGGTCGATGGTCCCCGGCCGTACCGGCTCCCCGCCGTTGATCAGCACGTTCACCCGGTCCAGCCTCAGTGTTTCGGCAGCGCCGGGACCGGAGCGGGCCACGCAGTAGTCGTACGCGAAGTTCGGCGCCGCGCTCACGGTGCCGTCGTACGAGCCGAGCAGGCGGAGCCAGCGTGCCGGGTCCTCCAGGAACGCGACGGGGTCCATCAGGACGGACTGGAATCCGCCCACGACGGGGGCGACGACGCTGAGGACGAGACCCATGTCGTGGAAGAGGGGCAGCCAGCCGACGGCCGTGGTGGCCCCGGGGTCCTCGACGAACGTGTGAAGGGCCTGGCGGGCGTTGGCCGCCAGGTTGGCGTGGCTGATCATCACGCCGGCCGGGTCGCGGGTGGAACCGGAGGTGTACTGGAGGTAGGCGGTCTCGTCGGGATCCGGCACGGACTCGTACTCGTCGAACCCGAAGCGCTGGATGGGCAGGTGGTCCACGGGCACGACCGGCACCGCGGGCAGGTCGTGGTCCAGCGCGAACGCCTCGACGGAGGTGAGGTCGGCGGAGTCGCAGAGCAGGACGGCGGGTTCGCAGTCGGCGAGCACGCCGGCCAGTCGGGCGTCGTGGCCCGCGCGTTGTGGCCTGGACAGCGGGACCGCGATCACCCGGGCGTAGAGACAGCCGAGGAAGGCCGCCGCGTAGTCGAGGCCCTGCGGCATGACCAGGGCGGCCCGGTCGCCGGGCGCCGCGAGGGTCACCAGACGGGCGGCGACGGCGCGGGCGCGGGCGTCCATGGCACGCCAGCCCAGGGTCCGGTGCCGTCCCTCGGAGGCGGAGCCGGCGAACTCGACGTGCCGGAAGGCGCACTGCTGGGGGCGCCGGCGGGCCCAGTACCGCAGATGGTCCGTGAGCAAGGCGTCGGCCCCGGGCCGGGCTGCGGTCATGGTGGCTCCAACTCGTGGGGAGGGCAGTGCTGTTGTGCCCTGGAGGCGAGCGGTGGGTGGTCTCCCCCAGCCTCCGCCGACGGACGCCGGTCGAGTTAGACGGTCCGCTGACAGTTCGTCATGCCGCTTCTGTCAGCTCGCTGACAAAGGCGATGTGACGAACCGCACCCTTATGTCCGTCCGCGGCGGATGAGCCGGGACGGGTCGCCTGTCGTATCGTCTCGGAGCCCCTGATCCCGTGCGCAGGAGGAGCCCGAGCCGTGGACGACGAGCCCAACGGTCCGTTCAAGGTGTTCCCTTCGGACCTGCACGACCACCTCAGGCCCTTCTTCGCCGACATCGCCGAAGAGGTCGTACGGGCCATCAGGACCGAGATCCCCGAGTACGCCCGGCCGACCGACGACACGTACATGCATGTCGTGCACCAGGGCGTGGAGCACGCGTTGCAGGGGTTCCTGGAGCGGATGGCGAAGCCGGACACCGACTGGGAGCCGGTGAAGGCGACGTACCTGAGGATCGGGCGGGGCGAGGCGGAGGAGGGGCGCAGTCTCGACTCGTTCCAGTCCGCGCTGCGCCTCGGCGCGCGGGTGACCTGGCGGCGGGTGAACGCCCTGGTCGACGCGGAGTTGCTGCCCCGTGAGGTGCTGGCCGCCCTCGGCGAGGCGCTGTTCCTGCACCTGGACGAGATGGCCGCCGCGACGACGGCGGGCTACACGGAGGCGCGGCTGCATGCGGCCGGGGAGCTGCAGCAGCGGCGCAGCCGGCTGATCGACCTGCTCACCGCGGATCCGCCCGCGTCGGCCGAGGCGATCAGCGATCTCGCGCACTCGGCGCGCTGGCCGGTGCCCCGGGCCCTCGCGGTCGTCGCGGTCGACCAGGGGTCACGGCCGGGGGCGGTACGGCCGATCGTGCCCGCGGAGTTCCTGGCACGGTTCGACGTCCAGCCCGCCGTACTCGTCGTGCCCGACCCGGACGGGCCGGGCAGGGCACGGGCGGTCGCCGGGGCACTGCACGGACTGCGTGCGGCGATGGGTCCGACCGTGGCGCTCCAGGAGGGCGCGCGGTCGTGGCGCTGGGCGACCGAGGCGCTGGATCTGGCGCGGCGCGGCATCCTGCCGGGCGCGGAGCCGGTGCGCTGCCAGGACCATCTGGCGACGCTCCTGCTCTTCCGCGACGAGGCCCTGGTCGACGCGATGGCCGAGCGGCGGCTCGGGCCGCTGGTGGAGATGCGTTCGCCGCAGCGGGAGCGGCTGGCGGAGACGCTGCTCAGCTGGCTCCAGTGCGGGCACAACGCGAGCGAGGTGGCGGCGCGGCTCGCCGTGCATCCGCAGACGGTGCGCTATCGGATGCGCCAGCTGGACGAGTTGTTCGGGGACCAACTGCACGATCCGGCGGCCCAGTTCGAGATGCAGCTCGCCCTTCGGGCCCTGACCTTGCGCACGGCGGCCGAGTCGCGCTGAGACTCGTGGTCATGGCGGCCGAGTCCCGCTGAGCCCGGCCGTCGCGGCAGGGGTCGCGGGCCACCGCCGCCCGGTGATCGTGCGACGGTCCCCGCCGGGCGACCGGCACCCGCGGCAGCCACGCGGGGCGCCCCGCGTGGGGCGTCACGCCCTGCGCAAGGTCCGGTTGGCGGCCGCCGCGGCCGTCGTCGCGAGCAGCCAGCCCAGGCACACGAGGACCACCGCCGCCCACTGGAGTCCGCCGCGCGGACTGAACGCCTGTTCCTGGCCGAAGTCGACGAGCGGCAGCACGAGGTCGAAGGTGTAGATCGCGGCCTGGAAGTGGGGCGGCTTGCCCGGGTCGACCGCCTGTGGGGGCCATCGGGTGAACAGCAGGCTGCCGCTGAGCATGATCGCGCACAGCCACCACACCGCCCGCATCGGCCGGTAGCCGTAGCCGAGGGTGATGTCCTGGAGGCCGCCCCACACCCGGCCCGGCCACGGCAGCGTGGTGTGCTGGCGCCGCTGTTTGGCGAGGAGCACGGTGCGGGCGTCGCCGTCGTGACCGTGCAGCCGGTAGGAGGCGGCCAGTTGCTCGTAGGGCTGCGGGGTGAACCCCTCGGGATCGCGCGTGAGCAGCGGAAGCCGCTGTGCGGCGGGGAGTTGGGGCAGCAGGCTGTCGTAGACCACCCCCTCCATGCGCAGCGCCACGGGCCAGCGCTGCGGGGTGCCCTTCAGCACGGTGACCCGGGTGTGGCTGAGGTCGACGGTGCCCTTCACCGGCTCGCGGAACCGCAGGTCGAGCTCGGAGGCGGTGGAGCGGCGGCTGATCAGGGCGGCCTGACCGGCGGGCGCCTCGATGAGGGCGTCCTTGAAGGACAGACGGCTGCGTACGGTGATGCTGCTCATGGAGACCCTGCCGCGCGCCGTGAACCCGTCGCACAGGTTGAACTCGGCGCCGACGTCTATGCCGTGAGCCCGCAGCGCGGGTCCGTGCTGGGCGTCGAGCACGGCCTCCTGGAAGAGTGCGCCGCCGCCCACGCGGGCGTCGCACAGATCGACGGTGCCCTCGGCCACGAGGCCGCCCCGGCAGTTGAAGTCCCCTCCTATGTGCAGCCTGTTGGCCCTCAGCGCCGCGCCGGTCGGGTTGCGCAGCTCGGCACGCTTGAGTACGACGCTGCCGCGGACGGAGGTGTCCCTGAGGTCGGTGCAGCCGTCGACGCGCAGCCCCGTGCCCGCCTGGACGTCGCCTCCCACGGTGGCGCACAGCAGTTGCAGGGCACCCTCGCCCCGCCGCTCCCCGTGCCCCGTCAGTCGGCTGCCCTCCAGCCGCAGGGTGCCGCCGATCGAGGCGCCGTAGAGGTCGATGGGCCCGCGCACCTCGCATCCGGCGATCTCGCACTTCCAGCCGATCGTGACACCCACGGCCGACAGTCCGGGCAGCTCGCAGTCGCGCATCTCCAGCGCCCCGAGGGTGGCGCCGTCGAGGCAGGGAGCCTGCTCGAAACGGCAGCCGTGCAGTCGCAGGGTCCCCGCGAGGACGGCCTCGGCCAGATCGAGCCGGCCGTTGATCGACACATTCCTGAGCCTGAGCCGCGGCACATGTCCCGCCTCGGCCTGCGGTGGCGCCAGCAGGAGCCTTCGCACGACGCGGGCCCGCACCTCGCCCCGGTGCGTGAACCACTCCCCTCGCCGGAAGGCGGCCCACATCCTCCGCTCACTCCCGCTCCAGCCGGCCGGCGCGAGGCTGCCCGACACGTCAACTCCCCCTCAGGTAACGGAAATCCCGTGCATCGCTACCCCGAGGGCGGACGCCACAACCGGAGGTGTCGTGTGACCTGCCCGGCATACTTCCTGGACGGTTGTCCAGCTATAGTGGACAGCTGTCCAAGAAATACGAGACGACGGAGCCTGCTGACGATGGAGACGGTCGCGAACGTGCTGGTGGGGCTGGTGGCCGCGCTGCACGCGTACATCCTGGTCCTGGAGATGTTCCTGTGGGAGCGCGCGCCGGGACGGGGCCTGCACGGGTTCGACCCCGAGATGGCCCGGGCCACCGCACCGCTGGCCGCCAACCAGGGGCTCTACAACGGATTCCTGGCGGCGGGGCTGGTGTGGGGGCTCGTCGCGGACTATCCGACCGGCTTCCGCGTCCAGGTCTTCTTCCTGGTGTGCGTCGTGGTCGCGGGCGTGTACGGAGCGGTCACCGCGAACCGCCGGATCCTCTTCGCCCAGGCCCTGCCGGGGGCACTCGCCCTGGCCGCCGTCCTGATCGCCCGGTGACGTCCGGCGACCCGCGGGCCGCCCGGACCCGCGCCAGACTGCGCCGGGCGCTGCTGGAGGAGTGCGCCGAGCGGCCGCTGACGGAGGTCGGCGTCGCGGCGCTGGTGCGCCGGGCCGGGGTCGGCCGGGCGACGTTCTACGTGCACTACGCGGACCTGGAGGCGCTCGCCGTCGACGCCTGCGCCGATGTCGTACGGGACGCCGTGGAGGCTTTGCACGCCTGGCGCGGGCGGCCCGATCCGGTGTCGGCGCCGCCTGCCCTGCTCGCGTTCTTCGCCGACCTCGCCCCGCACGCCGCCCTGTACCGTGCGCTGCTGAGTCCGGGCGGCGGCGGCCCGCTCGGCAGCGTGCTGCACCGCGACCTGCGGGCCCGCAGCCTTGCCGAACGCACCCTCGTGGGTGCCCCGGACGCCCCGCTCGTCGCGTCCGCCGTGGCGGCCACCTTCGCGGGGGTGCTGGCGGACTGGCTGCACGGGCTGCTGGAGGGCACCGGCGAGGAGATCGCCCACCAGGTCTGGCAGTTGCTGGTCGCCCTGCACCGCAGTCGCTGACGGCTCACTTGCAGCCGACGCCCTGCTTCACCGCGGGCCACACCTCGACCCCGTCGGGTGTGCGGACGTACGCCTTCGACCGGCCGGCGGTCAGCCACAACTGCCAGTCGTGGTACCGATAGCCGGTGTCGCGTGCGGCGGCCGGCATGGTGCCGTCCGGGTCGTACGCGGAGGTGAGCATGCCGTCGAGGACCCCTTCGGGATCGCGCGCGTAGAGCCTGCCGTCCTCGCCCCGGCCGATCGCCAGGAAGCGCGCGCTCTCCCAGTCGCAGTGCGCGGCACCGACGGAGCTGTGCACCTTCGTGACCGGGACGCGTCGGCCGGCGCGGTCGGTCCAGATCTCGTACCAGGTCGAGTCGGTGAAGCTCGCGGGGAGTTCGGCCGGGTCGCAGGACGCGCTGGTCTCCGGACCCCAGCCGGGGCGGTGCGGGCGATCCAGCGCGACGACGACGGCGACCTTGGTGCGGCCGTCGACGTCGTACGAGAACAGCGCCCGCCCCTTCTCCTTGCGCTCCATCCGGTAGCCGGACCCGGGCAGTTCGGGCTGCTCCATGTCGAAGAACGCCCGCAGGCCCTCCTCGGGCGTCGAGCCGCCGTCGCCTCTGCTCCACGGGTCGCTGCCGCCACCCGAGTAGATCTCCGCGTCGCACTCCAGGGCACGCCCGGCCGCACCCGACCGCGCCCGGACCGCACGAGGGTTGTCGTCGCCGTCGTCCTCGCCGGCCGTCTCCTTCACGGGCACGGTCAGCGGACCGGTGTACGGCGTGGCGGGCGGCGTCCCGGTGACCACGAGGCCGCCGCCGTTCCCGTCCCCGCAACCCACCGCGGCCGCACCGAGCAGAACCATCGTCGTCGCGAGTCCCTTGCGCATGCCCACCCCTTGCCCTCCCGCTGCCGTCTCCCTCCTTCGACGCCGCAAAGGCGCGGTTCGTTCGAGAGGGTGGAGCTATCGGGTCGCCTGGAAGGTGCGCCGGTACGCCTGGGGCGAGACGCCGATGGCCACGTGCAGGTGCTGACGCAGCGAGGCGGCCGTCGCGAAGCCGACCTCGCCGGCGATCCGGTCCACCGAGAGGTCGCTCGACTCCAGCAGCCGGCGGGCGCGGGCCACGCGCTGCTGGATGAGCCAGCGGCCCGGGCTCATGCCCACCTCGTCGTCGAAGCGGCGGGCGAAGGTGCGCCGGCTCATCCGGGCGTGCTCGGCGAGTTCGGTGAGGGTCAGCGCGTCGCCGAGGCGGGTCAGGGCCCACGCACGGGTGGCGGCGGTGCTCGTCGCGGCCGGGTCCGGCACGGGCTGCTCGATGTACTGGGCCTGGCCGCCCTCCCGCAGGGGAGGCACCACGCAGCACCGGGCGACCTTGTTGGCCAGCTCGCTGCCGTGGTCCTCGCGCAGGACGTGCAGGCAGGCGTCGATGCCGGAGGCGGCGCCCGCCGAGGTGAGGACGGTGCCGTCGTCGACGAAGAGCACGTCCGGGTCCAGCGGGACGTGCGGGAACATCTCGCGGAACCGGTCGACCAGCTGCCAGTGGGTGGTCGCCCGCCGCCCTTCGAGCAGTCCGGCCGCGGCCAGCACGAAGGCGCCCGTGCAGATCGACACGATGCGGGTGTCCGGCCCGATGAGGGCGAGCGCGGCGGCCACCTCGTCGGAGAGCGACGCGGTGACGAACGCCGGGCTGATGGCGGGGATCACCACCGTGTCGGCCGTGCGCAGCACCTCGGGTCCGTGGTCGACGGTGACCGAGAAATCGGCGTTGGTGCGGACCGGCTGTCCGTCGACGGTGCAGGTCAGCACCTCGTACCGGCCGTCCGCGGCGCCGAAGATCCGGCTGGGGATGCCCAGCTCGAAGGGGTAGACGCCGTCGAGGGCGAGGACGACCACCCGCTCCGTACGGCCCTCGGCCCGTCCTCGCCGGCTTCCGGCCCGTCGTCGCCGGTGTCCCGTGCCCTCAGCGCGTCCGGCACGGTCGTCCTGCTGTACGGCGAGGTCCGGCTCGCCACGGTGTCGCTCCACTGCCATGGCACGATTCTATCGATGATTGGCAATCGTGCCATTTTCCTGCCGCGCCGACCCCGGCACGCTGGGACACCATGAGCACTGTGAAGACGATGCGAGCCATCAGCCAGGACGTCCTCGGCGGCCCCGATGTCCTGAAGGAAGTACGGGTGGAGCGCCCCGAGCCCCGCGCCAACGAGGTACTGGTCCGGGTGCACGCCGCCGGCGTCAACCCGACCGACTGGAAGCACCGCGCCACGGGCGGCTTCCTCGGCGAGCCGCCGTTCGTCCTCGGCTGGGACGTCTCCGGCGTCGTCGAGGCGACCGGCATCGGCGTCGCCCTCTTCAAGCCGGGGGACGAGGTCTTCGGCATGCTGTCCTACCCGTGGGGCCACGGCTCGCACGCCGAGTACGTGACCGCGCCGGCCCACACCTTCGCGCACAAGCCGGCCGGCGTCGACCACGTCCAGGCGGGCGCGCTCCCGCTGGTGTCCCTGACCGCGTGGCAGGCACTGGTGGAGACGGCGGACGTGCGGCCCGGACAGCGGGTGCTGATCCACGCCGCCGCCGGTGGCGTGGGACACGTGGCCGTGCAGGTCGCCAAGGCGCGCGGCGCGTACGTGATCGGCACCGCGAGCGCGGGCAAGCACGACTTCGTGCGGGGCCTGGGCGCGGACGAGCTGATCGACTACCGGGACACCGACTTCGCCGAGGCGGTCCGGGACGTCGACGTCGTACTGGACACCGTCGGCGGCGACTACGTGCAGCGTTCGCTGCGCACGCTGCGCAAGGGCGGAATCCTGGTGACGATCCTGCCGCGGGGCTCGAAGGAGCTCCCGGCCCAGGCCGAGAAGGCCGGGGTGCGCGCGACCGAGATGCTCGTCGACGCCGACCACGCCGGGATGAAGGCGATCGCGGAGCTGGTGGAGGCGGGCACGCTGCGCGCCTCGGTCGCCGAGACCTTCCCGCTGGCCGACGCCGCCAAGGCGCACGCTCTCGGCGACACCGGACGGACGGCGGGGAAGCTGGTGCTCGTCGTCGCCTGACCCAGGCCGGGCGAGCTGGTCACGGAAACGCGTCGCGCCCGTGACCAGCCTCTCCGGCGTCAACATCCGTGCGTTCAGGGCGACTTGGGGACCGTGGTGCGAGGGACGGACGGAGTCGCGCCGGCCTCCCACACCACGCGTCCGCGGCGCAACTCGCCGATTAAATCGAAGACATATGTCAATCGAACATGCTGGAATTCACTCCATCGGGGGTAACTTGCAGAGCAAGGAAGAGCTCTGCAACCACCGGCGGCCCGGCAGCGTGTCCTCACGCGCCGGACGTCGTCGCCCGGCTCCCGGTCTCACTGGCCCCTGCCTTCGGCAGCGGGCCGGCTGCCGGTTGGAGGTGATGTCTTCGTGCCGCACGACCCCGCACCCCCGACCCGGCATCTGCGTATCCACCAGGACCGCGGGCATGTCGTCCTGGAGTTCCACGGGGAGATCGACATCCTCGCGGCGCTGGAGATCACCCCGGCCCTGGACGCCGTCACCGGCGGCCCGGCACCGCAGGTCGTCATCGACCTGCGGCCCGCCGACTTCTTCGACTGCTCGGGCCTGCGCCTGCTGTACCGCGCCAGGCGGCGCGTCCTCGACCGCGGCGGGCGGCTGCACCTCGTCTGCACCCAGCCGCTGACGCTACGCGTCCTGCGGGCGACCGGTCTCGCACGCCTGCTGCCGCCCTCCGCGTCCCTCGACGAGGCGTTCAGCCGCCCGGAGGCTACTTCCGGATCCGTGTGACCTGCCCCGCGCCGACCGTACGGCCGCCCTCACGGATGGCGAACTTCAGCCCCTCCTCCATGGCGATCGGCTGGATCAACTGCACCTGCATGGTGGTGTTGTCGCCCGGCATGACCATCTCGGTGCCCTTGGGCAGCGTCACCACCCCGGTGACGTCCGTGGTGCGGAAGTAGAACTGCGGGCGGTAGGTGTCGAAGAAGGGCGTGTGCCGGCCGCCCTCGTCCTTCGACAGGATGTAGGCCCGTGCCTCGAACTCCGTGTGCGGCGTGACCGATCCGGGCTTGATGACGACCTGCCCGCGCTCCACGTCCTCCCGCTTCACACCGCGCAGCAGCAGTCCGACGTTCTCCCCCGCACGCCCCTCGTCGAGGAGCTTGCGGAACATCTCGACGCCGGTCACCGTGGTCTTCGTCTTCTGCTCGTGGATACCGATGATCTCGACCTCGCTGTGCACCTTCAGCACGCCGCGCTCGATGCGGCCGGTGACGACCGTGCCGCGGCCCGTGATGGTGAAGACGTCCTCGATCGGCATCAGGAACGGCCGGTCCACATCGCGCACCGGCTCGGGCACGAACTCGTCTATGGCGGCGAGGAGTTCGAGGATGGAGGCGCGCCACTTCGGGTCGCCCTCGAGGGCCTTGAGCGCGGAGACCTGGACCACGGGCACGTCGTCGCCCGGGAATTCGTACTCGGTGAGGAGCTCGCGCACCTCCAGCTCCACGAGTTCCAGGATCTCCTCGTCGTCCACCATGTCCGTCTTGTTGAGCGCGACGACGATGTACGGGACGCCGACCTGCCGGGCCAGCAGCACATGCTCCTTGGTCTGCGGCATCGGCCCGTCGGTCGCCGCGACGACCAGGACCGCGCCGTCCATCTGCGCGGCGCCCGTGATCATGTTCTTGATGTAGTCCGCGTGGCCCGGACAGTCGACGTGCGCGTAGTGCCGGTGTTCCGTCTGGTACTCGACATGGGCGATGGAGATCGTGATGCCGCGCTGGCGTTCCTCGGGGGCCTTGTCGATCTGGTCGAACGGCGTGAACGGGTTCAGGTCGGGGAACCGGTCGTGCAGCACCTTGGTCATGGCCGCGGTGAGCGTCGTCTTGCCGTGGTCGATGTGACCGATGGTGCCTATGTTGACGTGCGGCTTGGTCCGCTCGAATTTCGCCTTCGCCACTGCGAGCCCTCCTGATCACCTGGGTGACGCCGAGCGTTGCTCGCGGCTTCCCGGCCGGGCACCAGGCCGCTTCCCCGGCCCTGCGGACGGGCGGGAAGTTCCGCTCCTTCCTGTCTATTCGCTCTGGGGCGCGTCGAACAGGGCGCTGACGGACTCACCGTTGTGAATGCGCCGTACCGCCTCGGCGAGCGCCGGCGCGATCGACAGGACGCGGAGCTTCTCGGTGTGCTCCTCGACCGGGACCGGAACGGTGTTCGTGCACACGATCTCCAGGACGTCGCTCTGCTCGCTGAGCCGCTTGAGCGCGCCGGCCGCGAACAGCCCGTGGGTGCAGGCGACCCGGATCGACCGGGGGCCCAGTTCCCGCAGCCTGTCCAGGAGTTCGAGGACGGTGCTGCCCTTGGCGATCTCGTCGTCCAGCACGATCACATCGCGTCCGGCGATCTCTCCGATGACGGAACTGATGCGCACGCGGTCGTCGGCGAACCGCTGCTTGGCACCGGCGGCCACCTGCGCCCCGAGCAGCCGCGCGAACGCCGCGGCCTCCTTGGCGTTGCCCAGGTCCGGCGACACCACGGTCGTACGCGACATGTCGAGGCCGCGGAAGTGCGCCGCCAGCTCGCGCAGGGCGTGCAGATGGTCCACCGGGACCGAGAAGAAGCCGTGCACCTGCGGGGAGTGCAGCGTCATCGCGAGGACCCGGCTCGCCCCCGCCGCCACCAGCAGGTCCGCCACGAGCCGCCCGCCCATGGAGATCCGGGGCATGTCCTTCTTGTCCGAGCGGGCGTACGAGTAGTGCGGCATGACCACGGTGATCCGGCCCGCCGACGCGCCCCGCGCCGCGTCGCACATCATCAGCAGCTCGACGAGGTGCTCCTGCACCGGCGAGACCAGCGGCTGCACGAGGAAGACGTCACGCTCACGGCAGTTCGCCTGGAGCTGGACCTCCAGGCAGTCGTTGGCGAACCGGCTGACGCGGGTCGGGCTGAGGGGGACACCGAGATGGGCGCAGACCTCCGCGGCCAGCTCGGGATGGGCACTACCGCTGAACACGGCGATGTCACGCACGACCGCTCCTCGCATGATCGAACCGGGCCGTGGCGCCGTGCGGCAAGATCGGCCCGGGGTGCGTGTTTCATGCTACTGGGGACCTCCCGGTCACTCGACCGGGGCCAAATTCGGTTGCGGACGACCGCCCGGACCGCGCCATGATGACGGCGTCAGAGCCACCCGCCCCCAGGAGAGAGAACGACATGCGCCGATTCCTCGGAACACCTCAGCGCCCCCACCGGACGACTGTTCCCGAGGACTCGACCACGCATGCACACCCTGAACATCGGAATTCTGGCCCACGTCGACGCGGGTAAGACCAGCCTCACGGAGCGGCTGCTGTTCGACGGCGGCTCCATCGACCGGCTCGGCAGCGTCGACGCCGGTGACACCCGTACGGACGACGGGGCGATCGAGCGGCAGCGCGGGATCACGATCCGCTCGGCCGTCGCCGCCTTCCGCACCGGGGACGTCCAGGTCAACCTGATCGACACCCCCGGACATTCCGACTTCATCGCCGAGGTCGAGCGCGCCCTGGAGGTCCTGGACGGGGCGGTGCTGCTGCTCTCCGCCGTCGAGGGCGTGCAGGCGCAGACGCGCGTCCTGATGAGGACGCTGCGGCGGCTCGGCCTGCCCACCCTGGTCTTCGTCAACAAGATCGACCGGGCGGGGGCGCGCGAAGGCACGCTGCTCGACGACGTACGGCGGCTCCTCACGCCGTACGTGGTCCCGCTCAGCCGCGTCAGCGCGCTCGGCACACCGGACGCCCGGGTCCTGCCACGGCCGCTCGACGACGTCGCGGCCGGCGCGCTCGCCGAAGTGGATCCCGGCGTGCTGGCGGCGCTGGTCGACGGTCCGCCGCCGACCCCGGACGAGCTGGAGGCGGCCCTCGCCGCGCGGACCGCCGACGGCTCGGTCCATCCGGTCCTCTTCGGTTCGGCGATCGGCGGGCAGGGCGTCGCGGACCTGGTCGCGCGTCTGATCCGGCTGGTCCCCGGCCCGACCGTGGTGCCGTCCTCCTCCGGTGAGCCGCGCGGCACGGTGTTCGCCGTACGGCCCGGGCCGGGAGGCGACCGCACGGCCTGGCTGCGCCTGTACGAGGGAGAGGTGAGGCAGCGTCAGCGGCTCGTGTTCCGGCGGCGGGAGTCGGACGGCCGGACCGCGCAAGTGCCCGGCCGGGCGCTGGGCATGCAGGTGGTCGGACGGCCGGAGGCCGACCGGCTCACCCCGGGGAACATCGCGGTGCTCCGTGGTGCGGGCGCGCTCCGCGTCGGCGACCGGCTCGGCCCGTCCGGTGACCGGGCGCAACAGTTCGCCGCCCCGACCCTGGAGACGCTGGTCAGGGCCAGGTGTCCGGAGCAGGCCGCCGCACTGCGCGCCGCGCTGCTGGCCCTCGCCGACCAGGACCCGCTGCTGCACGCCGGGCCCGCCGCGTCCGGCAGCACCGCGCTGCTGCTGTACGGGGAGGTCCAGAAGGAGGTTCTCGCGGCCACGCTCGCACAGGACTTCGGCATCGAGGCCGACTTCGAGCCGAGCCGGGTGCGGCTGCTGGAGCGCCCGGTGGGCACCGGTGAGGCGTGCGAGGAGATCCAGCGGCACGGGCACGTCGGGTACTGGGCGACGATCGGACTGCGGGTCGAACCGGGACCGCGTGGCTCCGGCGGAGTCTTCACGTACGAGACCGAACTCGGCGCGCTGCCCCGGGCGTTCCACCAGGCGATCGAGGACACGGTGCACGCCACGCTGCTGAGCGGCCCGCGCGGCCGGCCGGTGACGGACTACCGGGTCACGCTCGTCCGCTCCGGGTTCGCGGCGCCGATCAGCACGGCGGCCGACTTCCGCGGGCTGACCTCTGTCGTGCTGCACCGGGCCCTGGAACGTGCGGGGACCCGTGTGTACGAGCCGTACCACGCCTTCGAGGTGGAGATCCCGCTCGACGCCCTGGCCGCGGTGACGGCCCATCTGGCGGCGTGCGGGGCGGAGTTCGGGGCCACGACCGGCGGCCGCACCTCGTGGCTGGTCACGGGTGAGCTGCCCGCCGGCAAGGTGCGGGACGTCGAAGTGCGGCTCCCGGGGCTGACGCACGGCGAAGGGGTCTGGTGGTCGCGTGTGTCCGGCGACCGTCCCGTCCGGGTGGCGCGCTGACCGATGCGTCGTGCGGAGCGGCGGCTCCGGCCGGTGCCGTAGGTGGGG
>NZ_MLCE01000036.1 GCF_002300165.1 Streptomyces sp. Tue6028 | reverse complement strand
CGGACACCGTGCGTGCGCGGCGTACGGCGAACCCCGGCGGCGCCGGTGACCGGCCCGACAGGCGGGCCTGTCAGGGCAGTTGGGGGGTACCCGGGTCGTTGAAAGGAGGACCGTCGACATGACGACGTCCATCAAACGCATGCCCGGTTGGGCGAAGGTGGTCAGCGCCTTCGTGCTGGTGCTCGTGGTGCTGTTCGCCGGGGTGCGGCTGGCCCTTCTGCCGGGGCTGCACGACGTGTTCGGCACCGAGACCCACGACCGGTCGGGTCCCGCGCTGCTCAAGTCGATCCAGGACATCAGCCGCTACGACGCCGCGTCGGGCAACTTCCAGGTGGTCGTGGACCTGGAGAAGGACGCCAAGTACCTGCCCGACGCGATCCGCGGCACCCGCACGCTGTACGTGGGCGCCGGCACGGTCGACGCGTACGTCGACCTCGGCAAGCTCGGCGAGAAGGACGTGACGGTCGACAAGGACCGTACGTCGGCCACGCTCCGGCTTCCGCACGCGGCGCTGGGCAAGCCCGCGCTCGACCCCGACCACTCGTACGCCGTCTCCAAGCAGCGTGGCCTCCTCGACCGGCTCGGCGACGTCTTCTCGGACAACCCGAACGACGAGCGGGCGGTCCAGCGGCTCGCGGCCAAGCACATCGGCGAGGCCGCGAAGGACTCCCGCCTCACCGCGCGCGCCGAGGAGAACACCACCGGCATGCTCCAGGGCCTGCTGCGCTCCCTGGGCTTCCAGGAGGTGACGGTCACCTACGGCGCGTGAACCGGCCCTCCCGACGGCCGGCGACGCCGCGGTCCGATCCGACCTGGTCGGACGACACCCCCTAGGACAGGATGCCCGGCAGCGCCAGTGCGCCGAGCAGGGTCGCGCCCGCCAGCGTCCAGGCCACGTAGTCACCGATGTGGCCCGACTGCAGGCGCCGCAGCGGCTCGGTCCACGGCTGCTCGCCGAACGGCTCCGGACGGGACACGGCGAGCGCGGCCAGGCCCAGCGCCAGCACGGTCGAGAGCAGTCCGAGGAGCACACCGGCGGGTGTCCAGTGGGGCGAGGTGAACGCCCCGCCGGACCCCGCCTCGCTCACCGCGTGCCCCACCAGGCGCGCGACGCCCGGCACCGCGCCGACGGCGAGGGACCCGGCCAGCAGCAGAGCGGGAACCACGGTCATCGTGTCCGGTACCCGGCTCAGCCGGTGCCGGGTCTCCGGCTCCTCACGGATGCCGGTGGTCTCGTACGCGGACACGTCGCGCGGTTCGGGACCGGCTCCGAGGAACACATGCGCGGCGACCCGCAGCACGGCGCCCGCGGTCACGGCCGACACGACGACGAACACCACGGACAGCGGGCCGCCGACCGCCTCTTCCGTGACCGCCTTGCCCAGCCCGGTGCCGAAGGGCGGCAGTCCGGCGAGGCCGAGCGCGCCGAGGACGAACAGCACGGCGACCCCGCGCAACGACCGGGCACGGCCGTACAGCGCGTGCTCGTCGACGCTGCCGTACCGGTCGAGCAGGATGCCCGTGCAGGCGAAGAGGGCGGCCTTCACGCCGGCGTGTCCCAGGATGTACAGCGCGGTCCCGTCGTCGGCCTCGGGGGTGAGCGAACCGATGCCGATCACGAAGAGCCCCATGTGGGCGACGGTCGAGTAGGCCAGCAGTCGTTTGATGTGCCGCTGGTACCAGCACATGACGGCGCCGACCAGCCCCGTGAGCACGCCGAGGACGACCAGCGCGCGTTCCACGTCGGCCGCCGGGATCCCGCCGGGTCCGTCGAACACCGTGCCGTACACCCGCCACACGCCGTACGCGCCCATTTCCACCAGCACCCCGGACAGCAGCATGCACACGGGCGTGGGTGCCACGGCGTGCGCGTCCGGCAGCCAGAAGTGGAACGGCACGGCCGCGGCCTTGACCAGCAGTCCGGTCAGGACGAGCACGAAGGCGGCCAGGGTGAGGGCGTCCGGCCCTCCGTGCGCGTCGAGCCCCCTGCCGATCTTGACCATGGCCAGCTCGCCCGTGCGCGCGTAGAGCAGGGCGATGCCGAGCAGCATGGCGTACGCGCCCAGGGAGTTGACCACCCCGAAGGTCAGCGCGCCCTGCACGGCCTTCGCCTCCTCGACGCGATGTCCGGTGAGCGCGTAGGCCACGACGCTCATCAGCTCGAAGAAGACGAACGCGTCGAAGAGGTCTCCCGCGACGGCGAAGCCGCACATACCGGTCTGGAACAGCAGCATCAGCGCGGGGAAGGATCCCGCGTGGCGGCGCGGCGGTTCGTCGAAGTAGCGCCAGGAGTACACCAGTGCCGCCAGGGTCAGCAGGGAGGCGAGCGCGGCCATGCCCAGCCCCGGTCCGTCCCCGACGAGGACGATGCCGACGCTCTCGCCGTCCTTCGGTGCCCAGCCGCCCACCCATTCGACCAGCGGGGGCGAGGAGTTGAGCAGCAGGACGATCGCGAGGGCCGCCGTGCCCGCGGAGACGACGCAGCCCACCGGTTCGGCGACGGCGCGCGGCAGCCGGCGGCCGCCCGCGACCAGCAGGGCGGCTCCGAGCAGCGGTGCCGCGACGAGCAGGGGAAGCAGGTGGTTCATCAGCCGCGCAGCTCCGACAGCTCGTCGGGGTCGACGGTGCCGTGGCGTTTGGAGACCTGGATGACGAGGGCCAGCAGCAGCGCGGTGACGGTCGCACCGACGACGACGTCGGTCAGGGCGAGGGCCTGCACCACCGGGTCGACGACGGGGCGCGACCCGGGTTCGACGTCGGAGAAGACGGGCGCGGTGCCGCCGTCGCGATAGCCGACGGCGAGCAGCAGGACGTACGTGGCGGACTGGCAGACGGCGAGGCAGCCCACGGCGTGGATGAGGTTCCGGCTGGTGACGATCCCGTAGCAGCCGGTCAGGAAGATCCACACGGCGACGAGGTACGGCAGTACGGACATCACGAACCGCTCTCCTTCTCGATCTCCACGGCCTGGTCCAGGAAGCGGGCGAGCAGCACGACGACCGCGCAGGCGACCTCCATGCCGATGGCCGCGTTCAGGAGGGGGACGGTCCCGCCGGACGCCAGGGTGTTGAACGTGCCGTACGGCAGGAGGGTGTTGGCGAGGAACGCCGTCCCGCCGAGCAGCCCCGCGAAGCCCGTGACGAGGTAGCCGGAGGCGGCGAGCGCGTCGCCGACCTCGTAGAGACCGATCGGGCGGACGTTCTCCAGGGCGCGGTAGTCGGCCCCGAGGTACAGCAGATGCAGCGCGGTCGCGGCCACCACCCCGCCCTGGAAGCCGCCGCCGGGACTGAGTTGTCCGTGCGCGACGACGTACAGGCCGGTGAGCAGCGCGACGGGCAGCACGATCAGGGCGTACCGCCGTACGGGGAGGGACACCGCGGCGGGTTCCGGTGCGGCGCGCCGCTCGTCGCGGGTCTGGCGCAGCAGGACGACCGTGCCGATCACGCTGGCGAACAGGATGCCCAGTTCGCCGAGGGTGTCGAAGGCGCGCTGGTCGAAGTTGACGGACGCGATGGTGTTGGCGGTCTGCCGGGCCAGCGACTCGTGGACCACCCGGTCGCCGTAGGGGTGCGTGGCGCCGCCGAAGGGCGGCAGCGCCGGGCAGGCGGCGACGAGGAGCGCCGCCAGACCCGCGCCGCCGACGGCCAGGACCCACCGCCGTACGCGTCGCGTCACCGTGTCCTCCCCTTGCCGCGCTCACGCCGTCGGACCTTGCGCACCGACAGCATCAGCAGCAGCGGTGTCAGCGCGGAACCCACGGCGAGCTGTGAGAGACCCACGTCGGGCGCCTGGAGCACGGTGAACAGGACGGCGAGGGCCGTACCGAGCACCGCGAGGACGAGGGCCTGGCGCTCGGGATCGCGCACGGCGACGGCCGCGGTGGCGCAGGCGGCGACCAGCAGCAGAGCCACCACGATCAGCGGGTCATCCATGACGGCTCCCGGAGAATCCGCCGGCCAGGGCTCGGGAGGCGACGAGGTTCCCGGCGACCAGCAGGGCGCCGGTCACCAGGAGCTTCACCATCGCCCTGCCGGGGCCGGCGACCGCGCACAGGACGATCACGACGGTGGCCCCGAACACCGCGACCGCGTACGTCGCCGCCCGGGCGCCGGGCGGATCCCCTTCCAGGTCCTCGGCGAGCAGCCGGGCGAACACGAGGGTGCCGACGGGGCCGAGAAGGGCGAGGACCAGGGCGAGATCCACGTACGACGGCCTGCCGTACCCCTGGGCGAGGAGGAGAAGGACGGGGCAGGCCAGCGACGTGGACAGGTTCTGTGCCACGACCCGGCGGCCGAGCGGGCCCGTGGCGACACCCCACACCGTGGCTCCGCCGCCCAGGGCGAGCACGGCCGTCGCCGTGGCCGTCCAGCCGTTCACCGGCCGCCCACCGCCCGGCGCGCTCCCCGGGCCGCGACCGCGCAGACGAGGGCCGCGGCCGCTCCCACGACCAGTTCGAGGGTGTCCACCGTGCCGATGAGGACCAGCCACAGCAGGAAGAGCACGGCCCACCAGGCCACGACTTCGAGCGCGCCACGAAGCGCCGTACACGGCGTCACAGCTCACCTCCGCACTCCCTCGATCGCCTTTTTGGGTGGACATGTCCGCTGCGACATCCAAGCATCGCGACCCCTCCGAGCGGCGGTGGCGCGCGAAGGGCCGACGCCCGAAGTGCCCCGGGAACGCGGAAGGAAACCGGTCTCGTGCGGGTCGGCGCACCGACGCGCTCTCAGGGCCCGACCGTCCGCACAACGCTCCCCGCGACCCGGCATCGTCGCCGGGATCGTGGGTAACCGCGATTACCCAGAGGGCAGTTGAAAACGGGAGGATCGCATGGTCCGTGCGGCATTTCTGACCAGTGCCGTCAGGTCCGGCAGGCGAGCGGCGGCGTCGGCGTCCGGCACCGCACGCGGGAAGACGACGGCGAAATCGGACGGGAAGACGTCGGCGAAGTCCGGCAGGGAGAAGTCGGCGAAGTCCGGCGGAGGGAAGACGGCGAAGTCCGGCGGGGGAAGGGCGGCGTCCAAGACCGGGCGCGGGAAGGCGTCCAGGACCGGAGACGCCAAGTCCGGCCGGACATCGAGGTCCGCCCGGTCCGGAGAGAAGGCCAATTCCTGGATGTGGGGGCGCAAGTCCGCGCCCAAGAAACCGAGTTCGGCATCAGGTGGCCGCACACCGGCGCCGGCGCGGGACGCGAAGGTACTGCCCCTGCCCGTGCGCCTGCTGGTCATGCTGCTGGCGTTCGCGGCCATGGTGGCCTTCGCCGCCGTGCTCGCCCGGCTGACCCTGGAGCCCTCCCCGGCCTCGGAGGCGCTGGTCCACAGCAACCTCCACCCGGGCCGCTCCCTGCACGCCTACCTCTCCCAGCCGGAGTTCCGCGACGCCGTGAAGCAGGTCGGCGGAAACCTGCTGCTCGGAGTGCCGTTCGGCATCCTGATGCCGACGCTGGCGCCGAAGACGCGGGGATTCCTGCGCGTACTGGTGCTCACCGCGCTCGTCATGCTCCTGGTCGAACTGGCCCAGGGAGCGTTCGTCACGGGACGCGCCTTCGACATCGACGACGTCATCCTCAACACCTCGGGCGCGCTGGTGGGTTACCTGCTGCTCGGGCGCCGGCTCGGACGGGCGGTGCACCCCAAGCGCCGTCGCGCCTGAGAAACCGACCCCCCGACTATTGGTCCGGACCAGAGTCTTGACACGTCCTTACCTCACTTCTTAAATCAAGAGGCGAAGCATGCACCCCCCACCCCAGTCGGCCCACCCGTCACGCGGGTCGCCGTACGGAAGGGAGAGTCATGGACTCCCCGCGCCTGCTCCGCAGATGTCTCCTCGCCGCCCTGTCGGGCGTGCTCGTCGCGTCCGCCGCCGTCGGCGCCTCCGCGGCGGCGGACCCCACCGCCGCCCCGGCGGCGGCCGCTGCGGCGGTGACGTTCCAGGACACCTTCGACGGCCCCGCCGGTTCGGCCGTCGACTCCTCCAAGTGGCAGATCGAGACCGGCGACAACGTCAACAACCACGAGCGGCAGTACTACACGTCCGGGAACAAGAACGCGGCACTGGACGGCCAGGGCCATCTGGTGATCACCGCCCGCAAGGAGAACCCGAGCAACTACCAGTGCTGGTACGGCACTTGTCAGTACACCTCGGCACGTCTCAACACCTCCGGGAAGTTCACCACGACGTACGGCCACGTCGAGGCCCGGATGAAGATCCCGCGCGGGCAGGGCATGTGGCCCGCGTTCTGGATGCTCGGCAACGACATCGGACAGGCGGGCTGGCCCGCCTCCGGCGAGATCGACGTCATGGAGAACGTCGGCTTCGAACCGTCGACCGTGCACGGCACCATCCACGGTCCCGGCTACTCCGGTTCCGGCGGCATCGGCGCGGGCTACTCCCTGCCGAACGGCCAGGCCTTCGCGGACGCCTTCCACACGTTCGCCGTCGACTGGGCGCCGGACTCGATCACCTGGTCGGTCGACGGCACGGTCTACCAGCGCCGGACCCCCGCCGACCTGGGCGGCCGGACCTGGGTGTTCGACAAGCCGTTCTTCCTGATCCTCAATCTGGCCGTCGGCGGCTACTGGCCCGGCGATCCGGACGGCTCCACCGCCTTCCCGCAGCAACTCGTCGTGGACGAAGTGAAGGTGACCACCAGCGACAGTTCGGGCGGCGGCACCGGCGCTCCGATCAGGGGCCTCGCGGGCAAGTGCGTGGACGTCGCCGGGGCGAACTCCGCCAACGGCACCGCCGTCCAGCTCTACGACTGCAATGGCACCGCCGCCCAGAAGTGGACGGTCTCCTCGGACGGCACCCTGCGCGCACTGGGCAAGTGCCTGGACGCCACCGGCAACGGCACCGCGGACGGGACGACGGTCCAGCTGTGGGACTGCACCGGCGGCCCCAACCAGAAGTGGACCGTCACCGGGGCTCACGACATCGTGAACCCGCAGGCCGACAAGTGCCTGGACGTCAAGGACAACAACTCCGCCAACGGGACCCGGCTGCAGATCTGGACGTGTTCCGGCGCAGCCAACCAGAAGTGGACGGTGGGCTGACGGCCCGCCCGGGTCTCCTTGCCTGTGCAGGGTGCGGCTTCTGGTGCCGGTCACGGCACCAGAAGCCGCCGTGCTCACGCCGGGCCCTTCTCGACTGCTCGCCGCCGGTCGGCGGCCGTCCCTGATCAGTGCACGTGCGGGCCGGTCGGCCGAGGCCTGCCGCGCGGGACGAGGCCCAGGGCCACGACGGCGCCGGCACCGGCCGCCACGGCGCACACCGTGAACGCGTCGCCGAAACCGCCCACCGAGCCACGCTCGAAGCCGGAGACGGCGACGGTGGAGACGACGGCGACGCCGATGGAACCACCCACCTCGTGGAAGGTGTTGACCACGCCGGAGGCGAGCCCCGCCTCCTGGTGCTCCACCATGGCCAGTGCGGTCGTCGTGGCGGTGACGAAGACCGCACCGAGGCCGAGAGCGGCGACGACGAAGCCCGGCAGCAGCCCGGCGTAGACGCTGCCGGTCTCCGAGAGCCGAGTCAGCGGGACGGTTCCGGCGGCCGCGACGGCCATGCCGGCAGCGGCCGTCGGGCGGCTGCCGATCCGGCCGACGAGCCGGGACCCGAGGTGCGCGCCGACACCGGTCGCCACGGCGACCGGCAGGAACACCAGGCCGGTCTCCAACGGGCTGAAGCCGCGGAGGTGCTGGAGGTAGACGGAGCCGAGGAAGAAATACGCGATCAGCAGTGCGGTGGCGACGAGCATCAGGAACGCGCCCGCGAGCACCGGCCGCCGGGTGAACATCCGCAGGTCCATCAGCGGTGCCCGGCCGGCCCGTTCGACCGCCGCGAAGGCCGCGTACGCGACCACCGCACCGGCCAGCGGCAGCACGGTCGAGGCGTCCGCCCAGCCGCTGTCCCCCGCTTCGACGAGGCCGTAGATCAGTGCGGCGGTGCCCGCGGTGACGAGCAGTGCGCCGGGTATGTCGAGCCGTGCGGGCTGCGGGGTGCGGGCCGGGACGAAGGTGGGGAGCGCGACCAGCAGGAGCAGCCCGACCGGCACATTGATGAAGAACACCCATGGCCAGCCGGGCCCGTCGGTCAGGGCTCCGCCGAGAAGCACGCCGGCCGCGGAGCCGATGCCGCCGATGGCCGCCCAGACGCCGAGGGCCTTGTTGCGTTCGGTGCCGTGGAAGGTGGTGGTGACGAGGGAGAGCGCGGCCGGGGACAGCAGGGCCGCCCCGACGCCCTGGCCGATCCGGCCGCCGAGCAGTGCCGTGGCGTTCTGCGCCAGACCGGTGAGCAGTGAGGCCGCGGTGAACAGGGCGAGTCCGGCGAGCAGGGTACGGCGGGCACCGAGGGCGTCGGCGAGCCGGCCGCCGAGCAGCATCAGCCCGCCGAAGCAGAGGGTGTAGGCGGTCACCACCCAGGTCAGCGTCGACCGGCCGAGATCGAGGTCGGCAGCGATGTCGGGCAGAGCGACGTTCACGACGGTGACGTCGAGGACCAGCATGAACTGCGCGAGACAGATGAGTGCGAGGGCTGCCCAGCGACGAGGGTCGGCGGCGGGCAGGGGGCGGTCATGTCGGTCCGTCTGCGGCGTACCGGCTGCCGAATGGGTCATGAGAGGTCCTTCGGGCGTGAGTCGGAGGTCGGATCCGGCACCGCGGTCAGCGGGAGAAGGAGGCGCCGGTACGCGGGCCGCGAGCCAAATGAACTGTACCGTTCAGTTCATGTGAACTCAACGGTTCAGTTGACTGCTAGGGTCGGCGCATGAGCGTGGACAGCGTCAAACAGCCCCCCAGCGGCCGTCGCGCGGAGATGAAACGGCAGGCCATCGTCCGAGCCGCTCGCTCGTTGTTCCTGCGGGACGGGTTCGGCGTGGGGATGGACGCCATCGCCGCCGAGGCGGGCGTGTCGAAAGTGACCGTCTACAACCACTTCGGCAGCAAGGAAGCCCTGTTCACCGAGGTCATCACGGACGCGCTCGACGAGCCGCTCGCCGGGGAATCGGCGGCCGCACTGGAAGGCCTGCCGGAGGCCGAGGATCTGAGGAGCGCCCTCGTCGACGCGGCCCGGACCTGGGTCCACGCCGTACGCACGAACGACGAGGTCACCGCCTTGCGCAACCTCGTCGCCGCGGAGGTCCACCGTTTCCCCGAGCTGGGTGAGGCCTGGCGGCACCGCGGCGCGGAGAGCCACCATCCCGCTGTCGCGGGTGCGCTTCAGGGCCTGGCCGAGCAGGGCCGGCTGGAGATCTCCGACCTCCAGGTGGCGATCATCCAGTTCTACGGCCTGCTGGTCTTCCCCCACATGGTCTTCAGCTCCTACGGCACGCACATCGACGAACACCTGACGGACCGTCTCATCAGCGACGGGGTCGCCATGTTCCTGGAGCACTACAGCCCGGCAGGCACCTGAGGGCGGGCACAGAAAAGGTGGGGCACCCCCGGTGCCCCACCCCTCGGTTTTACAGCTGACACGTCGGCCGCCCGCGAGGAGCGGCTCGCACATCAGGGTCCCCCCGGTCGGCCGCGCGGCGGTCCGGAGAGGCGTACGCCTCAGTGCGCATGCCCGGCCTCCCGCTCGGCGGGCTCGCCGTGCGAGGTCTCGGACTCGTCCGTCGCGCCGCCCACGTGCACGGTGAAGGCCGCCGTGCGCACCTTGCCGTCGTGCCGGAAGTCCAGGAACAGGCGGTACGCGCCGGCACTGGGCGCCGTAGCGGTGAAGGAGACCTCCGGACCGGGCCGGGTCCTGCCGTCGCCGGGCTCGCCGTTGGGGTGGACGTGCAGGTAGGCGAGGTCACCGGAGCGCAGGGCGACCAGGTGACCGTAGGAACCCAGGTACGGCTGAAGGTCGCTGACCGGCTTGCCGTCCTTCGCCACCTTCAGCGTCAACTCCCCGGCCCTGCCGGGGACCAGGCTGCCGTCGAGCGTCACCTCGTAACCGTCGACCTCGGCGGTGGCGCTGCGTCGCGGCAGCCCGGCCGGCTCGTACGTTCCGGATGCCGCGAGATCCGCGCCGAGCGTGAGCGCCTCGCCGCCTTCGGGCTTGAAGTCGGCGAAGACGCGGTAGTCGCCGGCTTCGGGCAGTTCCACGGGGGTGGACCAGGTGCCGTCGGCGGCCCGGGTGGGATGCAGGTGGCGGTAGACGGTGAGGTCGCGTGAGGCAAGGATCAGGTGAAGCTCCTTGCCGTGTTCGCGCTGGTACGCGGTGACGTTTCGGCCGGTTCCGACCCGCACGACGGCGAAGCGCAGAGCCGCCTTCTCGCCGGCTTCGACACGCGGGGTCCTCAGGTCGAGCGTGTAGCCGTTCTTCGAGACCTCCAGGCCCCCCGGGCCCGTCGCCGCAGGGCCGCCACCGTGCTCCTCGTGCCCGGTTCCCGCGGCACCCTCATGACCGTCGTGTGCGCTGCCCTTCGGCTCGGGCGAGATCGCGTCGACCGCACCGCCCACGCCGTAGGCGGTGCCGAACGTCGCGGCGAGAGCGGCGGCGAAGACGGCGATCCGCAGTCCGGTGTTCATGGCTCACTCCTCGTTCTCGGGCCGCTCATGACGGGCGACCAACCCACTTCAACATACCCCCAGGGGGTATGAAGTCAAGCGCGATGACCGCTTGCTCTGGATAGGGGTGGGGGGTATACATGGAGCCGTTGCTCATACCCCCACGGGGTATACGTTGGATGCACGTCCACCCCTCCTGGAGAACTCATATGTCGAACTGCTGCACCCCTGACGGAAGTTGCCACACCGACGCGCAGGTCACGACCACCTCCGACGCGCAGGTCACGACCACCTACCAGGTCGTCGGCATCGGCAGCGCGCACTGCCAGGGCGTTGTCACCGACGCCGTCGGCGGCTTGGACGAAGTCACCGCGGTCGACGTCGAGATCGGCACCGGCCTGGTCACCGTGACGACGGTCGCGGCGCCCGACGAGGCGCTCGACGCCCTGATCGCCAAGACCGTCGACGAGGCCGGCTACGACTTCGCCGGACGCGTGGCCGCCTGACCACGAACCGGGAGGGGGCTCCCGACATCGTGGCCCCCTCCCTGTCCCCTCCCCCGCACTGTCGAGGGTTCGTACGTTCCGAGGAGCAGACATGACCACCACCACGCCCGGTGCCGCCGCGGTCGAATTGGCCATCGGCGGCATGACCTGCGCCTCGTGCGCCGCCCGCATCGAGAAGAAGCTCAACCGTATGGACGGGGTCGAGGCCACCGTCAACTACGCCACCGAGAAGGCGAAAGTCACCTACCGCGAGGACGTCACCGTCGGCGCCCTGATCGCGACGGTGGAGGCCACCGGTTACACCGCTCGCGAGCCCGAGCCCGTACACACCGCATCGGAAGCGGGCGGCGGCCCCGTGCACGACGAGGCCGACGAGTTGCTTCCGCTGCGCCGGCGCTTGACGGCCGCCGTGGTCCTGGCCGTACCCGTGATCGCGACGGCCATGATCCCGGCGCTGCAGTTCGAGTACTGGCAGTGGCTCTCGCTGACGCTGGCGGCGCCCGTCGTGACGTATGCCGCCTGGCCCTTCCACAAGGCGGCCTGGACCAACGCCAGGCACGGCGCCGCCACCATGGACACGTTGATATCGGTCGGTACGTCAGCGGCATTCCTGTGGTCGGTGTGGGCGCTGTTCTTCGGTACGGCCGGCACGCCCGGCATGACGCACCCCTTCGAGCTCACCATCGCCCGCACCGACGGTGCCGGGAACATCTACCTGGAGGCCGCGGCCGGTGTCACGGCCTTCATCCTGGCCGGCCGGTATTTCGAGGCACGCTCCAGGCGCAAGGCCGGCGCGGCACTGAAAGCCCTGCTGGAGCTGGGTGCAAAGGAAGTCACAGTGCTGCGTGACGGCGGGGAGGTAATCGTCCCTGTCGGCGATCTGAAGGTCGGTGACCGGTTCCTCGTCCGGCCCGGCGAGAAGATCGCCACGGACGGTGTGGTGGTCGAGGGAGCGTCCGCCGTCGACGCCTCCATGCTGACGGGCGAGTCGGTCCCGGTCGAGGTCGGCACGGGGGACGCCGTCACCGGCGCCACACTCAACGCCGGGGGGCGCCTGGTCGTGGAGGCCACCCGGATCGGCGCCGACACTCAGCTCTCCCGGATGGCGAAGCTGGTCGAGGACGCGCAGAACGGCAAGGCCGCGGCCCAGCGGCTCGCGGACAGGATCTCCGCGGTGTTCGTCCCTGTCGTGATCGCCCTGGCACTCGGCACCCTGGGCTTCTGGCTCGGCAACGGCGCGGGCCTGACCGCCGCCTTCACCGCCGCGGTCGCGGTACTGATCATCGCCTGCCCGTGCGCCTTGGGGCTCGCCACGCCGACCGCCCTCATGGTCGGCACCGGACGCGGCGCGCAGCTCGGCATCCTCATCAAGGGGCCCGAGGTCCTGGAGACCACGCGCAAGGTCGACACCATCGTCCTCGACAAGACCGGCACCGTGACCACCGGCAGGATGACGCTTCTCGCCGTGCACACCACCGACGGCACGGACGAGACGGAGGTCCTGCGTCTGGCGGGTGCCCTGGAGCATTCCTCGGAGCACCCTGTCGCCCAGGCCGTCGCCTCCGGCGCCGTCGCCCGGGCGGGCTCGCTCCCCGCTCCCGAGGACTTCGCGAATGTCGCCGGGCTCGGCGTCCAGGGCATCGTCGAGGGCCACGCCGTCCTCGTCGGCCGGGAGAAGCTGCTGGACGAGTGGGTCATCTCCCTGCCCGAGGAATTGCGGCGTGCCAAGGCCGCAGCCGAGGAAGCCGGCCGTACCGCCGTCGCGGTCGCCTGGGACGGCGAGGCCCGCGCGGTCCTCGAGGTCGCCGACGCCGTCAAGGAGACCAGCCCGGAGGCCGTCGAGCGTCTGCGCGCCCTCGGCCTGACACCGATGCTGCTGACCGGCGACAACAAGGCGGTGGCCGCGGCGGTCGCGGCCGAGGTGGGCATCGCGCCCGAGCATGTGATGGCCGAGGTCATGCCGCAGGACAAGGTCGATGTGGTCAAGCGCCTGCAGAGCGAGGGCCGTTCGGTCGCCATGGTCGGCGACGGCGTCAACGACGCCGCCGCTCTGGCGCGGGCCGACCTGGGTCTGGCGATGGGCACCGGCACGGACGCCGCGATCGAGGCCGGCGACCTGACGCTCGTGCGGGGCGACCTGCGGATCGCGGCGGACGCCATTCGTCTCTCCCGCAAGACGCTGGGCACCATCAGGTCCAACCTCTTCTGGGCCTTCGCGTACAACGTCGCCGCCCTGCCGCTCGCGGCGGCCGGACTGCTCAACCCGATGATCGCGGGAGCGGCCATGGCGTTCTCCTCGGTCTTCGTGGTCGGCAACAGCCTGCGCCTGCGCGGCTTCCAGCCCGCCGACCGCTGAGGCAGCGGCCAGGAGGGGACGCGGCGAACGGGCCCGGGCGGAAGTCACCGAGGCAGCCCGGACCGTCGCCCGGCTCGTGAGGGCCTGACGACGAGTTCCGGACCCGGGGCGGTCGAACCGCCCGGGCCCGGATCTCTCCATGCCGGATCCGTACTCCCCCTTGTTCCACCGCCCGCCCGCGGCCCCCACCGCGGGCGGACGGAGCCGGGTGGACCGGGTCAGCCGGTCAGCAGCTCATGGCCCAGGTGTGGGAGTCTCCGCGGTCGTTGGCGACGCCGTTGTAGCCGACCTCCTCGCCGGGGGTGAGGCAGATCGTCATGTCACCGCCCTGATAGGCGTCCTCGTAGACCTTGACGTGGTCCTTGACCCCCGGAGCCGAGATGCCGTGATTGGCCCAGGAGGAGTCGGTGTCGGCGATCCAGCTCTCCCACCAGCCGTCGTCCCCCGACCAGTTGGCACGCTGGCCGGCGAAGTCGGCGTTCTCCCAGGCGCAGAACTCGCCGCTCGGGCAGTCCGCCGCGCCGGCGGGTGCGGCGAGGGCCAGTCCGCTTCCGAGGGCGAGGACGACCGCGGCGGCGTTCGTGGCGAGGCGCTTCGTGATCACGAGGTGGTACTGCCTTTCTGTCGGTGCACCGGGACGGTCCGCGCGGCGTACAGGGCCGCCGCGCGCTGCAGTGCGCGGGAGCGCAGCCGCTGATAGGTGGTCAGCTGATCGCGCCGGTCGGCGCGGACCCGGTTCAGCAGGGCCGGTTCCAGGCGGGCCCTGAGCCGGGCGAGGCCGCTCGCACGGGCACAGCGCACGGAGACGGCGGGGTCGGGCCGCTCGGGCCGGGGCCCGTCGGACGGGGTGACGCAGCGGGTCCAACGGGACCGCGCCGCGTGGTAGTCGGGGTCGCGGTCCATGCGCTGCTGGGCCTCGGCACGGAGGTTGTTGACGACGACGCGGCTACGGAACCAGAGCGACTGGTCGCCGTACAGCTCGCGCTGCGCGGCGGCCAGGCATCCGTCGGTGTGACCGGTCACGGTGTATCCGGTGGCGAGGGTGACGGACAGCTCGGACCGGCCGGCGCCGAACAGGGCCGCCTGGAGCCGGTGGTCCCGCTCGGACGAGCCGTCGCGGCCGGACAGGGCTTGACGCAGGGTCAGACCCCGGCCGGCCAGGCAGCGTTCGACGAGCACCTGCTGGGCGGTGTCGATGAGGTCGTCCTTGCCGCGCTCGGTGGTCGGCAGCGACAGCGCCCCGCGTGGGTCATCGCCGGGTGCGGTCGTCGCGTCCGTGGCGCACCCCGTCAGCGTCAGCGCCCCCAGCAACGCGAGGAGCACCGGCGTCGCCGGCTTCATGGTCTGTTGTGGGCTGGGCCGGCTCACGCTTCAGCCGACCTCGCAACCCATCGTCGTGTCGGCCACGCCGTCGAGCCGGGCTCCCCAGGGCCAGTTGTCGGCCAGGTCGCGAGCACGGATCAGCCGGTAGTGGCAGGTGTCGCGGCCCCAGTCGATGGCGTACACGGCGGTGTCCGCGGTGGAGCGGAAGGACGCGGCCCTGTCGTGCAGGAACTCGGGCACGTCCGTATAGCCCGGTGGTGTGTAGCACCAGGAACTGCCGTGCTGTCCGGCCGCGGTCCAGAAGCAAACGTCGCCTGCGCGGCGGGCCTCGGAGGCGGTCGCGGACGGGGCCGCGAGGAGCGCGGAGGCCGCCAGGACGGTGCCGGCGAGGGCTGCGGCGGGCACGGCGAAGCCACGGAACATGACGACTCCCGGTGGGATGAGGGGGCGCCGGGGTCGTGGTGATCACCCGGCGAGGTCAACGTGCCCTCGCGGGATCGGGCCCATGCGCGGTTCCCACCGAATAATGATCTTTGGTGAAGTGTGGGGTCATTCGCGCTCTCCCCGGCTCGCAACGGCGCGAAACCCGCAGGTGCGCGCGCTCCCCACCGCCCTGTGGCCCGTCACGCGCCCCCGACTCCCGGCCTGGGGCGTCGCCCTGCAGGCGCGTGCCGTCTCACGGCCGGGCGGCACCCTCGTCTCACGGCCGGGCGGCACCCTCGTCTCACGGCCGGGCGGCACCCTCGTCTCACGACCGGGTGTGCCTGTCCGCTCGCCGCTTCTCGGTTCCCCATGCGCGCAGCCGGGTGCCGGGGGCTGAGCGCGGGCGGCCCAGGGGGGTTCGTTCGGATCAGGCCGGATCAGGCCGCGGCGTCCGGTGCGGTGCATCACATGGCGGAGGATCATCCACGTACTGGGCGTACTCGGGTGGTCCGACAACGCGGCGAGGTGCCGTGCCGAGCGCCGCGGACCCGGGCTGATCCCGACGAAATCCCCTAGAAACTAGGTGCGCGGCGTCCAGGTGAGCTTGTCTCCGCCCACCCAGCGGACCACCTCGGGGTCGTCGAGATCGTGGACGGTGATGCCGTAGGCCGCTGCGGTCTCCAGGACGTCGGTGATCGCCTTCGCCGAGCCGACGACCTCGCCGTCGATCTCCATGATCCGGAACGGCGGCGTTCCGGGCTGGACTCCGAGCACCATGATCCGCGGGTGGGAAATGTAGGGGCTCGCGATTTCGGTCATGAATAGAGCGTAGAGCGGTTCCGGCGGATCAGCGGCCGAGCGCCGCGGGCATCCGCGTCCGGACCGCTCTCCCACGCGGGCACGGTGCGGCTCCGCGCGTTTCGCCCGGCAGGGTGAGCGGCGGGGCGATCAGCCGGGGCGCCCACGGCGTACGGACACCACGGCCGGCCGCACGCCCCGCCGTGCGGGGTCACGACGGCTGGGCAACGCTGGAGGAACCGCCCCGGGGCGCGGATCAGGACCAGGTGCGGACAAGGACCGGGGCGCGGATCAGGACCAGGTGCGGACAAGGACCGGGGCGCGGATCAGGGCCGATCCGGTGCGATCAGGAGCGAAGGAGGCGCCGATGGACCCCTTGGAGGCTCTGGACCGCATCGCGTTCCTGCTGGAGCGTTCTCAGGCGCCCACCTATCGTGTCCGGGCCTTCCGCACCGCCGAGGCGGTACTCGCCGGACTCCCTCCAGGGGGCGTGGCGGAGCGCGCGGCGGCCGGGACGCTGGAGTCGCTCAAGGGCGTCGGCCCGAAGACCGCGCAGGTCGTGCGCGAGGCGCTCGCCGGTGAGGTACCCGCCTACCTGGAACGTCTGGAGGGCGAGACCGAGGAGCCGCTCGTCCGGGGCGGCGAGGCACTGCGGGCACTGCTGCGCGGCGACTGTCATCTGCACTCCGACTGGTCGGACGGCGGCAGTCCGATCCGGGACATGGGCCGGACGGCGGCCCGGCTCGGCCACGAGTGGGCGGTCCTCACGGACCACTCCCCGCGGCTGACCGTGGCCCGCGGACTCTCCCCGGAGCGGCTGCGCGAGCAGCTGGACGTGGTGGCGGAGCTGAACGAGCGGTGGGCGCCCTTCCGGCTGCTCACCGGCATCGAGTGCGACATCCTCGACGACGGATCGCTCGACCAGGAGCCGGAGTTGCTGGACCGGCTGGACGTCGTGGTCGTGTCGGTGCACTCCAAACTGCGCATGGACGCGCGCTCGATGACCCGGCGGATGGTGGCCGCCGTGCGCGATCCGCTGTCGGACGTGCTCGGGCACTGCACGGGCCGTCTCGTCAGCGGGCGCGGCCGGCCCGAGTCGGAGTTCGACGCGGACGCGGTGTTCGCGGCCTGCGCCGAATCGGGCACGGCCGTGGAGATCAACAGCCGTCCCGAGCGGCTCGACCCGCCCCGCCGGCTGCTGCGCCGGGCGGTCGACGCGGGGGTGCTGTTCTCCCTGGACACCGATGCGCACGCGCCCGGCCAGCTGGACTGGCAGGGGTACGGCTGTGCGCGGGCCGAGGAGTGCGGGGTGCCCGCCGAGCGTGTGGTGACCACCTGGACCGTCGAGGAACTGCTGGCCTGGACCGGGGACCGGGTGACACCGGAGCGTACGAGCCGCGTCTGACGTGTCCTCCGGCGGCACCAGCGCCGGGCGTGGAGCCCGGCGGGGCACGGACCACGTCGAACGCGAGTACGTGCCGCATGCGCCGATTCCCGGGACGTCGTGATCACCGGGCGGCACAATGGCGGCGACGGTCCGGTGCCGCCCGCGGCGGCCGGTCGGCGGCGACGGTCCCGTGCCGCCCACGGCGGCCGTACGCGCCCGGGAGGGACCGGGGCGCGCAGGGAGGAGAACGCGTGAGTGACAGCCAGAGCCCATCCGGCGGGTCCCCGCGACTGAACACCGGCGTGGCGCACAACGCCCGCGTCTGGAACTACTGGATCGGCGGCAAGGACCACTACGAGGTCGACCAGGCGGTGGGCGACCAGGTGGCGTCCATGTTCCCGGTGATCCGTGACGTGGCCCGGGCGGACCGGGCCTTCCTCGGCCGCGCCGTCACCCACCTGACGGCCGAGCGCGGGGTGCGGCAGTTCCTGGACATCGGCACCGGGCTGCCCACGCTGGACAACACCCACGAGATCGCGCAGCGGATCGCGCCGGAGGCGCGGATCGTCTACGTGGACAACGACCCGATCGTGCTGGTGCACGCCCGCTCGCTGCTGACGAGCACACCGGAGGGGAGCACCGACTACATCGACGCGGACGTGCACCGCCCGGACACCATCGTCCAGGGGGCCGCCGCGACCCTCGACCTCACCCGGCCCGTCGCCGTGATGATGCTCGGCATCCTCAACTTCGTCCTCGACACGGAACAGGCGCGGGAGATCGTCCGCACGGTCATGACCGCGGTCCCGTCCGGCAGTTGCCTGGTCCTGACGCACCCCACCACCGACGGCGACCTGGGCGGCGAGGGCAACGTCGAGGCGATGAAGTTCTGGAACGAGAACGCCACCCCGCCGATCACCGCGCGCAGCCGTGCGGAGATCGCTGCGTTCTTCGACGGCCTGGACCTGGTCACGCCGGGACTCGTCTCGTGCTCGCGATGGCATGCCGACGGGGACTCCGCCGCGGTCGTCCCCCAGTTCGGCGCGGTCGCGGTGAAACCGTGACAGGCCGGGCGCGGCGCCCGTGACGTAGATCACCGCGGCTGGATTCGACCCCGGGGAACACTCGCGGGTAGTTTCCCGTTGAACGACTCGTGGGTGCGGATGGGACAGTGTCCCCGGGCCTCACCACATGCCCACAGGGACGATCGTTCGGCTGAAGCCCTGTGGAGCCTTTCGCCGAGAGGCGACCGCCATCCGGGCCCCCACATACGGCCCCGACCGAGATTCCCCCGTCCGGTCGGGGCCTTTCCCTTGCCCGGGCGGGCCGCGCTTGACTTCGAGTTCACTTCAATTCGTAGCGTGCGGAGCATGAGCACTGCACAGCACAAGATCGGTTCTGGTTTCGGTGCCCGGAGCACCGCCGACGACGTCCTGAACGGGATCGACCTCTCCGGAAAGCTCGCGATCGTCACCGGCGGCTACTCGGGCCTCGGGCTGGAGACGACCCGCGCCCTCACCAAGGCGGGCGCCCGGGTCGTCGTCCCGGCCCGCCGCCCGGACACGGCGCGCGAGGCGCTGGACGGCATCGACGCGGTCGAGGTGGAGGAGCTCGACCTCGGCGACCTGGAGAGCGTCCGCGCCTTCGCGGAGCGGTTCCTCGCCTCGGACCGCACCGTCGACCTCATGATCAACAACGCCGGGATCATGGCCTGCCCCGAGACGCGGGTGGGACCGGGCTGGGAGGCCCAGTTCGCGACCAATCACCTCGGGCACTACGCACTGGTGAACCGGCTCTGGCCGGCGATCGCACCGGGCGGGGCGCGCGTGGTGTCGGTGTCGTCCGCGGGTCACCACTTCTCCGGCATCCGCTGGGACGACGTGCACTGGGCGAACGGCTACGACAAGTGGGAGGCCTACGGCCAGGCGAAGACCGCGAACGTGCTGTTCGCCGTGCACCTGGACCGGCTCGGCCAGGAGTCCGGTGTGCGGGCCTTCGCCCTGCACCCCGGCGGCATCCTCACACCGCTCCAGCGCCACCTCCCGCGCGAGGAGATGGTCGAGCGCGGCTGGATCGACGAGAACGGCACCCCGCTGAACCCCGAGGGCTTCAAGACGCCCGAGCAGGGCGCGGCCACCCAGGTGTGGGCCGCGACCTCGCCGCAGCTGACCGGCATGGGCGGGGTGTACTGCGAGGACTGCGACATCGCCGACCCCGCGCCGGCGGACGGCACCCGGGTCGGCGTGTGCGCCCACGCGATCGACCCCGAGCAGGCCGCGCGACTGTGGGAGCTGTCGGCGGAGCTGACCGGGGTGAACGCGTTCGCCTGATCTCCGTACGGCCGCAGCGCCGCGGCCCGCCGGTCGGCGGGCCGCGCGCCCCGGAGGCTCAGCGGCTTTCCGCGAACTCCCTGAGGTCCGCGGTCAGTCGGTCGCGGTGTGTGGCGAACAGCCCGTGGCCCGCTTTCTCGTAGACCTTGAAGGTGCTGTCGGGCGCGAGTTCCGCCGCACGGCGGCCGGTCAGCTCGATGGGGGCCGACGCGTCGTGGGTGCCGTGGACGACGAGGACGGGCAGATCGAGCTTGGCGATCTCGGGCGCCACGTTCAGGGTGACGACGAGGTCGCCCAGCGCCGCCCCGGCGCGGGCCGTCGCCCCGTGGCAGCGGTCGACCATCGACTGCACATAGGCCTCGGAGAGTTCGTTGCCGGGCAGGTCGAGGGCGAAGAACGCGCGGGCGCCGTCCGCGAAGAAGGCGGCCCGGTCGCGGCGGAACTCCGCGTTGCCGGCCTCGACGAGCGCCGGATCGACTCCCGCCGGATGGTCGGCGGAGCGTGCGGGACCCGGCGTCATGCCCGCCACGAGTGCCACCCGGGCCACCCGCCCCGTGCCGTGCCGGGTCAGGCAGCGCACGACCTCGGCGGTGCCCAGGGAGTGCCCGACCAACGTCACCTGCCGCAGGTCGAGACGGCGCAGCAGCCCGTCCACGTCGTCGGCGAGGCTGTCCAGGTCGAAGCCGCCCCACACGTCGTCGGAGCGGCCGTGCCCGCGCCGGTCGAACCCGACGCACCGGAACCCGGCCTCGGCCAGCGGCAGCATCTGGTACTCCCACATCTCGGTGCCGAAGTAGGAGCTGTTGACGAAGACGATCACCCGTCCGGAGGCGGGACCGTAGTCGACGAAGTGCAGCCGGGTGCCATCGACGGGGCTCTCGAAGTACGGCATGGGAGTCCTCCCGGAATCCAGGGGCGTGACGGGCGGTGCGCTGTGCCCTTCATGGTTCCGGGAGTGCGCGGGCGGGTCGATTACCTCAGGGGTCATGGCCTTCGGAGCGCGGGGTTCCGTCGCCGGCGATCACTGCGGGGCGCGTTCCTCCAGGGCGGTGCGCCACGCGGGCGACGGGCCCTGCCGGACGGGCTCGGCACGCCGTCCGCCCCGTGCGAAGAAGTCGGCGAGGGGCAGGATCGCGGCACCGACCGTGACGGCGTCCGGGCCGAGTTTGCCGAGGTCGATGGTGACGCGCTCGGCGGGGTAGCGCAGGGAGTACGAGGCCGCGTACCGGCGGACGGCGGGCAGGAAGCGGGAACCGAGCTGGAGACCGGCCCAGCCGCCGATGAGGATCCGCTCGGGCTGGAAGAGGTTGATCAGGTCCGAGAGACCCGCGCCGAGATACTCGGCGGTCTCCTCCAGGACGGCGAGGGCGACGGGGTCGGGCGTGCTGTCCTCGGCGTCCTCGGGGGGATAGGCCGCGGCGAGCATCGCGGTGAGCGCGGTCTCCTCGTCGGTGTCCTCCGGGGGACGGCCGCCCTCCTCGCGCCAGCGGTCCAGGAGTGCCTCCGCGCCCGCGTACGCCTCCAGACAGCCGAGGGCTCCGCAGCGGCAGCGGCGTCCCCTCACCCGTACGGTCAGATGACCCCATTCGACGGACCGCCCGTTGTCCACCTCTTCCGTGGCGAGGCAGGCGCCGACACCGGAGCCGAAGAGGACGACGACCGCGTTGCGGGCGCCGCGCCCGGCGCCGAACCACATCTCCGCCTGGCCGAGGGTCCTGGCTCCGTTGTCCGCGAAGTACGGGACGGTGTCGGGGAGTTCACAGGTGGCGCGGAGCAGGGATTCGAGCGGGACGGCGTCCCAGCCGATCGTCTGGCCGTGCACCACGGCTCCGCGGTCCGGGGTCCGGGCGACGATGCCGGGGACGCCGATACCGACGCCGAGGAGCTGCTCCGGCGCGATGTCGGTCGCGGCGAGCACCTCGGCGATACCGTCGCGGATATGGCCGACGATGACCTCGACGTCGTAGCCCTGGCGCTCCAACGGTCTTTCGGTGCGCGCGAGTTCGGTGAGGGTGAGGTCGAAGAGCTCGACGCGGACGCGGGTCTCGCCGACGTCGACGCCGATCATGTGGCCGCTGCCGGGCGCGACGCGCAGCAGGGTCCTGGGGCGGCCGCCGTCGGAGTCGACGCTGCCGGCCTCCTCGACCAGTCCGTCGGCGACGAGTTCGGCGACCACGTTGCTGATGGAACCGGAACTCAGTCCGGTGACCGGACCCAGTTCGTAGCGGCTCATCGGCCCGTCGAAATACAACCGTTGTAGTACGGCGGTGCGATTGCCCCGCCGCAGGTCACGCACTGTGCGCCCGTTCCGCCCCGCCATGAGATTCCCTTCCGGCCTGCCCGACCTGCAAGATACCCCTGCGCGATCCCTTGACGCGACTTTCTTCCGGGTCTTAACTCACGTCCTAAATTAAGCCATGAGAGGCGTTCGAGAAGTGAACACGGGCGCCCCTCGTGCCATCCCTCCGGGAAAGGGACACAAGCAGCCATGCGCAGAATCCGAGCCGCGGCCGCCGGTGCGGTCACCATCTCCCTGCTGACCGCCGCGACCGCCTGTGGCGGCGGCTCGTCGACGAGCGGCGGGTCCAACGACTCCCCCAAGACGCTCACCTACTGGGCCTCCAACCAGGGCGCCAGCATCGCGATCGACAAGAAGGTGCTCCAGCCCGAGCTCGACAAGTTCCAGAAGCAGACCGGGATCAAGGTGAAACTGGAGGTCGTCCCCTGGTCCGACCTGCTCAACCGCATCCTCACCGCGACCACCTCCGGTCAGGGCCCGGACGTCCTGAACATAGGCAACACCTGGAGCGCCTCCCTCCAGGCCACCGGAGCCCTGCTGCCGTGGGACGCGAAGAACTTCGGCAAGATCGGCGGCAAGGACCGCTTCGTCGACTCGGCCCTCGGCTCGACGGGTGCCCAGGGCAAGGACCCGGCCGCGGTGCCGCTGTACTCGATGGCGTACGCCCTCTACTACAACAAGAAGATGTTCGCCGACGCGGGCATCGCCAAGCCGCCGACCACCTGGGACGAGCTGATCGCCGACGGCAAGAAGCTCTCCAAGGGCGGCAAGTGGGGGCTGGGCGCCGAGGGCTCCAACCCGTCCGAGAACATCCACCACGCCTTCGTCTTCGCCAAGCAGCACGGTGCCGACTTCTTCACCGCGGACGGCAAGGCCGACTTCACCTCCGACGGCGTGGTCGCGGCGGTCAAGCAGTACGTCGACCTGATGGCGAGGGACAAGATCATCGCCCCGGGCAACGCCGAGTACGCGCAGAACCAGTCCGTGGCCGACTTCGCCACGGGCAAGAACGCGATGCTGCTGTGGCAGTCCGCCTCCGCCAACCTCAAGTCGCAGGGCATGAGCGAGGACTCGTACGGCATCGCCCCGGTGCCCGTGCAGTCCGGCACCCCCGGCACCGGCGCGAACGTCAACTCGATGGTCGCCGGCATCAACCTGGCCGTCTTCAAGAACACCGACAACCTCGACGGCGCCACGAAGTTCGTGAAGTTCATGACCAGCGACGCCGAGCAGAAGATCCTCAACACGGCGTACAGCTCCATCCCGCCGGTCAAGGCCGCGCAGTCCGACGCCACGTTCAACACCCCGTCGAACGCGGTCCTGAAGGACACCCTGGCGCAGAGTGCCGCCGCGCTGCCGCAGGTCGCCGACGAGTCCCAGTTCGAGACCGCCGTCGGCACGGCGATCAAGGAGCTGTTCGCCGACGCGGCCGCCGGCCGTCCGGTGACCGAGGCCTCGGTGAAGGCCAAGCTCGACAAGGCCCAGCAGCAGATGCCGAAGAAGTGAGTGCGAGCACCCACATGACCACCACGACCGCCACCGCAGAGGCGGCCGAGCGGACGGTGCGCAAGAACTCCCCCGGTGCGGCACGCGGCCCGCGCCGCACCGGGCGGATCCGTCGCATCGGGCTGCCGTACCTGCTGCTTCTCCCCGCCCTGGTCCTCGAACTCCTGGTCCACCTGGTGCCGATGGTCATCGGCATCGTGATGAGCTTCAAGGAGCTCACGCAGTTCTACATCCGCGACTGGGGCACCGCGCCCTGGTCCGGCCTCGACAACTACAAGGTGTCGGTCGACTTCGACGCGCCCGTGGGCAAGGCGCTGCTCGACTCGTTCTTCGTCACCGTCACCTTCACGCTGCTGTCGGTCGGCCTGTGCTGGCTGATCGGCACGGCGGCCGCGATCTACATGCAGGGCACCTTCCGCGGCCGCGGCCTGCTGCGCGCGCTGTTCCTCATCCCGTACGCGCTGCCCGTGTACACGGCCGTGATCACCTGGGTGTTCATGTTCCAGCACGACAACGGCCTGGTGAACCACGTCCTGCACGACCAGCTGCACCTCACCGACAAGCCGTCCTTCTGGCTCATCGGCGACAACAGTTTCATCGCCCTGCTCACCGTGTCGGTGTGGAAGGGCTGGCCGTTCGCCTTCCTGATCGTGATGGCCGGCCTCCAGAACATCCCGCAGGAGCTCTACGAGGCGGCGGCCCTGGACGGGGCGGGCATGTGGCAGCAGATCCGCCGCATCACGCTGCCGTCGCTCCGCCCGGTCAACCAGGTGCTGGTGCTGGTGCTGTTCCTGTGGACGTTCAACGACTTCAACACGCCGTACGTGCTGTTCGGCAAGACCGCCCCGGAGGCAGCGGACCTCATATCGGTCCACATCTACCAGGCGTCGTTCGTCACCTGGAACTTCGGCACCGGCTCCGCCATGTCCGTCCTGCTGCTGCTGTTCCTGCTGGTCGTGACGGGTGTCTACCTCCTGCTGACCTCCCGAGGAAGGAAGACGGCCGATGTCTAGCACCGTGACCCGCAGCCGCTCCCCGATGGCGCCGCCCCGGTCCTTCCTCTGGTCCCGGCGGATCTTCCTCACACTGCTCACCGGGTTCGTCCTGGTGCCGGTGTACGTGATGGTCTCCAGCTCGCTGAAGCCCCTCGCGGACGTCTCGGGGAAGTTCCGCTGGATCCCCAGCGGGCTGACGATCCGCCCGTACATCGACATCTGGTCGACGGTGCCGCTCGCGAAGTACTTCATGAACTCGCTGATCGTGGCGGGCGCCGCGACGGTGTGCTCGGTGGTGATCGCGGTCTTCTCCGCGTACGCCGTGAGCCGCTACTCGTTCCGCGGCAAGCGTGTCTTCACGGTCACCGTGCTGTCGACCCAGATGTTCCCCGGCATCCTGTTCCTGCTGCCGCTGTTCCTCCTCTACGTCAACATCGGCAACGCCACCGGCATCGCCCTGTTCGGGTCGCGCGGCGGGCTGATCCTGACGTACCTCACCTTCTCGCTGCCGTTCTCGATCTGGATGCTCATCGGGTACTTCGACTCGGTGCCGCGCGATCTCGACGAGGCGGCCCTGGTGGACGGCTGCGGACCGCTCGGGGCACTGTTCCGGGTCGTCGTGCCGGCCGCGATCCCCGGCATCGTCGCGGTCGCCGTCTACGCCTTCATGACCGCGTGGGGCGAAGTGCTGTTCGCCTCCGTGATGACCAACGACGCCACCCGCACGCTCGCCGTCGGGCTCCAGGGCTACTCAACGCTCAACGACGTGTACTGGAACCAGATCATGGCCGCCTCGCTGGTCGTCAGCGTCCCCGTGGTCGCCGGCTTCCTGCTCCTGCAGCGCTATCTCGTCGCCGGGCTGACGGCCGGTGCCGTCAAGTGACCGACTCCCCCCATTCCGAGAGGACTTCCGTGACCATCGACCTCGCCGCTCTCCCGCACGACTTCCTGTGGGGCACGGCCACATCGGCGTACCAGATCGAGGGAGCCGTGACGGAGGACGGCCGTTCGCCGTCGATCTGGGACACCTTCTCGCACACGCCGGGCAAGATCGACAACGGCGACGACGGGGACGTCGCCTGCGACCACTACCACCGTTGGCGCGAGGACATCGAGCTGATGCGCCGGCTCGGCACCAACGCCTACCGGCTGTCCGTCGCCTGGCCGCGCGTGGTGCCGGGCGGTGACGGCCCCGTCAACCCGAAGGGCCTCGACTTCTACGACGCCCTGATCGACGGCCTGCTGGAGGCGGGCATCACCCCGTCGGTGACCCTCTACCACTGGGACCTGCCGCAGGTGCTCCAGGACCGGGGCGGCTGGTCCGCGCGGGACACGGCACAGCACTTCGCGTCGTACGCGGCCGTCGTCGCGGAGCGGCTGGGCGACCGTGTGAAGCACTGGACCACGCTCAACGAGCCGCTGTGCTCGGCCTGGATCGGGCACCTGGAGGGCCGGATGGCCCCGGGCCTGACCGACCTGGCGGTCGCGGTGCGGGCCTCGTACCACCTGCTGCTGGGCCACGGCCTCGCCACCCAGGCCGTCCGCGCCGCCGTCCCCGGCGCCGAGATCGGCATCGTGAACAACCTGGCGAGCGTCGAGCCGGCCACCGACCGTCCCGAGGACGTCGCGGCGGCACGCCGTCTGGACGGGCACACCAACCGCTGGTGGCTGGACCCGGTCCACGGCCGCGGCTTCCCCTCCGACATGCGCGAGGTGTACGGGGTCGAACTGCCCGAGCAGCCGGGCGACCTGGAGACGATGGCGGCGCCGCTGGACTGGCTGGGCCTCAACTACTACTTCCCGTCCACGGTCGCCGACGACCCCACCGGGCCGGCGCCGCGGGTCCGTACGGTCCGCCGTCTCGGCGTGCACCGCACGGGCATGGACTGGGAGGTCGAGGCCGACGGTATCGAGCGTCTGCTGCTCCGCCTGACGGAGGACTACGGCGCGCGCAAGCTGTACGTCACGGAGAACGGCTCCGCCTACCCCGACGTGGTGCGCCCCGACGGGACGGTCGACGACCCCGAGCGCGTCGCGTACCTGGAGCAGCACCTCGCCGCCTGCGCCTCCGCGGTCCGCAAGGGCGTCCCGCTCGCGGGCTACTTCGCCTGGTCGCTGCTCGACAACTTCGAGTGGGCGTACGGGTACGACAAGCGCTTCGGGCTCGTGCACGTCGACTACCAGACCCAGCGGCGGACGGTGAAGGGCAGCGGGCACCGCTACGCGGAGATCATCCGCGCGCACGGGGGAAGGGGGCGCAGCGCGGCGTAGGGCCTGTCCGTCCGTGCCCGGCGTCGGCCGCCGGGCGGGCGGGAACGGTCACAGGGCCTGGCCCGCCTCGTCGAGGGCGGCGGTCAGCTGCGGCGCCACCGCCTCGCGCACCCGGGCGACCCGTGCGTCGCCGGGTGCGCGAGGCACCGTCTCCACGAGCATGATCAGGTAGAGGTAGCTGCGGTAGAGGGCCAGGCGCCGCCGCGCCCCGGCGTCGAACACGACCTCACCGCCAGCTTCTTGATAGCCCGTCAGGAAATGCGGGTCGCGCTCGATGTCGTCGAGCAGGGCGAGGGAGACGAAGTCGGCGAGCGGGTCGCCCCAGAACATGCGCTCCCCGTCGATCAGTCCGCCGACACGTGGCCCTGAATCCGAGCGCTCCACGAGGATGTTGCCCCGCCACAGGTCGAAGTGGACGAGGCGGGGGACGGTGACCTCGTCCAGCAGGTCGTAGGCGGCCTTCGCCGTCCTGGCCACCTCGTCCACGGGCCGGGGCAGCCAGGCGCGGAAGCGGCGGGCGTCGTCGAGCACGGCTTCGTACATCGCGGTGAAGGCGGTGCGCCAGTCGCCGGCCAGGTGGCCGAGCGCGCCGGAGGGGTAGCCGAACCCGGGGCCGGTCACCGTGTGCAGGCGGGCCACCAGCCCACCCAACTCCCCGCGCAGCAAGCTCTCTTCGTCCTCGGGGAGGTCGCCCCACGCGGTGCCCGGGCAGTGCGTGAGGAGGAGGTGGGCATCAAAAGGGGGGCCGACGACACTGGGCACGGGAACGCCGGTCGCCGCCGCGGCGCGGCAGAACTCCGCCTCGGAGACGACGAGCCGCCGTTCGTGGCTCAGGCCCGGGGCCGAGGCCGGCGGCGGGAACTTCACCACGTAGCGGCTGCCGTCGGTGAGACGCAGCTCCTCGACCTCGTTGTACGTCCCGCCCGTGAGGGCCCGGCGACCGGCGAGCAGACCGGGCGCGAGGCCCGCCCCGTCGAGGACCTGCCGTGCCCGCTCCCAGCCGTCCACCACCGCCACCAGGGCCCCCTCGTCGTCCGTGGGCCCCACTCTGCCAGCTGGGCCCGACGGCCTGAAACCCCTTTCTCCGGGGCCGGTCACGCACCTCGCACCGGGCCGCGGCGCTGTCGCCTGTCGTCAGCGCCGGTCGCCGGGACACTCCGGCGCGGCCGCCGGTACGGGGCCGGCCGTCCGCACACCCGGCGCGCCGACGACCGGTGCGCGGCCGGCCACCGCCGTGCCCGCGCCCTCCGGCGCACCGAAACGGGCGAGGCAGTGCCACACCTTCTTCAGGTCCTGCGCCTCGTGACGCCCCGAGCGGGCGGCGTCGCCGATGATCCGCGGATCGAGCCGTCCGTCCTCGGCGATCCGCGCGCCCAGTTCGACGAACTCCGGGCCGCGGAAGCCGGGGTGGCGCCGCAGTTCCTCGACGGTGAGCCGGTATCCGGGGTGGAACTCGACCGGACACGGCAGCCGCCGGGCTGCCGCCTCGACGGGGGTGCCCCGGAAGGAGGCGTCGAGGACGAGTGCCTCCATGTCCCGGTCCAGCAGGACCGGACCGTGCACATGGGCCTCGATGTAGTCGTCGAGCGCGTCGCGGCTGTCCACCTCGGCCAGTTCGACGAGGTTCATGCCGGCCGCCACACCGAACGCGGCAGGTTCGGCCGCGCTGTCGGGGTAGCAGAAGGTGGCGCGGCACAGCGCTTCGCCGGTCATCCGGAAGTGCGAGGAGCCGAACCGGGGTGAGGCGCCGACCAGTTGGCGGCGGAAGTTCAGCCCGCCGTAGACCGGGCGCTGCTGCGGGGGCGAGGTGTCGTAGGCGCGGTCGAAGATCCTGCTCTCCCAGAGCCACCGGTCACCCCCCGGGTGCGCGGTCAGGCCGCCGTTGCTGGTGCCGGTCACGAACTGCGAGCGGTACGAGCCGTCCCGGGCCATCGCGGAGAGGACCGGGACGCCGCCCACCAGCCGGTCCGGGTGGAAGTTCAGGGTCACCCGCAGCGCCGGGTCGACGGCCGGGCCGCTCGAACGGGCCGTGACGTGGCGCAGGGCCCGTTCCTGCGGTGAGCGGCCGTTCTCGAAATGCATTGGTTCTCCCCCGCGTGGCTAGGTAGCTTAGGGCTCTACCTAGTATCCCTAGGTTTTGTTTCCGCCCCGGAAGGACTCCCCCATGAGATCACTCAGCGAGCAGGACATCCGCGCCTCGTTCGTCAACTGCTCCAAGGGGGAGGCGCGGCGCCTCACCACTCCCCGGAACCTCGACGAACTCCCATGGGACGACCTGGACTTCCTGGGTTGGCGAGATCCCGGGGCGCCCGACCGCAGCCACCTCGTCACCGAGCGGGACGGGGCTCTCGTCGGCATCGCGCTGCGCCGCCCCGCCTCGCGGCACGGCTTCCTGCACCGCAGCATGTGCTCGCTGTGCCTGACGACCCATCCGGGCGGCGGCGTCTCCCTGATGACGGCCCGCAAGGCCGGCGCGGCGGGCCGCGAGGGCAATTCGGTCGGCGTCTACATCTGCACAGACCTGGCCTGCTCCCTCTATGTGCGCGGCAAGAGGCTCCCGCCGTCGGGGACCCGCCTGGAGGAGACCCTCACGGTTGCGGAGCAGATCGCCCGGACCGTTCACAACCTGTCGGCGTTCCTGGACAGGGTCACGGGCTGACGCGGCCTCACTCGGCGGTCCGTGCTCCCGTCGCCCCCTCGCCGCGGTGCGCGTCGTGCCGGGCCAGCAGGGCGAGCAGATCGGTCACGCTCAGACCCGCGTCCGCGGGGTGACGCAGGATGGTCCCCGGTTCGATGCGGTAGAAGTTGGTGCGTCCCACGCGAGTACGGGAGAGATACCCCTCCTGCACCAGATCGGAAATGATCTTCTGGACGGCACGCTCGGTGAGCCGGCAGCGGGCGGCCATGTCGCGGATACGGGTCCGGGGGTTCTCGGCGATCGCGGCGAGCACGCGCGCGTGGTTGGTGAGGAACGTCCACCCCGAGTGCGCCTCCGGTACTCCATCCATACCCCCAGGGTAGGGCGATGCATTCACGTATACAAAAGGGTGAAACCCATTTCCGGTATGCGGTGACAGGTGCCGTGCCGCGGCACGGGGCCCGGGCCGCGGGAGCGCGCTACAGAAGCCGCAGGCCGCGGGAGCGCGCTACGGACACCCGGGGGCCGCGGGAGCGCGCCGCGAAAGGCCCGGAGCCACGGGAGCGCGCCACGGAAGCCGACGGCCGCGGCGGCCCGGGACGTCCCTCCCGGGCCGCCGTGGTCTCAGGACGCGGCGGGCGTCCAGTGCGGGTCCCGGCCCAGGAAGGCGAGCAGGGTCTCGGCCCGGGCGGAGCCCTCGGGCACCTCACGCGCGGGGGCGAACACCCCGAACGAGTCGCGCAGATGGTCGACGAGCGACTGCGCCGCGAGCCAGACGCCGTCGGCCACCTCCTCGTCCAGCGGAGCGTCCTGCCCCGTCGCGACGGCGATGTCCCAGGCGTGCACGGCCGCGTCCATGGCGGCCGCCGCGGCGGCCAGGGGCAACGGCAGCGGCCCCAGCGGGGTCGGCACCTCCGGGGCGTCGGCGGACAGCTGCGCGTAGGCGTCCGCGACCCCGCGCAGCACCTTGTCCAGTGCCGCCTGCGCGTCGGCCGTCAGACCGTCGAGGGGCTGGAAGGGGTCCGACTCCGGCCGGCCGGCGCCGGTGATCGCGGCGCCGTACGCCTGCTGGTCGAGCCGCGCGTGATTGAGGACCTGCCGGGCCGTCCACTCGCTGCACGGCGTGGGCGCTCCCCAGCCGCCCTCCGGCACGGCCGCGGCAACCTCCCGCAGGTAGGTGTGTGCCCGCGCGAGCAGTTCGACGCCCTGGACGTTGGTCATTCCGGTCCCCTCCTGGTCCCTCCGGCTGATGACACCAACCTAGGCCCGATTGCGGACAGCTTCGGTCCGCAATAAAGAAGTTCGGCCCACCTGTGGAACGGGAACAGGCCAGAGATGCGAGAGGTACAGGGTGAGTGGGCGGCCGGCGTCGCCCGGATGGTGAAGCGGCGACGGGAGCCGGTGGTCCTGCAGACCTTGCGGTCGACCGCCGCCGCGACCATCGCGTACGTCGTGGCCGTGCACCTCAGTCCCGAGCCCGCGCCGCTCACCGCGCCCCTCACCGCCCTGCTGGTCGTCCAGGTGACCCTCTACTCCACGATCACCACCGGCGTCCGGCGGGTGAACTCGGTGGTGGCGGGCGTCGTCATCGCGATCGGCTTCAGCAGCCTGGTGGGGCTGACATGGTGGAGCCTGGGCCTGATCATCCTCGCCTCGCTGATCGCCGGACACCTCGTCCGGGTCAGCGAGTTCGTGCCCGAGGTGGCGATCAGCGCGATGCTGGTCCTCGGCGTGACCAGAGTGGGCGACACCGCGTGGGCCCGCGTCGTCGAGACGCTGATCGGCGCCGTCGTGGGGCTCGGCGCCAACCTCGTCTTCCCGCCCCCGGTATGGGTCGGCGCGGCCGGTGAGTCGATCGAGGACCTCGCGCGCCGGATGCGGCAGCTGATGCTGCGCGTCGGCGAGCAGGCGGCGGGCCGCACCCCCTTCCGGCTGGCCGCCGAGCGGCTGCACGAGGCGCGCCGCCTCGATCACGACATCGGCGGGGTGGACGCGGCGCTGCGGCAGGCCGAGGACAGCCTCAAGCTCAATCCGCGGGTGCGGGAGGGACTGCTGCACCGGGTGGTGCTGCGCACCGGTCTGGACACCCTGGAGATCTGCACCGTGGTCCTGCGGGTCATCGCACGCAGCCTCACCGACCTCGCCAAGGAACGTGAGCCGGAAGCGCTGTTCGAGCCGCAGGCGGGGGCCGTCCTCGAGCAGTTGCTGGCCCAGGTCGCCGACGCCGTCGTCAGCTTCGCCGTGCTGGTGACCAGTGATGCGAGCCTTAGTGCCGCGTCCGCCGAGGAGCGGCTGAGCGCCGAGCTGACCACGGCCGCCTCCACCCGGGACAAGCTGGCGCAGCTGTTCCTGGAGGAGGTCCAGCGGGACGCCCGCCACTGGCAGCTGCACGGCGCGCTGCTGGCCGAGGTCAACCGCCTCATCGACGAGCTGGACACCGAGCACCGCACCCGCAGGCTTCTGGAGGAGCTGGACCGCTGCGCACGCGAACAGCGTGAGCGCCGCCCCCGGCTCACCCGGCTGCGGCAGCGGCTGCGCGTGCCGCCGCAGCTGCGCCTCAAGCGGAACCGCCCCGCTGCTTCCCGACGTTCTAGCTGAGGAGAGCGTGACGACGCCGGGGGCGCTCCGGCGCCGGAACGGTACGACGAGGAGGGGGCGGTCCCATGACCGAGGAAGCCGTACGGATCGACGGGAACACGCTGCGACTGCCGGGCGGGGTGCAGGTGCGGTTCATGCGGACCCTGCGACTGCCGGAGACCGGCACGCACGCCCTGCCTCCGGGGCTCGGCGAGTTCCCGGTGCGCCGCGTCGAGGACTACCCGGACACCGTGCCCGCCGCATGGCGGTCACGCGGCGGGGTGATGCTGCCGGTGTATCTGCGCGAGGCGATGTGGCTGAATTTCGCCGGGTCATCGGAGCCTGCGGCGTTGCAGGTCGGCGTCGGCAAGGTGTGCGCGATCTCGGGCAAGAGGTGGAGCTCCCGTCTCACGCGGAAGCCGCAGAATTACGTGGTTCTCCCCCGACAGCCGTGGCTGGACGGGATCAATTCCGGCAAGGGCACGGTCCGCCAGTTCGTGGCGGTGCCGCTGGGTCTGGGGGCCACGGTCGAGGGCCAGGTCACCGGCGAGGAGGTGTGGGGCGGCGTCCAGCTCCAGTCCTTCCCGCTCAACGACGCGGAGCTGGCGGCGTGGCGCGAGGAGGAGCGGCGCCGGGCCCAGGAGCGCAGCTTCATGCCGCCGCCCGGCGGTGGGTACGGCGCCGCCTATCCGATGGCCGCGCCGGCGGCGCCGGGCGCGGTCCCCGCCCCCGCGGCGGCCCCGGCGGGGCGTGCGCGGAGCGCCCCGGCGATGGGGCTCGGCGTCGGCGGCTCGATGCGCCAGGAGGTCTACCGTGACGACCGGCCGCTCAAGGCCTGGGCCGAGGAACCGGCGGGGCGCGTCTTCGTCCACCTCGTGACGCCGCCCGAGTGGCGCCGGATCACCGGCGAGGCGGCCCCGCCGTCCCCCGTCGACCGCGCCGCCTACACGCGCGCGGGGCTCCCCTGGTTCGACTACTACGACCAGGACGCCGCGGACCTGGCCCCGACGGACGCGCTGGGTTCGGTGCAGCCGGTGGGCGAGTGGCTGGGCGACGACCACGAGCCCTGGCAGCAGCCCTCGCCGCACCAGGTCAAGCCGCTCGGGGACGCGCCGGGCAAGCCGGTCGAGGACGGCGACTGGTAGGCGCCACGGGGGCACGGCCGCGCGTTGCGCAGGGCGCAACGCGCATTGCCGGTCTTGCATGCGCAGGGTGCCGCACGCCAAGGTGGCTGTCACGGCCGAGGCAATCGACACCTGAGGTGCAGGCATGAGCAGTGACGCGCGACCGTCCCCGGGCCAGGGCGGCGGCTGGACCAGGCGCCGCTTCGTGGGCGTGCTCGCGGGAGCCGCCGCCGTGACGACGGTGCCGGCGCCGGCCGCCCCCGGGGCAGCGCCATCAGGGGCGGCGCCCGCTCCGGCCGCACCCGCGCCGACCGCCTCACGCTCCCCCGCGCAGGGCTCCCGCCCCGGTCCGCGCCCGCTGTTCCTCGGCACCTACACCTCGGTCGACGGCGGCGGCACCGGGGTCGGCATCGCCTCCTACGACCCGACGACGGGCCGTGTCACCGGCGCCGGCACCGTCACCGGCGTCGGCGATCCGTCGTACCTCGCACCGCACCCCGACGGCCGCACGCTGTACGCCGTCGACGAGCGGGAGGACGGCGGCGTGACGGCCGTACGGCTGCGCGCGGGCGGCCAGAAGCCCTCGGTGCTCGGCACCCGCTCCACCGGCGGTGCGGGTCCCTGCCATCTGTCCGTGCATCCGAGCGGGCGCTGGCTGCTGAGCGCGAACTACGGGTCGGGCAGCGTGGCCGTGCACCCGATCGACGTCTCGGGCGCGCTCGGCGAGCGCACCGACCTCGTCACGCACTCCAGCCCGGCACCCGGGCCGGGCCAACAGGGCCCGCACGCACACCAGTTCATCACCGGGCCGGACGGCGACCACGTGCTCGCCGTCGACCTCGGCACCGACACGGTCTACACCTACCGGCTGGACCGGTCGAAGGGCACACTCACCGAGGTGTCGCAGGCACACACACGGCCGGGCGCGGGCCCACGCCACCTCACCTTCCACCCCGACGGCCACCACGCCTACCTCGCCAACGAGGTCGACAACACCGTCGCGGTCTGCGGCTACGACCCGGCCACCGGGCGGCTCACGGTGGGCGATCCGCAGTCCACGGGCACGGGCGAGGGCACGAGTTACCCGGCCCAGATCCTGGTGACGGCCGACGGGGCGTACGCGTATCTCGCCAACCGCGGCCACAACAGCCTGACGCGCTACGCCGTCGAGGCGGACGGCGGCCGGCTCAGGCTGCTGGACACGGTGCCGGTGGGCGGGGACTTCCCGCGCCACATCGCGTTCTCCCCGGACGGCCGGCTGCTGTTCGCGGCGAACCAGCGGTCGGGCACCGTCAGCGTCTTCCACGTCGACGCCGCGGACGGTGGACTGCGGCTCGCGGGCGAGCCGTTCGCCTCACCGGTCGCCGTCTGCGCGCTGCCACTGTAGGGGGCGCGGGCAGGAGGCCGAGCTCGCCTGCGTGAGCAGGACGTGCATGCGTTCGGTGAGCTCGGAGACGTCGTCGGCGGGTGCGTGGAAGGGCAGGCGTACGTCGCCGTTGCCGCGCGCCCGCTCGATGCGCAGGGTCAGTCCGTGCCGGTCGACGGCGAGCGGCTGGACGCACACCGCGCCGTGCAGGCTGTCCGGCTCGACCAGCCGGGTCAGCCGCTCGACCGCGTCCGGATGGGCCTCGGCGAGGTGGGTGAGCAGCCGGGCCTCGGCGGTGGCGAGGGGGTCGGCGCGGGCGTCGGCGAACTCGTCGAGGTCGAGCACGACCGTCCCCGACGGGCGGCGCAGCACGGCGCGCGTCGGCCGGAAGGCCAGTTGCCCGTCCTCGGGGGCGCACCATCCGGCGAGCCACAGCCGGGCGCGGATGCGGTTGCGCAGCGGTACGGGAGCGGCGTCGGCGAACTCCAGGACGGCGGACGGCTCGCCGCGCGGCGCGCAGATCGCGGCGGCGAGGAGTGCGCTGTCCTCCGGTACGTGCAGGAGCACCCGGCCGTCCGCGGCGACGGTGTGCGCGCCGACGAACTCCTCGCGGCCGCCCTGCGCGGTCACCGCGCAGGACCAGGCCACGGCGAGCATCGATCGGGCACATTCCGCCGCGCTGGGCGCGGCCGTCCAGGCGTGACGGTCACCCATCAATTCCTCCTTAGGTAAGGCTTGCCTAACCTATCGAAGATCCGGGCATACGCCAACCACGCCTCGCCGTTCCTGGACCACCCCTGTCCGCGCGCCGTCCCGTTCGGGCCGTGCCGCCTCAGGGGTCGATGGCGCCGAGCAACGCCCGCGCGCACAGGTCACGCACCTGCTCCCGGGTCAGGTCCGCACCCCTGAGCCACTCCAGGCACACGGCCGTGGTGAAGGCCAGCCATCCGCGGACGGCGATCCGGAGTTCGGGGCGCTCCTCGGCCAGCCGGCCGAGCTCCGGGTCGGCGGCGAGCGCCTCCAGGATCTGCCGCTCCTGCGCGGCCAGCGCCTGCCGGTAGACCCTGCGCACGGCCTGGTCGCCCGCCGCGTCGGCACGATGGAAGGCGCGGAAGCCGTGCGCGTGCTCCTCCACGTAGCCGAGGAAGGTGTCGAGGCCCGCGCCGAGCTGCTCGCGCACCGGAACTCCCGGCACGGCCGCGGTCATCCGCAGCATCCGGCCGCTCTCCCGCTCGACGACGGCGGCGAAGAAGTCCCGCTTCGTCGGGAAGTAGTGGTACAGCAGTCCGCGCGAGACGCCGGCGATCTCCGCGACCTGCTCGATCCACACGTCGTCGTACGGGCTCTCCGAGAACAGGCACGCCCCGACGGACAGGAGCTGCTCCCGGCGCTCCTCGGTGCTGAGCCGGCGCCGTGCGCGTTCCCCCTGCTTCCCCGCCATGCCCGCACTGTACTTGACGTCGGTTCAACAACGGGACCAGACTGAATTCCGCTATTGAACCCACGTACAACAGACCCAACCCGTCCCAGGCACAAGGGAGATGGCTGATGGCTCGGACGACGGAGGACGCGCCGCCCAGGGGGTTCCGCAGCGCTGAGCTGGGCTGGCCGGAGCTGCACCGCATCCCGCACCCGCCGCGCCGTGTCCCGCTGGCCGGCGACGTGCTGGGCGTGAGTCCGCGCTCCCCGGTCCAGGACTCCATGCGCTTCGGACACCTGCTCGGGCCGATCTTCCGGCGCAAGATCTTCGGCAAGGAGATCGTCTTCGTCTGGGGCGCGGACCTCGCGGCCGACCTGGCGGACGAGGCACGGTTCGCCAAGCACGTGGGTCTGGGCGTCGCGAACCTGCGCCCGGTGGCCGGGGACGGCCTGTTCACCGCCTACAACCACGAGCCCAACTGGCAGCTGGCGCACGACGTCCTCGCCCCCGGCTTCAGCCGCGACGCCATGGAGGGCTACCACCCGATGATGCTGGCCGTCACCGAGCGGCTGACGGACCACTGGGACCGGGAGCAGGCGGCGGGGCGCGCGGTGGACGTGCCCGGCGACATGACGAAGCTGACCCTGGAGACGATCGCCCGGACCGGCTTCGGCCACGACTTCGGCTCCTTCGAGCGCTCCCGGCCGCACCCCTTCGTGAACGCCATGGTGGGCACCCTGACGTACGCACAGCGACTCAACAGCATCCCCGGCCCGCTGGCTCCCCTGCTGCTGCGCGGCGCCGCACGCCGCAACGAGGCGGACATCACGTATCTGAATCGCACGGTGGACGCGGTCGTCGCGGCCCGAGGCTCCGGCGGCGGTGACGGCGACCTGCTCGACCGGATGCTGGACACCGCCCACCCCGAGACCGGTGAACGGCTGGCGCCGGAGAACATCCGCCGGCAGGTCATCACCTTCCTGGTCGCGGGACACGAGACCACGTCGGGCGCGCTGTCCTTCGCCCTGCACTACCTCGCGCTGCACCCGCAGGTCGCGGCGCGCGCCCGTGCCGAGGTCGACCGCGTCTGGGGCGACACGGACCGGCCCGGCTACGACCAGGTGGCCAAGCTGCGCTACGTCCGCCGCGTCCTGGACGAGGCGCTGCGCCTGTGGCCGACGGCACCCGCCTTCGCCCGCGAGGCCCGGCAGGACACCGTGCTCGGTGACATCCATCCGATGCGGCAGGGCGCCTGGACGCTGGTCCTGACGGCGATGCTGCACCGCGACCCGGAGGTGTGGGGTGCCGACGCCGAGCAGTTCGACCCCGACCGCTTCGACGCGACGGCGGTACGGGCCCGGCCCGCGCACACCTTCAAGCCGTTCGGCACCGGGGCGCGGGCCTGCATCGGCCGCCAGTTCGCCCTGCACGAGGCGACGCTGGTCCTCGGGCTGCTGCTGCGCCGCTACGAGCTGCTGCCCGACCCCGGCTACCGGCTGCGGGTCGCGGAGCGGCTGACGCTGATGCCGCAGGGGCTGCGGCTGCGGCTGGAGCGACGTGCTCCGGTCCGGCGGGAGGCCTCAGCCGCGGGCGGTCCAGTGGCCCGGGCGGCTGACTGACTCCGGAAGCCTGGTGTCCGCGCTGCCGCGGGCCGCATTCAGCTGCGGCTGGGTCAGGAAGAACGCGCCGGTCAGGTCGGCGTCCATGAGGTCGGTGTCCCGCAGATCGGCGCCGATCAGGTCCGCGCCGCGCAGATCGGCGCCGGTCAGGTCGGCGGCGATGAGGTAGGCACCGCGCAGGTCGGCGCCCCGCAGGTCCGCGCCCTTGAGGCGGGCCCCCATCAGGTCGGCGCCGCGGCGGTCCTTCTTCCGGCCCCGGCCCACTCCCGCGCGGGCGAGCTCGCTGACCCGCAGCAGGAGCACGTTGACCTCCCGGCGGTGGGCGCCCACGTCCAGGTCGGCCAGCTCCTGCGGGCTCAGGCGGGTGAGCCGCTCCGTCTCGTCGAGCGCGCGGCGCGCGTCCGTGTGGACCGGCCGGGCGGCGGGGAGCGTCAGGGACTCGCTCAGGTACCACAGGAGTTCGTGGAGCTGCCGGACGACCGGGAACACGTCGAACATCTGCCGGGCGTCAGCCGCGGAGCCCGAGCGCCAGTCCTGGCCGCCGAACGTGACCTGGGAGACCTTCTGCCCCGCGCCGAAGCAGTCGTACACCGTGCAGCCGGTGAAGCCCTCCTCGCGCAGCCGCGTGTGGATGCCGCAGCGGAAGTCCGTCTTCAGGTTCGGGCACGGTCTGCCCGCGTCCTTGTCCAGGGCGAAGTCCGCGGAGCGGGAGAACGGCAGGGCGACGCAGCACAGCCCGAAGCACTCACCGCAGTCGGCCTTGAGCAGTTCCAGCCGCCGCCCGGGGACCGCTCCCCTGTCTTCTCGCATGCACCCAGCGTACTGAGCCGATCGGACCGCCCTGAACTGGGGCGACGCCCTCGTCCGGACCACTCGTCCGCCCGGCCGCGGCGTGCCGTGACGGAGCCGCACGCGCCACCGCCCGTCCTCCGCGCACCGTGACGGGTGCCGAGCGCGTCCCGGTCCGGCCGGAAGGCGCTCCCTGTCTCTGGAGATCTGGCGGCGCAGGCGGTATCGAGACGGCCATGGACGACACCTCCCTCCCCGGCCTGCCCGCCCCTCCGCCGCTCGGTGCGAGCGCGCTGCCCCCGGGCACGTACGACGGCTCCCTGGTCCTGGTCACCGGAGGCGGCACCGGCCTGGGCAGGGCGATCGCCGCCGAGTTCGCGCGGCTGGGCGCCGACCTGGTGGTCGTCAGCCGCGGCGAGGAACATCTGCGGTCCGCGCGCGAGGAGTTGACGGCGCTGGGCGCGCGGGTGACGACCGCCGTGTGCGACATCCGGGACGCGGGGCGCGTCGCCGAGGTGTTCGACCTGTGCGGACCGCCCGACGTGCTGGTCAACAACGCGGCGGCCAACTTCCCGGTGCCCGCCGAGGACATGTCGCCCAACGCGTGGCGGGCGGTCGTCGACATCACCCTGACCGGCACGTTCCTCATGACGCGTGAGTTCGGCCGCCGTCATCTCGCCGCGGGCACGCCGGGCTCGGTCGTCGACGTGGGCGCGTCGTACGCCTGGACGGGCGGCCCCGGCTTCGCGCACAGCGCCGCGGCCAAGGCCGGCGTGGGCGCCCTGGTCCGGACACTGGCCGTGGAGTGGGGGCCGTACGGGATCCAGGTCAACGGGCTGGTGCCGGGGCTCATGCCGCACGCGGACATGACCGGGGACATCCGCGGGCCGCTGGAGCGGGCCGGCGCGCACGACGCGCGCCAGCCGGCCCTCCGGGTCGGCGCGCCGAGGGAGCTCGGCTGGGCGGCGACCTTCCTCGCGTCCCCCTACGCCCGGTTCATCACGGGCCACACCCTGGTGGTGGACGGCGCGAACTGGCAGCGCCGGGAGCTCGTCAGCCCGCCGGTGGTACCTCTGCGGGACCAGCTGGGGCGGGGACCCTTCACCGGTTGAGCCCGGGTCCCGGACGGTCACTTCCCCTCGAAGCGGACCGTGCGGCGCGCACCCTTCGCCGCGTACCCCTCGCGGGCGTCCTCGGAGGTGAGCGTGAGCGCCGCCGAGACGGCGGCGCGGTCGAGGGCCGCGGCGAGCCCGGCGTCGGTGTACGCGTCGATGTCGTGCTTCACGCCCTGCACGGCGAGCGGCGCGTTCGCCGCGATCTCCGCCGCGAGACCGCGGGCGGTCGCCTCCGTCTCGTCGGGCGTGGTGACGAGCTGGACGAGGCGGAGGCGTTCGGCCGTGGCCGCGTCGATCCGCCGCCCCGTCAGCGCGAGGAGTTTCGCCCACCCCGCTCCCGCCTCGCGCGCGATCCGCAGGTCTCCGCCCGCGTCGACCGCGACCCCGAGCCGGGTCTCGGGCAGGGCGAACACCGCGTCGTCGGCGGCGACGCGGACGTCCGCCATGAGGGCGAGTTCGAAGCCGAACCCGAGGCAGTGGCCGCGGACAGCGGCGACGACCGGCTGCGGCAGGCGGGCGAAGGCCGCGAACCGTTCGTGCGCCCAGCGGATGCCCTCGTAGTAGTTGCGGAACCGCTCGGCGCCGGTGCGGCCGGTGATCGCCCCGCCCGGCGCCGTGACGTCGATGCCAGCGCAGAAGGCCCGGCCCTCGGCCCGCAGCAGGACCACCCGGATCGACTCGTCGAAGCGGATCCGGTCGGCGAACAGGCCCAGCTGACGGGTGGATTCCCAGCTCCACGCGTTCAGCTTGGCCGGGCGGCAGAGGGTGAGGACGCCGATGCCGTCGTCCTCGACGTCGAGGCGCAGCCGCTCCTCGCCCTCCGGGATGTCCGTGCGCGTGGTGTCGATCACCGTGCCCCCTCGGAACTCCGACGACTCCTGACAGTCCGTCAGAAGTCTAGAGGGACCCGGGAATCTCAGACCTCGTCGCGCGCGAGCGCCAGCAGCCGGTCCAGGACGCGCGGCCCGCCCGCCCGCACGCCGTCGTGCTCGAACTCGTCCGTCACCCAGGTCCGCACGCCCCGGACGTCGCGCGCCGTGCGCAGGGAGTGCTCGGCGTCGACGTACATGTCGTCGTGGTAGACGGCAGCGGCGACCGGCACCTCGTTCGCGGCGAGGCGGGCCGGGTCGTACAGCGCCGGCCAGTCGGTGCGGGTCGCCAGTTCCTCGGCGGTCTCGCGCAGCGGCCGCAGGGCCGGGTCGGTCTCGAACGTCCAGGGGTGCACGGACTCCCCGGTGAACAGCACCGGGCCGTCGTCCGTGAGGGCCTTGGCCGCGTCGAACTGCGGGAACTCGGCGCGCACCCGCTCGGCGGACCATGCGGTGGGCCGGTCGCCCTGGGCGTAACAGGCCTCGTGGACGAGCGCGTACAGGGGATGTCCGGCGTACGACAGCAGGCTCTGGACGTCCTCCTGGAAAGCGTCGGAGAGCGCCGGGCCCTGCGGGGTGCGGACGAAGGCCTCCTCCAGCAGGTAGTGCAGGCGGTGGCTGCCCTCGCTGCCGCCGAGCAGGATGCCGAGCGACTGGAAGGCCTCGACGGTCAGGCGGTAGCCGCCGTTCAGGACCGGTTCGTGCTGGAGCAGGTACTCCGCGATCCGGCGCGCCCGCTCGACGTCCTGCGGGTAGCGCGCGTAGTGCGCGGCGACCTTGCGCTCGATGCGCGGGTACGCCGCCCGGTACACGTCGTCCGCGTGCGCGTCCAGGGAGGGCAGGCCGCCGGTGATGACGGCGGTGCTCAGCCCCTCCGGGGCGGCGGACAGGTAGTGGACCGTGCAGAAGCCGCCGAAGCTCTGGCCGAGGACGGTCCACGGGGCGCCGCCGGTGAGGCGGGGCCGGATGGCCTCGCAGTCGCGGACGATGGAGTCGGCGCGGAAGTGCGCGAGGTAGCCGGCCTGCTCGCGGGGGCCGCCGCGCAGCGGGAGGGTCTGCCGGTTGGCGGGCGTGGAGTGTCCGGTGCCGCGCTGGTCCAGCAGCAGCACCCGGAACTCCTTCAGCGCGCGGCCGAGCCAGGCCTGCTGGCCGATGAAACGGTTGGCGCCGAAGCCGGGACCGCCCTGGAGGTAGACGAGCCAGGGGAGGTCCTGGTGCGCCTTGTCGCTCGCGACGACCTCACGGGCGAAGAGCTCGATGCTCTCCCCCGCCGGGTCGTCGTGGTCGAGGGGCACGGCGAAGCGGTGGTCGGTGAGGACCACACCGGGCTGACGGTAGCTGACGGACAACAGGGCTCCCGAGACGTACGGATTCCAGGCCGTGTCCCAGTTGAGCACATGTTCCTGAGGCGGTGGGCCCCGGGATCAAGAAAATCTACTGAACAGCCGCTCAGCCCGCACCGCTGCGGCTGCCGCCCGCCGGCATCCCCGGCAACTGAACGGCCGCTCAGCGCGCGGAGAGGCTGGAGCGGCGCACGACCAGCTCCGGCTGGAGCACCACACGGCGGTGCTCGTGCGGAGCGGTCTCCGTCTCGATCTCCTCCAGGAGCAGCTCGGCGGCGAGCGCGCCCATGGTCACGGCGGGCTGGCGCACCGAGGTCAGCGGTACCGCCGCCGCGGCGGCGAACTCGATGTCGTCGTAGCCCACGATGGCGAGGTCGTCGGGCACGCCGACGCCCGCCGCGTACATGGCCTGCAGGACGCCGAGGGCGAGCAGGTCGTTGGCGCAGAAGACGGCGGTGGGCCGCTCGGCGAGACCGAGGAGGCGGGCGCCGGCGTCGCGACCATCGGACACGTCGAGGCGTTCGGTGGGCAGCTCGCGCAGACAGTCGGGGCCCAGTCCGGCCTCCGCCAAGGCGTTCAGGGCGCCCGTGCGGCGGTCCCGCACCTGGTTGAGTCCGGGCGGGCCGCTCACGTAGGCGATGGACCGGTGGCCGGCGTCCACGAGGTGCCGTACCGCCAGGGCGCCGCCCGCTACGTCGTCCACCGAGACGGAGCACTCGGTGGTGCCGTCGGCGACCCGGTCGACGAGCACGAACGGGATGCCGTTGCGGCGGAACGCGTCGATGTTGCGCCCGCTCGCGTCGGTCGGCGTCAGCAGCACCCCGCGCACCCGCTGCTCGGCGAAGAGCGACAGGTAGTCGGCCTCCTCGCCGGCACTCTGCGCGCTGTTGCAGACCATCACGCCGAGCCCCGCGTCGCGCGCGGCGCGCTCCGCGCCGCGCGCGACGTCGACGAAGAACGGGTTGCCCATGTCCAGGACGAGCAGGCCCATGATCCGGCTGCGTCCGGCCCGCAGCTGACGGGCGGACTCGCTGCGCACATAGCCGAGCCGGTCTATGGCGGACAGCACCCGCGCCCGGGTCTCCGAGGCGACCGTGTCGGGGCGGTTGATCACGTTCGAGACCGTGCCGACGGAGACTCCGGCGGCACGGGCGACGTCCTTGATACCCACCGACTGGGCCATCAGGCGCAAACCTCCAGGGAAACGAGTTGCGGCGGGCAGGCCCTCACATTACCCGCGCACGGGCCGGAACCGGTGGTCACGCGGACAGCCCGACGCCGGCGCCGTGCGGTGCCGCGCCCTGACCGGGGACCGGGGTGCGGTGACGAGGGCGTGGTCCCGCCGGACCCCTCCCGGAGGACCGGGAAGAGGGGTGCGTCCCGCGGGACCGCCGTCCCGTCGACGACGGCTGTCCCGTCGACGACGGCATCGGCGTGGATGTCGGACCCTCCGCCGCCGTGCGGCGGTGTCCGGTAGGTGCGCCCGAAGGACCGCGGGCCGACCGCGCGGGCCGTCGTGGGCGGAGTGCGTCGTCTCATGCGAGGGGTCCTGCTCAGGCGAGATGGAAGACTTCGGTGAGCGGTTTCATGGCCTCGTCGGGTCGGGCGCCGTCCAGCGATTCGAAGAACGGCGCCATCTCCGCCTGCCATCGGGCGTTGACGTCGGTGGCCTCCATGCCCGCCTGGGCCGCGGCGAAGTCCTCGGTCTCCAGGTAGCCGACGAGCAGGCCGTCCTCGCGCAGGAAGAGCGAGTAGTTGTGCCAGCCGGTGGCCGAGAGCGCCTCGCACATCTCGGTCCACACGGCGGCGTGCCGCTCGCGGTACTCGTCGAGGCGGTCCGCCCTGACCTTCAGCAGGAAGCACACGCGTTGCATCAACACCCCTTGAGGAATCAGAAGCCGAACTGGTCGATGTTCTTGGCGTCGAACACGGTCGGCTTGCCCAGGTTGATCACGCCGTCCTTGCCGATGGTGAAGGTGCCCATGTCGCCGGCCTTGAAGGTCTCGCCCTCCTTGCCGGTGATCTGCCCGGAGGACAGGGCCACGGCCGTACGGGCCGCGAGCTCGCCGAGCTTCGCCGGGTCCCACAGCTCGAAGGCGTCGACGGTGCCGTTCTTGACGTACTTGCGCATGTCGTTCGGGGTGCCGAGGCCGGTCAGCTTGACCTTGCCCTTGTACTTCGAGCCGGACAGGTACTGCGCTGCGGCCTTGATGCCGACCGTGGTCGGGGAGATGATCCCCTTGAGGTTCGGGTGCTCCTGGAGAAGGCCCTGGGTCTGCTGGAAGGACTGCTGGGCGTCGTCGTTGCCGAAGGCGACCTTGACCAGCTTGATGTCCTTGTACTTGGGGTCCTTCAGCTCGTCCTTCATGAAGTCGATCCAGGTGTTCTGGTTCGTCGCGGTCTGCGCGGCGGACAGGATCGCGATCTCGCCCTTGTAGTCGATCTGCTCGGCGAGCAGCTGCACCTCGGTGCGGCCCAGGTCCTCGGCGCTGGCCTGCGAGACGAAGGCGTTGCGGCAGTCGGTCTTGGTGTCCGAGTCGTAGGTGACGACCTTGATCTTGTTCGTCATCGCCTGCTTGAGCGCCGTGCACAGGGCGCCCGGGTCCTGCGCGGACACGGCCATCGCGTCGACCTGCTGCTGGGTCAGCGTGTTGACGTAGCTGACCTGGCTGCTGGTGTCGGTGGCGCTGCTGGGGCCGACCTCCTTGTAGCTGGAGCCGAGTTCCTCGAGCGCCTTCTCGCCGCCCTTGTCCGCGGAGGTGAAGTACGGGTTGTTGACCTGCTTGGGCAGGAAGCCGACGGTCAGGCCCTTCTTGGTGGCCGCGTTCGGGTCGGCCTTGCCCGCGGTGGCGGCCGAGCCGCCGGAGTCCTTGACGTCGTTCTTGGTGGTGCCACCGCAGGCGGTGACGGCCAGGGCGAGCGAGGTGACGGCGGCGAGGGCCGCGCAGCTGCGACGGATCGACGACTTGCGCATGGCGGGTCCTTTTCGGGAGGGAGGGGGTGCGCCCCCGACGGGGCGCGGGACTGTCTCGGTGTGCGGCTCCGCCGCGTCGGCGCGGCCGGCCGGGGACGGCCGGCGGCCGTCGGACGGCCGGTCCGGCGGGTGCGCCGGGAACGGGTGGGTGCGTCGTGAGCGGGTGGAACGGGCGGGGGCGGGGCGGCTAGGTCTGCGTCGTGGCCGCCCTGCGGCCCGCCCGTGCCACGGAGATCTGCCGTGCGACCCGGGGGCCGAGCACGGAGACGACGAGCAGGACGCCGGTGACGACGATCTGCGACTGCGCGGAGACGTTCAGGAGGCTCATCACGTTCTGCAGGGCGCCGAGGAGGAAGACGCCGGCGATCGCGCCGCCGAGCGTGCCCTTGCCGCCGTCGAAGTCGATGCCGCCGAGCAGGACGGCCGCGACGACGGAGAGTTCGAGTCCGGTGGCGTTGTCGTACCGGGCACTGGCGTAGTGCAGGGCCCAGAAGACCCCGGTGAGCGAGGCCATGAAGCCGGTCGCGACGAACAGGATCAGCTTCTGCCGCTTCACGCGGACGCCGGCGAACCGCGCGGCCTCCTCGTTGGCGCCGACCGCGAACGCGGAGCGCCCGAACGGGGTGGCGTGCAGGACGACCACGGCGACGGCCAGCAGCACCAGGAAGGGCAGGAACGCCTGCGGCAGGAACGTGTCGCCGATGCGTCCGGCCGCGAAGTCGAGGTACTGCGTGGGGAAGTCGGTGACGGCGTCCGAGCCGAGCACGATCTGCGCGACGCCCCGGTAGGCGGCGAGCGTACCGATCGTGACGGCGAGGGAGGGCAGTCCGAGCCGGGTCACCAGCAGACCGTTGACCAGGCCGCACACCACGCCCAGGAGCAGGCACAGCGGGATGATCGTCTCGATGGACATGCCCTGGTTCCACAGGGCTCCCATGACCGCGCCGGACAGGCCGGCCGTGGAGGCGACGGACAGGTCGATCTCCCCCGCCACCACGAGCAGGGTCATCGGCAGGGCGATCAGCGCGATGGGCAGCGTGTTGCCGATCAGGAACGACAGGTTGAGGGCGTTGCCGAAACCGTCGACGAAGCCGAAGGAGAACAGCAGCAGGACGATGAGGAGGGCGCCGACGACCGTGTCCCAGCGGACGGCGCGCGCGAGGGGCGAGTCAGCCATGGCGGGCGTTCCTCTTCTTCAGTGCGGAGGCCACGCGCAGCGCGACGACCCGGTCGACCGCGATGGCGAGGATGAGCAGGATGCCGTTGATGGCGAGCACCCAGACGGAGCTGACGCCGAGGGCGGGCAGCACGCTGTTGATCGAGGTGAGCAGCAGGGCGCCGAGCGCGGCGCCGTAGACGCTGCCGGAACCGCCGGTGAAGACGACCCCGCCGACCACGACCGCGCTGACGACGGTGAGTTCGTAGCCGTTCCCGGTGCCGGAGTCGACGTTGCCGAAGCGGGCGAGGTACAGGGCGCCCGCGAGTCCGGCGAGGCCCCCGCACACCACGTACGCGGTCAGGATGCGCTTGCGGACGGGGATGCCGGCGAGGCGGGCGGCCTCCGGGTTGGAGCCCAGCGCGTACAGCTCGCGGCCGCTGCCGAAGTGCTTGAGGTAGTACGCGGTGACCAGCAGCACCGCCAGCGCGATCAGCGCGAGGTAGGGGACGGCCGAGATGCCGCCGGAGCCGAAGTCGACGAAGGAGCCGGGCAGGTCGGCCGCGGTGATCTGCCGGGAGCCGACCCAGATGGAGTCGATGCCGCGGATGATGTAGAGGGTGCCGAGGGTGACGACGAGCGCGGGTACCTGGCCGAGGCTGACGAGCGTTCCGTTGACGAGTCCGCAGGCGATGCCGAGCAGGACCGAGAGGAACACGGCGACGACGGGGTTCCCGCCGCCCTGGAGATAGGTGCCGGCCGCGAAGGCGCTGATGCCGAGCGTCGAGCCGACCGACAGGTCGACGTTGCGGGTGATGACGACGAGCGACTGTCCGGTGGCGACCAGGACGAGGATCGTCGCGTTCAGGAGCAGGTCCTTGATGCCCTGCTCGGACAGGAAGTGGCTGTTGCCCGCCTGGGTGATGGCGATCATCACCAGGAAGACGATCAGGATGGCCAGTTCGCGCATCTTGAAGACGCGGTCGACCAGCCGTGTACCGCTCGACCTGGGCACCTCGGCGGCGGGGGCGGGGTTGGGAGCGGTCACCGTCATGCGGCCCTCCCGGTGGCTGCGGCCATCACGGTTTCCTCGGTGGCTTCGGAGCGTGGGATCTCGGCGGTGAGCCGGCCCTCGTGCATCACCAGCACGCGGTCCGCCATGCCGAGGATCTCGGGCAGATCGGAGGAGATCATCAGGACGGCCACCCCGTCGGCGGCCAACTCGCTGAGCAGGCGGTGCACTTCGGCCTTGGTGCCGACGTCGATGCCACGGGTCGGCTCGTCGACGATCAGCACCTTGGGGCCGGTGGCGAGCCACTTGGCGAGGACGACCTTCTGCTGGTTGCCGCCGGAGAGCGTGGAGACGGTGTCCGCGATCCTGGCGTACTTCACCTGGAGCTTGACGGCCCAGTCGAGGGAACGGCTGCGCTCGGCACCGCGGTCCATCAGGCCGGCCCGCACCGTGCTGCGCAGACCGGTCAGGCCGATGTTCCGCTCGATGGACATGTCCATCACCAGGCCCTGGGCACGCCGGTCCTCGGGGACGAGGGCCAGTCCGGCGGCCATGGCCGTCGAGGGTGCGCCGTTGGTCAACGTCCTGCCGTCGACCTCGACCTCGCCCCCGTCCCAGCGGTCGACGCCGAACACGGCCCGCGCCACCTCCGTGCGGCCCGCGCCGACGAGGCCGGCGAGGCCGACGATCTCGCCGCGCCGCACCTCGAAGGAGACGTCGGTGAAGACGCCCTCGCGGGTCAGCCGGCGCACGCTCAGGGCGACCTCGCCGGCCCGGACGTCCTGCTTGGGGTAGAGCTCGTCGAGGTCGCGGCCGACCATCCGGCGCACCAGGTCGTCCTCGGTCATGCCGTCCAGCGGCTCGCTGGCGATCCAGGCGCCGTCGCGCAGGGTGGTGACGCGCTCGCAGATCTGGAAGATCTCCTCCAGGCGGTGCGAGATGAACAGCACCGCCGAGCCCTGGTCGCGCAGGGTGCGCACGACGCCGAAGAGGCGGGCCACCTCGCTGCCGGTGAGGGCGGCGGTCGGCTCGTCCATGATCAGGACGCGGGCGTCGAAGGAGAGGGCCTTGGCGATCTCCACGATCTGCTGGTCGGCGATGGACAGGCCGCGGGCGGGGCGGTCGGGGTCGAGCTCGACTCCGAGGCGCTGCATCAGGGCCAGGGTCGCGGCGTGGGTCGCCTTGTGGTCGATGCGGCCGAGGGCGCGCCGGGGCTGGCGGCCCATGAAGATGTTCTCGGCGATCGACAGGTCGGGAAAGAGCGTGGGCTCCTGGTAGATCACCGCGATGCCCGCGTCGCGGGCGTCGGCGGGTCCGTGGAAGACGGTGGACTCACCGTCCAGCAGCACCTGGCCGGCGTCCGGTCGGTGCACGCCGGCGAGTGTCTTGATGAGGGTCGACTTGCCCGCGCCGTTCTCTCCGGCGAGCGCGTGCACCTCGCCGGGAAACAGTTCCAGGGACACGTCCCGCAGGGCGCGCACGGCGCCGAAGGACTTCGAGATGTCCTTGAGCGCCAGCACGGGGGCCGGACCCGTATCGGACGGGTGGGTCATGAGGGGCTCCTCGACGACGTCGGCGGGACGGCCCCACAGCGTCGTGAAAGGTTTCAATTGGGTTGCCGGGACGTTAGGCATGTCACCCAGGTCACGTCAATGGGTTCGTGTCGAAATTTTTCGATGGTCAAAGGTCACAACAGAGTCACGGAGAACGGCCTGCGCCGCAGGGGTTGACAGCCCCTCGGACGGCTCATAGCTTCGCCTTCTGAATCGTTTCAGACAGTCGTCGCAGGTAGCCGTCCCATCAGCCCCTCTGGAAGCACCGCAAGTCGCTCTTCGCACAGCCCGTCGCACGAGCCCGTCCGGACCCGTTCGGGGCCCGCCCGAAGAGATCCGCCCCAGCAGTCCTTTTCAGATCCGAAGTCGTAGGAGTCCCGAAGTGACCGAGCTCGCCGCGGTGAAGGCCGCGCTCAAGACCCAGGCCGTCGAGACGCCGTCGTGGGCGTACGGGAACTCGGGGACCCGGTTCAAGGTGTTCGCGCAACCCGGGGTCCCCCGCACCCCGCAGGAGAAGCTGGACGACGCCGCCAAGGTGCACGAGTTCACCGGCGCGGCCCCGACGGTCGCGCTGCACATCCCCTGGGACAAGGTCGACGACTACGAGGCCCTGGCCAAGCACGCTCAGGAGCGCGGCCTGAAGCTGGGCGCGATCAATTCCAACACCTTCCAGGACGACGACTACCGGCTCGGCTCGGTCTGCCACCCGGACGCGTCGGTGCGCCGCAAGGCCCTCGACCACCTTTTCGAGTGCGTGGACATCATGGACGCCACGGGTTCGAACGATTTGAAGCTCTGGTTCGCGGACGGCACGAACTACCCCGGCCAGGACGACATCCGTGAGCGCCAGGACCGGCTCGCCGAGAGCCTCGCCCAGGTCTACGGGCGGCTCGGCGAAGACCAGCGCATGCTCCTGGAGTACAAGTTCTTCGAGCCGGCCTTCTACGCGACCGACGTCCCGGACTGGGGCACGGCCTACGCGCACTGCCTCAAGCTGGGCCCCAAGGCACAGGTCGTCGTCGACACCGGACACCACGCCCCGGGCACCAACATCGAGTTCATCGTCGCCACGCTGCTGCGCGAGGGGAAGCTCGGAGCCTTCGACTTCAACTCCCGCTTCTACGCCGACGACGACCTGATGGTGGGCGCCGCCGACCCCTTCCAGCTCTTCCGGATCATGTACGAGGTGATCCGCGGCGGCGGCTTCACCCCGGACGTCGCCTTCATGCTCGACCAGTGCCACAACATCGAGGCGAAGATCCCCGCGATCATCCGCTCGGTGATGAACGTCCAGGAGGCCACGGCGAAGGCCCTCCTCGTCGACCGCGACGCCCTGGCCGCCGCGCAGCGCGAGGGCGACGTGCTCGCCGCCAACGCGGTGCTCATGGACGCCTACAACACGGACGTACGGCCGCTGCTCGCCGAGGTGCGCTCGGAGCTCGGGCTCGACCCCGACCCGGTCGCCGCCTACCGCCGGTCCGGCTGGGCGGAGCGGATCGCCGCCGAGCGGGTCGGCGGGCAGCAGGCGGGCTGGGGGGCGTAGTTCCGCGCCGCCCGCCGCCCACGGCCCGCGGGCCGCGTCGGGCCGGTCGCGCGGTCCCCCGCGCCCCTGAAGGGCGCCCTCCCCCGGGTGCGCACCCGGGCACGTCTCCTCACTTCCAAAGGATCAGGAACATGGCATCCCATCCCGAAGCCGCCGCTCTGCTGGCCCGGTCGCACCGGCTCGGCTCGGATCCCCGCAACACCAACTACGCGGGCGGCAACGCCTCCGCCAAGGGCACCGACACCGACCCCGTGACCGGCGGCGACGTCGAGCTGATGTGGGTCAAGGGCTCCGGCGGCGACCTGGGCACCCTGACCGAGGCCGGTCTCGCGGTGCTGCGCCTGGACCGGCTGCGCGCGCTCACCGACGTCTACCCGGGCGTCGACCGCGAGGACGAGATGGTCGCCGCGTTCGACTACTGCCTGCACGGCAAGGGCGGCGCCGCGCCGTCCATCGACACCGCGATGCACGGCCTGGTGGACGCACCGCACGTCGACCACCTGCACCCCGACTCCGGCATCGCGCTCGCCTGCGCGGCCGACGGCGAGAAGCTGACCGCCGAGTGCTTCGGCGACAACGTGGTGTGGGTGCCCTGGCGGCGCCCCGGCTTCCAGCTCGGCCTGGACATCGCGGCGGTCAAGGAGGCCAACCCGCAGGCGATCGGCTGCGTCCTCGGGGGCCACGGCATCACCGCGTGGGGCGCCACGGCCGAGGAGTGCGAGCGCAACTCGCTGCACATCATCCGCACCGCGGAGACGTTCCTCGCCGAGCGCGGCGCGGCGGAGCCCTTCGGCCCGGTCGTCGAGGGCTACGAGGCCCTCGACGAGGCCGGCCGTCGCGACCGGGCCGCGGCGCTGGCGCCGTACGTCCGGGCGATCGCGTCCGAGGACCGCCCGCAGGTCGGTCACTTCACCGACGCGGACGTCGTGCTCGACTTCCTCGCCCGCGCCGAGCACCCGCGGCTCGCCGCGCTCGGCACCTCCTGCCCGGACCACTTCCTGCGCACGAAGGTCCGGCCGCTCGTCCTCGACCTGCCGCCGACCGCGCCCCTCGACGAGGCGGTCGCCCGGCTGAAGGAGCTGCACGCCGGGTACCGCGAGGAGTACGCGGCCTACTACGAGCGGCACGCGCTGCCCGACTCCCCCGCGATGCGCGGCGCGGACCCGGCGATCGTGCTGGTCCCCGGGGTCGGCATGTTCTCCTTCGGCAAGGACAAGCAGACGGCCCGCGTGGCGGGCGAGTTCTACGTCAACGCGATCAACGTGATGCGGGGCGCCGAGGCCGTCTCCACGTACGCGCCGATCGAGGAGTCGGAGAAGTTCCGCATCGAGTACTGGGCCCTGGAGGAGGCCAAGCTCCAGCGGATGCCGAAGCCCAAGCCGCTCGCGACGCGCGTGGCGCTGGTGACGGGCGCCGGCAGCGGCATCGGAAAGGCGATCGCGCACCGGCTGGTGGCCGAGGGCGCCTGTGTGGTCGTCGCCGACCTGAACGCCCAGAACGCCGCCGCCGTGGCCGAGGAGCTCGGCGGCCCCGACAAGGCCGTCGCCGTCACCGTCGACGTGACGTCCGAGGAGCAGATCACCGAGGCCTTCAAGGCGGCGGTGCTGGCCTTCGGCGGCGTCGACCTGGTCGTCAACAACGCGGGCATCTCCATCTCCAGGCCGCTGCTGGAGACCACCGCGAAGGACTGGGACCTCCAGCACGACATCATGGCCCGCGGCTCGTTCCTCGTCTCGCGCGAGGCGGCGCGGGTGATGACCCGGCAGGGCCTCGGCGGCGACATCGTCTACATCGCCTCGAAGAACGCGGTCTTCGCCGGACCCAACAACATCGCCTACTCGGCGACCAAGGCCGACCAGGCGCACCAGGTGCGGCTGCTGGCCGCCGAACTGGGCGAGCACGGCATCCGGGTCAACGGCGTCAATCCCGACGGGGTGGTCCGCGGGTCGGGGATCTTCGCCGGCGGCTGGGGCGCGCAGCGCGCGGCGACCTACGGCATCGAGGAGGAGAAGCTCGGCGAGTTCTACGCCCAGCGGACGATCCTCAAGCGGGAGGTGCTGCCCGAGCATGTCGCGAACGCGGTGTTCGCGCTGACCGGCGGGGAGCTGACGCACACCACGGGCCTGCACGTCCCGGTCGACGCGGGCGTCGCCGCCGCGTTCCTGCGGTGACGGCTGTGCACCGCACGTACGCCGCGGTCGACCTCGGCGCGTCCAGCGGACGCGTCATGGTCGGCCGCGTGGGGCCCGACTCGCTGGACCTCGCCGAGGCGCACCGCTTCCCGAACCGGCCGGTCCGCCTCCCCGAGGGCCTGCGCTGGGACGTCCTCGGCCTGTACGCGGGCGTCCTGGAGGGGCTGCGCGCCGCCGGCCAGGTCGACTCGGTCGGCATCGACAGCTGGGCCGTCGACTACGGCCTGCTGGACGCGGACGGAGCGCTCCTCGGCAACCCGGTGCACTACCGGGACTCCCGTACCGAGGGTGTCGCGGAGAAGGTGTGGGCGACGGTGTCCGCCGCGGAGCTGTACGCGGCGACCGGACTCCAGTACGCGCCCTTCAACACGCTCTACCAGTTGGCGGCGGCCCGCTCGTCGGCTCAGTTCGCCCGCGCCGAGCGCCTGTTGCTGGTCCCGGACCTGCTGACGTACTGGCTCACGGGCGAGGCCGGGACCGAGCTCACCAACGCGTCGACCACCCAGCTCATCGACCCGAGGACGCGCGACTGGGCGTACGGGCCGGCCGAACGGCTCGGCATCGATCTCGGGCTGTTCGCGCCGCTGCGCCGCCCCGGCGACCCGGCGGGCCTGCTGCTGCCGCGGGTGCTGGAGGAGACCGGGCTGACCGGCCCGGTCCCGGTGACGACCGTCGCCTCGCACGACACCGCCTCGGCGGTGGCCGCGGTCCCCGCGGCCGGTGAGCGCTTCGCCTACATCTGCACCGGCACCTGGTCCCTGGCGGGCCTGGAGCTGGACGCGCCCGTCCTCACCGAGGAGAGCCGGGCGGCCAACTTCACGAACGAGCTGGGGCTGGACGGCACGGTCCGGTATCTGCGGAACATCATGGGGCTGTGGCTGCTCCAGGAGTGCCTGCGCGAGTGGGGCGACCCCGGCCTGGACGGGTTGCTCGCGGCCGCCGCCGAGGTCACACCCCTGCGGTCGGTCGTGGACGCGGGCGACGCGGCGTTCCTGGCGCCGGGCCGGATGCCGCGGCGGATCGCCGATGCCTGCCGGGACTCGGGCCAGCCGGTGCCCACGTCCCCCGCGGAGATCACGCGCTGCATCCTCGACTCCCTCGCGCTCGCCCATCGCCGCGCGGTCGCCGAGGCGCAGGCCCTCGCCGACCACCCGGTCGACGTCGTGCACATCGTGGGCGGCGGCGCCCGCAACGATCTGCTGTGCCGGCTGACCGCGGACGCCTGCGGGCTGCCCGTCGTCGCGGGCCCCGCGGAGGCGGCGGCACTCGGCAACGTCCTGGTCCAGGCGCGGGCGCACGGCCAGGTGGGCGACCGCGCGCACATGCGCCGACTGCTCGCCCGGACCCAGCCGTTGCGGCGGTACGAACCGCGCGGCGACACCGCGGCCTGGCGTGCTGCCGAGGAACGGCTCGCCGCACACTGACCCTTGCCGCCCGCACACGGCGGGTGCGCGGCGTCTCCCGCTCCGCACACCCGCCGCGTAGGCTGCACTCATCCGATGATCGACAACGAGGAGCCGCGATGCGTGTCGCTCTGTTCCTGACCTGTGTCAACGACACGCTGTATCCGGACACAGGCCGCGCCGTGGTGAAACTGCTGACCAGACTGGGTGTCGACGTCGACTTCCCGATGGCCCAGACATGTTGCGGACAGGCGCACTACAACACCGGATATCGCCATGAGGCAGAGCCGCTCGCCCGGCATTTCTCCGATGTATTCGGGGAGTACGAGGCGATCGTGACCCCGTCCGGCTCCTGCGGGGCGATGGTGCGGGAGCTGTATCCGCGGATGGGTGAGCGGGCGCGTGCCGAAGGCCGCGGCGACACCCTCGCGACCACGCTGGCGCCCGTCGTGCCGAAGACGTACGAACTGACGGAGTTCCTGGTCGACGTGCTCGGTGTGACCGACGTCGGCGCCTACTACCCGCACTCGGTCACCTACCATCCGACCTGCCACGGACTGCGGAGCCTTGGTCTCGGCGACCGGCCGCGCCGCCTCCTCCAGGCCGTCAGGGGACTGGAGTTGCGCGAGCTGCCCGGCGCCGACGAGTGCTGTGGCTTCGGCGGCACGTTCGCCGTCAAGAACTCCGACGTCTCGGCCGCGATGGGCGCCGACAAGGTGCGCAACGCCGCGTCGACGGGTGCCGAGATGCTGTGCGCGGCCGACAACTCCTGTCTGATGCACATCGGCGGCACGATGACCCGCCTCGACACGGGCATGCGTCCGGTGCACATCGCGGAGATCCTGGCGAGCACGGAAGAGGAGCCCTGGGCATGAGCGGGACGTTCGTCGGCATGCCGGCGTTTCCGAAGGCCGCGCACGAGGCCGTGCACGACGCCACGCTGCGCGGCAACCTGCGGCACGCCACGCACACCATCCGTTCCAAGCGCGCCAAGGCGGTCGCGGAGGTGTCCGACTGGGCGGCGCTGCGCGAGGCGGGCAAGCGGATCAAGGACCACACGCTCCGTCATCTCGACCGCTACCTGGTGCAGTTGGAGGAGTCGGTCACTGCGGCCGGCGGCACCGTGCACTGGGCCGCCGACGCCGACGAGGCCAACCGCATCGTGGCCGGCCTGGTCCTGGCGACCGGCGAGTCGGAGGTCGTGAAGGTCAAGTCGATGGCCACGCAGGAGATCGGCCTCAACGAAGCCCTGGAGGCGGAGGGCATCCGGGCCTACGAGACCGACCTCGCCGAGCTCATCGTGCAGCTGGGCAAGGACCGGCCCTCGCACATCCTGGTCCCGGCGATCCACCGCAACCGCGGCGAGATCCGCGACATCTTCGCCCGGGAGATGAGCGAGTGGGGCCGCCCCGCCCCCGACGGCCTGACCGACACGCCCGCCGAGCTCGCCGAGGCGGCGCGGCTGCATCTGCGCGAGAAGTTCCTGCGGGCCAAGGTCGGCATCTCCGGCGCCAACTTCATGGTGGCCGAGACCGGCACCCTCGTCGTCGTCGAGTCCGAGGGCAACGGCCGGATGTGCCTGACCCTCCCGGAGACCCTGATCTCGGTCGTCGGCATCGAGAAGATCGTGCCGACCTGGCAGGACCTGGAGGTGTTCCTGCAGACGCTGCCGCGCTCCTCCACGGCCGAGCGCATGAACCCGTACACCTCGACCTGGACGGGTACCACCGACGAGGACGGGCCCCGGGCCTTCCATCTGGTGCTCCTCGACAACGGCCGCACCGACACGCTGGCCGACGAGGTCGGCCGTCAGGCGCTGCGCTGCATCCGCTGCTCGGCGTGCCTGAACGTCTGCCCGGTGTACGAGCGGGCCGGCGGCCACGCCTACGGTTCCGTCTATCCGGGCCCGATCGGCGCGATCCTCAGCCCGCAACTCCGGGGCACCGCCTCGGAGATCGACGCGTCCCTGCCGTACGCCTCCTCGCTGTGCGGCGCCTGCTACGAGGTCTGTCCGGTCGCCATCGACATTCCGGAGGTGCTCGTGCATCTGCGGGAGCGGGTCGCGCAGGGCGGCCCGGCGACCCGCGAGGGCAACAAGGTCGTCCTCAAGCCGGCCAAGGGGCACGCCGCCGAGCGGGCGGCGATGCGGGCGGCGCGCTGGGCGTTCAGTCACCCCGGCGCACTGCGCACCGGCCAGCGGCTCGCCGGGCGGACGCGCCGCTTCCATCCGCGGACGCTGCCGGGACCCGGCAGGGCGTGGAGCGCGAGCCGTGATCTCCCGCCGGTGCCCGCGGAGCCGTTCCGCGACTGGTGGCAGCGCACTCGGGGCGGAAAGGACGCGAAGTGAACAGCAGGGATGTGATTCTCGGCCGGGTGCGGCGCGCGCTCGCGGAGACGGGCCACGACGACACGCCGTACGACCAGGCCGTGGAGCGGAGTTATCTGCGCGAGCACGGGGAGCGCGGTGTCGCGGAGACGGTCGAGCTGCTCGCCGAGAACCTGGCCGACTACCGGGCGCTGGTGCACCGTTGCGACGCGGACGGACTGCCGGGTGTGATCGCCGGGCTGCTCGCGGAGCGCGGTTCGGCCTCCGTGGTGGTCCCGCCGGGCCTGGACGAGTCGTGGCTGGCGGACACGGACGTCACGCGCGTGGCGGACCGCGCCGAGACCACCCCGCACGAGCTCGACCGGGTGGACAGCGTGGTCACCGCGTGCGCGGTGGCGATCGCCGAGACCGGCACCATCGTGCTCGACGGCGGCCCCGATCAGGGCCGTCGCCGGATCACCCTGGTGCCGGACCACCACATCTGCGTCGTGCGCGTCCCGGACCAGGTGGTCTCCTCGGTGCCGCAGGGACTCGCCCGGCTCGCTCCGGAGCGCCCGCTGACCTGGATCTCCGGCCCCTCGGCGACCAGCGACATCGAACTCGACCGGGTCGAGGGGGTGCACGGTCCGCGCACCCTGGAGGTGATCCTGGTGGGCACGGTCTGAACTGCCCGGGGGCGGGTCCGCTCGGTGAACCGTGCGGGCCCGCCCCCGTCCGTGTGCCCGCTCAGTCCAGAACGGCCGTGACCTCGTAACCGCCCGACGGCAGGCGGTAGGAGGCCGTGCCGTCCTCGAATCCGACGAACTCCACGCCGGGCACCCGCGCCAGCGGGGTCCGCCCCGCGCGCACCGTGGCGGCGTCGGCGGCCGGGATCCGCAGGGTGGCGGTGCTGTTGGCCGGGACCACGGCCCGGTAGGAGAGGGTCCGGCCCTTCACCGTCCACTCGCTGACGATCTCGCCGTACGGCGAGACGTGCGAGCCCGCCACCTCGGTGATACGGCCCGTGGGGTCGATGTGGGGTCGCAGGAAGAAGTGCCGGAACCCCGGGTGGTCGGGGTCCTTGGCGATGCCGGCCATGCTCTCGTACATCCACTCCATGATCGCGCCGTAGGAGTAGTGGTTGAAGGAGTTCATCTCGACGGGGCCGAAGCCGTCGTCCTCGGAGTAGGAGTTCCAGCGCTCCCAGACCGTGGTGGCCCCGTTCTTCACCGAGTACAGCCAGGAGGGCATCGCGTCCTGGTGGAGCAGCTCGTACGCGAGGTCGGCGCGGCCCTGGTCGGTGAGGACGGGGGCGAGCACGTTCACGCCGAGGAAGCCGACGGACAGGGTGTTCTCCGCGTACTGCACGCGCGTGCTGCCGGGGTGGGCCGCCTTGTAGGCCGCGTCGTTGCCGATGTTCTGCGCGAGCAGGTCGACGAGCCCGCGGCGCTGCGCGTCGGTGTCGTACAGACCGAGTTTGAGGACCCACAGCAGCGCGGTCTGGCTGTTGTCCTCGGGGTCCGTGCCGATGATCGGCTTGCCGCCCAGGCTGGAGCGCACCGTGAGCTTCCCGTCCTCGGTGCTCAGGTACTTGGCGATGAACGCCCGCTTGATGCGGGAGAAGAGCCGGTCGTACCGGTCGGCCTCGGTGTCCCGGCCGGTCGCGCGGGCCATCTGCGCCATCAGCCGGGTGCTGTGGCCGTAGTAGACGTCGCTCATGAGCTGGGTGCCGGTGCTCTGCGGGGCGAGCCAGTCGGCGAACAGGGCGCCCTGGCCGGCGTAACTGTCCCCGGTCCTGCGCTGGATCCAGTCCAGGTAGCGGGTCATGGCCGCCCAGCTGCGGTCGACGACGGTCCGGTCGCCGCTCATCTGCCAGACGGTCCAGGGCACCACCACACCGCAGTCGGCCCAACCGCTCACGGGAGCCGGCGCGTTGTACCGGTTGCCGGGCGAGACGGCGGTGAACTGGGCGCCGTCGAGGCCGTAGATCTGCTGCGAGTCGATCAGGTTGTCCTCGAAGTGGCTGAGGAAGTTGACCGCGTCGGCGTTGTAGAGACCCGTGTTGCAGAACAGCTGGGTGTCGCCGGTCCAGCCGAGGCGCTCGTCGCGCTGCGGGCAGTCCGTGGGCACCCAGAGGTAGTTGCCGCGCTGACCCCAGCGCACGTTGCTGATGAGCTGGTTGACCGAGCTGTCGTTCGTGGTGACGCTGCCGGTCTCACGGATCGCGGAGGTGGCGACCTTGCCCGTCAGACCGGTGATCGTGACGGGGGCGCCGGAGGCGGTGACGGAGACGTAGCGGAATCCGTAGAAGGCGAGTGAGTCCTGGTGGGTCTCGCCGTGCGCGTCGCCCCGGAGCGTGTAGGTGCTGGTCGCCTTGGCGGAGCGCAGGTTGGCCCGGTAGACGGAGCCCTCGGGGCCGTCGGCGCCCGCGCTGTCGTCGTTGAGCATCTCGGCGAACCGGAAGGTGACTTCGGCGCCCGCGGGACCGCGCACGGTGTAGCGCGGCACCCCGACCATGTTCTGCCCGAGGTCGAAGACCGCGGTGTCGCCGTCGCCGACCGTGACCGCCGCCCGGGCCGCCGCGGCGGGGTCGGTCACCGACCGGGAGGCGTCGACGACGATGCGGCCACGTCCGTTGGCGCTGCCCGCCTCGCCGGTCACCCCGGTGTACAGGGTGACGGACCGCGGCCTGCGGTCCCACTCGGGCATCAGCCGTGCGCTCTCGCCGGGGTAGGCGACCAGTTTCGCGTCGGGGTACCGGGTGGCGAAGTCGACCTCCTCGGTCCCCGGCCAGGCGGAGTCGTCGAAGCCGTTCGCCGTCCAGCCCGGCATGTCCTTGCGGGCGTCGTAGGTCTGTCCGTCGTAGATGTCGTCGCCGCGGTACGCGCCGGTGTCCGTGGCCCGCCAGTCGTCGCCGGGCGTGGTCACCACGGTCTGCGTCGAACCGTCGGTGTAGCGGATCAGCAGCTTGGCCTTCAGCGCCAGGCGGTTGCCGTCCTTGGAGTAGTAGGTGCTGCCGTCGGATATCCGGGCGTTGTACCAGCCGTTGCCGAGCACCGCCGCCAGGGTGACGGCCCGCTCCCCCGCGACCAGGCCGGTGACGTCGTAGCTCAGATAGCTGATCGTGCGGTCGTAGTTCGTCCAGCCCGGCGTGAGCAGTTCGTGCGTGGTGCCCTCGCCCTGCGGCACCGTGACCCGCCGCCCGTTGAGATAGGCGTCGTACACGCCGAGGGCGGACACGTACAGCCGGGCCGCGCGCACCTTCCGTCCCTGGAGCCGGACCTGACGGCGCAGCAGCGGCGCCCCCGGGCTGTTCGGCTTCTTGCCCGCCATGCCGATCCAGCGGGCGCCGTCCCAGCCCGTCGTGCCGTCGGTGCTGCGCAGGCCCGTCTCGAAGGAGGCGGCCGGGGCGTCGGGGAGGGCGCGGCCGTCCTCGTCCCAGAGGCTCACCGACCAGAAGTAGCGGGTGGAGGGGCGCAGTGCGGCTCCCGCGTAGGGCACCGCCACGGAGTCGGCCGACGTGACGCGGCCGCTGTTCCAGACGTCGGCGCGGGTGCGGGTCAGCCGTTCGGGCGAGGTGGCCACCAGGATCCGGTACGCGCTCTGGCGCCGGCCGCGGGCCGAGGACGCCATGCGCCAGCCGAAGCGCGGTCGGTCGGCGTCCACGCCCAGCGGGTCGGTCCGGTGCTCCACCGTCAGTCCTGTGACCGAGGCCCCGTCCGAGGCCGGTGCGGCCGCCCGTGCCGTGCCCGACGCGCCGATCCCTCCGGCCATCGCCAGGGCTCCGGCGCTCGCGGCCGTGGTGAGCACCGTTCTGCGTCGCACATTGCCCGTTCCTTCGTTCACGCCGTCATCCCTTCGGCTCTCGGAGCACGCTGGTTGTAACGTTTCACTCCGACTGGCGGCGAACTTAGCGGCGTCCGCGACGGCTGTCCACCGTCTCAACAACGCAACTGTCAGACAGAATTCAACAGAAGCGCGCGACGGAACGCGCTTACGGGAGGGGTGGCAACAGGGGATCAGGACACCCTGATTGAAACTTTTCAAAAACGGAATCCATGATTCGACTCGCGGAGACGCCGCTGGTGGGCGGTGATCGCGGCACGCGGTTAGCGTGAGGGAATGATCCGGTTCGAGCAGGTCACCAAGCGCTATCCGGACGGCACGACCGCCGTGGACGGCCTCTCCTTCGAGGTGGCCGAGGGCGAACTCGTCACGCTCGTCGGCCCGTCGGGCTGTGGCAAGACGACGACCATGATGATGGTGAACCGGCTGATCGAGCCGACGTCCGGGCGGATCTTCGTGAACGACGAGGACATCGCCACGGTCGACCCGGTACGGCTGCGGCGGCGCATCGGGTATGTCATCCAGCAGGTCGGCCTGTTCCCGCACCGGACGATCCTCGACAACACGGCGACGGTGCCCACTCTCGTCGGCTGGAAGAAGGCGAAGGCACGGGCCCGCGCCGCCGAACTGCTCGACCTGGTGGGCCTGGACCCGGCGACGTACGGACCGCGCTATCCGGACCAGTTGTCGGGCGGTCAGCGCCAGCGGGTCGGCGTGGCGCGGGCGCTGGCCGCCGATCCGCCCGTGCTGCTGATGGACGAGCCCTTCGGGGCCGTCGACCCCGTGGTGCGGGAGCAGTTGCAGGACGAGTTCCTGCGCATGCAGGAAGCCGTGCGCAAGACGGTGCTGCTGGTCACGCACGACATCGAGGAGGCGGTACGGCTCGGCGACCGCATCGCGGTGTACGGCCAGGGCCGCATCGAGCAGTTCGACACGCCCGGCGCCGTTCTCGGGACGCCCGCCACGCCGTACGTCGCCGACTTCGTGGGCGCGGACCGCGGCCTGAAACGCCTGTCGGTGACCACGATCGAGGCCGACGACCTGGAGCAGCCGCCGATCGCGCGGCTGGACGAGAGCGCCGGGCGGGCCGCGGAACGGCTGCGGGCCGAAGGCGCCCGCTGGGCCGTGGTGCTCGACGCCGACGGCGATCTGCACGGATGGGTCGGCCGGGACGAACTCGGCGCGGGCGGCCGGGTCCGTGACCTGGCGCACCGGATGAACTCCCGGGTGCCCGTGGGCGCTCCCCTGAAGCAGGCGTTCGGGGTCATGCTCCAGCACGACGCAGGCTGGGTCGCCGTACTGGACGGGGCGCGCTTCCTCGGCGTGCTGACCCCGGCCAAGCTGCACGAGGCGCTGCGCAGGTCGGTGGACGCGGACGCGCGGGGCGTGCCGCGCGGTCAGGTGGACTTCGACTCGGTGGCGGACGCCTGAGCCGCGGAGCGTGCGGGGCGCTCGACCCGCGGTGGGGGCGGTCGAGGCATGCGGGGCGCTCGACCCGCGGTGGGGGCGGTCGAGGCGTGCGGGGAAATCCGGCCGGGGCCGGACCGTCGAAGCGCGTGGGGGACTCCGCGCGTGGTGGGGGCGCTCGAAGCATGCCTGGAACTCCGGCCGCGGTGGGGGCGGTCGAGACGCCCGCGGGCCCCGGGGCCCGCCGCGCCGGACCGATCCGGTCAACCTGTCCGGAGAGGTCGCGCGCCCGGCACCTGCCCGGTCGGGGCGAGGCCCCGTGGGGTCAGGTCAGCAGGCCCTTGTCCCGCAGATAGGTGCGCGCCACGTCCTCGGGCAGCCGTCGCCAGCTGTCCACCTGCCGGTTCAGGGACGCCAGGTCGGCCGTGGTGAGGACGTCGTTCAGCTTGCCGAGCGCCTTGGTGACGCCCTCGCCGCCCGCCCGCGAACGGTTGACGACGGGCACGATGTAGTCGGCGTTCTGCAGGTGCTTGTCGTCGTCCAGCAGGACGAGCCCGAACTCGTCGAGCGTGGCGTCCGTCGTGGTCGTCAGCACCATCTGGTCCCGGCCGCTCCGCACGGCCTGCTTCGCCTGGGTGGTGCCGACACCCTTCGGGTCGACGGCGACGACATCGATGCCGTACGTCTTCTTCAGCCCCGGCTCGCAGTACGGCCGTTGCACGCACTCGTCGCCCGCCGCGAGCCGCACCGGGAGACCGGACCGTCCGAGGTCGCCGAGCGTCTTGAGGTGATGCTCCCTGGCGTACGCGGCGGACACCGCGAAGGCGTTCTGGTCGACGGCTCTGCCGGGGTCGAGGACGGTGAGCCCGCGCGGTGTCGCCAGTGCGCGCAGGGCGGTCATGGTGGTGCCGAGGTCGGGCGAGCCGACGGGGCGCGCGTCGGCACCGTGGGTCTTGGCGTTCAGCCAGTCCGCGAAGGTCGCCGCGTACTCGGGCACGACGTCGATCTGCCCCGATTCCAGGGCCGGTTCGTACAGTTCCCGGTTGGCGACGGTGATCATCGACGTCTTGTAGCCGGCCTGCTTCAGCAGCAGCGCGTACATCTGCGCCAGCAGGTCGCTCTCGGTGAATCCGGCCGATCCGACGACCAGGTGCCTGCTGTCGCCGGGCGGGGCGGTGACCGAGCCCCGGTTCTCCAGCGACGGTCCGGTGGCGCAGCCGGCGAGGAGGAAGAAGGCCCCGGTCAGCACGGCGTGTCTCCTCACCGCGAGCCCCTCGCCCGGTGCGGTGCCACCCGCTCGACGACCTCGAAGACGCCCTCGACGAGCAGGGCGAAGACGGCGACCAGCACGGCACCGGCGACGACCTGGGGCGTGCTGGCCAGGTTGAATCCCGCGGTGATGATCCGGCCGAGCCCGCCGCCGCCGGCGAGCGCGGCGATGGTGGCGGTCGCGACGAGTTGGACGGCGGCGATCCGCACCCCGGTCAGCACCATGGGGAGTGCGAGGGGCAGTTCGACCTGGAACAGGCTCTGTCGGCCGGTCATGCCCATGCCGCGGGCCGCCCGCACCACGTCGCGGTCGACCTCGCGCATCCCGACGTACGCGTTGGTGAGCAGGGGCGGCACGGCGAAGAGGACGAGCGCGACGACCGTCGGCCCCTCGCCCCACCTCCCGATCGGGGTGAGCAGGAGAAGCACCAGCACGGCGAAGGTGGGCACGGCCCGGCCGACGTTGGAGAGGTTCACGGCGAGCGCGCCGCCCTTGCCGAGGTGCCCGAGGACGAGGGCGACGGGCAGCGCGATCAGACAGCTGACGACCAGGCAGACGACCGTCAGGACGAGGTGCTGGGCGAGACGGTGCCGGACGCCGTCGTCGCCCGACCAGTGCGCGGGGTCGGTGAGCCATCCCCAGGCCTCGGTCAGGGTGTTCATCCGCGGCCCGCCCGGGTCCAGGGGGTCATGAGCCGCTGCACCGCGAGGAGCAGGAGGTCCGCGGCGACGGCGATGACGACGCACAGCACCGACGCGGTGAGGACCTGCGCCTTGAAGTAGGTGTTCATGCCCGCGTAGATGAGATTGCCGAGCCCGCCGAAGCCGACGATGGCGCCGACGGTGACCAGGGACACCGCCGACACGGTGGCGATCCGCAGCCCGGCCATGCCCGCCGGCAGTGCGAGCGGCAGCTCCACGGTGAGCAGCAGCCGGACGGGCCCGTACCCCATGCCCCGCGCGGCCTGCCGGGTCTCCTCGGGGACGGCCCGCAGGCCCGCCAGGATGTTCCGAACGAGGAGGGTCAGCGAGTACAGGACGAGGCCCGCGACGACCAGCGCGGCGGACAGTCCGTAGACCGGCAGGAGGAGCGAGAACATCGCGAGCGACGGGACGGTGTAGAGGACCGTGGTCGCCGCGAGGACCGGGCCCGCCGCCAGGCCCCAGCGACGGGCGAGCACGGCGAGCGGCACCGCGACGGCGAGTCCGAAGAGGACCGAGACCGCGGTGAGCTGGAGGTGCTGGGCGACCGCGTCGAGGAGGATGTGCCGGCGGGTGCTCAGATACTCGCCGCAGATCCACTCGTTGCGCGCCAGGCAGTCGTCGGGGGGCGCGGTCACCCCTCCATTCCATCGGTGCGGGCGGTGCCCGGCGCGTTCTGGTGACCCGTACGGGGTGGACCGGCGTCCGAGGGTGTCGCTGAGTACACCCCGGAACAGGGGTCCTGCGGCCCGTGTGGGCGGACCCGGCTCTCCGTAGCGTCGTGGACGAGGCACAGGGCGTGCCGACGGAGGGTGATGACGATGTTTCACCGAGCGCGACGCACGAACGACCCGGGACCCGCCGCCGAGGCGCTGCGGCTGGTCAAGGTCGGCAAGTCCTACGGGACCGGGGCCGGTGCCGTGACCGCCCTGGACGGGGTGACGCTCGGTCTGGCGCGCGGCACGTTCACCGCGGTCATGGGGCCCTCAGGGTCCGGGAAGTCCACGCTGCTGCAATGCGCGGCGGGGCTCGAACGCCCCGACAGCGGCATCGTGAGGGTGGACGGGGCGGAGATGACCGGCGGCGGCGAGGCGGAGCTGACACGGTTCCGGCGCAGCCGGATCGGCTTCGTCTTCCAGCAGTACAACCTCCTGCCGACACTGACCGTCGCCCAGAACACGATCCTGCCGCTCAAGCTCGCCGGCCGACGCGTCGACCGGGCGCGGGTGCGGGAGGTACTGACGGCCGTCGGGCTCGGCGACCGGCTCGGTCATCTGCCCGACCAGCTCTCCGGAGGACAGCGGCAGCGCGTGGCGATCGCCCGGGCGCTGGTGACCGAGCCTCGGGTGATCTTCGCGGACGAGCCGACGGGGGCCCTGGACACGCGCAGCGCGCGGGACGTACTGGTCCTGCTGCGGGAGGCCGTGCGGGTGCACGGCAGGACCGTGGTCATGGTGACGCACGACCCGGTGGCCGCCTCGTACGCCGACTCCGTCGTGTTCCTCGCGGACGGGCGCCTGGCGGGCGAGCTGCACGCGCCGACGGTCGACGCGGTGGCCGAGCGGCTGGCCCATCTCGGCGACGACGTCCTGCTGGAGGTGTGAGGGATGTTCGCTCTGGCCCTGCGTTCGCTGCGCAAGCGCCCCGCGCGCTGCACGGCGACCCTGCTGTCCGCGTTCCTGGGCGCGGCGATCATCATGACGTTCCAGTCGATGCACGACACGGCCGGCCGCCCGGGCGTGGACCGGGTGAGCGCGGAGTCGCTGTCCACCGCGGCGAGCGTCGTCGGCGGGTACGGCACCTTGCTGGTGTTCTTCGCGGTGGCGTCGACGCTGACGGTCAACGTCCGTCAACGCCGCTCCGAGATGGAGCTGTTGCGCTGCTCCGGAGCGACGCCGGCGCAGATCGGGCGGATGGTCGTCGGGGAGGCCGTCGTGATCGCGCTGGTGGGTGCGGTTCTGGCGATCGGTCCGGCGATGCTCGGCGGGCGGGCCCTGCTGGGCGTCTTCCAGGACAGCGGACAGGTGGCGCGGTCGGTGGACTACTCCTTCGGTCCCGTCGCGCTGATGTCCGGCATCGGCATCACGGTGCTCGCGGCGGCGGGCGCGGCGTTCCTCGCGGTGCGCCGGGCCACCCGGCGGAGCGTGCCCCGGCGCGGGGCGCGAAGGTTGCTCGCGTACGGGGCGCTGGCGCTCGGTGCCGTGGCCGTCTGCTCGACCTTCGCCTTCTCGGCGCGGGACGCCGCCCTGATGGCGCCGCCCGCCTACGGCGCGATCCTGCTGTCCGTGGGGTGCGCGCTGGTGTCCCCGAAACTGCTGACGACCGTGCTGGACCGGCTGCCCCTGCCGGGGGCGAGCGGCTGGTTCGCCGTGCGGAACCTGCGACGCCGCGCCGCGGAACTGTCCGCGGTCCTGATGCCGTTGATCCTGTTCACCTGCGTGGCGACGGCGACCCTGTACATGCAGGCCGTCGAGAACGACGCGATCGACGCCTCCGGCCTGCCGAAGTCCGTCGACGCCAAGAACCTGGAGACCCTGAACCTGGTGGTCGTCGGGATCATCGTGGTCTTCGCCTGCGTGATGCTGGTCAACTCCCTGTACGCGGCCACGACTTACCGGGCCGGGGAGTTCGGGCGGCAGCGACTGGCCGGCGCGACACCGGGGCAGGTCCTCGCGGCGGTCGGCGTGGAGAGCGTGGTCCTGACGGTGACCGGCGTCTTCTTCGGCACATTGGCCGGGCTCGCCGGGATCCTCCCCTTCACGCTGGTCCGGTCGGACACGCCGCTGCCCGGCCGGGGGCCGGGAATCTGGCTCGGCGTCGTCGCGGTCGCGGCGCTGGTGACGGTGGGCACGAGCCTGCTCACGGCCCGGCACGCCGTGCGGGCACCCGCGGTGGAGGCCGTGACCCTGGCCGCGTGATCGCGTACGGGTAGCGACGGGGGCAGCCGCTCGTCGAGCGGCTGCCCCCGTCGTGTCGGGGGGCGGGACGGGCGGCGCGGCACGGCTACGGGCCGGGCGGGACCCGGGCTCGGTACGGCGACGCGTCGGGCGGGACCCGGGCTCCGTACGGGGACGAGTCGATGTCCTCCGCAGCGTTGGCACACGCCCGGTGCAGTGGCGACGATGGATCCAGGAGCCCTGCCCGACGACACACCCCGCCCGGAGGGGACGATGAGTCCAGACGCCCGTCCGGATGACGACGATCCGCGCAGACTGCGGGAAGAGATCGACCAGTTGAAGGAAGCGGTCACCTCGCACGCCGTCGTGGACCAGGCCATCGGCATGATGGTGGCGCTCGGACGGGTGACGCCCGAGCAGGGCTGGGCCGTCCTGCGGGAGGTGTCCCAGCACACGAACATCAAGCTGCGCGCCGTCGCGGAGATGATCATCGTCTGGGGGCAGGAGGGAGAGCTGCCCGCGGACGTGCGCGCGGTCCTGGAGGAGACGCTCGACAAGTACGGGCCCACGGAGATCCCGGGTGCGCCACCGCCGCCGTGAGTCCGGACGCCCGAGGCGCGCGGGTGTTTCGATCGCTCCCTCCCCGGTAGTCCGAAAGGAGCGGGGCACTGGCCAACCGCTCCCGGGAGGGTTCGGCAGTGAGCTCGCCACCGGCCGCCCTGCCGGGTCGACTCGGCAGGGCGGCCGGTTCGGTGTACAGGGCACCGGGGTGCCTACGCCACATCGGCGAGCGCCTGTTCCCGCACCGCGCTGCACGAGTTGCTGATCAGCCGGGACACGTGCATCTGCGAGATGCCGAGCTGCCGTGCGATGCCGCTCTGTGTCATGCCGCGGAAGAAGCGCAGGTAGAGGATGGTCCGCTCCCGCTCGGGCAACTCGCACAGCAGGGGTTTCACGGCCTCCCGGTCCACGACCAGGTCGTAGCCGGTGTCGGGCTCGCCGAGGGCGTCGGACAGCGCGTACCCGTCGTCGCTGCCCGGCAGATCGGCGTCCAGCGACAGGGCGGTGAAGCTGTCCAGCGCCTCCAGGGCGGTCCGTACGTCGTCCTCGCACAGGTGGGCGCACTCGGCGATCTCGGTGACGGTCGGCCGTCGGCCCGGGATCGTCTGGGACAGCTCCTTGAGCGCGGCACGTACGCGGTTGCGCAGGTCCTGGACCCGGCGCGGCACGTGCAGGATCCACATGTGGTCCCGGAAGTGGCGCTTGATCTCGCCGGTGATGGTGGGGATGGCGTAGCTCTCGAAGGCGTGCCCCAGGGCGGGGTCGTAGCGGTCGACGGCCTTGACGAGACCCAGTGCGGCGACCTGGACGAGGTCCTCTATGGACTCCCCCCGGCCACGGAACCGTCCGGCTATGCGTTCGGCCATGGGGAGCCAGGTCCTGACGAGCTCGTCGCGCAGCGCCTGCCGCTGCGGACCGTCGGGAAGAGCGGACAGACGTTCGAATGCTTCGGTGGTGTCGGGGGCGTCGTCGTGGGGGTGATGCGTCGTTCTCGCCGTGACGGACATGGTGCTCACAACTCCCTCAGGAGGTGCTGACTGAACAGTCACCATGGGAGGGCACGCACACGGGCCGAGAGGAGACACCCGCGGTCCGGCATACCGGCTCCCACGGACGTGCCTCCTGTCCGAAGCACTCTTCTCCCAGTTTCCCTCTCTCGACACACGCAAACAAATTCGTGAATCATATGACACCCGGCGATCGCGCGACGCTGGAGCGTGACCGGGTACGGGCCCGCTGTCAGCCGGTCCGTCCGTGGCGTGACCACAGCCGGTGGGCCCGGTGGCCCTCGGCGGACGCGGGCCCGAGCGGACCCACCCGCTCGATCGCCTCCGCCGTGCGCGGATCGTCGCGCCGGCGAGCCCGTAGGCGGCCGCTGGGCGGACCGACCGGTCGTCCTCGCCGAGCAGGGCGACGAGCGCGTCCGCGACGGCGGGTGTGCCGTCCCCCGAACGCGGCCAGTGCCTCCGCGGCGACGCCGCGCACGTCCGGGTGCGGGTCCCGCGCCGGCGCGAGCAGTTCCCGGGTGCCGTCCAGGCCGGGGCCGTCCCACCCCGGCAGCGCTCCGCCCGCGCTCATCCGCACCTCGGGGTCGGGGTCCCGCAGGGGGCGAGCAGCGCGGCCGTGGCCGCGGGCCTGCGGGGTACGTCGCGCCCGGCGAGGACATCCGGCACCCGCCGTCGGACGCGGGGGCCCGGATGGCCGTGGTGGCGCACGCCGAGGGCTTCGCGTGCGGGTGGTCGTGCAGGCTGAGGGTCCGCAGTACGTCGGCCCTGCCCTCGCCGTCCGTCTCGTCGGCCGCCCACGACCTGGAGGTCTTACGGAGCCGTGACATGACGGGCGCGCTGCTGCCGTGGGGCGGGGCCGCCGCCCTAGCGTGAGTCGCATGCGAGTACTGGTCACCGGCGACGCCGGGTTCATCGGGTCCCATGTCGTACGGGCGCTGCGGGCGCGGGGGCACGAGCCGCTCGCGTTCGACCTGCGCGACGGCCTCGACGTGCGGAACGCGGACGCGGTCGCCACCGCCCTCCCGACGGTGGACGCCGTGTGCCACCAGGCGGCGATGGTCGGTCTGGGCACGGGGTTCGGCGACGCGGCGGAGTACGTCTCGCGCAACGCCCTCGGCACGGCGGTGCTGCTCTCCGCGATGGCCGACGCGGGGGTACGGCGGCTCGTGCTCGCCGGCTCGATGGTCGTGTACGGCGAGGGCGCGTACGCGTGCGGACGGCACGGGGCGGTACGACCGGGGCCCCGGGCCGTGACGGACCTGGACGCGGGGCGGTTCGAGCCCCGGTGTCCGCGCTGCGGTGCGGAGTTGACCCCGGGGCTGGTGGGCGAGGACGCCCCCGCCGATCCGCGGAACGTCTACGCCACCACGAAGCTGGCCCAGGAACATCTGGCGGCCGCGTGGGCCCGGTCCACCGGTGGCAGCGCGGTGTCGCTGCGCTACCACAACGTGTACGGCCCCGGGATGCCCCGCGACACCCCGTACGCCGGGGTCGCCTCCTTCTTCCGTTCGGCTCTCGCCCGGGGCGAGGCGCCGCGCGTCTTCGAGGACGGCGGCCAGCGGCGGGACTTCGTGCACGTTCGGGATGTGGCGGCGGCCAACGTGGCCGCTCTGGAGGCGGGTTCACGCGCGGGCGCGCTCACGGCCTACAACACCGGCAGCGGCGAACCGCACACGGTCGGCGAGATGGCACAGGCCCTCGCCGCGGCCTCCCGGGGCCCCGAGCCCGTGGTGACCGGGGAGTACCGGCTCGGGGACGTCCGGCACATCACCGCCGACTCGACGCGGCTGCGGGCCGAGCTGGGCTGGAAGGCCGAGGTCGGATTCACCGAGGGGATGCGGGAGTTCGCGACCGCGCGGCTACGTGGGGAGTAGCGACGCGGGAGTCCGCGACCGCGCGGCCGCGTGGGGAGTGGCGGAGCCGCACCTGCGCGAGAGTCTCGCGGTCTCGCCCGCGTGCGCCGCTCACACCTCGGCCGTGGGCAGTCTGACCTCGAAGCAGCAGCCCCCGGGGACGTTGCGCACGGCCGCCCGGCCCTGGTGGGCCTCCACGATGCCCCGGACGATGGCAAGGCCCAGGCCGGCTCCGGCGGGAGGGGTACGGGCGTTCGTGCCGCGCCAGCCCGTGTCGAAGACGCGCGGCAGGTCCTCCTCGGGGATGCCGCCGCAGCCGTCGGTCACGGACAGCACGACCCCCTCGTCCGACCGTTCGGCGGCGACCGCGACCGTACCGTCGGCCGGCGTCCGGCGGATCGCGTTCACCAGCAGATTGCCCAGGACCCGGCTCATCTCCTTGCCGTCCACCTCGACCGGGACCGGCTCGACACGGTCGCCGACCAGCCGGACCCCGTGCTCGCGAGCCAGCGGGTCCGCGCCCGCCAGGGCGTCTCCGACGAGGTCGTACACGCAGACGCGCGACGGGGAGAGCGCGAGGGCGCCCGCATGGATGCGGGACAGCTCGAACAGGTCGCCCACCATGCCGTTGAGCCGTTCGACCTCGGTGCGCATCTGGCGCAGATAGCGCTCGGGGTCGGCCGCCACCCCGTCCTCCAGCGCCTCGGACATCGCGCGCAGTCCGGCCAGCGGGGTACGCAGGTCGTGCGAGATCCACGCGACCAGTTCGCGGCGCGAGGTCTCCAGGGCGCGCTCACGCTCACGGGACCGCGCCAGCTTCGCGCTGGTGGCCGCCAGTTCCCGGCCCAGCGCCTCCAGTTCGGCGGTCGCCGGGCCGTCGGGCGCGGCGAAGTCGCCGCCGTCGCCGAAGGAACGGGCGGCGAGGGTGAGCGCCCGGCTGCGCGCCACGACCCAGCGGCCCAGCAGCAGTGCGGTGGCCAGGGACACCACGGCCGCCATGGCGACGACCGTGGTCACCACGGTCAGGTCGTGGGAGGACAGGAACATCGCCCAGGCCACGGCGAGCGTCCCCGCGAGCATGGCGGTCACGGCGACCGCGGCGACGACGCCGAGCGACGCGGTGAGCGACCGTCGCCGCAGCAGCCACAGAGCCGCCGCGCCGAGCAGTCCGGCGGCCGCGGCGCCCAGGAAGGCGTACAGCGCCATGAGCAGTATGTCGTGCATGGTCAGGCCGCCTCCTCGCGCGGCAGGGCGGTGGTCATGGACGGACCGCCTCCTCACGGGATGTGCCGTCGAAGCGGTAGCCGACGCCCCACACCGTCTGGATCAGCCGGGGGCTCGCCGGGTCGTCCTCGACCTTGCCCCGCAGCCGGCGCACATGGACCGTGACGGTCGACAGGTCACCGAAGTCCCAGCCCCACACCTCGCGCATCAGGTCCTCGCGGCTGTAGGCCCGGCCCGGATGGCGCAGGAAGAAGGCGAGGAGGTCGAACTCGCGGATGGTGAGGGCGAGTTCCTCGCCGTGCTTGGTCGCACGGCGGGCCGCGGGGTCGATGGCCAGTCCGGCCGTGGCGAGGGGCCGGGCCGCGGGGGCGGGCCTGCTGCGGCGCAGCACCGACTCCACGCGCAGCACCAGTTCGCGGGGGCTGAAGGGCTTGGTGACGTAGTCGTCGGCGCCGACCTCCAGACCGAGGATCCGGTCGTCCTCGTCACCGCGCGCGGTGAGCATGATGACCGGCACGGGGCCGTGGCCGCGCATCCGCCGGCACACCTCCAGCCCGTCCATGCCCGGCAGCATCAGGTCCAGCACCACCAGGTCGGGCCGGTGCGCGGCGGCGCGGGCGAGCGCGGAAGGCCCGTCCGCGGCACGGTCCACCAGGTATCCCGCGCGGTCCAGGTAGCCGGAGACGACCTCGGCGACGGTCGGATCGTCGTCCACGACCAGGACGCGGGCGGCCTCTCCGTACCCGCCGGGAACGTTCGCGGCGGACACGGCTTCACGGGGCCCGGAGCCGCCGTGCACACCGTGCTCCGCGCCGTGTCCGCCGTACCCGGAACTGTCGGGTCCACCGTGCCCGGAGCCGGCGGATCCACCGTGTTCCGAGCCCTCGTGTCCACCGCGCCCGGACCCTTCGTGCGCGCCGTGTCCGGAGTCCTCTTGCGTACGAGGTCCGGGGCCTGCGTGCGGTCCGGCGCCGGACGGGCGGTGCGGTCCGGCCGTCACGGGGTCGCGAGGTGCGCCCACCGGCGGAGTCTTCGGTCCTGGTCCCGGTCCCGCGGGCTCGGCGGAGCCGGCCGGTGCGGGGCCGCGACCGTCGGGAGCCCGACCGTCGGGAGCCCGACCGTCGGGAGCCGGCGCGTCCCGGCGCCGCGTGCCTGCGGATTCGTACGGCTGCTGCATGCGTCCAGCCTCCCACCGGCTCGTCGCCGATGCGGTCGGCCCGGTCCGACGTCCGTGTTTCGTAAGGATCCGAAGTCCGATATCTCCCCTTCGCGTTCGTAGGGTGAACGCCGTGACGACCTCTCCCTCCCCGGACCCGGAAGTCGACGTGGTCCTGCCCTGCCTGGACGAAGCCGAGGCCCTCCCCTGGGTGCTCGCCCGCATCCCGCCCGGCTGGCGCGCCCTCGTCGTGGACAACGGTTCCACCGACGGCTCGGCGGAGCTGGCCCGCGCCCTCGGCGCGACCGTCGTGCGCGAGGAGCGCCGCGGCTTCGGTGCCGCCTGCCACGCCGGCCTCACCGCCGCCACCGCGGACATCGTGTGCTTCTGCGACTGCGACGCCTCGCTCGACCCGTCGCTGCTCGTGCCGTTCGTACGCGAGGTACGGGACGGCGGGGCGGACCTGGTGCTCGGACGGCGCCGCCCACGCGAACGCGGCGCCTGGCCCGCGCACGCCCGCGCGGGCAACGCCGTGCTCGCCCGGATGGTGCGCCGTCGCACGGGGCTGCGCCTGCGCGACCTCGGGCCGCTCCGCGCGGCGCGCCGCGAGCCCCTGCTCGCCCTCGGCCTCACCGACCGCCGCAGCGGCTACCCGCTCCAGATGGTCGTCCGCGCCGCCGACGCCGGCTGGCGCGTCACCGAGCACGACGTGCCCTATCTGCCGCGCACCGGCGCGTCCAAGGTGACGGGCACCTGGCGCGGCACCTGGCACGCGGTGCGGGACATGCGCCGTGTCCTGGCCGAGCCGCCCGGCGCCGCCCCCGCAGCCACCCCGCACCCCGGAGGAACCGCCCAGTGACCACGCTCCTCGTCATCGCCAAGGAACCGCGGCCGGGACGGGTCAAGACCCGCCTGACGCCTCCGTTCACTCCCCGGCAGGCGGCGACGCTCGCGGAAGCCGCGCTCGTGGACACCCTGCGCGCGGTGGCCGCGACGCCCGCGGCGCGCCGTGTCCTGGTGCTCGACGGAGCGCCGGGCGCCTGGCTGCCGCCCGGCTTCGACGTCGTACCGCAGTGCGCGGGCGGGCTCGACCAGCGGCTGGCCGCGGCCTTCGCCGGCTGCACCGGACCCGCGCTGCTCATCGGGATGGACACGCCTCAGGTGACGCCGGCGCTGCTCACCGTGGACTTCGCCGACTGCGACGCCTGGTTCGGGCCGGCCGAGGACGGCGGCTTCTGGGCTCTGGGGCTCGCCGCACCCGATCCCGCGCTCCTGAGGGGCGTTCCGATGTCGACGCCCACCACCGGAGCCGTGCAGCGGGACCGCCTCACGGCAGCGGGACTGCGGGTGCGCGATCTGCCCCGGCTGCGGGACGTCGACACGGCCGCGGACGCGGAGGCGGTCGCCGCCTCGGCACCCGGTGGCCGCTTCGCGGCCGAGCTGGGCCGCCTCGCAGCGGCGGCCGGTGACCGATGAACGGCGCCCGCGAGATCACCACCGCCGAGGTCGCCGGTCCGGACCGGCCGGCGACCGGCCCGGGAACCGGCGCACCGGGCACCTGGGGCGCCGACCCGTACGCGGACGCCTTGGCGCGCGGCCGGGGCCCGCTCTTCCTGCGCCGGACCGACGGCTGGCTGCTGCCCCTGGAGGTGGAACGCTGGTGCGCGCGGGCCGACGCGGTGGACCTCCAGGTCCTGGGGCGCTGCGAGGGCGCCGTGCTGGACGTCGGCTGCGGCCCCGGGCGGCTGGTCGCCGAGCTCGCGGCCCGGGGCCATCGCGCGCTGGGCATCGACGTGAGCGAGACCGCGGTGGCCCGGACCCTGCGGCTCGGCGGACAGGCGCTGCGCCGGTCCGTGTTCGAACCGCTCCCCGGTGAGGGGCGCTGGAACACCGCGCTGCTCGTCGACGGCAACATCGGCATCGGCGGCGACCCGGCCGCCCTGCTGCGCCGACTGTCCCAGCTGGTGGCGCCCGGCGGCCTGCTGCTCGCCGAGACGCTCCCGGACGTGGACGTCGACGAACGCGTCAGCGTCCATGTCGTCCGGGCCCTCGACGCCCAGGGCGGCGCCGGCGGGCCGGCGTTCCCCTGGGCCCGCGTCGGCACCCCGGCCCTGTTGCGGCACGGGGTGCGCGCGGGCTGGCGCCCGGAGGGTCAGTGGGCGGCCGGCGGGCGCTCCTTCGCCGCCCTGCGCAACCGGTCCGACCGCGCGGTGCGCCACGTCCGCAGGACGAGCAGCGCCGCCGAACCTCCGAACAGCACCGCCGTGATCAGCAGCCAGCGGGCGAGGAAACCGTCGCCGGGCAGGCCGGTCGCGGACCGGTAGTGGTCCGCGACCTGCCCGGTGACGAGCGGGAACCACACGAGCAGGAGGAGCGCGGACAGCGCCGCCGGGACACGGACGTAGAGCGTCCACTCCCGGCGGCCCACCCTGTCCAGTGCGCCGGTCAGCGCCCGGTCGGCACCCGCGTACAGAGGCACCAGCACCAGGTCGTGCAGCACGGCGGCACCCACGAACCAGAGCGCCACGGCGAACCAGTCGTCCGCGAGGAGCCGTACCCCCGCGTATCCGGCGAGCGCGAACGAGCAGGCGAGCAGCAGGAGTTGCAGCGGGCTCCCGACGTACGAGCGGAGCGACCGCCGCGTGGCCGGCCGCGCACCGAACCGCGCGGGACCGGGCCACCGCAGCACGGGCCGCTTCATCGCGGGCCACCGCATCGCGGGCCACCGCATCGCGGGCCACCGCATCGTGGGTCGTCTCACCACGGGCCGCCTCATCACAGGTCTCCGAACGTCATCCGGGCCACCCATTTGGTGTTGAGCACACCGGGCGCCGCGGGGACGATGACGCGCGCCGGGTGGCCGTGATCGGGCGTCAACGGCGCGCCGTTGACGTAGAGCGCGAGCAGGGAACGCGGGTCGCGCACCTGGTTGTCGCGCAGCGCCGCGCTGCGGAAGGCGCCGTGCCGCTGGAGGGACTCGACCAGGACGTCGGGCGCCGTCTGGGGCTCGTACCCGACGAGCGCCGCGAGGTCGCGCAGCCGCACCCCCCGCCACCACTGGTCGGAGGTGGACCAGCCCTCCACGCACGCGATGGGCAGCGCTGCACTGTGCAGCGGGAGTCCGAGCAGATCGGACCTGCTCAGTCGCACCGTGCGGCCACGTCCCCGCACGACGAGCCGCCATGCCTCCTCGGTCGTCTCGCTCGCGCTGATCCCCCGTGACGCGGCCGTCTTGTTGATCTGGAACCCGGCGGGCCCGCCGCCCGGTTCGGGGCCGCCGTGCGGCGTGAGCAGGGCGGTTCGGCGCAGCGGCCCGTCGAAGCTGCGGCCGGCCGTCGTGACGAACAGCAGCAGCGAGCCGCCGCCCACGACACCGAGGGCGCCGCGCCGCGAGACGGTGGGCTCTGCGGGCTCCGGTGCGACCAGGTCGCCCTGTTCGTCGTGCGGGTGGCGCAGCGCGCGGAGCGCCGCCGGCATCTTGAGCACGGCGTGTGCCACGAACGCGGCGAAGAACACCCAGGCCCCGTAGAAGTGCAGCGGGTAGAACGAGCCGGGGAAGACGTAGTCGAGCTGGACGTTCAGGATCCCCGTGGTGAACTCGAACAGCCCGCCACCGACCAGCAGGAGCAACGAGATCCGCTCCAGCGCATGGGCGAGCGACCGTGCGGGCGGCAGCGCGAACAGCTTCGGCACGACCGACCACAGCTTCGCGAGCAGGACGGGGACGAGCACGACGCCCAGCGTCACGTGCACGCCCTGGGTGAGGCGGTAGAGCCAGACCGGGCCGGTCGGCCAGGAGAACAGGTAGAAGCCGAGCAGCCCCTTGTCCGGGGTCTTGTCGTTGACCGGTGACAGGTCCGGGTTGTAGGCGGCGTACGACACGAGCCCGGTGACGAACAGCACCGTGATCCCGCCGAGCAGGACGACGCCGAGCACGGCGGTGAACCAGGGGCCGCGCACCGGGCTGCGCCAGAACGCGGGCGAGGAGGGAGACCGAGGCATGGCCCGACCGTAGGCCCGCGACACCACCCGAAAGGGGCCGCGAACGATGACGAAACTCTGACGTCCACACGAGGGGCGGCGGTCGAGGGGGTACCGCGGCCTAGCGTGCCGGTGTGAACCGCGATCTTCTCCGTGACCTGTACGCCGTGCCGGCCGCCGCCCTGCTCGTCGCGGCCGCCGTCCTCATCGGCGACCGGATCGAACACCGCGACGGCACCCTGCACGTGTCCTGGCCACCGCTGTACGCCCACTGGGAACCGCACGCGGGACCCGGCACCGCCGTCGCGCTCGTCGTGGCGGTCGCCGTCGTCGCGTACGGTCCGCGCCTCGCCGCCCGGCTGCCCTGGCGCGCCCTGCTGTGGGCCGCCTGGGGCACGGCCATGGCGTGGACGTTCGCCCTGGCGCTGGTCGACGGCTGGCAGCGCGGGATCGCGCGGCGCCTCACGACCGAGTACGAGTACCTCCAGGTCATCGACCGATTCCACGACATCCCGGGCACGCTGCGGGACTTCACCCACCACATCCTGATCCACTCGCCGGACCACTGGCCGGCCCACGTGGCCGGGCATCCCCCGGCCGCCACCGTCACGTTCGTCCTGCTGGACCGGATCGGGCTGGGCGGCGGCGCGTGGGCCGGGGTCTGGTGCATCGTCGTCGGGGCCGCCGCGCCGGCCGCGGTCCTCGTGGCCGTGCGGGTGCTCTGCGGGGAGGCGCTGGCCCGCCGTGCCGCGCCGTTCCTCGTGCTCGCCCCGGCGGCCGTATGGATGGGCACCTCCGCGGACGGCTACTTCGCGGCCGTCGCCGCGTGGGCCGTCGCGTTCCTCGCCCTCGCCGTCACCGGGCACCGCCCCCGGGCCTGCGGTCTCGCCTCGGGCCTCCTGTTCGGCCTCACCTGCTACCTCTCCTACGGGCTGACGCTGTTCGCGCCGATCGCCGCCGCCGCGCTGCTGCTCGGCTCCCGTCGACTGCGCCCGCTGCCCTACGTCGCCGCCGGGGCCGCGGTCGTGCCGCTGGTGTTCACCCTGCTCGGCTTCGACTGGTGGGAGGCGTACCGGCTGCTGGTCACCCGCTACTACGAGGGCGCGGGCGGCATCCGGCCGTACGGCTACTGGGTGTGGGCGAACCTCGCCTGCACGGTGCTGGTCGTGGGCCCGGCGACGGTGGCGGGGCTGCGACGCGCCTGCGCGACGCCCGTCCTCGGTGAGCTACGGGCCGTTCTCCGCAAGGGACCCCGGATGCCCGGCAGCGTGCCGGAAGCCCGTCTCGCGCTGCTCGTGCTCGCCGCCCTGCTCGCCCTCCTCGTCGCCGATCTGTCCGGGATGAGCAAGGCGGAGACGGAGCGGATCTGGCTGCCGTTCGCGATGTGGCTGCTCGCGGCGGGCGCGCTGCTGCCCCGGCCCCGCGGCTGGCTCGCCGCGCAGGCCGTGCTCGCCCTGCTCCTCAACCACCTGCTGCTGACCGGCTGGTGACACCGCAGCGTCCCGGTGCCACCGACCCGACAGGGGGTCCGGCAGGTGCCCGGCGTGAGCCTCCGGCGGGTGCCCTGAGCGGGCGTCCGACGGATGCTCTGCGCGGGCCTGCGGCGGGTACCCCGTGCGGCCTCCGGCGTGGGCGCCGTCACAGGTGACAGAAGCCGTGAACAAGCGCTTAGATAGTGGGGCCCGACCTGGCCCGTGCCGAGCTGGAGGCCCCGTTGCTTTTCACGTCCGTCGACGATGTCACCGCGCGCCTCGCCGAGACCGGCTATCTCGCGTCGCCCGCCGTCGCCACCACGGTGTTCCTCGCCGACCGGCTCGGCAAGCCGCTTCTGGTGGAGGGCCCGGCAGGCGTCGGCAAGACCGAACTCGCCAAGGCCGTCGCCCAGGTCGGCGAGGCCCGGCTGATCCGCCTGCAGTGCTACGAGGGGGTCGACGAGTCCCGGGCGCTGTACGAGTGGAACCACGCCAAGCAGCTGCTGCGCATCAGCGCCGGGCGGGACGAGACGTGGGACGAGACGCGCACGGACATCTTCAGCGAGGAGTTCCTGCTGCCCCGGCCGCTGCTCACGGCGATCCGCGGGGACGACCCCAAGGTGCTGCTCATCGACGAGACCGACAAGGCCGACGTCGAGGTGGAGGGCCTGCTGCTCGAAGTGCTCAGCGACTTCCAGGTGACCGTCCCCGAGCTCGGCACCGTCACCGCGACCCGCCGCCCGTTCGTGGTGCTCACCTCCAACGCGAGCCGCGAGCTGTCCGAAGCGCTGCGTCGCCGCTGTCTCTTCCTCCACATCGGCTTCCCCGACGAGGAGTTGGAGCGCCGGATCGTACGGCTGAAGGTGCCGGGCCTCGACGCGGCGCTGACGGAGTCCGTGGTGCGGGTGGTCGGCGCGCTGCGCGAGATGGACCTGCGGAAGGTGCCATCGGTGGCGGAGACCATCGACTGGGCCCGCACGCTCCTCGCGCTCGGCGCGGACACCCTGGACGAGACCGTCGTACGCGACAGTCTGGGCGTCATCCTCAAGCACCAGGACGACGTCCTCAAGGCGGCGGCCAAGCTCGACCTGGACTCCCTGTGACCTCTCCGGCGCCCGCCGCGGACCTCGCGGAACGGCTGACCGGCCTGGTCGGCGCGCTGCGCTCGCACGGTGTGCGCATCGGCACCGGGGAGAGCGTGGACGCCGCGCAGGCCCTGGAGGCGCTCGGCCTCACCGACCGCGAACGGCTGCGCGAGGGGCTGGCCGCCACGCTGCTGCACAACCCCGGGCAGCGACGGGTGTTCGACCCGGTCTTCGACGTGTACTTCCCGCGCCGCGTCGGCGCCCTGGACGCCGACGCGACGGTGGACCGGGAGGACCTGCGCGACCGGCTGGCCGAGGCGCTCGCCACCGACGACCGGGCGATGCTGGCCCGGCTGGCGCAGGAGGCCGTGACCGGTTTCGGCGGCTACGGCGCCACGCCGGGCGGTGACGGCTGGTCGTCGTACCAGGCGCTGGACCGGCTGCGTCCGCAGACACTGATGGCCCGGGTGCGTGACACCGTCCGTGCCCGCGGCGACGCCGCCGGTTTCACCGACCGGCTGCTGGAGGACGAGATCCGGCGGCGCATCGAGGAGTTCCGGCAGCAGGTCGCCACGGAGGCGCGGCGCCGGGTGGCCGAGCGGCGCGGCCGGGACGAGATCGCGCGGCGGGCGGTGGCGCCGACCGCCGACCGGGTCGACTTCCTCTTCGCGGGGCGGGACCGGCTCGCCGAACTGCGCAAGGTGGTGCAGCCGCTGGCCCGCAAGCTGGCCACCCGGCTCGCCGCACGCCGCCGCCGGGCCTCCCGCGGCACCATCGACCTGCGCAGGACGCTGCGCGGCTCGCTGTCGACGGGCGGGGTGCCGATGCGGCCCGTGCTGCGCAGGCGTCGCCCCGTCCGCCCGGAACTGGTGCTGGTGTGCGACGTCTCGGGTTCCGTGTCGGGGTTCTCCGACTTCACGATGCTGCTGGTGCAGGCGCTGCACGACCAGTTCAGCAAGGTGCGGGTGTTCGCCTTCGTCAACCGGATCGACGAGGTGACCGGCCTGCTGCGGCGCGGCGCGGCCGACGCCGACGGACTGAGTGCCCGCATCCGCGACGAGGCGACGCTGACGGGGTGGCACGGCAGCAGTGACTACGGTGTCGCGTTCGGGGAGTTCACCGAGCGGTACGCCGACGCCGTGGGCCCCCGCACTACCGTGTTCGTCCTCGGTGACGCCCGCACGAACATGAGCGACCCCAACCTGCCGGCCGTGCGGGACATCTCCGAGCGGTCCCGCCGCACCTACTGGCTGAACCCCGAACCGCGTTCCCAGTGGGGCACCGGCGACTCCGCCGCCCCCGCCTACGCCGGGCTCGTCGAGATGCACGAGTGCCGCAACGCACGGCAGCTCAGCGCGCTGATCGCCCGGCTGCTGCCGGTCTGAACGCGCACGCGAGCGGTGTCGCCCGCGACGATCCCCCGCTCGGTCGTGCCGCGGATGGGCAGAACGGTCGGTGAATGCGGAGTCGAGTCGGCCTGCCCCGACGGGTGGTCAATCCGGCCCCGCGGACGGTCGATGAGGTCGGCGTCGAGTCGGTGTTCGTCCGGTCAGGGCCGACATCACCGGCCAGGCCTTGGATTCGCGGGCGTCTTCGCAGGTCAACGCACTCGTCCGCGCGGCTTCAGCGGCACCGGGGGCAGGTCGGGGGCGGCCAGCGGGTCGCCGTCGTAGCCCTTGACCTCGCCGAAGCGTGAGCCGACCGTCCAGTCCTGCCGGGCCTGCTCGATGTCCGCGTTGGTCCGTCCGATGAAGTTCCACCACATGATCAGCTCCTCTTCGAAGGGCTCGCCGCCCAGGAGCATGAGGGCCGCGTCCGACTCGGCCCGCAGGGGGAGTTCGGTGCGGCCGCAGCCGAGGTAGAGCATCGAGCCGGGGAGCACCGGTACGCCGTCGACGTGCGCCTCGCCGGACATGGAGAGCACGGCGTACTCGAAGTCGGGCTCCAGGGGCAGCCGTACGTCGGCGCCCTGCGCGAGGGCCAGGTCGGCACCGACGATCGGCGTGTACGTCGTGCCGGGCGAGGTCGCGCCGTCGACCGAGCCCAGAATAAGTGTGGCGTCGAGGCCGGGTGCCGTGACGACCGGCAGTTCGCCGTGGTGCTCGAACCGCGGGTCGGTGTGGCGGTGGCTGTCGGGGAGGGCGACCCAGAGCTGCGCGCCGTGCAGGAGGCGGGCGTGCGACCGGGGGCTCTCCTCGGAGTGGCTGATGGCCCGCCCCGAGGTCATCAGACCGAGTTCGCGCGGGCGGATGGTCTGCAGGCTGCCCGTGGAGTCACGGTGCAGCACCTCGCCCTCGTGCAGCCAGCTGACGGTCTGCAGGCCCATGTGCGGGTGCGGCGGGACCTGCATGCCGGGCTCGTCCGCGATGTCGTCGGGCCCGTAGTGATCGACGAAGCACCACGCGCCGACCATGCGACGGCCCAGGTTGGGGAGCAGACGGCGGACTTCGGTGGACTCGCCGAGCTTGACCCGGCGGGGGCTGAGGAGTTCGCGCACCGGCTCGGCCACCACGAACCCGCGGCCACCGCAGAGGGCGGGAACCGCCTCGCGATCAAGATTGCTCATGGGGCACAACCTAGCCCTGTCGAGGACCTTGCGTCAGGCCATCGGACCGCCGTACGGGGGGTCTTGGCCGAGAAACGGCAGGGGTCCTAGGTCCTCGGTCGCAGGCGCGTACGCCATCGGGCGGACCCTCCGAAAAATAGTAGCCATGTACATAGTAGCCATGTACGGTAATTGCCATGAGTTCGGTACCCGACAAGGCGACGCCCGGCTTCCTCGTCTGGCGTCTGTCGATGAAATGGCGTGTGGCGGTCGACCGTGCGGTCGCCCCGCTCGGCCTGACCCACGCGCAGTACTCGCTGGTGGCGTCGCTGTACGGCATGCAGCGGGACGGGCTGCGCCCCAGTCAGCGCCGGCTCGCCGATCACACCGGGCTCGAACCGCTCTACGTCTCGAAGCTGGCCCGCGCGCTGGAGGCGGCCGGGTTCGTCGACCGTGTACGGGACCCGGCGGACCCGCGGGCGGTCCAGCTGTCCCTGACCGAGGACGGGCGCGCTGTCGCCCGTCGCGCCATCCGGGCGGTCCAGGGCCTCCTGGACCAGCTCCTCGAACCTCTCGGCGGGCTCGACGGGGAACGCACACGGGCGTTCAGCGCTGAGCTGGCCACCCTGCTCGACGTGTCTCTCGATCCGCGCGCGCCGGGCTCTCCCGCCGCGCGAGAGTCGTCCGCGCCGGGAGAGTCCGGCGCGGGCGGGGAGCCCGGCACACCGGGAGTGCCCGGCACCGGCGGGGAGTCCAGCGCATAGGAAGAGCCCGCCGCGCGTGGGGAGCCCAGCACGCAGGAAGAGCCCGCCGCGTCCGATCCATCCGATCCGCATTCCGAGAAGGAGTCGTCATGACCACCACCACTCCCCCGGTCAACGGCCAGGTCATCGGCCTCGCCCACTACGCGAGCCGCGCCGCCCTGGAGAAGGTCCTGGCCCGCACCGGCACCACCTTCAACCAGTCCGTCGCCCTCCGCGCGGTCTCCGACAACGGCGGGACCGTCGAGCGCGGCCGGCTCGTGGGCCGCCTGACCGGAGCCCTGAAGATCGACGAGACGCTGGCCCGCGAGACCGTCGAGGAACTGACGGCACGGAAGCTGCTGGACGAGCCGGCGGCGGACCAGGTGTCGCTCACGGACAGCGGCAGGGAGCTGTTCGAGGCGGTCCGCACCGGGGGCAACGCGATCGCGGCCCGGCTCTACGCCGGCATCCCGGCCGAGGACCTCGCGACGGCCGGTCGCGTGCTGGCGCTGATCACGCAGCGGGCCGATGCCGAACTGGCCGATGCCGGGCCGGCGAACGGGGAGTCCGCCGACACCGAGGCGGTCGGGGCGTAGGGGTCGGCAGCCTCCGCAGGGTTGTGGAATATTCAACCAACTGCCCCGGTTGTGGAGCGTCGAAGGAGGTCAGCAGTGGACACGACGTACTACGACCAGGGAACGGCCGCGGAGCGCTGGGAGCGGGCGGGGATGTTCTTCGAGGCCAGGGACTACGCCGCCGCGGCGCGGATTCTGAGTGGGCTGGTCGAGGAGGTGCCGGAGCAGGTCGGACCCCGGCTGCTGCTGGCGCGCTCCTACTACCACTCGGCCCAGCTGCGCCGCGCGGAGACGGAGCTGCGCGCGCTCGTGGAGCTCGACCCGGTCGAGCACTACGCCCGGCTGATGCTGGGGCGCACGCTCGAACGCCAGGGGCGGCACGACGAGGCGGAGTCGCACATGCGGATCGCCTCCGCGCTCGCGGGGGACTTCGAGCAGGTGTGACCGCTTGTCCGGCGAGGCCGCTCGAAAGGTCCGCCGGAGACGAAGGGGCCGGCCGCTCATGGTGGTCGGCCCCTTGTGCGTCGTCGGCCGCCGGTCACCGGCCACCGCCAGCCGCTCGACTGATCGCGCTACCCGGCGGCGGGAGTGCGCCTCCCCCTGCGGTGGGCGATCTCGCCGAGGAGGACGTCCACGGCGACGAACGCGGCGAGCGGGATGCCGAGCAGCGGGACGAAGTAGCCGAGGACGGCGACCGCCGCCATGGCCGGGACCAGAATCTGCGGCGGGACCTGCTGCCACGCGCCCCGCGGAACGGGCCGTCCGAACGCCGACGCCCGGCCGCGCAGCCACCACATGCGGTACCCCCACACGATGAGCAGCACCAGCGAGAGCGCGAGGGCCATCAGGGCGATCTGGTTGACGAGGCCGAACAGCGTGCCGGTGTGCGCGTCGATGCCCCAGCGGGTCAGCTTGGCCAGCAGCGGGTAGTCGGCGAACCGGAGTTCGTCGGTGACCTCGCCGGTCGCCGGGTCCACGGCCACCGAGTCCTGCTTCTCGGGCCAGCTGCGCTGGATCTGCTTCACGACGTACGCCGAGGAGGCGTCGGCGGGCGCGACGATCTCGACGGGGTCGCCGAGCCCCTCGGCCCGTGCCGCCGCGAGCACCGCGTCGAGGTCTCGCGCGGTCGCCTCGCCGGACTTCGCGCCACCATGCGCCGCGTGGTCGCCGCCGGTCGCGGCCGAGACGGATGGCGTGGCCTGGCCGAGCGAGGTCCGCAGCTCGTCGATGTTCGCCCCTGCGTACGCCGACCATGTCAGCCCAGTCGCGGAGAGGAGGACGAAGCCGGTGGCCGCCCAGACGCCGAGCGTGCCGTGCAGTCCGAGGGTGCGGCGCCGTCCGGTGGTGCCGCGCACCTTGCGCCGCTCCCTTCGGCGGCCGAACCACAGCACCAGGCCGCCGCCCGCGATCACCCACAGCCAGCTCGCGGCGAGTTCGCTGTAGAGCCGGCCGTTCTCACCGAGGTGCAGGTCCCGGTGAAGCCCGTCGATCCAGGTGCGCAGCGGGAGCGCGCCCGTGGAGCCGTACTGCTCCAGGGCTCCGCGCACCTTCCCCGTGTACGGGTCGACGAACACGGCGAGGGTGTGGTCGGCGTCGACGCCCGGGACGCCGGAGAGCAGCACCCGGGTCGTCGCGTCCGCCTCCGGGGAGGGCCGCACGGCCGAGACCGTGCCCTCGGGATGAGCCTTGCGGGCCGCGGTCACCTGCTCGGACAACGGCAGTTCGCGGTCGCCGGCCGGCACGGTCAGTTCGTGGGCGTACACGATCTTCTCGGCCTGGAACGAGGCGGCGTAGAGGAATCCGGTCGCGGCGGCCACCAGCAGGAACGGGGCGACCAGTACGCCTGCGTAGAAGTGCAGGCGCAGGACCAGGGGGCGCAGCGTGGCCCGGATTCTTCGTGACGGGGTCGGTGTGACGGGCGTGGGGTCGTCCGTCGTGGTCGAGGGAGCGGTGGGCATTGGCAGGGTCTCCGGTCGGGCAGGGGACGGACAGGGGCCACGGGACGGGGAGTTGGGCTCCCCTTCGGGGTGGCGGTCCAGTAGTCGGGGGGCGGGCGCATCGAGTTCCCGGCGCCTTGTGTGGCGCGGGTCACAGGGGCGTGGCGGGTGGTGCGGGAGAAAGGTCCGGGACTCGCCCGGCTCCGCCTCGCTCGGCGCGGTCCGGCTTGGCATCCTGGCGCGATGGCATCCGAACGTGACCCCAGCCTCTCCCGCCCTCTGAACGACCTGGTCGAGGAACTCCTCGACCACGAAGGGCCGTTGCCGATCGTCGCGGCCGGCGACCCGGTGCTGCGGCAGCCGGCCGAGCCCTTCGACGGGCAGCTGGACGCCGGGCTGCTGGCCCGTTTCGTCGCCGCGCTGCGCGCGACGATGCATGCGGCGCCCGGCGTGGGGCTCGCGGCGCCGCAGGTCGGCGTGCCGCTGCGGCTCGCCGTGATCGAGGACCCGGCTCCTGTGTCCGAGGAGGTGCGGCTCGCGCGGGGGCGGGTGCCGCAGCCGTTCCGGGTGCTCGTGAACCCGTCGTACGAGGGGGTCGGCGCGGGGCGGGCGGCGTTCTTCGAGGGCTGCCTGAGTGTGCCGGGCTGGCAGGCCGTCGTGGAGCGACATGCCCAGGTGCGGCTGCGGGCGCTGGACGAGCGGGGTCGTGAGGTCGACGAAGTGTTCAGCGGCTGGCCCGCGCGCATCGTCCAGCACGAGACGGATCACCTCGACGGGACGCTGTACCTGGACCGCGCCGAGTTGCGGTCCCTGGCGTCGAACCAGGCGATGGCGGAACTCTGGAGCCAGCCGACGCCGGAACGGGCTGCGGCGGTCCTGGGTTTTTCACTGCCTGAGTGAGGGAGCCGTGCTGCTCGGCGGGCGTGTCGGTGGGTGCGGGGGTGGTTGCCGGCCGTTTCGCCGTCGGTCCGGTGGGTGGGTCGGGTCCGTGCCGGTGATCCGCCCGTTGCAGCCCTTGTGTGGTCCGGCGAGTCAGTGCGGTGGGTTGGTGGCGCCGTCCGCAACGGGCATGTGATGCACCGGCACGGCCCCTTCGGTGAGGGGGCGGGGTGCGGGTGTGAGTGGGGCTGGGGGCCCAGCCCTTGGCCCGTCCGGCGGTACCTCCCGTCCCGTCCGGCGGCAGCTCCCATCCCGTCCCGCCTTGAGGGCAGAGAGCACCTCTCAGCCCGTCCGGCGCTTGAGGACGAGGCCGTCCAGGCCGATCTGGGTCAGTTCCGGGTGACTTACGAGATCCGGTGGGGCGTTCCGTGCCTGTCCGGAATGAGGAGCGGAGAGCACCCCTCGACCCGGCCGGCACCCTTCAGCCCGTCCGGCGCTTGAGGACGAGGCCGTCCAGGCCGATCGGGCTGAGTTCCGGGTGGCTTACGAGATCCGGTGGCGCGTTCCGTGCCTGTCCGGAATGAGGAGCGGAGAGCACCCCTCGACCCGGCCGGCACCCTTCAGCCCGTCCGGCGTTTGAGGACGAGGCCGTCCAGGCCGATCTGGGTCAGTTCCGGGTGGCTTACGAGATCCGGTGGCGCGTTCCGTGCCTGTCCGGAATGAGGAGCGGAGAGCACCCCTCGACCCGGCCGGCACCCTTCAGCCCGTCCGGCGTTTGAGGACGAGGCCGTCCAGGCCGATCCCACCGGTACCGGGCGACCCACGAGATCCAACGCGCACACCGACAGACGCCCGCAGCCCTCTGAAGCCAGGGGCACCCTTCAGCCCGTCCGGCGCTTGAGGACGAGGCCGTCCAGGCCGATCCCACCGGTACCGGGCGACCCACGAGATCCCGCACGGCCGCCGACCGACACGGCAACCACTCGCGGAGCGAAACCCGGTGGCGGTCCGCAACCCGCGCTCGTTAGCCTGGGCCCATGGCTACGCCCCGAATCTCTTAGCTCAAGGACCCGCTTCCACGCCACACGTGTGTCCTTCTGCCGATTGATTCCCGGAGCGAATTCCCATGATCACCGTTCGCGGTGTCGACGTGCGCGCAGGTGCCCGTCTGCTGCTGTCCGACATCTCCTTCCACGTCTCCCCCGGCGACCGCGTCGGCCTGGTCGGCCGTAACGGCGCGGGCAAGACCACCCTCCTGAACACCCTCGCGGGGCAGGCGCGGCCCGCGGCCGGGTCCGTCTCCCGGACGGGGGCGCTCGGCTACCTGCCGCAGGACCCGCGTGCCGCCGACCCCGCGGTCACCGTCACCGACCGCATCCTGTCGGCGCGGGGTCTGGACGAGGCCGTACGCGCGCTGCGTGCGGCCGAGGCCGCGATGGCCGACGGGTCGGAGCGTGCGATGAACGCGTACGCGCGCGCCGAGGCCGAGTTCCAGGCGCGCGGAGGCTACGCGGCGGAGGCCGAGGCGGCGCGGGTGGCCGCGGGCCTCGGCCTCCCCGACCGGGTCCTGGACCAGCCGGTCGGCGCCCTGTCCGGCGGACAGCGACGCCGCGTCGAGCTGGCCCGCATCCTGTTCGCGGACCACGGCACACTGCTGCTGGACGAGCCGACGAACCACCTGGACGCCGACTCGATCGCCTGGCTGCGCGGCTTCCTGACGAACCATCGGGCCGGACTGGTGCTCATCAGCCACGACACCTCGCTGCTGGCCGATGTCGTCAACCGCGTCTTCCACCTGGACCCGCACCACGCCACGCTCCACGTCCACAACACGGGCTGGCACGCCTACCTGGCGCAGCGCGAGGCGGACGAGCGCCGCCGTGCCCGGGAACGGGCGAACGCCGAACGGAAGGCGGCGGCGCTGCACGCGCAGGCCGACCGGATGCGCGCCTACGTGTCGACGGCGGTCGCCGCGAAGAACATGGCCCGCCGCGCCGACCGGATGCTCGCCGGCCTCGAACCCGTGACCAGGGCGGAGAAGGTGGCCAGGATCCGGCTGCCCGAACCCGCCCCCTGCGGGCGGATGCCGCTCGGTGCGGTCGCGCTGTCCAAGTCGTACGGCGATCACCACGTCCTGAGCGGAGTGGACCTGGCCGTCGACCGGGGCAGCAGACTCGTGGTCCTCGGCCTCAACGGCTCGGGCAAGACCACGCTGCTGCGGCTCCTCGCCGGGCAGGACAGCCCGGACAGCGGGCGTGTGGTGCCCGGTCACGGGCTGCGCCTCGGCTACTTCGCCCAGGAGCACGACACGCTGGACCCCGCCGGCACCGTCCGGGGCCATCTGGCCGCGGCGGCGCCGCACCTCACCGACGGCGAGGTGCGGCGGGTGCTCGGCTCGTTCCTGTTCACGGGCGACGACGCCGACAAGCGCGTCGGCGTCCTGTCCGGGGGCGAGAAGACCCGCCTCGCCCTGGCGGGCCTCGTGCACTCCGGCGCCAATGTGCTGCTCCTGGACGAGCCCACCAACAACCTCGACCCGGCCTCCCGCGCCGAGGTGCTGGGCGCGGTGGGCACGTACCCGGGCGCGATCGTCATGGTCACCCACGACGAGGGCGCCATCGAGGCCCTGCGTCCCGACCGGGTGCTGCTGCTCCCGGACGCGGACGAGGACCTGTGGAGCGAGGAGTACCTGGAGCTGGTGTCCCTGGCCTGACGCCCTAGCCGCGGTACGCCTCCAGGAGGCGCAGCCACACCTCGCTGACCGTCGGGTAGGACGGGACCGCGTGCCAGAGGCGGCTGATCGGCACCTGCCCGGCGACGGCGATGGTCGCCGAGTGGATCAGTTCGCCGACTCCGGGGCCGACGAAGGTGACGCCGAGGAGGATCTCGCGGTTGATGTCGACGACCATGCGGGCCTTGCCGCGGTAGCCGTCCGCGTACAGGCCCGCGCCCGCTACGGACGCCATGTCGACGTCCACGGCGCGCACGCGGTGGCCGGCCTGCTCCGCCTCGGCCAGCGAGAGGCCGACGGCCGCGGCCTCCGGGTCGGTGAAGACGACCTGCGGCACGGCCGAGTGGTCCGCGGTCGCGGCGTGCGCGCCCCAGGGGTCGGACTCCAGCAGGGGCACCCCGGCGGCGCGGGCGGCGATGGCGGCGCCCGCGATCCGGGCCTGGTACTTGCCCTGGTGGGTCAGGAGTGCGCGGTGGTTGGCGTCGCCGACCGCGTACAGCCAGTCGCTGCCGGTCACCCACAGGCTGTCGTCGACCTCCAGCCATGAGCCGGGTTCCAGGCCGAGCGTGTCGAGGCCTATGTCGTCGGTGCGGGGCGCGCGGCCCGTGGCGAAGAGGATCTCGTCGGCCTCGATGCGGTCGCCGGCGTCGGTCATGGCGACCACGGTGGAGCCCTCGCGTGTCACCGATGCCACCGAGGTGCCGGTGCGCACGTCGACGCCCGCCTCGGTGAGCGCCTCGGCGACCAGTTCGCCGGCGAAGCTCTCCATGCGCGGCAGCAGACCCTTGCCGCGCACCAGGAGGGTGACCTGCGAACCGAGGGCCTGCCAGGCCGTGGCCATCTCGGTGGCGACCACGCCGCCGCCGACCACGACGAGCCGTCCGGGCACGGCGTGTGCGCTGGTGGCCTCGCGGCTGGTCCACGGCTTGACCTGGTCGAGTCCCGGCAGGTCGGGCAGGAGGGCGCGGCTTCCGGTGCAGACGACGACGGCGTGCCGGGCGGTGAGCACCTGGGTCCCGTCCGCCCCCTCCACCGTCACCGTGCGCGGTCCGGCGAGCCGGCCGTGGCCGCGGTACAGGTCCGCTCCGATGCCGTCCAGCCAGCCGACCTGGCCGTCGTCCTTCCAGTGGGACGTGTAGTAGTCGCGGTGCGCGAGGACCGCGGGGGCGTCGAGAGGGCCCTGCACGGCCTGGCGCAGGCCGGGCACGCGGCGGGCGTCGGCGCGGGCGATCACCGGGCGCAGCAGGGCCTTGCTGGGCATGCACGCCCAGTACGAGCATTCGCCGCCGACGAGTTCGCTCTCCACGACCGCGGTGGACAGACCGGCCGCGCGGGTGCGGTCGGCGACGTTCTCCCCCACGGGTCCGGCACCGAGCACCACTACGTCATAGGCGATGGATTCCGTTTCCGTCATGGGGGTCAGTCTGGTCGGTGGTGTGCGCCGTTTCCACATGGGTACGTGCGCGGAATACGTCCCTGGAAGGCGGCGTTGTGCAAACCGGTATGACCCGGACGCGAGGAAGAAGGAAACGCGCATGACCAGCACCGTGGAGCTCACCAAGGAGAACTTCGACCAGACGGTCGCGGACAACGAGTTCGTCCTGATCGACTTCTGGGCGTCCTGGTGCGGGCCGTGCCGTCAGTTCGCCCCCGTCTACGAGAAGGCCGCTCAGGCCAACCCGGACCTGGTGTTCGCCAAGGTGGACACCGAGGCCCAGCCGGAGCTGGCCGCCGCCTTCGACATCCAGTCGATCCCGACGCTGATGATCGTCCGGGACCAGGTGGCGATCTTCGCCCAGCCCGGGGCGCTGCCCGAGGCCGCCCTGGACGACGTCATCGGGCAGGCCAGGAAGCTGGACATGGACGAGGTCCGCAAGTCCATCGCGGAGCAGCAGGCCCAGCAGAACGGTCAGTGAGCCGACGGCGGGCCGGCGGTCCCTCGGGACCGCCGGCCCGCCGTGCACGCGTCCTCAGAACGGATACACGGCGACGTCGCCGCGGACCGTCGTCCAGCGCACGTCGGTGAAGGCGTCCAGGTTGGCCTCGCCGCCGAAGCGGGCTCCGGTGCCGGAGGCGGCGATACCGCCGAAGGGTGCGACGGCCTCGTCGTTGACGGTCTGGTCGTTGATGTGGGCGATGCCGGTCGGGATGCGCTCGGCGAGGTCGAGGCCGCGCGCGGTGTCCCGGGTCACGATGCCCAGTGAGAGGCCGTAGGGTCCCGCGGAGGCGAGGGCCGCGGCCTCTTCGGGTGTGCTGAAGGGACGTACGGGGGCGACCGGGCCGAAGACCTCCTCCGTGTACGCGGGAGTCGTGTCGTCGACCCCGGCGATCACCGTCGGCCGGTAGAAGAGCCGCTCGTGCGAGCCGCCCGCCGCGAGCTTCGCCCCGTGGGCCGTGCTGGACTCCACCAGCCCCTGGATCTTGTCGAGTTGGGCGCGGTCGATGATCGGTCCCAGGTGCACCTGCTCGCGGTAGGGGTCGCCGACGGCGAGGGAGTCGGCCTTGGCGGCGAGCCGTTCGACGTACTCCTCGTAGAGCGAGGCGTGGACGAGATGGCGGCCCGTCGTCATGCAGATCTGCCCCTGGTGGAAGAACGAGCCCCAGGCGGCCGTGGAGATGACCGCGTCGATGTCTGCGTCCTCCAGCACGATCAGGGCCGAGTTGCCGCCCAGTTCGAGGTGCGCCCGCTTGAGGTGACGGCCCGCGGCCTCACCGACCGCGCGTCCGGCCGCGGTCGAGCCGGTGAAGGAGATCACCGGCACGTGCGGGTCGGCGACGAGGGCCTGTCCGGCCTCGGGGCCGCCCGGCAGGACCTGCAGCAGCCCGTCGGGCAGGCCCGCCTCGGCGAAGACGGCGGCGAGTGCCAGGCCGCCGCAGACCGCGGTGCGCGGGTCGGGTTTGAGTACGACGCCGTTGCCGAGGGCGAGCGCGGGGGCCACCGAGCGGATCGACAGGATGAGCGGGGCGTTGAAGGGGGCGATGACGCCGACGACGCCGACGGGCACGCGCCGCGTGTACGACAGGCGGGGCGCCTCCGACGGCAGGATCTGGCCGACCGGGCGCGAGGCGAGCGCGGCGGCCTCGTAGCACTCCTGGGCGGCGACGTGCAGTTCGAAGTCGGCCTTGCCGGGGATGGAGCCGGACTCGCGGACGATCCAGTCGCGCAGCTCGTCGGCGTGCGCGGTGAAGAGGTCCCCCGCCCTGCGCAGTACGGCAGCGCGCGCGAAGTGCGGGAGTCCTGCCCATTCCGGCTGGGCGGCGCTCGCCGCGCGGGCCGCCGTGGCGACGTCCTCGGCGGTGGCGAGGGTGACGGCGCCGAGGGAGTCGCCGGTGGCGGGTTCGGTGACGGTGTGCCCGCCGCCCGAGAGGGGACGGGACTGCCAGTTCGTGGGGTCGAGCAACGGCATGACGGCTCTCTCCGATCGTTCTCAGGTCACCGGTGGGTCCGGCGGGCTCACACGGTGAGCGGAAGTCCCGTGTAATTGGCGGCCAGTTCGGCGGCCGCCGAGCGGGATGCCGTGATCCGGCGCAGCCGTGCCAGCTGCACCTGGTGGTCGAAGGCGTCCCCGTCCGGTCGCGCGTGCAGCATCCTGGTCATGTCGTACGAGAAGCGGGTGGCCTGCCACACCCGGTCGAGGCACAAGTCCGAGTAGACGTCCAGGAGTTCGGGTGACCCGGTGCGGTAGAGCTCGGCGAGGCCACGGGCCAGGACCCGTACGTCGGACACCGCGAGGTTGAGTCCCTTGGCACCGGTCGGGGGCACGATGTGGGCGGCGTCGCCGGCCAGGAACAGCCGTCCGTACCGCATCGGTTCGTGGACGAGGCTGCGCATCGGGGTCACCCCTTTGGCGGTGATCGGGCCGCGTTCCAGCCGCCAGTCGGCGTCGATCGCGAAGCGCGCGGCGAGTTCTTCCCAGATGCGGTCGTCGGGCCAGTCGTCGCCGACGGTGCCGTTCGGGACCTGGAGGTACAGCCGTGACAGCGACGGCGAGCGCATGCTGTGCAGCGCGAAACCGCCCGGGCCGCGCGCGTAGACGAGTTCCTCGCAGGAGGGCGGCACCTCGGCCAGGACGCCGAGCCAGGAGTAGGGGTAGTCGTGGGCGTACGTGCGGCTCACGTCCGCGGGGAAGGCGTCACGGGCGATGCCGTGGGAGCCGTCGCAACCCACCACGTAGTCGCAGGTCAAGGTGCGCTCGCGGCCCTCGTGCACGAACCGTACGACGGGCGCCTCGCTGTCCGCCTTCTCGACGGCCAGCGCCCGCGCCCCGAACAGCAGCGGCGGCCCGTCGGCGAGTTGGAGGGCGACGAGGTCCTTCACGATCTCCGTCTGGGCGTAGATCGTGACCGTACGGCCGCCCGTGAGCGAGGGGAAGTCGATGCGATGGCGTTCGCGCTCGAAGCGCAGCTCGATCCCGTGGTGGAGCATGCCCTCGGTGCCGAGACGCGTACCGGCTCCGCTCTCGCGCAGCGCGTCGACCGTGCCCTGCTCCAGCATCCCGGCGCGCTGACGCCGTTCGACGTAGGACCGTGTCCTGCTCTCCAGGACGACGCAGTCGATCCCCGTCCGGTGCAGCAGCCGGGCCAGCAGCAGGCCTGCCGGCCCGCCGCCGATGATGCCGACCGTGGTCCGCATGACGCGCCTCCGGTGTCCGGTGTCCGCGGGGAACAGCCCCCAGCCTCACACAGACCCGGGTGCGGGCCCAGCCTCTCTCAGCTCGAATCGCGGTGCACGACCCGCGCGCCGAGGACCTCGTGCGTCTCGGGCGCGGCACCCGGCCTGCGGACGGCGCGGTCGACCAGTTCGGCGAGGTCGCGGCCGGACGGCAACTCGATGTGGACGGTGCTCAGGCGGGGCCGCAGCAGCCGGCCGAGCATCAGGTCGTCGGCGCCGATGACGGCCGTCTCGTCGGGGATGCCGACGCCCTCGTCCTGCAGGGCGCGCATCAGCAACATGGCGTACTCGTCGTTGTAGGCGAACACACCGTCGAGGCCCAGGGTGCGCCAGCGCGCCGCGAGCCGGGCCGCGTCCTCCTCCGCGTACGCGAGCGGCAGTTCGGTGACGGACGCGTCGCTGCCGCGCAGGGCGCGGCGGACACCGTCGAGGCGGGGCCGGGAGAAGATCTCCAGTCCGGATTCGCCGGGCATGACTACGCCGATCCGGCGACGGCCGCGGGCCAGCAGATGGGCGCCCGCGCTGTGGCCGACGCGGTCGTGGTCCATGAGCAGTGCGTGGGCGCCCTCGACGCGTTCGGGCCCCAGGGTGACCACGGCACGGGCGCCGGCCCGTTTGAGGACGGCGAGGCCCTCCGGGCCGAGGCCGCTGCCGGGCACCAGGACGGCGACCGGGCGGAGCTCCGCCCAGGCGCGGGCCGCCTCGTCGCCGTGCAGGCCGAGACCGCCGTACTGCACGACGGTGTAGTCGAGGCGGCTCAGCGCCCATTGGAGTTCGTTGAAGAACTGGCTGTAGAGGGGGCCCACCGGGACGGTCGGGGCAGGCATGAGGACCATGCGGCTGTGTCCGGCGCGCAGGCTGCGGGCGGCGGCGTGCGGGACGTAGCCGAGTTCCTTGGCGGCCTCGTGGACGCGGCGGCGGGTGGGTTCGCTGATCCGGACGGCGCTGGTGTTGTTCAGGACGTACGAGACGGTCGCGCGGGACACTCCCGCCAGACGGGCCACATCGGCGCTCGTCGGCACGGGGCGCTGGGCGGGGGACGACGAGGCGGACTGCTTCGGTATCTGCACCATGACGTACGGCATCCTTGCAGAACCCCGGCGAGCCGCTCCGTGCCGGGGGTCCAAGGGCCCCGCGACGTGCGGAACTCCATTTGGCTCAATGGAAGTTGCCCTTCCCGTACCGGTCGGGGCGTCCGGAGGTTACCGTTCGGTAGACAGAGTGCTTCGGAGGTGTCCCGGATGGTTCCCGACCGTGCCGCAGGTCTGGCCGAATGTGCCCGCGCCCTCGCCGACGGCGAGGTGAGCGCGCGGGAGTTGACCGAACGTGCGCTGGCACGGATCGAGGCGACGCAGCCGACCCTGAACGCGTTCCGTGTGGTGCGCGCCGAGGCCGCCCTCGCCGAGGCGGACGCCGCGGACGCGCAGCTGGCGGCCGGGGTGCGGCGGCCCCTGCTCGGGGTGCCGGTGGCGGTCAAGGACGACATGGACGTGGCGGGCGAGCCGACCGCGTTCGGCTGTCCGGGCGACTTCCCGCCGAAGGACCGGGACGGCGAGGCGGTCCGCCGGCTGCGGGCGGCCGGAGCCGTCGTCGTCGGCAAGACCAACACGTGCGAGCTCGGCCAGTGGCCCTTCACCGAAGGACCCGCCTTCGGTGCCACCCGCAATCCCTGGCACCACGACCACACCCCGGGCGGCTCGTCCGGGGGTTCGGCGGCCGCCGTGGCGGCGGGTCTGGTTCCCGCCGCGCTGGGCTCGGACGGTGCGGGCTCGGTGCGCATCCCCGCCTCCTGGACGCACCTGGTCGGCATCAAGCCGCAGCGCGGCCGGATCTCCACCTGGCCGCGTCCGGAGTCGTTCCAGGGCATCACGGTCAACGGCACGCTGGCCCGCACGGTCGCCGACGCGGCCCTCCTCCTGGACGCGGCGAGCGGCAACCACGACGGCGATCTGCACCGCCCGCCCACTCTGCGTGTCCAGGACGCGGTGGGGCGCGACCCCGGAAGGCTGCGCATCGCGCTGTCGCTGAAGCCGCCGTTCACGGCGCTGCCCGCCCGTCTCGACCCCGCCGTACGCGCGCGTGTCGTCGCCCTGGCGGAACGGCTGGCGGAACTCGGGCACGTGGTGGAGGAGGCGGAGCCGCGCTACGGGCGGATCGGCCTCACCTTCATCCCGCGCGCCACGGCGGGACTCGCCGAACACGTGCGCGAGGTGCCACGGCGGGACCTGCTCGACCGGCGCACCCTCGACGCCGCCCGGCTGGGCAGGCTGCTCGGCGGCGCGCCCCTGCGGGCCGCCCGGAAGGCGGAGGCCGCCCTGCACCGGCGGGTCGGCGCGCTCTTCGACACGTACGACGTGCTGCTCGCGCCGACGACCGCCGCTCCCCCGCCGCGGATCGGTTCGATGGTGAACCTCAACGGCCTGGGCACCGACCGGGCCATGATCGCGGCCTGCCCCTACGCGTGGCCGTGGAACATCCTCGGCTGGCCCGGGGTCAACGTACCCGCGGGCTTCGTCGGTGACGGACTGCCCGTGGGCGCGCAGTTGCTCGGCCCCGCGAACAGCGAACTCCTGCTGGTGTCGCTGGCCGCGCAGTTGGAGGCGGACGGGCGCTGGCACGAGCGGTGGCCTCCGCACCGGACCCCCGCCGACTCCACTGACTCCGCTGACTCACCGGCGGCGTGAGGGAGTTCCGGGCTTACTCTGTGGCCATGGACGACGCGTCGATGGTGGGTTTGATGGGGCGGGTGACCGGCGCGGTCGGGCCCGGGCTCGTCGGCGAGGTGATCGTCCGGGTGCGTGGCGGCGCCGAGCACTTCCTCGCGTACCCCGCCACGCCGAAGGAGCGCATCGAGCGGGGCACGGTCGTGATGGTGGTGGAGTATCTGCCGCCGCGCACGGTGTACGTGTCGGCCGCGTACGACGCCTGAGCCGGCCGACGCCAACTCCAACTCCAACTCCAACTCCAACTCCAACTGGAGCGTGCCACCGGAGAGTTCGGCGTGCGCCGCCGCTCGGCCTCACTCGGCACCGCGCACCGCGGGGCCCCTGAGCCGGTGACCGCGCCCTCCGGCATGCCTGGTGAACCGCGTACCGCGCCCCGCATCTCACGGGCATCGACCGGTGACCGCGCCCCCACCTCGCAGGGGTCGACCGGTGACCGCGCCCTCCGCCTCCCGGCGGGAACCGATCGCCGCGACGACGCGGCGCGGCCGTCCGCGTGTGCCCCGCGCACCGTCGTCAACAGCTCGTATGTGAGGCCTTCGTCCCAGGTGAGAGCGGTATGCGTCAAGATTGCGACAAGGATCTGTCAGCGTCTGTACCCCGGCCTTGCGCAGGAGCACACTCCCGTTCGTTCGGTGCCGAAAGGGCACCATGCAAAGGGGGCGTATGCCGATGGTTGTCGGCGTCGTCGCGGGGGCAGTCGTCCTCGCGCTGATCTTCGTCGTTGTGGTCTTCAAGCTCATGTGGCGCGTCGCGGAGCCCAACGAAGCACTGATCATCTCCGGTTCGAAGCATCGGACCGAGGGCCTTGAAGAAGGCATGGGATTCCGCATCGTGACGGGCCGCGGCACGCTGGTGCTGCCGGGCGTGCAGGCGGTGCGAAAGCTCTCGCTCGACCTCAACGAGACCCAGCTGTCCGTGGACTGCGTGACGCACCAGGGCATTCCGCTCAAGGTGCGCGGCGTGGTCATCTTCAAGGTGGGCGACGACTTCGTGTCGATCGCCAACGCGGGCCGCCGCTTCCTCGACCAGCAGAAGCTGATGTCGGAGCGGGTGCACAACGTGTTCGCCGGTCATCTGCGGTCCATCGTCGGCGGGTTGACCGTCGAGGACATGATCCGCGACCGGGAGAAGCTGACCGGTCAGACCCGTGCCGCGTGCGGTACGGAGATGGAGAAGCTCGGCCTGATCGTCGACTCGCTGCAGATCCACGAGATCGAGGACCCGACCGGGTACATCAAGAATCTCGCCATGCCGCACGCCGCCGCCGTCCAGCGCGACGCGCGTATCGCGCAGGCCGAGGCGAATCGTCTCGCCACCGAGGCCGAACAGCAGGCCGCGGCACGGATGTCGGAGGCGACCCGGGACAGCGAGATCCTCCAGGCCGGCTACCAGGCCGAGCGGGACAAGGCCGCCGCCAAGGCCCAGCAGGCCGGACCGCTCGCCTTCGCGGCCGCCCAGCAGGACGTCGTCGTCCAGGAGACCCGGGTCGCCGAACTCGAGGCGCACCGCCGCGAGCAGCAGCTCCAGGCGGACGTCCGCAAGCCCGCGGACGCGAAGGCGTACGAGATCCGTGCCCGCGCCGAGGCCGACCGCGACGCGCGCATCTCGTCGGCCCAGGCCAAGGCGAAGGAGACCGAACTGGCCGCCGCGGCCGAGGCGAACCGGGTCAAGACGGCCGCCAACGCCGAGGCCGAGGCGACGAAGGCCCGGGGTGCGGCCGCCGCGACCGCGACCCGCGCCACCGGTGAGGCGGAGGCGGCCGCCGCTCAGGCCAAGGGTCTGGCGGAGGCCGAGGCGACGCGCGCGCGGGGTCTGGCGGAGGCCGAGGCCATCAAGGCGCGGGCCGCCGCGCTGGCCGAGAACCAGGAGGCGGTGGTCGCCCAGCAACTCGCCGAGAACTGGCCGGAGATCGTCCAGGCGGGCGCGAGCGCGTTCGGCAACGTCGACCACATGGTCCTGCTCAACGGGGCCGACGGCATGTCGGACATGTTCGCCAAGGCACTCACCATGGGCGGCACCGGGCTCGGTCTGGCCCGGCAGCTGCTCGCGTCGATGAACCAGAACGGCACCGCGCCGAACGGCTCGGCCGCCGGGCTCAACGGCTTCACGGCGCCGCGCACGGAGAAGGTGGCCGTGGAGAACGACGAGGGGTGAGGCGTTGAGCCTTCGGGCGTACGGGAGTTGGCTCCCGTACGCCCGAAGTCGCATGTCCACGGGGTCTCGTACCGGGGGCCCGCGGGCCGGCGTCACGGCAGCGCAGGTCGGCCCTGCCCGTCGGTGCGCGCCCCGCAGGCTCTAACGTGGCCCGCGTGACTGCCTTTACCGACGAAGACGTGCCCGGCCGCCACGGCCCCTCCGCGACCACCGAGGCCGAGCCCCGCGAGGTGGGCCGGGTGCGGACCGAGTACTCCCCCGCGCACGACGGGGACCCCGATCCCGGCGAGATCGTCTGGACGTGGGTGCCCTTCGAGGAGAACGACGGACGGGGCAAGGACCGTCCGGTGCTCGTCGTCGCCCGCGAGGCCGCCGGCACGTTCCTCGCCGTGCAGCTCTCCAGCAAGCGGCACGACGGCGACCGTGAGTGGGTGCCGATCGGCAGCGGTCCGTGGGACCGGTCGGGGCGCGACTCGTGGGTGGACGTGGACCGGGTGCTGCGGCTGCACGAGGCCGGCATGCGGCGCGAGGCGTGCGCCCTGGACCGGATGCGCTTCAACCTGGTGGTGCACCGGCTGCGGGAGCGCTACGGCTGGCGGTGAGCGGATCGGCTACCGGCGCACGGCCAGCTCTGCGAATGTCCGTTCGAAAGCACCCAGGGTGACCGACCCGCGGGTGCGGTCGAGCACTCCGAACACGACGTGGGAGAAGGCGCCGGCGAACCGGCCGTCGGCCCCCAGCAGGGTGTGGAAGGCGTCCGCCACCTGCGCGGGGTCGTTGCGGAAGACGCCGCAGCCCCACGCTCCGAGCACCAGTCGCCGGTAGCCATGGGTGACGGCCGTCTCCAGGACCCGCTCGGCGCGCACCACGAGGGCGCCCGGCAGCTCGACCGCGCGCTCGGGCGTCCTGCGCAGGATCACGCCCGCGTTGGGCGCCGCGGCGGTGAGGAATCCGGCGTGGTACGGGGCGTCGAGGAGGGCGCCGCGGTCGTCGCGGAAGACGGGCACGGCGGGTGAGTGGATCACCCGGTCCGTGTAGAACGGATCGCGGTGGGCGCGGTGGTGGTCGTAGAACTCGCGGACCCCGGCCAGGCACGTGTACAGCGCGGAGGCCCGGCACAGGGCCTCTTCCTGGGCCTGCGCGCCGTTCAGGTAACCGCCGCCGGGGTTGCGCGCCGAGGCGAAGTTCAGTACGGCGACGGGGTCGTCCCCGGTGAGCCTGCGGGCGGCCTGGAGGCTGCTCTCGCCGGTGACCTCGAAGACCGTCTCCCGCGGAGCGAACGGAGGGATCTCCACCGGCTCCGGACCGTGCGTCCTCGTGCCGGCGCGGGCGGCGGCCACGGCCGCGCCGATCGGGACCTCACGTCCGTCGGACGCGCGGTAGGCCCCCGCCGAGACGATTTCCTCCGTCCGAAGTGCCGTCGCACGCAGGCGAGCGCTCATGGCGCGACCCCCGTACGTGCCGCGAGCGCCCCCTGCGTGATCTCCCCCGTCGTGCCCATGAACGCATCGTGAGCGATGCTGGTCATGCGGCGCAACAGAGTTTCGCGGCCCCGCAAACAGTGTTTGGCGGTCCCGAAAGCGGCGATCTGCACCCTTGTGCGAACCGCCGCGAGGGTCTTGGGTGGGACGGGTGATTGCCGGTCCGGCCCACAAGATCCCGGGCCGGCGGCATGCTGGAATCTCAGGAGGATCCCTACATGTCCGATTCGGTGAGTGACTGTACGGAGTCCCACTCCGTCGTCACCGAGGCCGAGGTCGACGCTCTGGTCCGAGGCATCTGCTTCAAGACCGGGCCGCCCCGATACCTCGGTGTCGAAGTGGAATGGCTCGTCCACGAGCTGCGGCACCCGCGGCTCCCCGTCCCCTCCGCACGACTCGAAGCGGCCTATGCCGCACTGCGGACCCTGCCCCTGCGTTCGACGCTCACCGTCGAGCCCGGCGGCCAGCTGGAGCTCAGTTCCGCTCCCGCCGCCTCCCTGATGGAGTGCATCGGGTCCGTCTCGGCCGACCTCGACGCCGTCCGCGCGACGTTGCGCGCGGCGGGTCTCGGCCTGATCGGCTACGGCCAGGACCCGTGGAACCCGCCGCGCCGCTTCCTCCATGAGCCCAGGTACGACGCCATGGAGCACTATCTCGACCGCGCGGGGCCCGAGGGCCGGGCCATGATGTGCACCTCCGCGTCCGTCCAGGTGTGCCTGGACGCCGGGTACGAGGAGCCGGGCCCGCTCGGCCACGGGCGCCGCTGGTGGCTGGCTCACCAGCTGGGCGCGGTCCTGGTGGCCGCGTTCGCCCACTCCCCGATGGCCGGGGGGCGGCGCACCGGCTGGCTCTCCACCCGCCAGTCGCTGTGGACCGCGATGGACCCGGGGCGCAGCGACGCGCCGACGCCGGGCGTCGAGCCGCGCGCCGCCTGGGCCCGGCACGTCCTGGACTCCCCGGTGATGTGCGTACGGGCGTCCAGCGGCCCCTGGGACGTGCCCGAGAACATGACGTTCCGTGACTGGACGCGGTCGGGCAGCCCGCCGCGCAAGGAGGACCTGGACTACCACCTGACGACCCTCTTCCCGCCGGTCCGGCCCCGCGGGCATCTGGAGCTGCGCATGATCGACGCGCAGCCGGGCGACGACGGCTGGATCGTGCCGCTCGCCGTGACGGCGGCGCTCTTCGACGATCCGGACGCGGCCGAGACCGCCTACCGGACGGTGAAGCCGCTCGCGGAGCGGGCCGGCCCCCTGGCCGCCCCGCGCAATCCGCTGTGGCGTGACGCCGCGCGGTTCGGGCTGGCCGATCCGGAGCTGCGGGAGGCCGCGACCGTCTGTTTCGCGGCGGCGGCCGAGGCGCTGCCCCGGCTCGGTGCCACGAGGGACGTCCTGGACGCCGTGGCGGCGTTCACCGATCGCTATGTGGCCCGCGGTCGCTGCCCCGCCGACGATCTGCTCAGCAGCCTCCAGGGACACTCTCCGGCCCGCATCCTCGACCCTTCGCACAGTCGTTCGTACGGTCAGTTCCACGGGAAGGACATCCGCACATGACCGCCCCCGAAACGCTCACGGACCCGGAGTCGCTCAGGGAGCGTGCGCTGGACGCGCTCACCACGGCCCGCGACCGCACCGCGCTCCTCACGTCCTGCGTGGAGGACCCCGAGCTGACCGCACAGCACTCGCCGTTGATGTCGCCCCTGGTGTGGGACCTCGCGCACATCGGCAACCAGGAGGAGCTGTGGCTGCTGCGCGCGGTCGCGGGGCGCGACGCCATGCGCCCCGAGATCGACGGGCTGTACGACGCGTTCGAGCATCCGCGCGCCGAGCGCCCCTCGCTGCCGCTGCTGCCGCCCGCGGAGGCCCGGAAGTACGCCGCCGAGGTGCGCGGCCGGGCCTTGGACGTCCTGGAGGGCACCGCGTTCCACGGCACACCTCTGACCCGGGCGGGGTTCGCCTTCGGGATGATCGCGCAGCACGAACAGCAGCACGACGAGACCATGCTGATCACCCATCAGCTGCGCCGGGGGCCGGCCGCGTTGACGGCGCCGGACCCCGCTCCCGTGCCTCGGTTCACCGGGCCCTCCGAAGTCCTCGTCCCCGGTGGCCCGTTCACGATGGGCACGTCCACCGAGCCGTGGGCGCTGGACAACGAAAGGCCCGCGCACCGGCGTACGGTGCCGTCGTTCTTCATCGACACCACGCCCGTCACCAACGCCGCCTACCTGGCCTTCATCGAGGACGGCGGGTACGGCGACGAGCGCTGGTGGACCGCCGAGGGATGGGACCACGTCCGGGGTCACGGCATCGAGGCGCCGCTGTTCTGGCGCCGCGAGGGCGGACAGTGGCTGCGGCGCCGGTTCGGCGTCACCGAGGTCGTACCGCCCGACGAGCCGGTGCTGCACGTCTCCTGGTACGAGGCCGACGCGTACGCCCGCTGGGCGGGGCGGCGGCTGCCCACCGAGGAGGAGTGGGAGAAGGCAGCCCGGCACGACCCGGCGGCCGACCGCTCCCGCCGCTATCCGTGGGGCGACGCCGACCCGACGCCCGAGCACGCCAACCTCGGCCAGCGGCATCTGCGCCCGGCGCCGGCGGGCAGCTATCCGGAGGGCGAATCCCCGCTGGGTGTCCGGCAGTTGATCGGTGACGTGTGGGAGTGGACGTCGAGCGACCTGGCGCCCTACCCCGGCTTCGCGGCCTTCCCGTACCGGGAGTACTCGGAGGTCTTCTTCGGGCCGGAGTACAAGGTGCTGCGCGGCGGCTCGTTCGCCGTGGACCAGGTGGCCTGCCGGGGCACGTTCCGCAACTGGGACTACCCGATCCGGCGGCAGATCTTCAGCGGGTTCCGCACCGCGCGCGACGCCGGACCCGGGAGTGCCTGATGTGCCGTCATCTGGCGTTCCTGGGGCCCGAGGAGCCGCTCGGCGCACTCCTCGTGGAGCCGGAGCACAGCCTGTTCCGGCAGGCGTGGGCGCCCCGGCGGCAGCGGCACGGGACGGTCAACGCCGACGGCTTCGGCGTGGGCTGGTACGCCACCGGGGACCCGGTGCCGGCCCGCTACCGGCGCGCCGTGCCCATCTGGGGCGACCAGTCGTTCGCCGACCTGGCCCGTGTCGTCCGCGCCTCCGCGCTGCTCGCCGCGGTGCGGGACGCGACCGTGGCGGGCGCCGACGGGGAGGCCGCGGCGGCGCCGTTCGCCGCGGGCCCCTGGCTGTTCAGCCACAACGGCGCGGTCGCCGGGTGGCCCGGCACGCTCGCGCCGCTCGCCACGACCCTGCCCGCGCAGGAGGTGCTGTCGCTGGAGGCCCGTTGCGACTCCGCGCTCGTCTGGGCGCTGGTCCTGCACCGGCTGCGCGGCGGCGACGACGAGGGGCAGGCGCTGGCGGACACGGTCGTGGAGGTCGCCGAGGCGGCCCCCGGCTCCCGCCTCAACCTGCTGCTCACCAACGGCGAGACGATCGTGGCGACCGCCTGGGGCGACACCCTCTGGTACCTCTCCGGGCCCGGCCCCCGCACCGTCGTGGCCTCCGAGCCGTACGACGACGACCCGCACTGGCGGGAGGTCCCCGACCACACCCTGCTCACGGCGAGCCGCACCGAGGTGCTGCTCACCCCTCTCAAGGACATGAACGACGACATGGCACCCGCACAGCCGAAGGAGCCCCGTACGTGAGTCCGTTCCTTCTGACCCGCACCCTCCCCGAGGACGCCACGGACGCCGCGCTGCGCGCGGACGTCCTGCACGGCCTCACCGGTACGCCCAAGACGCTGCCGCCCAAGTGGTTCTACGACGCGCACGGCAGCGAACTCTTCGAGAAGATCACCGAGCTCCCGGAGTACTACCCCACGCGCGCCGAGCGGGAGATCCTGCTCGCCCGGGCGGGGGAGATCGCCCTGGCGAGCGGCGCGCGCACCCTCGTCGAGCTGGGCTCCGGCTCGTCCGAGAAGACCCGCCACCTCCTCGACGCGCTGCCCGGCCTGCACACCTATGTCCCCGTGGACGTCAGCGAGAGCGCGCTCACCCAGGCCGGCCAGGCGCTGGCCGCCGAACGTCCCGGCCTCGACGTGCACGCGCTGATCGCCGACTTCACCGGCTCCCTCACGCTGCCCGACACCCCCGGACCGCGGCTCGTCGCGTTCCTCGGCGGCACGATCGGCAATCTGCTGCCCGCCGAACGCGCCGCGTTCCTGGCGTCCGTACGGGCGCTGCTGTCGCCCGGCGACGCGCTGCTGCTCGGTACCGACCTGGTCAAGGACGAGTCGGTCCTGGTCGCCGCGTACGACGACGCGGCCGGGGTGACGGCCGCGTTCAACAAGAACGTGCTGAGCGTCGTCAACCGTGAGCTGGAGGCGGACTTCGACCCCGACGCGTTCGACCATGTCGCCCTGTGGGACACCGAACAGGAGTGGATCGAGATGCGGCTGCGCTCGCGGGCCGCTCAGACGGTGAAGATCCCCGCCCTCGACCTCGCCGTGCACTTCGCGCGGGGCGAGGAGTTGCGCACCGAGGTCTCGGCGAAGTTCCGCGAGGACGGTGTGCGGGCCGAACTGGCCTCGGCGGGCTTCGCGTTGACCCACTGGTGGACGGACGCGGAGGGCCGCTTCGCGCTGTCCCTGAGCGTCGCGGGCCAGGACCGCTGACAGGATCGCCGACAGGGCCGGGGCGGGCGCCGACAGGGGCCCGCCCCGGCACCGCGGTGGCCCGGCACCGGTGTGCTCCGGCACCGGCATGCTCCGGCTCCACGGCACGCGCCGTCCCGCGTCACTCGCCGTCGTCCGCCAGGGTCTTGGTGATACGGGCGGAGGCACGCCGGGCCTCCGTCGCCGGGTCGGCGCCACTCAGCACCTTCGACATGTAGACCTTGATCGGATTGTCGGCCTCGACCGCGGCCCACCGGGGCGAGGAAGGGGTGGCGCGGCCGTGGGCGGCGCCGGCCGCCATCGCCGCGGCCCCTTCCTCGCCCGCGACGGCGTCGGCGAGGGTCGTCTTGTTCGGCACGTAGTTCATCGTGCGGGCCAGCTCGGTCTGCCACTTGGCGCCCGCGAGCGCGGCGACGACGGCCGTCGCGCCCTCCCGGTCGTCCGTGTTCTTGGGCACCACGAGGTCGGAGCCACCGGTGAAGACCGCGCCGGGAGCGGCGGCGGTCTTGCCGGGCACGGGGAAGAAGCCCAGCTTGCCCTTGAGCGCGGGATTGGTGCGCTCGATCGCCTGGACGAGTCCGGGGACGGCGACGATCTGCGCGACCCGGCCCTTGGCGAACACCCCCGACTGCGGCGGGTGTTCCTCGTCGGCGTCCACGGGCCCGTCGCCGAGCGCCTGGAGCCGCTGGTAGAAGTCCATGCCCCGTACGGCGGCCGGCGTCTGGAGCGTGCCCTCCCAATTGCCGCTGGTGGTCTCCTTGGCGAGGTCGCCGCCCTCGTCCCAGATGAACCCGGACAGGGTGTACCAGTCCTGCCCCGCCAGGTATATCCCCTGGTTTCCATCGGAGTTGAGCCGTTCGGTGTCCGCGAGCCACTGTTCGCGGCTCTTCGGCGGCTGCTTGATGCCGGCCCGGCCGAACAGGTCCTTGCGGTAGATGACGACGCGGTTGGCCGCGTACCAGGGGACGCCGAACTGGCGGGTGCCGAAGCGGCCGGGTTCGGCGAGGCCGGGCAGCCAGGAGTTCATGCCCCAGTCCCGCATGGACTCGAGGGTCAGGTCGCTCAGTCCGCCGCCGTCGACGTACTGCGCCACCTGGGTGTTGCCGACCTCGATCACATCGGGCGCGGACTTGTCCCGCTCCTTGAGGGCCGCCTGCACCTTCTCGCCGATGCCGGTCCACTCCTGGATGCGGATGTCGAGGCGCAGGGCGCCGTGGGTGCGCTCGAAGTCCTCGGTGAACCTCTTCAGGAAGTCCTTGGAGGCGCTGTCCTTCATCAGCCACACCGTGACCGTCCGCTGCCCCGATCCGCTGTCGGGCAGGGCTCCGCAGGCGGTGGCCAGGAACGCGGTGACGGATACGACGGCGAGGAGGCGGAGTCTCACGAGGGGGTCCTGTTCTGCCTTGCGGACAGGGGGAAGGGGGCCCGACGTGGGGGACGAGCATGGCGCTCGCACGGGTGTTCTGGATTTTGGTATGGACCAATCATTCCGTCAAGGGTCGACTACGGAAGGCTGCGTCCGGAGCCGGGCGCGGACGGTCCGCACCAGGTCCCCCCGGACGGGGCGGGAGAGCAACTTTCCCCGCAGTACGCTCCCGACATCTCGCGGACCGTCGCACCGTGGGGCACCGTGGAATGACGCGGGGCACACCCGCCACGGAGAGGAGCACCCGCATGTCCGAACACACGTACCGGGTCACCGAGATCGTCGGCACCTCCCACGAGGGGGTCGACCAGGCCATCCGCAACGGGATCACCCGTGCCTCGCAGACCCTGCGCAACCTCGACTGGTTCGAGGTCACCCAGGTCAGGGGGCAGATCGAGAACGGGCAGATCGAGCACTACCAGGTCGGCCTGAAGGTCGGCTTCCGCCTGGACGAGGGCGACTGAGCGCCCTCACCCGACCCGGTCCCTTCGAGCCGCCCCGCCCGGCCCCCTCGGCCGGGCCCCCGACGGCTCGGTCAGGTCCGCCCTTCCCGCTCCTGCGCGTCCTTCAGCGCCGCTGACGTGGCCGCCCAGCGCGCCCGTACGACCCTGAAGCCCGCCCGCTCGGCATCCGTGCAGACGAGTTCGTCGTCGTCGACGAGGACGCGGACCTCGCGGTCGCGGGCCAGTCGGCGCAGGATCTCCAGCTTGGTGCGGCGGGCGGGCCTGCGGTCGTCGTTGCGCCGCATCCAGATGCGCCCGGCGGGCAGGCCCTGCGCGGCCAGCCAGTCGACGGTGTCGCGGCGGCACCGCTCGGGGCGGCCGGTCAGGTAGACCACCTCGCACTCGCGTGCGCTCTCCAGCGCCAGCGCGATCCCTTCGGGCAGCGGCGGGTCCTGCGGCGCCGCCGCGAAGAACGCGTCCCAGTCGCGGGGCGTGCGCTCCAGGAACCGCTGCCGGTGCGCGCTGTCCGCGAGCGTGCCGTCCAGGTCGAACACGGCGAGTGGTCTGCTGTTCGTCTCCTTCACGGGCCCACCCTATGCAGGTCCCCCTGCCGCGCCGCGCCCGCCCACGGCCCTTCGCCCACCGACGCGTCCGACGCGTCCGACGCCCGTGCCTGGCCCGCGAATTGGGGTCCGTCAGGAAGCCTCCGTCAGTTGAGGCTCCGTCAGGAAGCCTTCGCCAGTTGAGGCTCCGTCAGGACGCGTCCGCCAGCCAAGGCCTGACCTGCTTGCGCGCCTCGTGCAGCCGGGACTTGAGCGTGCCGAGGGGAATCCCGACGCGCTCGGCGACCTCGGCGTACTCCAGCTGGCAGATGTCCCGGTAGACCAACGGCGCCACGAGGTGGGGGTGTTCGCGCTCCAGACGCTCCAGTGCCTCCAGCAGGTCGACACGGGAACCGGCGATGACGCTCGTGGTGCGCGGATCGACCTGCTGGGAGGCGTCGATGGCGACCGGCTGCTCGGCGGCCCGTCGCTTGAGTTCCCGGTACTTCTGCCGGGAGCAGTTCGCGACCACGGTGTAGAGCCAGGTGCCGAAGCGGCTGCGGCCCTCGAAGGTGGTTATTTTCCGCGCCACTTGGAGGAGGACGTCCTGGGCGGCCTCCTCGGCGTCCTCCCGGCAGGGCAGGAAGCGTCCGCAGCGCCGTACCACCTCGGGGCGGATCTGCTGGAGCAGTCCGTCCAGGGCCGCCTCGTCACCGGCCGCCGCCCGCAGGGCCAGCTCCTCGGTCTGCGCCGCGTCCCGCACCGGGTGCTCCCCTCGCTGTCGATCAGAGGCCAGGCATGATAGTCGCATGCACTCCCTGGAGCGGATCGGCCGTTACCGTCTGGACCGGCGTCTGGGTGCCGGCGGCTTCGGCGTCGTCTGGCTCGCCCACGACGACGTGCTGGAGGCGCCCGTCGCGGTGAAGGTGCTCTCCGAGAACTGGGTCGACCACCTGGACATCCGGGAGCGCTTCCTCTCCGAGGCACGGCTGCTGCGCCGGGCCGACTCCAGCCGGGTCGTGCAGGTCTACGACATCGGCGAACTCCCGGACGGCAGGCCGTACTTCGTCATGGAGTACGCCGACGGCGGCACCCTCGCCGACCGCGTCGGGACCGGTCCGCTGCCGGTCGCCGAAGCGCTGCGGCTGACCGCGCTGGCGGCCCGGGGAGCCGCCGCGCTGCACGAGGCCGGGATCGTCCACCGTGACATCAAGCCGTCCAACGTGCTGCTGCGCGGCTCGCCCGGCGGGGGCGACCGTGTCCTGCTCGCCGACCTCGGCCTGGCCAAGAGCCTGGCCCAGGCGTCCGGCCTCACCATGGCGGCGGGCTCCGCGGGGTACACGCCTCCCGAGCAGGCCGAGCCCGGTTCCGGGATCGACGCGCGGGCCGACGTGTACAGCCTGGGCGCCCTCGGCCACCATCTCGTCACCGGCTCGGTGCCCGGCCCGCCCGGCAAGGTCGTACGGCCCGACCGTCTGCGCGCGGACCTCCCCGCGGACGTGGGGCGGGCGCTGATGCGGGCCATGGAACCCGACCGTGAGCGGCGCTGGCCGACCGCCGCCGGGTTCGCGGAGGAACTCGAACGGCTGGCCGCGGACGGTCCGGTCGGGACCCTGACGGCACGCCGGCGCGGCAGGCGCGGCCTGGTCGCCGCGCTGGGCGTCGCCGTCCTCGCGGGGGCGGTCACCGTCGCCGCCACGCTCGCGACGCGGGAACCCTCGGCGGGGACCGTCCGGGTCGAGGACGGCACGGGACGGGTCACCGCGCAGGTTCCGGAGGCCTGGGGCCGTCAGATACGGGACTCCGGCTGGAATCCGCGCGCCCTGGGGCTCGGGGACGGGCGGGAGCCCGGACTCGCCGTCGCGGACGACCTCGCCCGGTGGCAGGACCTCCGGTCGGACGTCAGCGGCGCCTTCATCGGGCTCAGCGAGCAGGGCGACGTCGCCGCCGAGGTGCGGGCACTGGCGCACACCGGATGCCACTACCAGGGCGGCCACGCCTACAACGGCGCCCGCTGGCACGGTCTGATCCGGACCTGGGACGACTGTCCTGGCAGCGGCGGCTCCGTCGTCGAGGCGGGGTTGAGCCCGGCGGGTGGTGCCCCGCAGCCCCAGGTCTACGTGCAGATCCGTCAGAAGCACGCGGACAAGGACACGGCCGACCGGGTCATCGCGTCCGTACGGGTCGGCACCTGAACGGTCGCGCCCGGCCCGGCGTATTTTCCCGGCCGATCTCGCGAACTTTTCCGTGCGCCGGTGCATCGGACAGGGGTGACGGGGCACAACGCGCCGTGCGTACGCGTGAGGAACGCGTGCGGTGATTCCCAAGGAGTGGTGACATGGCGACCTTCCGGCGCGGAGCGGCGGACACGGACCCGGTCGACGCGGTTCCCGCGCACCGCACTTCGGCCCACGCCCGGCGGGCGGCGGTGCTCGCGGGCATCGCGGTGCTCGGCCTGCTCACGGGCTGCGGCACGGACGGCTCACCGAAGAGCGCGCCGCAGACGCTCTCCGGCACCGCCGAGCCCGCCTCGGGCGACAGGACCGCGGACAGCGGATCGAGCGACACGGCCACCCCGGGCGGGGACGACACCTCGGCCGGGTCCGCCACCAAGTCCGGTACGACGTCGGGGGCGGCCTCCACGTCCTCGGGCAACTCCTCGGGCGGCGGCCGCTGCCACACCTCCGAACTGCGCGCGTCCGTGGGGAACAACGACCCGGGCGCGGGGCAGGAGAACTTCCCCGTCGTCCTGACCAACAAGTCCGGGCGCACCTGCACCGTGCGCGGCTTCCCGGGGGCCGCGTTCGTCGACGCGTCGGGCAGGCAGCTCGGCCCCGACCCCAAGCGCTCCTCGGAATCGCCGACGACGCTCACGCTGAAGCCGGGGCAGAGCGCGTGGGCGGGTCTGACCTTCTCCAATCCCGAGATCAGCGGGGCGAGGACGGCGACGCCCGCCGCGCTCATCGTCACTCCTCCCGACGAGAGGGACCCGCTCAAGGTCACGTGGACGCAGGGCAAGGTGCCGGTCTCCGGCAACGCCTCGACGGTGTCCCTGACGGTCGTCCGGTCGGGCACCGGCACCTGAACCCAGCGGCCCCAATTCCCCCTGCCCCGCCACCTGCCCCGCAGGTCGGCGGGGTTTGTCACGGAACGGCTACGTGTCCTGGATCACGCGACCCTTTCCGGATGCCCGCGCATCCCACCGATTGACGCACCCGCACCGAGCGGGGCGTCACAGGTACGGGGGCTCCAGCCGCAGAGCGGGAGCCGTGGCGAGAATCCCGGGGGACGATCATGAGCGGTATCTCACGCAGGCGGCTGCTGACCGCGGCGGCATCGGCGGGCGCCCTGGGCGCGCTCTCCGCCTGCTCGGCGAACGACTGGTCGGTGGGCAGCACCGGCGAGAGTGACGGCAAAGGGTCGCCGAGCCAGCCGCCCAAGCCGATCGGTGACGGCTCGACCGCCGACACGGGGGCCCAGCCCGAGCAGCCGAAGGCGCAGCGGCTGAAGCCGGGTGAGCGCCCGCCACAGTTCGTCGTCTTCTCCTGGGACGGCGCGGGCGAGCTCAGCAACAAGCTGTTCTCCCGGTTCCGCAAGGTCGCCGCCGACCACGGGGCGTCCATGACGTTCTTCCTCAGCGGCATCTACACGCTGCCCGAGTCGAAGAAGCACCTGTACCGCCCGCCGCAGCACCCGGTCGGTGCCTCCGCGATCGGTTACCTCTCCGACCGGCACATCCACGCCACGCTCCAGCAGATACGCGCCGCCTGGCTGGAGGGGCACGAGATCGGCACCCACTTCAACGGGCACTTCTGCGGCGCGGACGGGGTGCGCCTGTGGTCGCCCGCCGAGTGGCGCAGCGAGATCGACCAGGCGATCGGGTTCGTCACGCGCTGGAAGACGAACACCGGCTTCACCGATCTCGAACCGCTGCCCTTCGACTACCGCAAGGAACTGATCGGCGGGCGGGCCCCGTGCCTGGAGGGGCAGGCCAACCTGCTGCCGACCGTCGCCGACCTGGGGTGGAAGTACGACGCCAGCTCACCCGGCGGGCTGCAGATCTGGCCCGGGAAGGTGCAGGGCGGCCGGGTCTGGGACCTCCCGCTCCAGTCCATCCCGTTCCCCGGTCACTCCTTCCAGGTCCTGTCCATGGACTACAACCTGATGGCCAACCAGTCGAACGCGAACCCGCTCGGCGACCGTTCCCGGTTCGCCGCGTGGCGCGCGCAGGCCCGTGACAGCTATCTCGCCGGCTTCCGTCGCGCCTACGAGGGCAACCGGGCGCCCCTCTTCATCGGCAACCACTTCGAACGCTGGAACGGCGGCATCTACATGGACGCCGTCGAGCAGGCCATCGCCCGGATCGCCGAACACGACGAGGTCAGGATGGTGTCCTTCCGCCAGCTCGTGGAGTGGCTGGAGGTGCAGGACCCGGCGGTCCTGCGGAAGCTGCGCACCCTCAGTCCCGGGCAGTCCCCGCTCGGCGGCTGGGCGGAGTTCCTGGGCACGGCGTCCGGTTCGGGCACGCCGTCGTCCTGACGGTTCGGGTCCGCCGTCAGGCCGACGGCTCGGTGGTCTCCCGTACGGCGGCGGGGCGGGCGGGGTGTGCCGGACTCACCGGCGGCCTCCCCGCCCTCCCTCGTGTCCGGAGCCGTATCCGTAGTCCCCGTAGCCGTATCCGGGGTCGCGGCCGGAGCCGTACTGCCCGTCCCCGGGGCAGTAGGCGTCCGGGGAGGCGCAGTACTCGTACGACGGGGCGGAGGTCGTCGGAGCCGGCTGCGCGGTCGACGGGGTGGTGGACGACCCGTGGGCGGCGGGCGGTGCGGGTTCCGTCGAGTCCGTGGGCGGTGCGGGGGTGGTGTCCGGTCCGCCGTCGGCGGAGCCCCAGTTGACCACCTCCATCTGGAGCGTGGGCGAGGAGGTGTCGAGCTCCCAGCGCTGGACGGCCCCGTCGTCGCGGACTTTGAGGAGCAGGGCCGCGCCGTCGTCGGCGGAGGCGGGCGCGAGGGCCAGGTCCTGGTTCCAACGTGGCACCAGCGCACCCTGGAGGGTGAAGTCGTAGCGCCGGTCCTTCGCGCCGGGGCCCGACACGCCCGGGCAGGCGGTCAGCCGGACCGAGTAGCCGAGATGGGAGTCCAGGCACAGGCCGGGGTCGGCCGCGTCGCTCAGCAGTCCGTCGGCTTCGTACGTCCACCGGCGGGCGGACTTCGAGGTGCACGAGGTGAGCCGGGCCTCCACCCCCTTGGCGGGCTTGTCGCCCACGATGCCGACGCACAGTCCGGTCGCGGCGTTGCGCAGCAGTCCCCGTGCGGTCTCGCCCGGCCGGGCCCCGGTCCCGATCCACGAGGGGTTCGCACCGGGCGACCGGCTCGGGCCGGTCGCGTCCGAGCGGCCGGTGTTGTCGGCCGTGCCGTTCTCGCCGCCGGAGCTGGTGCCGGCCGCCCAGACGACCAGCGGGACCAGGATCAGGGTGCTCACGGTGAGGACGGCGAGCGCCACGTCGCGGCGGCGCGGTGCCTGGCGGGGGCCCTTGTGCGTGCCGGCTCCCTGTCCCCGGGGCGCCCGGTGCGCGGGCGTACGCGGGTCGCCGGCTCCGCGGCCGCGCGCGGCGGTGCGCGGGCGGAGTCCCGCCGGGAGCGGGACCTCGCGGACGGCGGGCGTGTCCGCGGGCGTCCCGGTCCAGGAAAGCATCCCCTTCTCGGCGGGAGTTCCGGTGAGTTCGGGTGCCGTGGCGGCGGCCTCGTCGGCGGTGTGGACCCCGTCGGCCGCGGGGATCGCGGAGGCACGTCCGGGACGGGAGGCGACGTAGTCGCGCGCGGCCCAGCCGAGCACGGCCTCGGCGAGCGGGAGCCCCAGCGGGCGGTTGAACTGGTCCAACTGGTCGGCGGTGTGGCGGCAGTGACCGCACCGGGCCATGTGATCGCGCAGATCGGGGTCGAGTCCGGCGCCGCGGCGGCGCAGGGAGACATCGAGCATCCGGTTGTAGCGCCGGCACTCCTGCTCGGGGGCCAGCTCGCGGTGGATCTCCAGACAGCCGGCGCGCAGGCGTTCCCGGGCGCGCTCCAGCTCCGGCGGGACGTCCTCGGCTTCGTATCCCAGCAGGGCCGCGGGCACCTCAGGGCGCTCGGCCTCGACCTCGATGTGCCACAGCAGGCAGCGGGCGGGCTCGGGCAGCCGCTGGAACGCCCGGGACAGCAGGCGTCTGCCCTCCGGCGGGAGGAGCCGGGCCGCGGCCCGGTCCTCGCGGTCCGAGCCGGTGAGCAGGTTCGGGTGGAGCATGTCGCGCCGCTGGTCGGTGAGCCACTCGGCGGCCATGCGCCGGACGGTGACGAGGAGTTGGGGCCGCCAAGCGGCGCCGGGTCCCGACTGGTCCAGGGATTCGCCGAACAGACGGGTGAATGCGGCCGTGGTGAGCATTCCGGCGGGCCGTACGCCGTGAGTGCACAGGCGTGCGTAGGAGTACACCGCTTCCCAGTGGCGGTCCAGCAGTTCGCCGACGGGATAGTGCACGGGTGCGTTCCCTTGGCTCTTCTTCATCTCGGCCGCGAGCCGTTCATCCGATACCTCGAACGACCGCGCCGGAGCCTGGGAATGAGGCAGCCTGGCATCATTCACGTCCGCTTTCCTCCCAAAGGCAACACGGAAATTAGTCCATACCAATGGGTATGTAGACCGCCCGACGAGGCGGACGGCCTACCCATGGGGGGCTGCGCCGCGCACGACCACCTCGGACCGCACCTGTGAAGCAATCCGGCCGCACTCGTGAAGCAAGGGGACGAACGGCCACACCGTACGGGCACGGAAGGCAGCACAATATTGTCTGCACGCCGACAACGCACACCTTTGCACAGGCTCCCGAGACGGAACAAGCGGTCCGGCGATTTCCTTTTCCGCTGGCAGTCCGCGATATTGACAGAATGTCAGCGGGTCCCGGGAAAACGGAATTCGGAAACCCCGCCACCACCGAACCGCACGCGAGACCGATCCATTGGGGCATCCCATTGGGAGCGCTCCCCATGGGATGCCCGGTCCGCTCAATTCCGGGAACCGGGAATTTTTCCGCTCAGTGGCCGCTGATCGCCCTCGGCGTGTAGGCCCGCTCCAGTTCCTCGATCTCCTTGTCCGTGAGCTCCACCTCGACGGCGGCGACCGCGTCCTCGATGTGCAGCGGCTCGGTGACGCCGACGACGGGCGCGGTCACGACGCCGCGGTGCAGCAGCCAGGCGAGGGCGATCCGCGCACGCGCGGTCTCCCGTCCGGCGGCGATCCGGGCGACGGCGTCGACGATCTCGCGGTCGCCGTCCAGGTAGAGGTTCCGGCCGAACTCGTCGGTCCGGCTGCGTGCCGTGGCGGTGTCCCAGTCCCGGGTGAGCCGTCCACGGGCCAGCGGGCTCCAGGGCAGCACGCCGACGCCCTGGTCCTCGCACAGCGGCAGCATCTCGCGCTCCTCCTCGCGATAGAGGAGGTTGTAGTGGTTCTGCATGGAGACGAACCGCGTCCATCCGTTCAGCCGCGCCATGTACTGCGCCTTGGAGAACTGCCAGGCGTACATCGAACTCGCCCCGATGTAACGGGCCTTGCCCGCCTTGACCACGTCGTGCAGCGCCTCCATCGTCTCCTCGACGGGGGTCGCCGGGTCGAAGCGGTGGATCTGGTAGAGGTCCACGTAGTCGGTGCCGAGGCGGCGCAGGCTGTTGTCGATCTCCGTCATGACCGCCTTGCGGGACAGGCCGCGGGCGTTGGGCCCGTCGTGCATCGCGCCGTTCACCTTGGTGGCGATGACGATCTCGTCGCGGCGCGCGAGGTCGCCGAGCACCCGGCCGACGATCTCCTCGCTGGTGCCGTCCGAGTACACGTTCGCCGTGTCGAAGAAGTTGATCCCGGCCTCCAGCGCCTGGCGGATCAGCGGGCGGGAGGCCTCCTCGTCCAGGGTCCACTCGTGGACGCCGCGGTCGGGAAGACCGACACTCATGCAGCCCAGGCAGATCCGGGACACGTCCAGGCCCGTCGAACCGAGCTTCACGTACTGCATGCTCACTCCTGCTCTCGCGCACCGTGGGATGGCGGCACTGCGGCCACCTGTCTCCCTGCCCGCCACAGGCCCGGTGAAGCCCTACTCGACGGGCGCCTCCACGTCGTCGTACACGTGCACGGCCGAGATCAGGCCACCCTCGCCGCGCGTGCAGACGACGAGCCCCGCCTGCGGCGGAAGGTCGGCGTCGCCCCAGCGGTCGCAGACGTACTCGACGGCGCTGCGGGTGCCGTCGTCCGTGACGGTGCACAGCTTCAGCGGGATGCCCCCGCCCGCGGCGAAGAAGCCCTTGAACAGGTCGTTGAGCGCGGCGTGGCCGACGTACCGGTGGGTATCGCCGGACGGTTCGCGGAAGTAGCCGTCGGGCGCGAAGGCCGCCACCACGGCGGCGACGTCCCCCTCCGCGAGGGCCGCCCGGTAGACGTCCACGACGTCGGAGGCGTGCGCGTCCGGGGCGTGCCGCACCAGCGGAGGCCGTACGACGTGACGGCCGAGCAGCGGCCACCGGGAGTGGTAGATCCGCACCGGCATGGTGGAGGCGGGCTCGACCGCGACGGCGACGGGGAGCCCGACGCGTCCGCCGTCCGGTCCGTCGAGGCGCACCACCCATTCGCCCACGGCGCGCCGTCCGGTGACCGTGACGGCGGCCGGCTCCACGACGGCGGCGTGCTCCGTCCGCCACTTCTCCTGCTCGGCCAGCCAGGCGGCCAGGACACCCACGCCGCAGATGCGCCCGGCGCCGGGGTCGTCGAGCGCCACCGGCACGGTGGCCGTGTCCGGGTCGCGCAGGGCACCGGCGAGGTCGGCCGCTCCGAGCCGCTCGACGAGATCCGTGATCTGAGGAATCCAGACCATGAGTACTCCAGTGAGAATGCGAGACGTTCGTCTTCGCATCGTGTGCCTGTACGCGGCCGGGCGCGACCGCAGCGGCCCGGCTCCGGGCGCGTGCGGGTGACGTCGCCGGGCGTCCGCGGTGCGGGGACGGCAAAGGAGCCCTGGCGCCCACATTCGGATACATGTTCGATCCAGGCCCGGCTCCCCCGTGCACCGGAGGGACGGACAGCGGGCCCGCTGTCCGAGTCGCAGTCGCGAGCACAGGCGCCGGTACCGGCACGGGCAACCGGCGCAGACACGGGCAGGGGCACCAGCACTGGCACCGGCACCGGCACCGGCACCGGCACCGGGAATCCTGAGGGCCCGCACGCGTTGAACCCCCTGTGAGCTCTGTGATCGCGGAAACCCGTTTCTCCGTACTCGACCGCTCGCGCACCCGGGAGGGGCACGAGCCGGCCGAGGCGCTGCGTGACACCGTGCGCCTGGCGCAGGACCTGGAAGCCCTCGGCTACCACCGGATCTGGGTCTCGGAGCACCACGGGGTGCCGGGAGTCGCCGGATCCGCGCCCACCGTGCTGGCCGCCGCCGTCGCCGCGGCCACGCGCACGATACGGGTGGGCACCGGCGGAGTGATGCTGCCGAACCACCGGCCGCTCGTCGTGGCCGAGCAGTTCGGCGTGCTCGCGTCCCTGTTCCCCGGGCGGATCGACATGGGGCTCGGCCGCTCCGTCGGCTTCACGGACGGTGTGCGCAAGGCGCTCGGACGGGACAAGGACGCGGCCGCGAGCGACGACTTCGCGGCACAGCTCGACGAACTCCTCGGCTGGTTCCGCGGCACCTCCCCGACCGGTGTGCACGCGCGCCCGCCGGAGGGGCTGACCGTGCCGCCCTTCGTGCTCGCCATGGGCGAGGGCGCCGGCATCGCGGCGCGGGCCGGCCTGCCCATGGTCATCGGGGACCTCAGGAGCCGGGACAAGATGCTGCGCGGCGTCGACCACTACCGCGCGGCGTTCCGGCCGTCCGTCTGGGCACAGGAGCCGTACGTCGTCGTCTCCGGCACGGTGGCGGTCGCCGCGACCCCCGAGCGGGCACACCGCCTGCTGCTCCCCGAGGCCTGGTCGATGGCGTACTCGCGCACGCACGGCACCTTCCCGCCGCTGCCTCCCGCCGAGCGGGTGGAGACCCTCACGATGAGCGGCAGGGAGCGCGCCTTCTACGAGTCCGGACTCGCCGGCCACATCGCCGGCACCGAGGAGCAGGTCGCCGACGAACTGGCGACGCTGATCAAGGAGACCGGCGCCCAGGAGGTACTGGTCACGACGAGCACGTACGACCGGGACGCCCTGCTCGACTCCTATCGCGGGCTGGCCCGGGTCGCGGGACTGACCCCGGCCTAGAATCGTGGGGTTTGCCCCGAGCCGCGCCGCCGTACCGGTCCCAAGGCCCCCACAGGAGTTTCCCCGATGCCCAGCCCGCACGGTCCCCACGACCCGTACGTCCGCGTCCGGGGCGCCCGCGAGCACAACCTGCGGGGCGTGGACGTCGACGTGCCGAGGGACGTGCTCGCCGTCTTCACGGGCGTGTCCGGCTCCGGGAAGTCGTCGCTGGCCTTCGGGACGATCTACGCGGAGGCGCAGCGCCGCTACTTCGAGTCGGTCGCGCCGTACGCGCGGCGGTTGATCCACCAGGTCGGCGCGCCGAAGGTCGGGGAGATCACGGGCCTGCCGCCCGCGGTGTCCCTCCAACAGCGCCGGTCGACACCCACGTCGCGCTCGTCCGTGGGCACGGTCACCAATCTCTCCAACTCGCTGCGCATGCTGTTCTCCCGCGCCGGCGACTATCCGCCGGGCGCGGAGCGGCTCGACTCGGACGCGTTCTCGCCGAACACGGCGGCCGGGGCCTGCCCGGAGTGCCACGGGCTCGGACGAGTGCACCGTACGACCGAGGAGTTGCTGGTCCCCGATCCGTCGCTGTCGATCCGCGAGGGCGCGATCGCCGCGTGGCCGGGCGCCTGGCAGGGCAAGAACCTGCGGGACATCCTCGACACGCTCGGCCACGACGTGGACCGGCCCTGGCGGGAACTGCCCGCCGGGGAGCGGGAGTGGATCCTGTTCACCGACGAGCAGCCGGTCGTCACCGTGCACCCGGTGCGGGACGCGGAGCGGATCCAACGCCCTTACCAGGGCACGTACATGAGTGCCCGGCGCTACGTCATGAAGACCTTCTCCGACACGAAGAGCCCGACGCTCAGGGCCAAGGCGGAGCGGTTCCTGACCAGTTCTCCGTGTCCCGTGTGCGGCGGCAGCCGGCTGCGGGCCGAGGCGCTGGCGGTGACGTTCGCGGGGCGCACCATCGCCGAGCTGGCCGCGCTGCCGCTGACCGAGCTCGGGCGGGCGCTGCACGGCAGCGGGGAGGCGGCGCGGGTCCTCACCGACGACGTCAGGTCGCGTGTCGCGCCGGTCGTGGAGCTCGGCCTCGGCTATCTCAGCCTCGACCGGCCGGCCCCCACGCTGTCGGCGGGCGAACTGCAACGGCTGCGTCTGGCCACGCAGTTGCGCTCGGGTCTCTTCGGAGTCGTGTACGTCCTCGACGAACCCTCCGCCGGGCTGCACCCCGCGGACACGGAGGCTCTGCTCACGGTCCTGGACCGGCTGAAGAGCGCGGGCAACTCGGTGTTCGTGGTGGAGCATCACCTCGACGTCGTCCGCGGCGCGGACTGGCTCGTCGACGTCGGTCCGCGCGCCGGCGAGCACGGTGGGCAGGTGCTGCACAGCGGCCCGGTCGCGGACCTGGAGGGCGTGCCGGAGTCGGCGACCGCCCGTTTCCTCTTCGACCGGTCCCCCGCGCCGGTACGCGAACTCCGCCCGGCGCAGGGCCAGTTGAAGGTCGGGCCGGTCACCCGGCACAACCTGCGCGGAGTCACCGCCGAGTTCCCCCTCGGCGTGTTCACCGCGGTCACCGGGGTGTCCGGCTCCGGCAAGTCCACGCTGATCGGCGAAGTGACGGAGGAACTCGACGGGGTCGGGCGTCTGGTCACGGTCGACCAGAAGCCCATCGGCCGCACCCCGCGCTCGAACCTCGCGACGTACACGGGGCTGTTCGACGTCGTGCGCAAGGTCTTCGCCGGGACGGACGGGGCCCGCCGTCGCGGCTACGGCGTCGGCAGGTTCTCCTTCAACGTCGCCGGTGGCCGCTGCGAGACCTGCCAGGGCGAGGGCTTCGTCAGCGTCGAGCTGCTGTTCCTGCCCAGCACCTACGCACCGTGCCCGGACTGCGGCGGGGCACGCTACAACCCCGAGACCCTCGAAGTGACGTACCGGGAAAGGAACATCGCCCAGATCCTCGACCTGACGGTGGAGGCGGCGGCCGGCTTCTTCGCGGACACCCCGGCCGTCGCCCGCAGTCTGGCCACGCTGCTGGACGTGGGCCTCGGCTATCTCCGCCTCGGCCAGCCCGCGACCGAGCTGTCCGGCGGCGAGGCCCAGCGCATCAAGCTGGCCGGCGAACTCCAACGGGTACGGCGCGGACACACCTTCTACCTGCTCGACGAGCCGACCACCGGCCTCCACCCGGCCGACGTCGAGGTGCTGATGCGCCAGCTGCACGGTCTGGTCGACGCGGGCCACACCGTCGTGGTCGTCGAGCACGACATGTCGGTCGTCGCGGGCGCCGACTGGGTGATCGACCTCGGCCCCGGCGGCGGCGACGCGGGCGGCCACATCGTCGCGGCGGGACCGCCGGCGGAGGTGGCACGTGCCGCGGGCAGCCGCACCGCCCCGTATCTGGCCCGGCAGTTGGTCAGCCGCGCTTGATCCGGCCGCGGACGGCGAGCACGGCGAGACCCAGGAACACCGGTTCGGTGAAGCGGCTGATCATCTCGGTGTAGGTGCCCCAGGTGGTGAGGTCCTGTCCGCTGGACCGGAAGATCACCGAGTTGAGCACGATCCGCAGGGTCTTCTCGAACCGCTCCAGGGTGAACCGGTCCGCGACGGGCAGGGTGAGCACCGGATCCGGGGTGTCCACCTCCAGCGTGACCTTGCCACCGCTCGGGGGCAGATCTCCCGTGACGGTCTGGCTGGGGCTCTTGTCCGGCAGCCCGAGCCCCAGCATGAGCACGACGGTGACACAGACCGCGAGCAGCAGCCACGCGAGGGCCCGCGAGGCGCGCAGGCCGTAGCCGGAGAGAAGCCAGTAGGCGTGCAGGAGCCAGCGTTCGGCGCGGGTCGTCTCGACCCTGTCGAGGCGCCGCATCTAGTAGAAGTCGCCGGCTCCCGGTTCGTCCTTGCTGTCCTCCAGGGCCTTGCGGAGCTGGCGGTAGAGCTGGGCGACGTGGGCGGGCTCCATGACCGTGCCGGGGAGGTCGTCGTCGATGTCCGTCCAGGCCCGCCGATTGCGGTCGCTCGACTCCAGTCGCTGCCGGAGCAGGTGTTCGTCGGCAATGGCCCGTCTGTTGGTCCAGCGCAGCGGTATTCCGCCGTGCACGCCCCAGCCCGACTGAGGCGACCCGAAGAGGCTCTCGCCGGTGATGCGGATCTGGTCGAGATGGTGGGCCCCGAAGAACTGACAAGGACGCAGCCCCATGTCGACGACCGTGAGGAAGGAGACGTCCACACCTCGCACCGAGAGCAGCTCGGCGAGAAAGGGGGAACCCCAGCCCAGTGGCCGCGTCTCCTCCATGTTCGTTCCGTCGGGGAGGCAGAAGGGGCCGAAGTGCTGGAGGATCGACACCTGGGATGCGAGATTCGCGTCGGTCAGGTCCACCTGGGTCCGCCGTACACGCAGCGTCGACGGCCCGACGAACGTCGTGTCCCGGCAGGTCAGACGAGGTGTGGCCGCGTACAGACGGGCGGGGCGTTCCAGGACGGCCCCGGTCAGGTGGATCTCGCTGCCGCTCACGATCATGGCTTCGACCGGCCCGGAGCACCGTGCCATGTCCAGCCGCATGTTCCGCGCCACCCGGGTTCCCGTCAGTGAGACCCGGCCGCGGAACTCCGCGCGGGAGAAGTCCGCGGCCCCCTCGAAGTCGCCCCGGTCGAAGATCACTTCGTCCTCGAACACCGTCCGCCGGAAGTCGGCATGGCCCCGCACCCCGATACGGGTGAAGTCCGCCGTCCCTTCGAACCGCGCGTCGCGGAAGTCGACCGGCCCCGAGAAGAGGAACCCGCTGAAGTCGACGTCCCCGGTGAACACGGCCTGCTCGAACCGGGCCTCGTACAGGATGCGTTGGCTTCTGCGGCGGAGTTCTTCGAGGAGTTCCGGGGTGAACGGCACCCCCCGGTAGTCGGCTGGACTGCCCGCCGCGGTCGACAACAGGGAGATCTGCCGCCCCGCTGCGTCGACGTGCGCGAGGCAGCGCCCCCGCCGCGGCACGACGACACCGCGGCAGCCGCCGTGTCCGCAGATCGGCCAGGTCGGCGTCGGTGCAACCGTCATGGACGGATGATCGCCGAGTCACCTGTTCCCCGCACCCGCTTCGGGTGAATCGACACCGAAGCCGTCGACTTCAAATCCCCTTCTTCAAGGGGGAGTTGAGGATTCAGGGGTGGACCGCCGTCTGCGCCCGCACCCAGTCCGGCGCCCCTTGCGCCGCCGCGGCCAGGCCCCGGCGGTCCGGGTGGTTGCGGGACGCGATCGGTGGCCGTACCTCGACCTCGGCCACCAGGCCGCGTGTGGTGGCGACCCGCCACAGTGACGCGAGGAGCGAGTCGTCGCCGACGAACGCGGCGGCGGTGCTCTCCTCTCCGCCGCTCGACCGGTAGTGGACACGCACCGGCTGCACGGGCGCTCCCGAGTCCAGCGCGGCCTGGAAGACGGCACGGCGGAAGCGGCCCTGGGCACGGCCGCACCAGGTGCTGCCCTCGGGGAAGGCGACGACGGCCGCTCCGGCGTGCAGGGCCTCGGCGATGCGGGTCACCGTGCCGGGCAGCGCGCGGAGCCGGTCCCGTTCGATGAAGAGGGTGCCGCCGCGTGCGGCCAGGGCTCCCGCCACGGGCCAGGCCCGGACCTCGGTCTTGGCGAGCATCCGCGCCGGGCGGACCGCGGCGAGCAGCGGGATGTCCAGCCAGGAGATGTGGTTGGCCACGAGCAGCAGGCCACCGGTGGGCACGGCGGTCCCGGTGATCCTGGTCCGTACGCCGCTCGCCCGGACGACGGCCCGGCACCAGCGGCGGATCATCCGGTCCCGTGGCACCGCCCGCATCCGGGCGATCCCCGGGGCGAGCAGGACTCCGGTGAGGACGACGGCCAGGACCGCGGCGAGCCGCAGCACGGCGCGGGGCACCGCGGTCCAGGACGCCGTCGACTCCACGCAGGCTCCGGGAGAGCAGGGAGCGGTGGGAAGCCAGGCGCTGCCGGGGCCGGAGGGTGCTGGTGCTGCGGCTCCGGCACCGCCTCGCTCCGGGGCGGCGACTCCGGCACCGCCCCACTCCGGGGCGGCGGCTCCGGCACCGCCACGCTCCCGGGCACCCGGCGGCGGGGCGTCCGGCCGGGACCAGGACCCGGGTGCGGCGGCGCGCGACCGGTCCGGGCTCCCGGCACCCGGACGGGCCGGTCCCGCACCGAGCGTCCCCGGGCCCGGTGCCCCCACGTCGTGGGTGCTCATCACGCCGGGACGAGGGAGAGGAAGTGCCGCAGATAGCGCGGGTTGACCCGGCTCATCGGCAGCAGCACATACAGGTCGGCGACCCCGAAGTCCGGGTCGTGGGCGGGCTCTCCGCAGACCCAGGCGCCCAGTCGCAGATAGCCGCGCAGCAGCGGGGGAAGCTCGGTGCGGGCGGGCCGGGTGACGCCCTCGGCGCTCCACGGCAGCAGGGGACGTACGCGGTGCTCCTCGGGTGCCAGGTGCCGGGTGCGGACACGGTCCCAGGTGCCCGCGGCGAGGGTGCCGCCGTCGGCGAGCGGGATGGAGCAGCAGCCGGCGAGCCACTCGTGGCCGCCCTCGATCATGTAGCGGGCGATCCCCGCCCAGATGAGTCCGATGACGGTGCCGTCGCGGTGGTCGGGGTGCACGCAGGAGCGTCCCACCTCGACGAGCCCGGAGCGGATCGGGGCGAGCGGGCCGAGGTCGAACTCGCTCTCCGAGTACAGCCGTCCGGCGATCGCGGCCCGCTCGGGCGGCAGCAGCCGGTAGGTGCCGACGACCTGGCCGGTCACCGTGTCCCGGACCAGCAGGTGGTCGCAGTACGCGTCGAAGGCGTCGACGTCGAGACCCGGTTGCGGGGTGGACAGGAGGGCGCCCATCTCCCCGGCGAACACGTCGTGGCGCAGCCGCTGCGCGGCTCGCACGTCGGCCTCGTCGCGGGCCAGGGTGACGGTGTAGCGGGTGGGGGCGACGGGCTGGGGCGGGGTGTCGAGGGTGGAAACGCCGGTCATGGCACTCTCCTGGTCACGGGCCGGTTCGGCGGTGCGGCGGGCGCGGACCAGCGGTTGTTCGGTCCGTGCGCTCCTGTTCTTCCGATGCCGGTTGGCGTGCGCGTGACCTGTGCCAGGAGAGTGGATGTGGGGTTGTTGAACGCCGGGTCCCCGGCCCGGTCAGCCGTCCTTCGTCACGCACCCGGCGAGCAGGCGCCCGGCCTCCTCGGGGGCGAGTACCCGCTCCAGGACGAGGTCGCCCGTCATGTTCGGGAAGAACCGGCCCGAGGGCCAGCTCCGCTCGTAGGCCGGCGGGTCGAGGACGAGCAGCCGGACTCCGTCGACGACGGGGATGTCGCTGGGCGTGCCCTCGTTCCACACCCACTCCCCGGTGGGGGCGACAAGGTTGAAGGAGCCGGTGGTGTGCACCTGTCCGGGCTGGTCGCGGCAGACCGCGGCCTCCTGCGCGGACGGGGCCCGGCCGGGTATGTGGCCGCCGCCGACGAGGACGTCGGCGACCAGCGTGTGCAGCTGGAAGTTGTCGCCGATGCCCCGCATGCGCATCGCGTAACCGGTTCCGGTCGGGCGGTGCAGCACGATCAGCGGTTCGTCGAGGACCAGCAGGGCGTACGTCAGGCACTTGAAGGGGTGTCCGGACGCCTCTTCCACGGTCCGCGTGGCCCGCAGCAGCCGGTTGCGCAGGGCGCTGTCGAGGGCGCCGCGCACCCCGGCGTGGTTCAGCATGGCGACGGACGCCATCTCGAACTGGGGCAACGTCATCCAGGCCAGGGCCGGTTCCGCCCCGACGCGGTCGAAGAGCGCCGGATCCGGCGCACCGTCCTCCGGGTCGGGGAAGTCCCCTCCGCCGGTCTCCTCCCAGCGTTCGCAGAATTCACCGGCGGCGGCGAGTGTCTCGGCGAGTTCGGCGAAGACGTGCGGCGCGCAGGGCCCGGCGTCGGCGCCACGCTCCACGCAGGCCCCGACGAGCACGGCCACGGTGCCGCGCGGCCCCGGGGGCACCTCGGGCAGCAGCGCGGCCAACAGCGGTGCCGCCCGGCCGACTTCCCGCTCCCCCGCGTCCCCGAAGTGACGGTACAACTCTCCGAACGCGCGTTCCGAACGGTCGACGTCCCGTTCGCGCACAGCGGCCTCGAAGTCCGTGACGGCTTCGAGGAACCGCTCCCTCCCGTTGTTGTCGAAGATCATGCCGGCAGCCTACCGACGGCCGGGGGTGCCTGGCGGGACCGGGGATGAGCACCACTCCCGGTCCCGCCCGTCCGCACCCTTACGGCGAACGACGTACGGCTAGCGCTTGCCCGACGAGCGGGTCGCGCGCAGCCACTCCTTGTTCATGCTGGTGATGGAGAACAGCGGGATGCCCTTGGGGCACGCCGTCGCGCACTCCCCGGCGAGCGTGCAGCCGCCGAAGCCCTCCTCGTCCATCTGGGCCACCATGTCGAGCACCCGCGACTCGCGTTCGGGAGCGCCCTGCGGGAGCACGTTGAGGTGGTTGATCTTGGCGGAGGTGAAGAGCATGGCCGCGCCGTTGGGGCAGGCGGCGACGCAGGCACCGCAGCCGATGCACTCGGCGTGCTCGAAGGCGAAGTCGGCGTCCGGCTTGGGCACGGGCGTGGCGTGGGCCTCCGGCGCGGCGCCGGTGGGGGCGGTGATGTAGCCGCCGGCCTGGATGATGCGGTCGAAGGCGGAGCGGTCGACGACGAGGTCCTTGACGACCGGGAAGGCCGAGGCGCGCCAGGGTTCGATGTCGATGGTGTCGCCGTCCTGGAAGGACCGCATGTGCAGCTGGCAGGTGGTGGTGCGTTCGGGGCCGTGCGCGTCGCCGTTGATGACGAGCGAGCAGGCGCCGCAGATGCCCTCGCGGCAGTCGTGGTCGAAGGCGACCGGGTCCTCGCCCTTGAGGATGAGTTCCTCGTTGAGGGTGTCGAGCATCTCCAGGAAGGACATGTCGGCCGAGATGTCGTCCACCTGGTACGTGGACATGGCGCCTTCGGCGTCGGCGTTCTTCTGTCGCCAGACGCGCAGGTTGAGCTTCATGCGTAGCTCCGCTGGGTGGGGTGGACGTACTCGAAGACGAGGTCTTCCTTGTGCAGGACGGGGGACTGGCCCGTCTCGGTGAACTCCCAGGCCGCCGCGTAGGAGAACTCCTCGTCCTTGCGGGCGGCCTCGCCGTCCGGGGTCTGGGACTCCTCACGGAAGTGCCCGCCGCACGACTCGGAGCGGTGCAGCGCGTCGAGGCACATCAGCTCGGCGAGTTCCAGGTAGTCGACGACTCGGTTGGCCTTCTCCAGCGACTGGTTGAACTCCTCGCCGGTGCCGGGGACCTTGATGCGCCGCCAGAACTCCTCCCGGATCTGCGGGATTCGCTCCAGCGCCTTGCGCAGTCCGGTCTCGGTGCGGGCCATGCCGCAGAACTCCCACATCAGTTCGCCGACTTCGCGGTGGAAGGAGTCCGGGGTGCGGTCGCCGTCGACGGCGAGGAGCAGCCGTAGCCGGTCCTCGGTCTCGGCCAGCACCTCCTGGACGGCCGGGTGTTCGTCGGTCACCTCGTCGTGGTGGGGGTTGCGGGCGAGGTAGTCGTTGATCGTCGAGGGCAGGACGAAGTAGCCGTCGGCGAGGCCCTGCATCAGGGCGGAGGCGCCGAGACGGTTGGCGCCGTGGTCGGAGAAGTTGGCCTCGCCGATCGCGAACAGGCCGGGGACGGTGGTCTGGAGGTCGTAGTCGACCCACAGCCCGCCCATCGTGTAGTGCACGGCGGGGTAGATCCGCATCGGCACCGTGTACGGGTCCTCGGCGGTGATCCGGGCGTACATGTCGAAGAGGTTGCCGTACTTCTCCTCGACCGCCTTGCGGCCCATCCGCCGGATGGCGTCCGCGAAGTCGAGGTAGACGCCCTGACCGCCGGGGCCGACACCGCGGCCCTCGTCGCAGACGTTCTTCGCGGCACGGGAGGCGATGTCCCGGGGCACGAGATTGCCGAAGGACGGGTAGATGCGCTCCAGGTAGTAGTCGCGCTCCTCCTCCGGGATCTCGCCCGCCGGGCGGGTGTCGCCCTTCGCCTTCGGCACCCAGATGCGCCCGTCGTTGCGCAGCGACTCGCTCATCAGCGTCAGCTTGGACTGGTGGTCGCCGGTGCGCGGGATGCAGGTCGGATGGATCTGGGTGAAGCACGGGTTGGCGAAGTACGCGCCGCGCCGGTGCGCCCGCCAGATCGCGGTCGCGTTCGAGTTCATCGCGTTCGTCGACAGGTAGAACACATTGCCGTAGCCGCCGGAGGCGAGGACCACGGCGTCCGCGAAGTACGTGTCGATGCGGCCGGTGATCAGGTCGCGGGCCACGATGCCGCGCGCCCGTCCGTCGATCACGATCAGGTCGAGCATCTCGGTCCGCGGGTGCATCTCCACGTTGCCCGCGGCGATCTGCCGGGACAGTGCCTGGTAGGCGCCGAGCAGCAGTTGCTGGCCCGTCTGGCCGCGGGCGTAGAAGGTGCGGGAGACCTGGACGCCGCCGAAGGACCGGGTGTCGAGGAGGCCGCCGTACTCGCGGGCGAAGGGCACGCCCTGCGCCACGCACTGGTCGATGATCTCCACGGAGATCTGCGCCAGCCGGTGCACGTTCGACTCCCGGGCGCGGAAGTCGCCGCCCTTGACGGTGTCGTAGAAGAGGCGGTGGACGGAGTCGCCGTCGTTGCGGTAGTTCTTCGCCGCGTTGATGCCGCCCTGCGCGGCGATCGAGTGGGCCCGGCGGGGCGAGTCCTGGTAGCAGAACTGGACGACGTGGTAGCCCTGTTCGGCCAGCGTCGCGCCCGCGGAGCCGCCCGCGAGACCGGTGCCCACGACGATCACGGTGTGCTTGCGGCGGTTGGCCGGGTTCACGAGCTTGGCCTCGAAGCGGCGGGTGTCCCAGCGTTCGTCGACCGGGCCCTGCGGTGCCTTGGCGTCGGCGACCGGTTCACCGGTCCGGTACGCGGCATATTCGGACGATACGGTCATGTCAGCTCACCACTCCGGTCATGACTCCGACGGGTACGGCGATGAAGCCCGCCGTCAGCACCAGCGCGAGGACGTTCGCGCCGGCCTTGAGGGCGCGGTCGCGGCTGCGGCGGCCGGCGCCGAGGGTCTGTGCCGCGCTCCAGAAGCCGTGCCGGATGTGCAGGCCGAGCGCGAGCATCGCGACGATGTAGACGACGTTGCCGTACCAGGTGGAGAAGGTGTCCACGACGTTCTGGTACGGGTGGCCCTCCTGGAAGCCGCCGGAGTGCACCGTGCCGGTCGTCAGGTCCAGGAGATGCCAGACGATGAACAGGCCGAGGATGATCCCGCCCCAGCGCATGGTGCGCGTGGCGTAGCTCGCCCGGGCCTTCTTGTGCACGTACTTGCTGGGGCGCGCCTTGATGTCGCGGCGGCTGAGCTGGTACGCGGAGACGGCGTGCGCGACGACCGCGACGACCAGCACCACGCGAAAGACCCAGAGGGTCCACTCGTAGTGCACGACGGGTTCGCCGAGGGTGCGCAGCCAGTGGGCGTAGTCGTTGAACTCGCCGGCCCCGAAGTAGATCTTCAGGTTCCCGATCATGTGGGCGACCAGGTAGAGCAGCATGATCAAGCCGCTGACCGCCATCACGGTCTTCTTGCCGACGGAGCTGTCCCACACGGTACGCGCCATGGACGGTCGTCGGTCCGTCCGCGTTGCCAGAGCCATGCCGTCGAAGCTAGGGCTCACAGGGCCGATCGGTCCAAGACATGGTCCAGCTTGTTTCCATAGGCATGGACTATCGTCGAGGTATGCAGTTCCAGCAGCTCCAGTACTTCGTGGCGGTCGCCGAGACCCGGCACTTCACCCGCGCCGCCGATCTCGTCCATGTGGCGCAGCCGTCCCTGTCCCAGCAGATCAAGGCGCTGGAGCGGGAGCTCGGGGCGGACCTGTTCCAGCGGGCGCGCGGGAACATCACGCTGACGGACGCCGGCGAGGCGCTGCTGCCGCTGGCCCGGCGCATCCTCGCCGACGCGGACACGGCCCGGCACGAGGTGCAGGAACTGGCCCAGCTGCGCAGCGGCCGGGTCCGCCTCGGTGCCACCCCGAGCGTGTGCACCGGCCTGCTCCCCGATGTGCTGCGCGCCTTCCACGACCGGTATCCGGGCATCCGGCTGCTCATCGAGGAGGGCGGCTCGCACGATCTCGTACGGGAACTCGCGCGCGGCGCCCTGGACCTCGCCCTGGTCGTGCTTCCCCTCCCCACGCCGTCTCCCGCGCTGACCACCCTGGAGCTGCTGCGCGAGGACCTGGTGGTGGTGTCGTCGCCGGACGCGCCCGCGCCGGGCACCGGCCGTACGGTGCGCATCGCCGACCTCGAGGGCGAGCGCCTCGTCATGTTCCGGCACGGCTACGACCTGCGGGAACTGACCGTGGCCGCATGCCGCGCCGAGGGCTTCGAGCCCGACTTCGCCGTCGAGGGCGGCGAGATGGACGCTGTGCTCGGCTTCGTCCGCGCGGGACTCGGCGTGGCCGTCGTCCCGCGCATGGTCGCGACGCGGTCCGGGCGAGGGCTGCGGGTGACCCCGCTGGCCCGGCCCGGGCTGCACCGGACGATCGCGCTCGCCCACCGCAGCGACGTGGCTCCGCCGCGGGCGGCGCGGGAGCTCCAGCGGATGCTGCTGGAGCGCTGACGGGCGGCCCTTGCGCCTGGGGGCGCGCCCGGCCCCGGGCGCACGCCAGCGGGGCCGCAAGCGGGGCGGTCACCGGGCCGAGGCCAGGCCCGCGAGGCCGACGGGCGGGACACGCCCACCGAGCACTCACCGGGCCGAGACCGGATCCGGCGAGCAGGGCACGCCGACGAGACCGTCACCGGCCGAGGCCAGGCCCGCAGGGCCGACGGGCGGGACACGCCCACCGAGCACTCACCGGGCCGAGACCGGATCCGCCGGATCCGGCGAGCAGGGCACGCCGACCAGACCGTCACCGGCCGAGGTCAGGCCCGCAGGGCCGACGGGCGGGACACGCCCACCGAGCACTCACCGGGTCGGGATGAATCCGCCGTCGATGACCAGGTCGCTTCCGGTGATGTTGCGGGCGCGGTCGCCCGCCAGGAAGAGCACGGTCTCCGCGACCTCCGAGGGCATCGAGAAGCGGCCGGTGACCGTGGCGGCGGAGGCCTTCGCGACGACGTCGTCCGGCGTGATCCCGGCGGCCGAGGAGACGGTCGCGGCCACCCCGTCGCCGCCGAGCCACAGCTCGGTCTTCACCGGGCCCGGACTGACCGTGTTGACCCGGATGCCCCGCGGCCCGACCTCCTTCGACAGCGCTTTGGAGAAGGCGACGAGGGCGGCCTTGCTCGCGCTGTAGTCGATCACCAGGGGGTCGGGCAGGGTGGCGTTGACCGAGGCGACGGTCACCACGGAGCCCTCGCCCGCGTCCAGCATCACCGGCAGGGCGGCCCGGGTGACCCGTACGGCCGTCAGCAGATTGAGGTCGACGACACGCTGCCAGTCCTCGTCGGTCACCGACAGGAAGCCGCCGGTACGGGCCGGGGCGGCGCCGACGTTGTTCACCAGGACGTCGATCCGCCCGTCCGCCGCGGCGATCAGGCGCTCGGCGGCGTCCGGTTCGGCGAGGTCGGCCGGGACCCAGACGACCGAGCCCTGCTCGACCAGCGCGTCCAGTTCCTTCGTCGTGGTCCGGGATCCGGCGACGACCCTCGCTCCCGCGCCGGCGAGCGCTTCGACGATCGCCAGCCCGATGCCCTTGCTGGCACCGGTCACCACGGCGGTCCGGCCCTCGAGTTCCTTGCCCATGCCGCTCAGCTCCTGCCCGTGAGGGTGTGCCGGGAGTCGGGGCGCCCGCACCTGTGGCGCGAGGCCGCCCCGTTCCAGGAGACCATGGCACGCGCGCGGTCTCAGCCCGTGGCGTCCACCAGCGCCAGCTCGTGCAGCCGCTCCGGCGGTCCCGGGCGGGCGTAGTACCAGCCCTGGGCGGTGTCGCAGCCGAGTATCCGCAGCTGTTCGGCCTGCGCGCCCGTCTCCACGCCCTCGACCGTGACCGCGAGGTCGAGGGAGTGGGCGAGGGACACGATGCCCTCGACGATCTTCAGGTCGACGGGGTCCGCGGGGAACTGCTGCATGCCCTGGGTGAAGGATCGGTCCAGCTTGAGGATGCTCACGGGCAGCCGGCGCAGGTTGGCGAGGTTCGAGTAGCCCGTGCCGAAGTCGTCCAGGGCGATGTCGACGCCCATCTCGGCGAGCCGGCGCAGCGGCTTCAGCAGGTCGTCGTCGGCGCCGATCAGCGCGGACTCGGTGACCTCCAGGCACAGCGCGTCGGCGTCGAGGCCCTCGCGCTCCAGGATGTCGACCGTGTCCTGCACCAGGCCGGGGTGGGTCAGCTGGCACGGCGACAGATTGACGTTGATCCGCAGCGGGCCGGCGCCGGCGTGGCGTTCCTGCCAGGCACGGGCCTGGCGCACCGACTGCTCCAGGACCCAGCGGCCGAGCGGCACGATCAGGCCGGTGTGCTCGGCGAGCGGGATGAACCGGTCGGGGCCGAGGACGCCGTGCTGCGGGTGCAGCCAGCGCACCAGCGCCTCGGCGCCGCGGACACTGCCGTCGCCGAGGTGCACGAGCGGCTGGTACTCGATGAAGAACTCACCCCGGTCCAAGGCCGCGGGCAGCGCGGTGGTCAGTCCGTGCCGGGTGATGGCGCGGGCGTCGGCCTCGGGGTCCGCCAGCTCGAAGCGGTTGCCGCCCGCGGACTTGGCCCGGTACATCGTGATGTCGGCGCTGCGCAGCACCTCGGCGGGACCGCGTTCCCCGGCCGGCCCCTCGACGATGCCGATGCTGCCGCGCACGGTCAGCTCGCGGCCGTCGATGCTGATCGGCGTGACGAGGGCGTTCATGATGCGCCCGGCGAGTTCGTCGACCTCGTGCTCGGTGCCGGTGCCGGTGGTGAGCGCGACGAACTCGTCGCCGCCGAGCCGGGCGACCATCTCGCCGGGGGCGGTCGCGCAGGACTGCAGCCGGTCGGCGACCTCGACGAGCAGCCGGTCCCCGGCCGCGTGCCCGAGACTGTCGTTGATGGTCTTGAAGCCGTCGAGGTCGAGGTAGCACAGGCCGAAACGCTGGCCGTCCCCCGCGGACAGCGCCTTCTCCAGGCGCTCGAAGAAGAGGGTGCGGTTGGGCAGTCCGGTGAGCGCGTCGTGCGTGGCCTCGTAGCGCAGCCGCAGATTGAGCAGCCGCCGCTCGGTGGTGTCCTCCATCAGCGCCAGCTGGTACTGGGGTTCGCCGTCCGCGTCGCGCAGCAGGGAGACCGTCAGATTGGTCCACAGGGCCGTGCCGTCGGGCCGGTAGAAGGCCTTTTCGACGTGGTAGTGCTCGCGCTCCCCGCGGACCAGTTCCTCGTACAGCCGCCAGACCTGGGGAGCGTCCTCGGGGTGGGTCCACTCGGGGACCTTGCGGCCGAGCATCAGCTGCTCGGAGCCGCCGAACATGCGCAACAGTGCTCCGTTGACCTGGAGGACGTTGCCTTCCAGGTCGGCGATGCCGATTCCTATGGCCGCGCCTTCGAAGACCGCGCGGAAGCGGGCCTCGCTGGCGTGCAGCGCCTCGGCCACCGCGCTCCTCGCGCTCAACGCCGCCCGGGAGATGGCTTCCTGTTCGGCGAGGGTCCGCTCCCGCAGGGCCTGCGCGAAACCGGCGGCCATGGCGTGCTGGAGCCGTGCGGACCGGGTCCGCAGCGCCTCCTGGGACCCGTCCTCTCCGCAGTACAGCACCAGGTAGGCGTCGACGCAGTCGAGTGCGCGGCTGAGCGCCTCCGGGTCCGTGCAGTGCGCGGCCACGAGCGCGGCGCCGACCGCCTGCCCTTCGGCCGCCTCGAAGGTCCGGGCCCGCAGCGCGTCTTTCAGCCGCCGGGCCAGCGGGATCAGCAGTTGCTCGAACTCGGGCCGGGTCAGCGACGTCGAGGTCACCGGGAACACCGCCCGGCTCCAGATCGTCGCGAACCGGCGCAGTCTGTCTTCCGGCCCGTCCGGCTCGGCGGTCACGCGGTGCGCCCCACGCCGCCGAACCCGGAGAAGGAATAGGGATCCTCGTCCTCCGATGCCGTGTCGGGCCTCCAGTCCGGCATCGGCACCAGTCCGGGTTCCACCATGTCGTACCCCTCGAAGAACCGCGCGATCTGTTCGCGCGAGCGCATGATCAGCGGATTGCGGATGTTCTTGTAGACGTCGACCGCGCCTTCGGCCCGCTCCGGCGGGAGCGGAATCCCCTCGTACGAGGCGTGCGTGACGATGAGCAGGCTGCCCGGCGCGAGCGCGTCGCGCAGCTCCGCCACCGCTCCGTACGGGTCGTCCGCGTCTTCCACGAAGTGAAGTATGGCAACGAGAAGCAGGGCGACCGGCCGGTTCAGGTCGATCAGCCGCTGGAGCTGAGGGCTCGCCAGGATCTCGTGGGGCTTGAGCAGATCGGCGGCGAGGACGTCCGCGTCGTCGTTGTCCCCCAGTACGGCCTCGCTGTGCGCGACGGCCACCGGGTCGTGGTCGACGTAGAGGACGTGTGCGCCGGGCCTTGCCGACTGGGCGACCTCGTGGACGTTTCCGAAGGTGGGGATGCCCGAACCGATGTCCAGGAACTGGTCGATGCCCTCGTCCGCGGCGAAGCGCACGGCACGGCGCATGAACGCGCGGTTCGCCTGCATGATCTTGGGAAGTCCCGGCATGAACTCCATCGCCTTGCGTGCCGCTTCCCGGTCGACCTCGAAGTTGTGCGAACCGCCCAGGTAGTAGTCATACATACGGGACACGCTCGGCATCGAGATGTCAATGCTGCGGGGGGCCCAGGCGGGACGCTCCATCTATCTCTCCAAGGCGTAGGCGACGGCGTAGGCGATCCGGTGTTCGAGCTGAGGCTACTGATCGCCCGCCAAACGGGCGAGCCAAAACGGAAATTGACCATCCGTTCCCGGTCACTGCCTCCGGCAAGTGCCGAATTGACGTCCCGCGAACCGCTCACGAACAAGCGGTGTGCCGCCCCTGCGAAATCGCTCCGAAGCATTCCAAAAAGCTCGGAGGAGTGACGAAGCGTGGTCACGTCGTCCGGAGAGTCGCCGTGATCGGCCGCTTCATCGACGGCCATTCACCGTCGGCCGGAGATCATGGGAATCTTTGAAATCCGGACGGACTCCGTCAACTTCCGTCGGCGCACGGACTCCGCCGACACCTGGTGTCGATCGGCCGCCTCCGTGTGCTGTCCGGGCACGCCCGACCGGCCGCACCGGCCCGGGCACGCCGAGCGGTCCGCCCCCTCCGTTGCGGTGCGGAGGGGGCGGACCGGGGTCGCGCGCGCTGTTCCGTTGGTCCGGCACACTTGCCTGTCTGCGTCCACTCCCTTCCGCGTTCCGTGGCTCTCTGGGCGAGACGATCGACCCTGGGGAGGTGATCAACTACTTCTGCGCGCCGACCGGCTTTCCGTCGGGGGCGACGGCGTACCACGTGCCGCCCACGCCCTGACCGTTGGTGTCACCGGGAGCCTTGTCCCCGGAGAAGGTGTAGATGGGCCAGCAGTTGACCGTCATCTGCTTGATGCCGTCCGGGCGGGTGAAAGGCATGAGGCCCTTCTTCTTGACGCCCTTGGTGTCGTTCTCGGCGACCGGCGCGACGGCCGGCCACTTCTCCAGGCAGGCACCGGTGCAGGCCGACTTCGAGACGGGCCAGGCCTGGTCCTTCATGAAGCGGTAGACGGTCATGCCGTTCTTGTCGACGATGATGTCGCCGAGCTTCGGGTCCTTGTGGACGGAGAGGCCGGGCAGGTCGGCCAGCGTCGCCTTCTTGCCGTCGGGTGCGGAGGCGTACCAAGTGCCGCCTACGGCCTGACCGTTGGTGTCCCCCGCCTTGGTGTCCTTTGCATAGCGGTACATCGGCCAGCCGCCGATGGTCAGCTGCTTCGTGCCGTCCGAGCGGGTCACCTCGCCGAGCAAGGCCTTGTCCACACCGGTCGCCGCCTCGGCGCCCTCGGCGGGAACGGGCGGCCAGGCCTTCGCACAGTCGCCGTCGCAGCTCGACTTGGGCGGCTCGGCCGTGTCCTTGTCGAAGCGGTACAGGGTGAAGCCGGCGCTGTCGGTGAGCACCTTGCCGAGCTTCGTGCTTTCGGTGACATCGAGCTGACCTGCGGATTCCGCCTGGGCCGCGGCGCTCTGCTGGTCCTTGGAATCGGCGCCGTAGCCGTTGCCGACGGTGGTGCCGGTCCCGTAATCACCCGCGGCGGCGGTCGCACCCACGTTCTGGCTGCCCGTCGACTGGGCGCCCTGATCCTGACCGCACGCCGTCGTGAGCGCCAGCACGGCCGCAGCTGTCGCTACGAGCGAGGCGCTCCGCCAGGAGGTCTTCATTGGTAACTCCCGCTGTTCGCATAAGTGTTGCAGCGCCCTGCTGCGCCGCGCATGGCCCTAGGTACGGGCGGGGGTGGCGGGAGTGTTCAACCGGCTCACAAATTTCTTTCCGGAACCTGTGACGCGGTGTGCGCTCCGGCGCACGAGCGCGCATGTCGCCGGCGCGCTCCGGTCGCGTTGCGGCACAGGCGTGCGGACCCGGTGCGCGCGCCCCGCCCGCGCCGCCCTGGGGCACGTGTACGGACCTGTCCGGGCGGCCCCTCCCGGTCGTCAAACCGCGACGGGGCAGGCGTCCCCCCTTCGGGGCATTCCCCCGGCACTGCGGCGTGGCCGAGCCGCGATCGCTCCATGATCTCGGTCGTGCATGGACCTCCGCGGACCCGATCCGCCCTCGTCATACGGGTGCTGACGCTGCTGACGCTCACCTGGATCCTCGCCGGGGCGCCGAGCGGCACGGCCTCGGCCGACGCCTGTGCGTACGCCTCGACCGGCCCGGACGGAACCACGGCGGTGGCCGCCGCGGGAAGCGGCGCGGTGGCCGTGGCCGGGGACACCGCCTGGTGCCCGACCTCCACGCCGACGCCGCCCTGCCCACCCACGCCCACGCCGACTCCGACCCCCACGCCGAAGCCCACCCCGCCCCCGAAACCGACGCCTCCGCCGAAGCCGGCGCCGCCTCGTCCCCCGAAGCCGGACCCCCCGCCTCCGCCGCCCCCGCCTCCTCCGGCGCCCGAGCCACGGCCCGTGGTACGACGGCCCGCTCCCCCGCCGGCACCGAAGCCGCCGCCCGAGCGCCCCAAGCCGTCGCCGACGCCGGTGAGTTATCCGGCGTACCACGCCGCGCCGCACAAGCACCCACCGCGCAGCGGGCCGTCGCTCGTCTCGCTCACCCTGCTCATCACCGCGCCCGCGGTGCTCGCCGTCGCGGCGCTGCGCCCGCGCTGACCCCCAGGAGGCAACCTTGTCGGATTGGCTTGTTCTCGCCCTCGCGATGGCGGCCGCGTGCGTCGTCGTACTCATCGTGGTCCTCGTGCGCCACCGCCGGGCCCGCGAGGACGAAGATCCGTCCGAGACCCCGGACGTCATCGAGTACATGACGATGATGATCGGCGTGGTGTACGCCATCGTTCTCGGGCTGGCCATCGCGGGTGTCTGGGAGGCCCGGGGCGCCGCGCAGGACCATGTGCAGGCGGAGGCCCAGGCCCTGCACGAGATCTCGGAGCGGGTCCGTGTCTACCCGCCCGAGGTGCGCGACCGCGTCCGTGACGACGTCAACGCCTATGCCGGCCACGTCGTCACGACCGAGTGGAAGGCGATGGAGAAGGGCCGGATGACCGCCGAGGGTGGCCGGCTCCTCGACCGCATCCGCCAGGACGTCACCGACTACCAGCCGAAGTCGGACTTCGAGGCCCAGGCCTACCAGCCGCTCGTCGACCAGGTCACGGCGGCGGACGCCGCGCGCAACGCCCGCGCCGACTCGACCGGGGCGACCATGCCGGGCGTGGTGTGGTTCGGGCTGATCACCGGAGCCCTGGTGACCGTCGGGATGGTGTTCGCGCTGCAGATCCGGCGCACCGCCCGGGAGCTGATCCTCGCCGGGCTGTTCTCCGCGCTGATCGCCTTCCTGCTCTTCCTGATCTGGGACTTCGACGCGCCCTACAGCAGAGGGATCGCCGCCTCGGCGGAGCCGTTCACCGCGCTGTTCCCGCACCTGACCGGGTGACGGAACCCTCGACGACCACCGCGCGGCCGGGGGACGGGAGCCACGCCGCTCCCGTCCCCCGGCCGTACGTACGTCATCCCCCGTACGGCCCACACGACTGACCCGTTCGCGCGACTGCGATCGCGCCCGCGCGCACCCTTTCCTAGCGTTTCGTCCCGTCGAGGCGCATTTCCGACGCGAGCGGAACGGTCCGCAGCGAGGCACCTCGGGACCCGGAGGCTTCACCATGCACGCGATACGCGTCGCGTCGGCCGCACTGCTCGGCGTGTCCTTCCTGGCCTGCACGGCACCCGCCGCGCTCGCCGACGACGGCAGCGACTCCGACATCACGCCGTTCGGTTTCGCCGTCCAGCCCTCGACGGTCGTCGCGGGCGGCCAGGTCTCGCTCCAGCTGAAGCGGGACAGCGGCGGCTGCAGCGGCGCGGCCACGGTCTCCTCGGGCGTCTTCGACACCGTCAGCATCCCCGCGGCACAGTCCTCCGCCACCGTCGTGGTCGACCGGAACGCCAAGCCGGGTGCCGTGTACGAGGTGACGTTCTCCTGCGGCGGCACGACCGGTCACACGGATCTCGCCATCGCGGGTGGCGGTTCGGCCGACGTGACGACCGTCCCCGCGCAACAGGGCGTCGACGCCGGTGTCGGCGGCAGCAGCGACGGCTTCGACCTCCGGGAGATCGGCCTGGGAGCGGCTCTCGTCACCGGTTCCATCGGCGCCGCGTGGTACGTGGCGCGCCGCCGCGCCACGCCCGACAACTCATGACGGGCTCCGAGGGCCCCAGGGCCGGAGCGGCACGACCCTCCGCCCCGGCCGCCCTGTCGGGGGCATCCGGGGCGGAGGGCTGTCACATGCGGTCTCCGCGCGGGCCGACGGGTCCCGGAGGAGGACGGACGGTCTCCGAAGGGGGACGGGACCGGTTCTCTTCCGGAGGACGCCGGTCAGATCTTCTTCTCGGACCTGCGACGCAGCCAGAAGACGCCGCCGCCGATCACCGCCGAGGCCACCAGAGCGCCGCCGATCGCCATGTCGGCGGGCGCCGCACCGGTGGTGCTGCCACCGAGGCCACCGCGCACACCGCCGATGACGGTGTAGGCGTTCGGGCGGGTCAGTGCGCCCACACCGACGCAGTTGACGGTGATGTCGTACGGGCCGGGGCGCGCGTCACGGTTCACGGTCGCCGTCCCGCTCGCCGTGTCGTTGTTGCCGGGGACCCGGGCGAGGGTGGCGCGCCCGAATCCGGGCGAGGTCATGGTGCCGCCGTTGCGGCATCCGTCGACCGTCACCGTCAGCCGACCCCCGGCCGCGATGACGTTGGGCTGGGCGACGATGTTCCGCGAGCCGCCTCCGTGGTTGTTGCCGAACCCGTTGTTGTTGCCGAACCCGTAGTTGTTCCCGTGGTTGTTGTTGAAGCCGTTGTTATTGAACCCGTTGTTGAAGCCGTTGTTGAACCCGTTGTTGAAGCCGTTGTTGTAGCCGTTGTTGTTGTTGAACCCGTTGTTGAAGCCGAATCCGTTGTTGTACCCCGGCACGAAGCCGTTGCCCGGCACGACGCCGGTGCCGGGCACGACGCCCACGATGGTGCCGTTCTGGTTGCCCGTGCCGCCGCCCACAATGGTGCCGTTCTGGGTGCCCGTGCCGCCGCCCATACCGTCGGCGAGAGCCGCCGGGGCGACTGTCCCGAGGAGTGCGGCCGCGGCGGCCGAGGCCGCCAGGGCGCGTGCGTTGCGCATGTGATCCTCCGCGGAAGACGCCCCGGGAACCGTCCCCGGTGGATCGGCGAGACAGCGCCTCCCAGTCCGACCTTCAGATGCCGGGCACGGGCCCGCATTTCGAGAATGGTCCGTCCTGGTGAGAGGACACGCCGAAGGAATTCCACACAATCGGATATTGCCGCAGGTCACGGACCGTCAGAAAATTCCTGGTCCCGGGGACTCGGATGGCTCACGAGCGATGTACTCCGCCACCCGTTCGCTCGCGTCCCGTCGCCGGACGGCCGTGCTGGAATTAGCGTTCTCATATGCTCGACGGACGTGGCGACGGCCACGTCGAGAGGGGATGACGAATGCTTGCGTCCGAACTGGCCGAAGAGGAGGAGAGGCGGAGGAAGCGCGCCCCTTGGGGCGTTATAGCGCTTGTTCTGCTGACCGGCCTCGCACTCATTCGGAACGGCTCCGGTGAGTTCGACGTGGGTCCGCCGCAGCCCGCTTCGGCGGCCGCGGCGGACAGCCGCACGTCGGCCGGCACCTTCTCGAACGGGCCGTCCGGCCTGCCGTTCTCCTCGGTGCAGCGGGTGAAGATCCCGGCGATCCAGGTCGACGCCCCGACCGTGCCGGTGGGTCTGGACATCGGCGGCTGGGTCGACGCGCCGCCCCCGGACGACCCGAACCTGGCCGGCTGGTTCACCGGCGCGGTCTCGCCCGGTGAGAAGGGCACGTCGGTCATCGTCGGCCACGTGGACAACATGAAGGGCCCCGCGGTCTTCTACGGACTGGGGGCGCTCAAGAAGGGCAACAAGGTCGAGGTCCTGCGCGAGGACCGGAAGACGGCCGTGTTCGAGGTGTACGGCGTCGACGTGTTCGAGAAGAGCAATTTCCCCGGCGACCGTGTGTACGGCAGCAAGGGCACCCCGGAATTGCGGGTCATCACCTGCGGCGGCGGTTTCTCCAAGCAGCACGGTTACGACGGGAATGTCGTGGTGTTCGCCCGCCTGGTCGAGGTTCGCTGAGCGTTCCCGGCCGGGCGGGCGAATGCCCGCATGCCGTCTCTACACGAATTTCCGGTGCGGCACGGTGATGTGGTAGCCGGAGTCCAGCAATTGCGGAAGGTATTCGCGCAGCGCCCGCACGCTCTGCGAACGGTCGCCGCCCGCGTCGTGCGAGAGGATCACGACGCCCGGGGCGGCGCCCTCCTCGACCCGGTCGACGATGGTGCGGGTGCCCGGGGTCGTCCAGTCCAGCGAGTCGACCGTCCAGGCCAGCGGCTCCATGCCGAGTTCGGCGCCGATCTTGAAGGTGTTCCGGTTCCACGCGCCGTACGGTGCGCGGAACCAGGCGGGCGGCTCGCCGTAGGCCTCGTCGATGACCTCGCAGGTGCGCTCGATCTCGCGGCGGATCGCGGAACGCGAGAGCTCGGTCAGCTGCGGGTGGGTCCAGGTGTGGTTGCCGACGATGTGGCCGTCGTCGGCCATCTCGCGCAGCAGGTCCTTGTTGTCGACGGCCATCTCCCCGCACACGAAGAACATGGCCCGCACGTCGTACTCGCGCAGGGTGCTCAGGATGTGCGGGGTGTACCGCGGGTCGGGACCGTCGTCGAAGGTCAGCACCATGCGGCGGCCGCTTCCGGACATCTGCAGGATCGGCTCGCGGCGGACGGCGGTCTTCACCGGCCGGTGCCGAGGCGGTCCGTATCCCGCCATCGGCTGGAGGCGGAAGGCGGAGGGCTTGAGCGCCGTGCGCAACTGCGGGCCCTGGCCGGACGGGACACTCGCCGGTCGCGCGGCCGGCTCGGCCGTCAGGACTCGGGCCGTGCCCGCCGCCCCGGCCGCGCCCAGGACGGCAGCACCGGCGATCAACATCCGGCGCCGGGTGAACAGCTGATCCTTTTTCATGACTCATGAGTCACCCCGAGCAGGGGCGGCGCGGCTGAGCAACACGGGTGCGGACCCGCGAAAACACCCGATGGGACCATTTCAGCGGCGGCGCACCAGCGGGAACGGCAGCGCCTCGCGGATCGTCAGACCGGTCAGGAACATCACGAGCCGGTCGACTCCGATGCCGAGACCCCCGGTGGGCGGCATCGCGTACGCCAGGGCGTCCAGGAAGTCCTCGTCCAGCTCCATGGCCTCCGGGTCTCCCCCGGCGGCGAGCAGGGACTGCTCGGTCAGCCTCCGGCGCTGTTCCACGGGATCGGTCAACTCGGAGTAGGCGGTGCCCAGTTCGGTGCCGAAGGCGACGAGGTCCCAGCGTTCGGCGAGACGCGGGTCGACGCGGTGCTGCCGGGTCAGCGGTGAGACCTCGGTCGGGAAGTCCTTGTAGAAGGTGGGCGGCCCGGTCCGCTCCTCGACCAACCGTTCGTACATCTCCAGCACGACGTCGCCACGCGAGTCCTTCGGCCCGTACGGCACTTGGGCGCGGTCGCACCACCGCACCAGCGTCTCCCGCGGTGTGTCGGCGTCGACCTGCTCCCCCAGAGCCTCCGAGAGGGCGCCGTACACCGTCTTGACGGGCCACGGCCCCGAGATGTCGTACTCGGTGCCGTCCTTGCGTGCGACGGCCGTGCCGAAGGCGGCGGTGGCCGCGTCCTGGATCAGCTCGCGGGCGAGGTCGAGCATCACGTCGTAGTCGGCGAACGCCTGGTAGGCCTCCAGCATCGTGAACTCGGGGTTGTGCTTGTAGGAGACGCCCTCGTTGCGGAAGGTGCGGCCCATCTCGAAGACCTTCTCCAGGCCGCCGACGCACAACCGCTTCAGGTACAGCTCGGGCGCGATGCGCAGATACAGGTCGAGGTCGTAGGCGTTGATGTGGGTGGTGAAGGGCCGGGCGTTGGCGCCGCCGTGGATCTGCTGGAGCATCGGCGTCTCGACCTCCAGGTAGCCGCGGTCGAGCAGGCCCTGCCTCAGGGCCTGTACGGCCGTGGAGCGGGCCCGCACGACGGAGCGGGCGTCCGGGCTGCACACCAGGTCGAGGTAGCGGCGGCGGACCTTCGCCTCGGGGTCGGCGAGTCCCCGGCGCTTGTCCGGCAGCGGGCGCAGGCACTTGCCGGTGAGCTGCCAGGAGGTGGCGAAGACGGTCCGCTCTCCGTGGTCGCTGGCGCCGGCGAGACCGCTCGCGGTGATGTGGTCGCCGATGTCGACGTCCTTGCGGAACCGGTCGAGCGCGGCGCCCGACTCCGCCCGGGTGAGGGCGATCTGAAGGTCTCCGGACCAGTCGCGCAGCACCGCGAACAGGATGCCGCCGAAGTCGCGTACGAGGATCACACGTCCGGCGACCGTGACGTCGGCGCCCTGCGGCACGTCGGCGAGGGTGTGCGTGCGGGACGGGACACCCACCGGGTAGGGGTCCGTGCCCTCGGCACGGAGCCGGTCGAGGGTCCGGTGACGGATCCGGACCTGCTCGGGCAGGCCCTGGTACGGCTCCTCCGCCCCGGCTTCCTCCGTACCGCCCGTCCCGGGGGCCGACGGCGCGGGCAGGCCCTCGGCGGTGGCGGGTACGGGTGCGCCACGGGTGTGCCCGTTGCCCCAGAGCTTGCGCAGCGACGGCACGGAGACGAAGCCCTCGGCGATGCCGGACGCGAGGCCGATCCGTGCGAGGGCGCCGGTCTCGCCGTAACAGATGAAGCGGGGGTACCACTGCGGGTGGTACTTGGCGTTGGAGCGGTACAGGGCCTCCAGTTGCCACCACCGGGAGAAGAACAGCAGCAGCCGGCGCCAGAGCCTGAGCACCGGTCCTGCACCGATGCGGGCGCCCTCCTCGAAGACCGAGCGGAACACGGCGAAGTTGAGCGAGATCCGCCGTACGCCGAACTTTCCGGCCACCGCGCACAGTTCGGCGACCATGAACTCCATGACGCCGTTGGGTGCGCTGCGGTCGCGGCGCATCAGGTCGAGGGAGATGCCGTCCGGCCCCCAGGGCACGAAGGAGAGCAGCGCGAGGAGCCGGCCGTCGGCGCCCAGCGCCTCGACGAGCAGACAGTCGCCGTCGGCGGGGTCGCCGAGCCGGTCCAGGGCCATCGAGAAGCCGCGTTCGGTCTCCGTGTCGCGCCAGGCGTCCGCCTTGTCGACGACCTGTCTCATCTCCTGGTCGGTGAGGGTGGAGTGACGGCGTACGCGGCAGGTGGCGCCGGCGCGCCGGACCCTGTTGACCGCCTGGCGCGTGACCCGCATCTCCCGGCCGCCGAGGTCGAAGTCGGCGACGTGCAGGATCGCCTCGTCGCCGAGTTGCAGGGCGCCGAGGCCGCATCGGGCGTACGCCTTGGCGCCCTCCTCGGACGCACCCATGGCGGCGGGCGCCCAGGCGTAGCGGCGGGCCATGTCGAGCCAGGAGCCGATGGCGTGCGGCCAGGCCTCGCGGTCGCCGACGGGGTCGCCGCTGGCGAGGCAGACGCCGGCCTCGACGCGATAGGTGACGGCGGCCTTGCCGCTCGGGGAGAAGACGACCGCCTTGTCGCGGCGGGTGGCGAAGTAGCCGAGGGAGTCGTCCGCCCCATAGGTGCGCAGCAGTGCCCGGATGCGGGACTCCTCGTCGCCCCGCAGCGCCGCTTCCAGGCGCTGGGAGCGGAAGAGGGCGGCGGCGGCGTTGAGGAGGGCGAGGGCGCCGAACAGCCCGAGGAGGAAGAACAGCCAGCGGGGCGGACGCCCGTCGAACGACTGCCCGGAGACGAGTCCGCCGCAGACCCGGTTGGCCGCCCAGAGCAGTCGCTGCCCGCGCGGCAGGGTGCCGGGGAACAGTTCCACCAGGCCCCAGCCCACCAGGATCGCCACGGCCAGCCCGGCCAGCAGGACGACGAGGGCCCGCCGGACGGCGCCGTGCCGGGAGTCGGCGTAGAAGGCGCCGCGGGCCACGATCAGGAGCGCCAGCAGCAGTGCGCAGACGACGAGGGAGGGGATCGACTGGGCGAACAGGCCCGCCGCGACGCCCAGGATGCCCACCAGGACCAGCAGGCCCAGGTAGACCACCACCAGCCACCAGGCGATCTTCTTGCGGGCGGCGGTCGCCGCGGCCAGCAGGAAGAGGAAGACGGCGTACGCGAGGTTGGCGCTGACCGGCACGATCAGCAGGTCCAGGAAGCGCACCACCGGGCGCAGCAGCCTGCGCAGCGGCGCGAAGAAGGCGAGCAGGACGCAGAGCAGTCCCAGGGCGCCGAAGAAGGTGGCGAAGCCCTCCGGCACCCTGTCGGGGAAGCCTGCCCCGGGCCGCCTCGCCGCACCCGCCGAGTCCTTGGGCGGACGGGCCTCCACGGTGGCACTCATGGTTCCGACTGTAGGAAGGCCGACGCACCCCCGCCCGTCGAGCCCCATCGGGCCGCCCGGCGGACGCCCTCCGCCCACCGGACGCCGCGCCTTCCGTACACCGCGCCACGGGTCCCGTCCTCGCCCCGGGCGGCTCAAGACCCCCGGGGAAGCTGCGGCGCCTGACCGTGGCGCGGCTCCCGGGCCCCCGCGTGCCGGTCCCCGTCGCCCGGCGGGCACGGTCCGCTCCGCCGGCCGGGCAAGATCCCTCGGTCTCGTACGGCTTCCGGACCTGCAGATTCCGATAACCTCACAGCCGTGACGGAACAGCAGCACTCACCTCAGTCCGAGCCGCATCAGTTCGAGCGGGGCACGGACGGGCCGAAGGTCATCCTGGTCGGTGTGGACGGCTCCGACTCGTCGCTCCGCGCGGCGGCGTATGCCGGAGGCCTGGCCAGACGGCAGCGCGCGCTGCTCGCGGTCGTCTACGTCCAGCCGGTGATGGCGGCGGGTGCGGCGCTCGGGGTGCCGGTCGCGGAGACGACCGACGAGATCGCCGAGGACCTGGTCAAGTACATCCGTGACGCGACCGAGCGGGTCAAGGGGATATTCGAGGTGCGCTGGGAGTTCCACACCTTCCGCGGCGATCCCTACAACGGCCTGGTGAAGGCCGCGGACGAGCTGAAGGCGGACGCCGTGGTGGTCGGCGCGTCCGAGCAGGCGGGGCACCGGATCATCGGTTCGGTGGCGATCCGGCTGGTGAAGGCGGGCCGCTGGCCGGTCACGGTCGTCCCGTAGACCGGCCGCCGGCGAACGGCGCCCCGTCCGCGCGGGATCACTGCGCCATGACCAGCCCGGCCTGGGCCGCTCCCCGGCTCAGGACGACGTCCCGGATCCGGTCGCGCATGTCGCCGACGTCGGCGCCCTGCTGCAGGGCGGCGTTGAGGTCGACGACGCGGCCCGCGTCCACGTCGAACGCCTGCGGGACGAACTCGGCCCTGGCCACCGGCCAGCGCTCGCCCTCGTGCGCCGGAGGCGCGAACGTGAACCGCGCGATCGTGCTCTCGTTGCCCCGAGGGTCCCGGACCCCACGGTTGTCCGTCTCGCCGGCGATCTGGTCGCCCAGGCCGTAGACGACCCAGGTGCCGTCCACCTTCTCGTACGCCTGCGGGACGTGCGCGTGGGTGCCGAGGATCAGGTCGATGTCCGCCCGCCCGTCGGTGCGGGACGCCGTGAGCTGCTTGGCCAGCTTCTGTTGCTGCGCGTCCGGCGCGTCCTGCCACTCGGTGCCCCAGTGCAGGGACACCACGACCACGTCGGCGCCCGCCCTGCGGGCCACCCGGGCGTCCTCGACGATCTTGTCGCGGTCGAGGAGGTCGACGGCCCAGGGCTGTCTCTCGGGAAGCGACCGGCCCTTCGGGCCGACGGTGTAGGCGAGGTGCGCGACCTGGGCGTCGCCGGCGCGCATCATGGTCACGCTCTTCGCTTCCTCCTTCGTGCGTGCCGACCCCGCGTGCCGCACGCCGGCGCGGTCGAACGCGTCCAGGGTCCGCCGGATGCCGTCGGCCCCGTCGTCCAGGCTGTGGTCCGAGGCGGTGGAGCAGCCGTCGTAGCCGGTCGCGGCCAGCGCGTCGGCCATCTGCGGCGGCGCCTTGGGGGCCGGGGCGCCGGACGGGGAGCCGGACGGGGAGCCGGACGCGTCGCCGTCCCCGCCGTAGACCGCATTCATGTGGCAGATCGCCAGGTCGGCGCCGGAGACCGCGGGTCCGGCCCCCGCGAGCATGGGCCGGAAGTCGTATCCCAGGCCCCCCGCGTCGAACTGAGCGCGCTCGATGATCGAGGTGTCGGGCAGCATGTCCCCGGAGGCGACGAGGGTGAACCCGGTCCGTGGCGCGGGCGCCGCCGGATGTCCGGACGACGGTGCGGCCGACCGGCCTGACGACTGCCTGGACGGTGAGGCCTCGGGGGCCTGGTGCCGGGCCTGGCAGCCCGTGAGAGCCGTGACGACCACGGCCGCGAGGGCCAGGGTGGTCCGTCGTGTGCGTGCGTTCATCGAATCGCCCCGATGCAGTCGGATTTCCTTATGAACAGATAGGAATTGAGAAGAATCCACATATGGGGGCCGCCGGGAGTCAAGGAGCAACGCACGCCGGTAGCCCGTCCGGCGCTCCGGGACGGGCCCGTCAGGGCGAAGGAGCGCCGGGGACGGGCACGCGTCGCGTCGCACACGGCCCGGCCCGGACTCCGGCTCGGGCTCGGCTCCGACTCCGGCTCGGGCTCCGACTCCGGCTCCGGCTCGGGCTCGGGCTCCGACTCCGGCTCGGGCTCGGGCTCGGGCTCGGGCTCGGGCACAGGCTCCGGCTCCGACTCCCGATCGGGCACAGGCTCCGGCTCGGGCTCCGACTCCCGATCGGGCACAGGCTCCGGCTCCGGCTCCGACTCCCGATCGGGCACAGGCTCCGTCGCCAACCCGGCTGTGGCTCCGGATCGGGCTCCGACTCCCGATCGGGCCCAGGCTCCGTATCCAACCCGGCTGTGGCTCCGACTCCGGCTCCCGATCGGGCCGAGGCTCCGTCTCCGACCTCGACTGTGGCTCAGGGCCACAGTTCGGCGAGCGCGGCCCCGGCCCCGCGCGACCGTTCGGCGAACGCCGCTCCGGACCCGGTTGACCGTTCGGCGCACCGTTCACCGACGGCTTCGACCGCCCACCGCACAACCGTGCGCCCGGCCTGTCCGAGCGGCGCGCATCGCGCTGGCATACGGGCCATGACGGCCGGAACCACCACCATCACGCACGGGACGACCGCCGAGCACGAGCTGGCCGCGCTTCAGCGCGAGCACGGCCGGCCCCTCTTCGCCCTGCTGCTCCGCCTCTCCGACGGCGACCGGCAGCGCGCCGAGGATCTGCTGCAGGAGACACTCGTGCGCGCCTGGCAGCACCCCGAGGCGCTGCGCGCCGACGACTTCGACTCCGTACGCCCCTGGCTGCTCACCGTCGGACGGCGGCTCGCGATAGACGCGCGGCGGGCCCGTCAGGCGCGCCCCGCCGAGGTCGGCGACGCGGTGCTGGAGAGCGCGCGCGTCTGCGCCGATCACGCCGAACGGTCCGCGGCGATGCTCGACGTGCGGGAAGCTGTGAAGACACTCACTCCCGAGCACCGTGAAGTCCTGGTGCTGGTGTACTTCCAGGGGGCGAGTGTGGCGGAGGCCGCCGCAGCGCTGGGGATTCCGCCCGGTACCGTGAAGTCCCGCGCGTACTACGCGCTGCGCGCCCTGCGCCGAGTCCTTCCGGGATACGCGGCCGACCTGCGGTGAAACCGTGGGCTGAGTCAAACCTCCGTAAAGCGCCTTGCTGAGGACCATGGTTGAGCAATCAGCTTGCCTCATCCGTGTTCCGGACTGGGGGCCCGGGTTCGGGCGACGCGCACGTACCGGAGGAAGGCAGGAAGGGATGCTGCACAGAGGTCAAGAGAGCACGGACGGCACAGGCGGTGGCGAACTCACCGTCCCCATGGCCTGGTTGTACGCCGAGTACATCGCCGACGAGCTGCTGCGGACCGGCGACCTGATGCCGCCCACGTCCTTCGAGTTCCGCGCCGGGCGCGACGCCCTGGCGCTGACCATCTACCTCGCCGACAGCGGGGACGAACTCTCCGGCATCCGGGTCGTCACCCAGCTCGACACCTGGCTCTCGCTGACGGCGTACGACCAGCCGTGGCAGGACTGGGTGCGTGAGCACATGGCGCGGCGGACCGCCGAGGCGACCGCGTCCGGCGCTCCCGCCCCGGACCTGGAACTCGCGGCCGCGGCCTGGCGCTGGCTGGAGGAGACCGAGCTGCTCGCGCCCGACCTGGACGCGGTGCCGGGGGGCGGTTCCGTGCCCGGCGAGGACGACGGCCCGAAGGTGTGGACGCCGGCCTGGCGGCTGGGGCTGCCGCTCGGGCATCTGGCGATCCACCTCTTCTGAGACGGCGTCGGCACACCACCGAGGCGGCGCTGTCGCACCCGCGGGCAAAGTTTTCTCGGCTCGCACCAATCCGCGGGGCCCCCCGCTCCGAATGTCTTGTCCGCGATTCCGGACGAGTCTTGAATGATTCGCCGGCCCGGTGCGTATCGGTGGGCAACAGCAACACCACCCCCACCCCGCACCATGGCCACGAGGATTCGGTATTCGGTATGAGGTCCCTGGAACGGCATCGCGACGTCGGCGCCTACGCGCTCGGCGTGCTGGACGAGGCGGAGGCTTTCCGTTTCGAGGATCACCTCATGGAGTGCCCCCAGTGCTCGGCGCAGGTGAGTGAGTTCCGCCCCGCCACACGGCAGTTGATGCTGTACCGACGAGCCACTCCGCGCTCCGTGCATCCCTTCGCCGCCCCCGGGCCCCGGCTGCTCGACCGGCTGCTCGGCGAGGTGGCGGCCCGCAACCGCACCGGGCGCAGGCGCTGGCTGTACGCCGTGGCGGCCTCCGTGGTGCTCGCGGTGGGCGGTCCCGCGATCGCGATCGTCACCTCGCACGAGCCGCGTTCGGACCAGATCTCCGCGACGGACACGCGGACCGGGGTGTGGGCCCAGGTCACGACCCAGGACCGGGTGTGGGGCAGCGAGGTCGATGTCCAGGTCAAGGACAGCGGCGGGCCGCGCGCCTGTCAGCTGGTCGTCGTCGGCATGGACGGCTCCGAGCAGACGGTGACCAGCTGGATGGAGCCCCCGAACGACGGCAGGACCACCAGCATGCAGGGCGGCGCAGCGATGCGGCCCGAGGACATCCGCCAGTTCGAGGTGCGCACGACCGACGGCAAACACCTGGTGACCCTCAAGCCCCGATGACCACGCCGCGCGCTCACCGGGAGCCCCCGACGAAAGCCCCCGGTGGACGTCGCTACTTGAGCAGCCGCGACATCCGGCGGTCCGCCAGCGGCTTGCCGCCGGTCTGGCAGGTCGGGCAGTACTGGAGCGAGGAGTCGCTGAAGGACACCTCCCGGATGGTGTCTCCGCACACCGGGCAGGCCTCGCCCGCTCTGCCGTGCACCCGCAGCCCGCTCTTCTTCTCCGCCTTGAGGCGCCCGGCGGCCAGCCCGTGCGACCGCTCGACGGCCTCGGTGAGGGTGGAGCGCAGCGCCTCGTACAGCCGTCCCGTCTCCTCGGGTGTCAGCGAGGAGGCGAGCTTGAAGGGCGACATCTTCGCGGCGTGCAGGATCTCGTCGCTGTAGGCGTTCCCCACGCCCGCGATCACGCTCTGGTCGCGCAGCGCCCCCTTGAGACGACGCCGCTCCCCCGACAGCAGTGCCGCGAGGCGGGCCGCGTCGAAGTCGTCGGCGAGCGGGTCGGGACCGAGCCGGGCCACGCCGGGGATCGTGGCCGGGTCGTCCACGACGTACACCGCGAGGCGCTTCTGGGTGCCCGCCTCGGTGAGGTCGAAGCCCTCGCCGGTCTCCAGCGCCACCCGCAGCGCCAGCGGGCCCTTCCCGGGACGGGGCGGCCCGTCGGGCAGTGTGTCCTTCCAGCGCAGCCAGCCCGCGCGGGCCAGGTGCGTCACGAAGTGCAGGCCGTCCGCCTCGATGTCGAGGAACTTGCCGTACCGGTGCACGGCCGTGACCTCGCGTCCCTCGAAGGCGGTGACCGGCGGGTCGTACGTCTTGAGGACACTGATGGCGACGGGCAGCACCCGCACCACCTGGCGGCCGACGAGATGGTCGGTCAGGAAGTCCTTGAGCGCTTCGACCTCGGGCAGTTCCGGCATACGTCCAGAGTGCCATCCGGCACCGACAACCCCATGGCGCACCGGACACGCGCGGCAGGTCCGGCTCGGTCCAGGTCCGGGTCGCGGGCCAGGTCCGGGTCGGTCCCGGTCAGTCCCGGTCAGGGACGATGAACTCGCACCACACGCACTTGCCGCCGCCGCGGGCCTCCACACCCCACACGTCGGTGAGGAGGTCGACGAGGAGGAGACCGCGGCCGGAGACCCCGGACTCGCCGGCTTCCCGGCGGCGCGGCAGGGCGCTGGACGCGTCCTCCACCTCGGCGCGCAGCCGGCGGTCGGACCCGGTGAGCACGCGCAGGGTGACGATCGCCGAGCCTTCGGTGTGCATGAGGGCGTTGGTGATCAGTTCGTCGGCGACCAGCTCGATCTCGTCGGCGCGCTCGCCCGCGCCCCAGGCACGGACCGCGGCGCGGATCATGTGGCGCGCCTCGGAGAGGGCCTCGGGGTCGCCGGGGACGACGTGCTGCTGGAGCCGTCCGCCCGACCGCTGGTCGGTGAGGCCGCGACGGCGCAGGAGGAGCAGCGCCACGTCGTCGTCGCCGCCGCGGTCCTCCGCCACGTCGATCAGCCGGTCGGCGAGCTCGCGGACGTCGTCCGGGCCCGAGCAGATGAGCTCGCGCAGGGTGTGCATCCCGTCGTCTAGGTCGGTGCCGGGCTGCTCGACGAGGCCGTCGGTGCACAGCAGGAGGGTGTGTCCGGGGTCGAGCTCGATGCTGGTGACCGGGTATTCCAGCCGCCCGAACTCGGCGGACAGGCCGAGCGGCAGGCCTCCTTCGACGCTCACCCTGCGGCAGGTGCCCTCGGTGTGCCGGACCAGCGGGTCGATGTGGCCGGCCCGGACCAGCTGGACCACCCCCGTGGAGAGGTCCGCCTCGGCGTACAGGCAGGTCGCGAAGCGGTCGGTGTCGAGCTCGTGCAGGAAGACCGAGGCGCGGGCCATCACGGTGGCCGGGGTGTGGCCCTCGGCGGCGTAGGCGCGCAGCACGATGCGCAGCTGGCCCATGACGGCGGCGGCGTGCGTGTCGTGGCCCTGGACGTCGCCGATGACGGCGCCGACGCGTCCGCCGGGCAGCGGGATCAGGTCGTACCAGTCGCCTCCGATGTCCCGTCCGAGGGAGGCGGAGCGGTAGCGGACGGCGACGTCGGCGCCGGGGACGCTGGGGATGGAGCGCGGCAGCATCGCCTGCTGGAGGCCCTGCGCGAGGTCCTTCTCCTGCTCGTAGAACATGGCGCGCTGGAGGCTCTGCGCGATGCTGCTGCCGAGCGCGACGAGGACGTTGCGGTCCTCGGCCGAGAAGCCGTACCGGTCGTTGTAGAGCAGGCCCATCGCCCCGATCGGGCGGGCCTGGGCGATGAGCGGCAGATACGCGGCCGACGTGATCTCGAGATCGGTGATGTGCGGCCACAGCAGCGGGTAGGACTCGGCGAAGTCCTCGGGCGACTCGATGAAACGCGGGGCGAGGGTCCGTACGACCTCGCTCATCGGGTACTGCTCGTCGATGCGGGTGACCAGGGTGCCGGGGACGAAGCTGCCCGCGGGCCCTTCGGCGACCAGCCGGATGCGGCCCGCCTCCACCAGCCCCATGACCAGGCTCGTCGCACCGAGGTGGGTGAGGCCGTGGGAGTCCTTGAGTACGTCGATGACGTCCTGGACGGTACGGGCGTGGGCGAGCGCGGCGGTGGTGATCTGCACGACGCTGGTCTGCTGCCGGCGGGCCTCGTCCTCGGCGGCCTGCTCACGGCGTGCCGCGCTCTCGCTCAGCTCCTCGGTGGCGTCGCGCACGATGCCGATGATCCGGCGTGGCCGTCCGGTCTCGTCGCGGCGGATGTAGCCCTGGGTGTGCGTCCAGCGCAGGGAGCCGTCGCGGCAGCGGATGCGGAAGTAGGCGCCGTAGTTCTCGCTGCCGTCCTTGAGGGCCTGGGACACCATGGTGTCGAGGCGGTACGACTCGGTGGCGGGCACGCGCACGGACAGGGTGACAGGGTTGCCGTCGTATTCGCCCGGGCGCATGTCGAAGACCGCGTGGGCCTGGGCGTCCATGTGCATCAGACCCGTGTCCAGGTCCCAGTCGAAGCTGCCCATGCGGTTGAGCGCCAGGATCGGATCCGGGTGGGCGGGCCAGTCGTCCGGGAGTGACAGGGCGCTCGCTCCCCGATGAACCATGGGGCCACCTTGCCAGGGTTTGTCCGATTGTTCGACTTCTGGGGAGCCCGTTTCCGGGCTCCCCGGGCCGAGCGGACGGTCAGCTGCCGAACACGTCCGTCGCCGCGTCGAAGATCGTGTCCGTGTCGGCGGACTCCTCGGGGACGAGCCCACCGCCGTCGGGGACGTCGGGATCCTCGGGCACCGTGTCGGGGCCCATGTCCTCGTCCGGGGTGCCCGGGTCGCTCGGCGGGGCGGGCGGTACCGCGGACGCGGACCGTCCGGGTGCGGTGCTCCTGTCCGGCGGGCTCTGCGCGGTCCCGGATTCCGTCGCCGACGCCGTGGCCGTGGGGCACGCGGCCGACGGGGCCGCCCGGTCCCCGGCCGAGGGGGTGCCCGTCGGGGTGCCGGACCGTGTGGGACCGGACCTGGCGGCGTCCGCCGCGGCCAGATCGGAACCGCTGTCCGAGCCGGGGGGAGCCGTCCCTGGGGGCCGGCCCGGGACGGTGCCCGTCGGCCGCGACGGCACGGGGGCGGCCGCGGTCGGCGTGCCACAGTCCGGACCGGTGCCCCGCCCGTTCGGGTCGGCCCCTGGGGCCGAGTCGTGCGGACCGGGCGACGACCGGTCGGGGCGCTCCGTCGCGGCCGAACCGTCCGGCGCCGGTACGACGTGGTCGTGGCGATGGCCGTCGTGCCCCGTCGGGCGCTCGATCCACTGGTGGTCGTCGACGTCGACGATCGTGAGGTCGGTGATCACCGTGGGCGCCGGGGCGACCTCGACGATCTGGGACTGCCGATATCCCGACCAGGGCGTGCCGCGGATGCCCGACCCGCTCCCGCGCGCGGCCGGCGTGCCGATCGGGTTGCCGCAGGCGCAGCGGACCCGGGGTACGCCCCGGTCGTCGACGAGGACGGCGGTGCCGGTCTGCAGAACGGACTGGAAACTGGTCGCCCGTCCGTCGCTGAACCCGTGGTTGGTGACCCGGGTGTCGGCGCGCAGCACGACCGAGGTCAGCCCGCGCAGGTAGCCCGGGATCGACGACCGGGAGATGCCCGAGACCCCGGCGAAGGCGCGCGCCTTGCTCCGGTCGGCGGCGAGGAAGCGGATCTCCTTCTCCACGTCGCAGCTCCCGGTGTTCCGGGTGCCGCCGTACAGGCCCGGCAGGGAGCCCGGTACGACGAGCGTGCTCCGCGGGTCGAAGGCGCCGCCGCTCGCCGCCGGTTGCGGCGTTCGGGTGACATCCGGATCCGCCCTGCCGGCGGTTGCGGTGGAGTCGGTGAAGGGGTCGGGCCCCTGGGCCGCGACGGGCTGGAGGTAGACGTCCTCGCCGGACGCGGCGCCGGACGCGCTGGCCTGGTCGCTGTCGCCGCCGCAGCCGGCGACGAGGAGTGCCGCCGCGAGCGTGCAGGCCGTGACGAGGGCCCTGGTGGGTATGTGCACCACGTTCTCCCGTTCATCCCGGGCAATTCGACCACCATTGTCTGCGTCACCCGCTCGGGTCACGCAAGCCGAAGCGGTCACCCAGCGTCACAATGGAAGGGAGAGGAGGGCTCATCGTGGAGTGGTTCGTCGCCCCCGAGTACTGGTGGAGCCGGCTGGTCTTCCAGCGGGCGCTGGCCGTCGTGTACCTGATGGCCTTCCTGGGCGCGGCGCTGCAGTTCCGTGCGCTGCTCGGGGAGCGCGGGATGCTGCCGGTCCCGCGCTTCGTGGACCGGGTGCCGTTCCGTGCCGCGCCGAGCGTGTTCCATCTGCGCTACTCGGACCGCTTCTTCGCGCTCTGGTCCTGGACGGGCTGCGCGGTGTCGGTGGCACTGATCGCGGGGGCCGACTCGCTGCTGCCGCTGTGGGGCGGGATGCTGTTGTGGCTCGTCCCGTGGGCGCTGTACCTGTCGATCGTCAACGTCGGCCAGACGTGGTACTCGTTCGGGTGGGAGTCCCTGCTGCTCGAAGTGGGCTTCCTCGCCGTCTTCCTCGGCAACGACGAGGTGGCTCCGCCGATCGTCGTGCTGTTCCTGCTGCGGTGGGTGCTGTTCCGCGTGGAGTTCGGCGCGGGGATGATCAAAATGCGGGGGGACGCGTGCTGGCGGAAGCTGACGTGCCTGTACTACCACCACGAGACCCAGCCGATGCCGGGCCCGCTGAGCTGGTTCTTCCACCACCTCCCCAAGGCGTTCCACCGGATCGAGGTGGCCGCCAACCACTTCACCCAACTCGTCGTCCCGGTGCTCCTCTTCACGCCGCAGCCGATCGCCGGCGCGGCCGCCTCGCTGATGATCCTCACCCAGCTGTGGCTGGTGCTGTCCGGGAACTTCGCGTGGCTGAACTGGACGACCATCGTGGTGGCCCTGTCGGCGGTCCGGTTCCCCGGCACGGCCCCGCGCGTCGCCGGGCCACCGCTCTGGTACGAGGTCGTCGTGCTCGCCGTGGCCGCGGGTCTGCTCGCGCTCAGTTACCGGCCGGCCCGCAATCTGCTCTCCCGGCGCCAGGTCATGAACCGCTCCTTCGACCCGCTCCATCTGGTCAACACCTACGGGGCGTTCGGCAGTGTCAGCCGGGTGCGTCACGAGGTGGTCGTCGAGGGCACCGCGGACGATCTGCCGCGTGAGCACTCGCGGTGGCGGGAGTACGAGTTCAAGGGCAAGCCGGGCGATCCCCGCCACTGGCCGCGCCAGTTCGCGCCCTACCATCTGCGGCTGGACTGGCTGATGTGGTTCGCGGCGCTGTCGCCCGCGTACGCCGGCGCCTGGTTCGCGGGTCTGGTGGAGCGGCTGCTGGAGAACGACCGGGACACCCTGCGCCTGCTGCGCCGCTCGCCGTTCCCCGCCGACGCGCCGCCCCGCTACGTCCGCGCCCGTCTCTACCGCTACCGGTACACGACATGGCGCGAACTGCGGGAGACCGGCGCCTGCTGGCACCGCACGTACGTGCGCGACTTCCTGCCTCCGACGCGCCTGGAGACGGCCGCCGAGCGCCGCCGCGTCCCGTACTGACGGCCCTCCGAGCACAAAGGTGGTCCGCCCCTCGCGCGCGGGAGCCGGTCCCGGTGGACGGCGGGCGCGTCAGACGCCGTAGACGCGCGTGGCGGTGCCGGAGAGGACGGCCTCGGTCTCCTCGCCGTCGAGGCCGGACAGCAGCTCCCGTGTGGCGTCGACGACCCGACCGTAGGTCGCCGCCAGGGTGCACACGGGCCAGTCGGAGCCGAACATCAGGCGGGCGGGGCCGAAGGCGTCCAGGACCGTGTCCGCGTAGGGGCGCAGGTCCTCGACCGTCCAGTCGGCCGGGTCCGCCTCGGTGACCAGTCCGGAGAGCTTGCAGACCGTGTTGGGCAGGGCGGCCAGCGTGCGGACGGACGCGGCCCAGGGCTCCAGGACGCCCTGGGCGATCGGCGGCTTGCCCGCGTGGTCGAGCACGAAGGTCAGTCCGGGGTGGTCGGCGGCCGCCGCGGCGCACGCGGGCAGCTGGTGCGGGAGCACGACCAGGTCGTAGACGAGTCCCGCCGCGGCGACGGCGGCGAGTCCTCGGCGGGCGTCCGGGCGCAGCAGCCACTGCGGGTCGGACTCGCCCTGGACCTGGTGACGGATGCCCTTCAGGTACCCGCCGCCCGGCAGCTCGCGCAGGCGGGCCAGCTCCTCGGCGACGTCGGGGCGGGTCAGATCCGTCCAGCCGACGACCCCCGCCACCAGTGCGCTCTCCCGCGCGAGGGCCAGGAACTCCGGGGTCTCCCCGGCCACGGTGACCGTCTGGACGAGGACGGTCCGGTCGACGCCGACGGCGCGCGCCTCGGGCTCAAGGTCGGACATCCCGAAGTCCCGGCGCAGTGGCTGGAGTCCGGGCCCGGTGATCCAGTCCTGGTCGCGGACGGACAGGTCCCACACGTGGTGGTGGGCGTCGACGGTCACGGCAGCTCCCACACCACGGGCAGTCCCGCGTCGGAGCCCGCGCCGGAGTAGTCGTGGACGACGTCGAGGAGTTCGGCCATGCGGGCCTGCCAGGCGATGTTGACCGGCAGCTTCTCCAGCTCGGCCAGCATGCGCCCGTAGTCCTCGCACTCCAGGACGTGGAACAGGTCGGTGCCGCTGCGCCAGATCGTCCAGGAGGTGGCTCCGGCGGCGCGGATCGCGGCGGTCAGTTCCTCGGGGACCTCGCGGTGGGCGGCCTCGTACGCGGCGACCCGGTCGGCGCGGACCTTCGTGTGCAGGGCGACTCTCATGACGGCTCCGGTACGGGTACGGGGGCGCCCGCGGGCAGCAGGCCTTCCACACGCAGTTCGTGCCAGAAGCCGGCAGGCACCTTCGTGGTGAACTGTGCGACGCAGTCGCGGACTTCGTACGCGGAGCGGCAGCCGACCAGGACGCTCGCGACCGCCGGATGGGCGGCCGGGAACGTCAGGGCGGCGGCCCGCAGCGTGGTGCCGTGCCGTTCGGCGACGGACTTGAGCCGCAGGGCGCGCTCCAGGACCTCCGCGGGTGCCGCGGAGTAGTCGTAGGTCGCTCCCGGACGCGGGTCGGCCAGCAGACCGGAGTTGAAGACGCCGCCGACGACGACGGAGGTGCCGCGCTGTTCGGCCGCGGGCAACAGGTCGGCGAGGGCGCCGTGTTCGAGGAGGGTGTAGCGGCCCGCGCACAGCACCACGTCGACGTCCGTGTCGCGGACGAAGCGGGTGAGCATCGCGGTCTGGTTCATGCCCGCGCCGATCGCGCCGACCACGCCCTGCGCGCGCAGGTCCTCCAGGGCGGGATAGCCCTCGCGGAAGGCCTGCTCGGCGTGGTCGTCGGGATCGTGCAGGTAGACGACGTCGACCCGGTCGAGTCCGAGGCGTTCGAGGCTGGCGTCCAGGCTCCGCCGTACTCCGTCGGCGCTGAAGTCCCAGACGCGGCGGTGGGTGGCGGGGACGGCGAAGCCGTGGGCGAGGTCGTCGCCGCCCTCGTCGGTCGGCTCCAGGACGCGGCCCACCTTGGTGGACAGGGTGTACGCGGCGCGCGGCCGGTCGCGCAGGGCCGCGCCCAGGCGCCGTTCGGAGAGGCCGATGCCGTAGTGCGGCGCGGTGTCGAAGGAGCGGATGCCGTACTCCCAGGCGGCGTCGACGGCCTGGTACGCCTGCTCCTCGGCGACCTCGGTGTAGAGGCCGCCGATGGCCGCCCCGCCGAAGGACAGCGCACCGATCTCGACCCCGCTGCCTCCCAGCGCGCTCACTGACCCACCGGCCGCAGTCGCAGGCCCTGCATGCCCCCGTCGACGGCGAGCGCGGTGCCGGTGGTGGCACCGGACAGGGGGCTCGCCAAGTAGGCGATGGCGCCGGCGACTTCGGAGGCCGTCACGAGTCGGCCGGTGGGCTGGCGGGCCTCCAGCGCGGCGCGTTCGGCGGCCGGGTCCGCGGCGGCGTCCAGCAGCCGGCCGACCCAGGGCGTGTCCACGGTGCCGGGGTTCACGCAGTTGACCCGGATGCCTTCACGGACGTGGTCGGCGGCCATGGCGAGGGTGAGGGAGAGGACGGCGCCCTTGGTGGCGGAGTACAGGGCGCGCCGGGGCAGGCCCGCGGTGGCGGCGATGGAGCAGGTGTTCACGACGGCCGCGTGCGCGGACCGCCGGAGCAGGGGCAGCGCGGCGCGGGTGGTGCGCACGATGCCGAGGACGTTGACGTCGAGGACGCGGTGCCACTCGGCGTCGTCGTTGTCCTCGACCGTGCCCTGGGCGCCGATGCCCGCGTTGTTGACGAGGACGTCGAGGCCGCCGAGGGCTTGGGCGGCAGCGGCCACGGCGGCGCGGACGGAGGCGTCGTCGGTGACGTCGGCGCGGTGGCCGAGCAGCGGCCCCTCGACCGATGACGGGTCCAGGTCGAGCACGGCGACCCGGGCGCCGCGGGCGGCGAGCAGGTCCGCGGTGGCCCGCCCGATGCCGGACGCACCGCCGGTCACCAGCGCCTTGAGCCCGTCGAAGTCCTGTGCGTCCGTCATGCGGCCGCCCCCTTCCGGTCGGTCCGTGACTGCTGCGCGAGGTCGGCTGCCCAGAAGGTACCGCCGGGGTAGGTGAATTCCGCGATGGACTCGGGCCGCATGGTGGCCGAGAAGCCGGGTGACGACGGTGCCGTGTAGTGGCCGTCGCGGATCACCACGGGGTCGACGAAGTGGTCGTGGAGGTGGTCGACGTACTCGATCACCCGGTCGTCGGTGGTGCCGGACAGCGCCACGAAGTCGAACATCGAGAGGTGCTGGACCAGTTCGCACAGTCCGACCCCGCCGGCGTGCGGGCACACCGGCACGCCGAACTTGGCGGCGAGCAGCAGGATGGCCAGGTTCTCGTTGACCCCGCCGACGCGGGCCGCGTCGATCTGGAGGACGTCGATGGCGCCGGCCTGGAGGAGCTGCTTGAACACGATGCGGTTCTGGACGTGTTCGCCGGTGGCGACCTTCACGGGTGTCACGGCCTTGCGGACGGCCGCGTGCCCGAGAACGTCGTCCGGGCTGGTCGGCTCCTCGATCCAGTAGGGCTGGAACTCGCCGAGCGCGTTGGTCCAGGCGATCGCCTCGTCGACGTTCCACCGCTGATTGGCGTCGATGGCGATCCTGATGCCGGGGCCGACCACGGACCGGGCGACCCGGCAGCGGCGCAGGTCGTCGTCGAGGTCCGCGCCCACCTTGAGTTTGATCTGGCGGAACCCGGCCGTGACGGCCTCGGCCGCGAGCCGGGTGAGCTTCTCGTCGTCGTAGCCGAGCCAGCCGGGCGAGGTGGTGTACGCGGGGAAGCCGCGCTCCAGGAGGACGGCCCGGCGCTGCTCGGCCCCCTCCTTCCCGCGGCGCAGCAGGTCCAGTGCCTCCTGCGGGGTGAGCGCGTCGGTGATGTAGCGGAAGTCCACCTGGCCGACCAGCCATTCGGGGTCGGCGTCGGCGAGCAGCCGCCACAGCGGCTTGCGGGCGCGTTTGGCGGCGAGGTCCCAGACGGCGTTGAGGACGGCGCCGATCGCCATGTGCATCACGCCCTTCTCGGGTCCCAGCCAGCGCAGCTGGCTGTCTCCGATCAGGTCCCGGCCGAGCGATCCCGGGTCCGCGCACAGCTCGTCGACGGACCGGCCGATCACATGTCCGCGCAGCGCGTCGATCGCGGCGACCTGGACGTCGTTGCCCCGCCCGATGGTGAAGGTGAATCCGTGCCCCTCGGGAAGGCCGGCGTCGTCGGTGCGCAGTACGACGTAGGCCGCCGAGTAGTCGGGGTCCGGGTTCATCGCGTCGGAGCCGTCGAGCTCACGCGAGGTGGGGAAACGGATGTCGTAGGTGTCGACCGCGTTGATACGGGCGGCAGTTGGGGACACAGGAGGCCTTTCGGTCCGGGACGGGGGCGTACGGAGGGCCCGTACGGAGTCGACGGGGGTCAGTCCTGGGCGCGGCCCGTCGTCACGCGGGCGATCATGAGGGCGACCAGGATGATCCCGCCGTAGATGGCCTGGATCCAGAAGGACGGCACCTGGGCGAGCGTGAGCAGGTTCTGCACGACGCCGAGCAGCAGGACGCCGGTCAGGGCGCCGAACATGGTGCCCTTGCCGCCGTCCAGGCTGATGCCGCCGATGACCGCCGCCGCGAACACGGTGAAGATCATGTTGTTGCCCTGGTTGGCGCTGATCGCCCCGACGTAGCCGGTCTGCATGATCCCGCCGACCGAGGCGAGGACTCCCGCGACGACGAACACGCCGAGCATGACGCGCTCGACGCGGATGCCGGCCGCGCGGGCGGCGTCCGCGTTGCCGCCGATCGCGTACAGGGCGCGGCCGACACGGTGGTACTTGAGGACCAGGCCCGCGACACCGAAGGCGACGGCGGCCAGCCACACGGACATCGGGACGCGCAGGAAGGTGGTGGTGGCCAGCGAGAAAAACGCGTCGGGCATGCCGAACAGCGTCTTGCCCTTGGTCGCGCCGACCAGCAGCCCGCGCAGGATGATCAGCATGGCGAGGGTCACGATGAAGGCGTTGAGCTTGAATTTCACGACGAGGATGCCGTTGAAGGCGCCGATGGCCGCGCCCACCAGGAGGATCGCGAGAAGGGCGAGCGCCGCGGGGAGTTCGGTGCCCCAGCCGGACTGGGCCGCGGGCAGGACGAGCAGCGCGCCGACTGCGGGCGCGATGCCGACGACGGACTCCAGCGACAGGTCGAACTTGCCGGTGATGAGCACGAGGGACTCGGCGAGCACGACCATGGCGAGGGCCGCCGACGCGCCGAGGATCGAGATGAGGTTGCGCTCGGTGAGGAAGGAGTCGTTGACGAACGCTCCGAGCACCATGAGCAGCAACAGGGCTGGTACGAGGGCGAGTTCGCGGGCGCGGCGGAGCAGCATCGTCTTGGCGGCACGCGGGTCCGGGGCCCGGAGGGGGGTGAGCGGCGGGGCCTTGGTGTCAGCCATGGTCCACTCCTTCGATGGAGGCGATGAGCTCGTGGTCGTGCCAGCCGGCGGGGTGCTCGGCGACGACGCGGCCGTGGAAAAGGACGAGGACGCGGTCGCAGCGGCGCAGATCGTCGAGTTCGTCGGAGACGACGAGCACGGCCGTGCCGTCCTCCCGGGCGCTGTCCATGCGTGACAGCAGGGACTCCTTGGACTTCACGTCGACGCCCGCGGTGGGGTTGATGAGGACGAGCAGACGCGGGTCCGTGGCGAGGGCGCGGGCCATCACGACCTTCTGCGCGTTGCCTCCGGAGAGGTCGGAGACGGGCTGCTCCGGGCCCTCGGTGTGGATGTCGAGGCGCTCGATGAGGTCGGCGGCGAAGGTGCGCCTGCGGTCGGTGCCGATGAATCCGTGGCGTCCGAGCCGTCCGAGGACGGTCATGGTGGTGTTGTCGCCGACGTTCATGGAGGAGACGAGCCCCTGGTCGTGGCGGTCGCGCGGCACGCAGCCGACGCCCGCCCGCAGCGCGGCCTGGACGTCGCCGAACGGCAGGCGCTCGCCGTCCAGCCGCGCGGTTCCGCCGGTCGGGGTGTGCAGTCCGGCGAGGGACTCGGCGAGCTCGATCTTGCCGCTGCCGCTGGAGCCGGCTAGGCCGAGGACCTCGCCGCGGCGGACGGTGAGGTCGATGTCCTCGTAGGCGCCCGAGGTGAGGCCCTCGACGTCGAGGATCACCGGCGCGTCCGCGGCCACCGTCCGGTCCGCGACCCGGCGTTCGGCGATCGACTCGCCCGCCATGGCCTCCACCAGGGCCGGGCGCGGGAGTTCGGCGACCGGCGCGGTGGTGATCCAGCGGGCGTCGCGCAGGACCGTGACCGTCTGGCACACCTCGTACACCTCCTGGAGGTGGTGCGAGATGAACAGGAAGGTCACCCCCGACTCCTGGAGCGCCCGCATCCGGGTGAACAGCCGGTCGATCTCCCGGTTGTCGAGCTGGGCGGTCGGTTCGTCGAGCACGATGAACCGGGCGCCAAAGCTCAACGCCCGTGCGATCTCGACCATTTGACGGTCCTCGACCTTGAGGTCGGCGGTCCGCGCGTCCGGGTCGACGTGCACGTCCCAGGTGTCGAGGACCTCGGCCGCCTCGGTCTTCAGCCGGCGCCAGCTGATGAGACCTCCCCTGCCGGTCGGCTGCCGGTTGATGAAGAGGTTCTCGGCGACCGTCAGTTCGGGGACGACGGTGGGCCGCTGATAGACGCATGCCACCTTGCGGCGCCAGGCGTCCCGGTCGGCGAGGGCGGGCGCGGGCTCACCGTCGAAGTGGACGGTGCCCTCGTCGGCGGCCTGGAGTCCGGTGAGCACGGTGACCAGGGTGGACTTGCCCGCGCCGTTGCGGCCGACGAGGGCGTGCGACTCACCGGGAAGGACGGTGAGCCGGCCGTCTTGGAGTGCGACGGTGGGTCCGTACCGCTTGACGATCCCCCGCGCCTCGACCAGTGGTGTACTCATTTGACCGTGTTGCCCCACAGCTTGGGGTCGTCGACGTTGTCCTTGGTCACCAGCGGGGCGGGCAGCTGGTCCTCCAGGATGCCGCTGGGCAGCTTGACGATCTCCGAGTCGTGGTCCGTCGGGCCCGGCTGGAACGTCTTCCCCTGCATCGCCGCCTTGATGTAGTACATGCCGTACTTGGCGTAGGCGTCGGCGGGCTGGGAGACGGTGGCGTCGATCTGGCCCTTGCGGATGGCGTCGAACTCCTGCGGGATGCCGTCGTTGGAGACGATCGTGATGTGGCCCGCCTCGCCCGCCTTCTTCAGCATCCCCTTGGACTTGAGGGTCTGCAGGGTCGGCGCGAGGTAGACGCCGCCGGCCTGCATGTAGATGCCCTTGATGTCGGGGTTGGCGTTGAGCAGGGTGTCCAGCTTGGAGGCCGCGGTGTCCGACTCCCACTTGGCGGGGATCTCCAGGACCTTCAGTTTCGGGTAGTTCTTCTTGACGCAGCTGCGGAACGCCTCGGAGCGGTCGCGGCCGTTCACGGAGGCGAGGTCGCCCATGATCTGCACGACCTTGCCGGACCCGACCTGCTTGCCGAGGTACTCGCAGGCCTTCTCCCCGTACGCGACGTTGTCGGCGCGTACGACCATGGCGACCTTGCCCTTGTCAGGTGCCACGTCCACGGCGACCACCGGGACGCCCTTGCGTTCGGCCTGGTCGAGTCCGGCGGCGATCGCGGCACTGTCCAGGGGGGCCACGACGAGGCCCTTCACGCCCTGGTTCAGCTGGTTGTTGATGTCGGTGATCTGCTGCGAGGGATCGCTGTTGGAGTTGACGGTCTTGAGCGCGTCCACGTCCTCGGACTTCGCCATCTTGGGGACGTAGTCGTTGTACGACTGCCAGAACGGCGAGGTCAGCAGGGGCAGGATCACCCCGACCTTGCCGGTGCCGTCGCCTCCTCCTCCTCCGCCCGAGGCGGCGGTGTCCTTGGTACTGCCGCATGCCGCGAGCACGAGGGTCGCGCAGGTTGCCGCGAGCGCCGCACGTGCCGCTCGCGACGGGGTTCGCCTGTTCCGCACAGTTCTGCCGGCCATCTGACGGCTCCTCATCGAGCGTGATCGAGCAGGATGCGTGGCCGGAGGTCCCTCTTCCAGCCGGGACGAATATTTATCAGACCACTTCGGGGTCACAACACCCTCCGTCGCCAGATTTTCACGGTTTCCAGCCGTAGTGGTCGGACCACATGGCTGGTTAGACTGCGGCGCACCCGGCAACAGGAGGATGTGGCGTGGACGAGACCCTGGCCAAGGAGACGGAGTCGGCCGAGTCGCCCCCGCAGAAGGGCACCGTGACGCAGCGCGCCATCGAGCGGATCAAGGCGATGATCGGCGAGGGCCGCCTCGAACCGGGCCAGCGGCTGCCGACCGAGCGGGACCTCGCGGCGCAGCTCGGCATCTCACGCAGCTCCATGCGCGAGGCGATCCGGGCGCTCACCGTCCTCGGTGTCCTGGAGGCACGGCACGGCTCGGGCATCTACGTCACGCAGCTGGAGGCCGGGGACCTGCTGGAGACCTTCGGCGTGGTGGCCGATCTGTCCCGGGGGCCGCGGCTGGTCGAACTCCTGGAAGTCCGCCGCATCCTGGAGTCGACGGCGACCGCTCTCGCCGCGGCCCGCATCACGCCGGACCAGCTCGCCGAGGTGGAGGAGCATCTGGCGGCGATGAACGCGACGGACGACCCTGAGGAGATCATCGCCCACGACCTCGCGTTCCACCGTGCCATCGCGATGGCCGCGGGCAACGAGACGATGGCGGCGATCCTGGAAGGTCTGTCCTCCCGCACCTTCCGGGCCCGTGTCTGGCGCGGCTACCAGGAGGAGGGCGCGTTCGAGCGGACCCGGCGCGAACACGCGGCGATCCACCGCGCCCTGGTGGCCCACGACCCGGAGGCGGCCCGGGCGGCGGCGGCCGCCCACGTGGGCGAGGTCGAGGAGTGGCTGCGCAGCCAACTCGCCACGTAGCGAGCCCTGTTCGCCGCCCGGGAGCTCTCCCGGAGGCTCGCGCCTCCGTGCGCTCCGGGCCGGGACGCCCTGCTCGAACCCCGCAGCCCGCGCATCCGCCGACCACGGACCGAGGTGCCCGCTGCGGCGGACCGAGGTGCCCGCTGTGACCGCGCACGTCCGCCCCTCGGGACCGGGATGCCCGCCCAGCGCCCCGCACCTCGGCCCGACCCGGACTTGATCCGGACCTGATCCGGACGTGATCCGGCCACGGATCCCCCATCAGGGACGTACGGGGAGGGCCCGCCGCAGCCGTGTCACGGTGCGGCGGCCCCCCCCCGTCACGTCAGGGCGTCGCCGTCACGTCAGAGCGTCCCCGTCCCCGCTCAGGCGCGCCGCAGCCTGAGCGTCACCAGCTCGAAGGGGCGCAGCGGGACGGTGATCCGGTCGCCGTCGCGGCCCGGTTCCGTCGCGTCGGCCAGCGGCCGCTCCAGAAGGTCGGTGACCGTGACGGTCGCGACCTCGAAGCCCGGGGTGAGCGTGGCCCGGGTGCGACCGCCGCGCGATTCGTGGAAGCGGACGACGACGTCGCCCGTCCCGTCGTCGGCCAGCTTGACGGCGGTCACGACGACCGCGTCCTGCTCGACGCTCACCAGCGGCGCGACCTCGTGCGCGCCGCTCACCCGCCGCTCCGGCAGGTTGATCCGCCAGCCCTCGCGCACCGCGTCGCCGATCCCGGCGCCCGGCACGAGGGCGTGCCGGAAGCGGTGCACGCCCTGGTCGGTCTCGGGGTCGGGGAAGCGCGGGGCCCGCAGCAGCGAGACACGCACCGTGGTGGTCGTGCCCCCGTCGGTGTCGCGCACGGTCCGGGTGACGTCGTGGCCGTACGTGGAGTCGTTCACCAGGGCGACGCCCCAGCCGGGCTCCTCGATGTGCACGAACCGGTGGTTGCACGCCTCGAACTTGGCGGCCTCCCACGAGGTGTTGGTGTGCGTGGGCCGGTGGAAGTGCCCGAACTGGGTCTCGGACGCGTACCGTTCGGCGTGCACGTCGAGCGGGAAGGCGAGCTTCAGGAACTTCTCCGTCTCGTGCCAGTCGACCTCGGTGTCGATGCCGAGGCGGGGCTCGCCGGCCGCGAGCGAGAGCACCTGGGTGACCCGCGACGCGCCGAAGGACCGTACGATCCGGACGGACACGCCGTCCTCACCGGGCGTGATCTCGTCCGTGCCGACCAGGTCGGTGACCGTGTTGCGGTAGAACTCGTCGACGTCCCAGGCGTCCCACATGTTCGGGAAGTCGGGGTGCAGCTGGAGGAGGTTCGCGGCGGTTCCGGGCGCGATCGTCTCGCGGTCGGCGGTGAGGTCGTACGCGGAGACGACGAGTCCCCGGCCGTCGATCTCGACGCGCAGCAGGCCGTTGTCCAGGACGTAGCCGCCCTGGACGCGCGGGGCGAGCGCGGCGACACCCTCGATCCGCGGCGTACGGGCGCCACCCGCGGGGACCCCGTCCCGGCCGTGCGGGGCGGAGTTGAACACCAGGTCGGTCGCGCCCTCACCGGCGAGGGCGCGCTGGGCGACGTCGATGATGCCGTCCAGCTCCTCGGCGACGCGGCGGTAGGTGGCGCGCGCCTCCCGGTGCACCCAGGCGATGGACGACCCCGGCAGGATGTCGTGGAACTGGTGGAGCAGCACCGTCTTCCAGATCCGGTCCAGCGCCTCGTACGGGTAGGGCAGCCCGGTCCGTACGGCCGCGGTCGCCGCCCACAGCTCGGCCTCCCGCAGCAGGTGTTCGCTGCGCCGGTTGCCCTGCTTGGTGCCGGCCTGGCTGGTGAGCGTGGCGCGGTGCAGTTCGAGGTACAACTCACCGACCCACACGGGGGCGTTGGGGTACTCGGCGGCGGCCTTGGTGAAGAACTCCCCGGGCGTCTCCCACACCACGGTGGCGGAGCCTTCGAGGTCACGCAGCCGGGCCGCCTTGGCGACCATCTCGCGCGTGGTGCCACCGCCCCCGTCGCCCCAGCCGGTGGGCGCGAGGGAGTGCCGGGCCACGCCCTTGTCCTTGAAGTTGGCCGCCGCGTGGGCGATCTCGCTGCCCTTCATGGAGCAGTTGTAGGTGTCGACGGGCGGGAAGTGCGTGAAGATGCGGGTGCCGTCGATGCCCTCCCACTGGAAGGTGTGGTGCGGGAACTTGTTGGTCTGCGACCAGGAGATCTTCTGTGTGAGCAGCCACTTGGAGCCGGCCGCCTTGATGATCTGCGGGAGACCGGCGGCGAAGCCGAAGGTGTCGGGCAGCCAGGCCTCGTCGTTCTCGACGCCGAACTCGTCGAGGAAGAACCGCTTGCCGTGCACGAACTGACGGGCCATCGCCTCCGAACCGGGCATGTTCGTGTCGGACTCGACCCACATGCCGCCGGCGGGTACGAAACGCCCGTCGGCCACGGCCTTCTTGACCCGGGCCCACACCTCGGGCCGGTGTTCCTTCACCCAGGCCCACTGCTGGGCCTGGGACATGGCGAAGACGAAGTCCGGCTCGTCCTCCAGCAGCGCGGTCATGTTGGAGGTCGTCCGGGCGACCTTGCGGACGGTCTCGCGCAGCGGCCACAGCCAGGCGGAGTCGATGTGCGCGTGCCCGACGGCGCTGATGCGGTGGGCGGAGGGCGCGGCAGGCGTGGACAGCACGTCGCTCAGCCGCTCGCGTGCCGCGGCCGCCGTGCCGCCGACGTCCTGGAGGTCGAGCGCGTCCAGGGCCCGCTCCACGGCGCGCAGGAGGTCCCAGCGCCGGGCGGACTCCAGGGGCAGTTCGGCCATCAGCTCGCCGAGGACCTCCAGGTCGACGACGAGCTGCCAGACGGTCTCGTCGAAGACCGCGAGGTCCATGCGCTCCAGACGGTACTGCGGTTCGCTGCCGGCCGTCTCCTTGTCGCCGAGCTGGGTGGGCAGGAAGGGGTGGTAGTCGAGGATGACCGGGTTGGAGGCGGCCTCGACGTGCAGCCGGACCTCCTCCCCGCCCTCGACGGGCGCGCCGATGCGTACCCACTGGTTGCGCGGGTTCAGGCCCTTCACGGGAGTGCCGTCGGGCCGGTAGACGAGTCCCTCGCACTGGAAGCCGGGCATGTTCTCGTCGAAGCCGAGGTCCAGCAGCGCCTCGACGGTCCGGCCGGCCCACGCCCGGGGGACGGTCCCGGTGACGCGGAACCAGCTGGTGCCCCACGGAGCACCCCAGCGCGCGCCCGCCTCGATCGGCTCCACGCTCGCCGCGATTCCCTCGGCGACCGGTACCGGCTCTCCCGGCGCGTGCCACACGGCCACGTCCAGCGGTACGGACTCGGGGTACACGGCGGGACGTATGCGCTCGTCCAGGACGCGCTTGAGGCGGGCTTCGACCAGGGTGCGGTCGTCATGCATGAGAGTGCTCCGTGAGGTGAGGGTGCGGGCTACCAGGTGTGGGTGGTCGTGGCTGCGGTGGAGACGGTGAACAGCTCCCCCACCGCGCGCAGTTCGAACCGCGCGGCCGTCTCGCCCTGTTCGGGTGCGAGACCGCCGACGTGGAACGCGCGCTGACAGGTGCCGCCGAGGAAGCGGCGCGTGCCGTCGGGGAGGATCCGGTACAGCTCGTAGTGGCGTACGGGTCCGGGGGCGCCCTGCCAGGCGAGGCGCAGGCTGCCTCCGTCGGCGTCGGTGACGCGCAGGCCGGCCGGTGCGGCGGGGGTCACCGGCGCGTCCCGGACGGCGAGGGCGCCGAGGCGCCAGCGGACCGCTCCGCCGCCGGTCATCCGGACCCCGAGCGCCCGGACGGTGCCCGACAGGCCGGTGAGCCGCACGGTGGAGGTCTGCCAGCCGCCGCCGGGGGTCACCGGCAGCGGGAGATACGTGTACGGGGGCGCGCCGCCCGCGGTGCCCGGTTCCGCGGTGGCGACGGCCAGTTCCAGGGCGGGACTTCCCGCCTCCGTGCGGTGGGTCACCTCGACCACCGTGTCCGGACCGATCGGCAGCCGCGTGGCGTACAGGTCCAGCGTGGTGGGCGCGTCCGGGCTGCCGGCGACCAGGACGCTGCTGCCGCCCCGCCAGGCGTCCGCGAAGTCGAAGGTGACGGCGGGGCGGCGGCCGGTGGTCCGCACCACCCAGCGGCGGGAGGGCAGCCGGTCCTGGAGGCCCAGATGGTTCCAGGCGGAGCCCGAGGTGACCTTTCCGTCCTCGTACCACTTCAGGCCGTGGCCGGTGTTGAAGGAGGTGGCGAACGGGACGGAGGTGACGGTGGAGCGATCGGCGACGGAGACGGCCGGGGCGCGCCAGGCGGCATGGGTGTCCGGCCTGGCGGGGTCGAGCGAGGCACCGGTCCAGAACAGGTCGTCGGCGGCGTGGAAGTCGCCGGGCGTGCGGTTCGCGGGGAGGTGGTTGCGGGTCCACTCGGGCCGGTAGAAGCCGATGGAGGTGACGTGCGCCTTGTCGGCCGGCACGATGGCGTCCCAGTTCACGGACGCGGCGGTGCCGCTCGCCTCGACGTCGACGCCGGCCCACAGTTCGTAGCGGCTGCGGCCGAGTTGCTGCGCGGTCGTCCCGGAGGAGGCCAGGCTGCCGGCGGACCAGCGGAAGTCCACGAACATCGAGTCCGCGGCCTGGAAGAAGGTCTTGTTCTGGTTGTTCAGCGCGCCCTGCCAGCTCACCGAGCCGTTCAGGGTCATGGCGTCGTACCAGGTGACGCGCTGTCCCCTGGCGGCGCCGAGGGACTTCAGTTCGCGCAGGAAGCCGAGCATGCCGGTGGCCAGCGCCGTGTTCCCGCCGCCGGTCTCGGCGTTGACGAACCAGCCGTCGAAGCCGTACGCCGCGGCGACGGCGACCAGTTGCGCGGCCAGCGGGTAGCGGCCGTTCGCGTCCTTCTGCACCAGGTCGCGGGTCCACTGGAGTTGTCCGCCGTAGGCGACGGGCGGCAGGAAGACGTTGCCGAGGACGGGAACCCCGTGCCGGTGGGCCGCGTCCACGATCGGCGCGTTGGGCGCGAGGATCAGGCCCTCGCCCGAGGAGCCGCCCCAGAAGACGAGTTCGTCGATGTACGCCCAGTGGGTGAGGGCGTAGTAGTCGGCGTCGGCCGAGCCCTGCGAGGGGTTGGCCGACGTGGGCCCGAAGGAGACCAGGGACTGGATGCGTGCCTGGCCGGAGCGGGCCGTGGTGTTCGCCGGGGTCGGGGTGAAGCGCGCGGCGAGCGGCACGGACGCGGCGTTGAAGGCCAGGTCGGCGTCGCTGTCCGCGCGCCATGCCTTGAGGCTGCGCCAGGTGATTCCGTTGCCCGGGGTGCCCGACGGCAGTGAGTCGGGGTACCAGTAGGACGCGTAGGGCTGGAGGTCCCGGGCGGCGGCCGTCGCCGCGGCGCCGCGGGGCGCCGCGGTCGCCGTGCCGGACAGGCCCGGCACGAGTCCTGTCGCGGCGCCGGCCGCGGTGAGCAGAACGGTGCGTCTGCTGAGGTTCACTGTGTGCTCCGTATCGTTGGGGGACGGACTACGGTGCTTGCGGTGGTGCCACGGTCACCGCGTGACCTGGTCCGGAACGACCTGGTCCGGGGTGACGACCTCGGTGATGCCCCGCGCCGCGAGGTGTTCCGCGTCGGCGGCGCGGCCCGCGAGCACGGTGGTGGGCCTCGCCCCGTCGGCGGTCAGCCGGGCGAAGGCCTCGAAGACGGGGCCGCCGGGCGCGCAGACCGAACGGCCCGGTGTGGTGTCGACGACCAGCGCGGTGGTGCGCGGCGCGGGTGCCTCCGGGCGCTGTTCCTTGACGATCCGGGCGATGCTCTCGCCGGCGGGTTTGGTACGCCGGTCGTTGGTCAGCAGGCCGAGGCTGTACTCGAGTTCGGGGAAGTCGGCGAGGCCGCGGCTGACGTCGTGCGAGCACCACCAGGTGACGCCCCACAGTCCGGGGCAGTCGAGGGCGTGCGCGACGGTGGCCTCGGTGAAGGCCGCGGCGTGTTCGGCGGGGATCAGCGGGGCGGGCGCGCCGACCTCCTGGAGCCAGACGGGGCGGTGCGGGTCGTCGGCCCAGGCCTTGGACAGCTCGATGAGGTAGGCGGCGTGGTGCTCGGTGGCGACACCCGTACGCCCGTGGCGCTGCGCCGTGCCGTTGAACACCCACGAGTGCACGGCGGTGACCGCGCCGAGCCGTGCCGAGTGCGCGGGGGTGAACGGCTGGTCGTCCTGGTACCAGGCGGCGTCGTACGAGGCGTGCAGGTGGAGCTTGCCGGGAGCTCCGTCGGAGCAGGCGGTGAGCAGCCGGTCCAGCCAGTGGCCGGCCTGCTCGGAGGTGATCCGGTCGGGGTCGGGGTGGGGGCCGGCCGCGAACTGGTTGACCTCGTTGCCGATCGTCATCCCGATGAAGTTGGTCCGGTCCGCGAGTGCGGCGGCCAGGGTGCGCAGGTACTCCGCCTGGGCCTCGACCACGTCCGGGTCGGTGAAGATGTTCCGCCGGTGCCAGGTCTGCGTCCACGCCGGCAGGAAGTCGAAGCTCGACAGGTGTCCTTGCAGTCCGTCCACGTTGACGTCGAGTCCGCGCTCGGCCGCCGCGTCGGCGAGCGCGACGAGTTGTTCGACGGCACGCGGCCGGATCAGCGTCCGGTTGGGCTGGAAGAGGGGCCACAGCGGGAAGACCCGGATGTGGTCGAGACCGAGCGCGGCGATCGAGTCGAGATCGGCGCGTACGGAGTCGAGGTCGAAGTCGAGCCAGTGGTGGAACCACCCCTCGCTGGGGGTGTAGTTGACGCCGAAGCGCACGGCAGGGGGCATGCGGGGTCCTTGCGGAATCGGTGGTACGGGAGGTCAGCCCTTGACGGCGCCCTCGCCCACACCGCGGAAGAAGTAGCGCTGGAGGCAGGCGAAGAGGGCGATCAGGGGTGCGACGGCGATGATGGTGCCCGCGGCGACGAGCCGTTCGTCGTTGGCGAAGGTGCCGTGCAGATAGTTGAGTCCGATGGTCAGGGTGAACTTCGACGGGTCGCTGAGCACGATCAGCGGCCACAGGAAGTCGTCCCAGGCACCCATGAAGGCGAAGATCGCGACCACGGCGAGGGTGCCCTTCACCGACGGGAGCGCGATCCTGAGGAAGCGCTGCCAGGCGTTCGCGCCGTCGACGAAGGCGGCCTCCTCGATCTCGTAGGGGAGGTTGAGGAAGGCGTTGCGCATCAGCAGGACGTTCATCGCTCCGATGCAGCCGGGCAGCACGACACCGATCAGCGTGTTGTTGAGGCCCAGCTCCCGCATGGTCGTGAACTGGGCGATGATGATGCTTTCCGCCGGCACGAGCATGGCGAGGACGAAGACCAGGGTGGCGAGTCTGCGGCCGCGGTAGCGCAGCCGGGCGAGGGCGTACCCGGCGAGTGCGGAGCCCACGCAGTTGGTCACCACGTTGGCCGCCGCCACCTTCAGCGAGTTGAGGGCGTAGTCCCACACGGGGATGGTGTCGGCGACGCGCTGGTAGTTGTGCAGGGTCGGATCGCCCGGCAGGAACCGTGGCGGGGAGCTGAAGATGTCCTCGTGCGGGCCCTTGAGCGAGGTGGACAGCTGCCACAGGAACGGGCCCACGGTGAGGGCCAGGACACCGAGCAACAGCGCGTAGCGCAGGACGAGTTCCCACACCCGGATGCGCCGGCCGTGCTCGTCGCGGAGCCGGGGCGCGCGGGCCGTGGCGGGTGTCTCGGCGGGTGGTGCCTTCTCGGTGACGCTCACGTCTCCTCCTTCCGGTCGGCGCGCAGCACCAGCAGCATCAGGACGACGGTGACGAGGAAGACGACGACCGAGATGGCGGAGGCGTAGCCGACCCGGCCGGTCAGCCCGGTGCCGGTGCGCTGCACGAGCATCACGAGGGTGGTGTCCTCGCCCGCCGGGCCGCCGTCGGGTCCCGCCATCAGGTAGACCTCGGAGAACACCTTGAAGGCGGAGACCGAGGAGAGCGCGGCGACCAGCACCATGGTGGAGCGGACGGCGGGTACGGTGACGGTGAAGAAGCGGCGCACGGCGCCCGCGCCGTCCACCTGGGCGGCCTCGTGCAGTTCCCGCGGGACGTTCGCGAGCGCCGCCAGGTAAATGATCATGTAGTAGCCGAGGCCCCTCCAGACCGTGACGGCCATGGCACTCAGCAGGAGCAGCCACTGGTCGCTGAGGAAGCCGACCTTGCCGACGCCGATCGCCTCCAGCAGCGCGTTCACCAGGCCGCGTTCGTCCAGGAGCCACACCCAGATGAGGCCGACCACGACGATGGACGCGACCACCGGCGTGTAGAAGGCCGACCGGAAGAAGGTGATGCCGGGGATGTTCTTCTGGACGAGCAGGGCGAGCAGCAGCGGCAGCAGGACGAGCGCGGGGACGACCCCGAGGACGTACAGCGTGCTGTTGCGCAGCCCGGTCCAGAACATCTCGTCGTGCAGCAGCTCCCGGAAGTTGGCCAGGCCCACGTACTCGCCGGGCATCAGGGTCCGGCGGTCGGTGAAGGCGTTCACCAGGGTGGAGACGAAGGGGTAGAGGATGAAGACGCCGACGACCAGGATTCCAGGAGCTGCGAACAGCCAGGGGCTGGTGGGCAGTTGACGCCTCACCCGGGAGCCGGGCCGGGGCGCGCCGGGGCCCTGCTCGCGGGTCGCGGAGCCGGGGTGCCGCCCCCGCGCTGCGGAGCGCGGCACCCGTGCGGTACTGGAGGGACTCGCCATGCCTGATCAGCCCTGCTGCTGGAGCAGCCGGTCGGAGGCCTTGACAGCGTTGTCAAGAGCTGCCTTGGGGCTCTCCTTGCCCTGCAGCGCCTTGGCGACCTCGTTGCGCAGCGCCGTCTTCATCTGCTCGCTGAACAGGACCGGGGTGTAGTTCACCGCGTTCTTCAGGGACTTGGCGGCGGCGATGCGCACCCGCGTCTCGTCGGTCCCGTCCTCCTTGGTGAAGTAGGGGTCGTCGAGCGATCCGGCCGTGCTCGGGAAGATCGCGACCTTCTTGGCGAAGGACATCTGGTTCTGCGCGTCGGTGACGTAGTGCGCGAAGGCGACGGCGGCCGGCGTGTGCTTGGTGCGCGCGTTGACCATCACGCCCATCACGTACATGTTCACCTTGCCGGTGCTGGTGATCTGGTCCGTGATGCCGATGTTCCTGTACAGGTTCGGCGCCTGCTTCTTGAAGTTTCCGAGGTCCAGCGCGCTGCCCGGGTTCATGGCGACGGCGCCGGTGAGGAACTTCTTGCCGGACGACTCGGGGGTCGCCGTCAGGGCCTGCGGGTCGAGCGCCTTGGCGTCGTACAACTCCTTGTACTTCGTGAGGAGTTCGACGCCCTTGGCGTCGTTGAAGGCGAAGCCGGTGCCCTGCTTGTTCATGAGCTCGACGCCATAGCGGCCGAAGTCCTCGATGGTGGGCACGTTGGCGAGCGTGGCGACCTTGCCGTCGCTCTTCTTCGCCAGCTGGAGCGCCTCGGTGAAGAGTTCGTCGTACGTGGTGGGCGGCTTGGAGGCGTCGAGCCCGGCCTCCTTGAAGAGCGACTTGTTGTAGAACAGCGGCCCGGTGTTGAGGTACCAGGGGAAGGCGTACGTCCCGTTCATCCCCGGGATCTGGTGGCTCGCCCAGGCGCCGTCGAGGTACTCCTTCTTGTACTGCGCGGCGGACTTGTCGAGGTCGAGCGCGAGGCCCGCCTTGGCGAGCGGCGCGACGAGGTCGGGCGAGACGTTGACGACGTCGGGCAGGGTGCCGCCGGCCGCGTCGGCGCTGATCTTGTCGGCGTAGCCCTCCGCGGGCTGGTCGATCCACTTCACGTGGGTGCCGGGGTACTTCTTCTCGAAGTCGGCGATCACGCCTTCGAAGTACGGCTTGAAGTTGGCCCTCAGGTTCCAGGTCTGGAAGGTGATGTCGCCCTCGATCTTGCCGGAGGCGTCCGTGGAGCCGCCGGAGTCGTCCCCGGAGCCGCAGGCACTCAGCGGCAGGACGAGGGCGACGGCGGCGGCGACGAGGGCTCTGCGGGGTATGGGCACGGTGACACGGCTCCCTTGCGGCGTCGGCGGGTGGTGCGCGGAGGTGGCGCCAGCGACCTTGCCCGGCACGCTTCGGGAAAGTCAATGGATTCGTGCGGACTAAATGAATCCGCAGAGCATTAGTCCAGGTCAGAGCCGTGCCACCACACACTTGCAGGTTCCCACTAATGCGCTTTAGGGTTGGATCACTCAAGCGCATTAGTGCATGGCTCGGAGAAATGGGGGGTCAGGTGCCAGCCAAGCGGTCACCCGCGCGCCGGCCGACGATGAAGGACATCGCGCGGCGCGCCGGGGTCTCCGAGAGCGCGGTCTCCTTCGCGCTCAACGACCGGCCCGGAGTCTCGGAGGTCACGCGCGACCGGGTGCGCCGGGTCGCCGAACAACTGGGCTGGCGGCCCAGCACGGCGGCACGCCAGCTGTCCGGTGAGGGAGCGGCCACGGTCGGCCTCGTGGTGGCGCGCCCCGCCGACACGCTCGGCGTCGACTCCTTCTTCCTCCAGCTCATCTCCGGCATCCAGGAGGTACTGGCTGAGCGCCATCTCGGCCTTCTCTTCCAGGTGGTCGAGGACGTGGACGCAGAGTGCGGTGTCTACCGTCGCTGGTGGGCCGAGCACCGGGTGGACGGAGTGATGGTGGTCGACCCGCGCGTCGACGATCCGCGTCCGGACCTGCTCGACGAACTGGGCCTGCCCGCCGTGGTGATCGGCGGGGTACCGGACGCCCGGCACCCCGGCCTGTCGACCGTGTGGGCGGACGACGCGGGTGCGATGGCCGCGGTCGTCGACGAGCTGTACTCGCTCGGCCACCGCAGGATCGTGCACATCGCGGGTCTGCCGGGGCTCGCCCACACCGAGCGGCGCATCCGTACGCTGCGTGCCGAGGCCGAGCGGCGCGGTCTGACCGAGGTCCGCTCGGTGCCCACCGACTACTCCGACTCGGAGGCCGCCGCGGTCACCCGCCGCGTGCTGGAGGGCGGCACCCCGCCGACCGCGCTCGTCTACGACAACGACGTGATGGCCGTCGCCGGCGTCGCCGCCGCCACCGAGCTGGGCTTCTCCGTGCCGGGCCAGGTGTCGGTGGTGGCGTGGGAGGACTCCGCGCTGTGCCGCATGGTCAAGCCCTGGCTGTCCGCGCTCTCCCGGGACACAGTGGAGTTCGGGCGCACCGCCGCGCAGGAGCTGACCGCGCTCCTCGACGGCGGTCCGGCGCGTACGGTGCAGGTACCGGTGCCGCGCCTGATCGAGCGGGACAGCACGGGCCCCTGCGGGGCGTGACCGGCCGGGGCGGGCCGCCGGCCGACCGGCCGCCCCGTCTCACCGCGCCGCTTGCGCCCCGCGCCCGTCCCGCTTGCGCCCCGCGCTCCGCGTGCCGGCTGCTCCACTCCGCGCGCGCCCTGCGTCCCGCTTGCTCCGCTCCGCGCCCGCGCCCCGCGTCCCGCCTGCTCCGCCCTGCGCCCGCGCTCTGCCGCGCTCCTCGCGGTTTCACCTGTTCGGGGCACCCTCCGGGGCGGCTGCCTCCGTCCGCGTGCGTGCCCGCCCGAGTGTGCGCACGGTGGGACGTACGGACTTCGTGACGACGGTGAGGGGCGATGATCGTATCGGTGGTGTCGATGCCGGAAGGGCTCGTCACGCGCACGGACGTGGCCCAGGCACGTGAGCGTCTCGCCACGTCCGCCTTCCTGCTCGTCGACGTCGAGCTCCCCGAGGAAGCGGCACCCGACGAAGAGCCCCTCGCCCCCCAGCTCGGCCTCGACGCCGCACGTTACGCCTGGTTCGGCAGGAAGGGTGAACCCGTACGGGCCGAGTACCAGGGGGACAGGGCCACCTTCGTCGTACCGATGTACCTGGTGGACCGGGTCGCCCATGTCCACGTCCTGGTCACCGAGCGGTACCTGGTCACGGCCCATCGGGGGCAGGTCGAGCCGCTGGAGAACCTCACCTCGCAGCTGCGGGAGGAACGGCCCGCCGACGCCGTGGCCGTGCTGTTCCTGATGCTGCAGGCGGCGCTGGAGACCTTCCGACGGGCCGCTGTGGCGGCCCTCCTGACGGTGGAGGACCTCGAGGACGAGATGTTCGAGAACCGACGCGCGGAGCAGGTCTACCGTCTCTCGCAGTTGCGGCGGCGAGCGGCCCTCCTGCACCACTCGCTGCTGCCCTACCTCCAGACGATGGACGAGATCATCACGCGGCGCATGCTGAGCAGCACCTTCCCCGAGGAACGCCAGCGGCTCGCCCGGGAGTTCCAGCAGGGGTGCCGGCTGGTGCTCACGGACATCGAGTCGCTCCAGGAGGCCACCCGTCGCGCCTTCGCCAGCTACACGTCCCTGGTCTCCGGCGAACAGAACGGCGTGATCAACCGGCTGGCCATCGTGTCGACCATCTTTCTGCCGCTCTCCTTCCTCACCGGGTACTTCGGCATGAACTTCACCTATCTGACGGACGAGTTGGAGAGCGGAGTGGTCTTCTGGCTGCTCGCCGTCGGGTTGCAGCTGATCTCCTTGGTCGGTGCCCTCTACGTGCTGCACCGCACGAACCTCTGGCGACGGCTGCGCGACGAGGGCTGGGAGGACCGGTGAGCCCCGGGGTCCGAGCGGCGGCGCCGGTACCGCGCCGGGCCGCACGGAGCGCTCCGGGTGACGGCGGACACGTACCCGTGTCCGCGGAACGGTAGCGGGTCCGTGGCCCGGTCGACCGGTTCGGTACCGAAGCGCGCGCCGGACCGTCGCCCCGGCCGTCCGCGGTCCGTCACGCATCAGGACCCCGCCCGACCGGTGGACGGTCCGGCTCCCGACCGCTGGAGGCCCGGATGGACGTGATCCACTTCCGGATGGTCATGCCGGCCGCGCTGACCCGGCCCGCACTCGACCTGCTCACCTCGGACGATCGCGTCCTCAACGTGGTCGTCGTGCGGTCGGTTCGCGTCCCGGACGGCGACGCGGTCGAGTGCGACGTGCTGAAGGGCGCCGCCGACGCGGTGCTGGGAGACCTGCGCGAGCTGGGCGTCGACCGTGCGGGGGCGATCGCCGTCGACGGCGTGGACCTGATGTTCTCGCGCAGCGCGGAACGGATCGAGGCCGCCCGGCCCGGCGCGCACGCGCCGCTGTGGGCCGCGGTCGAGGCCCACATCCGGGCCGAGGGGACCTACCCGCCCTCCTTCTACCTGTTCCTGGTCATCGCCGGGATCATCGGGGCCGTCGGCATCATGACGAACTCGCAGATCCTCATCGTGGGCGCCATGGTGGTCGGTCCCGAGTACCGCGCCATCACCAGCATCGCCCTCGGCCTCGACCAGGGCAACCGGCGCCGGGTCCGGGAGGGGACGCGCGCGCTGACGACCGGTTTCCTGCTGGCCATCGCGGTCACCTTTGTGTTCGCCGTGCTGTCGCGCGCCGCCCACCTCCAGTCCCAGGCCTTCGAGCTGGGTCTGCGACCGGTCTCCCACCTCATCGACACGCCCGACTTCTTCTCCGTCGTCGTCGCCTTCCTCGCCGGCGTCGTCGGGATCGTCTCGCTGACCGAGGCCCGCGGCAGCGCCCTGCTCGGGGTGTTCATCTCCGTGACGACGATTCCCGCCGCCTCCGACATCGCCGTCTCGGTCGCCTTCACCGAATGGCGTCAGGCACGGGGATCGCTGCTCCAGCTGCTGCTCAACGTGGTCGTACTCGTGGGCGTCGGGGTGCTCACCCTTCGCCTCCAGCGTCGTCTGTGGCGCCGTGTCGCCCGCAGGACCGCCGAGCGTCCGTAGCGTCCGCGCAGGTGGCCGGGGCGCACCGGCGCAGGAGGGCGGCGCGCCGGCGGGGCCGCGCCCGTCCTGCCCCGCTCCGGGCCCAGCGGGACGGAGTCCTGCCCTCCACTTAGGCTGATCAGGGGGGTGCGTTCGGGTTGGATCCCGTACCGGAAGGGCGCGCCGATGGACGACTACCCGCTGATCGAGAACCACGGCCTGCTGGGCGACCTGCAGACCGCGGCGCTGGTGACCGTCGACGGCACGGTCGACTGGTTCTGCGTCCCGCGGTTCGACTCCCCCAGCGTGTTCGGCGCGCTCCTGGACAAGGAGAAGGGCGGGCACTGCACGGTGCGCCCGATACATGCGACGTACGCGACCCGGCAGTTGTACCTCCCCGACACGGCGGTCCTGGTGACCCGGTTCATGACCGAGGCGGGCGCCGGCGAGGTGGTCGACTTCATGCCCGTGACGGGGAAGACGGTCACGTCCCGCCACCGGCTGGTCCGCATGGTCCGCTGCGTGCGCGGAAGCATGACGTTCGACGTCGACATCGCCCCCCGGTTCGACTACGGCCGCAAGGCCCACCGCATGCACATCACCGAGCACGGAGCGGTGTTCGCCGCGGAGGACGGCACGGAACTCACCGTGCACTCGATCCGCGAACCGGAGGACGAGCGGATGCTCGACGTCCTCATCGACCGACAGGACGATCTGCACTTCTCCCTGACCCTGCGAGCGGGCCAGCAGCGCGGGCTGATCCTGGATTCGGACGCCGACGGGCCTCCCCACGAGTTCCGTCTCGCCGATTACCAGCGGCTCTTCGACGACACCGTCGCGTTCTGGCGTTCCTGGATGGGGCAGTCACGGTACTCGGGACGCTGGCGGGAAGCGGTCGAGCGCTCCGCGATCACGCTGAAGCTGATGACCTACGCCCCCACCGGCGCGCTGGTGGCCGCCCCGACGGCGGCACTGCCCGAGCAACTGGGCGGCGAGCGCAACTGGGACTACCGCTTCACCTGGATCCGTGACGCCTCCTTCTCCGTGTACGCCCTGCTGGGACTGGGTTTCACCGAGGAGGCCAAGGCCTTCATCGTATGGCTGAGCAACCGGGTCAAGGAGCGGGCCGGCAGTGACGGGGACTCCGGGCCGCTCAACATCATGTACAAGGTCGACGGCTCCTCGGACCTGGAGGAACAGGTTCTCGACCACTGGGAGGGCTACGCGCGTTCCGCGCCGGTGCGGATCGGCAACGGCGCCGCCACCCAGCTCCAGTTGGACATCTACGGCGAGGCGCTGGACAGCATCCACTTCGCGGACCGGCACGGAATCCAGCTGGGGCACCATGGATGGACGTCGCTGCTGACGAACCTCGACTGGCTGGCCGACCACTGGGACCAGGCGGGCGACGGCCTGTGGGAGAGCCGCGGCGGACGCAAGAACTACACGTACGGCCGCGTGATGTCGTGGGTGGCCTTCGACCGCGCTCTGCGGCTCGCCGAGTCGAACGGCCGGCCCTCCGCGGCAGCACGCTGGCACGGAGCGCGCGACGACATCTACGAGCAGGTCATGGCCGAGGGGTGGAGCGAGGAACGTCGGGCCTTCGTCCAGCACTACGGCGGTGAGGTGCTCGACTCCTCGCTGCTGCGCATGGCGACGGTGGGGTTCATCACCCCCGAGGACCCGCTGTGGGTCTCGACCCTGGACGCCATGGAACAGGAGCTGGTCAGCGACAGTCTGGTCTACCGCTACGACCCCGCGGCCTCGCCCGACGGGCTGCGCGGCACGGAGGGCACCTTCTCGCTGTGCACGTTCATGTATGTCGACGCGCTGGCACGCGCGGGGCGGACCAACAGGGCCCGGCTGGTGTTCGAGAAGATGCTGGGGTACGCCAACCATCTGGGCCTGTACGCCGAGGAGATCGACCTGACAGGCCGCCAACTCGGCAACTTCCCACAGGCGTTCACGCATCTCGCACTCATCGACGCCGCCATCACGCTGAACGCGTCACTCGACCGGCGATGACCGGAGCCGGTCAGCCGTGCACCGGCGCGCCCGGCACCGGCGCGGGTCCGAGCAGGACGAGTGCGTCGCCGGCCACGGCGGTGACCGGCCGTGCCCCGGTGACCGGTTCCAGCCGCCCGTCGCGCCGTACCACGAACAGGGTCTCGTGGCCCGGCGGAGGCGGATCCGCGGCGGGCCACACATGGAACCGGGCGCCCTGCGCGTGGCGGGTCGCCACGGCGTGGCGGACGATTTCCGGGCCGAAGAGCGTGTCACCGACGGTGTAGGGGGCGACGACGCCCCGGCTGTCGGGAGGCGGGCCGATGCGGTGGACCGGACCCTCGACGCTGTCCGCCATGACGATCGAGGCCAGCGCGTTGAAATCGTCGTCGTCCGTGAGCAGATAGAGCGATGTGACGCCCTCCAGCCGCGCCTGCGGATCGGTGGCCGCGGACATGAGTTCGCCGGTGGCCAGCTCGATGCCGGCTTCCTCGATGCGGTTCCTGTCCTGGACGGATCCGGCCCACATCAGCACGTCGAGTCCCGCGCCGCGCAGCGTCCGGGCGAGATCGACCACCCACGGGGTGCCGCCCACCAGCAGCGGGCGGGCGCGCTCGGGGCGGGCGATGCCGAGCTTCATGGCCACCGGTCTCACCGTCAGCGAATAGACCACGACCGTCCCGACGATCACCAGGAAGGTGACGGGGAGGATCTTGTCCGCGCCCTGCAGGCCGGCGGCGGCGAGCGAGGCGGAGAACGTCGTGGCGGTGGACGCCGCGACGATGCCGCGCGGAGCCAGCCAGCCGATGAAGGCGCGCTCGGGCGCGACGACGTCCGTCCCGGCGGTGGACACCAGGGCGACCAGCGGTCTGACCACGAGGACGAGCACGGCGACGAGCACGAGTGTGGGCAGCAGGACCGGGACGACCGCCTTCGGCGCCACCGTGGCAGAGATGGCGATGAACAGCAGACCGATGATCAGCTGGACGAGCGTCTCGAAGAACGGGCGGCGGGCGGGCAGGTCGAAGCCGGGAAGGTTCGCGACCGTCAGCCCCGCGATGATCGCGGCGATGAGCCCGGTGTCGGCGAACACCATGTCGCAGCCCGCGGCCACCACGACGACGGTGCCCAGCTGGGCGAGCGTGCCGAGCGTCTCGCCGAGGCGGAGCACGCGCAGGGTGAACCACAGCAGTGCGGCGCCGACCGCGCCGCCGGCCAGTCCGACGGCGATGCCGGCGACGAACGAACCGAAGCGGAAATGACCGGCCTGGAGACCGCCGGAGACGATGGAGTGCAGGGCGACGGCGCCGAGGATGCCCCCGACGGGATCGATCAGGGACCCTTCCCACACCAGGATCCGCCGCACCTTGTCCGACGGCCTGACGTGGTCGAGCAGCGGGCCGACCACGGTCGGCCCGGACACCACGAGGACGACGCCGATCACGCTGGCCACGGCCAGGGGCACACCGAGCAGGGCGGGCCCCAGCGCGAGGACGGTTCCCCAGGTGAGCAGCACACCGGTCACCATGAGCCGTACGACGACCTTGCGCGTGGCGCCCTGGAGATGGCGCAGGTCCAGCCCGAGACCGGCGTCGTAGAGGATGATCGCCACCGACAGCGACACCAGGGGTGAGAAGGCCTCGCCGAGGAGCTGGTCGGGATGGACCACGTCGGTGAGGGCTCCGGCGGCGAACCCGACGGGCAGGAGCACGATCAGGGCCGGTATCCGCAGCCGGCTCGCGAGGATCTGGGAGCCCACGGCGAGCAGGACGGTCAGGCCCGTGCCGAGCAGGATGTCGTCCTCGGTCATCGCGGCGTCGCTCCTCCGCGTGCCCCGCGTGTGGCCGCCATGCGATCAGCCCTCGTCACCGCTGCCGCCGCGGCGCAGATCGGCGTCGGTGAGGCCCTCCAGTTCGCCCTGGGTGTCCAGCCAGTAGAGCAGGGCGACCGCGGGGATGATCAGCAGGACCGCGACGAGGGTGACGAACGTCAACCAGCGCAGTGTGGTGTGCGCACCCGCGCCCTCGGCGATCGTCATCGACGTCGGGATGAGGTAGGGGCGCTGTGCCATGCCCCAGGCGATGACGGACGACGCGACCACGGTGACGGCGCTCACCCGGGCCCAGCCCCCGGAGGGACGCATCAGCAGCCAGGCCGTCGCGAGCGTGCTCAGTGCGGCCACGACGACGAAGAACAGGCCGACGCCGTGCGTGAGTCCGTGCCACAGGTGGGGGGCGTCGCCGTGGGTGACGAAGAGCGTGACCAGGGCGAGGACGGCGACGACGGCCAGGGCGCCCAGGGCGCGCCGCCGGAAGTAGCCGTCGAGATCGGGTGCGTCGAAGCGCCGGGCGTCCGCGGCCAGGAAGACACCGCCGAGCAGGGCCGTCGTGGCGACGGCGAGGAGACCGAACAGGAGCGAGGTGGGGTTGGCCCACGCCTCGGTCGCCGCCATGGTTCCCGCCGTCACCCGGCCCGAGGCCACTCCCCCGGCCGCGGCGCCGAGGAAGAACGGCGTCAGCAGCGACGAGACGGCGAACACGGCTCCGTACAGGCGGCGGCCGGCCAGCCGCCGGCTGGGTTTGCGCAGGGCGAAGCCGGCGCCGCGCAGGACGGTGCCGACGACGGCCAGCGCCAGGGGCAGCCACATCGCCGTGAACACCTGCTGGAAGAAGACCGGGAACCCCGTCCACATGATGACCAGCACGAAGATGAGCCAGACGTTGTTGACCTCCCATACGGGGGCCATCGCGTGGTCGATGAGCCAGCGGGGGCGCTTGCCGCGTTCGGCTCCGCCCGCGGTCAGGTCCCAGAAACCGGCTCCGTAGTCGGTGCCCCCGGCGCACGCGTAGGCGGTGATCACGAGCAGCAGGACGACGGCGACGACTCCGGCGATCACGGTCGGCCTCCCGGGGCGGAGGAGGGTCCGTCGCCGCCGGTGCGGGAGGTGTCGGCCGCCGTGACCGCGGACCGCGGCCCGTACGGGGTGTCCGTCTCCGGCGTCTCCGCGGGTGTGGCGGGGCCGGAGCGCTCGTCGGCGAGGCGCCAGCGGGTCCGCATCTTCAGCAGCACCACCAGGAACGACCCGAAGACGAAGACGTACACCGCGACGACGATGCCGAAGGTGATCCACAGGCCGGTGGAACGCGTCGACGTGACCGCTTCGGCGACCCGCATGTTCTCGTACACGATCCAGGGCTGGCGGCCCACTTCGGTGGTGATCCAGCCGCATTCGACGGCGACGACGGAGGCCACGCCCGCGCAGGCCGCGCCGCGGAAGAACCACGGGGAGGTGGGCAGTCGGCGGCGCCACAGCCACAGGACGCCGTACCAGAGGGCGAGCAGGAGCAGCAGTGAGCCGATGAAGACCATGGCGTCGAACGCGAAGTGCGTGATGGTGGCCTGGGTGGCGGTGGGCCGGTCGCTCGCGGGGACGGAGGTCAGTCCGGTCACCCTCGTGTCGGGGCGGAAACCGGCGAGGATCGAGTCGAGTTGGGGGATCTTGATGCCGCCGGAGACCGTGCCGTCGGGGTGCAGCCGGCCGAACAGGTACTCCGGCACGTGGGTGTCGGTGTTCCAGACGATCTCCATGGCGGCGAACTTCACCGGCTGTTTGTGGAACACCTGGCGGGCGATGGAGTCGCCGAGCATGAACTGCACCGGCGTGAGGACCGCGGCCACCGTGAACGGGACGGTGAAGCCGAGCCGGTGGTACCGGTCCCGGCGCCCGCGCAGCCAACCGACCGCGTAGACGCCGGCCACGACGTAACCCGCCGTCACGAACATCGCCACGACGAAGTGCCAGTACTGCGGCCCGAACATGGGCGTGAAGATCGCCTTCCAGATCTTCACGTCGACCGGGTTGCCGGCGGAGTCGAGGGTGAAGCCCCGCGGGGTGTTCATCCAGGAGTTGGCGGCCAGGATGCCGAAGGCACCCAGCAGGGCCGCGAAGGGCAGGGGCAGGCCGAGCAGGAAGTGGATGCGCGACGGAAGCCTTCGCCAGCCGTAGAGATAGATGGCGATGAGTACGGCTTCGAGGAAGAAGGCCCAGGCCTCGACGCCGAACCCGATGCCGAACACATCGCCCCACCGGCCCATCATGCCGGGCCACAGCAGCCCGAACTCGAAGGACAGCACGGTGCCGGTGACGACCCCGATGGCGAACTGGACCGCCATGACCGCGGACCACCGCCGCGCCAGCAGCAGTGCGTCCGGGTCGCCGCGGCGCAGCCCGTAGCCGTGCATGACGAGCGTGATCAGGGGCAGCGCCACACCCAGCGGCACGAGGATGATGTGCGAGGCCAGGGTGAAGGCCATCATCGATCGGGCCGGGAGCATCTGCGCCGGCGCGTCCGTCAGCAGGGCGACAGCGATGTGCATGTGAGTCTCTCCAGGGCCGGCGCGACGAGGGGTGTCAGCCGCCGGTGGCGAAGCCGGGGAAGAGGGTCATCCCGCCGTCCACGTAAACGGTGGTGCCCACGACGTAGTCCATGAGGTCCGAGGCGAGGGCGACGACCGCGTAGGCGATGTCCTCGGGGTCGCCGATACGGTCGTACGGGATCAGCCGCAGGAGGTCCTCACGGGCCTGAGGTGTCTCCCAGGCGCTGCGGTTGATGGGGGTCTTGATGGCGCCGGGGGCGACCGCGTTCACCCGGATCTTCTTCGGGGCGAGTTCCTGGGCCAGGGTCTGCATCATCATCTGTACGCCGCCCTTGGAGGAGGCGTAGTTGACGTGCCCGGCCCACGGGATGATCTGGTGCACCGAGCTCATGCAGATGATCTTCCCCGCGGCGCGTGACACCTCGGGGACGACGCCGCGCCGCAGGAACTCCTTCGTCGCCTCCCGGGCACAGAGGAACTGGCCGGTGAGGTTGACGTCCAGCACCTTCTGCCACTGGGCGACGGTCATCTCGGTGAAGGCGGAGTCACGCTGCAGCCCGGCATTGGCGACCAGGATGTCGATGGTGCCGAACTCCTCGACCATCCGGTCCGTCATGGCGACGACCTGGTCCTCGTCGGAGACGTCCGCCTCGTAGGCCGCCGCCCGCACGCCGAAGGCGGTGATCTCCTCGACCACCTTCTCGGCTTCCTCGCCGCCGGCCACGTAGTTCACGACCACGTCGGCTCCCGCGCGGCCCAGAGCGACGGCCGTGGCCCGGCCGATCCCGGAGTTGGCTCCGGTCACCAGCGCCTTCTGGCCCTTGAGCAGGTGGGCGGGGACCACGCCCTGAGGTGCGCCCTCGGAACTCACGATGACTGTCTCCTCGATCACGGGACCCGGTCGGCCGGGCCGCGGCCCGGAGGTTTCGGGTGTCACACGATCACCGTGAACGCGTGCGCGCATGTCGGGAGCATCTGTGTTGCGCTGGGCGGCTGAGGAACTTCGTCCGGTCGGAGGGGGCGTCCGCCGTGGTTCAGGACAGCCGCTCGACGATGTGGTCGCCGACCCGGAGGGCGTTGGCGATGGCCGTCAGGGACGGGTTGACCGCGCCGATGCTGGGGAAGAAGCTCGTGTCCACGACGTAGAGGTTGTCGAGGTCGTGGGCCTTGCAGTTGACGTCCAGGGCGGAGGACGCCGGGTCGTCGCCGAACCGTACGGTGCCCGCCTGGTGGGCGGTGGCGCCGATGGGCATGCCCTTGTGCAGGTAGATGCTGTGGGACAGCAGATGGTGCTCACGCATGCCCAAGTGGCCCAGCATGTGCTGGAGTTTGTGCCGCAGGCGGTCGAGACCGGCGATGTTGTTCTTCTCGTCGAGTGCCAGACGGATACGGCCGTCGGCGTCCAGGGAGACCCTGTTGCCGGGCTGCGGGAGGTCCTCTCCGCACAGCCAGAAGTCGACGGCGTGATGGGCGAGGACCTCGAACGGCATGTCCGGTGCGACCGCCCCGGCCCACCGCGGGGCCTCGCCGTGGATCTGCTCGGCATCCGACTTGCCGAGCATCTGGATCCCCCCGAGGGGGTAGTCCCAGTCGTCCGCGCCCAGATACCAGTCGTGCAGGGCCAGGGTCTTCTGGAACTGGGTGTCGTTGGGTTCCTTCGAGATCGCCATCAGGGCCAGGTTGTTGTGGCGCATGTAGTGCCGGCCGACCACGTCCGAGCTGTTCGCCAGTCCGCCCGGGTGCCGGTCGTTGGCCGAGACGAGCAGCAGGACAGCGGAGTTGACCGCCCCACAGGCCACGACCACGACGTCGCCCGAGAAGCGGGCCTGTTCCGCCCCAGGAAGCTGGGCGACGACCGCGGTGACGCTGCGGCCCGTCGGGTCGGTCTCCAGCCGCGTCACACGGGCGTTGGTGACGAGCTCGACGTTCGGGTGCCGCAGGGCGGGTTCCACGCAGATCACCTGGGCGTCGGACTTCCCGCGGACCAGGCACGGGAAGCCGTCGACCCGGTTGCAGCGGATGCAGACACTGGAGTGGGTGGCCCCGCCGCTCGCGTCCTGGGTGAGGTCGACGCCGATCGGCAGGTGGAAGGGGTGCAGTCCCTGCTTCTCCAGGTCGTCGCTCAACTGCTGGATGCGCGGCTCGTGTTCGACCGGCGGGTAGGCGTACTGACCGCTGTACGGGCCTTCCCACGGGTCCTCACCGTGCCGGCCGTGCACCAGGTAGAGGTGTTCGGCCTCGGTGTAGTACGGCTCCAGGTCCTCGTACCGGATCGGCCAGGCGGGAGAGACGCCGTCGTGGTGGCGCAGTTCCCCGAAGTCCTCCGGACGCAGCCGGAACAGCGCGGCGCCGTAGAACTTGGTGTTGCCGCCGACGTAGTAATTGACCTCGGGCGGGAATTCGTCGCCGTGTTTGTCGAGCCAGAATTCCGGCGCCCGGTACTTGCCCTTGACGAACACGGCCGTCGAGTCCCAGTTGTCCCGTTCGCGCGGCAGGTAGTCGCCGCGTTCGAGAATGAGGACGCGTTTGCCGGAGGGGGCCAGCCGGTGGGCGAGTGTGCCTCCGCCGGCGCCGGTGCCGATGATGATGACGTCATAGTGGGGGAAGTCGCCCATGGCGACCACCGTCCTCGCTCGTGCGGTCTCGGAGCGGTGCCGGAACCTGTCTCGGCCCTCCCCTCCTCGAACATATACGGCCCGTGGCGCGGCGGCACCCGGAGCGCCACGGGCCCCGTCCGTCACAGGACGGCGATGGGGTTCACCGGTGAGCCCGTGGCCGACGGCAGCCGCAGGGGCGCGACCACGCACAGGAAGTGCCGGCGGCCCGACTGTTCGCACACCGGCACGAGTTCCTCGAAGTCCAGGTAGTCCATGAGGTGCATTCCCATGGCCTGCACGGCCAGTACGTGGACGGGGAACGCGACGTCGGCCACCACGCTCGGGGCCGTGTCGTTGTTGCCGTCCGACCCGAGGGCGGCGACGCCCCGCTCGGCCAGGAAGTCCATCGCGCTCGGATGCAGGCCCGCACGCGCCCGTGCCGCGTCCCAGGGGCCGAGGCTGCGACGCCGCAGGCGGTGCCCCACGCGCACGAACAGCAGGTCGCCCGGGCCGACCGTGACGTCCTGGGCGGCCTCGGCGGCCTCCAGTTCGTCGGCGGTCACCGCGTCGCCGGGGTCGAGCCACGGCACGCCCCGCAGACGCGGGATGTCCAGGAGGACCCCGCGGCCGACGATGCCGTCCCGCACGAGGTCCACCGTCAGCGCGCCGGCACCATCGGGTGTCACGGTGCTCGCCGGGACACCGCCGTAGAGCTCACCGTCGAAGATCACATGACAGAGCGCGTCCAGGTGGCTGTCGGCGTCGCCGTGCACGTTCATGGCAAATCTGTCGAGGGCGAACCGGAGTCCGTGCCCGTCGGCGTCCCCGTCCGCCGGGGCGATCATCGAGTGGGACGCCGGGTGCGGGTCGTCCGGGCCCGGGCTGGTCTCGACGGGAGCGGCGAGCGACACGGTGCGTCCGGAGCGGACCCCGGCCGCGGCGGCCACCACGCGGTCGGGCGTGAGGCGGCTCAGCGTTCCGCGCCGCCGGTCCGCGCCGCCACCGAGGGCCTGTGCGCGCAGCCGGTCGTACAGGGACCGGAACGCCGCCTCGGACATGGGTGGCGGCGCCGTCGGGTGCGACGGTGCGGGGTCGTGCCGGTCCGGGCTCATGACGACGGCGGGCGGGCGCCGGGGCTCACCGGGGCGGGTGCCGGGGCGTGGGCCCGGTTCCGTACGGACGAAGCGTCACGTGAGGTCCTCCTCGTGAGCACGGGCTGTGCTTCCAATGTCGGCCTCCGCGGGGCCCGGCGCATCCCGGGCCCCGCTCCCCCGCCCGTTACACCTGCCAGTCCACCTTGAACACCCACACGTACCGTCCCGCCCGGCGGGCGGCCTCCGGTACATCGATCACCAGCGCGCCGTTGCGCACGGTCCAGCTCAGCGGCCGGTCGTGGCCCAGCATGGTCACCTTGTCCCCGGCGCGGACCGGCACCGGTGCCTCGACGGTCAGCCGGGCGCCGGGTGCGGCCAGCGAGTGGATGTAGAAGGCCTCGTTCTGCCGCACCGTGAACCGCAGGTCCTCGCCGAGCTGTGCCATCCGCGACCAGTAGGTGGTGTCGTAGATCGCCTCGCCGTTGGTCCGCAGCCAGCGTCCGGTCTCGCGCAGCCGGGTCTGCATGATCTCCGGAATGGTGCCGTCGGCGCGCGGGCCGATGTCGAGCAGGAAGTTGCCGTTCTTGGAGACGATGTCGACGAGGCTGCGGACGACCTCCTCCGCGGTCATGTACTCGGCGTCCGGCGTGGCCCGGTTGTAGCCGTAGCTGAACGGGTCGAGCCCCCTGCTGGACTCCCACTTGGCGACGACGGTGTTCTCGTACGTCGTGTACTCGGGTGTCGTGAAGTCGTGGAAGCCGATGCCCGCGCGGTTGTTGACGGCCACCTCGTACGGCTGCGAGCGGTTCTTGCCGTGGTTGAAGTACTCCGCGAGCACGTTCAGGCTGTCGTTGGCGCCGCCGATGTCGCACCACAGCACGGACGGGTCGTAGCCGTGGATCAGCTCCAGCATCTGCGGGGCCTGATAGTCCTTCACATAGTCCTTGCCCGCGGTGTATCCGGTGTACGGGACGGGCTCCTGGGTGTACGGATTGCGCGGGGCGTGGCCCATCCAGGGGTTGTCGGGGTTGAACCACTCGGGCATGGAGAAGTACAGGCCCCGGTGCAGTTCCGGCGTGAACCGCTCGGAGGCGTCGAAGAGTTCGCGGATCAGATCACGCTTCGGGCCCATCCGCACGGCGTTGCGGTCGGCGACCTTGGTGTCCCACAGGGCGAATCCCTCGTGGTGCTTCGAGGTCAGCACGTGGTACTGGGCTCCCGCGTCACGGAACAGCTCGACCCAGGCCCGGGGGTCGAACCGCTCGGCCGTGAACATCGGGATGAAGTCGTCGTAGGCGAAGTCCTCCCCGTACGTGTCCCGGTGGTACGCGTGGACGGCGTTGTCCGGGCTCTGCATGTGGTTCCAGTACCACTCGGCGTACTGCTTGCCGACGGGTGACCAGGCGGGCACGGAGTATACGCCCCAGTGGATGAAGATGCCGAACTTGGCGCGGTGGAACCAGTAGGGGGCCTGGTGGCCGGAGAGCGAATCCTCGGTGGGCCGGTAGTCCGGAGTCCCGAGTGTGAGGTCGGCTGCGGACGCGGCGGCCCGGCCACCGCGTCCGCCGACCGTGACCGTGCCCCGCCGGGTGGTTCCCGGTGTCGTGCCCACGCGGTTGCGGATGCCGACCCTGACGCGTGCCTGCTCGCCGGGGTCGAGGCGGGTCACGTGCGCGGGCTCGACGGTGCGGGCGCCCGGTACGTCGACACCGACCGTCACCCGGTCCGCGGCGAGGAGGGTGACGGAGCCCGCGTTGACGACGGTGGCCTCGACGCTCTGGGCGCCGCTCGACTCCAGGAGCGAGAAGGTGGAGTGCGCGTCCCGCAGGGCCAGGGCCCGCCCCTGGGCGGCGGGTTGCAGCGACAGGGCGAAGACGTGCAGGGAGGTCTTGTTCTCCTCGGCGGGGTTGGTGGTGGGCAGGGTCAGGGCGACGGCCTCGCGCTGCGGGTCCATCCAGACCTCCGCCGTGCCGATCCCGACGGGGTGCGCGTCCTTGGTGCCGTCCGGCTTGTAGCGGTACGGCGCCGACAGGGAACCGCCCCCCGCGTACCAGTCCGAGCCGCCGAGTCCGGCGGTCGTCGTGGAGCCGTCGGCGTAGTGCACAGTGGTCTGGCCCGAGGCGTTGCCGTAACTGCCCGCGGTGAGGAACAGGGCGGACAGATAGCGCCCCTTGGGCAGCTCGATGCGCTGCCCGAGAGCGACCACGTTGTTCTGGGCGCCCGCACCGGAGGAGGGGAACCGAAACGCGATGCCGTTCACCTCGACGGGGCCGGCCGGGAGCTCCTCACCCGGGAAGGTGTAGCCGGAGCCGTCGAAGTTCCCGCCGCGTGCCGCGGCGGTGTCGAGGCCGTCGTTGTCGAAGTGCGCGTCGAGCGGGACGGGGACCGGATCGGGGACCGTGCCCCATTGGTCCGCGGCTGCCTCGCCGACGGCCCCGGCCGGCTCGGGGTGTCCCTGCTCCGCGGTCCGCGCGTGTGCCGGGCCGGCGAGGGGAAGGGCGGCCGCGGCGGCGGCGCCCGCCGCGGCTCCCAGTACCTGACGTCTTGGATGCATGCTCATGAGCGGCTCCATTCATCGGATGTCTGATGATTGATGCGTCATAAAAAGCTGTCAATGGGGCCCGCAGGAGCGGAAGTTGGAGAAGTGGTCGGATGATCTCCCGGCCACCGGACGCACGCGAAGGTTGCGTCACGGGTGTCCACGAGGTCCGCGTCGCAGGTCCGGGAGGCGGTACCTCTCGACGTGGCGCCCCGGTCCGGGCAGAGTGCTCCTCGCACTACTCACGAGTACGGACTCGTCGACGTGCGCGGAACGCCCCGTGCGCGCGCGAGTTCGGGTGAGCGTTCGCGCACGAGCACCGGGAAGTGCGCACGCACACCACGAGACGCACACGAACGAGTTTTAGGAGCGCCCGTGACCACCTGGGTCGGCCGGACCGCCGCCGAGATCGCCGCAGCCGTTCGCGAGAAGCGGGTCACGCCCCGCGAGGTGGTGGCCGAGCACCTCGCGCGGATCGAACGCCTCGACGGCGGGATCGGCGCGTTCCGCACCGTCCGGGCCGGGTCCGCCCTCGCGGAGGCCGAGGCGCTGGCCGCGCGGGACCTCGACGGACTCCCCCTCGCGGGCGTGCCGGTGGCGGTCAAGGACAACCTCGCGGTGCAGGGCGAGTCGAACCGCAACGGCTCCGCCGCGACCTCGGACACGCCCGCGGCCCACGACCATGTGACGGTGGCCCGGCTGCGCGCGGCGGGCGCCGTGGTCGTAGGCCTGACGAACGTGCCCGAACTCTGCGTCTTCGGCACCACGGACGGCGTGCACGGCACCGCCCGCAACCCGTGGGACACCGCGCGCACGGCGGGCGGCTCGTCGGGCGGCAGCGCCGCAGCGGTCGCCGCCGGGATGGTCCCGATCGCCCTCGGCAACGACGGCATGGGCTCCCTGCGCATCCCGGCCGCCCACTGCGGTCTCATCGGCCTGAAGCCGGGCCACGGGGTGATCCCGGCGGGCATCGGTCACGGCGACTGGTTCGGCATGTCGGAGAACGGCCCGCTGGCGACGACGGTGGAGGACGCGCGGCTGATGTTCTCGGTCCTCGCGGACGGCGGGGTGGCAGAGCCCGGGGAGACCACCGCCCGGAAGGTCGCCCTGTCCGTGCGCAGTCCCCTGGCCGGGATTCGCGTCACCCGGCCGTATACGACCGCGGCCCGGCAGGCCGCGGAGGCGCTGTCCGGTGCGGGCCACCAGGTGCGGCCCGCCGAGCCGCCGTACCCCCTGTGGCTGGGCACGACCTCGCTCGCGCACTGGACGGCGGGCACCGCCGTGGACGCCGAGGACCTCGACCCGCGCCGGCTCACCCGGCGCACCCGTGTGCACGCCACCGTGGGACGCCGCTTCGTGGCCGGGGTGCGCACCAGCGGGCGCCGCGAGGAACTGCGCCGGCGCCTGGAGCCGTTCTTCGAGGAGCACGACGTCCTGCTCACGCCGGCGCTCGCCCGGCGCGGTCCGGCCGCCGCGGCCTGGCACGAGCGGGGCTGGCTGCGCAATCTGCTGGCCAACAGCGCCTGCTCGCCGATGACTCCGCCGTGGAACCTGACCGGCTGGCCGGCGATGTCGGTGCCCTTCGGCACCCTGCCGGGCGGGGCTCCGTGCGCGGTGCAGCTCGTGGGCCGCCCCGGCTCCGAGGCCCTGCTCCTCGACCTGGCGGGCCGGCTGGAACAGGCGCGCCCGTGGCGGCGGACCGCGCCCGTGGAATAGCGCGCGGACGCGGGCGCGTCCGGCCGCGCGGGCGACCCCAGGGCCTGTCGGGCCGGACAGGCCCTGGATGTTCCGGTATCCACGAACAGGCCTCCGAGATCCCGGTGCATACGGAACGCCCCTGGAGAACCCGGTACATAAGGCGCGACCCTAGAGATCCCGGTACATGATGTGCAGCCCCACTAGTCCGAACCGGGCGTGCTCGTAGGCGTCCGGCACCGTGCCGAGGATCCGGAAGCCGAGCGAAGTCCACAGCCCGACGGCGGGGTTGGTCTCCACGACGGCGTTGAAGACCATGCCTCGATAGCCGTCGGACCTGGCCTCGGCCAGGATGTGCTCGGCGAGCGCGCGGCCGATGCCGCGTCCCGAGTGGTCCGGGTCGACCATGAAACCGGCGTTCGCGATCCGGGCGGCGGGGCCGCCGTAGTTGGGGGCGACGTAGGCCGACCCGACCACGGTCCCGGAGTCGTCCTCGGCGACGAACACGTGCTTGCCCGGTCCCGCCCACAGGGCGCGGGCCGCCTCCTCGGAGGTGTCCGGGTCCCAGGCGTAGGTCTCGCGGGCGGCGACGATACGGTGCCAGAAAGGCCAGATGCTCGCCCAGTCGTCGGCCGCGGCTTCTCTGATCAGCATGGGCGTGAGTCTGGCACGCCCATGCCGACGGTGATCGCGACGTGCCTCCCGCGGAGCGTCAGTCGACGCTGGGCAGGATGTGCGGCTCGGCGAGGTCGTCCTCGTACCCCGCGAGGCGGATCGGGGCGGACCTGGCCCACACGTCCAGGCTGCCGAGCTTCTTCTCGGTCCCACGGCCCGTGCGCTCCGTCTGTTCCTTGGGGCGCTGATCGCGATTCTTCTCCGGTGTCACCGCGCACTCCTTATGTGTCGGGTCACCCTCGGGACGTCACCACCGTCGCTCCGGTCGCCTGACGCCCGCTCGGGTCTGAGTCGAAGGCAGTTAGGGACGCGGTGGCGCCGGTAACTCGTGTGAGAGCAGGCCGTGGTGACCGGCTTGTCCCGGGACGGACCGTGGGTGTGGGTGGAACACCAGAAGGGCTGTCCGTCCGATACAGGTTAACCAAATGAGCGGGTGGCCGCTCGATGGGGCCGAAAACAAAGCGTTACTGTCACAAGTCGCGAGACGCCCATCAGGCCCAGATCTGCGGCGATTTGAAACATGATGCCCTCTTCGCCACCACCCATTTGGCTCAATTCCGACCATCGATGGGCGACTCGGGAACCGACGGCCGACGGGACCGGCACCGGGGTCGCTTCCGAACCCGGGCGTGCAGTTCAGGTCCCGTTGGCCGAAACGCAAGGCGGCCATGATCTGCTGACGCACGGCAACGGCTTTTCTCGCGGGAGGACTGACGCATGGAACTGCGCAGCGTCGAGGAGCTGATGGATCTGCTGCACGCCTGCCGGGGTGCCTGGGACAGCCCGGACCGCGGCGGCGACCCCGTCGATCTGCATGATCACGCACTGCAGACCGCCGCGCTGCTGCGGCGCGGCCATCCCAGCGACAAGGAGCTCCAGGTGGCCGGCCTGGTGCACGACATCGGGCACCTGCTCAGACCCGGGGACGACGCCGGGCACGCCGACCACGCCGCCGACGCGGTCCGCCCCCTGCTCGGCGAGCGGGTCTCCCGCCTGGTCCGCCTGCACGTGACGGCCAAGCGTTACCTCGCCGCCACGTCGCCGGGCCGGGCACTGTCCCCGCAGAGCGCGCTGACGCTGACCCGCCAGGGCGGACCGATGACGCCGCGGGAGGCGGCCGCGTTCGAACACGATCCGCTGGCCGAGGACGCGGTGACGCTGCGGCAGGCCGACGACGCGGGCAAGGTGGTCGGCCTGGACGCCGGGGTCATGGAGGACTGGCGCACGGTGCTGGAGCTGGTCGCCGCACAGCGCGCGCGGCTCGGGGCTGTCGACTGACGGTCCGTCATGAGACGGTACGCGGATGACGCCGACGCCTGCGTACGGGTTCGAGGGCCGGGTCGCCATCGTCACGGGCGCCTCGCGGGGAATCGGTCTCGCCGTCGCCGAGGCGCTCGCCGCGGCGGGGGCCCGGGTGTGCGTCACCGCGCGAGACGCGGACGCGGTGCACCGGGCCGCACAGCGGGTGGGCGGCATCGGGCTGGCGGGCTCGGTCGCCGATCCCGGGCACCTGCGGGAGCTGACGAACCGCACGCTCGCGGAGTTCGGGCGCATCGACGTCGTGGTGAACAACGCGGCGACCAATCAGCCCTACGGCCCCCTGATGGACGCCGACCCGGACCGCTGGCGCGCGGCGTTCACCGTCAACGTGGAGGCGCCGCTGCGTCTGGTGCAGCACGCCTGGCGGGCGTGGATGGGCGAGCACGGCGGCGCGGTCGTCAACGTCTGCACGGAGGGCGCCGGCCATGTCGGACCCCGGGTGGGCGCCTACGGCACCAGCAAGGCCGCCCTGCTGCACCTGACCCGCCAGCTCGCGGGCGAGCTGGCGCCGAAGGTCCGGGTCAACTCCGTCTCCCCCGGACTCGTCCGCACCGAGATGGCCCGCTTCGTGTGGGAGGGCTGCGAGGAAGAACTGGGGGCCGGGCTTCCGCTCGGCCGGCTGGGACTGCCCGAGGACATCGCCCGCGCGGTGGTCTGGCTGGCCTCGGACGCGGCCGAGTGGATCACCGGCGCGGACCTGCTCGTCGACGGCGGAACCCGCGTCCGGGCCGCGTACGCCGCGGACGGCGCGGGCCGGGCCGTCCAGGACCGTCTGCGGACCCGCACCCCCGACTCCGGGCCCGGCGCCGGCTAGCCGGGACCGCACACCCACGGCAGCGGCGCACCAGGGCCGAACCTGCGGGCGCGCGCCGAACGACGCCCACCGACCCCGCGTGGCGATGGCCGCCGGAGAGCACGGGACACCGGCCGAGCAACCTCTTCTCGCCACCCGGTTGCTCTTGCAAGTAATATGCAACAAGCTGGGCCGGTCCTTACCGCTCGAACAGGTCGCGGAGCCACGCCATGCCCTCACTGCTGCCCGAAGCCGGTCCCCGACGCGTCATCGCCGCCTCGAACTTCGTGTACACCGTCGGCAGCGGCCTCTATCTGACCGCCGGAGTCCTGTACTTCACCGAGGCGGTGCGTCTGCCGGCCGGCCAGGTGGGGCTGGGCCTCGGCATCGCGGGGATCGTCTCGCTCGTCCTGGGCATCGCCGTCGGCCATCTCGCGGACCGGCGCGGCGCCCGCGGCGTCTACGCGGCCACCCTGGCCGTCCAGGCGCTGGCCACGGCCGGCTTCGTGCTGGTGGACGGCTTCTGGTCCTTCGTGCTCGCCGTGGGCGCCGCCACGGGTGCGAAGGCCGCCGGGATCGCCGCACGCAGTCCCCTCATCCGGCACTACGGCGGGAGCCGCCCGCAGGACTTCCGGGCCCATCTGCGGGCCGTGACCAACATCGGCATCTCCCTGGGCGCGCTCCTCGCGGGCTGGGCCGTGCAGGTGGGCACGCACACCGCGTACCAGTTGCTCGTGCTCGGCAACGCCGTATCGCTGGCCGCCGCCGCGGCGATCCTGGTACCCCTGCCGCCGGTCGAGCCGCGGCCGAGGCCCGGCGGCCCTCGCCGGCTCGCGCTGCGCGACCGCCCCTATCTGCTGCTCACCGCGTTGGACGGCGTCATGGCCATCCAGTTCAAGGTGCTGACCGTGGCCGTCCCGCTGTGGCTGGTCACGGCCACCACCGCCCCGCGCTGGCTGATGTCGGGCACCATGCTCGTCAACACCGCCCTCGTCATCGTGTTCCAGGTGGTGGCGAGCCGCAGCGTCGACTCCCCCACCGCCGGGGGGCGCGCCTACCGCCGCTCCGGCGTGGCCTTTCTGGCCTCGTGCTCCCTGATCTCCCTGTCCGCGGGCCTGCCTGCCGCGGCGGCGGCGACGCTGCTGCTGACCGCCGTCGTGGTGCACACGATCGGTGAGCTGTGGCACGCCGCCGGGGGCTTCGAGGTGTCCTTCTCCCTCGCACCGGAACACGCCACCGGCCAGTACCTGGGCGTGTTCGGTCTGGGGGCGGGGCTCGCCGAGGCCCTCGGGCCCGGTCTGCTCATCGCCCTGTGCATCACCTGGGGTCGGCCCGGCTGGTACGTGGTCGGTGCCCTGTTCACGGTGACGGGACTCGTGGCGCCCGTCGTCGTGCGCCGGGCGCTGCGGGCCGGAGCCCGGGAACCCGAGGGCGTACCCCGTCCGGCTCCCGGGACGTACGGCGTGTCACACGGCGGAAGTCCGGATGGCGGCGGCGTCCCGGAACTCCCCGCCCGCACTCACCACTTGCCCGGCTCGTAGTCCTTCATGAAGACGCCGAAGAGGTCGTCGCCCTGCTCGCCGCGGACGATGGGGTCGTAGACGCGGGCCGCGCCGTCGACGAGGTCGAGCGGGGCGTGGAAGCCGGCCTCGGCGAGGCGCAGCTTGTCGTAGTGCGGACGCTCGTCGGTGATCCAGCCGGTGTCGACGGAGGTCATGAGGATGCCGTCGGTCTGGAACATCTCCTGGGCGCTGGTCCGCGTGACCATGTTCATGGCCGCCTTCGCGGCATTGGTGTTGGGGTGCCCGGCGCCCTTGTAGCCGCGGCCGAAGACACCTTCCATCGCCGAGACGTTGACGACGTAGGAACGGCCGCTGGCCGCCTTCTTCGCGGCGTCCGCCATCGCCGGGCGCAGAGCGCTGATCAGGATGAAGGGCGACGTGTAGTTGCACAGCTGGGTCTCCAGCAGCTCGACCGGCGAGATCTGGTCGATGGTCTGCACCCAGGTGTTGGTGTCGACGACGTCGGGGACGAGGCCGCCGGCGTCGATGGCGGTGCCGTCGAGGTGCCGGGCGACGCTGGCGTTGCCCGCGACGAGCGCGAGGTCGGCGACCTTCTGCGCGTCCAGTCCGCTGCTGCCGAGGGGCAGTGCGGCGATGCCGTCGACGGCGCCGGACCCGAAGGCGCCGATGACGTGGTGGGCGGGGAGCTCCCCGGCGGGCAGCGGGGCGCTCTCGCCGTCGACCAGGGCCGCGTACGCGGAGGGCAGACGGCGCACGGTCTGCGTCGCGTTGTTGATCAGGATGTCGAGCGGGCCCGCCTCGGTGACCTGCTCGGCGAGAGCGACGGCCTGCGCCGGGTCGCGCAGGTCTATGCCGACGACCTCCAGCCGGTGGATCCAGTCCGCCGAGTCGTCCATGGCCTTGAAGCGGCGGATGGCGTCCTTGGGGAAGCGGGTGGTGATGGTGGTGTGGGCGCCGTCACGCAGCAGCCGCAGCGCGATGTACATGCCGATCTTGGCACGGCCGCCGGTGAGCAGGGCGCGCTTGCCCGTGAGGTCGGCGCGGGCGTCGCGCTTGGCGCGGTTCGTCCGGGCGCAGTCGGGACAGAGCTGGTGGTAGAAGTAGTCGACCTCGACGTAGCGGGCCTTGCAGGTGTAGCAGGACCGGGGGCGCTGGAGTATCCCGGCGACCTGGCCCGTCTCGGTGACCGACGACGGCAGGATGCCCTCGGTCTCGTCGTCGATGCGCTGGGCGGAGCCGGTCGCGGTGGCCTCGGTGACCGCCTTGTCGTGGGCGGTCTTGGCGGCGCGGCGCTCCTGGCGGCGGCGCTGCTTCACCGTGCGGTAGATGCCGGCGGTGGCCCGGCGCACGGTGACGGCGTCGGGGTGGTCGACCTCCAGCTTGTCGAGCTCGTCGAGCACGCTGAGGCAGACGGCCAGCCGCTCCGGGTCGATACCGGGGCCGTACGAGAACCCCGCCGCTGCCGTGTCCACGGCGGGGGTCGCCTGGCCGTCCTCTGTCACCGTCATCGCCTTGGCCGTTCCTCGGGTCCGTGCGCCGCGTTCGAACCGCGCTCGCTTTCGAAGGCGGAATTTTACGGAGCAATCGTGCGCGGCACCAAACCCGTGGTGATCAGGAACGGCAGGCGGTGATCAGGGTCTCCACCTCCTCGGACAGCGCACGCGCCAGCAGCCCCAGGTCGGGCACGGCTTTCGCGTCGGCGACGAGTCCGTAGTGAACTCGGCCACGGTAGGTCGAGACGGCCACCGCCAGCGCCTGCCCGCGGGCGAGCGGGGCGAAGGGGTAGACCTCGGCGAGCGGGCAGCCGCCGAGCTTCAGGCCGAGGCTGGGCAGCGGCACGCTCGTGACGAGGATGTCGAAGAGCAGCCGGGCCGCCTGTCCGACGACGGGCCCGCCGAGCCGGTGCCCGAGCGGCGGCACATGGTCGGCCAGCAGCGCGACCGCGCCCGCTCCCCGGTTGGGCCCCGCGTCCTTGTTGCGGTCCATGGCCGTGCGCACCGCGCGCAGCCGTCCGAGCGGGTCGGGATCGTCGACGGGAAGCCGTATCAAGTAGCCGGAGAGCCGGTTGCCCTGTGGGTGCGCGGTGCGCGGCCGGCGCCGGGAGACGGGGATCAGGGCGCGCGGGGCGACCCCCTCGCTGCCGTCGCCGCGCTCGTCCAGCCAGCAGCGCAGGGCGCCGGCGACGACGGCGATCAGGACGTCGTTGACGGTGCCGCCGACGGTCTTGCGGACGCGGTGCACGTCGTCGAGGTCGAGGACCACGCCCGCGGTGCGGCGGGTCCCGGTGGGCTCGGAGGTGAGCGCGGGCGAGGACCGCACGTCCAGGGTGGCGCGGGCGACCGAGGTGCCGATGTCGAGGGCGCGGCCCACGTCGGTGAGGGTGCCGCGGACCAGGCCGGGCAGCTTGCGGACGTCGGGGAGGAGTCCTCGGGGGGCCTCCGCGGGGCGCGGGCGGGGCTCGGGCATGTCCATCGGGTCCATGATCGCGGCGGCGAGCATCAGCGCCCTGAGGCCGTCGGCGAGCGCATGGTGGAACTTGAAGAGGACGGCGAAGGAGACGCCGTCCTCGCCGGGCAGGACGTGCGCCTCCCACGGCGGCCGGCCGCGCTCCAGCGGACGCTCCATGAGCCGGCCCGCGGCGGCCTGGAAGTCGTCCGTCGGCGCGTGCAGCCGGACGTGGTCGAGCGGTTCGAAGTCGGGGGCGGCTTCGCGGGTCGCGCTGCCGAAGGTGAGCGGGGCCAGCGGCTGCCACACGTCGCGGATGCGCATGCGCAGCCCGGGCACCGCGACGGCGCGGGCCGCGAGCAGGTCCGCGGCGTGCGCGCCCGCGGTGGGCGAGTGGGCGGTGAAGACGCCCAGGGCACCCAGATGCATGGGGTGCTCGGCGGACTCGATGTTCCAGAACGCCAGGTCGAGTGGTGCCAGCGGATCTGAAGTCAAAGGTTTGCTCTCGCGTCGACGACGGGGGTGGAGACAAGCAGTCAAACCCCGACAGGCGATTACGGTCAAGTACGATCAAGCTACGCACAGTTAACAGCAGATTAAGTCCCGCCCCAAGAGTGAGGGGCGGGACATTTGCGCGACTGCTGAGCCGCGTGGGGCTCGTGGTGCGCGACCGGTGCTCCCGGCGCGGCGGCGGTCAGTTCAGGGCGGGCGGCGCGGCTCCTTCGGACGTCCCCCACTCGGACGGCTCGGCCCCCACCGTGAAGGAGAGCGCGCGCGTGTCCCGCAGGGTGTCGGTGGTCAGGTACGTCCGGTCGTACGGTGTCCCGTCGACCTGGGCCGACCGGATGTACCGGTCGCCGTCCGAGGTGCCCGGCGCCGTGACGGTCAGGGCGCCGCGCGGGTAGTAGCGCCGGTCGAGGGTCAGGTCCACCCGCTCGAACACGGGGGTCGACAGGCCCCAGGTGTCGTAGCCCGGCTGGACCGGGAAGATCCCGATGGACGAGAGCACGTTCCAGGCGGACATCGTGCCCAGGTCGTCGTTCCCGGTCATGCCGGTCGGCCCGTCCGTGAACAGGGTCAGGGCGGCGTGCACCACGTCGGTCGTCTTCCAGGGCTGCCCGGTCGACAGGTACGTGTACGGGGCGATGAGGTCGGGCTCGTTCTGCGGGTTGTACTTGTCCGCGTTGTAGTAGTCGTACGGGCCGTTGACCCACACCTCCCGGGCGGTCTTCGCCGGGTCCGTCAGCAGCTGGTCGTACGCGAAGAACGAGTCGAGCCGGTCGTTCGCCGCCTGCTTGCCGCCGATCAGGCCGACCATGCCCGGCAGGTCCTGCGGCACGAGCCACTGGTACTGCCAGGACGTGCCCTCGTGGAAGCCCTCGCTCAGGGCGGGGTCCGCCGGTCCGGTGAAGGCGCCCGAGGCGTCCCGCGCGCGGAAGAAGCCGGTCGAACCGTCGTGGATCCTGCGGTAGTTCTGGGCCCGTGCGGCATAGCGGGCGGCGTCCGCGTCGTGGCCCAGGTCGCGTGCCATCGCCCCGAGCATCGCGTCCGACAGGGCGTATTCGAGCGTCGCGGAGGCGCCGTGGTCGTAGTCCGAGTCGCCGGGCTTCGCGTGCGGGCGGTCCTTGACGTAGGGCACGAAGCCGTTCGCGAGGTACTCCTTGTTCGCCTCGCGTCCCACGGCGGGCGAGTCGGCGGGCGGCACCCCGTCGGCGTTCTTCTTCAGGGCCCGGTAGGCCCGCTCCTCGTACCCCTTGAGCAGGCCCTGCTGGTAGGCGTTGGTGAGGAACGGGGTGACGGGGTCGCCGGTCATGATGTTCGTCTCGACCGTGCCGTACCCCCACTTGGGCAGCCAGCCGCTCTCCTCGTCGATCTTGATGACGGAGATCGCCATGTCCCGTGCCTCGCGCGGCGCGAGCAGGGACAGCAGCTGCGACTGGGTGCGGTAGGTGTCCCAGAGCGACCAGTTCTGGTAGTAGGTGAAGCCCCGGGCGCGATGGATCTTCTGGTCCCAGCCGGTGTAGCGGCCGTCGGCGTCGCTGCCTATGTTGGGGGCCAGGAAGGAACGGTAGAGCGACGAGTAGAAGGTCCGGCGCAGGGAGTCGGCGCCGCCCCGGACCCGTACGTCGTCGAGCCGGTCCTCCCACGCGCGGTGGGCGCCCGCGCGGACGGCGTCGAACGAACGGCCGCCCTCGGAGCGGAGGTTGACCGCGGCGCCGTGCGCGTCCACGTACGAGAGCGCGGTGGTCGCCTCGACCGTGCGGTCCTTCGTGGTGTCGAAGCGGACGAAGGCGCCGGCGCGTCCGGTGCCGGTCGTGTTCTTGGAACCCTCGGTGACGGTGTCGCCGTTCCAGGTGCCGGAGGTCGTGAAGGGCCGGTCGAAGCGGGTGATCGTGTACACGGTGTAGGGCCGGGTGTCCTGGCAGAAGCCGCTTCCGGTGATCGCCGTGCGCACCGTGCGGTCGTCGAGGATCTCGACCTCGGTGGAGAGCGTCCTGTGCAGCGACTGGCCCGTGTTCAGCAGGACGTTGGCCTTGTCCGTGGCCGGGAAGGTGTAGCGCTGCACGCCGGTGCGCGCGGTCGCGGTCAGCTCGGCGTCGATGCCCGTCTTCAGGCCGACACGGTAGTAGCCGGGTTCGGCCCTCTCGCTCTCGTGGCCGAACTCCGCCTGGTACTGCGCGTAGTCCGTCCGCGTGACGTCGCCCGTGGTCGGCAGCACGGGCAGGTCGCCGCCGAGGCCGCATCCGACACCGGAGAGATGGACGAGGGAGAAGCCGCGGATGTGGTTCTGCGAGTAGTCGTAGCCGGTGTTGTGGCCGGTGTCCGGCGAGAACTGCACCATGCCGAAGGGCACGGCGGCGCCGGGGTAGGTGTTGCCCTCGTTCTCGGTGCCGATGAACGAGTTGACCAGATCGGTGAGGCGGCCGTCGCTCGGTTCGGCGGCCTGTGCGGTGGGCAGGGCGAACAGCGCGGACGCTGCCACCAGCCCGGCCGTGCACAGGCGCAGGCGCCGGGTCCATCTCATGCGGGAGACCTCCGGTGGGTCGGCATCGTTGTCCTGATGGTGGGGGTGGCGGGACTTTTTCCGGCGGCCCGTGGGCCGTGCCCGGGCCGTGTCGCGGGCGGGGGCCCGCGGGCGGCCCGCGGTTCCGGGAACGGGTGCCGGCGGGGCTTGCCGGGTGACAGGTGCCGGCCGGGCGGCCGGGCGGGCGGCCCGGCACACGGTTGCGGCCGGGTTCCCGGGCGGCCCGCGGGCCGCCCGGGAGAGTGCGCCGGTTCAGGTTCCGGGGCAGCCCGCGGGCGCGGCCCGGGACGCGTCGCGGATGAGCGCCTCGTGCGCGGCCCGCACCCGGGCCACGTCCGGCTTCACGACCCGGCGGTCATAGGTCATGAGGCCGTTGAGCTCGCCCTCCACGTCCGAGATCTGGGTGTAGACCGCGCCGTTGCCGCCCCGGCAGGCGAGCGCGCGCACCTCGTCGAGGCGGGCCAGATAGCCGTCGGTGTACGCCGCGGGGTCCACGTCCACGTACGACTGCTGGACGGACCAGGCGTGCCCGGGCACCGCAAGGCCGAGACCGCCGTACTCGCCGCTGACGAGGGCGCGTTCGCCGTCCGGGGAGGGCGGCAGCGCGGGACTCGGGTAGCCGTGCTCGTCCATGATGTCGCCGGTGCCGCCGTCCGCCCCGAGGTTGAGGCCCGACATGCCGTTCACGAGCCGCGTCGGGTCCCAGGCCTTGGCCTGGTCGGCGATCCGGGCCTCGTCGTACTGGCCCCAGCCCTCGTTGAACGTCACCCACATGACCACCGACGGACTGCTGACGTGGTCGTCGATCATCCGTTTCATCTCGCGTTCGTACTCGGCGCGCGACGCGGCGCTCGGGTTCACCCCGGCGGTCATCGCGGGCATGTCCTGCCAGACCAGCAGGCCCAGCCGGTCCGCCCAGTAGAACCAGCGGTCGGGCTCGACCTTGATGTGCTTGCGCACCGCGTTGTAGCCGAGCTGCTTGTGCATCCGCAGGTCGTACGCGAGGGCCTCGTCCGTCGGCGCGGTGTGCAGACCGTCGGGCCAGAAGCCCTGGTCGAGCGTGGCCATCATGAACACGGGCTTGCCGTTGAGGAGGGTGCGCGGGGTGCCGTCCACCTTCTGCACGGCGACCGACCGCATCCCGAAGTAGCTGCCGACGCGGTCCGCTCCCACGGTGACCACCAGGTCGTACAGGAACGGGTCGTCCGGGGACCACAGGTGCGGCTCCGCGATGTCGAGGGCCAGCGGCTGCCCGGTGCGCCCGGTCGCGGTAGCGACCTTCCGCTTCCCGTCGTAGGCGGTCGCCGTGAACGGCAGTCCGTCGCGCAATCCTCTGGGCTCCACGGTGACCTTGCCGTCCGGGACGTCCGGCGTGAGCTTCAGCGAGTCGACGTGGTCGGCCGCGACCGGTTCCATCCACACCGTCTGCCAGATCCCGGACGACGGGGTGTACCAGATGCCGCTCGGGTCCAGCCGCTGCTTGCCGACGGGCGGGTTCTCCCCGCCGGACGCGTCGGTCGGGTCGTACACCCCGACGATCAGCTCCTGGGTGCGGCCCGGCTTCAGCGCGTCGGTGACGTCGGCGGAGAACTTGTCGTAGCCGCCCTGGTGTTCGGCCACCTCGACGCCGTTGACGTACACCTTCGCCTGCCAGTCGACGGCGCCGAAGTTGAGCCGCAGCCGCTTGCCGGAGCCGATCCGCCAGTCCGCCGGGACGGTGAACGTGCGGCGGTACCACATGCGGTCCTCGTGGCGTTCGAGGCCGGAGAGCTGCGACTCCACGGGGTACGGGACGAGGATGTGCTCGCCCAGGGTCCTGCCCACCGGCGGCCGTTCACCGGCCTCGGCCGCCGCGAACTGCCAGCGCCCGTTGAGGTTCTTCCAGGCGGTACGCGTCAGTTGGGGCCTCGGATACTCGGGCAGGGCGTTGTCCGGTCCGACCTCGTCGGCCCACCGGGTGCGCAGCTCGTACATGGAGCGGTTGGGGCCGCTGCTCCAGAAGGCGCCGATCGCCTTCCCCCCGCCGGCGAGTCCGCCGTTGCCGTCGTAGCGGATGTCGGCGGTGCCACGCGCGGTGCCGGTCTTGTTGCCGACGACGGGTTCCTTGAGCGCGACGAGCACGGACCTGGGGTCCGCGGGGTCGGGCCGGGCCTTCCCGAGCGGCCATTCGGCGCCGCCGACGACCGCCTCGACGTGCTCGGTCAGGCCGCTGGGCAGGCGGTCCAGGGGCCGTGCGAAGTCGAGCTTGAGGGTGCGCCCGTCGGCGAGGACCGTCGCGGCGAGGGCGCCGTCGTAGGCGTAGCCGTCGGGCAGACGGAACGCCGACTGCGGCACGGCCACCTTGCTGCCGCCCGGCTCGGTCCAGCGCAGATGGAGGTTGGAGCCGCCGTAGTGCTCGAAGTACTCCAGCTTGATGTCGTAGGCGTGACCGGCCGTCAGATCGACGGGCTGGGCGGTCTGTTCGCGGTCCCAGTCGTCCACCCAGTGGTCGATGACGAGCCTGCCGTCGATCCAGAGGCGGAACCCGTTGTCACCGATGACGGAGAAGGTGGTGGGACCCGTCTTCTCGGGCACGATCCTGCCGGTCCAGCGGACGCTGACATCGTTGTCCTGGCCCGTGGTGAAGCGCAGCCGGGATTCGAGGTCGGCGAAGTCCAGCCGGGGGTCGAAGCCGGTGGCCTTGAGCTCGTGGAAGTCGAAGGCGCCGGGCGCGGACTGGGTGTAGTACTCGCCCTTCAGCCCGTGGATCTCCACGGGGTCGTCGGCCGCCGCCGGCATGGCGGTCAGTCCTCCCAGGCCCAGGGCCACGGCGAGCAGCGCGGCGAGGCGGCCCCTGAGTCTTCCGAGTCTGGTGGTGCGCACGAATCCTCCTCGTCGAGGACGGGTGTGTGGGCACTTGCACGTGTGGAACAACGTTGTAAACGGGAGCAGTTGGCATGACAACACGGGGTTCCGCTTCCTGTCCAGGGACCTGACAAGGGCGGGACGGCGCCGCACGCGCGGTGGCGGCGGCCGGGCACGGCGGAAACCCGCGCAGCACGCCGGGCTCGCGGCGGCGAGCGGACACGACGACGGCCCCGGTGCCGGAAAGGCGCACCGGGGGCCGTGGAACCGGCGGGTCTACGACACGCGCTGGCCCTTGCCCAGCGCGATCACCCCGCTCTTGGAGACCGTGTAGAGGTCCGCGTCCCGTTCCGGGTTGACGCCGATCGTCGCCCCCGGCGGCACCTCGACGTTCTTGTCGAGGATCGCGCCGCGCACCACAGCGCCCCGGCCGATGTGCACGTTGTCGTGGAGCACCGACCCCTGCACCACCGCTCCCGGGTCCACGACGACGCCCGGGGAGAGCACGGACCGGGTGACCTGCCCGCGGATCAGGCAGCCCGCGCTGATGATGGACTCCCCCGCGATGCCACCGGCGTTGAATCTCGCGGGCGACAGCTGACCGGAGTGGGTGTAGACGGGCCAGCTGCGGTTGTACAGGTTGAACGCCGGCCGCTCGGCGATCAGGTCCATGTGAGCCTCGTAGTACGCGTCGAGGGTGCCGACGTCGCGCCAGTAGCCCTGGTCCCGGCTGGTCTCGCCGGGTACGTGGTTGTCGCTGAAGTCGTACAGCTGCGCCTCGCCCCGCTCGGTGAGCATCGGCAGGATCGAGCCCCCCATGTCGTGCACCGAGTGCTCGTCCTCGGCGTCCCGCTGGAGCGCCTCGATGAGGGCCTTGGTGGTGAAGATGTAGTTGCCCATGGAGGCGAACACGCACCCCGGGTCGTCCGGCAGGCCGGGCGGGTCGGCGGGCTTCTCCAGGAAGCCCTGCACGGTCTGCCCGTCGGAGCCCGGACTGATCACCCCGAAGGACGAGGACTCGGCGCGCGGCACCCGTATCCCGGCCACCGTCACGCCCGCGCCGCCCTCGATGTGCTGGGCGAGCATCTGGCGCGGGTCCATGCGGTAGACGTGGTCGGCACCGAACACCGCGATGTAGTCGGGCTGTTCGTCGTACACGAGGTTCAGGGACTGCAGGATCGCGTCGGCACTGCCCAAGTACCAGCGCGGGCCCAGCCGTTGTTGCGCCGGGACGGGTGTGACGTAGTTGCCGAGCAGGCTGGACATCCGCCAGGTCGTCGTCACGTGCCGGTCCAGCGAGTGCGACTTGTACTGCGTCAGTACGCAGACGCGCAGGATGTCGGCGTTGACGAGATTGGAGAGCACGAAGTCGACGAGGCGGTACGTGCCGCCGAAGGTGACCGCGGGTTTCGCGCGGTCCGCGGTGAGGGGCATGAGCCTCTTGCCCTCTCCACCCGCCAGTACGATTCCCAGCACCGAAGGCCCACCGCGCCGCATAACCGCCGCCCCTCTACGCCCGGTCGGGCCGTGCCCGGTCCCGGACCGGCCCTCTCGCTGAACTGTGCCTGTCCGATGGTTACCCCGCTTTGAGGACTTCCTCGTACAACTGGACGGTCCGCCGGGCCACCGCGTCCCAGCCGAACTCCCGCACCGCGCACGTCCGTCCGGCCTCGCCCATGCGCCGGGCGGTGTCCGGGTCGGCGATCAGCGCGTCCAGGGCACGGGCCAGCCCCGCCTCGAAGTCGTCGTCGACCGGCACGAGCACGCCGGTCGTCCCGTCGTCGACGACCTCGGGGATGCCGCCGACCCGTGAGGCGACCACCGCGGTGCCGCAGGCCATCGCCTCCAGGTTGACGATGCCCAGCGGTTCGTAGACCGACGGGCAGACGAACACGGCCGCGTGCGTGAGGAGTTGGATGACGTCGGGGCGCGGCAGCATCTGCGGAATCCAGTGCACGCCCTCCCGCACGGCGCTCAGCTCCTGGAAGAGCTCGCGGAACTCGCGGTCGATCTCCGGGGTGTCGGGGGCGCCCGCGCACAGCACCACCTGTGCGGCGGGGTCGATGTCCCGTACGGCGCGCATCAGTTGGGGCACGCCCTTCTGCCGGGTGATGCGGCCGACGAACAGGACGTAGGGGCGGCCGGCGTCGACGCCGATGCGGTCCAGCACGTCCGTGCCGTGGTCGGGCCGGTAGAGCGCGGTGTCGATGCCGTTGTGCACGACGCGGACCTTGGCCGGGTCCAGGGCCGGATAGCAGGTCAGGATGTCCTCGCGCATCGCGCCGGAGACGGCGATCACGGCGTCCGCGGCCTCGATGGCGGTGCGCTCGGCCCAACTGGACAGGGCGTATCCGCCGCCGAGCTGCTCGGCCTTCCAGGGGCGCAGGGGTTCCAGCGAGTGGGCGGTCACCACGTGCGGGATGCCGTGCTGGAGCTTGCCGAGGTGGCCCGCGAGGTTGGCGTACCAGGTGTGCGAGTGGACGAGTTCGCGGCCTTCGAGCGCGGCGGCGATGGAGAGGTCCACGGAGAAGGTGCGCAGGGCGTCGTTGGCGCCGTCGAGCGAGGACCAGGGCCGGTGGCGGACGACCCCGCCCGCGCCTCCCTCGCCCCAGCAGTGCACGTCGAGTTCAGTGAGGCTGCGCAACTCCCGTGCGAGGAACTCGACATGGACGCCCGCGCCGCCGTACACGTCCGGCGGGTACTCCCGGGTCAGCAGTCCCACGCGCACACAGAACCCCCCATCTGGCGACTGGTGCCCTCATGGTCACCCAGTCGGGGCGGTTGGGGAAGACCGCCGGTCGGGGCTGTGGCGAACGACGGGCGCGCTCAGGGACCGGCGGGCTTCCTGCGGGGCGGGCGGTCGAAGCAGCAGTCGCCACACAGCCCGCCGCCGGGCAGCCGGTAGTAGAGGCAACAGCTGCGACGCCGGAGCGTCCCCGGGGCGAGGGTGGCGGCGAGACGGGGGTCCATGAGGAGCCCCGCGGCGAGGGACCGGGCCCGCTCCCCGACGTCACTGCGCCCGTGCGCCAGGGCCCAGCGGTCGAGCTGGCGTGCCGCGCCGGCCAGGGCCGAGCCCGCGTTGCCCCACAACAGGCCTGGTGAGACGTGGTAGCGGGAGTGCAGGACGACTGCCAGCGGGGCGAGGTGGGCGTCCAGGACGAGACGGCCGACGGCGGTGTCGGGCAGGGGCCGCACCTCGGCCAGCCACAGGTCCTCCGGGGCGCTGCCGTCCGGGTCCCAGTGCAGCAGCTCCGGGTCGAGATCGGGTACCTGTCCGTACAGGGCCGCCGCACCGAGCGCGACGGACCACAGCCGGGCCGCCAGGGCCTGCTGGGCCACGGAGACCGCGACGCGCACCTCGGGCGCCCGGAGACTCTGTGTGATCTTCCGGACGCGGAAAGTTACCGGATCCCCGTAAACATCGTCCCGGGCATCTTCTGGAGTCGCCGCGTAGGCCTCCCGGAGGGTGGGCAGCGGGCCGCGCGGCGGTACGCCGGTGCGTAGTACGGAGAAGCCGCCGAGCGCGCCGAGCGCCGTGAGCCGGGGGTCGAGGTCCACGAAGAGCAGTAGTACCAAGCCCCCTAGGGGTGACCACCAGCGGGTCCGGGCCTCATGTCGCCCACCTTGGGGAGGAGCGAGGGCGATTCGTACTCCATCGGCAGTAGGACCCAATGACTGCTCAGGGACGACGACGAGAACTAAATCACGAGGCATCGTTGTTCCCATGCAAGCCGACCGTTCGTCGCGCCGGGCCGAGTGCCCACGCCGTACGCAGAGGAGGGACCCATGAGCGCCCTCGCTTTGTCCGTGCTGCTCTCGTTCGTTTCCGCCGTCGCGTACGCAGGCGGTGCGATCGTGCAGGAGCAGGTCGCCCTGACCTCTCCGGGTCAGACCTACGCACCACTGCGCAGGCCGAGCTGGTGGGCCGCGGTGGCACTCAACGGCCTCGGCGGGCTGCTGCACGTGGCAGCGCTCGCCTACGGACCGCTGAGCCTCGTACAACCGCTGGGCGCGCTGACCATCGTCTTCGCGCTGCCGATGGCGGCCCTCTTCGTGGGCCGCAGGGCCGGGGCGACCGCATGGCGCGGCGCCATCATGGCCACGGTGGGTCTCGCGGGCCTGCTGTCCCTCGTCGGCTCCTCCGACGCACAGTCCCTGGGCGGCGCCGAGCGTGTGGCACTGGCCCTGGTCTCCGCCGGCGCGGTCGCCGCGCTGATGGTGGCGGGGCGGGCCGCGCACCGGCACCCCGCGGTGCGCAGTGTGCTGCTCGCCGTGGCGGCGGGCGTCGCGTTCAGCATGTCCTCGGTGTTCACCAAGACGGTCGCCGTGGACTGGTCGCAGCAGGTCTCGCTCTCGGACATGTCCAGCCTCGGCGTGATCGGCGTCTTCGCGACGGCCGGCATGCTGCTGTCGCAGGCGTCCTACCGCGGCGGCGGTCTGGCGGCGCCGCTGTCGACCCTGACGGTGGTGAACCCCGTGGTGGCGGCGGCCGTCGGCATCACGATGTTCGGCGAAACCTTCCGCTACGGCACGACCGGCACCGCCCTCGCACTGGGCTGCGGCGTCGTCGCCGCGGGCGGGCTGATCCTCCTCACGACCGAGCGGATCGGCGGCAGCCGTCCGGAGAGCGCGCCCGTTCCGGCGCAGCTCACGCAGGAAGCGGCCCCGCGGGGTCTCGGCGTCGAACCCCTCGCGGTTCCCGTCGTCGCCGAAACGGTCCTCGCGGCCGACCTGGCCCTGCCGGACCAGGTGCCTCTAGGGCTGGACGCCGACCTGGCGGTCGTCGCGGCCGCGGAGGCGGACTCCAGTCTCGCCGCCCTCACGGCGGGCGAGGCGGACGTCGAGGAGCTCCTGGCGGGGCTTCCGGAGCCGTCCGTGGTCGAGGACGTCCTCCTGCCGGCCCCGCGGCGGACGCCGGCGACCGCGGCGGCGCAGGGCGCGTCGCAGGACTCCGCGGTCGACGAACTGCCCCGCTACACGGCCATGTACGGCGGGCCCTACCTGCCCATCCCGTTCGTGAACCACCACCGCACGAGGGTCAAATCCTGACCCCGCCCGCCCTCAGGTAGGCAACCGGGTCGATGTCGGACCCGAAGCCGGGCCCCGTCCGCACTTCGAAGTGCAGATGCGGGCCCGTGCTGTTGCCCGTGGACCCGGAGCGGCCGATCCGCTGGCCGCCTACGACGTTCTGCCCCGCCTTCACGGAGATCGCCGACAGGTGGCCGTACTGCGTGTAGCGGCCGTCGGCGTGCCGTATCACCACCTGGTAGCCGTAGGAGCCGCCCCAGCCCGAGCTGACGACGTGTCCCGCCGCGACCGCCTTCACGGACGTGCCGGTGGGCACGGCGAAGTCCACGCCCGTGTGGTAGCCCTTCGACCACGACGACCCGGCGGCGCGATAGGGCGTTCCGGTCGCCGCGTTCACGGGCGCGACGACGGACGGGGTCTTCCTGGCCTTCTCCTGCCTGACCCTCTCCTGCTTGGTCTTCTCCTGCTCGGCCCGCTTTTCCTCGGTCTTCTGCGCCTTGGTCCTGTCGGTCGTGGACCGGTCCGCCGGAGCGGGTGACTGCTCCTTGCGGACGGGTGTGCGGTGCGTGCCGTGCAGGTCGAGGCGCTGGCCGGGCAGGATCAGGTCGGGGTCGGCACCCACCGTCCCGCGGTTCGCGGCGTACAGGCCCTGCCAGCCGCCCCGGACGTGCCGTGCGTCGGCGATGCCGGACAGCGTGTCGCCCTGGACGACGGTGTACATCTCGGCGGTGCCCGCCTGCGACTGGGGCGTCGTCTGCGGTTTCACGTCCCGTACGGTGCGCTGCGCCGTCCGCGGCGCCGTACCGGCGGGGTGGATGTCGGGGGTGCCGCCGCCCCTGGTCAGCCCGGCGCGGACCGAGCACACCGGCCAGGCGCCGGGCCCCTGGCCTCTGAGCACCTTCTCGGCGACGGCGATCTGCTGGTCCTTGGTCGCCTGGTCGGCACGGTGCGCGTAGGCCGTGCCGCCGTACGCCGCCCAGGTCGACTGGGTGAACTGGAGACCGCCGTAGTAGCCGTTGCCCGTGTTGATGCTCCAGTTGCCGCTGGACTCGCACGCGGCGACCTTGTTCCAGGTGCCGACGTCGGCCGCGTGGGCGGAGCCGGCCCCGACGAGCGGGAGTGCGATGCCCGCGCCGCCCGCCGTGACGGTCAGCGACGCCCGGTTGATCCTGTTCGGCTGATACCGGCGGTGCCGACCGCGTTCGGCCATGAGCGAGCCCCCCTAGACATGCGTCAGGAGCGGCAAAAGTAAGCGTGCGGAACAGGCCAGGACAAGACGGCAACCGGTCGCTCCGAAACGGCGGTCGAGCGGTGAAACGCAGGGGGCGGGCGCGTCGTCCGGGCACCGGGCGCGGGGGCGGGCGGAGCCCGTCCGGGCCGGACTTCGTGCAGTGGGCCACCGACCCGACGCAGTAGAGAGGCGAGTCGGCCCGTTCCACGTCGCCCTCCGGGGCGTCGCAGCAGGCCGGCCGGCCGGCGCGGAACGCCGGCGCGGGGCCCGTTCGACGGCACGGACGTCCGCTCGGCGGCGCGGCGCAAAACGTTCGACGGCCGTCGATCCGCCGATTCCCGAGGCAGCGGGCGGTCCGGAGGCCGTCGACGGGCCGGCCGTGCCCCGGCCACGGCCTCCGGTCGTGGCCGGGTCCGTGCGCCCTCCGCGGGCGGCGCACGACGCGGCCCGGCGTTCCCGTGCGTACCCACCCCCCACGCGTCAGGATGGCAGGGGGCAATACTGGCCGAGCAGGACCGGCAGCACTGACGAGCACGACTGGCAACACCGATTCCAGGATCCTTAGGAGCCAACCGTATGAGCACTTCAGCCCAGATCGGCGTCACGGGTCTCGCGGTCATGGGGCGCAATCTCGCCCGCAACTTCGCGCGCAACGGCTACACGGTCGCCGTGCACAACCGCACCGTGGCGCGGACGAACGCGCTGGTCGAGGAGTTCGGCCACGAAGGCGAGTTCGTGGCGGCCGAGACCGCGAAGGACTTCGTGGCCGCGCTGGAACGGCCGCGACGCCTGGTGATCATGGTGAAGGCGGGCGATCCGACCGACGCGGTGATCGAGGAGTTCGCCCCGCTCCTGGAGCCCGGCGACATGATCATCGACGGTGGCAACGCACACTTCGCCGACACCCGGCGCCGTGAGCGCGCCCTGCGCGAGCAGGGCATCCATTTCGTGGGCACGGGCGTCTCCGGCGGCGAGGAGGGCGCACTGCACGGGCCGAGCATCATGCCGGGCGGCTCGAAGGAGTCGTACGCGTCGCTCGGACCGATGCTGGAGAAGATCTCCGCGAAGGCGAAGGACGGGGCGCCCTGTGTGACGCACGTCGGCCCCGACGGCGCCGGACACTTCGTGAAGATGGTCCACAACGGCATCGAGTACGCGGACATGCAGTTGATCGGCGAGGCGTACCAGCTGCTGCGCGACGTCGCCGGGTACTCCCCCGCGCAGATCGCCGACATCTTCCGTACCTGGAACACCGGCCGGCTCGACTCCTACCTGATCGAGATCACCGCCGAGGTGCTGTCGCACGTGGACGCGGCGACGGGCAAGCCGTTCGTCGACGTCGTCCAGGACCGGGCGGAGCAGAAGGGCACGGGCCGTTGGACCGTGCAGATCGCCCTCGACCTCGGCGTGCCGGTGTCCGGCATCGCGGAGGCGGTCTTCGCGCGCTCCCTGTCCGGGCACGCCGACCTGCGCGACGCGTCGCGCGGGCTCGCCGGTCCGAAGGCCGAGCAGCTCGACGAGGCGGAGGCCGCGGCCTTCGCGGACCGAGTGGAGCAGGCGCTGTACGCGTCGAAGATCGTGTCCTACACGCAGGGCTTCCACGAGATCCAGGCGGGCAGCGACGAGTACGACTGGAACATCGACCTGGGCTCCGTCTCGTCCATCTGGCGCGGCGGCTGCATCATCCGGGCGGCGTTCCTCGACCGGATCCGGGCCGCCTACGACGCCCGGCCCGACCTGCCCAGCCTGCTGTCGGACGAGACCTTCGCCCAGGAGATCGCCGCGGCCCAGGACGACTGGCGCGAGGTGCTCGTCGCGGCCACCCGCCAGGGCGTGCCCGCGCCGGGCTTCTCCGCCGCCCTCGCCTACTACGACGCGCTGCGCGCCGAGCGGCTGCCCGCCGCCCTCACGCAGGGGCAGCGGGACTTCTTCGGGGCGCACACCTACCGGCGGACCGACCGGGAGGGTTCGTTCCACACGCTGTGGGGCGGGGACCGGTCCGAGGTCGAGGCGTAGCACGCGGGCATCGCCGTCGCGGCGGCGCACGGGGTGCGCCCCCGTCCGGCGCTGACGTCGGTGCCTGTGCCTGTGCCTGTGCCTGTGCCTGTGCCTGTGCTTCAGGATGCGCCGCGGGGCGCCGACCCGTCGCTGAAGCCGTCACGTGCCTCGTCCCGGGGCCGGGACGGCTTCTGCGTGTCCGGGGCCGGGGACGACCGGGGGGTCGTCGGGGGCCACGGGGGTGGGGGCGTCCGGTCCGGCTGATCCGGCTGATCCGGCTGATCCGGCTGATCCGGCTGATCCGGCTGGTCCGGCTGGTCCGGCTGGTCCGGCCGAGCCGGTCGCGCCGGTCGCGCCGGATGTGCCGAACGAATCGGCCGGGTCGGCCGCCTCAGGCGAACCGGTCCCCTCAGGCGGGCTGGTTCCCTCACCCGCCCTCGCCGGCTCAAGCAGCTCCATCGCCTCAGGCGCCCCTTGCAGCTCGGGCGTGCGCGTCGGCTCGGGCGTGCGCGTCGGCTCGGGCGTGTGCGTCGGCTCGGGCGTGTGCGTCGGCTCGGGCGATCCGGCCCGCTCGGGCGGCGCCGTCGGCTCCGCTCCTGCGGTCGGTCCCGGGGGCGGCTCCGGTGGGTGGGAGGCGACCAGTTCGGCCAGGAGCCGGTTGCGCAGCGGCATCAGTCGGCTGTCGCCGGTGTAGCCGCGATGGCCCTCGATCGGCGGGAACACCGGTGCCTCCCGGGTCCGCCGGTACGCGCCCGGGCCCCCGTCCGCACCCTCCGCGTCGTCGGCCCAGCGGACGTCCACGTCCTCGATGCCGACGGGTCCGCCCAGCGGGTCGGTGTCGCGCCAGACGTTGATCCAGCCGGCCAGCCCGGGCCGCTCACCGCGCGGACCGAGCGCGTCGATCGACTCGACGCAGACGAAGGCGGGGTAGTTACGGGAGAAGAACATGCCGACCGGACAGCCCGTGGTGATCAGCGAGATCCGCGCGCGTAACGCCGCGTCCAGCTGCCACACGGCCGCCATCACCAGGACGGTGCCCATGGAGTTGGCCCGGACGAGGACCCGGCCGCGCTCGTCCTTCAGCAGCACGCGCAGCCGGTGGACGAGTTCGGGGACGGCCCTGACCGTCCAGGACGGCGGCGCGAAGGGGTGCGCGGCGCGCGGCCAGAACGCCCCGAACGCCCAGGCGAGACCGGCGTTCTGACGCATGTCGGAGCGGATGGCCAACGTCCGGAACGCCAGCAGCATCAGCGCGGCCAGCCCGGCGAGCAGGGGGATGCTCAGCGAGCCCAGCGCCCCGGCCGCGAGGTCGCGCGCGTCCCGCAGCCCCGGCCGGATCCCCAGCGGGAAGTAGAACGCTCCGGTGACGGCCACGACGAGGACCGCGGCGGTGCCCATCATCCAGTCCGCCTCGCGCAGCAGATAGGCGTGCTTGCGCCGGGCGGCCCTGAGTTCGTGCAGGTGCCGCCGGTCGTCGCGTTCCTCCCGGGAGTCCGCCCGGTACGCGCGGACGAACCGCTTCACCAGGCCTGGCCCCGGCCGGCCGTCGGGCCCCGGAGCGGCGGGCCCCGCGACGTGGACGAACCAGACGAGGGCGAAGACGACCGCGCCGCACACCGCGCTGAGCACCAGCACCGGGGCGAGGACCATGCCCATGACGTCCACCGGCTGGGGCACGTCGGTACGCCTGCCGGGCCGGGCGAGCCAGGAGCCCGTCCACTGGGAGGAGGCCGTCGTGTAGAGCCAGGCCACGAAGCAGGCCAGGACCGCCATGGCCGGGCCCGCGAGGCCGAGCAGCGCCATGCCGCGCCGTGTCCCGGCCACGGGCAGCACGAGGGAGGCGAGGGTCAGCAGACAGACGCCCAAGGCCTGGACGAGCAGCAGCACCGTCGACTGCACCTGCATCCCGGGCAGCACCCGGTCCACGGTCCAACGCCGGTCGGGGACCAGGCAGTAGAGCACCGCGGCCACGTTGACGCAGGCGCAGAGGATGCCCGCGACGATCGGATAGTGCGTGGGCCACAGCGGGAAGTACCGCCCACCGCTCCGCCGTTCGCCGATCTTCCCCCGGACGAGCGGGATCCGCTCCAGGAGTCGTGACCGGAGCGAGGACGGAGGCAGCGGAAGGCAGGTCTTGCGGTGCACCCAGGGGACGGAGATCAGCAGGATCAGGGTCATGAACAGGATGACCGCGAACAGGGCGCGGCCGAGGCCCTCGGGACCGTTCCCGCGGAGGTCCTGGTGCAGCGGGGTCCAGGTGAGCAGCCCCGCGGTGGTGAGGAGTCCGGCCCACACGTGCTGGGCGGCCATGCCGGGGTCGCGGCGGTTGTGCTCCCAGAATCCGGGCAGCTCCAGCGGGTGGCCGTCCTCTCCCTTCCCGGCCCGTTGCAGCCGGGCCAGCTCGGCCTCCTCCTCCGACACGGTCTCCAGTACCGGCAGATACTCCTGCTTGGTGTCGCGGGCCGCGAGCAACAGGACGAACACGACGAGAGCGGGGGCCAGGGCGGCCACCACGAACCCCCACTGAGGTCCCGCGGTGTCCCAGGACCGAAGGATGCGGACGGCCGGATTGTCGTCGGCGCACACGTCCTGTCCGGCCTGCGGGCTGCACTGCCAGGCGAACTGGTCCATCGCCAGCTGGCCGACGGTGCCCACCACCAGCACCGTGAGTGAGAGCGCCAGCAGCCGGGCGCCGAACTCGTAGACCCCGCCCGCCAGTTTGCGCCAGCGCTTGTCCTTGCCGCAGGGCCAGCGCGGCTGCATCCAGGCCACGAGGTTGATCAGCAGGAAGGGCATCAGGAACAGCCACAGCGCACGGGACGCGCCGCCGATGGTGAGCCGCGTCCAGTCGTAGACCTCGCGCACGACCTTGTGGGGTGCCTTGTTCAGGTCGACCACGGTCCGGTACAGGCCGGCCTTCTCGTCGCCGCTGACCCTCCCGACGGTCGCCGGGGGCCGGATCAGCCGCTCCCGGTCGACGGGTCCGAGGCCGGGCACGAGCAGCTCCACGACCTCCACGCGCGCCGGACGCCCCCGGTCCTCGCCTTCGTGCCCGGCTTCCGCCCCGCCGACGCCTTCGTGCCTGGCTTCCGCCCCGCCGGCACCCACACGCTCGGCTGCCGCGCGGGTGCCCACCCGCCCCGTGGCTCCGGCGCCGACGACCTTCACGCGGGCCGATCCGGCCTCCGTCGCACCGGTGCCCTCGGCTTCCGTGACCTCGGCTCCCTCGGCCTCCGCCCCGCCCGCGCCCGTGCTCGCCCCGTCCCCCATCGCGGACCCCCGTCCCCGTACCACACGCCCCTCGGGGACACGTCGTACGCGCCCCTGGAGACCACGTTGACAGGGACCGGGCGGTCACGCAATGGAGTTGCGGGATGAGAAATACTCACCCTCTGTTAGGCAAGCCTCGGCTTCCGACCCCGCGCGGGGCGTCGGCTCGCGCCCGGTGCCGGGCTCGGTTCAGGAGATCGGCCCGGGCTGGGGATCCGGTTCCGGTACCGGGTCGGGGCCCGGCGGTTTCGGGATCGGGGACGGGGTCGGCACGGGCTCGGGTCCGGGGTGCGGACCCGGGTCGGGGGCGGGGTCGGGGAAGGGCTGCGGGCGGTCGGGCCCCGGCCCCGGGGTGGGTCCCGGCTTCACCGGGTCGGGGAACGGATGCGTCATGGTGTCCTCCAGCCAGTCGGTACGTCGGCCCTGGACTTGTCCCACGCGTACCCGGCACCGGCGCACCCACTCACCCCGTCGCGTGAGGGATGACAACCAGGTGGGCCTGGCCGGCGCCGCTCAGGTGACGCTCCGCGCGGCGCGCACGGCCACCGCCCCCGCGGCGAGGCCCGGCCGCGGACTCGACAGCACGGGGACCGAGGTGCCGGTCAGCCGCTGGGCCGGGGCCATGGACGCCTGGGCGAGGACGATCGCGTCGGCCCCGGTGACCGCGTCGGCGGCACGGGCCACGGCGTGGGCGTAGCCGTCCGTGTCACCCGCCTCGAAGAGGGCCCACGCGTCTCCGGCGAGCACGGTGCGCACGTCCACGGGACGCCCGGCGCGGCGCGCCTCCTCCTCGACGAGGGCGACGGTCGGCGAGAACGTGCTCTCCACCGTGGCGAGGACGACGATCCGGGTGCCCGCGGCGACCGCGGCGGCGGCCATCGGACGATCGACGCGGAGCACGGGCAGCGCGGCGCCCGCGTCCTCCGCGACTCCGCCGATCGTCGAGCAGGTGCAGAGCACGGCCCGCGCACCGTCGGCGAGGGCCGCGTCGAGTGCGGCCCGCACCGCGGCGGCCACCGAGTCGGGCCCCTCGGCGCGGGCACGGGCCAGCAGTTCCTCGGACACCGTGTGCCGCAGCTCCAGACCGGGGTGGTCCTGGTCGCGCAGCGCCTCGAACACGGGGATGTGCGCGGGCGAGGTGTGCAGCAGCGCGAGCGGTCCGGGCCACTCCGGCCCCGTCGTGAGCGGTCCGGGCCCCGCACCGAGCGGTCCGGGCCGCGTCATCAGAAGCGTCCCGGATGCGCCTTGAGCCACTGGACCGCCGACTTGAGCAGCTCCGGGTCGGCCGCCGGTGCCTCCTCGGGGTGCCGGGCCGCCCACTTCACGACGTACGGGCACAGTGGAGCGACGACCACGCCCTCACGCCCGGCGATCGTGTACAGCTCCCGGGCGAGCGAGCCCGCGATGCCCTTGCCCTCGTGCTCGGGCTCCACGATGGTGTGCACCGGGACGAGCGCCCGTGCGGGAGTTTCGAGGACGAAGTACTCGATGTGGCCGACCACTTCCTCCCCGGCGAACGCCTCCAGCCGGCCGGCCTCCCGGTCGTCGCGGATCTCGATGTCACTCATGGACGCTCCTCGGGTCGTCGCGGCCTCGGTCGCTCTGTCCTGCTGTCCTCGGCCGGGTCTCAGGCGGAGACAGCCTGCGGGCTGCGCTCCTGGTCCGAGCCCGGCACCGGCGCCGACGGATCGGTGCCGAGGTCCACGATGCGGTTGTCGCCGTCCACGTGCACGACCCGCGGCCGCAGCGCCCGCGCCTCGGCGTCGGAGACCTGAGCGTAACTGATGATGATCACCAGGTCGCCCGGGTGGACGAGGTGGGCGGCCGCTCCGTTGATGCCGACGACTCCGGAGCCGCGCTCCCCCTCGATGACGTACGTCTCCAGCCGGGCGCCGTTGGTGATGTCCACGATGTGGACGAGCTCGCCGGGGAGCAGATCGGCGGCGTCGAGCAGGTCGGCGTCTATCGTGACCGATCCGACGTAGTGCAGGTCGGCCTGGGTGACGGTGGCGCGGTGGATCTTGGACTTGAACATGGTGCGCAGCATTCAGAACTCCCGAAATTCGCTCCCTGCCCGCTTTCTGCAGGTCAAGGGCTGTTCTTTGAGGCTACAACAGCGTGCTGCCCAGCTGAGGTTCGTCCGCGGACGGGGCTTCGCTCCGACCGTCGGCCGGCCTTGCTGACACCGCGTCAGTCACGGACCGTCACCTCACCCGCACACGCAACCGGACCAGGGTATGGACACCCCCGGCACAGGCGCATCGAGATCTGCGTCACGGCCGCGGCACGTCCTGTTCCGCCCAGATGGTCTTGCCGAGACGGGTGTAGCGGGTTCCCCACCGCTGGGTGAGCTGGGCGATCAGGAGCAGGCCGCGTCCGCCCTCGTCGAGGACCCGGGCCCGTCTGAGGTGCGGCGCCGTGCTGCTCCGGTCGGTGACCTCGCAGATGAGGCTGCGGTCGTGGATGAGCCGCAGCAGGACGGGCGGCCCGCCGTAGCGGATCGCGTTGATGACCAGTCCGCTGACCACCAGTTCGGTGACGAACCCGCATTCCTCCAGCCCCCATGCGGCCAGCTGGTCGGCGACCTTCTTCCGTGCCTCGGCGACGGACGAGGAGGCGTACGGGATGTCCCAGGTGGCGACCCGGTCGGCCGGCAGCACACGGGTGCGGGTGAGCAGCAGCGCGATGTCGTCGTCGGGCGGTCCGGGGAGCAGCGCGTCGAGTACGGCGCCGCAGGCGGCGTCCAGCGAGCCGACGGGCCGGGCGAGAGCGTCGTGCAGCCTGTCGAGCCCGTCAGCGGCGTCGCCGTCGCTCCGCTTGTCGCGGAGGTCCGGGCCGTCGGTGCAGAGGGCCAGGACGCTGCCTTCGGGCAGTTCGATCTCGGTCGCCTCGAAAGGGAGGCCGCCCGGACCGAGCGGCGGACCGGCGGGGACGTCGAGGAGGTCCACGGTGCCGTCCGGGCCGCGCACCACGGGCGGGGAGTGCCCGACGCGGAGGGTGCAGCGTCGGGAGACCGGGTCGTAGATCGCGTAGAGGCACGTGGCGCCCACGTCCCCCGGGGCCGCGGTGCCGCAGTCGGAGTCAGGGTCGGAGTCGGAGTCGGCGCGCGCTTCCGTGTTCAGACGAATGACGGCATCGTCCAGATGTGCGGGACCGGGATGCCGTTCCCCGGCGGGCGCGGCCCCCCGGGCGTCCCCCCACACGAGGAGCCAGTCGCAGCCGCTCCGCAGCACCCGGCGATGGCGAGCAGCTCGCCCTCCACACGGCGGCCGTCCCGGTGCCACAGCGCCACGTGTCCCGTCCAGCTCCGCCGCCCGGCCATGGCTGCCCCGACAGCCCCGACATCCTCGGCGAGAAGACCGACCGCGGACCGCCCCACGACGTCCTCGGCCCGGTAGCCGAGCAGGAGCCGGGCCCCTTCGCTCCACCCGGTCACCCTGCCCCGCACATCGGTGGTGGCCGTGACGACGTCCGTCTCGCCGGGAGGAACAGGGGGCGGCTCCTCGGCAGTGGTGCCGTGCTCCGTCATGACACCTCGGCTTCTTCATCATGCGGTCGCTCACGGTACCCACCGGTCTTCGGCAGTCCGACGGGCCCCGCACCCGCTGACGCCTCCTCGGACACGCGGGACGAGAGACAGCCGCGCGGCGCCGGGCAGGGCAGGGCGCTGACATCCGGGTCGGGTCCCGTCCGGATTCAGCGGCCGAACTCCCGTATCACCGTGTTCCGGAAGACGGCCGGCCCGCCGATGGTGAACAGCGCCAGCCGGTCGTCGATCAGGTAAGGGAACACCTCCGACGAGTGCACATGGCGCCCGTCGTCGACGAACATCTCCACGGACGTCCGGTCGACGAGGATCCGCAGCCGCACGGTGCCCGCCGACGGGTCGAAGGGGCTGTGGCTCTCCTGCCACTTGCCGGAGGCGTCGGGGTTCACCGTGGGCCGGCGGTTGAGGAAGGCGAAGTCGGTGTAGATCCCGGCGTCGACGTGCCGTCCGCCGTCGGGGGAACGGCGCAACTGCACGCCCGCACCGGTGAGTCGGTCCCAGGTGATCTCGCAGGACAGCTCGTAGGAGGTGCCCCGGTAGGTGAGGACCTTCGTGCCGTCGACCGCCACGTCACCGAGGTCCACCGTGCGCGAGACGTGGGAGTCCAGCGCGGGGACCGGTCGTGAGGCGAGGTGGTAGGTGCCGCCGGAGTCCTTGCGCAGGGTGATCTCGCGGACGATCGAGTCGGTGCCGTTGAAACCGTCGCAGTCGATGGTGGGGGTGGTGTTCGCGTAGTCCCAGTTGTTGAGCCAGCCGATGGCGTGGCGCGTCGTCTCGTCGAGCGTGCCGTCCGCGTCCCGCTTCTCGAAGGTGACGGCGCCGTACCAGTCCCAGCCGTGGTCCAGCCACTGGGGATCGCCCGCGTCGGCGGTGAACGTCGTGCCGTCGAACGAACCGGTCCAGTACGCGTACGTGTTGGGCAGTCCCGAGCCCTTGCCGTTGGCGCTCGCGCCCAGCACCCATTTCCGGGTGCCGTCCTGGGCGGTGATGCGGAACAGGTCGGGGCACTCCAGCACGCCGAGACCGTCCTCGACGAAGCCGCCGGCGTACGTCCACGATCTGAGGTCGTCGGAGTGGTAGAAACCGATCTTGTGGTTCTCGGCGAGGACCATCACCCACCGGTCGCGCTCCGCGTCCCGGATCACCTTGGGGTCGCGGAAGTCGCGCACGCCGGGGTTGGGCAGCACCGGGTCGGTGCCGTGCGGGGTGAAGCTGCGGCCGCCGTCGGTGGAGTAGTACAGGTACTGCGCCTGGTCGGTGGGGCCGTCGTGCGGCGACATCGTCACGAGGACGACGACCGCGCCCGCCCCGAAGCCCGCCGTGCCGTCCGTGTCGACGACCGCGGAGCCCGACCAGACGTCGCCGTTGGGCGTGGTGTCCTTCGGTACGGCGATGCCGCGGTCCTTGAAGGAGACCAGGTCGGAGCTGGTCGCCCGGCGCCACGCGGTGCCCACGGCGCCGGCCGTGTAGTCGGCGTTGTAGAGGTAGTAGTAGTGGTACTCGCCGTCGATCCAGACCGGCCGCTGGGGGTCGTTCTTCCACTGGTCGGGAACCGTGAAGTGGTAGCGGGCTCGGTAGCTCGTGCAGGTGGTGGCCCCGGGCTTCGCGGTCGCCGGGGTGACGGGCAGCAGGGCGGTCGCCGCCCCCACGGCCGAACCGGCGAACAGCCCTCTCCTGGAGATTCCACGCATCACACATCGTCCTTTTCTGCGTGACGGCACGACGAAGGCGCGTCACGGCGTCTCGTGAACGGTCGGTGCAAGTGGTCCGTGGCTCCAGGACTGTAGACCTAACTCGTTAAAGGTCAAGTGCCGCAGAGACTCTTGACAGGCACGTGACGCGCTTTTCATCATCTGGGCATCACTTTCGACTAACACGAGTTAGGCCCATTCGATGACCGACTCGCACCTCACCCGCCGGGCCCTGTTGCGGTACGGCGCCTACGGCGCGGGGGCCGCCGCCCTGACAGGCACCGCAGCCTGCTGGGACCGGCTCACCGGAGCCGACATCCCCGGCCGCGACGACGGCTCCCTCGTCGTCGCCACCCTCGGGTCCGCCTTCGACCCGGCCGCCGTGCGCGCGCTGCAGGAGGGCTTCCGGCGCGTCCACCCCGACATCGGTCTGCGCGTCAACGCGGTGCAGGCCGTGGACTGGTCGGACTTCTTCGCGAAGATCCTCACCCAGATCGCCGCCGGCACCGCCCCCGACCTGGTCTATGTCGCCACCGAGGGCGTCCAGCTGTTCGCGGGACAGCTCGGCGTACCGCTGGACCGCTGGGTCCGCAGGGACGCGGCCGAACTGCGCGAGTACTTCGCCGACGTCCATCCCGCCCTGGTCGAGTCGATGATGTACGAGGGGAGCCTCCACCAGTTGCCGGTCGAGTTCAACGCGGCCGACATCTACCTCAACAAGCAGGTCCTCGCGCGCGCCGGCACCAGTCTGCCGCCCGCCGACTGGACCCGCGACGACTTCACCGCGCTGCTGCGGCGGATGAAGAGGTCCAGCGACTCGCACTTCACCCCGTACTTCTGGACCAACCGCCTGTGGGGCGGCGTCGTGCCCTGGCTGTTCGCCAACGGCACCAACCTGCTCGCCGAGTCCAAGGCGCCCGGCGGCGACTGGCTGTGGGACACCTTCTACCCGGCCGCCGAACGCCGGGGCCGCGGCGGCGGATTCCGCTGGACCACCCCGCAGGCCACCGACGACCGCGTGGCGGAGGCGTACGACTACCTCGCCTCCCTCATCAGGGACGACCTGTGCACCCGCCCCGAGGGCGGCAACGGCAGCAACCTCGTCGGCGTGTTCTCCACCGGCCGCGTCGGCGTCACGCCCGCCGGCGGCTTCTGGGCGGGCGGACTGCACCTGGCCGGCATGAAGCCGGCCGACTACGACGTCCAGTACTTCCCGCGATGGCGCACCCAGCGCATGCAGTTCGGCGCCGCCGGCTACGCCATGCTGCGCACCTCGACGAAGCAGGACCAGGCCTGGGAGTTCATCAAGTACGCGGCCCGCAAGGACACCCTGACCCGGCTGTTCAGGGCCAACCAGACGACCCCGGCGCGCAGGTCGATGCTGACCGCGGACCGCTACCGGGAGTCCGGCCCCGCGCACTGGCAGGTCTTCTACGACACCCTCGACCGGTTCCCCGACACCGGGCCGATCCCCGCGCCGCCCCAGGTGGCCGAGGTCGAGCAGGTACTGCTCAAGCACACGGGGACCGCACTCGCCTCGTCCGGTGCGGTGCGTCCCGCGCTGCGCCGGATGCAGGACGACCTGGAGACGGCCATGGAGCGTGACGCATGACGAACACCCGCATACCCGCCGTACGGCCGGCGCCCGCCGCTGCCCGGACCGCCGTCGCCCCGGCACGGCGTGGTGGCCGCGAGCGGGGCACGCGACTGCTGGCGTCCTTGTTCCTGGCGCCGACGATCGTCGGGATCGTGGTCTTCACGGTCGTCCCGATCGCCGGATCGGTCGTCCTCAGCCTCTTCCACTGGAACGTGATCGACGATCCGCGCTGGTCCGGCCTCGCCAACTACCGTGAGACGTTCGGCGACTCGACCGTCCTGGTCTCCTTCCGCAACACCCTCGTCTTCATGGTGCTGGCGGTCGCGCTGCAACTGCTGATCGCCCTGGCCCTGGCGCTGGCCGTGAACGGGCGGATGCCGGTGTGGCTGCGCTCGGTGTTCCGCTCGGCGTTCTTCTTCCCGCTGGTGCTGTCCGCCGCGTCCGTCTCGGTGGTGATGAAGTACCTCTTCAACCAGGACTTCGGCGTGGTCAACTGGCTGCTCGGCCTGGTCGGCATCTCCCCCGTGCCCTGGCTGACGTCGGAGCACGGGGCGATGGCCACGGTCGTCCTGGTCTATGTGTGGCAGCAGTTCGGCTTCTCCTTCCTGCTGTTCGTCGGGGGCCTGAACAACATCCCCAAGGAGGTCCACGAGGCCGCCTCGCTCGACGGCGCGACCGGTCTGCGCAAGCACCTGCACGTCACGCTCCCGCTGCTGTCGCCGACCCTGCTGGTGGCGTCCGTGGTCGGCGTCATCAACGCGCTCCAGGTCTTCGAGCAGCCGTACGTCCTCACCGACGGCGGTCCGGGCGACTCCACCCGCACGGTCGTGATGGTGATCTACGAGACCGCGTTCGAGCAGCTCCGCTTCGGCACCGCGTCCGCGGTGGGCGTGCTGCTCTTCGTGCTGATCATGGCGGTCACCGCCCTCCAGTTCCGGCTCAGCCGGCGTTTCGTCCACTACCAGTGAGCCGGGTGAGCCTTCCATGAGCCAAGCGACCCTGACCTCCCGCCGCGTGCGGTACTCCCTGGCGCCCTGGGCGCGCGCCGCCGTGCTGGCCGTGTGCGCGCTGCTGACCCTCGGCCCGGTCGTCTGGACCGTCTCCACGTCCCTGCGCACCCCGGCCGAGTCCTTCGACCTGCCGCCGACGATCGTTCCGGCGCACCCCACGACCGAGGCGTACCGGGGGGTGATCGACCAGATCGACGTGTGGCTGCTCGCCCTCAACTCCACACTCGTGACCGCGCTGATCGCGGTGGGGCAGATGATCACCGCGGGGCTCGCCGGATACGCCTTCGCGCGCCTCGAATTCCGTTTCAAGAAGCCGTTGTTCGGTCTCGTCCTGGCGACCATGATGGTGCCGCTCCAGGTCACGATCGTGCCGGTGTTCCTGGTCCTGAAGTCGATGGGCCTGACGGACACGTTGCTCGGGCTGATCGTCCCGGCCTTCCCGACCGCGTTCGGGACCTTCCTGATGCGCCAGTACTTCCTGGGCATGCCCAGGGACCTGGGGGAGGCGGCCATGCTCGACGGCGCCGGCCCGTGGCGGATCTTCCGGTCCGTGTACGCGCCGCTGGCCGCGCCCGGTCTCGCGATCGTCGGCGTGCTGGCCTTCAACTACCACTGGAACGAGTTCTTCCGGCCGCTGATCCTGGAGACCTCCGGCCAGAACTACACGCTGCCTCTGGGGCTGGTCTCCCTCCAGGGCAATCTCGGCACCGGTTCCGTCTCGGTGGTCCTCGCCGGAGTCGTCCTGTCCATGCTTCCCGCCGTCGCCGTGTTCGTCGTCGGCCAGCGCCCTCTCCGTGAGGGCATCACCTCAGCAGGAGTCAACCGTTGAGCCCCGCCGCTCCGTCCCGTGACCCGCACGCCCCGCGCTTCCGGGTCCGTCCGCCCGCGAACTGGATCAACGACCCGAACGGGCCTTTCCGTTGGCGCGGCCGCTACCACCTCTTCTACCAGCACAACCCGGACGCCCCGGTGCACGCGAACGTCCACTGGGGCCACGCCTCCAGCCCGGATCTCGCGCGCTGGGAGCACCATCCGGTCGCGCTCGCGCCGACACCCGGCGGTCCGGACGAGGCGGGCTGCTGGTCGGGCTGTGTGGTGGATGACGACGGCGTGCCCACGGCCGTCTACACGGGAATCGACCACGCGCACACCGGACTCGGCGCCATCTGTCTGGCCCGCGCCGCAGAGCCCGACGACGACCGGCTGGTCACGTGGCGGCCGCTGCCCGCGCCGGTGGTGACCGGACCGCCCGCGGGACTGGACGTGGTGATGTTCCGCGACCCGTTCGTCTTCCGGCACGGTGGGCGGCGCTGGGCCCTGGTCGGGGCGGGCCACTCCGACGGCACCCCTTCGGTCCTGCTCTACGACTGCGAGGACCTGACGGCGTGGCGGTTCGCCGGGGTCCTCCTGGACGGCAACGACCCAGTGGCCGCAGGTCTGTTCGGTGACGGGGCGGTCGGCTGGGAGTGCCCCCAGCTGTTCGCCGCGCACGACGGGGAGTGGGTGCTCGTCGTCTCGCTGTGGGACGGAGATCCGTGCGCCACCGGCTATCTGACGGGCTGTCTGAAGGAGGACGGCGAGGGTGGTCTGCGCCTGGTGACGCGTTCGGGCGGCAGGTTCGACCAGGGGCGCGACTTCTACGCGCCGGCCGTGTTCCAGGACGCGGGGCGCGTCCTGGCGTGGGGGTGGTCGTGGGAGGCACGCGCGCGGACCGACACCGAGCGGAGCGGCTGGGCCGGCGTCCTGACGGCGCCCCGGGTCGTGGACCTGCACCCCGACGGCTCCCTGCGGGTCGCCCCGGCGCCGGAACTCGAACTGCTGCGCGCGGACGAGCCGTTCGTCACCGGCACCGGAGGACGGAGCCGACTGCCCGAGGCGTACGACCTGACCGTGTCGGCCTGTTCACGGACCACCGTCTCGCTGCTGCGGTCCGCCGCCGGGGCGGAACTGACGGTCCGTCTGGACCCGGACGAGGGCACGGTGGTCCTGGACCGCGGCGGCTGGCCGCGCCCCGGGAGCACGGCACCTCTCGTGCTGGCGGCGCGGCGTCCGCGGACCACCGTACGGATCCTCGTGGACGGCTCCCTGGTCGAGCTCTTCGTCGACGACCGTGCCGTGGCCACCGAACGGGTCTACCGACGCGACGACGACACGGCCGAGCTCACCGTGACCGGGGCGGACGCCGACGTCACGGGGTGGGCGCTGGTCCCACCGACGCGCGGCTGATCAGCGGGCAGGCGAGCCGCCGTACGGTCGCCGGGGGCGTGCGTCCGGAGTCGATCGCGTCGAGGAGCAGCCGGGCGGCGGCCTCGCCCATCGCCCGGTGCGGCAGCCCCACCGTGGTCAGGGGCGGGGTGAGGAAGGCCGACATGTGCTCCTGGTCGTCGTAGCCGATCACCGACAGCTCGTCGGGGACGGCGATCCCGAGCCGGGTCGCGGCGTGCAGGACGCCCGCCGCGACCCGGTCGTTGTAGCAGAAGATCCCGGTCGGCCGCCGGTCCCGGCCGACGCCTTCGAGCAGTCGCAGCGCGCCCTCGTAGCCGCCGGAGATCTCGCCGCCGGTCCGTACGACCCACTCCTTCGGGACGGTGATCCCCGCGGCCCGCAGGGCGTCCCGGAACCCGCGCAGCCGTTCGGTCGACGCGATGTCGTCGAGGCCGCCGACCAGGCCGACCCTGCGGTGCCCCTGGTCGAGGAGGAGCCGGGCCGCGGTGCGGCCCCCGGCCCGCTCGGCGGGGACGACGGCGGGCAGCGAGCCGTCGTCCGGCAGGCAGTTGGCGAGGACCGAGTGGGTGCGGTGCAGACCCTCGGGGACCCGGACCCGGCGCAGCGACATGGCGGCGTAGATGATGCCGTCCACGCGGCGGTCCAGGAGTTCGGCGACCGCGGCCTCCTCCTTGGCGGGGTCCCCGCCGGAGTCCACGGTCAGGACCAGGTTCTCGCTGCCCCAGGCGGTCTCCATGGCGCCGCGCAGGAGCCGGCCCGCGAAGGGCGAGGAGGCGATCTCGTCGGTGACCAGGCCGAGCACCGACGTACGGCGGCGGCGCAGGCCGCGTGCGACGGGGTCGGGGCGGTAGCCGAGCTGTGTGGCGGCCTGCCGGATGCGTTCCTGGGTGGCGGGCGAGAGGTTGCCCTCGGCGCGGCCGTTGAACACGAAGGACACGGCGGTGTGCGACACGCCGGCCAGTCGCGCGACGTCCTTCGAGGTCGGTCGCGCGGGTCCCGTCGTCGTTCGCTCCTCGGCGCCGCCCATGCCGTCCGCCGCTCCTCCCCCGCCCAGCCTGTCGATCACTGCTCACCCTATCCGTGACGCCGGGCGCGGGACACGGGGGCGGAGAGGTCGCGCCCCCGGTGACGGGGCGCGAACCCACGCGGCCCGGCCGGGGCCGCGGCGGCCACGGCCTCACCCACCGCGGCACCCGTGCCACGGGCCGGCCGCCGCGGCCGTCACGGCCACTGCCTCGCCACCGGTGCGCCGGGACCGCAGGGCCGGCCGCTGTAGCGGCGCAGCACAGCCCCACCCGCCGGGCGGCTGCGGCTGCGGCAACGGCAACGGCAACGGCAACGGCAACGGCAACGGCAACGGCAACGGCAACGGCAACGGCAACGGCAACGGCCGTCCTTGCGCCCGGGTCACGGGCCGGCCGCCGTGGCGGTCACGCCACGGCCTCGCCCGCCGCCTCGATGTCCGGTACGTCCGCGTCCCGCGGTGCCCCGTTCACCGCGTGCTGGTCGAACTGCGTCCGGTACAGCTCCGCGTACCGGCCGCCGGCCTCCAGCAGTTCGTCGTGCGTGCCGCGTTCCACGATCCGGCCCGCCTCGACGACGAGGATCACGTCGGCGGCCCGCACGGTCGAGAGCCGGTGGGCGATCACCACGGCGGTGCGCCCCTCCAGCGCCTCGGCGAGCGCCTCCTGGACGGCTGCCTCCGAGGTGTTGTCGAGATGGGCGGTGGCCTCGTCGAGGATGACGACGCGCTGACGGGCCAGCAGCAGCCGGGCGATGGTCATGCGCTGGCGCTCGCCCCCGGAGAGCCGGTAGCCGCGTTCGCCGACCACCGTGTCCAGGCCGTCGGGCAGGGAGCGGACGAGTGCGTCGAGGCGGGCGCGGCGCAGCACGTCCCACAGTTCTTCCTCGCTCGCTGACGGGCGGGCCAGCAGCAGGTTCTCGCGGACCGAGTCGTGGAACAGGTGCCCGTCCTGGGTGACCATGCCGAGGGTCTCGCGCATCGTCACGGCGCTCAGGTCGCGGACGTCGACGCCGCCGACCCGGACGGCGCCCTCGTCGGTGTCGTAGAGGCGCGGGAGCAGCTGCGCGATGGTCGACTTGCCCGCGCCGGAGGAGCCGACGAGCGCGACGGTCTGCCCGGGTTCGGCACGGAACGAGATGCCGTGCAGGACTTCGGCGCCGCCCCGGGTGTCCAGCGCGGCGACCTCTTCGAGCGAGGCGAGGGACACCTTGTCGGCGGACGGGTAGGTGAAGCGGACGCCGTCGAACTCCACGGACGCGGGCCCCTCGGGCAGGGTGCGGGCGTCCGGATTCTCCTCGATGAGCGGCTTCAGGTCGAGGACCTCGAAGACGCGCTCGAAGCTGACCAGCGCGCTCATGACCTCGACGCGTGCTCCGGCGAGCGAGGTGAGCGGTGCGTACAGGCGGGTCAGCAGCAGCGCCAGCGAGACGACGGCGCCCGGTTCCAGGGAGCCGCGCAGCGCGAACCAGCCGCCGAGTCCGTAGACGAGCGCGAGGGCCAGCGCGGAGACGAGCGTCAGGGCGGTGATGAACGTGGACTGCGCCATCGCCGTACGCACGCCGATGTCCCGTACCCGCCGGGCTCGCGCCGCGAACTCGGTGGACTCCTCCTCGGGCCGCCCGAAGAGCTTGACGAGCGTCGCGCCGGGTGCGGAGAAGCGCTCGGTCATCCGGGTGCCCATGGCGGCGTTGAGGTCGGCCGCCTCGCGCTGGAGCCTGGCCATGCGGCCGCCCATCCGCCGTGCGGGCACCACGAACACCGGCAGCAGCACGAGCGCGAGCAGGGTGATCTGCCACGACAGGGTGAGCATGACCACGAGCGTGAGCAGCAGCGTCACGAGGTTGCCGACCACTCCGGACAGGGTGTTGCTGAAGGCGCGCTGGGCGCCGATGACGTCGTTGTTGAGACGACTGACGAGCGCGCCCGTACGAGTGCGTGTGAAGAACGCGACCGGCATGCGCTGCACATGATCGAACACAGCCGTCCGCAGATCGAGGATGAGTCCCTCGCCGAGCGTCGACGAGAGCCAGCGGCCGAGCAGCCCGAGCGCCGCCTCGGCGACGGCGATGACCGCGATGAGCACGGCAAGGCGGATGACGGTGTCCTCGTCGCCGCCGGACACGATGGCGTCCACGACGTGCCCCGCGAGCACCGGCGTCGCGACGGCGAGCAGCGCGGTCACCACGCTGAGGCCCACGAACTGTCCGATGCGGCGGCGGTGCGGGCGGGCGAAGGCGCCGATGCGGCGCAGCGTCGCGCGGGCGAAGGGCCGGCGCTCCTGCTGCGCGGTCATGACGCTGTGCAGCTGTGTCCAGGCTGTGGTCTCCATGCTCATGAGAGAGACGGTAGGACCTCAAGCAATGTCGAGGTCAACCACCGGGCGAAGAAGCCGCCACGTTGTGCGAAAAGCATCCCGGCTTGTGCGAAGAAGTCCGCGGACTTCGCGGGGAAGTCCGGCGCCGGGTCCGCACGCGTCGCACGCGTGTCCGTCAGTACGAAGGAGCCCATGAGCCCTCAGCACCGGGAAGCGGCCCCTCCCGCACCTTGCCCGGCGTGTCAGCCGCCGTCTCCGCTCCCGCAACCCCACGTTGGTGCGGTGTGGAAAACCTCTCCCGATGTGACTGCGGTACGACTCCCCCAGGGACTCCCCCGACGCTTCCCCCTGCGGCCTGCCGTCCGGCCGGCCCTGTGTCTGCTCCCGCTCGCCCTGGTCCTGGTGGTCGGGGTGCGCCATCGGTCGGTGCTCGCCGAGGGCTTCGGCCATCTGGAGTCCGCCGAGTGGCCCTGGCTCCTCGCGGCGGCCGTGGCGACCTGCCTGACCTGGGTCGCGGCGGCCGTCACCCGCCAGGGAGCGGTCGTGGAGCGGCTGCCCGCACGGCGGCTGCTCGCGACCCAGTTCGCGGCGGGCGCGGCCAACCACCTGCTGCCGACGGGGCTGGGCGCCAGCGCGGTCAATCTGCGGTTCATGACGGTGTGCGGCGTGCCCCTCGCCCGCTCGTCGGCCGCGCTCGCGCTGTACATGCTGGCGGAGTCCATCGCCCGGATCGGTCTGCTCGTGGGACTGCTGATCGCTTTCCCGGGCGCGCTGCGGCTCGGCAGCCTGCTGCCCGAGGGGGCGCTCGGCCCGCTGCTGCTGTGCGTCGGCGTGGCGGCGTGCGCGGCGGGGGCGGTCCTCGTCCTCGTGCGGCGACTGCGCACGGCCGTCCTCTCCTTCGTGCGCACCGCGCTCGCCGAGGCGCGTTCGGTGCACTCGCGGCCCGCCCGGGCGCTCGCCCTGTGGGGCGGATCGCTGGCCTTCCCGCTGCTCCAGGCGGCCGGGCTGGCGGCCGTGGGGCAGGCACTGGGGCTGCCGGTGCCGCCCGCGCACATGGCGGTCGCCTATCTGGCCGCGACGGCCGCGGTCGCACTCGTGCCGACGCCGGGCGGGATCGGTTCGGTGGAGGCCGCGCTGGTCGTCGCCCTCGTCGCGGCGGGCGGCCCGGCAGCCGTGGCCACGGCGGTGGTCCTGGCGTACCGGATCATCACGGTGTGGCTGCCGCTGCTGCCCGGGGCGCTGACTCTGGGCGCGCTGGTCCGCTGGAAGGTGATCTGAGCCGCCGACGCGGGTAGCCTCGGCCCGCACCGAGCGCACCGTTCGTAGGAAGGGGTCCACCGATGGCGGTCCGCATCGAACGTCAGGGCCACGTCAGCACGGTGGTCCTCTCACGGCCCGCGGCCCGCAACGCCGTGGACGGCCCGACCGCCGCCGAACTCGCCGCCGCCTTCCGTGAGTTCGAGGCGGACGAGACGGCGAGGGTCGCCGTGCTCTGGGGCGAGGGCGGCACGTTCTGTGCGGGCGCGGACCTCAAGGCCATCGGCACCGAGCGCGGCAACGAGGTCGCCGAGGACGGCGACGGGCCCATGGGTCCCACCCGGCTGCGGCTGTCCAAACCGGTGATCGCGGCGGTCGCGGGCCACGCCGTGGCCGGAGGCCTGGAGCTGGCGCTCTGGTGCGATCTGCGGGTCGCCGAGGAGGACGCCGTCTTCGGCGTGTTCTGCCGGCGCTGGGGTGTGCCGCTCATCGACGGCGGGACGGTACGGCTCCCCCGTCTCATCGGCACCAGTCGCGCGATGGACATGATCCTCACCGGGCGCGCCGTTTCCGCACGCGAGGCGTTCGAGATGGGCCTCGCCAACCGCCTGGTCCCGACCGGCCGGGCCCGCGCGGAGGCGGAACTCCTCGCCGCCACGATCGCCGACTTCCCGCAGGCGTGTCTGCGCAGCGACCGCGCCTCGGTCCTGGACCAGGAGGGACTGGTCGAGAAGGCCGCCATGCGCACGGAACTCCTGCACGGAATGGGCGTGCTGGCCGAGAGCCAGGAGGGAGCCGCCCGCTTCAGCGCGGGCGCGGGCCGCCACGGTTCCTTCGACCCGGCCTGACGGAAACTCACCACCCCGGTCTCCGGGCAGGTGGACACGGACCGGCCGGAAGCCTCGGGCCGTCGTCGGTGGTGGTCCGGACGCCGAAGCCGGTTTCCGCCCGGGTGCCGTCCGGACGCCGAGGCCGGACCCGTCCCGCGCGCTCCGGACGTCACGGCAGGTTCCCGTCCCGCGCGCCCAACCGCCAAGGCCGGCTCCGTCCCGCACGCCCAACCGCCAAGGCCGGCTCCGTCCCGCACGCCCCAACCACCAAAGACGGCTCCGTCCCGCACGCCCCGGACGTCAAGGCCGGTTCCGTTCGGGGGTGGTGACGAGTGGACAGCCGGATACGGCAGGATGAGCGGTCGCCCCGGACGGCCGACACCGGTCCGGGCGTGATCGTGCATTCCCGGATTCGAGCAGGTGGCAAGTGACGACACAGCGCATTCGGCCCGCGGGCCCTCTCCCCGGTCCCGGACACGAGGGAGGTCACCGGTGAAACGCGCCCTCACCCTGGACGACCTGATGGTCGCGGGCATAGCCGTCGCCGCCGGCCTGCTGGCGGCGTTCCTTCTGCGAGTACTGCTGCGCTGGCTGGGCAAGCACGCCGAGCGCACCCGGTGGAGCGGCGACGACGTCATCGTCGACGCGCTGCGCACCCTGGTGCCCTGGGCGGCGTTCGCCGGCGGTGTAGCGTCGGCCGCCGCGGTGCTGCCGCTGACCTCGGTCGTCGGACGCAACGTCAACCGGTCCCTGACCGTGCTGCTCATCCTTGTCTCGACGGTCACCGCGGCGCGGGTGATCACCGGACTCGTCCGGGCCGTGGCGCAGTCCCGGTCGGGCGTCGCCGCGTCCGCGACCATCTTCGTCAACATCACCAGGGTGCTGGTGCTGGCGATGGGCTTCCTCGTCGTCCTCCAGACGCTGGGCATCTCGATAGCCCCGCTGCTCACGGCGTTGGGCGTGGGCGGTCTCGCGGTGGCCCTCGCCCTCCAGGACACCCTCGCCAACCTCTTCGCCGGTGTGCACATCCTGGCGTCGAAGACGATCCAGCCCGGCGACTACATCCGCCTCAGCAGCGGTGAGGAGGGCTACGTGGTCGACATCAACTGGCGCAACACCACGGTCCGTCAGCTCTCCAACAACCTGGTCATCATCCCCAACGCCCAGCTCTCCGGCACCAACATGACCAACTTCACCCGGCCCGAACAGCAGATGACGCTGACGGTCCAGGTCGGCGTCGGTTACGACAGCGACCTGGAGCACGTGGAGCGGGTGACCAGCGAGGTGGTGACGGAAGTGATGACCGAGATCACCGGTGCCGTGCCGGACCACGAACCCGCCGTGCGCTTCCACACCTTCGGCGACTCCCGGATCGGCTTCACGGTGATCCTCGGGGTGGGCGAGTTCAGCGACCAGTACCGGATCAAGCACGAGTTCATCAAGCGCCTGCACAAGCGCTACCGGGAGGAGGGCATCCGCATTCCGGCGCCCGCGCGCACGGTGGCTCTGCAGCCCGGTGGACCGGCCGTCCCCGAGGCCGGCATCCCCGAGGCGGGCATCCCCCACCAGCGCGAGGCCACGACGCTGCCGTAGCCACGACGTAGGGCCCCGGCACGGCACGGAGCCGGGCGGCACGCGTCCGCCCGGCTCCCGTCCGCTCAGAGCGTGGCGGACGCGTCGTGGTAATGGCCGTTCCCACGGTTGCGGGGAGCGACGAAGCCGGGAGTCACCGGGGTGACCGTCCAGTCGGGATGGTTCGGCATGCGCGGCGTCCTGGTGCCGTACAGCCAGTCACCGAGGAAGCCGGTCTGGTCCTGTCCGGAGACCTCGGAGGCGACCGCCATGTAGTCCTGGGTGGTCGCCGCGGAGTTGCGGTGGCGCTCCAGGAAGGTGCGTTCGATGCGGTTGAAGACGTCCTCGCCGACGGCCTCGCGCAGCGCGTACAGGACCAGCACGCCGCCCAGGTAGCGCTGGCTGTCGAAGAGGTTCGCGGCGTTCGGCGCGGCGACCGGCCCGGAGCTCTGCCGCCACTGGTCGCCCCTGGCGTAGGTGTCCTTCATGCGGGCTTCCATGGTGGTCAGGCCGAGCGAGTCGGGCCAGCCGCGCTCGTAGCGGTAGAGCAGTCCGTAGAAGTCGGCGTGGCCCTCGTTGAGCCACAGGTCGGCCCAGGTGGCGGGGCTGACGCTGTTCCCGAACCAGGAGTGGACCAGCTCGTGCATCATGTGCGAGCCGATCTTCTTCTCCTCCTGGAGCAGGAAGTTCGGCTTGTAGAGCGTCAGCGTCTGCGTCTCCAGGCCGGTGAAGTCGAAGGCGTTCGGGTCGTCCGAGTTGCACGGCAACAGGCCGTACGTCTCGAAGGGGTACGCGCCGAGCCGCTGTTCCAGCCATTCCAGCAGGCCGGGGGTCAGGGCGAGCGCGGGTTCGAGCGCGGCGGCCCGGGCGGTCGGCACCACGTCGCGCAGCGCCAGGCCGTTCGGCCCCTGCCGTGAGGTGACGGTGTAGTCGCCGACCGTGATCTGGACGAGTTCGGTGGCGATCGGGGAGCGGGAGCGGTAGGTGTACGCGGTCCGGTCGCCGTCGAGGCTCTCCGTGCGCACCAGGGTGCCGCTCGCGACTCCGCGCAGTGTGCCGGGCACGGTGACGCGGAAGGTGAAGGACGCCTTGTCCGTGGGGTGGTCGTTGCACGGGAAGACGGTGTGCGCGGAGTTCGGCTGCGGGCACACGGCGAACCCGTCGGGCGTCGGGACCCACGCGGTGTGCGCGAGCGGCTTGGCCGGGTCGGCCGTGTACTCGACGCAGACGGTGACCCGGGCCCGGTCCGGCAGGGTCCGGGCGGGTGTGACGCGCAGCTTCTCCTCCACCTGCTCGAAGACGGCGGGCACGCCGCCGACGCGTACGGCGCGGATGTCCAGGCCGAGGGCGTCGAGCGAGAAGCGGGTCAGGACCTGGGTGGTGTGCAGCGTGAGGGTCGCGGTGGCGTCCACGAGGCGGGTGGTCGCCTCGTACGCGAGGTCGAGGTGGTAGGCCGCCACCCGGTAGCCGTCGTTACCGAGTGCCGGGAAGACGGGGTCGCCGAGGGTCTCCGCGCCCGGGGCTCCCGCGCCGTCACCCCGTAAGGCCGAGGTCCGTGCGTGGGCCCCGGGCCCCGTGGCGAGCGCGGCGGCCGTGCCTATCAGGGCCGCGGCCGGGGCCGTCACTCTGGTGCGATATCTCATGGTCCGCTTTCGTTCGGACGGCCCGGGTCTGGCGCCGGGCCGTCGGATGTGGTGATCGACTGTGCTGATCGATCCACTTGCAGTACGCGTGAGAGGAGAGTGCGGTTGCCTGCGGCACGCCTTTTCTCTGTTCACTTCTCTGTTCACATGTGGTTACTGCTGTCACCGGTGTCTCGGCCGTCACGCTCGGTCGCCTTCCGCGGCCGGCGGCCTGTGGCCGGGTACGCCGCGCGGCGTACCGGAGCGGACCCCTGTCGAACCGGGGTCGCTCACGAGATATCTTGATGTCGAGCAATGTTGCAGACGTGGAGCGGAGCACCCGGTGACTGACTCGACCATCATCTATACGCACACTGACGAGGCCCCGGCCCTGGCGACGTATTCGTTCCTGCCGGTGGTCCAGGCGTACGCCTCGCAGGCCGGCGTCGCTGTGGAGACCCGCGACATCTCGCTGGCCGGGCGCATCATCGCCCTCTTCCCCGAGTTCCTCTCGGAGGGCCAGCGCATCGCGGACGCCCTGTCGGAGCTCGGTGAGCTCGCCAAGACGCCCGAGGCGAACATCATCAAGCTGCCGAACATCTCGGCGTCCATCCCGCAGCTCAAGGCCGCGGTCGCCGAGCTCCAGGGGCAGGGCTACGCGCTTCCGGACTACCCGGACGACCCGAAGTCGGACGAGGAGCGCGACATCCGCGCCCGTTACGACAAGGTCAAGGGCAGCGCCGTGAACCCGGTCCTGCGCGAGGGCAACTCCGACCGCCGCGCCCCCGCGTCGGTCAAGAACTACGCCAAGACCCACCCGCACCGCATGGGCAAGTGGACCCCCGAGTCGAAGACGAACGTCGCCACCATGGGCGTCGACGACTTCCGCTCGACGGAGAAGTCCACGGTGATCTCCGAGGCGGGCACGCTCCGCATCGAGCTGGCCGGCGACGACGGCTCCACCACCGTGCTGCGCGAGTCCGTACCGGTCCGCGCCGGCGAGGTCGTCGACGCGTCCGTGATGCACGTCGCGCCGCTGCGCGAGTTCCTCACCGCTCAGATCGCCCGCGCCAAGGCCGAGGGCGTGCTCTTCTCCGTGCACCTCAAGGCCACGATGATGAAGGTCTCCGACCCCATCGTCTTCGGCCACGTGGTGCGCGCCTTCTTCCCGAAGACGTTCGCGAAGTACGGCCGGACGCTGGCCTCCGCCGGCCTGACCCCGAACGACGGTCTCGGCGGCATCTTCAAGGGCCTGGAGTCCCTGCCCGAGGGCGCCGAGATCAAGGCCTCCTTCGACGCCGAGCTCGCCGAGGGCCCGGAGCTGGCGATGGTCGACTCCGACAAGGGCATCACCAACCTGCACGTCCCGTCGGACGTCATCGTCGACGCCTCCATGCCGGCCATGATCCGCACCTCGGGCCACATGTGGGGTCCGGACGGCCAGGAGCACGACACCCTCGCGGTCCTGCCGGACAGCAGCTACGCGGGTGTCTACCAGGTCGTCATCGACGACTGCCGCGCCAACGGCGCCTTCGACCCGTCGACCATGGGCACCGTCCCGAACGTCGGTCTGATGGCGCAGAAGGCCGAGGAGTACGGCAGCCACGACAAGACCTTCGAGATCCCCACCACGGGCACGGTCCGCCTGGTCGACGAGGCCGGCAACGTCGTGCTGGAGCAGACGGTCTCCGCGGGCGACATCTTCCGGTCCTGCCAGACCAAGGACGCCCCGATCAAGGACTGGGTGAAGCTGGCCGTCACCCGCGCCCGCGCCACCGGCGACCCGGCGGTGTTCTGGCTCGACGAGAGCCGCGCGCACGACGCCGTGCTCATCGAGAAGGTCAAGCAGTACCTGCCGGAGCACGACACCGAGGGCCTGGACATCCGCATCCTGTCCCCCGTCGAGGCGACGAAGCTGTCCGTGGAGCGCATCCGCCGCGGGGAGAACACCATCTCCGTCACCGGCAACGTGCTGCGCGACTACCTGACCGACCTGTTCCCGATCCTGGAGCTGGGCACCAGCGCCAAGATGCTGTCGATCGTCCCGCTGATGGCGGGCGGCGGCCTGTTCGAGACCGGTGCCGGCGGCTCCGCCCCGAAGCACGTGCAGCAGCTGGTCAAGGAGAACTACCTGCGCTGGGACAGCCTCGGCGAGTTCCTCGCGCTGGCGTCCAGCTTCGAGCACCTCGCGACGACCACGGGCAACGCTCGCGCCCAGGTCCTCGCCGACACCCTCGACCGCGCCACGGCGACCTTCCTCAACGAGGACAAGTCCCCGACCCGTCGCGTCGGCGGCATCGACAACCGCGGCAGCCACTTCTTCCTGTCCCTGTACTGGGCGCAGGAGCTGGCCGCGCAGAGCGACGACGCGGACCTCGCGAAGGCGTTCGGCCCGCTCGCCGAGACGCTCACCGCGCAGCAGCAGGCCATCGTCGACGAGCTGATCGCGGCCCAGGGCTCCCCGGCCGAGATCGGCGGCTACTACCAGCCCGACCCCGCCAAGGCCGCGGCGGTCATGCGCCCGTCGGCGACCTGGAACGAGACGCTGGCGACCCTCGCCTGATCCACGCGCTCGGTCACGGGCCCCGGTCCGTGACCGTGCGCCGCGCACGGGCCCTGTGCGGCCCGTGACCGTGACACCTCCGCGGACCTCGTCCGTGACGCGCCGCCCCGGCCGGACCCTCCGGCCGGGGCGGTTTCGTACTGTCGGGGGCGCACGCCTCGGCGCGACCGGGCGACTTCCTCCACGCAAGTGCGTCAGCCAAATGTCTCGAACCAACTGAAAGGGATGACAGGGGAGTTGGCGGGCGGGCACACTTGCGTCGAGCAAGACGCCAGCACGTCCGGTGTGGGGAGGGACGATGGCCACAGCCGGTGGACCGACCGTACGACGCCGTCAGCTCGGGTCCGAGCTGCGCAGACTGCGTGAGCACGCGGGCAAGAAGATCGAGGACGTCGCGGCGCACCTGGAATGCTCCATGTCCAAGATCAGCCGCGTGGAGACGGGACAGGCGCCCATCAAGGCACGCGACGTCCGGGACCTGCTCCAGTGGTACGGCGTCACCGACCCCGCGCAGACCGAGACGGTCATGCAGATCCACAAGGACGCCCAGCAGCAGGGCTGGTGGGCGCACTACGGGGAGGTGCTGCCCTCGGGCATGGCCACCTACGCGGGCCTGGAGTCCGACGCGCGCGCCCTGCGCTCGTACGAACCCACGTTCGTCCACGGTCTGCTCCAGACCGAGGACTACGCCCGCGCCGTGATCGCCGCCGCCCGGCCCAACGAGCCGTACGAGGTGGACCAGCTGGTGCGCTTCCGCAAGGAGCGCCAGGCGCTGCTCACCCGGGAGCCCGAACCGCTGGAGCTGTGGGTCGTGCTGGAGGAGAGCGCGCTGCGCCGCCCGGTCGGCGGCCGGGACGTCATGGCGGCCCAGCTCGCCCACCTGGCCGAGACGACGGCCCTGCCGAACGTGACCATCCAGGTCATGCCGACGGCGAAGGGCGCCCACGCGGCGCTCGCCGGGACCTTCTCCCTGCTGGAGTTCGAGCCCCGCACGCCCACCGTCGTCTACGTCAACTCGATCGCAGGAAACGTGTACCTGGAGAAGGAGCGCGACGTCCGCACCTTCATCCAGACCTTCGACCTGGTGCGGGCCGCGGCCCCAGATCCGCAGGAGACCCCCGCCACCCTGGAGAAGATCGCAAGGGAGATGTACAGCACATGAGCAGGCACGACGGACGGACGGGCCGGCAGATCGACCTGAGCGGCGCCGCGTGGCGCAGGAGCCGTCGCAGTTCCGGGAACGGCGCGTGCGTCGAGGTCGCCTTCGTCGAGGGCCTCGTCGCCGTACGGGACTCCAAGGACACCGGCGGTCCCGCGCTCGTCTTCGCCCCGGCCGAATGGACCGCGTTCCTGGACGCGGCGGGCCACGACGACGGGGGCCGTCCCTGATCCTTCGTCAGCAGGGGACCGTCGGCGGGCCGGGGCGGTGAGGGAAGTACCGGAACGTTGCCGCACGTACGAATGGAGTACGACGCGCGGCCGGCCCCTCGGCGCGTCGGGCTGCCCGTGTACCACGTTCGAACCCTCGCGCCCGTCGCGTCCGGCGCCTTCTACACCGCGGAGACCTTCTGGACCGCGGCCGGAGTCGCCGTGGCCGTCCTCATGGGAGGCGGCGCGATCTGGGCCGCGCTGCGCGCCTCCCACCCCAGGCGGCGCCTGACGTACACGACGGGCCACGACCCGCTGGTCAACCAGCTCGTCGGCGGCCGTCTGGAGATCCGCCGCAACGGCACCCTGCTGACCGACCCGCACCTGGTGCGGCTGGTGCTCACCAATCCCGGCCGGCGCGACATCCCGAGCAGCGCGTTCGACCGGGGGCAGCCCTTCCGTGTGGACCTCGCCGTGCCGTACCTCGAAATGGTCGCCGCGGAGTCGGAGCCGAGCGCGGCGCAGCCCCCGCCGGTCTCGGTGCTCGGCTCGGAGCTGAGCATCGGCCCCGGGCGGATCGGCAGCGGCACGACGATCACGTATCTGCTGCTCGTCGACACCGTCCCCTCGTACCACTGCCGGCACTCGCTGCTCGACGTCCGGGTCGAGCAGTTACCCGTGCCGCCCGCCCGGCGCGTGCCGCGCCAGCTCCCCCTCGTCAGGCCGTGACCGCGCCGCGGGGACGGCCGAAGCCGCCCGGCACGGCGGCCCCCTGACACGGGGAAAGGCACGGTCGACGGGCGGCGGACACGCGTACGGCCGAACCGCCCGCGCGGAAGGGCGACAAGCGCTGCCCGCCTGGGGGATCAGCGGTGGCGGGCCGGAACACCCCCTCATAGCTTCGGCCTATGACCAAACGACAGATGGCCTACCTCGCCTGCGCCGCGGCCGTCGTGGCATCGGGGCTGGGCGCCGCCGCCCCGTCCGCCGACCACCTGACGGTGCACCGGGTCAGCCCCGGCGAGTCGATCCAGAAGGCCGTGAACTCCGCCCGGCCGGGGGACACCGTCCTCCTCTCCCCCGGCACCTACCACGAGAGCGTCAGCGTCACGGTGTCGAACCTGACGCTGCGCGGTTCCGACGCCCGGTCCACCGTCATCGTGCCGAAGGCGGCCGACAAGAGCAGCACGTGCGCCAAGGCCGGCAACGGCATCTGCGTGACGGGCACCGAGCGCAACCCCGTCACCGGGGTCACCGTCAGGTCACTGACCCTCAGCGGCTTCGCCAAGCAGGGCCTGTGGGCGTCCGGCACCGACCGCCTGACCGTCCGGGACGTGATCTCCGAGAAGAACGGCCAGTGGGGCATCGCCCAGGAGCGGTCCGTGCGCGGGGTGTTCCGCCACAACACCGTCAGGAACAACGGCGACGCCGGACTGTTCGTGTCCAACACCGTCGACACCGAAGAGGGCGCCCGGGACACCAAGGGCACGGTGATCAGCCACAACCTGGCCTCCGGGAACCGGATCGGTGTCACGGTGCGACGGCTGCGCAACCTGAGCGTCGACCACAACGAGGCCACGGGCAACTGCACCGCGGTGTTCGTCGTCGGCGACGAGAACAAGCCGCGCGTCGGAGCCCTGAGCGTCGACCACAACTACATCCACGCCAACAACAAGTACTGCGCCAAGACCCCCCGCCTGCCCTACCTCCAGGGTTCGGGCATCGTCCTGACCGGCGCCGAGGACGCGCGCGTGACGAGGAACAGGGTCGAGGACAACGTGGGCAACTCCCCGCTGTCCGGCGGCATCGTCCTCTTCAAGAGCTTCGTCGGCGCGCAGAACCAGAACAACGTGATCCGCGACAACGTCGTGCTGCGCAACGGCGCCGCCGACCTGGCCAACCGGGACACCGGCAAGGGCAACTCCTTCCGCGGCAACCGGTGCGCTGTCTCCCAGCCCGCCGGCATGTGCTGACCGGCCCCTCCCTCACCCCCCACAGAGCACGACAGCAGAAGCGAGGCAATGGATGACCACGGTTGAGCAGGCTCCCCCACCGTCCATGCGGTTCAGGGAGCTCGTTTTCGGTGCGGCCCGCGCCGCCGCCGTCCGGGCCGCGGCCCGCCTGGGCGTGGCCGACGCCCTCGACGACAAGCCCATGAGCGTGGAGGACCTGGCGGCGGCGGTGAAGACGCAGCCCAACACGCTGCGCCGGCTGCTGCGCGCCCTGACCTGCCAGGGTGTCTTCGCGGAGCGCCCCGACGGCACCTTCGTCCACACGGAGATGTCCCGGCTGCTGCGCGAGGACGACCCGCAGAGCCTGCGGTACATCGCCCTGTGGTGCACCGAGCCCTGGACGTGGAACGTCTGGCCGAAGCTCGACGAGGCGGTCCGCTCCGGCCACAACGTCTTCGAGGACGTGTACGGCAAGGAGTTCTTCGACTACCTCAACAACGACGCCCCCGAGTCGGCGCACGTGTTCAACCGGGCCATGACGACGTCCAGCGAGCAGTCGGCACGCGACGTCGCCGCCCTGCTCGACCTGAGCGGCGTGTCCTCGGTCGCGGACATCGGCGGCGGCCAGGGCCAGGTCGTGGCCAGCCTGCTGGAGAAGCACCCCTCGATGCACGGCACGCTGCTCGACCTGCCCGGGGTGGTGGAGAACGCCGACCCGCGCCTGCGCGACGGAGGCCCGCTCGCCAACCGGGTGCGCATCGTGGCCGGCGACTGCCGCAAGGACATCCCGGTCCAGGCGGACGTCTACATCATCAAGAACATCCTGGAGTGGGACGACAACAGCACCCGCAGGGCGCTGGCGAACGTCCGGAAGGCGGCCCGGCCCGGTGCCCGTGTCGTCGTCATCGAGAACCTCGTGGACGACACCCCGTCGATGGGGTTCACCACGGCCATGGACCTGCTGCTGCTGCTCAACGTGGGCGGCGCGAAGCACACCCGGCAGAGCATGGTCGACAGGCTGACGGACGCCGGCCTGGTCATCGGTGAGATCCGCCCGGTCAACCCGTATCTGCACGCCTTCGAGTGCACCACCCCCGCCTGATCCTCCCCGGTCGATCCCGGTAGACCCGAGGCCGCCGGTTCCGCTTCGTCGCGGAGCCGGCGGCCTCGGGTCTGTCGCTGCGTCGGGTCAGGTGGAGGCGGGCTCCCGCTCCCAGCGGTAGAAGCACTGCGCCATGGCGTCCTTGGGGCTGCGCCATGTCTGCGGGTCGTACGCGCTGACGTACGCCGACAGCTGCTCGCTGATGCTGCGGAACTCGGGGTGCCCGGCCACCTTCGCGATGGCCGGCGCGGGGTCCTGCTCCGACTCGATGAGGTGCAGGTACACATCACCGAACTGGAAGAGGCTGCGCCGGTCGACGCCGATCAGGTGCGGGAGCTCACCGCGGTCGGAGGCGGCGAACACGTCGGCGATCGCGGGCGCCGAGCCGGGCGCCATGCGGGCGACGATCAGGGCGTGGTGCATCAGGGGTCGTCCTTCCTCGTCCTGTGGTCAGCGGGGCATGGCGGGCGCGCTCTGACGTTCGCGCGCCGCCTTTTCGATCTTGTCGCGGATGAGAGCCATCTGCGTGACGGAGTTGCGGTTGATGTTGTCCGTCATCCAGTCGTCGTCGACCGGAGCGTCGGGCTTCATCGCGAAGTCCTGCACCCAGTGCATGTGGACGCCGTCGGCGGTCTCCTTGTACTCCCACCGGATGTTCATGTGGGCGAAGGGGCCCGTCTCGACGCGCCGCGCCCGCACCGTCCGGTCGGCGCGGTCCACGGTGCGCTCCGACACCCAGCTCCAGACCGTGCCGTTCTCGTCCGGGTGCATGGTCAGACGGAAGGTCGTCGAGTCGCCCTCGCGGGAGAGGACGTCGACGGACGCGTACTCGCTGAACAGGCGGGGCCAGTTCTCGATGTCGTTGGTCATGTCCCAGACCAGGTCGAGAGGGGCGTCGATGGTGATGCTGTTCTCGGTGTGTCCGGCCACTTCAGGCTCCAGTCTTGAGGGTGGTGTTCACAAGGTCGAGGAACTCACGCGGCGTCCTGCAGCGCTCCGCGTCGACGGGCAGCGGCCGGCTGTACTGGTTCTCCAGTTCGCCGACGATGCCCAGCAGGCCGAGCGAGTCGAGTCCGAGGGTGCCGAACGGCGAGTCGGACGACTTCGCGAGCTCCATGGGGTCGACGGTGACACCGGCCGCCTTCTTCATCAGCGTGGCCAGTTCGCCGACAGTCACTTCGATGATCATGTCTGTTCTCCCTTCCCGCCCGGTCCTACCGGGCGGAGTCGCCGCCGCGGCGCACGACCAGCGCCGCGTTGGAGCCCATGAGTCCCCGGGAGAGGACCAGGGCCGTGTGCAGCTCGGCGGGGCGAGCCTTGGAGGTCACCAGGTCGAGGTCGTGGCAGATGTCGAACACGTTCGGGGTGGGCGGTACCTGACCGTGTTCCATGGCGAGCACCGCCGCCGCCGTGTCCAGGACGGGTGCCGCGCAGTAGCTGCGCCCGATCCCGGTCTTGGGGGCCGTGACGGGCACGCGGGTACCGTGCGCGCCCAGCGCGTCGGCGATGGCCAGCGCCTCGGCACGGTCCGCCTCGGGTACGCCGAAGGCGTCGGCGAAGACGACGTCGATCTCCTCCGGCGCGCAGCCCGCTTCGTCGAGGGCGACCCGGATCGCCTGCGCGAGTCCCTCGCGGGACTTGTCCCAGCGGGAGGCGCCGGTGAAGGTGGCGCCGTGTCCCGCCACGGTGGCCCGGACGGGCGTGCCGCGCTCGCGGGCGTGCTCCTCGTCCTCCACGACGAGGATGGCGCCGCCCTCCGCGGGTACGAAACCGCAGGCATCCGAGGTGAAGGGCCGGTAGGCCCGCTCGGGGTCCTCCACGGTGCTGAGCTCGGGGTAGCCGAGCTGGCAGACCATCGAGTAGGGGGCGAGGGGCGCCTCCGCGGCTCCGACGACCACCGCGTCCGTGCCGCGCCTCACGACGCGGGCCGCGAGTGCGATGGAGTCCAGGCCGCCGGCCTCGTCGCTGGCGACCACACCGCAGGGACCCTTGAAGCCGCTGCGGATGGAGATCTGGCCGGTGCTCGCGGCGTAGAACCAGGCGATGGACTGGTACGGGCCGACGAAGCGGGAGCCCTGTCCCCACAGCTTCTGGAGTTCCCGCTGACCGAACTCGCCGCCGCCGGACCCGGCCGCGGTGACCACGCCGATCGAGTAGGGCTCCGCGGTGTCTCCCTTACCGAGCCCGGCGTCCTCGAGGGCGAGGGCGGCCGCGGCCATCGCGAAGTGGCTGAACCGGTCGGTCTGGACGAGGAACCGCTCCTCGATGAGGGCCGCGGCGTCGAACGTCCGGACCTCGCCCGCGACGCGGAGCGGAAGGTGCCCGCATCCCTCACGGGTGATCCGGTCGATCACGCCGAGCCCTTCCCTGACGGACTTCCAGTAGGCTTCGGCGCTCAGGCCGTTGGGCGCGATCACACCGATGCCGGTGATGGCCGCACCCCGGGGGCGCTCAGTGCTCATCTTGTCCTCCCGCTCCTCCCGCCCGGCCCGGTCAGGAGCACCGCGGACTGGAAGCCGCCGAATCCGCTGCCCACGGAGAGCACGTTGTTCAGCTTCCGCGGACGTGCGTTGCGCGGCACGTAGTCCAGATCGCACTCGGGGTCGGGGGTCTCGTAGTTCGCCGTCGGCGGCACCACCTGGTTCTTCAGTGCCAGGACGCAGGCGACCACCTCGATCGCGCCGATCGCGCCGAGCGAGTGCCCCACCATGGATTTGATGGAGCTCATGGGCGTGTCGTAGGCGTGGGCACCCAGGGACCGCTTGACCGCCGCGGTCTCGTGCCGGTCGTTCTGCCGGGTGCCGGAACCGTGCGCGTTGACGTAGTCGATCAGGGTGGGGTCGAGACGGGCCTGGTCGAGCGTGGTGTCGATCGCCCGGGCCATCTCCAGTCCCTCGCTGGTCAGACCGGTCATGTGGTAGGCGTTGCCGTAGGTGGCGTAGCCGCTTATCTCGCAGTAGATGTGCGCGCCGCGGGCACGGGCGTGCCCGTACTCCTCCAGGACGAGGACGGCGCCGCCCTCACCCATGACGAAGCCGTTGCGGTGCGCGTCGAAGGGCCGGGAGGCGTGCTCCGGGTCGTCGTTGTTCGGCGACGTCGCCTTGATGGCGTCGAAGCAGGCCATGGTGATCGGGGATATCGGGGAGTCGGACGCGCCGGCTATGCAGACGTCCGCACGGCCCTCCTCGATGGTGTGGAAGGCGTAGCCGACCGCGTCGAGTCCGGACGTGCATCCGGTGGAGACGGTCTGGACGGGCCCCTGGGCACCGAACTGCTCGGCCACGACGGAGGCGAGCGTGCTGGGCGAGAACGCCTTGTGCAGCTGCGGCTCGGCCGTGCGGTGGTCCACGTCCCACCGTCGGCCCCGCTCGCTGACCAGCACGTAGTCGTGTTCCAGGCGGGTGGTGCCGCCGACGGCGCTGCCCAGTGAGACGCCTACGCGCCAGGGGTTCTCCTGGCCGGTGTCGAGTCCGGAGTCGCGTACGGCTTCCCGGGCGGCGACCACGGCGAACTGTATGTACCGGTCGGCGTGGTCTCGCAGGTCGGGGTCGAAGCCCTGCTCGAGCGGGTCGAAGTCGCATTCGGCGGCTATGCGCGAGCGCAGACCCGCCGGATCGAACAGCGTGATGCCGCGGGTCGCGGTGCGGCCGTTGGCGAGGAGGTCCCAGAACGCCGTCGCTCCGGTGCCGCCCGGAGCGACCACACCGATACCGGTGACGGCCACCCGCCGGGTCACTTTATGGCCCCACTTCGCTCGGACGGCCGTCCGTTGTCTGGCGCGGACAGGTCCGCTCCGGCGGTGGCCATCGCGCGGCCGGACACGGCGTCGTCGGTCTCTTCCGTGTCGACGTGGCCGAGGCTCGGACGGGGAGCGAGCGGGCCCAGGTGGAAGACCATGCGGGCTTCGGTGTCGCCGACGTTGCGGAAGCGGTGCCGCATGTTGATCGGGATCAGGAGGCCCTGCTCGGGCTGCAGCGCGAACGCCTCGTCGTCCAGGTCCACCTCCAGCTTGCCGTTGACGACGTACACGAACTCCTCGGAGTACGGGTGGTAGTGCTCGCCGATGCGCTCACCGGGCTGGATGATGGCCAGCCCCATGAAGCCGCTGGTGGAGCCGGCGGTGGCGGGCGTGAGCATGGCCCGGATGTCGCCGCCGCGCCTGGTGTTGGGTTCTGTCTCGCTCAGGTCCACGATGCGTGGATGCTTCTTGATCATGGTTCTTCCCTCCGGTGTTGCAGTGACGGACGGGTGGGGCGGCCCCGGTGCGGGGCCGCCTTTGTCCGTCAGGAGTCGGCCGAGCTGCGGTCGGTGATGGGCAGCATGTCGGCGTGCGACAGGAGGCGGTTGATGTTGCGTTCCGTCTCCAGGGAGCCCTCGACGCCGATGGCCGCACCGTCGAGGAGTCGCTCCAGCTCCGCCGCCTTCTTCTGGCCCTTGAGGCCGAGGGAGGCGACGGGGTCGGCGTCGAAGTCGCCCACGACGTCGATCAGACGGACGACGATGTCGTCCCGCTGGAACACGGTGCTGCCGTACACGGGGCTCTTCGGGTCGTCCGCCGCCGCCTCGTCCTGGTGGGCGAGGAGCCGGGCGAGGTCCATCCCGCAGCCCCGCTTGGCCGGGTAGAACAGCGCGTGGCGCCGCAGATCGGCCGGGGCCGGCCCGCCGGACACCACGTGGTGCACCGCGGGGAGCGCCGCCCGGGTGAAGAAGACCCGCGCCGAGTCGTCGTCGGTCAGGTCCCGCTCCTGCTCCAGGTACGGGTTGATGGCCTCCTCGACCGCCCGTACCTCCGGCTGCCGCGCCACGTGACGCAGGGCCACGAGCAGGTCGCCCTCGACCTCCACGGCACGCACGACACGGTTGCCGTGCATGAACAGAGAGGTACGGCGCAACCGGGTGGTGTCGTCGACCCGTGCCTCGGGGGACTGGTATCCGGCGAGGATCTCGGCGACCTTCGACTCCGAACCGGGCTTCACGGTGAAAGTGAGGGCGTGGCGTGCCACACCGTCACCCACGCGGGCCTCCACCTGCATGTCCGACCTGCCCGTCGTCGCCTCGTGCGGCTGGCTCGGGCTGGTCTCCCGAAGAATGCTGTAGCGCATCGAACGGGTGTCCCGAACGCAGTTGTGCATCGGCCGTACGGTCTCGACGTGCTCCTCGCTGTTCACCCAGGCGAGGAAGGGCGGGGCGCTCTCCCACTCACTGGTGATGAGCCACTGCGAGGGGTTCTCGATCGACTGGCAGAGCTGGTCGCTGATGTGGCCGGGGACCGAAGCGACCTGGTTGCGCATGTGCTCGTACGCGTCCAGGAATTGCTGCTGGGCACCTTCGTACAGGTCCAGCAGCAGGATCACCCGAAGCCTGGAGCCGTCGAACGCCGACTGCGATATGCGTCCCGAAGTGGTCATCCGGCACACCTCTTCTCTTCTTTCACGATTGGTCAGGAACGACCGCCGTACCCGAAAGGCCGGGGTCGCCATGAGCCGATCGTTAGTGGGAGTCCCGAAGTGCGCGAGCCCCACGGTGCGGACGAGTGAACCGCGTGTCATCCGGGTGCCCCGACCGCGCGAACGGGCCCGCACAGGGCATGGAACCTGCATCCCCATCCCTGACTCGTGTCGCAGGTGACACTGGAGGCGATCAATGAACCGATTGGAAGAGGCCGGCGAGGTCGGTCACCACACGCCCGTCCTCATCGTCGGCGGATCCCTTGTGGGGCTGTCCACCTCGTTGTTCCTGGGGCGTCTGGGTGTGCCGCACACCCTTGTCGAGCGCCATTCGGGGACGTCGATCCATCCCCGCGGGCGCGGCAACAACGTGCGCACGATGGAGCTGTTCCGGGTGGCCGGGGTGCAGCGGCGCATCGAGGAGGCCGCGTCGATCCTGGCGGAGAACCACGGCATCATGCAGACCCCGAGCCTGGTGGGCGATGCCGGTGAGTGGCTGTTCAAGCAGATCGACCCGGGTGGCGGCCTCGCCCGCTTCAGCCCCGCGGCGTGGTGCCTGTGCAGCCAGAACGACCTCGAGCCGGTGTTGCTGCGCAGTGCCCGGGAGCTGGGCGGAGACCTGCGCTACTCCACGGAGTTGATGTCGTTCGAGCAGGACGCGGACGGGGTCACCGCCCGGGTGAAGAGCCGCGAGTCGGGCGAGCACACGACCATCCGCGCGGACTATCTCGTCGCCGCGGACGGTCCGCGCAGCCCGATCCGGGAGAGCCTGGGCATCGGGCACACCGGCCCGGGTGACCTGTTCCACAACGTGAGCGTCACCTTCACCTCGCGCCGCCTCGCGGACTTCGTCGGCGACCGGCGCTTCATCGTGTGCTACCTGACCAGCGAGAACGCCGACGGCGCTCTGCTTCCGGTCGACAACAAGGAGCACTGGGTCTTCCACGCTCCCTGGCACCCCGAACACGGCGAGACGCTGGAGGAGTTCACCGACGAGCGGTGCGCGGACCACATCAGGCGGGCCGTGGGCGTACCGGACCTCGATGTGGAGATCACCGGCAGGGCCGCCTGGCACGCGGCCGAGCGGGTCGCCGAACGGTACGGGGAGGGGCGGGTGTTCCTCGCGGGCGACTCGGCCCACGAGATGTCCCCGACCGGCGCCTTCGGCTCGAACACCGGTATCCAGGACGCCCACAACCTGGCCTGGAAGCTGGCCGCGGTACTGGGCGGCTGGGCCGGTCCCGAGCTGCTCACGTCCTACGACGCCGAACGCCGTCCGGTCGCGCAGGCGACGAGCGCGCGGGCCTCGTCCCGTTCGGTCGAGCACAGCCACCCCGGCTACACGCCCGAGCCCGGAGTCGGCGGCCCCGCGGGCCCGGGTGGTCCCGGTGCGCCCTCCGGCCAGGGCGGACCTGGCGGACCTGGCGCGGCTGCCGGCCGTGGTCCGGGACGACCGGGCGGGCCTGGCGGGCCTGGCGGACCCGGCGGCCCCGGTGCGGCTGCCGGCCGTGGTCCGGGGGGACCGGGCGGTCCCGGTGGACCCGGTGGACCCGGTGGACCCGGCGGACCCGGCGGACCCGGCGGACCCGGTGGACCCGGTGGACCCGGTGGACCCGGTGGCGGGATCCTCAACGTGGCGCTGGCCTACCGGTACCCGCGAGGCGCGGTCCTCGGTGCCGACCCGGCGCTGCCGATCGTGCCCGAGGGCATGCGTCTGAACGGCGAGCCCGGCAGCCGCGCGCCCCACATGTGGCTCGACAGCTCCGGTGCGAGGGTCTCCACCCTCGACCTGTACGAGCGGACGCCGGTGCTGCTGAGCGCGGCGGGCGGCGCCTGCGACTGGCACGCCGCGGCGAAGGAGGTCGCACGGCGGATGTCCGTGCCGCTCGAGTCGTACCGGGTCGGCGCGGGCCGCGACGCGGAGCTGATCCCGGAGGGCGACGCCGACTGGGCCGCGGTCCATGGCGTCACCGCGGACGGTGCGGTGCTGGTCCGTCCGGACGGATTCGTCGCCTGGCGCTCGGAAGGAGCGGTGGCGGATCCCGCGACGGCACTGCGTGAGGTTCTCGCGGCGGTCCTGGACCGCCGCTGACCCTCGGTCACGCCCTGCGGCGTGACAAGGAACGGGAGGCCGTGCCGGAGCAGTCCGGCACGGCCTCCCGTGTACGGCCGTGCTTGTACGGCCTCCCGTGTACGGCCGTGCTTGTACGGCCTCCCGTGTACGGCCGTGCTTGTACGGCCTCACGTGTACGGCCGTGCTTGTGCGGCCTCCGCCTCCCGTGGTCAGCGCAGGTCGGCGCGTGCCGGGCTGTCGTCGAGGAAGCCGCCCGACTGGTGCTGCCAGAGCTTCGCGTAGGCGCCCTCGGAGGCGAGCAGCTCCTGGTGGGTGCCCTGCTCCACGATCCGCCCCCGGTCCAGGACGACGAGCCGGTCCATCGCGGCGACCGTGCTCAGCCGGTGCGCCACCACGAGCGTGGTCCGCCCCTCCATGAGCCGCCACAGCGCCTCCTGCACGAGGATCTCGCTCTCCGAGTCCAGTGCGCTGGTCGCCTCGTCGAGCAGCAGGATCGGGGCGTCGCGCAGGATCGCCCTGGCGAGGGCGACCCGCTGGCGCTGGCCCCCGGACAGCTTGACGCCGCGCTCACCCACCATCGTGTCGAAGCCGTCCGGCAGCGCGTCGGCGAACTCCGTCACATGGGCCGCCTCGGCCGCGCGGCGCATCTCGGCGTCGGTGGCGTCGGGGCGGGCGAACACGATGTTGTCCCGCAGCGTGCGGTGGAACATCGCCGGGTCCTGCGGCACATAGGCGATCAGGCTCCGCAGGTCGGCCTGGCGCAGTCTGCTGATGTCCTGACCACCGATCAGGATCCGTCCGCCGTCGATGTCGGTCATCCGCAGCAGCAGCCGGGTGAGCGTGGTCTTCCCGCCGCCGGAGCGGCCGACGAGGCCGATCTTCGCCCCGCTGTGCACGGCCAGGTCGAGGTCGGCGAAGAGCGGCTCCGCACCCGCGTGGGCGAACGTCACCTTCTCGAAGCGGACGTCCGAGGCCCGGGACGTCAGCGGTTCCGGCGTCGCCGGGTCGAGCACGGTGGGCGGTGTCAGCAGCAGTGCGGTGAACTGCGCGGCCTCCGTCATCGAGCTCTCCAGGCGGCGGTAGATCTGGTTGAACTCGAACATGATCCGCGTCGCGTTCGTGTAGTACGTGAAGGCGACGACGACGGTCTCCACGCCCTGTCCGCTGCCGCTGAGCGTGACCGCGAGCAGCAGACCCAGCGCATTGGTCAGCACGGACATCGGCGCGACGAACGTGTCGATGCGCAGGTTGCCGTAGTCCCACGACCGCAGGGTGAGCCGCCGTGACGTCGCGACGCGGGAGCGGTGCTCGGCGGCCTCGCGCTCCTCGGCCGCGAAGGCGCGGACCGTGTCCATGTTCATCAGGCTGTCGGCGACATGGCCGGACACCCGGGCGATCGCCTCCTCGCGCTGGTCGACGAGAGACTGCCGGCGGCGGATGAGGGGCGCTGCGCACAGAGCGGTCAGCGCGATCATCAGCAGGAGCCCGACGACGAGCAGCGGTTCGTAGCGCCAGAGCACGACCGACCCGAACAGCAGGGGCACGAACCTGCCCACCACCTGGAAGGTCATGGTGTCGACGAACTCCTCGAAGCGGGAGGCGAAGCTCAGGACCCGCTTGGTCAGCGCCCCGGCGAAGTTGTCGTGGAAGAACGCGGCGTCCTTGGCGAACAGCTCGTCCATGCCGATCACGTAGAGCCGCTCGACGCCGTGGGCGGCGAGACGGTTCAGGCAGTGCAGTCCGATGCGCCAGAACGTCTCGGCGAGCAGCAGCACTCCGGCGAAGCCGAGGACGTAGGGCAGTGTGGAGCCGAAGCCGGTGTCGGCGTCGTCGGCGATCCGGCCGACGAGCTTCGCGACGACCAGCGGCGCCACGTAGTTGATGCCGATGTTGCCGAGCGCCGGCAGCAGCATGGCGGGGAGCGTCAGCGGCCGGAGCCGGGCCAACTCCCGTCCGTAGTAGCGAAGGGCGAGGAGCACCGAGCCCCTACCCGGGGAGACCTCGCGCGATTCAGGCGATCCCATCCCAACCCTGTGTCGTCGTGTGGCAGCCCGCCACGGGAGCTCCCGCGGAGCTGCGGTCGCCTGGGGAGTGCCCGTGCGGAACTGCGGTCCGGGTGAGCGCCCCTGCCGGGGCGCCCTCCGACCGGCGGGCACGTCGACGGACCCCCACGAGGCTCTCGGGGACGGCGATGTGCGCGTACAGGCAGGTCGGACATCGCATTTTCCCGCGAGGGCACCTGGCCGGGCCAAGCATTTTTCTCGGCCATCGGCACCTCGCCCTCCGGTGCGTCCACGGGTGGACCGGGGCAGCTCCGTGGATGTCCCGTGTGTCCGGCCGTCAGCAGTGCGCCGGACGGGGCGATCGCGACGGGTTCGGGCGGTGCGGAGGCAAGGCCGACGCCAGGCCGGATGACGACGTGCGAAGGGCCCCCGCGGACTTCCGCCCGCGAAGGCCCTTCATGCTGTCGGGACGACAGGATTTGAACCTGCGACCCCTTGACCCCCAGTCAAGTGCGCTACCAAGCTGCGCCACGTCCCGATGCGTCCCACCCGGGCTGCCCCGGGTGATCGTGCAGGTAAACCCTACCGCACGTGCGTGGATGGCCGTGCACACGTCGTGACGGCCGCCTCCGCCGGTCCGGGGCGCGGAACCGTGCGGGCGGGGGGCGGTCAGTCCCCGCCGTGCAGGTCGGCGGCCGCGGCCCGCAGTGCGTCGGCCAGGCGTGCCGCCGGTTCCGGCAGGGGGCGCGGGAGGCGGGCCAGGACGAGTCGGCGCCGCTCCTCTGGGCCCCCGTGCACCGTCACGATCCGGACGCCGGGCGGGGCGGCCGGAGCCAGTGCGGCGGGCACGGTGGTCAGGCCGCAGCCGGCCGCGACGAGGTGCAGCTTGGCCAGCCAGTCACGGGCGGTGTGCGCGATCTCGGGGCGTTCGTCCAGGCCGGGCCAGACGCCCATGAGTTTCTCCTCACCGGCGGACGGGCCGGCGATCCAGCGCTGTCCGCGCAGGTCGGCGACGTCGACGTGGTCGCTCGCGGCGAGCGGGTGGTTGACGGGCACCGCGAGCCGCAGACTGCGTTCGGTGAGCGTGCGCAGGACCAGCGGGGGCGTCTCCGTGTCGAAGGGGCGGAACGGCGGTGCGGAGGCGAGCAGCGCCAGGTCCAGGGTGCCGGCCCGCAGCGCCCGGACCAGGACGGGGGTGGCGCCCTCCCGGGTGGTGACCGTGATCGCCGGGTGGCTGCGGCGCAG
>NZ_MLCE01000035.1 GCF_002300165.1 Streptomyces sp. Tue6028 | reverse complement strand
TACGACGTGTCCCGCCGCGGTCAGCCGCACGCCGTCCCTGCGCCGTTCCAACAGGGGTGACCGGGCTGCCCGTTCGAGTGAGGCGATCTGCCGGGAGACGGCGGACTGGGTGTAGCCGAGGGCTCCCGCCGCCGCGGTGAGCGTGCCCCGCTCGGCCACTTCGCGGAAGACGCGGAGCGCGACCAGGGAGACGTCGCTGAAGTCCATGACGTTTACGCATACCAGACCTGAGAAGCTTTCGTTGGACGCATGGTCGATGCGTTCCTAGCGTGGACGGCATGACAGAACCACGCATCGCGCTGGTCACCGGCGCCAATCAGGGGCTCGGACGCGCCCTCGTCGAAGGTCTCGCCGCCCGTCTGGGTCCCGACGACCTGGTCCTGCTCACCGGGCGGAACGAGCGTCGGGTCACGGACGCGGTCTCACGTGTCGGGCAGGCGGACGCCACCAGGAGCCGGGTGGAGGGCCGGGTGCTCGACGTCACCGACGCGGAGGCCGTCCGGCGGCTGGCCACCGAACTCGCCGGCCGGTACGCGGGGGTGGACATCGTGGTGTCCAACGCGAGCGCGCCGCTCACCCCCGACCGGTCGCAGGCCGAGCAGGCCGACGAGTTCATCGACGTCGCGAACGGGGGCGCGCACGCGGTCCTGCGCTCCTTCGGCCCGGTGCTGCGTCACGGTGGACGGTTGGTCGTCGTCGCCAGTTCCCTGGGCACGCTCGGTCATCTCGATCCCCGGCTGCACCACTTGTTCGACGGTGCGTCACTGGACGAGGTCGAGTCGGCGGTCGCGTCCTGGCGAGCGGCCGTCCACGACGGCACCGCCGAGGACCTGGGCTGGCCCCGCTGGATCAACGTGCCGTCCAAGGTGGCGCAGGTCGCCGCGGTACGGGCGGTGGCGGCGGAGCGGCGGGACGCCGACCTGGCGCGCGGCACGCTGATCGCGGCGGTGTGCCCCGGACTGGTGGACACGGCGCTCTCGCGGCCCTGGTTCGCCGACTTCAGCCAGGCGCAGACCCCCGCACAGGCCGCGGTCGCGGTGCTCGACCTGCTGCTCGCCGAGAAGGCCGACCCGTCGGCGTACGGCGAACTCGTGCGGTTCGGGGAGGTGCTTCCCTGGCGTGCCGGAAGCCCTCCGCGGCAGCAGGAGGGGCTCCTGCGCCGGTGACCGGGGTGCGGCCCCGTGACCAGGGCCGGTGGCGAGGCCACCCGAGGTGCCGCCCGCCACCGGCCCGGCCGGTCAGGCGTTGGGGTCGAAGGGGATGCCGGCCGGCTTGGCCTTCTCCAGGTGGGAGTTGAAGTTGCCGTCCTTGAGGCCGAAGTGGGCGCTGCCGAAGTCGTAGGCGCTCAGCTTGTCGCGCAGTCCGGCGGGGTAGCCGTTCCAGCCGACCAGGGTGGGGAACTGCCAGGTGTGCTGGTGGTTCTCCGGCGGTTCGTCGTTGGAGTTGGCGGGCCTGAAGCAGTGGGTGCCGATGCCGTCCTTGTGGTAGACGACCTTGGGGTGCGTGCCGTCCCAGCGGATCTGGTCACGGCCGTAGACGTTGAAGTCGCCGTGGGCCGAGGTCGACACGTACTTGGCCTCGTTGTCCTGGACCCACACCACGACGTGCTCCCAGTCGTTGCGGTGTCCGCCGAGGCCGCTGCCGGCGACGGCCTGGTCCTTCTCGAAGTAGAGGCCGTACATGACGGCGCACCAGCCGTTGTTGCACTTCTCCCGGGAGTAGCCGTTGGTGTTGTCGAGGTCCCAGGAGTCGTGGCACTGGCCGTTGAGGGCGCCGGACGGCTTGAGCCCGCCGTTGATGGTGCCGTCGGGGCCGATGGCGGGGGTCGGGTAGCAGCCGTCGGTGTCGTAGTCGTAGGCCGGCTGGAACGTCTGCTCCAGTCCGTCCGCGTTCGCGGGCAAGGACTTCGGGGGGTCGGCGAGCGCGCTGCCGGGGACGGCGACGACCAGCGCGACGGCGCTGCCGAGGATGAACGAGGCCTTGCGGATCCGCGAGCTTCTCTTCACTGCGTCCTCCTGATGGACCGCGGCGTGGGGGCAGGCAGGCCAGGCGGTCGTGTTGGCATGCCCAGATCAGCTTTCCAGGGCACATGCGGAAAACGCCAGCGTCAGGAGGTGTCACAGCGATGAAGGGAGGACCAATTGACAGATGGGGCAGTCAGGTTGACCGTGCGACGGCGCCCGAGGCGCGCCCGGTCCGGAGGCCGTCGTGCCGCCGGACCGGGACGTCCGTGCGGCTACGCCCTGCCCTCGGCGAGCGTCCACTCCCGGTGCAACGAGCCCAGGGGGAGGCTGCGTTGGAGGACCGGGGTGCCGAAGACACTCAGCTGGACGCGCAGCGTGCCGGTCAGGTCGACGCCGCCGTGCACGGACCACGATCCGCCGGACCCGGCACCGGCCTTCGCCCCGGCACCGGCCTTACCCGCGGAGCCCGCCGAACCCCCGGACGCCACAGCGGAGTCGGTCCCGAGGGCACCCGCGGCCTCGGCGCGGAGATACGGCGCCAGATCGGCGGTGACGCCCACCGTGCCGTACAGGCCGACCGTGGCCTCCGCCCCGAGGGACGCCTTGACGCGGCCCGCCGCGGTGACGGAGGTGCGCACCGGACTGCTCGTCATGTGCGACTCGTCGACCGGAGTCCACCCCTTGGCCGTACCGAAGGTGCCGCCCGCCTTGAAGTCGCCCTTGAGGTCCTGCTCGACGTCCACGGTGACACTGCCGTCGGCGGCGATCTGGAAGTAGCAGGTCAGGTCGAGGTTCACCACGACGGGGATCGGCCCGACCTGGAGCACGGGGTCGGCGTGCAGCTTGGCGAACGGCACCCGGACCGGATCGGCGGACGCGGCGGCGCGCCCCTTGAGCGCCCACTTCGAGGTCCAGTCCCCCGAGACGCCGAGGTACGCGGCACCGGGTCCGGAGCCGGCCGTCCCGCCGCCGTAGGAGAAGTCGACCTCGGGCGCGACCTGGACGAAGCCGGAGACGGATGCCGAGGCCCCGGCGGGCGCGCCCGCCGCCGTGCCGAGCCGGGCCCCGACGTCGATGCGCAGGCTGCCGAGCGGGACCTTGGCGCCCTCGGGGCCCGCGTGCACGTTCCCGGTCTTCGCCCACGAGACCTTGACGTCGGGCAGCAGCCGGTCGACGTCGAAGGACGCGGGGTCGACGGGCACGGAGCCCTTGGCATCGCCGTCGCCGAGGAGCGCGTCCAGGGTGGTCGGCGCCGTCTGGACCTCGGTGCCGTCGCCGCGCTCGGCGATCACCCCGGTGACCTTCGCGAGGAGTCCGTCCGGGGCCCCCGGCACGGGGGCACTGGCGATGACGTCGCCGACGGCGGTGCGGTGCGGACGCTCCGGGCTCCCGCCGGTCGGGGACGGCGAGGAGGTGACCTTCCCGTCGGAACCTCCCTTGTCCGGAGTGGATATGACGGCCCGTCGGGTGTGGCTGTCGTAGGACCTCACCTTCATCGAGGTCTTGCGGGCCTTGCCGCCGGCCACACCCGCCCGCGCGACGGCGGTCGAGGTGGCCGCGGGTTCGGGGGCGGCGACCACGGCCGCCGCCGGACGGTCGGAGCCCGCGGCCGCGGGGCCGGAGGTGTCGGCGCCCCGGGAGTGTCCGGGTGCCGGGGAGGCCGCGGGCTCCGAGGAGCAGCCGGCGGCGAGGAAGAGGGCGGATGCGGCGAGTGCGGGCATGACGGCACGCAAGGGCCGCTTGCGGATACGCAAGTTCAGTCCTGAGGGGGGTGGGGGGTGACAGTGGATTACCAGCGGGTAACCAGTGGTGAGCCTGTCATGAACCCGTGAAGCACTGCTTCACCTTCGGCCGGTTCAGCGGGTGATGTGCGCCACGTCCTCGACGACGTACGACCGAACGGCCCCTTTCGCACCAACCACGCTCGTTCTCGCGGCAGTTGACGACCCTTCAGGCAAAGTGGTCGACAACCGCTCGGACAGGTTTCGCCGCGCCCTCAGCGCGACGGCTCGCTCCGCGGGTCCCAGCCCTCGTAGGCCGCCGTCAACAGCCCCAGCACGCCGTTCGCGGTGACCTCACGGGGGTTGGGGTACGACTGGGCGGCGGTCTGCGCCGCAGCCACCGTCAAGTCCGCTTCCTTCAGGCCGAGTTCCGCGAGGGATTGCGGAGCGCCCAGCGTTGCGGCCAGTTCGCGCAGGGCGCGGGGCACGTCGTCGGCCCCCAAGGCGCGGGACAGCGCCGTGAGCGCGTCGGGTGCCGCGGACGCGTTGTAGGCGAGCACGTACGGGAGGACCACCGTGTGGGTCGCGGCGTGCGGCAGGTCGAAGGTGCCGCCGAGCACGTGGCACAGCTTGTGGTGCAGTCCCATCGTGGTGGCGCCCAGGCACGCGCCGCACAGCCAGGCTCCGTACAGCGCGCGGCTGCGCGCGTCGAGGTCGCCGGGCGCGGCGGCCACCCGCGGCAGCGCTCCGGCCATCGCCCGTACGCCTTCCTCGGCCATGAGGGAGACGAGAGGCGAGGCATCGGGCGCGTAGAGCGCCTCCGCGGCGTGGGCCAGCGCGTTGATGCCGCTGGTGACAGAGAGCGGGACGGGCAGCCCGAGGGTGAGTTCGGGGTCGTAGACGACGCTGCGGGGCAGCACGGCGAGGTCGCGGCCGGTGCGTTTGACTCCGTGCTCGGTGAGCCCCCAGACCGAGGTCATCTCGGATCCGGCATAGGTGGACGGTACGGCGACCAGCGGGAGACCGGTGCGCAGGGCGATCGCCTTGCCCAGGCCGATCGCCGAGCCGCCGCCCACCGCGACGCATCCGTCGGCGCCCAGCTCGCGTGCCACCTCGACGGCCCGGTCGGCGACCTCCACCGGCACGTGCATGCGCGCCTCGGCGTGCACCCCCACGCAGGCGCCGCCCAGTGCGTCCGCGACCCCCCGTGCGGTCGTCGCGCCCCTGCTGCCGCAGACCACCAGCACCCGGTGCAGTCCGAGCCGCGCGACCTCGCCCGGCGTCGCGGTCACCGAGGCGCCGGGCCGGAAGACGACGCGCGCGGGCCTGGTCTCGTACGAGAAGTCGAGGGGGGTGCTCATCGCGGCTCCAGTGCCAGGTCGAAGCAGGCATGCCGGGTGAGCGCGCTCAAGAGCTCACGCAGCCGCGGATCGGCCGTACGGTCGAGGCTCGTGACGACCGCGCGGGTGATGTCGGTGGTGAATGGCGTCATACCGCTCCCCTGGTCCGGCAGGCCATCCTGCCAGGCATGTGCCGCGGGCACGAGACCGTCCGCGCTCGCAGTTCGAGGCCCGGGGGTCCGTCCTGTGGTGCGGCGCGGCACGCCCGGCGCGGTCGTGGGCACGACGCGGCCGGAACACGGCGCGGTCGTGGACAGGGTGCGGCCGAAGCACTTCCCGAAGCCGGAGACGTCCGGCGGATCACGATGACATGCTGTTCCGAGCGGCACACGTGACGCGGAACACACGAAGCAGGGCACCCTGAAAGTATGATCAACCAATGTCTGACATGACCGAAACCACGCCCGGCTGGCTGGCTCCCGACGAGCTGGAACTGGCCCGCGCCCGCATGCCGATCCTGTATGTCGAAGCGGTGCCGGTGCGCGTCGACGACAGCGGCGAAGTCACCCACATCGGGCTCCTGCTCCGCATCGGTCCGGACGGGACGGTCAGCCGCACCCTCGTCTCCGGTCGGGTGCTGCACCACGAGCGCGTCCGCGACGCCCTGCTGCGCCACCTGGAGAAGGACCTCGGACCGGTGGCACTCCCCCGGGTCCCGGCCTCCCTCCAGCCCTTCACGGTCGCCGAGTACTTCCCGACACTGGGGGTCACTCCGTTCCACGACCCGCGCCAGCACGCCGTGTCGCTCGCCTACATCGTCCCGGTGACCGGCGACTGCCGCCCCCGGCAGGACGCCCTCGACCTGGTCTGGTTCAGCCCCGAGGAGGCGTCGTCGCCGCTGGTCATCGACGAGATGCCGGGCGGGCACGGGGTCCTGCTCAGGCAGGCCCTCGCCCATGTCGGCCGGCTGTCCTGAAGGAGGCAACGGAAAAGGCCGTCTTCCCATCGCTGAGAAAACGGCCTCCGACCGGCTTCAATGCTGGTCGGGACGACAGGATTTGAACCTGCGACCCCTTGACCCCCAGTCAAGTGCGCTACCAAGCTGCGCCACGTCCCGGTGCCTTCACCCACGGTGACCCGCGTGATCGTGCGAGCAGAACTTTACCCCACACCGGGGGCTGCTCCGAAGGGGGCGCGGAACGCGCGACAATCGGGATATGAGCGGAACATCCGAGGCACGGCAGGACGACGGGCGCGACCGGGACACGGAGGGCCGCGCGCGCAACGCCCGGCCGCGCGACGGCCTCGGACGGCCGCTGCCGTACGGCGCGGACGGGGTGGAACGGCAGCCGGAGGGCGTCGTGCGCACCCCCGAGGAGACCGTCGCCGAGGCGCAGGCGCTGCTGGACGCGGGAAAGCCGTTCCACGCGCACGAGGTCTTCGAGGACGCCTGGAAGTCCGGTCCCGAGGACGAGCGCGCGCTGTGGCGCGGTCTGGCCCAGCTCGCGGTGGGGCTCACCCACGCGGCCCGCGGGAACCTCACGGGCGGGGCCCGGCTGCTGCGGCGCGGCGCCGGGGGCACCGCGGAGTGGTCGGCCCTGACCGGCCGCGAGCGGCCGTACGGAATGGACCTCGGGGAACTGAGCGCCTGGGCGCGTGACGTGGCCGCCTCGGTGGAGCGTGAGGGCAGGGCGATCGACGCGCGGGAATCGGCTCCGCGGCTGGCCGGGCGGGGCGCCTGACACCTGCGCCGGACCGGCGTCCGGGCCGATCCCAGGTGCGGTGCGTCCACGATCGGTGGCGTGCGGCAGACTCTGGGTGTGCGAAAGATTCATGTCATCGGGATCGGGGCGGGCGACCCCGATCAGCTCACGTTGCAGGCGGTCAAGTCGCTGAGGAGCACGGACGTGTTCTTCATCCTGGACAAGGGCGAGGTGAAGTCGGACCTCGTCCAGCTGCGCCGTGACATCCTCGACACGCACATACCGGACGGTGCGTACCGACTGGTCGAGGCCCGCGACCCGGACCGCGACCGGTCCGCGGGAGGCACGGCGTACTCTCCTGCCGTCGGTGACTGGCGCAGTGCTCGCGCCGCCATCTACGAGCGGCTGATCGCCGAGAAGCTCGGCGAGGACGAGAGCGGCGCCTTCCTGGTGTGGGGCGATCCCGCGCTGTACGACAGCACCATCGGCATCCTGGAGGAGATCCTGGAGCGCGGCTCGGTGCCGTTCACATACGACGTCGTGCCCGGTGTCAGCAGCGTCTCCGCGCTGGTGGCACGGCACCGCACGGGGCTGAACCGCGTCGCCCGGCCGGTCCAGATCACCACGGGCCGCCGCCTCGCCGAGGGTTTCCCCGACGGTGTGGACGACGTGGTCGTCATGCTCGACGCCCACCAGACCTTCCGGCAGTACACCGACGAGGACATCGACATCTACTGGGGCGCCTACATCGGAACGCCCGACGAGATCCTCGCGTCCGGTCCCCTCGCCGAGACCGCTCCGCGCATCGAGCGGCTGCGGGCCGAGGCCCGGGAGCGCAAGGGATGGATCATGGACACCTACCTGCTGCGCAGGAACCCGCGGGACTAGGCCCTGTCTGACGGGCCCGGCGCCGGGACCGGCGGCACCCGCGGGAGGGCAGCGGGGTCGCCGGGCGGCCGACGGGCCCGCCCGTCGGTATCGTCCAGGCATGGAGTCGGTACGCGCGGTTCTCATCGACATCGACGGTGTGCTCACGGTGTCGTGGCAGCCGCTGCCCGGCGCGGTCGGGGCCCTACGCCGGATCCGCGACGCCGGTCTCCCCGTGGCGCTGGTGACGAACACGACCTCGCGCACGCGGGCGTCGATCGCCCGGACGCTGTCGGACGCCGGTTTCGCGGTGGCCGCCGAGGACATCCTGACCGCGCCCGCGGTGACGGCCGCACACCTCACGGAGCACTTCCCGGGCGCGCGCTGCACCCTGCTCAACAGCGGCGACATCCGTGAGGACCTCGCCGGCGTCACCCTGGTCGACGATCCCGGTGTGGTTCCCGACGTCGTCGTCCTCGGCGGGGCCGGTCCCGAGTTCGACTACGCCTCCTTGAACCGTGCCTTCGGGGACCTCCAGCGCGGCGCCCGGCTGGTCGCCATGCACCGCAACCTGTACTGGCGGACCGACGAGGGTCTCCAGCTCGACTCGGGAGCCTTCGTGACGGGGCTGGAGGCCGCCGCCCGCACCGAGGCCGTGATCACGGGAAAGCCGTCGGCCGCGTTCTTCGGGGCGGCGCTCGCGCATCTCGGAGTGAGCGCGCGGGGGGCGGTGATGGTCGGGGACGACATCGAGTCGGACGTCCTCGCGGCGCAACGGGCCGGGGTGACCGGGGTGCTGGTGAGGACCGGCAAGTATCTGCCGGAGACGCACCGGGCCGCGAGCGGCGAACCCGACCACGTCATCGACTCGTTCGCCGGCCTTCCGAAGCTGCTCGGGCTAACGCAGTAGGAGTTGCACGCCGCCCACGACGGTCGCCGCGATGACGAGCTGCTCGAACAAGCGCTGGTTGATCCTGTTCACGGCCCACTTGCCGAGGAACGCACCCGGGACGACGAAGATCACGAGGGCCGCGTCCAGCAGCAGCGAGCGGCCGTCGATCAGACCGAGTCCGGCGCTGAAGGGCACCTTCGAGACGTTCACGATCAGGAAGAAGAAGGCGGACGTGCCGAGGAAGCCGAGCTTGCGGAAGCCCGCCGACAGGAGGTACAGCGACATCACCGGGCCGCCCGCGTTGGCGACCATCGTGGTGAAACCGCCGAGGACTCCGTAGGAGCGGGCCTTGATGCGACCCGCCCGGCTCGTGACGGCGTCCGGTTCGTCCTCGCTGCCGGCCCGGCGCCGCCGCCACATCGTGACGCCGGCCATCAGCAGCAGGATCGCGCCGATCGAGGTCCGTACGACCGCGTCGTCCGCCCACACCAGGAACAGCGTGCCGACGACCACTCCCGCCGCGACCGCCGGGAACAGCCGCCACAGCGTGGGCCAGTGGGCATGGCGCCGGTAGGTGAGGACCGCGAGGACGTCCCCGGCGATCAGGATCGGGAGCAGCACGCCGGTGGAGGCGCGGGCGGGCAGGACGGCCGCGAAGACGGCGAGGCTGACCGTGTTGGCCCCGCTCACCGCCGTTTTCGAGAAGCCGACGAGCAGGGCCGCGAAGGCGAGCGCGGCGAACTCCCAGCCGGATATGTGCCAGAGCGTCATCGTGTTCATGCGGGAACCGATGCTATGCCCACCTATCCGGCCGCCGTAAGGAGCGTCTCGACAGGTGGCACCTGCGCCGGCGGCTCAGCCGGTGTACCGGGCCCGCAGCTCCCGCTTGAGCACCTTCATGCTCGGACCGAGCGGCAGCGCGTCGGTGAACTCCACGCGGCGCGGGTACTTGTGACGGCCCAGGTGTTCCTTCGACCACGTGGTGATGCCGTCGCCGTCGGCGGCCGAGCCGGGCGCGGGGACCACGACCGCGCACACCTCCTCGCCGTGCAGCTCGTCCGGCAGTCCGATCACCGCGACCTGGGCGACGCCGGGGTGCCGCATCAGCACCTCCTCGACCTCCCGCGGGTAGACGTTGTAGCCGCCGCGGATGATGACGTCCTTCTTGCGGTCGACGATCCGCAGGAAGCCCTCCTCGTCCTTGGTGCCCAGGTCGCCGGTGCGGAACCAGCCGTCCACCACGGCCTCCGCGGTCGCCTCGGGACGGCCCAGGTACCCGGAGAAGACGTTGTGGCCGCGGACGACGACCTCACCGAGTTCGCCCGCCGGCAGCAGTTCGACACGGTCCTCGGCCTCCGCCCGCGCGATCTCCACGTCCACGCCCCACAAGGGGTGGCCGATGGTGCCGGGCTTCGTGCCGAACAGGGGCTGGTTGACGGTCGCGGTCGGCGAGGTCTCCGACAGCCCGTACCCCTCGTAGACCTTCGCTCCGAACGCCGTCTCGAACCGCTCCAGGACGGCCACCGGCAGCGAGGCGCCACCGGAGACGCAGACCCGCAGCTCGGGCAGTGCGTCCGTGTCCGCCGCGGCGGCCGCGAGGGCGACGAACATGGTGGGGACGCCGTGGAAGGTGTTCACCCCTTCCTTCACCATCAGTTCGATCGCGCGCGCGGCGTCGAAGCGCGGCAGCAGGACGAGGGTGGCGCCCGCCCGCCAGGTGGAGTTGAGGGAGACGGTCTGGCCGAAGGCGTGGAAGAGCGGGAGCGCGCCGAGCGCGATGTCGTCGGGGCGGATGTCGTTGGCGTCGAAGGCGTTCACGGTCGCGTTCATCACCAGGTTGAAGTGGCTGAGCACGGCGCCTTTGGGGACGCCGGTCGTGCCGCTGGTGTAGAAGACGACGGCCGGGTCGTCGGCGTCGCGGGTGACGTAGGACGGGAGCGGTTCGGCGTCCGCCGCGAGCTTCTCCAGTTCGGCGCCCAGCATGACGACGCGGACGCCGAGGGCGCGCGCCGCCGCGGCGCCCGTCCCGGCCTGCGCCGGGTGACACAGCAGCAGGGTCGCGCCGCTGTCCTTCAGGACGTGCTCGACCTCGGACGCCGACAGCAGGAGGTGGACGGGGACGACCACGCCGCCCGCCGCCGCGACGGCGTAGTAGGCGTGCGGGAAGTCCGCCGTGTTGGGGGCCATCAGCGCCACCCGGTCCCCCGGCCGCACACCGAGGCCGGCCAGGGCGCCGGCTTCGGCCAGGGCACGCCGCCACACCTGGGCGAAGGTGAGGCGCAGGTCGCCCTCGACGAGCGCCGTCCGGTCGGGGCGGCGGCGGGCGTTCTCGGCGAGGATCGCGGCGAGGGACAGGGTGGCCATGGAGGGGTGCTCCGTTTCTGATCTCCGCCGGGGGCGGCTGGTGTTCGCTGGTTTCGGACGGGTCGCGCGGCTCCGCCCGCCGGAGCCGCGTACGGGGCTTCAGCCGCGCTCGACCAGGACCGCGCTGCCCTGTCCGACCCCCACGCACATGGTGGCCAGGCCGCGCGCGGCGCCGGTACGGCGCATGCGGTGCAGCAAGGTGGTGAGGATGCGGGCGCCGGAGCAGCCGAGCGGGTGGCCGAGGGCGATGGCCCCGCCGGTCGGGTTGACGAGCTCCGGGTCGATCCCGAGCTTGTCCACGGAGGCGAGGGCCTGGGCGGCGAAGGCCTCGTTGAACTCGGCCTCCTGGATGTCGCCGATGCCCCAGCCGACGCGTCCCAGCGCCTTCTGCGTGGCGGGGACGGGGCCGATGCCCATGACGTCGGGGTGGACACCGGCCGACGCTCCGGCGACGTAGCGTCCGAGGGACTCCAGCCCCAGGTCGTTCAGGGCGTCCTCGCTGACGAGCAGCAGGCCGGCCGCGCCGTCGTTCATCGGGGACGCGTTGCCCGCGGTGACCGTGCCGCCTTCGCGGAACACCGGCCTGAGGCGGGCGAGCTTGTCGAGCGAGGTGTCCTCGCGTACGCATTCGTCGGTGTCGACGACGACGCCGTCGGGGCGTTCGACGGGGAGCAGTTCGGCGTCGAAGTACCCGTTCTTGCGGGCATCCGCGGCGCGCTGGTGGCTGCGCAGCGCGAACGCGTCCTGGCGCTCGCGCGGGACGCCGTACCGCTCGGCGACCTCCTCGGCCGTCTCCCCCATCGACAGGAGACCGTGCAGGTCCTTCATCGCGGGGTTGACCAGGCGCCAGCCGAGCCGGGTGTCGACCGTCTCGATGCGATGGGGAAGGGCCTCGTCCGGGCGGGGCAGGACGAAGGGCGCCCGGCTCATCGACTCGGAGCCGCCCGCGAGCACGATGTCGGCCTCACCGGAGGCGATGGCGCGGGCCGCGGTCGTGACGGCCTCCAGGCCGGAGGCGCACAGCCGGTTGACGGTGGCGCCGGGTACGGACTCGGGCAGGCCCGCGAGGAGCGCGGCCATGCGGGCGACGTTGCGGTTGTCCTCGCCCGCCTGGTTGGCGGCGCCCCAGTAGACGTCGTCGATACGGGCCGGGTCGAGCGTGGGCAGTCCGGCGACCAGCCCGCGCACGACGGTCGCGGCGAGGTCGTCGGACCGCACGGAGGACAGGGCTCCGCGCAGCTTGCCGATGGGGGTGCGGCGGGCGGCCGCGAAGTGGACGGGACGCACGACAGGACTCCTGGAGGACGGCGGATCACGCGATCACGGTGTGACGCGGGCGCGGATCACGGGATCGCCGGTCTCGCGAGCGCGGGATCTCCGGATCGCGGGGACCGGCGAAGGGGCGGAAACAATTAATTAGCACTGCTAGTTTTCGACTATAGACCCGCGACCGGCCATCTGGGAAGATCCCGCTCCCCCGGCCCCGGAACGTCACCCGGACCCCTGACGCCTCGCCGGGATGGCACACTGCTCGCACGTACTGCCGAACACCCCCAGGCAGGGCGAACAGGCAGGTCTAGCAAAGGAGTTGCCGCATGACGGGGCCCGAGTCCACCGTGGACCGGATCGACACCAGCAGGCCGCATCCGGCACGGGTGTACGACTGGTACCTCGGAGGCAAGGACAACTACCCGGTCGACGAGGAGCTCGGCCGGCACATCCAGTCGCTCGATCCGGGCGCCAAACGGGCCGCCCGCAGCAACCGCTGGTTCATGCAGCGGGCCACCCGCCATGTCGTCGGCGCGGCGGGGATCCGGCAGTTCCTCGACATCGGCACCGGCATCCCCACCGAGCCCAACCTCCACCAGATCGCGCAGCGCACCGCCGCGGACGCGCGGGTGGTGTACGTCGACAACGACCCGATCGTCCTCGCCCACGCCGGGGCGCTGCTGCGCGGGACCCCGCAGGGCGTGACGGAGTACATCCAGGCCGACGCGCGCGAGCCGGAGAAGATACTCGCCGAGGCGGGCCGCGTCCTCGACTTCGACCGGCCCGTAGCCCTGTCCCTGATCGCCCTGATGCACTTCATCGCTGACGAGAGCGGCGCGTACGAGCTGGTGGAGACCCTGGTCGAGGCGCTGGCGCCGGGCAGCTGCCTGGCACTGTCGGCGATGACCGCCGACTTCGAGCCCGAGAACGTGCGGCGCGGCATCGAGACGTACGCGAAGGGCGGGGTGACCCTCGTCGGCCGCTCCCACGCCGAGGTCGGCCGGTTCTTCAAGGGGCTCGACCTGGTCGAACCGGGCATCGTCTCCGTGAAGGACTGGCATCCCGAGCTCGCGGAGGACGAGACCTCCATCGGCGACGCACCGGTCTCCCTGTACGGCGGGGTCGCCTTCAAGGCCTGACGGGCACCGGTCCGGTCAGCCGTCGGCTCCGGTCCGGTCAGCCGCCGCCATCGGCACCGGTCCAGTCAGCCCGCCGTCGGCTCCGGTCCGGTCAGTCGCCCGCCGACGGCGGCGGGCGGCTGACCACCACGCGGCGGGCGCCCCGGGCACAGCCGTCAGCAGGGCTCCGTCGGCTCCTCGCAGGGCGCGTCCACGATGCCCAGCGTGACGAAGGCGCGGGCGAAGGAGGCGAAGCCCTCCTCCCCCAGGGGTTCCACGACACGACGCCGCACCGCGTCGGCGAACACCTTCGCCGCGGTCGTGGCCGTCTCCCGGCCGAGCGGAGTCAGCACGGCATAGGTCACCCTGCGGTCCGAACGGGACGGGCGGCGCTCGACGAGACCGGCGTCGGCCAGCCGGTCGACCACCCCGGTCGTCCCCGCGGTGGAGAAGCCGAGCGCCTGGGACAGCAGCCGCATCGGAGCGGCTCGGTCCGACGACGCGACCAGGAAGCAGAGCACTTCGAGGGACGAGGGCGGCAGCCCCACCTCGCGCTGGGCCTCGGCGATCAGTTCGTCCGTGAGCTCACGGAACCCCGTCGCCAGGCCGTTCCACCGCTGCAGCAGGTCGGTCTCCTCGGCGCTCGGACACGGGTCCGCCGCGCCGGGACACCCGGCCCGCTCCTTCGACTGCTGGGACTCCCCCATGCGCTGGCTCCCGTAGTCCGATCCCGAGTCCTCACCCACTTGCCGAGAATACCCCGCCCATCTATTATCTCGCGAGCTACCTAATAGCTGGCGTAGTAGTAGCTGGCGATGTATTCATCATTCAACCGATCGGTGCGGCACCCGACCGCGGCCACCCGGGCCCGGCCTCTCCCGCCCCCTCCACCGGCTCCGGCGCCGCCAGGGCACCGGACCGCTCACGAAAGGCACGGACGACCATGTCCCACACCACCCCCTCGTCCCGGCCCGGCGCGCTCCCGGACGTCTCGGCGGGTCACTGGACCCTCGACCCGGCAGGCACCACCGTCGGGTTCCAGCACCGCACGTTCTGGGGCCTGTTGAACGTCAAGGGGGTGTTCGCCGAGGTCGGCGGCGACGGCGAGGTGCTCGCCGGGGGCGGCGCGCACGGCAGCGTGACCATCGGCGCCGCGTCCCTGGACACCAGGAACGCCAAGCGTGACGAGCACCTGCGCTCCGCGGACTTCTTCGATGTGGAGACGCACCCCTCGCTCGTCTTCACCGCCACGGAGGTCACGCCGTCCGGCGACGCGACCGTCCACGTCACCGGCGACCTGACCGTGCTGGGCGTGACCCGTGCGCTGTCCTTCACCGCCAAGGCGTCCGAGATCTCCGCCGACGCGGTCACCCTCACCGCCGAACTCCCGGTGGAACGCGGGGACTTCGGCATGTCCTGGAACCAGGCCGGCATGCTCAAGCCGCTGACCCGCGTCACGATCGCCGCGCGCTTCACCCGCCGCGCCGACTGACCGGAGGCCCCCGCCCGCGCCACGAGTTCGGCCGGGGCCCCGGCCGGCTCGCGCCCTCATCCGTCGCCCGTCGCCCGTCAGCCGTCGCGGTCGCGGTAGCCGTCGCGGGGAAACGCAAAAAGGGCCCCGCGGGCTCTTGCCCGCGAAGACCCTTCGCACCGTCGGGACGACAGGATTTGAACCTGCGACCCCTTGACCCCCAGTCAAGTGCGCTACCAAGCTGCGCCACGTCCCGGTGCCCGCCTGACCTGGGGTTTCCCCGGGCCGAACGTGCACGGAAACAATACCGCACTCGCGCCTGTGGTCGCGCACCCGTTTATGCGGGTCCGCGCCCGGGACGAGTGCGGGTTGACCTGAAGTTTGGTTGAGGTTGCACGATCGTCGGCATGACGATCACAGCGACGCAGCGGTACGCGTACACGGACCTGCCCCGCCTGATGGGGCTGATGACCGGCGACGAGAAGCACGGACCTGCGGCGACGTCGACCATGGACGCCCTGTGGGTGCTGTACGACCGGGTGCTGCGGGTCGCGCCCGACCGTGTGGACGATCCGGAGCGGGACCGGTTCCTGCTCTCCAAGGGACACGGACCCATGGCGTACTACACCGTGCTCGCGGCCAAGGGGTTCGTGCCCGAGTCGTGGCTGCCCGGATTCGGCTCCTACGCGTCGCCGCTGGGCCACCACCCCGACCGTGTCCTCGTACCGGGCGCCGAGATCGGCAGCGGGTCCCTCGGGCACGGACTGCCGATCGGCGTCGGAACGGCTCTCGGGCTGCGCGCGCAAGGACTGGACGAGCCCCGCGTGTGGGTGCTGATCGGCGACGCGGAACTGGACGAGGGAAGCAATCACGAGGCGATCGCCTTCGCCGGTCCGGCAGGTCTGGAACGGCTCCACACCGTGGTCGTCGACAACTCGTCCGCCAGTCACGCCCGCCCCGGGGGCATCGCGGCCCGGTTCGAGGCGGCCGGCTGGTCCGCCGCCACGGTGGACGGCCGCGACCACGAAGCCCTGTACGCCGCCTTCACGGCGCCCCATCCCGGACGTCCGCGCGTGGTCGTCGCCCAGGTCGAACCGAAGTCGGCCTGAGCCGACGGAAGGACACACATCCCATGGACACCATGCGTGACCGTTTCGCCCCTGTCGTCTCGCGGCTGCTCGACGAGGACCCCCGTGTCGCGGTCGTCCTGGCCGAGATCGGCATGGACGGCTTCGCGAAGGCCCGGAGCAGGCATCCCGACCGGGTCGTCAACGTGGGCATTCGTGAGCAGCTGCTGATCGGCACGGCCGCGGGCCTCGCGCTGACCGGGCTGCGTCCCGTGCTGCACACCTTCGCCAGCTTCCTCGTGGAACGGCCCTTCGAGCAGGTCAAACTGGACCTCGGGCACCAGGACGCGGGCGCGGTGCTCGTCAGCGCCGCCGCGTCCTTCGACTGGCCGGCCGGCGGCTTCACCCACATGTCGCCCGGCGACGTGGCCCTTCTCGACACACTGGACGGCTGGACGGTGCACGTCCCGGGCCATCCCGACGAGGCCGAGACGCTGCTGCGCCACGCGGTCGCGGCCGGGGACGACAAGGTGTACGTCCGCCTGTCCGTGCAGTCGAACACGCAGGGGCTGCCCGTCGACGGAGCGCGCTTCCGCACCGTGCGCGAGGGGCACGCGGGCGTGGTCGTCGCGGTCGGTCCGATGCTCGACGCCGCACTGGCCGCCACGGAGGGGCTCGACGTGACCTTGTTGTACGCGACCACCGTCCGGCCCTTCGACGCGGCGGCGCTGCGCCGGGCCACGGAGACCGCGGGCACCGACGTGGTCCTCGTCGAGCCGTATCTGGCGGGCACGTCCACGAAGGAGGCGGCCGACGCGCTCGCCGACGTGCCGCACCGGGTCCTGGGCCTCGGTGTGGGCCGCCGCGAGCTGCGCCGGTACGGGACGGTCGAGGAGCACGTCGCCGCCCACGGCCTGGACCCGGCGTCCCTGCGGGAGCGGATCGGCGCCTTCCTGGGAGCCCGGGTCCACGGATGACCGGACGCCCGGCGGCCCGGGTCGACGGGTGAGCGGCGCGCCGCCCGCCGGTCGGTTCACACGGCCGGGCGGTCCTCCCGCCGGGCGGCCGCGGCCGACACGGGTTCCGTCGCGGCGGACGGGCGGGGCAGCGGCGGGGGGCCGTCGACACGGACCAGATTCCGGATCGCGGGCACCGCCAGCAGGGCGGTCGAGACGACGAGGGTCATGACGCCGGCGATGAGCAGCACGTGGTCGGCGCCGAGCGCCGCGGCGGCCGGTCCGGCCAGTGCCTGCCCTACGGGCATCATGGCCAGGGAGCCCGCGACGTCGTACGCGTGGATGCGGTTGAGGACGTCGGGCGCCACCTGTGTCTGCACGCTCGTCGCCCACATCACACCCCACAGCGACATGCCCGCGCCGGCCACGACCGCGCCGGCCGACATGGCCGCCACGCCAAGTCCCCATCCGACGGTCGCCGGGAAGCAGGCGAAGGCGAAGAGGGCGAAAGATCCGGCCCGCAGCATGCGGCGGGGGCGCAGCCGCAGCGCGATCAGTCCGCCGATGACGGTGCCGGCGCCGAGGGCCGAGTTGACCAGGCCGTAGGCGCGCGGGCCGTGCTCCTGCACCACCTCGGTGGCCACCAGGGGGACGGTCGGCCCCCAGATGGAGATCATGTAGACGCACCAGATGACGATGACGCCCCAGAGCCAGGTGCGGGATCTGAACTCCCGCCAGCCCTCGGCGAGATCGGCCCTGAAGCTGCCGCTGTGGGACCGGCTTCCGGGGGCGGCCGGGGGCAGCCGGAGCAGGAGCAGGCACAGGGCGCTGAGCGCGTAGGTCGCCGCGTGGGCGGCGAAGACCCCGCCGGCGGAGGAGAACGCGACCAGCAGGCCCGCCAGCGCCGGGCCGGCGAGCTGGGCGGCGGACTCGGCGATCCGTATGGCGCCGTTGGCCCCCTGGACGTCGGTGGCGAGGCGCGGCACCGTGCTGGCGACGCCGGGCTGGAACACCGCGCCGGCCACGCCGTTGACCGCGCCGATCACGCAGATCTCCCAGAGGACCACGTGGCCGGCGAAGAACAGCGCGGCGGCGAGGGACTGGGTGACCAGCCGCACCAGATCGGCACCGATCATGAGCTTGCGTGTGCTGAACCGGTCGGCGATGACCCCGCCGAAGATCACCAGGCCCGCGAACGAGGCCGCCGACGCCGCCATGGCCAGGCCGACCGCGCCGACCCCGTATCCGTACCGCAGCAGTCCGGCGGCCAGCGCCACCGGGAGCATGGTGTCGCCGAGCCGGGCGAGGGCGCGTGCGACGAAGAAGAGGGCGAAGTCCCGCGACCAGACGGGCGAGGGCGCCCCGGCGGCAACGATGTCACGACGCCGCCGCTCTCCGCGTCGCGCCTTCCCCGCGCGGTCCGACGGTTCGTCCCGTCGTTCGCCGCCCGGCTCGTCGCGCTGTGATGTCCCGCCCGATGACGTCCCGGCCATCCCGCTCGATCCCCTCCCCTGACTCCCCATGCCCCACCCGTCCCCCGCGGAACCGGGCGCCGTGCGCTCGGCTCACGCTTCCGGATCATGCCACGGGGCACGGACGTCGCCGGAGCCGTTTCAGTCGGCGGACGGGAGGCCCAGGTCCGGGTAGGCGTCGATCAGCCGGGGCGGTGCCGCCTGGCGCCAGGAGTCGGCCAGGATGTCACGCAGTTCGTCGTCGTCCAGGGCGGCGAGGCGGACCCGCACCCAGGCGAAGCCCGCCTCGTGGTCGGCGATCCAGAACTTGCCGGGCTCGGCCAGGACGAGTTCGTCGCGCTCCTCCTTCGGGCAGCGCACCGCGATGGAGGTCTCGTCCTCCGGGAGCGTGGCGAACATCTTGCCCGCGACCCTGAACGTGGGCATGCTCCACGCGATCTTCTCCGTCGTGTCGGGCAGGGAGAGGGCGACACGGCGTACGTCTTCGGCTTCCGGCATGGGACGCACCGTAGCCAAAGGCACTGACAATCACGCCTGGATACGTGGTCGATGGGCCGGTGCGGGCGCCGCCGCCCCCACCTGTTTGTAGTAGATCGTCGTCCCGCGCAGCTCTCCGGACGGGGCCGCCGCGTAGTCGGGGATCGCGCCGATCCGGGTCCAGCCCGCGGAGCGGTAGAGGAACTCGGCGGGGCTGTCGGTCTCGGTGTCCAGGTGCAGCAGGGTGACCCCGGAATGGGCGGCGGCGGCCTCGGCGGTGGTCAGGAGCGTGCGGCCGACGCCCTGTCCCCGGCCGTCACGGTGGACCATCAGCTTCACGAGTTCGGCGCGGTGGCGGCTGTTGGGCTTGTCCGGGAAGGCGAGTCCGACCGTGCCGAGCAACCGGTCGGCGTCGCGGGCCACCCACACGGCGATCCGGCCCGCCGACACCGCCGCGGCGCGCTCCTCCCACCAGGCGACGGCTGTCGCCCGGTCCAGCGGCGCGAGGAAGCCGACGGAGGCTCCCCCGAGCACGGTGTCGGCCAGGAGGTCGGCCAGCTCTCCCGCGCAGGCGAGGACTTCGGAGGCGTCCAGGCGGGCGACGGCGGTCACGGCAGCACCACCACCAGGGCGTAGCGCACGGCCTCGGGGCCCGGGCAGCGAAAGCGGGTCGGCCCCCACACGCGCAGCCGGAGGCAGTCCCCGGCGCCGAGCCGCTGCACGACGTCCTGAGCGGTCACCTCGAGGGTTCCGTCGAGGACCCAGATGTGCTGTTCCAGGCCGGGTACGGGGGGCCGGTCGTAGTCGATGGCCGCGCCCGCCGCGAGCCGTCCCTCGACGAGTTCGCCGCGCAGCCCGGCGTGCGGCGGCGAAACCGACCGTCGTACGAAGCCCGAGGACGTGTCCTCCCAGATCGCCTGGTCGGCCGCCCGCACCAGCAGGGCGGGTTCCGGCTCGATCTCGCTGAGCAGCTGCGACATGGTGCGTCCGTAGACCGCGCACAGGCGGTTGAGCTGCGACGCGGTGGGGCTGATCTCGGCGCGTTCGGTGCGGGACAGGGTGGACCGGCTCACTCCGCTGCGCTCCGCCAGCTCGCCCAGGGACCAGCCGCGCTCGGCCCTCAGCTCGGCCAGCCGGGCACCGAGCCGGACATCGACCTCGTCGCCCATGGCGCCTCCCTCTTACGTCCCTCATTCGGGATGCTATCCCACATCCGGGACGACGGCTTTCTCAATCCGCGGTCGCGGCCTCGGTGAGCGCGTCCAGGACCGGCCGGATCAGCGGATGCCCCTCCGCCCCACGGCGTACGGCGGCGAAGACACGGCGGGTGGGGGCGACGCCGTCGACGGGGCGTACGACCACGCCCGTGAGGTCCATGCCGCGCAGCGCCGAGCGGGGCACGAGTGCGACACCCGCGTCGGCCGAGGCCAGCGCGACGACGGCACGGAAGTCGTCGGAGGAGTGTTCGAGACGGGGCTGGAAGCCGGCGTTCTCGCAGGCCAGGACGACCACGTCATGACAGGGGTTGCCCGGGTAGGGGCCGATCCACGGGTCCTTGGCCAGCTCCGCGAGCGGCACCTCGTCGGCGTCGGCGAAGCGGTGGGCGACCGGGACGACCGCGTCGAAGGGCTCCGCGTAGAGCGGGACGTGGGTCAGGCGGGGGTCGTCGGCGTCGGGGGCGCCCCGGTACTCGACGGCGACCGCGATGTCGATCTGCCGGTCGAGCACCATCGGCAGACTGGCGTCGCCCTCGGCGTCCTGCACCCGGACGTGGATCCCGGGGGCCGTGCCGGACAGGCGCGCCAGTGCGGGCGCGACCACCAGGCCTATGCCGGTCGCGAAGGACGCGATGGTCACCGTGCCCGCCGAGCCCGCGCCGTACGCGGCCAACTCGGCCTCCGCGCGTTCCAGTTGGGCCAACACCGCGTTGGTGTGGCCGAGCAGGATCTCACCGGCGGGCGTCAGCCTCACGCCCTTCGCGCCGCGCTCGACGAGGCGGTGGCCCGTCTCCTGCTCCAGCGCGGTCAGCTGCTGGGAGACCGCCGAGGGCGTGAGGTAGAGCGCGGCGGCAGCCGCCGTGACCGTGCGGTGGTCGGCCACCGCACGGAGGATGTGGAGCCGCCGCGCCTCGATCATGCGACCGATTCTCTCAGGTCGCGGGGGTTCCTCAGCCGTCGAGTTCCGCGCGGGCCGCCACGAAGGCGTCCACCGCGCGGTTCACGTCCTCGGTCGAGTGCGCGGCCGACAGCTGCACCCGGATGCGCGCCTGGCCCTGCGGAACGACCGGGTACGAGAAGCCGATCACGTAGACACCCCGTTCCAGGAGGAGCTCCGCCATGCGTCCGGCGACGGCCGCGTCCCCGATCATGACGGGGGCGATCGCGTGGTCGCCGGGAAGGACGTCGAAGCCCTCCTCGGTCATCCGGGAACGGAACAGCGCGGTGTTCTCGGCGAGCCTGATCCGCAGGTCGTCGGCCGACTCCAGCAGGTCGAGCACCTTGAGCGAGGCCGCCGCGATCACCGGGGCGAGCGTGTTCGAGAAGAGGTACGGGCGCGAACGCTGGCGCAGCAGCGCGACGATCTCGGCGCGGGCGGCCACGTAGCCGCCGGAGGCGCCGCCGAGCGCCTTGCCGAGGGTGCCCGTGATGATGTCGACGCGGTCCATGACGCCGTGCAGCTCGGGCGTGCCGCGTCCGCCGGGGCCGACGAAGCCGACGGCGTGCGAGTCGTCGACCATGACCATGGCGTCGTAGCGGTCGGCGAGGTCGCAGATCTCCTGCAGCGGCGCGACATAGCCGTCCATCGAGAAGACGCCGTCGGTGACGATCAGCCGGCGGCGGGCGTCCGAGGCCGCCTTGAGCTGGGCCTCCAGGTCGGCCATGTCACGGTTCGCGTACCGGAAGCGGCGCGCCTTGGACAGGCGGATGCCGTCGATGATCGAGGCGTGGTTGAGGGCGTCGGAGATGACCGCGTCCTCGGCGCCGAGCAGGGTCTCGAAGACGCCGCCGTTGGCGTCGAAGCAGGAGGAGTAGAGGATCGTGTCCTCCTGGCCGAGGAACGCGGACAGCCGCGCCTCCAGCTCCTTGTGCACCTCCTGCGTGCCGCAGATGAACCGCACGGAGGCCATGCCGTAGCCCCAGCGGTCGAGCGCCTCGTGGGCTGCCGCGACGACGTCGGGGTGGTCGGCGAGGCCGAGGTAGTTGTTGGCGCAGAAGTTGAGGACCTCGCCGGGGCGACCGCCGGCGGTGACGTTCACCGTCGCGGACTGCGGGCTGCCGATGACCCGCTCGGGCTTGTGCAGGCCCGCGGCGCGGATCTCGTCGAGGGTGGCGCGGAGATCGTCGCGTACGGAGTCGAACATAAGGGGCTCCATCAAGTGCAGGGGGCGCAGGTGCAAGGGGCGAGTGGGCCGGAGGGGCGCACGTGGGTCGAGAGGGCGAGCGCGCGGAGGCCCGAAGGGCTGGGCACGGTCGGGCTCTCGGCACAGGCTTGTGCGCCCCGGAGGCGAACCGAGCCGGAGATCAGGCGGTCCAGTCGAGGATGACCTTGCCGCCGCGGCCGCTCGCCGCGTCGGCGAAGGCCGACTCGTAGTCGCGGAAGCCGTAGCGGCCGGTGATCACGGGGGCGAGGTCGAGTCCGCCTTCGAGGAGGACCGACATGGCGTACCAGGTCTCGAACATCTCGCGGCCGTAGATGCCCTTGATCGTGATCATGGAGGTGACGATCCGGGACCAGTCGACCGGGAACTCCTGCGACGGCAGGCCGAGCATGGCGATCCGGCCGCCGTGCGTCATGTTGGCGATCATGTCGCGCATCGCCTCGGGGCGGCCGGACATCTCCAGGCCGATGTCGAAGCCCTCGCGCAGACCCAGCTCGCGCTGACCGTCGGCGATCGTCGCCTCCGAGACGTCGAGGGCCAGGCTCACGCCGATCTTGCGGGCGAGTTCCAGGCGCTCCTCGCTGACGTCGGTGATCACGACGTTGCGGGCTCCCGCGTGGCGGGCCACGGCGGCGGCCATCAGACCGATCGGGCCCGCGCCGGTGATCAGGACGTCCTCGCCGACCAGCGGGAAGGACAGCGCCGTGTGCACGGCGTTGCCGAAGGGGTCGAAGATCGCGGCGACGTCGAGGTCGACGGGGACGCGGTGCACCCAGACGTTGGACGCGGGCAGGACGACGTACTCGGCGAACGCTCCGTCGCGGCCGACGCCGAGGCCGACCGTGGCCCGGCAGAGGTGACGGCGTCCGGCCAGACAGTTGCGGCACTTGCCGCAGACCAGGTGGCCCTCGCCGCTGACCCGGTCGCCGACCTGGATGTCGGCGACGTCACGGCCGGTCTCGACGACCTCGCCGACGAACTCGTGGCCGAGCACCAGGGGCGTGCTGACGGCCTGCTGCGCCCAGCCGTCCCAGTTGCGGATGTGCAGGTCGGTGCCGCAGATACCGGTCCTGAGGACCTTGATCAGTACGTCGCCGGGGCCGGCCTGCGGCTCCGGGACGTCCGTGAGCCAGAGTCCGGGCTCCGCCTTCTCCTTGACCAGCGCCTTCACGCGACGGCTCCTGTGGGTGAGGTTCCCGGGGCAGGGCACGCCGAAGGAGCCCGGTCCGGGGAGAGGGGTGAATTCCCCGAGAAATCTGCCGTACGCAGGTGCTCCTGGTCCATCGAGGTTTTCTTAAGCGCGGCCCCAGCTTTCCTTCACGCCTCCTCGCGGACCTGTCCCCGCTCGAAGTAGGCGACCAGTTCCGGGTCGAGCGGGGGCACGTCGAGCGGGGTGCCGCCGTCCCGCAGCGACTGCGTGGCACGAAATCCCGCCGCCACCGCCATGCGCGCGGCGACCGGGGAGGTGTCGGTACGCCCTCCGTCACGGACGAACCGCAGGAACTCGTCGATCAGCAGGGGGTCCGCGCCACCGTGCTCGGCGTCCTCGTCCACCGCGGGCACGGGGTGCTCGGCGTCGGCCCGGTCCCGCTGTCCGGAGCGCCGGCTGTTCCACACCTTCACCACGGCGCCGGGGCCGTCCCCGAAGTTCTCCAGACGCCCGGCGTCGCCGATGACGGTGTAGTTGCGCCAGTAGTCGGGGGTGAAGTGGCACTGCTGGTAGGCCGCGAGCACTCCGTTGTCGAGGCGCATGTTGACCAGCGACACGTCCTCGACGTCGATGACCGGGTTCAACGAACGCTGGGTGTGCGCGGGCCAGTGGCCGTCCTTCGTGTACCAGTCGTCCGTCTTGGGTTCCCCCGGGGCCCGGCGGTGCGGGTTGTCCCCGTACACCATGAGGTCGCCGAGTGCCTGCACCCGTTCGGTGAAACCGTCGGCCAGCCAGTGCAGCACGTCGATGTCGTGGGCGCCCTTCTGCAGCAACAGGCCGGTGGTGCACCGCCGTTCGGCGTGCCAGTCCTTGAAGTACCAGTCCCCTCCGTAGCCGACGAAGTGGCGCACCCACACGGTCTTGACCCTGCCGATCCCGCCGCGCGCCACGATGTCGCGCATCAGACGGATCACCGGCATGTGGCGCATGTTGTGACCGACGTACAGGCGGGTGCCCGTCTCGAAGGCGGTGCGCAGGATCAGGTCGCAGCGCTCGATCGTGATGTCCAGGGGCTTCTCGACGAGGACGGGCTTTCCGGCACGCAGCGCCCGGCAGGCGATGTCGGCGTGCGTGTGGTCCGGGGTGAGGACGAGCACGGCGTCGACGTCGGGGTCGTCGAGGACCTTGTGGTGGTCGTCGACGGTACGGACGCCGGGAATGTGGTCGGCGGCGCGGTCCCGCTGTGCCGGATCGTGCTCGGCGACGACGGTCACGCGCGAGCCCCGGCCGGGGCGGTGGGCGACGCGTGCGAGGGAGCCGCGCAGTCCGAAGCCGAGGGCACCGAGACGCAGATCGGTCATGGTGTGCCTTTCCGTGCGGTGTCGAGGAGGTCCGGGCGCAAGCGTTCCTCGGCGGGGGCACGCTCAACCTCCCGCGGGGCGCCGGAATTCGACCGCCGCCGGGCCGCGCGTCACCTGCGTCCTTCGTGGGCCGTGCCCCGACCGACTGTGGGCCGTGCCCCGCCCGACTCCGGGCCGCGACGCCGAACGACGCCGGGCCGCGACGCCGGAGCACCCTCACAGGGTCCGCCCGTCCTCCCGTCGTCCGATCTGCTCGACGAGTTCCGCGGCCATCGCCTTGATGGTCTCCAGGCCCGCCTTCCCCCACGGGCGCGGCTCGACGTCGACGGCGCAGATCGTGCCGAGGGCGATGCCGGTGCGGTCGATGAGCGGGGCGCCGAGGTAGGAGCGGACGCCGATCTCGTCGACGACCGCGTTGCCGGCGAACCGCGGGTAGTCGCAGACGTCCTCCAGGACGAGCGCCTTGCGGCGGACCACCACGTGGGGGCAGTAGCCGAAGTCGCGGCTCCGGTAGCGCCCGACCGCGGGGTCCGTGCCGGGCTCGGCGGCGGCCGTGGCGCCCGTGGTCGCCGCGACGCCGTCCCCGGTGTCCGGCACGGCCGGCGCGACGCCCGTCACGTTGCCGTCCGGGGTGTGCAGGCCGGCGAAGAACTGCCGCTGTTCGTCGATGAAGTTGACCATGGCGTACGGCACCGCGGCGACGTCCGCGAGGCGGTCGGCGAAGGCGTCGAAGGCGGGTTCCGCGTACGTGCCCAGCCCCAGCAGACGCAGCCGCCGCACCCGGGCCGGCGCGTCCTTGTCCTCCGGCGTCAGCAGCAGACGACCGGCCGGACGCGGCGGGTCGTAGCTCATCTGCGTGCTCCGTGGCTCGGGAATGGCGTCATGCGTGGGCTCCGTGACGTGGCGGGTGCGTCATGTGTGGGCCCCGTGGCTCGGAGCGTGGGAGGGCGCGTGGGCGAGCAGGTGCCGGACCAGGGTGAGCAGGGTCTGCACGCCCGAACTGGAGATCCGGGCGTCGCAGCGCACCACGGGGATCTCGGGGTCGAGGTCGATGGCCGCGCGCACCTCCTCGGGGTCGTAGCGGTAGGAACCGTCGAACTCGTTGACCGCGACGATGAATCCGAGACCGCGCTGCTCGAAGAAGTCGACGGCCGCGAAGGAGTCCTCCAGTCGGCGGGTGTCGGCGAGGATCACCGCGCCGAGCGCGCCCTCGGAGAGCTCGTCCCACATGAACCAGAACCGCTCCTGCCCGGGGGTGCCGAACAAGTAGAGCGTGTGTTCCGGGTCGAGGCTGATGCGCCCGAAGTCCATCGCGACGGTCGTCTCGACCTTGTTCTCGATGCCGTCGAGATTGTCGGTCGCGGCACTGACCGTGGTGAGCAGCTCCTCCGTGCTGAGCGGTGCGATCTCGCTCACCGCTCCGACGAAGGTCGTCTTGCCGACCCCGAACCCTCCCGCCACCAGGATCTTCAGCGCGGTGGGGAACGGGTCAGAGCTGTCGTCGTAGTCCATCGAGCACTGCCTCCAGAAGAGACCGGTCAGTGGGGTTGTGGTGGAACTCCGGGGGCTTCGTGGTGAGCGCCCCGCAGTCGACGAGGTCGGACAGCAGCACCTTGGTGACCACCGCCGGAAGCCGCAGGTGGGCGGCGATCTCCGCGACCGAGACGGGTGCCCGGCACCGTTCCAGTGCCTGGGTGTGTTCAGGGCCGAGGTAGCCGAGGGGGGTCGCCCCGGTGGCCATCACCTGGGACAGGAGGTCGAGCGCGGTCGTCGGCCGGGTCCGGCCGTTGCTGACCGTGTAGGGACGCACCAAGCGTCCGGCCGCGTCGTCGAGCCAAGGCCCGTCCCCGGCCGCGGCCACGCTCAAGGCCTCATCGCCGGGGGTTCGACGGAGTGCTGCCGGGGCGCGGTCATCAGGTAGGGGCGGACGCTCTTGACCAGCATCGCCATCTCGTAGCCGAGCACCGCCGCGTCGGCCTCGCGTCCGGCGAGCACGGCGAGACAGGTGCCGGAGCCCGCGGTGGAGACGAACAGCAGGGTCGAGTCGAGTTCGACGACGACCTGGCGTACGTCGCCGCCGTCCCCGAAGCGGACGCCCGCGCTGCGGCCGAGGGAGTAGAGGCCGGAGGCGAGCGCCGCCATGTGGTCGGCGCTGTCCGGGTCGAGACCGTGGACCGACTTCACGAGCCCGTCGCAGGACAGCAGTACGGCGCTCGTGGTGTGGGGCACGCGCTGTACGAGTCCGCTCATCAGCCAGTCGAGGTCGGACACGAGGCCGGTCGGCGCATCGCTCGCCATGGTGGATCGACTCCTTGGGGTACGAAGGCCTGCGGGAGCGCAGGGGGTGGGGGTGGTGGGGGGGCTGGTCATCCGGCCGGAGCGCTCCCGTCGTGCCGGGGAGCGAGGTCGTGTCCGGGCGTGGGCAGGGTGTGCCGTGTCCCCTGTGTCTCGTGCGGTGCCGGCGCGTACGTCGTGTGTCGTGTCCCGTACGGCGCCGGCCCGTGCGTCGTGGGCGCTTCGGCCATGTGTGCCGTGGCCGACTCCTCCGCGAGCCCGCTGCGGGTGCCCGCGGACTCCCTATGGCCGGTGCCCGCGGACCCCGTATGGCCGGTGCCCGCGAACTCCGCATGGCCGGTGCCCGCGTTTCCGTGGTGCGGGTGGCCGGCGTCGATGCTCCCGAGCCCTGCGTGGTTGCCGCCCGTGTTCCGGAGGTCCGCCTGGCCTGCGTCCGTGTTCCCCAGGTGCGGGTGGCCGGCGTCGATGCTCCCGAGCCCTGCGTGGCTCGCACCCGCGTTCCGGAGGTCCGTCCCGCCGGCACCCGTGTTCCCCAGGTGCGGGCGGCCGGCGTCGATGCTCCCGAGATCCGCGGGACCGGCCTCCCGGACCCAGCGGCCCACGTTCCCGACGTTCGCGTGACCCGCGCCCGCGTTCCCGAGGACCGCGGGATGGTCGCCGCCGTTCCCGGGGCCCGCGCTGCCGAGGCCCGTGTGGTGGGCGTCCGCGCCGCCGGGGTTCGCATGACCGGGACCCGCGGTCCCCAGACCCGTGTGGTGGGCGTCCGCGCCGCCGGGGTCTGCGCGACCGGGACCTTCGCTGCCGAGACCGGCGTAATGGGCGCCGCCGTTCACGGGACCTTCGCTGCCGAGACCCGCGTAAGGGAAGCCGCCGTTCCCAGGACCCTCGCTGCCGAGACCCGTGCCTCCGAGGCTTGCGTGGTGGTCGCCGCCGGTCACGGGATCCGCGGCGCCCGCTGCCCGGGGCGTCGGCAGGTCCGTGCGGACCAGGTCCAGGTGCGGCCGGTCCGCGGGCGGTTCCTCCCTGCGTGCCGCCTCGGCGTGCGCGGCCTCCGCGAGCCCGATGCCCCGCTGGAAGGCGGCCATCAGCCCCGGGTCGTGGCCGGCGACGAACTCGGGGTCCTGACGCGGGGCCGGCCCGTCACGCAGCTGGGGCGCGATGTGCTCCTGGGCCCGCCGCCTGGGCAGTTGGGGTTTGCCCATGGTGCCGCGCACGGTCCCGACGCGTGGCGTGGGCGGCGCGGTCACGTTCTCCGCGACGGTGTGCCGGTCCTCCGGTCGGATGCCGGGCACGGCGTCCGCCGGGTTGGGCCGCGCCGCCCGGGTCCCGCGTACGGGGAGCGGTGCGGGGGCACCGCCGGGCCGGGCCTGCGGGACGCGCGGGGGCGGCTGCTCCCGCTGTGCCTGCCGGGGCACGGGCGCCACCACCCGGGCACCCGCGGGTGCGGGCACGGGCTGCGTGGCCGGACCCGCCGGTGCGGGACGGGGGTTCGGGTCCGCCGTCGCGGGGCGCGGTCCCCTTCCCGTCGCGTCGGGCCGCCCCTGCTGCAGCGCCCCTGGCTCGCCCGGGGCGCTGCCGAGCAGTTCCTGCGGGACGACGAGCACGGCCTGGACGCCGCCGTAGATGTTGCTCTGGAGGCGGACGTGGATGCCGTGCCGCCGGGCCAGTTGCGAGACGACGTACAGGCCGATCCGGCCGTCCTGGAGCAGGCTGGCGACGTTGACCTGGTCGGGGTCGGTGAGGAGCGCGTTCATCTTGTTCTGCTCGTCCACGGGCATGCCGAGGCCGCGGTCCTCGACCTCGACGGCGAGGCCGGAGGTGACGAGGCCGGCGCGCAGCAGCACTTGGGTGTGCGGGGCCGAGAACACCGTGGCGTTCTCGACGAGTTCGGCCAGCAGATGGATGACGTCGGCGACCGCGTGCCCGCGCAGGGTGCCGTCGATGGGGGGCACCAGTTTGACCCGGGAGTACTGCTCGACCTCGGCGATCGCGGACCGCAGCACCTCGGTCATGGAGACCGGGTTGCTCCACTGGCGGCGTGAAACGGCACCGCCCAGCACGGCGAGGTTCTCGGCGTGGCGGCGGATGCGGGTGGCCAGGTGGTCGACGTGGAAGAGCCCTTTGAGCAGGTCGGGGTCCTCGATCTCGTTCTCCAGCTCGTCGAGGATCGAGATCTCCCGGTGCACGAGCGACTGGAGGCGCCGGGCCAGGTTGACGAAGACCTCGACCTTCTGTTCGCTGCCCGTCCGGCTGGAGAGCTGGGCGGCCTGCACGACGGCGGCGACGGCACCGTCGTGGGCGCGGGAGAGGTCGGCGGCGAGCAGATCGAAGTCGTCGGCGTGCGCGGGGAGTTGACGGCGAGTCTTGCGCGCGGGCGGGCTCTCGCCACGGCGCAGTCCTTCGACGAGGGCGCGCAGTTCGTTCTCGGTGCGGGCGCTGCTGCGCCGCAGTGCGCCGACGCGGTCCCGTACGGACCTGGCGGCGCGGCCGGCCGCCACGGCGGCGATCAGGATTCCGGCCAGGGCGACGCCGCCGGCTCCCGCGAGGACGGCCCACAGGACGAGGCCGGGCCGGGTTCCGGTGGAACGGACGATGAACAGGATGGCCGCGCACGCGCTCAGTGCCACGGCGGTCGGCGGCAGCACCGCGAGGCGCAGCAGCTGGGGCCGCAGATGCGTCTCGGGCTGCGACGGGGCGGTGTGGGCGACCGGCCGTCCGTGCCGCCCGCCGCCCTCACGACGGTCTGCGCGTGCGGCCGGTGCGCGAAGGTGAGACATCGGCGTCCTCGTACTGGTACGTCGGGGCATGGGGCTCCCGCGGGTCCGCGACGCGGGCGTGCGCCATCGCGGTGTCGGTCGGGAGAGCCGAAAAAAACGGCCCCGCGTCGCCCGACGGCAACTGACAGTAGTCGCCAAGCCATCATGTGCGGTGGGCAGTTGACAAAGTCCCCCGGCCGACGTCCCGCTCTGGTATGAGGCGTCGTACGACCGACCGATAACCCTCTCGGACACGCGTTCCCCTGGCGCCTCGATTCGATCGAAGCTGGTCAGAAGCGGTCGCGAACAAACGGCGAGGGCCGGGGAGCGATGCGCTCCCCGGCCCTCGCCGTCGATACGGAATTCAGCCCGCGGGCACCGTCTCCGGCTCTCCGGTGCCCTCCGCCGCACCCTCGGCGACGTCACCCGGCGTATCGGCGCGCTCGTCCCCGGCGGCGGGCCAGCCACCGGCCGGTGCGGCGGCCACGCCCCGCCACCAGGGCTCGGCCGGAACCGTCTCGGCCGTCGGCTCGAAGGGCTCGCCGGGGTAGGGCAGCGCGGCGCGCGCGCCCATCGCGCGCGCGGCGGCGATCGTCCCCTCACCGGGCTCCGCCCACGGGTGCGGCGCCAGGTTGAACGTGGCCCAGTGGATCGGCAGCATCACACCGGTGGGCTGCCCGCCCTGGAGGTCCAGGTGGGCCCGCATGCCCTCCTCGGGCGTCATGTGGATGTCGGGCCAGAACTCGCTGTACGCACCGATCTGGATCATGGTGGCGTCGAACGGGCCGTGCTCGGCGCCGATGTCCTTGAAGCCGTCGAAGTACCCCGTGTCGCCGCTGTGGTAGATCCGGTGCGCGTCGCCCTCGACGACCCAGGAGGCCCACAGGGTGTGCTGCGTGTTGCGCAGGCCACGCCCGCAGAAGTGGCGCGCCGGAGTGGCGGTCAGGGTGATGCCGCCGACCTTCGTCGACTCCTGCCAGTCCAGCTCGCGCAGCCGGTCGGGCGACACGCCCCAGTGCTCGAGATGCGCTCCGACGCCGAGCGGCACCGCGAACAGGGTGTCCGTGCCGGCCAGGGCCTTGATGGTGGGCAGGTCGAGGTGGTCGTAATGGTCGTGGGAGATGACGACCACGTCGACCGGGCCGAGCGCGGCCAGCGGCAGCGGCACCGGGTGCAGCCGCTTGGGGCCGGCGAAGGCGAAAGGGGAGCAGCGCTCGCCCCAGACGGGGTCGAAGAGCACGCGGTGCCCGTCGATCTCGGCGAGCACGCTGGAATGCCCCATCCAGGTGAGCCGCAGCCCGCTCGGCGCGGGCCGCGCGAGGTCGGCGAGCGTCGTCGCGTGCACCGGTACCGTCCCGGTCGGGGTGCGGTGGACGCGCTCCTCCGAGCGGAAGTAGACCTTCGCGAACTCCAGCATCGAGCCGTCGGGGCGGGTCCGGGCACGCTCCGGATTCTGGAAGACACCGTCCGCGAAGTTCGGGGACCGGCGGATGCGCTCCAGGCGCTCACCACCCGGATCCGCGCCGAAGGCGGCGGGCCGCAAGGTGCGGAGCCCGGAGCTCAACGTACGGAAACCGGTCACGGATACCTCCAGATGGAGTCGGTCAGGCTTTTCATTATGGTCGTCGGCTCTGACAGCGCCGGGTCGCCCCGGTCACAGCGCGATGTCCACCGGCCTCGTTCTGCATCCCTCAACCCCACCGCGCACGCACTTCTTCCGCGCGAGGGAACCGTACTCGACCACGGGCCGGCGAAATCGCCCCCGGGGCATCGCACCGCGTACATCGTGAAGTCACCGGGCCCTCTCCCGCCGCACCGCCCCCCGCCCAGGGACGCGAGGACGTCTTTTACTGATTCATCGTTCAGTACGTTGACACGGCACGAGGTCGCTTCCGATACTGACTGACGATTCAGTAATCGTCCGCCGCGTCCCCGCGATCCCCGGTCCTGAGGTCCTCGGGTCCCGCGATCACCCCCGGCCCCGGCCCCGTCGCCCCGTCCGCATCTGGAGGCACCATGTCCGACCTCCCCACCGAGCTGGTCCCGCTCAGCGCGCAGCAGCGCGACATCGTGGAGCTGACGCGTTCCTTCGCGCGGGACGAGATCCGTCCGCGGGCCCGCGCGGTCGACGAGGCCGACGTCGAGACGCCGTGGGACCTGTGGCGCAAGGCCGCCGAGGTCGGGATCACCGGCTTCATGCTGCCCGAGGAGTTCGGCGGTGGCGGCTTCACCGACGTGTTCACCCAGGTCCTGGTGCAGGAGGAGCTGTGCGTCGGTGACCTGGGCATCGGGAATCTGCTCTGCTCGAACGGCTTCTTCGCCGATCCCGTCGTGGAACTCGGCACCGAGGAGCAGAAGCGGGAGTGGCTGACGCCGCTCACGGGCCCCGGCACCCCCATGACCGCGCTGGCGACCACGGAGCCGGGAGCGGGCTCCGACGCCGCTTCCATCGTCACCACGGCGCACCGCACCGGCACCGGATACCGCCTCAACGGCCAGAAGGCGTGGATCTCGAACGCCGGCGAGGCGGAGCAGTACGTCGTCTTCGCCAAGACCGACCCCGCGCGCCGCGCCGACGGGGTCACCGCGTTCCTGCTCCGCAAGGACACCGAGGGCGTCTCCTTCGGGGAGCCCATGCGCAAGATGGGGCAGCGCGCCATCGTCTGCCGCGAGATGTTCCTCGACGACGCGCACGTCCCCGCCGAGCACCGGCTCGGCGGGGAGGGCGAGGGTTTCCGCGGGCTGATGCGCACCTTCGACATCTCCCGCACGGTCCTCGGTGCGGCGGCGACCGGGGTGGCGCGGGCGGCGTACGAGTACGCGCGCGACTACGCTCGCACGCGCCGACAGTTCGGCAGGCCGATCATCGAGCATCAGGCGGTCGCCTTCCGCCTCGCCGACATGCGCACGCGCGTGGAGCAGGCCCGGCTGATGACCTGGCGGGCCGCCAAGCGCCTCGACGCCGGCCTGGACGCGACCGCGCAGGCGGCGATGGCCAAGCTGACGGCGTCCGAGACCGCCGCCTGGTGCACCTGGGCCGCCGTCCAGACGCTCGGCGGCTGGGGCTACTCACGGGAGTATCCGGTCGAGCAGTGGATGCGCGACGCCAAGCTGGAGGAGATCGAGGAGGGGACCTCGGACATCATGCGGCTCGTCGTCTCGCGGAGCCTGTGATGACCGGACCCCTCAGCGACGGCCAGGCCCCCGGCGGCGTCACCGGCGGCGCGGCGCCCGTCCCCGTCCGCGAGGGCGAGGCACCCGTCGGCGTCACCGGCGGCGCAGCGCCCGTCCCGGTCCGCGGCGGCGAGGCACCCGTCCGCCTCACCGGCGGCGAGGCGCTCGTCCGGGCCCTGTCCGCGCACGCCGTGACCCACGTCTTCGGCATCCCCGGGACGCACAACCTGGAGATCTACCGCCACCTGGCCGCGTACGGCATCCGGCACACCCTGCCGCGCCACGAGCAGGGCGCCGGGTACGCCGCCGACGGGTACGCGCGCGTGACCGGGCGACCCGGCGTGGTGATCACGACGACCGGGCCCGCGCTGCTGAACGCCGCGGCCGCCGTGGGGCAGGCGTACTCCGACAGCGTGCCGCTGCTGGTCGTGTCGCCGGGGATGCCCCTGCGCCACCCCCGGCTGGCGACCGGTCTGCTGCACGAGATGCGCAGCCAGACCGAGGCGATGCGCGGGGTGGCGGCGTTCAGCCACCGGGTCTCCTCGGTGGCGGAGATCGACGCGGCCGTGGCACGGACCTTCACGCTCTTCACCGCGCGGCGGCCCCGCCCCGTGCACATCGAGGTGCCGCTGGACCTGCTGGAAACCGCCGAGGAGACCGGGCCGGTACGCGTCGCCCCGGCCGTCGCGCCCGCCGTGCCCGGCGCGGAAGCCGTACGAAGGGCCGCCGACGTGCTGGCCTCGGCACGCCGTCCGGCGCTCGTCCTCGGCGGCGGGGCACGCGCGGCGTCCGCGTCGGTTCTCGCGCTCGCCGAGCGGCTCGGCGCGCCCGTCGTCACGACGGCCAACGGCAAGGGGATCGTCCCCGAGCGCCACCCGCTGTCCCTCGGCGTCTCGCTGCACAGCCGGTCCGTCCAGGGGTGGCTGGCGGCGTGTGACGTCGTGCTGGCGGTGGGGACCGAGCTCGCCGAGTCCGACCTGTGGTCCCCGCCCCCGGCCCTGGGCGGCACGCTGATCCGTGTCGACATGGACCCGGACCAGATGTACGCCGGTGCGGCCGCCGACGTGGAGGTCGTCGGCGACGCACAGGCCTGCCTGCGCGCGCTGCTGTCCGAGGTGACGGCGCTGCTCTCCGCCTCTGGCGGGCACGCACGCGTGCCCGTCGGCGGAGAACCGGCGTACTCCCCGGCCTTCGAAGGGGACACCCGCCGGCCGGCGGACGGCGTGCCCGTCCCGGTGCCGGACGCCCCGGAGCGAGTCGCAGCGGTCCCCGACGACACGGAGCCCGCCCGCGCGGCGCGGCTCCTGCGAGCGGCCCGCGACGCCGAGACCTCCGCACGCGACGCCCGGTGGCTGCCGTATCTGCGGGCGGTCCGTGCCGTCCTCGCGGACGACGCGGTCGTCACCTCGGACAGCGCCCAGTGCTGCTACTACGGAGCCCTCCCCCACCTCCCGCTGGGCCCCGAGGGCCGCTATCTTCACCCGACCGGCTTCGGCACGCTCGGCTACGCTCTGCCCGCGGCGATCGGCGCCAAGGTGGCGTGCCCCGATCGCCAGGTGGTGGCGCTCAGCGGCGACGGTGGCCTCCAGTTCACGGCGCAGGAACTGGCGACCGCGGCGCAGCTCGGGCTTCCCCTGCCGGTGCTGGTGTTCGACAACGGCGGCTACGGAGAGATCCGCGACGAGATGGCCGCACGGGGCGACACCCCCACCGCGGTGGATCTCGCGCCGGTCGACCTGCCTGCCCTGGCCCGCTCCTACGGAGGGCAGGGCACGCGCGTGCGTGACCCGCAGGAGCTGACGACCGCGCTCACCGAGGCACTGCGCACCCCCGGCCCCACCCTGATCACCATCCCCGAGGAGACCCCATGACCGCCCCTCTGTTGTCACTCACCTGGACGGACCACGTCACCGGCCGCCAGGGTTTCCTCGTGGTCGACCGGCTGGTGCGAGGCGTCTCCAGCGGCGGCCTCCGCATGCGCCCGGGATGCACGCTGGACGAGGTCGCCGGGCTCGCCCGCGGCATGACCATGAAGGAAGCGCTGCACTACAACCCGGAGGGGCGTTACGTCCCGCTGGGCGGCGCGAAGGGCGGCATCGACTGCGACCCCCAGGACCCGGCGGCGTACAGCATCCTGGTGCGCTACCTGCGCGCCATGCGCCCGTACATCGAGCGCTTCTGGACCACCGGTGAGGACCTCGGCCTCACCCAGGACCTGGTCGACCGTGCCGTCGAGGAGGCGGGGCTGGTCTCCTCCATCCAGGCCGTGTATCCGCTGCTCGACGACGAGGCCACGGCCCGGCGACGGCTCGCGGACGCCTTCGCGGTCGAGGTCGACGGCATCGGGCTCGACGAGCTGGTGGGCGGCTGCGGTGTCGCGGAGTCGGTGCTCGCGGCGCTGGACCGCGCGGGGGTGCCGTACGCGGGCACGCGGGTGGCCGTGCAGGGGCTCGGCACCATGGGCGGCGCCACGGCGCGCTTCCTGTCCCGCGCGGGGCTGCGCGTGGTGGCCGTCGCCGACGTCAAGGGCACGATCGCCAACCCCGAGGGCCTCGACGTGGAGGCGCTCCTCGCGGCCAGGGACGTGTACGGGACGGTCGACCGCTCCGCGCTGCGGCCCGTCGACCGTGAACTGCCGGGCGACGCCTGGCTGTCCGTCGACGCGGAGGTCCTGGTGCCCGCGGCCGTCTCGTACGCGATCGACGGCGCGAACCAGCGGCGGATCACCGCGCGCTGGATCGTCGAGGCGGCCAACATGCCCGTGCTGCCGGAGGCGGAGGAGTCGCTCGCCGCGCGCGGGGTCACCGTCCTCCCGGACGTCGTCGTCAACTCCGGTACGAATGCCTGGTGGTGGTGGACGCTGTTCGGCGACATCGGAGCCGACGCGGACGAGGCGTTCACGTACACACGGCGTTCCATGCGCGCCCTGATCGACCAGATGCTGGCCCGCGCCGAGGCCGACGGGACGACGCCGCGGGCCGCCGCGCACGCCATCGTCACCGAGCGACTGCCGGTGATCGCCGAACGCTTCGGGTGGTACGGATGACGGCAAAGGCGCCGTTGGCCGCCCTCTTCGACCCGGCCTCCGTCGCCGTGGTCGGCGCGTCCCGCGACCCCGAGAAGTGGGGTTACTGGCTGGCGAAGGGGGCCCTGTCGGGCCGTGGCCGCCGGTCGGTGCACCTGGTCAACCGGCGCGGCGGCAGCCTGGACGGAGTGCCGTTCCGGCCCGGTCTGACCGGCCTGGCCGACGTACCGGAGCATGTCGTCGTGGCGGTGCCCGCCCCGTCGGTACGGGCCGTCGTCGTGGAGGGACTCGCCGTCGGCGCCCGCTGTTTCACCGTCATCAGCGCGGGCGGCGGCAGCTCCGAGGAGCGGGCGCTCGCCCAACTGGTGACCGGTGGCGGGGCCCGACTGCTGGGCCCCAATTGCATGGGACTTGTCGATGCGAGCACGCAACTCAGGCTCAGCTGGGGCGAGTTCCCGGTGGGAGGCGTCGGTCTGGTGTCGCAGAGCGGGAACCTCGCCCTGGAGATCGGCCGTCTCCTCGCACGCGCGGGGCAGGGCTTCTCCCGCTTCGTCTCGCTGGGCAACCAGCGCGACATCGACGTGGCGGACGCGCTGGAGGCCCTGGTCGCCCATGAGCCGACGCGCGTCATCGCCGCGTATGTCGAGGACTTCCGCGACGGGCGCCGCCTCGCCCGCGTCCTCGCGGCCGCGCACGAGGCCGGCAAGCCGGTGCTCCTGCTGACGGTCGGCCGGAGCGCGGCCTCGGCGAGCGCCGCCGCCTCCCACACCGGCGCGCTGGTGAGCCCGTACGCCACGGTCGCCGCGGTGTGCCGGGACGCGGGCGCCCTGCTGCTGGACTCGGCGGGCGAACTGGTCGACACGGCGGTGTGCCTCCTGTCGGGGGCCGCTCGCCGATCCGGCACGCACGCGTACCGGGTCGCCGTCGTGGGCGACAGCGGCGGTCAGGGCGCTCTCGCCGCCGACGCGTGCGCCGTACGCGGCCTCGACGTGCCCCGGCTGTCCGCGCGCACGGCGCGCGAGGTGTCGGCGGTGCTGCCGCCCGGGGCCGGCCGTCTCAACCCCGTCGACCTCGCGGGCGCCGGCGAGGCCGATCTGGGTACCTACGCGCGGGTGGCCCGTGCTCTGCTCCACGGCGGGGACGCCGACGCGGTCGTCCTCACCGGGTACTTCGGGGACTACGCGAGCGCCAACCCGGCCCAGGCCGGGCGGGAGTGCGAGGTCGCGGGTGAACTGGCCGACGCCGCCGACGCGTCGGGCCGTGCCCTGCTCGTGCACACCATGGCCCGGGACACGGCCGCGCTGGCGGTGCTGCGCGGGCGCGGTGTGCCCGTGTACGAACGCATCGAGCAGGCGGCGACGGCACTCGCCGGAGTCGCCCGTCTGAGGGCGCCGTGGGCGGCCCCGGAGGCACTTCAGGATCCGCCCCCGGTCGCGCCCCCGGTGCCCGACGGTTCCTACGAGACCGTCCGCGCGCTCCTGTCCTCGCACGGACTCCGCTTCCCCGAGGCCTGTTTCGTCACGTCCGCCGACGAGGCGGTCGCCGCGGCGCGCGGCATCGGGTTCCCGGTGGTGCTCAAGGCGATGGGCCCGGCCCACAAGACCGAGGCGGGCGGGGTGGCACTCGGCCTCGCCGACGCGGACGGCCTGCGTGGAGCGTTCCGGCGGATGCGGACCGCCACCGGTGCCGGCCGCTACGCCGTCGAGGCCATGGTGGCGCCCGCGCACGCCCATGAGCTGATCGTCGGGGTGCGCCGGGACCCGGCCTTCGGTCCCGTCGCGATGGTGGGCATGGGAGGCGTCACGGCGGAGCTGCTGGCCGACACGGCGCTCGCGCCGGCGCCGCTGACGGCCGCACGCGCGCGTGCCCTGCTCGCCGAACTGCGGCACGCACCCCTGCTGACCGGCTGGCGCGGTGCGTCGGCCGTGTCCCTCCGGGCCGTCGCGGACGCCGTGTGCGCGGTGGCCCGAGCCGCCGCCGAGCATCCCGAGCTCGCCGAGCTGGAGGTCAACCCGCTGCTGGCGCACCCGGGCGGGGCGATCGCCCTGGACGCCCACGGAGTCCTGGCCGAACGGCCATTCCCTGCCGGGAATTGAGGCGGGGGCGGGCCCCGAGCAGAGTCGGTGACATCACGAGAACCCGCCGGCCGCCACGGACAGCGCGGCCGGCGCACCGACCCGCACGAGGAGCATCATGCCCGCCTTCGACGCGCAGGACCTGATCGAGCGCTACATCGGCGTCTGGAACGAGCCCGACCCCGAGATCCGCCGCAAGACCGTCCACGACCTGTGGGCGGAGGACGGCCTGCACGTCCTCCGCCCTCCGCAGGAGATGCACGACCGGGCGGTGGCCCTGGGCTTCGGCACCGCCGTCCTGGAGGCCCGCGGCCACGAGGAACTGCACGCGCGCGTGACCCGCGCGTACGAGGAGTTCGTGGCCCCGGGGACGTACCTCTTCAGGATCCAGGAGCCCGCCCGCGTGCTCCGGGACGTCGTCACGTTCCGCTGGGAGTCCTTCGACCGGGGTGAGAACCGGGCGACGGGCGGCGGCCTGGAGTTCCTCGTCCTCGGCGAGGACGGCCGTATCAAGGCCGACTACCAGTTCGTCGACTGATCACGCGGAGCCGCCGGAACCGGCCGGACCGGGCCGGACCGGGTTCGGGCCGGGTTCGGTCGGTTCCGGCGGCTCGCCCGACGCGCACCGGCCGGTCCCGCCCCGGTCGGCCGGTTCCGGCGACCCCCTAGCCCTTCTCCCGCCGGGTCCGCGCGCCCGCCGCGTAGCAGGCGAGCCCGATGGCCACGAACAGCACGAGCGGCACCACCTGGCTGAGCGTGTACTGCAGCCGCTGCCCCGCGAACGACTCGGGGAGCGAGTCCGCGGCACTGCCCGCCGTGCCGAACCAGCCGACACCGAAGCCGGGCCAGACGAGCACCACCACCGTGAAGGCCACGAACACGGTGGCCAGCGCGCTGACCAGCCGGGCGCCGAACAGCCCGCCCGGCACCGAGTACGGCCGGGGAACCGAGGGGTACTTGCGGCGCAGCACGGCGAGGCTCGGGAAGGTGATCACGTACGAGATGAACGTCGTGCAGATGGTGAGGCCGAGGCCCGCCGCGAAGTACTTCTCGCCGTCGCCGCCCGTGAGGTCGAGGGCGACCACGAAGAGGACCGAGGCGAGGACGGCGGAGAGCAGGTTCACCCGGACCGGTGTGCCGTGCTTCTCCGAGATGTGTCCGAGCCAGGCCGGTCCCGCGCCGTCCGCGCAGGCCACCGCCTGCGCCCGGTGGGCGCCCATGGCCCAGGTGACGCCGGACGTGAGCAGACCGACGACGAGTCCTGCCGCCGCGACGCCGCCGAAGACCGCACCGGCCCCGGTCAGCGTGACGGTGCCGTCCGCGGCGATCGAGCCTCCGTAGACGGTGAACACGGCCTTGCAGGCGTCGATGAACCCGCCGAGGCTGCCGATCCGTTCGCCCGGCAGGACGAAGAGGATGCCGAGGATGGGACCGCCGTAGAGCAGCAGCGCGGCCAGCCCGGAGCGCAGGATGGACAGCGGTATGTCGCGCCGCGGGTTCCGCATCTCCTCGGCCGCCGAGCTGGGCAGTTCGAAGCCGACGTAGTTGAAGATCAGGACGGGCACGAGGGCGACGAATCCGGTGTACGTGGGGGTGAAGTCACCGGCGGGCAGGGCGTGGACGCCGTGCCGGACCGCGTACACCGCGACGGAGACGAGGAAGAAGCCGAGCAGGACGATGCGGGCCACGGCTCCGGCGATCGGCACCCACTTGCCGATCCGCACCGACTGGACGACCGCGAGGGCGCCGCCCCAGATGAACAGCATCCCGGCCGCGTACTTCCAGAGCCCGGGCAGCGGGGTGAAGAACTCCTCCCAGGTCGTCAGCGCGATGATGCACAGACTGCCGCCGACCCATACGGGGTTGGAGATCCAGTACAGGAGCTGGTTGACGCCGGCCGCCAGCCGTCCGAAGGCGAGGCGCGTCCAGACGTACGGGCCGCCCTGCACCGGGAAGGCGGAGCCGAGTTCGGCGACGAGCAGGCCGTACGGAAGGAAGAAGGCCGGCGCGAGGATCGCCATCCAGGTCAGGCCCTCCGGCCCCTGGGCGGCGACCGAGCCGATCGTGTCGAGGCCGACGAGGGTGCAGATGAGGAAGAACAGCACGTCGAGTCGGCGCAGGTCCTTGCGTAGTCGGGAACGCTGTTCGCCCCAGCCCTCGGAGAGGTCGGGCAGGTCGGGTTCGGGCCGGGGCATCGGGGTGCTCGGTGCTTGGGTCACGGTGGACTCCTGCGGCGCTACGGGGACGTACGGACGGGTCACACATCGCCTTGACACACGCCTACTGACTGAATGGACAGTCAGTAGTTGCCGTACTGTGGTCCCCGCCGCGCGACGGTGTCAAGGGGTCCGACATCGGCCCGCCGGGCGGGCCCACGGGCCCGTGGTGCGGGCGCCGGGGCGGGCGGACGCCCCGCCGCGGATGTCGCGTTCGTAGTCCTGAAGGGGCCCCGCGATGCCACTGAAGGGGCCCCGCAATGCCGCCCTGCGCCCGCATCACCGGGGGCGAGGGACTAGGGTTGCGGCGTGGCGAGAGTGCGGTTGAGCGTGGCGGAGCGGCGCGAGGAGTTGCTGCGGGCCGCCGTCGAGCAGATCGAGGCGCGGGGTGTGGCGGCGGTGCGGATCGCCGATGTGGCCTCGGCGCTCGGGGTGAGCAACGCGCTGGTGCTGTACCACTTCTCGACGAAGGAGAAGCTGGTCGCCGCGGCCTTCACCTACGCGGCCGAGGACGACCTCGCCCATCTGCGCAAACTGCTGGGCCGGCGCACCACCGCGCTGCGCCGGCTGCGGACCGCGGTGCGCTGGTACGCGCCGACCGGGCAGGCCAAGGGCTGGCGGCTGTGGATCGAGGGCTGGGCCGCCGCGCTGCGCGAGCCCGCGCTGCGGGAGGTCACGCGTGACCTCGACAAGCAGTGGAAGGCGGCGCTCACCGAGGTGATCGCGGAGGGCGTGGCCGCGGGCGAGTTCCACTGCCCGGACCCGACCGGCGCGGCCCTGCGGCTCACCGCGCTGCTGGACGGTCTGGCCGTGCAGATGACGGCGTACGCGGGCGCGGTGTCACGGGCGCGCACCCATGAGTGGGTGGACGAGGCCCTGGCTCGCGAACTCGGCCTGGAGCGGGCCGCGTTGGTGGCAGCGGTGCGGTGAGTCCCGCCCCCTTCGGGAGGGGTCGCGGGTCCGCGCCCCCCTGGGCGCACGACGCGCCCTGAGCGCGCCGGCCACGGCGTCCTTGTCGGAGCGGTCCGGGCCGAGCGGTCCTCGGCGCCGGCTCAGCCGAGTTCGTACACCGCCGTGACCGTGATCGTGTCCCGGATCTCCCCGGGCGCGACCGGCACCGTCCCGCCCTGGCCGAAGGCCGCCGCCGCGATCGGTACCGGACGGGACTCGCCGCCGCCGTCCTCGGTGAGGGACACCAGGCGGCCGAGCCGGTGGCCGCCGAGGCGCGCGTACTGGAGTGCCTTCTCGTGCGCGTCCTCGTACGCGGCCTCGCGGGCGGCGGTGTGCAGCGGGCCGGGGTCGGCCACGTCGAAGACGACGGACTGGATGCGGCCCGCGTCGCCGGTCGCGTCCGTGACCGCCTGGAGGACCCTGCCCGTGGCGGCGATGTCCCGGACCTTCACCGAGAACGACTGCGCCGCCTCGTAGCCGGTCGACTCGGAGGTCCCGTCGTGGATCTCGTGGACCGGCGACAGCGAGAGGCTCTCGGTGCGGATGTCCCGTTCCGCCACGCCTTGGGCGCGCACGGCGGTGAGCAGGGCGTTCGACGCGCTGGTCTGTGCGGCGAGCGCCTCCTTCGCCGTCCTCGCGGTGGCCGCGACGCCCACACCGAGGACGGCGACGTCCGGTGCGGCGGTGGCGCTGCCCTGTCCGGTGACGGTGACCGTGGACGGGGTGGACTCGGCGGCGGCTCCGGGGCGGGCCTCCAGCGCGAGGGCGGGGGCCGCGGCGGCCTGCGGGAGGGCGAGGGCGAGGAGGGTCACGGCGAGTGCGGTGGACACGCGACGGGCGGGCATGGAGGTCTCCTTCGGGCCCCGCCCCTCGGGACGGGGGGCGGTTCGCGGTCATCCCAGCACCGCGTGCCGCGCTCCGCCCCACGCCACTCCCGCGCTGTCACCTCACTGGTCGAGCCGCCCGCGGGGGAGCCCGCCGGCGTCGGCGCCGCTCAGGCGACCGCCTCTATGCGCATCTTGATGTCGTCCGGGGAGAGGGCGCCCTTGGCGGCCACATGGTCTCCCGACGACTCGCCGCGCAGCCGGCGCCCGATCCACGGGACCAGGTACTCGCGTGCCCAGTGGATGTCGTCGCGCCGCACTTCGAGCGTGCCGCGGGGCGGCAGCGGCGGCCAGGGCTGGTCCGGGTCGGCCGGCACGTCGAGACCGAGGACCTGACCGGCGCGGAGCGCCACCCGGGTGTGCCCCTCGGGCGAGAGGTGCAGCCGGTCGCCGTCCCAGGCACGGCGGTCCTGAACCGTCTTGAGGGACCAGAGGTCGAGCACGGGGCAGCCGTAGCGGTCCGCGATGGCACGCACGTGTCCGTTGTACGTGGCGATCTTGCCGCGCAGGTGCTTGAGCACCGGCACGCCACGGGTGTCGAAGCCGGTGGTCACCATGACGGTTCCGACGGCGGAGGTGAGGTCGGCGATCGCACGCTCGAAGCGCTCCGCGACCTCGTCGGGGTCGGTGCCGGGCCGGATGATGTCGTTGCCGCCCGCGCAGAAGGAGACCAGGTCCGGGGCGAGTTCCTTGGCGCGCCCGAGCTGGTCCGCGACGATCTGGTCGAGCAGTTTCCCGCGCACGGCGAGATTGGTGTAGTTGAAGTCGCCCTCGGCGCGCCGGTCCGCGAGGAGCACCGCGAAGCGGTCGGCCCAGCCCACGAAGGCCCCGTCCGGACCGGGGTCGCCGACGCCCTCGGTGAAGCTGTCCCCCACCGCCACGTACGACCCGATCACTGATCTGTTGTCACTCTTCGAATCGTCTGCCACGTCGGACCATGATTCACCTTTCGATGTGAGCTACGCGACCGTAAGGAAGGGTTGACGGATGGTGAGATAAGACACTCGTCAAGTATTGGTCAATCCGGAATAGGGCCCTGATCAGGAGCGTTGACCGAGTCCGCACCCGGAGGGCCGCAATCCGGCACCGGTGGCGCCGTGTTGACGTGTCGACGCACCGAAGGCCGGCCCCCGGGGATCGGGGGTCCGGCCTTCGGAGGCGGTCCTGCCTGGTGGACGTCGGGTCCCGCCGTCAGGAGCGGGACCCGGCGTCCGCGGCAGGAAGCGGCGGGCGCCGGGGACTGCGGGAGGTGTCAGCCGACGGCGACACCGTGCGAGCGCAGGTAGGCGACCGGGTCCACGTCCGAGCCGTAGTTCGGCGTGGTACGGATCTCGAAGTGCAGGTGCGGTCCGGTGACGTTGCCCGTCGCGCCGGAGAGGCCGATCTGCTGGCCGGGGGTCACGGTCTGGCCCGCCGACACGGACAGGGCCGACATGTGGGCGTACTGGGAGTACTTGCCGTCGGCGTGCTGGATGACGACCTGGTTGCCGTAGGCGCCGCCCCAGCCGGCGGAGACGACGGTTCCGGCGGCGATGGACTTGATGGTGGTGCCGGTCGGGACCACGAAGTCCACGCCGGTGTGGTAACCGCTGGACCACATGCTGCCCGCCACCTTGTAGGAGGTGCCGACGCTGCCGCCCGCGACCGGCAGCGTGTAGCCGGAGGAGCTCTTCGCGGCGACCTGGGGCGCGGGGGCGTTGTCGGCCTTCGCGGCCGGGGCGCTCTCGGTCTTCGCGGCCGGGGCGGACGACTGGGTGGCGCCACCGGACACGGCCTTCGCGCCGATCGTCAGCTTCAGACCCGGGTGGACCAGCGCCGGGTCGCCGCCGATGGCCGAGCGGTTGTCGGAGTACAGCTTCTTCCAGCCACCGCGGACGCTCTGCTCGGCGGCGATCTTCGAGAGATAGTCGCCGGCCTTGACGCGGTAGGTCTTGGTCCCGGCGACCTTCTCCGCCGCGACGGGAGCGGCGGTCACGACCTTGCCCGCCTTCTGCGCGACGGCGGCGGCGGGGGTCGCGGCATGGGCGCCCGTGGCACCCAGCAGGGGCAGCGCGAGTGCGGCGCCACCGGTTCCGGCGACGGCGATCGAGCGGGCGAAGCGGGGGGACTTGGGACGGCGGTGCTTACCCTTCGCGGGCATGACGAGTTCCTCTCCGGCGCCTGCGAGGTGAGCTGTCGGGTGCGGGCTGGAGATGCCCGGCCACGCGTCGGCGTGGCTGTACCCCGAGCCGTTCCGGAGACCCCGGAACAGGCATGGAACCTTGGGTCCCCCGCTCCTGCCGTGTGCGGGTCTGTGTGCGGATTCCGGCCGGCGGCAGGATTGGGCGTCCGTCCGGAGTGAGGGCGAACGTAAGCGAGACGAGAGCGCAGCCACAAGCAGGTGATTTTTTCGCGTGCCCACCTTTCTTGATCCATGTCGGAAATGCCCGTCACACTCCGTGAAGAGATGATCTTTTCTCCCGCTCAACCAGCCCGTGGATACGGGCGCGTTGCGAAAAGCGGGCCGCGACGCATCGTCACGAATATGACGCTGCTCACGCGGCCCACCGCACGGCGCCCTAATCCAGGGCCAGTTGGAACGAAGGTCCCGATTCCGGCAGAACGGTCATATGCGACGTAACCGGATGACTGCGGCATCGAGGTCTCCTCGCAGGCCCGTCCGCAGTCCGTGGTGCAGCAGCACCGCACCTCGATGGATTTCGCCCGTTTCACGGCACTCGTAGGCTTGCGTCGGGTCGAGTCCGCGCAGCCGGAGCGGAGCCGCCGGCTCGCCGTACCGCTGGGCCTGGAGCCAGGCGAGCACCACCGTCTCGTCGTCGTGGACGTACTGCACGGCGCTCAGACCTCCCTCCGGAGGGCGCAGACGGTAGAGGTCCCCCCGCTGCACGACGGGGCGGATCTCTTTGTAGAGGCCGACCCATTCCCGGGCCTCGGCGAGTTCCGCCTCGCTCCACGCGGACAGGTCCCCACCGATGCCGAGGACTCCGGCCATGGCGCTCACGAACCGCAGACGCAGTGAGCTGACCCGGCCGTTGAGCTGGGTGTTCGGGCTGTCGGTGACCCAGGCGGCCATGATCCGTGCGGGGTGGATCTGACTGATGCCGTACTGGATGGCGAGCCGGTCGAGCGGGTCGGTGTTGTCCGAGGTCCACACCTGGTCCGTACGGGCCATGATGCCGAGGTCGATCCTGCCGCCACCGCCGGAGCAGGACTCGAAGGCGACACCGGGGTGCGCGGCCCGCAGCCGGTCGAGGAGGGCGTACAGGGCCCGCACGTGCTCGACCCACAGTTTCTGCGGATAGGACTCGCCGGGCCAACCCGCGTCCGTGAAGCAGCGGTTGAAGTCCCACTTCACATAGTCGACCGGCGCGCCGGAGAGCAGCCGGTCGAGCTGCTCCCACAGGTGCTCCTCGACGTCGCGCCGGGCCAGGTTGAGTACGAGTTGATTGCGGTACTCCGTCCTGGTTCGCCCGTATTGGAACTGGACCCAGTCCGGGTGCGCGCGGTACAGCTCGCTGTCCGGATTGACCATCTCCGGTTCGACCCAGATCCCGAACTGCATGCCGAGTGCGTGGACATGGTCGGCGAGCGGCTTGAGCCCCGCGGGGAAACGGTCCGGGTTGGGCGTCCAGTCGCCGAGCCCGGCCCGGTCGCCGGTGCGCGCGCCGAACCAGCCGTCGTCGACCACGAACAGCTCGACACCCATCTCCGCGGCCCGCCGCGCCAGCGCCATCTGCTGGTCCTCGGCGATGTCGAAGGTGGTGGCCTCCCAGGAATTGAAGAGCACCGGGCGGTCCCGGCCGGCGTCCGGGACGACGTGCTCCCGCTGGTAGGCGTGCCAGGTCCGGCTCGCCCCGCCGAAGCCTCCGTCGCTCCAGAGCCCGGCGAAGACCGGGGTGGTGAAGGACTCCCCCGCTTCCAGGCGCAGCAGCCCCGAGTCGTCGTACCCCGCGCCGCCGGTGATCTGCACCCGGGCGTCGGGCAGCTGGGCCACGGCGATCCGCCAGGACCCCGACCAGCCGAGGGCGCACCCGTACACCTCGCCGCTCTCCTCGGTGGCCTCGCTGTCCAGCGCGACCCAGGGCAGGTGCTGGTGCCCGGTGTGGCCGCGCCGGCTGCCTATGACCTTCTCCCCGTAGGTGAGGGGGGAGCGCACCAGCCGGGACTCGGCCGCCCACCGGCCGTGCAGCTGGGACAGCCGCCAGCCGTCGCGCTCGGGCAGCGTCCAGGTCGCCGAGTCGGCGCGCAGCAGCTCCACGGCGGGCCCGTCGTTGTCCAGGGCGGCCCAGCGTTCGACGACGTCGCCGCGCATGCGGTAGCGCAGCGTGATGCGGAGCCCGGAGTCCGCGAAGCGCAGCGCCAGCTCGTCGTCTCCGTGCCCGTGACCCGTTTCACCAACCCCCTCGAACCGCCACTCGGTCCCCCGGCGTTCCGCGGTCCGCACGGAGAGGGCGGGGCGCACGAAGCGGGGCCCGCCCTCGACGGGGTACTCCTCACGGCCGTCGAGCAGCGACTCGAAGGGCCGGTACGGCGGCGCGGGCAGCGCGGCCAGCGATTCGGCGTCGGCCAGCGAGATCCGCGGGCCCCAGTGCAGGTGGAGCAGTTCGTCGAGGTCGGTGAGCCGCAGTGCGTAGCTGCTCGTCGGCCCCGAGAGCAGCCAGGTGCGACCGTCCGCGCCGGTCTCGATCATCGGTCCCCCACAGATCCGAACGGCCCCGATCAGACACCGACATGCTCCCGGCGGCCGTGCCCCGCGGGCAACGCCTGTGGACAACTCATTGCCTCAGGAACCCATGTCGTATGGTCGAGAGCGCAACCCGTCGACACACGCCACCGGGCAGGACCTGGGCGGCGCCGGCGGCCGAATGTGAGGAGTCCACGTGACGCAGCAGGTCCCGTCGACCGAGCCCGAGCTGGCCGGAGTGCGCAACTTCCGGGACGTGGGCGGCCTGCCCACCGTCGACGGCCGGCGGGTGAAGCAGGGGCGGCTGTTCCGCAGCGGCCACCTCGCGCACGCGACCGAGAAGGACGCCACGTTCCTCTCCTCGCTGGGCCTGCACACGATCTTCGACTTCCGCAACGCCTCGGACCAGAAGCTGGAGGGCCCCGACGTCGACCTCCCGGGCGTGCGGAACGTGAACCTGCCGCTCACCGACCCGGCCGACGGCGCCGAGTTCTGGAAGATGGTCCGTGACGGCGACCTCGACCAGCTGCGCTCGATCCTCTCGGACGGCAAGGCCGCGAACCGGATGGTCGTCTCCTACCGCACGATCATCAAGGAGCGCACGACGGAGCACTCCCAGGTGCTGCACGCGCTGGCCGAGGACAGCGTGCCCGCGCTGATGCACTGCGCGGCGGGCAAGGACCGCGCGGGCCTGTCCATAGCCGTGACGCTCCTCGCCCTCGGTGTCGAGCGCGACGCGATCGTCGCCGACTACCTGGAGTCGAACGCCAAGCACCGCCGCTACAAGGTGCACCGCAGCAGTTCCTCCCCCTCCGCGTACTCCCCGGAGGTCATGGAACTGCTCAGCCCCCTGTTCGACGCGCGCGCCGAGTACCTCACGGCGGCCTTCGAGACGATCGAGGAGACCTAGGGCGGCGTCGACACCTACCTGGAACAGGCGCTGCGGGTCACCCCGGAGGTGCGGGACCGCCTGCGCGAGCGCCTGCTGGACTGACGCGGCCCTGGGCCGGCCCTCCGGACGCCCGCCGGCCCGGCACGCCTACTGGCCCTGCGCGCCCAGCGTGAAGAGCAGGTAGATGAAGGCCGCGAAGAGGTGGCCGACGGCGACGTAGATGATCAGCCGCACCCACAGCGCACGGGGGAACTTCTCCTCCATGGACTTACGGGGACCGGTCGGAGTGGGTTCGGTCATGACAGCTCTCCCGGGGTGAGGTGTCCCGCCACCGGGCCGAGGCACAGCGCGGCGGTCGGACTCTGAAGCAGGGTGTGTACGAAAAGGAGCTCGGCCCCACCGGGGTCGGCGGCGGCGATCCGGTGCGGGGTGAGCGAGTCGAAGTGCGCGCTGTCCCCCGGCGCGAGCATGTGCGCGGTGTCCCCGAGGCGCAGTCTCAGTCGCCCGGTGAGGACGTACAGCCACTCCTCGCCGGGGTGGACGCGCACGATGTCGCCCTGCGAGCCGTGCGGGACGTGCACCCGCAGGGCCTGCATGCCGCGGCCCGGGGCTCCGGCCTGCCAGTACGTCCAGCCGCCGGCCGGTGTCGGCTCCATGTCGGCGGCGCGCACGATCGCGTGCCGCTCGGCGACCGTCTCGCCGAGGAGCTCGGAAACCGTCGTACCGTAGACACGGGCGAGCGCGAGCAGCATCGGGAGCGAGGGCTGGCGCTGCCCGGTCTCCAGACGGGAGAGATGGGCGGGTGAGAGCCCGGCCGCGCGGGACGCGGCCTCCAGCGTCAGGGCGGCACGGCGGCGCAGTTCGCGCAGCTGGGGCGCAACGGCGGGGAGCTCGGCGGCAGGCCCCTCTGCCGCTTGCGGAGCGGAAGGGTCGCTACCCTCGACAGGGTTCATGCCCTCCATTGAGCCGCACTGTTACCTCTGGGGCAAATTTCTTGCCTCTGAGGCAAACCCTGCTCGACCTGGCCCGCGCACCGGCGGCGGGCCCGTCGAGAGAGCCCGCCCCGGTACGGGGTGCCCGGCACGGGGCGGCGACGACGCCCCCTAGCGGTTGGCGACGGCCTGCTTCACCAGCGTCTTGCCGAAGTCCCACATCAGGCCGCCGCCGCTGTGCGCGTCGTCCATCACCGCGGTGAAGGCCTCCACGAAGCGGTCCACGTCCCGCTCGTCGATGATCAGCGGCGGGATCAGTTTGATCACCTCCAGATGATCGCCCGAGACCTGTGTGAGGATGCGGTGCCGTTGCAGCAGCGGCACGACCACCATCTGGGCGAACAGCCCCTTGCGGGCGGCCTGCAGCATGGTCCAGCGGCTGCGCAGCTTCAGCGACCTGGGGCGCCCGAATTCGATGCCGATCATCAGCCCCCGGCCGCGTACGTCACCGAGCAGTTCGTACCGGTCGACGAGCGCGCCGAGCCGGGACTTCAGCTGCTCCCCCGTGGCGCGTGCGTTGGCCACGATCTGCTCGTTCTCCATGACGGACAGGACCGCGAGCCCCGCCGCCATGGCCTGCGCGTTCGCCCCGAAGCTCGCCGAGTGGACGAGGACCCGGTCCATGGACGAGTAGACCTTCTTGAAGATCCAGTCCTTGCCGAGGGTGGCGCCCACCGGCACATATCCGCCGGACAGGGCCTTGGCCACGCACACCAGGTCGGGCTCGACCCCCTCCTCGTGCTGGTACGCGTAGAAGTCCCCGGTCCGCCCGAGCCCGGTCTGCACCTCGTCGGCGATGAGCAGTGCCTTGTGCTGGTGAAGCAGCTCCTGGGCGGCGCGCAGGTAGCCGGGCGGCGCCTCGTGGACGCCCTTGCCCTGGATGGGCTCGACGATCAGCGCGGCGACGTCGCCCTTCTTCAGCTCCCGGGCCAGCGCGTCGAGGTCGCCGAGCGGGACGGCCGTGTCGGGAAGCAGCGGTGCGAAGCCGTCGCGGAAACCGTCCTCGCCGTTCACCGACAGCGAGCCGGTGGTCAGCCCGTGGAAGGCGTGCGAGCAGTAGAGGACCCGCGGCTTCCCGGTGGCGTAGCGGGCGAACTTCAGCGCGGTCTCGACCGCCTCCGTACCGCTGTTGCCGAAGAACACCCGGTCCAGGTGCGGGCTGTGGACGAGCAGCCGCTCCGCGAGCAGGCCCGGCAGCGGCTGGCAGTCGAAGCGGGTCAGGTCGGCGAGCGAGGCGTCCAGGACGTCGTGCAGCGCCTGGCGGACCACGGGGTGATGGCGGCCCAGGCCCATCACCCCGAAGCCGGCGAGCATGTCCAGGTAGTCGTTGCCGTCCGCGTCCCAGAAGTGCGCCCCTTCGGCGCGCTCGTAGACCTTGTCGAAGCCGATGGTGTGCAGCATCCGGGGAAGCTGGTGGTTCAGGTACTTGCCGTGCAGCTCGTAGCGCTCGGCGCCGCGTTCGGCGAGGAGCGCGCCGAGGTCGAACTCCCCCTTCGCCGCTGGTTCGGTCATTCCTGTTTCTCCTTGGAGAGCTCTTCCCTGACGGCCAGGCCGGCACTGATCCGCCCGGCGATCTCGACGGGCGTCAGGCCTATGTCGGCCAGCACCTCACCGCGCTTGGCGTGTGCGAGGAACTGCTCCGGGATGCCGAACCGCCGCACCGGGACGTCGACGTCCGCGTCCCCGAGCGCCAGCGCGACCGCCGCGCCGACCCCGGATGCCCGGCTGTTGTCCTCGACGACGGCGACGAGCCGGTGCTCGGCGGCCAGCCCGGGCAGCGACGGGTCGACGGGCTTCACCCAGCGCGGGTCGACGACCGTGCAGCCGATGCCGCGGGCCTCCAGGAGTTCGGCGGCCTGGAGACAGACCGGCGCCATCACCCCGACGGCGACGAGGAGGACCTGCGGTGTGCCCTCGGCCCGGTGCAGGACGTCCAGCCCGCCCACGTGGCCGATCGCGGGAATCGCGGGGCCGACCGATTCCTTGGGGAAGCGGACGAGCGTCGGCGCGTCGTCGACGGCGACCGCCTCGCGCAGCTGGGCCCGCAGCTGGTCGGCGTCGCGCGGCGCGGCGATCCTGAGGCCCGGCACGACCTGGAGGATCGACATGTCCCACATGCCGTTGTGCGAGGCGCCGTCGACCCCGGTGACACCGGCCCGGTCGAGGACGAAGGTGACACCGCAGCGATGCAGCGCGACGTCCATGAGGAGCTGGTCGAAGGCGCGGTTGAGGAAGGTGGCGTAGACGGCGACGACGGGATGGAGACCGCCGGTGGCGAGTCCGGCCGCGGACACCGCGGCATGCTGCTCGGCGATCCCGACGTCCCACACCCGGTCGGGGAACCGCTCGGCGAACTTGCCGAGTCCGACGGGGTGCAGCATGGCCGCCGTGATCGCCACGACGTCGGCGCGCTCCTCCCCGATCCGCGCGATCTCGTCGCCGAACACGGAGGTCCAGGACGGCCCGTTGGAGGGGGCGAGCGGCTCGCAGGTGAGCGGGTCCATCACGCCGACCGTGTGGAAGTGGTCCTCCTCGTGTGCGAGCGCCGGCTCGTAGCCGCGGCCCTTCTCGGTGAGGCAGTGGATGAGCACCGGTCCGTGGAAACGTTTCGCGCGGCGCAGTGCGGACTCCACGGCGCCCACGTCGTGCCCGTCGATCGGCCCGACGTACTTGAGGCCGAGGTCCTCGAACATGCCCTGCGGCGCGAACGCGTCCTTGAACCCCTTCTTCGCGCCGTGCAGCGACTCGTAGAGGGTGTTGCCGACGACGGGCGTGCGCTGCAGCACGTCCTTGCCCCAGGCGAGCACCTTCTCGTAGCCGTCCGTCGTGCGCAGTGTCGCGAGGTGGTTCGCGAGACCGCCTATGGTCGGCGAGTAGGAGCGCTCGTTGTCGTTGACGACGATGATCAGAGGGCGGTCCTTGGCGGCGGCGATGTTGTTGAGTGCTTCCCACGCCATACCGCCGGTGAGCGCGCCGTCTCCGATGACGGCGACGACATGGCCCTTCTCCCCCTGTACCTGACGGGCCTTGGCGAGCCCGTCCGCCCAGCCGAGCGCCGTGGAGGCGTGGCTGTTCTCGATGACGTCGTGCTCGGACTCCTCGCGCGACGGGTAGCCGGACAGCCCGCCCTTGCCGCGCAGCTTGGAGAAGTCCTGACGTCCGGTCAGCAGCTTGTGCACATAGCTCTGGTGGCCGGTGTCCCACAGGATGCGGTCACCGGGCGACTCGAAGGCCCGGTGCAGCGCGATGGAGAGCTCCACCACCCCCAGATTGGGCCCCAGGTGACCGCCGGTCCTGGCGACCGCGTGCACCAGGAACTCCCTTATCTCTTCGGCCAGTTCACCGAGTTCCGCCTCGGACAGCGCTTTCAGGTCGCGTGGTCCCCGGATGTTCTCCAGAATCGTCACGCTCGGGCCCCCTCTCGGTCCGTGCTGATCAACTCACGGTGACGGCCGGTTCCCCGGACCCGACGCCGTCGTTCTCCATCTGTTCGGCGATCTTCATCGCCTCCTCGATGAGGGTCTCCACGATCTTCGACTCGGGCACGGTCTTGATGACCTCGCCCTTGACGAAGATCTGCCCCTTGCCGTTGCCGGAGGCGACCCCCAGGTCCGCCTCCCGCGCCTCGCCGGGGCCGTTGACGACGCAGCCCATGACCGCGACGCGCAACGGGACCTCCATCCCCTCCAGACCGGCCGTGACCTCGTCGGCCAGCTTGTACACGTCGACCTGGGCCCTGCCGCAGGACGGGCACGAGACGATCTCCAGGCGGCGCTGGCGCAGCCCGAGCGACTCCAGGATCTGGATGCCGACCTTGACCTCCTCGGCCGGCGGGGCGCTCAGCGACACCCGGATGGTGTCCCCGATGCCCTCGCTCAGCAACGCCCCGAAGGCGACGGCCGACTTGATGGTCCCCTGGAAGGCGGGACCGGCCTCGGTCACACCGAGGTGCAGCGGATAGTCGCACTGCGCCGCCAGCTGCCGGTAGGCGTTGACCATCACCACGGGGTCGTTGTGCTTCACGGAGATCTTGATGTCGCGGAACCCGTGCTCCTCGAACAGCGACGCCTCCCACAGCGCCGACTCGACCAGCGCCTCGGGGGTCGCCTTGCCGTACTTCTGGAGCAGTCGCCTGTCGAGCGAGCCGGCGTTGACGCCGATGCGGATCGGGGTCCCCGCGTCCTTCGCGGCCCGCGCGATCTCCTTCACCTTGTCGTCGAACTGCTTGATGTTGCCGGGGTTCACCCGCACCGCCGCGCAGCCGGCGTCGATCGCGGCGAACACGTACTTGGGCTGGAAGTGGATGTCCGCGATCACCGGGATCTGCGACTTGCGGGCGATGGTCGCGAGGGCGTCGGCGTCGTCCTGCGTGGGACAGGCGACGCGGACGATCTGGCAGCCGGACGCGGTGAGTTCCGCGATCTGCTGCAAGGTGGCGCCGACGTCCGACGTACGCGTCGTCGTCATCGACTGCACCGAGACGGGTGCTCCGCCCCCGACCGCCACCGGTCCGACCTGGATGCGCCGTGAGACACGGCGCTCCGCGATCGCCCGGACCGGCACCTCGGGGAGGCCCAGGGATACGGCGGTCACGTCGTCACCCGCGGCTTTCCGTGAAGGTCTCGCGGGCGGCACGCAGGGACTCCTTGAGGGAGCCCATGGTGGCGAGCACCGCGGTCGGCTCGTAGCCGCAGTGGGCCATGCAGTTGGCGCACCGCTCGTCCCTGCCCCGGCCGTAGGCGTCCCAGTCGGTCTCCTCCAGAAGCTGCTTGTACGTCTGCACGTACCCGTCGCTCATCAGGTAGCAGGGCTTCTGCCAGCCGAAGAGCGAGTAGCTGGGGATCGCCCAGGCGGTGCAGGGGAAATCGACCTTGCCTTCCAGGAAGTCCAGGAAGAGCGGGCTCTGGTTGAGCCTCCAGCGGCGCCGGTTGCCGCCGGCGAAGGCCTTCTTGAACAGCTCCCGGGTCTGCTGGACGCCGAGGAAGTGCTCCTGGTCGGGGGCCTTCTCGTAGGCGTAGGCGGGCGAGAGCATCATCTCGTCCACCTTCAGGTCGTCGTTGAGGAAGTTGAGGACCTCGATGACGGTCTGCGGGGTGTCCGTGTTGAAGAAGGTCGAGTTGGTGGTGACCCGGAAGCCGCGTCGCTTGGCCTCCTTGATCGCCTCGACCGCCTCGTCGAAGGTGCCCTCCTTGGCCACGGACTCGTCGTGCCGCTCCCGCAGCCCGTCGATGTGCACGGCCCAGGCGAAATAGGGCGAGGGCTTGAACTTGTCCATCTTCTTGCGCATCAACAGCGCGTTGGTGCAGAGGAAGACGAATTTCTTCTTCGCTACCAGCTGCCGTACGATCTCGTCGATCTGAGGGTGCATCAGCGGCTCTCCGCCGGCGATGGACACCATCGGCGCGCCGGACTCCAGTACCGCTCCCACCGCCTGGGCCACGGGCATGCGCTGCTTGAGCACACCCGCGGGATGCTGGATCTTTCCGCAGCCCTCGCACTTCAGGTTGCACGCGAAAAGCGGTTCCAACTCGACGAGCAGGGCGAACTTGTCCCGCTTCCTGAGCTTCTGTTCGAACAAGTATGCAGCGACCTTCATGGACTGCCGAAGCGGCATGGCCATCTGGCTCACCTCCGAGGGAGCAGCAAAGAACGGTGCCATTCAAAAAAAGCGGGAAGAAGGGCACGAAGAACACGGAAAGCTGATATTCCACCGCGCACCGTGCCGATACGGACGAGTTCATGTTCCGGAGCGTCCACGACCACCCGGACGGCCGCAACCGGGCGTACACCCACCCGAACGGCGCTGAGCAGCGTCGACGCAGACTCCATGTCGACCGCGATGGAGCCGGTCGTGAGCAGATCCGACCGCTCGTGACCACGGACGACGTGATCGGAGCCGGTGAGCGGCCCCGTGTGGACGGTGCGCCCCGGCACGGCGCGCACGAGTTCCCTGACGAGCAGGTCGGTGCCCACGCACGGGGTCGTGCCGTGCGGGTCCCGGGTCTCCTCGGCGACGACCAGGTCACCGGGGTGCATACCGGGGGCGAGCCCCGCGCAGAAGCCGGTGGCCAGGACGGCGGCCCCGCGCAGCGCCGGGTCGGCGAGGACGCGGGTGACCGACCGTTCGGCGGCCTTGGGCCCCATGCCCGTGCGCAGCACGGTGACGGGCCCGCCGGCCCCGGTCCGGTCGCCGCTGCGCAGCGCGAGGTGCTCGATGCCGAGCGCGCAGGCGATCAGCAGCGGTGCCGGTCCGGACGTCGTCGCGCTCATCAACCCCCCTGGACCCCGGCGAACGGTTCGCCGTGGACATAGCGGCCGAGTGCGGTGAGGGGGAAGACCTGTCGGTAGAGGTGGTAGTTGATCGAGAAGTCCCACGGGAAGCCGGTGCCGGTGAAGTACGGCTCGTCCCAGGAACCGTCGGACAGCTGGGTCTCCGCGAGCCAGGCGATCCCGCGCTCCACCGCCTTGGAGTCGCGCTCCCCCGCGGCCAGCAGGGCGAGCAGGGCCCATCCCGTCTGGGACGCGGTGGACGCGCCGCGACCGCTCCACTCGGCGGCCTCGTGGTAGGAGCGCAGATCCTCGCCCCAGCCGCCGTCGTCGTTCTGGACGGTTTCGAGCCAGGCCACGGCCCGGCGGATCGCCGGGTGGGACCCGGGCAGCCCCGCCGCCACGAGCGCCGGGACCACCGACCCCGTGCCGTAGACGTAGTTGACGCCCCAGCGCCCGAACCAGGAGCCGTCCGCCTCCTGTTCCGCGAGCAGCCATTCGATGCCCCGGCGGGTGCGCGGATCGTGTGCGAGTCCCTCGACGGCGAGCATCTCCACGACGTGCGCGGTGACGTCCGCGGACGGCGGGTCGATGACCTCCCCGAAGTCGCAGAAGGGCAGCCGGTTGGGGAAGGAGCTGGTGTTGTCGACGTCGAAGGCGCCCCAGGCGCCGTTCTTCGACTGCATACCGAGGTTCCAGCGGACCCCCCGCCCGATGGCGTTCTCCACGCGCTCCGGGTCGTGGTGCCTGACGCGGCGCAGCGCGAGCACGACCTCCGCGGTGTCGTCGATGTCGGGGTAGTTGTCGTTGTGGAACTCGAACGCCCAACCGCCAGGCGGCAGTTGGGGACGCTTGACCGCCCAGTCGCCGGGCCGGACGATCTCCTCGCCGAGCATCCAGTCGGCGGCCTTGACGAGCTGCGGGTGATCGGCGGGCAGCCCCGCGTCGGCGAGCGCGATGGTCGCCAGGCAGGTGTCCCACACCGGCGACTGGCAGGCCTCGATCATCCGGGCACCGTCGTCGCGCCACACGGCGAAACGGTCCAGCGACGCGAGCCCCTCGCGCATCACCGGGTGTTCGAGGTCGTAGCCCAGCAGGTGCAGGGCGATGACCGAGTACACGGCGGGCGGCTGGATGCCTCCCCAGCAGCCGTCGTTCTCCTGCCGCTCGATGATCCAGCGCGCGGCGCTGTTCATCGCCGCGCGGCGCAGCATGCGCGGTGCGACCTTGCGGTACTGGTGCAGGGCCTTGTCGAGGCGCTGGAAGGCGCCGTCCCAACTTGCCACGGGAGCAAGGGGTTTGGCAGGGTTGGGGTCGCCGGCGTCGGTGTGCAGCTCGTCGAGTGGGAACGGCGCGGGCCGCACCGGCCGCTTGGCCGACACGACGGTGAGCGGCACGATCGTCTGCCGTGCCCAGCAGCCGAAGTCGTAGATGTTGAGCGGCATCCACTTCGGGAAGTAGATGAGCTCGGGCGGCAGTTCGGGCAGGTCCTCCCACTTCCACCAGCCGAACAGGGCCAGCCAGATCCGGGTGAAGACGCGGGCCGAGGCGATGCCTCCGCGCTCACGGATCCAGGCGGAGGCCTTCGCCATGTGCGGGGCGTCCGGGGCGTCACCGGCCAGCCGCAGGGCGACGTACGCCTCGATGGTGGTGGAGAGTTCGCCGGGACCGCCGTAGAAGGTGGCCCAGGTGCCGTCCTCGCGCTGTTCGCCGCGGATGAAGAGCCCGGCGGCGTGGGTGGTGGACTTGTCCAGGATGCCCAGGAACTGACGCAGCAGCAGGTCCTCGGCGTCCATGGTGACGTTGGTCTCCAGGTCGCCCTTCCACCAGCCCTCGGCGTCCTGGCGTGCGAGCAGGAAGTCGGTGGCGCGCCGCATGGCGCGCGTGGCGGCGTCTCGGGTCTCGACTGTCCCGGCCGCCTCGGGAGTCGTCTCGTGCTGGATTTCGCTGGCCGAGGCAGCGCGGGGCGGCAGGGCCCCGGTGCTTCCGTCGGTCGTCGCTGTCATGGCTTCCCCTTCGTGCAGTGGTACGTCTCTGCTGTGGGTCCGCCGTCGGCCGGTGCGTCGCTCCATGGCGATGCCCCTGCCCGGAAGATCACTGGGCTCGGGGTCGCACCGGCCGGCGACTACGCGAGGTGTATTCGACCGATAATGATCATCTCTTCCGTACGACGACGAAGTCGGCGAGCGCCACGAGCTGGGCCCGGACCTCGTCGGGCATCTGGACCGCGTCCAGCGCCTGGATGGCGATCGTGTGCTGGCGGCGCGCCTCCTGGGCCGTCCACTCGCGGCCGCCCGCCTCCTCGATGAGCGCCGCGCGTGCGGCGAACTCCTCCTCGGAGAAGTTCTCGAAGTCGCTGGCCTTGGCGTCCTCGGCCAGGAGCCGGCCGAGCCGCTCGGAGGCGGGCCCGCCCGCGGCGAGCGCGGCCACCACCGGCAGGGACTTCTTCCGCTGGCGCAGGTCGCTCCAGGTCTGCTTCCCGGTGGCCTCCGGGTCGCCCCAGATGCCGAGGAGGTCGTCGACGGCCTGGAAGGCCAGGCCGAGGTGGTAGCCGTACTTCTCCAGCGTGTCGGCGGTGAAGTCGTCGGCGCCGCCGAGGACCGCGCCGATGGAGCAGGCACAGGCGAGCAGGGCGCCCGTCTTGTTGCCCTCCATCTCCAGGCACTCCTCGACGCTGACCCGGTCGCGGTGCTCGTACGAGATGTCCTGGGCCTGACCGTCGATCAGGGCCCGGGTCGCGGTGGTCAGACGGCGGGTGGCACGGCCCGCCTCGACGGTGCCGAGCTCCAGCAGGATCTCGTTGGCCAGGGCGAACAGGGCGTCGCCGACGAGGATGGCCTGGGCGGGGCCGTGCACCTTCCAGACGGTGTCCCGGTGGCGGCGCTGCTCGTCGCCGTCCATCAGGTCGTCGTGCAGCAGCGAGAAGTTGTGCACCAGCTCGACCGCGACCGCGCCGGGCACACCCACCTCGGGGGCGGCACCGGCCGCCTGGGCGGAGAGCACGGCGAGCGCGGGGCGCACGGCCTTGCCGCCGTCGCCGTCCGCGGGGTTGCCCTCGGCGTCGATCCAGCCGAAGTGGTAGGCGGCGACGGTGTCCATGGGCGCCGCCAGGCGGTCGACGGCCGCCCGGAGGACCGGTGTGGCCAGGGTCCGGCCGCGCTCCAGGAGCGCGGTCACGTCCACCGCGTCGGCAGCCGTCTCGGCCGGGGGCACAGTGGGCACAGTCTCTCCTCTTGTTGCGGTACCGGAGGTGCGGGGACCTGCCGTGCTCTGGTCGAGCGTCATGCCGCCTCCTCGAAGACTCCGAGGAGGTGATCGCGGGGCCGGCCCAGGGCGCCGAGCGCGGCGCCCGCCGCACTGACACCGCTGCGGACCGCACCCTCCATGGTCGCGGGCCACCCGGTGGCGGTCCACGCTCCGGCCAGGTACAGGCCGGGTGCCTTGGTGCGGGCGCCGGGCCGCAGGCGGCCGACTCCCGGGGTGGGGGCGAACGTCGCGGTCCGCTCCCGGGTCACGAAGAAGTCCTTCACGCCGGCGCCCCGTGTGGCGGGCAGCAGCCGCTCCAGCTCGGGCAGGTAGCGCTCGCGCAGGTCGGCGACGGGCGTGTCGATCTCCTCCTGCGCGGCCGACTGTGACAGCGCCAGGTACTGGCCCTCGCGCAGTCCCGACGCCTCGGTCCGGTCGAAGACCCACTGCACCGGGGAGCCGAGCGCGGCGAAGAACGGCTTGCCGAGCACCTTCCGGTCGTAGACGACATGGACGTTCAGGATCGGGGCGGTGCCGATCTCCAGGAGCCGGTCCGGGGCGTCGAGCGCTCCCCCGGGCAGCAGATCGTGGGTCTCGCGCTGCGGCACGGCGAGGACGACCGTGTCGGCCTCGATGCGCTCGCCGGGAACCTGAACGTCCCAACGCCCGTTTTCGTTAGGGGAGATGGAGGTGACGCGTGTACGGACTTCGGTACGGACGCCCGCGGAGTCGAGCGCCTTGCGGGCCAGGGTGTCGTGCAGTTCGCCCAGCGGGACGCGTGCCCAGCCGATGTCGGCCGCGCCCGGGTCGGACAGCAGACCCGTCTTGAACACCATCGCGGCGAGCCCGAGCGAGGCGTCCTGGGCCACCGCGTTGAGGGTGGCGACCCCCACGAGGTCCCACAGTGCCTCGACGGCACGCCGCGACTGACCGTGCTCGGCGAGCCAGCTGCCGAAGTTCTGCGTGTCGAGCGCCGGATCGGCGAGGTCCAGGCCCTTCAGCGCCAGCGCGGCACGCCCGACCTTGGCGCGCTCGGCGAGTGACAGATGCGGGTAGGTCGCGAGGCTGCGCGCGAGATGCAGAGGCACGGGCAGCGCGGTGCGGCCGAGTCTGCCGAGCCGTCGTCCCGGCTTGCCCTCGGCATCGAGAACGGGCACGTCGAGACGATCCTGCAGGGGTGCGAGCGAGGCGGCGTCGACGCGGTCGAGGAACCACCGGTAGGCGGTGCAGCAGCGCAGGTACACATGCTGTCCGTTGTCCACGGTCAGATCGCCGCGCTGGAAGGAGAAGGCGAGCCCGCCGAGACGCGGACGCCCTTCGAGCAGGGTCACCCGGACCCCGGCGTCGGCGAGCGCGAGCGCGGCGGTGATCCCGGCGAGCCCTCCGCCGACCACTACGGCGGCCGCCCCCTCGGGGCGGCCCGGAGTGCCCGCGGACTGTGTGACGTCGCTCATCGTGCCCCCTCCCCTGCGGCCGCGCCGCGATGGTTGAGCGGTGCACGGTCGGCCGTCTCAGTCAGGGACGCCGCCCGGCTCCGGAGGGTTGCGCGCCGCTTTTCGCCGCCGGCGTCACCTTGGCCCAGATTGTCCATCAGGCGCGCCTCCTGACGGCGCGCCGGGACACATGGCGGGCGTCGAGGCCGGACAGACCGCGTACGGCGACGTACGCCTTCTCACGTCCGGGGAGCGAGACCCGGCCGCGCAGCACCGCCTCGGGCTCGCGCTCGATCCGGTCGAGGAGCCGGCGGTAGATGCCGGCCATGGCGGCGACACACGCGCCGCTGCGCCGGTCCAGCATGGGCAGCAGCCGGTACCCCTCGGCGAAAAGGGTGCGGGCCCGACGCACTTCGAAGTGCACGAGGCCCGCGAAGTCGGAACCCTCCGGTGGGTTCGGTCCGTCGAACCCGGCCGAGCAGCCGAACTTGGCGAGGTCGTCGGCGGGCAGATAGGTGCGTCCTCCCGCGGCGTCCTCCCGGACGTCCCGCAGGATGTTGGTGAGCTGGAGCGCGAGCCCGAGCGTGTCGGCATACTCCGGCGCGCGCTCCGCTCCGCGCGCCCCCGGTTCCGTACCGAACACGCCGAGCGAGAGCCGGCCGATCGCCCCGGCCACGCACCGGCAGTAGACCTTGAGGTCGTCCCAGGTCTCGTACGTCTCGCCGCGCACGTCCATCAGCACGCCGTCGATGAGTTCGTCGAGGCCGCCGAGCGGCACCGGGAAGGCCTCGGCGGTGTGGGCGAGCGCCACCGCGACCGGGTCGGTGTCGTCCTCGTCCACGGACCCCGCGCGGACCCGCGCGAGCAGCGCCCGGGTCTCCTCCAGGCGCGCGCTCTTCACGTCGGGCGCGAGCGCGCCGTCGCCGATGTCGTCGACGCGCCGCGAGAACGCGTAGAGCGCCGACATCGCGCGGCGCTTGGGCGTCGGCAGAAGCCTGATGCCGTACGCGAAATTACGGGCCTGCTGACCGGTCACCGCCTCGCAGTAGCTGTACGCGGCGAGTACCGGTGCGGACACGTGTTGTTCCGACTCCACGGTCCGGATCACCCCTCTCCTCGCAGAGTCACTCCCACCTCGCGCAGCAGCTGGAGCTTGCCGGGCTTGGGCGGGCCGGGAAGTACGTCGTATTCGGCGGCGGCGATCGCACGGATCGCCGCCCTTCCCCCCGCAACGAACCCCGCGAGCAGCAGCTTCAGCCTGCCGTGGACGCTACCCACGAGGGGGGTGCCTTCATTCAGGAGGTTCATGGCGCGTTCTGCTTCGTATGCAACCAGTGCGCGCACCGATGCGCCTGCTGTGGGTGCGGCGAGGTCCGTCTCGCGCACGTGGAACTGCTTCATGTCCTCGGCGGGCAGGTAGACACGGTCGTGGCCGAGGTCCTCGGCGACGTCCTGCAGATGCTCGACGATCTGCAGCGCGGTGCACACCGCGTCGGAGTGGCGCACCCGCTCCGGCGTCGACGTGCCGGTGACGGAGAGGACCAGGCGGCCGACGGGGTTGGCGGACAGTTCGCAGTAGGCGACGAGGTCGTCGTAGGTCTCGTACCGCGCGACGAGCTGGTCCTGGCGGTTGGCCGCGATCAGGCCGAGGAAGGGCTCGGGGGTGAGGGCCGCGCGGCGGACGGTCGGCTGGAGCCGGCGCAGCAGGGGATGGCGCGGGGTCGAGTCGAACACACGGTGAAGATCGGCCTCGAAGGCGTCCAGCATGCGGAGCCGGTCCCCGGCGTCCTCGGGCGACACGCCGAGCAGGCGGGCGTCCGCGCCGCCCGGGGCGAGGTCGCCGTCACCGATGTCGTCGACGAGCCGGGCGAAGCCGTACACGGCCATCAGGTCGACACGCCAGGCCTTGGGCAGGAAGAAGGGCGCCACGGGGAAGTTCTCGTCCGCGGCCTTGTCGAGGGTGCCGCGCTCCGGGTCTCCGGTACGCGCCGTCCCGGCTTCGGTCACCGCTCGCCACCCGGCGCGGAGACGGCACACGCGTCACGGAGCTGGAGAGTTCCCGTAGCCATTGCCGTCACATCTCCCGTTCTACACTGCCGACCCAACACTGCCCATTTCGGACACGCCGCCCGGGGGTCCGCGCGGCGCGCCGGTGCCGGGTGTCGCGCATTATCGCCCCACTTGCCGCGAATCAGCACCCGTACAGCTTACGTTGTACAACGCTGCATGGTCCGTCGGGGTGTCCTGCACATCACAACAACACACCGATTGGTGTCAAGATTCCTAAGCCCAGGCGGAGTTGACGTTTCCTTTGCAGACGCAGGGCCCCGCCGAAGAGTTCCGGCGGGGCCCTGGGCGAAATGGGCTACTTGCCCGTGAACTTCTCGTACTCCTTGAGGACCTCTTCGGTCGGGCCGTCCATGCGCAGCTCACCGCGCTCCAGCCACAGCACGCGGTCGCACGTGTCACGGATCGACTTGTTGTTGTGACTGACGAGGAAGACCGTGCCGGCCTCCTTGCGCAGCTCGCGGATGCGGGCCTCGGAGCGCTTCTGGAACTTGCGGTCACCGGTGGCGAGGGCCTCGTCGATCATGAGGACGTCGTGGTCCTTGGCCGCCGCGATGGAGAAGCGCAGCCGGGCCGCCATGCCGGACGAGTAGGTGCGCATCGGCAGGGTGATGAAGTCGCCCTTCTCGTTGATGCCCGAGAAGTCGACGATGTCCTCGTAGCGCGACCTGATCTGCTCGCGCGACATGCCCATCGCGAGCCCGCCCAATATGACGTTGCGCTCGCCCGTGAGGTCGTTCATCAGGGCCGCGTTCACACCGAGCAGCGAGGGCTGGCCGTCGGTGTAGACCTTGCCCTTCTCGGCGGGCAGCAGGCCGGCGATGGCACGCAGCAGGGTGGACTTGCCGGAGCCGTTCGAACCGATCAGGCCGATGGCCTCGCCGCGGTAGGCGACGAAGGAGACGCCGCGGACGGCGTGCACCTTGCGGACGCCGCGCTCCTCGCCCCGCTTGAGGATGCGGCTGAGGGCGGCGGTGGCGCTGCCCTTGCCGGTCTTGGCGCCGTTGACCCGGTAGACGATGTGCAGCTCGTCCGCGATGACGGTCGGGATGTGGGAGGTCTGCTCAGCCACGGCCGTACCTCTCTTCAGCCTTCCAGAAGTACACGAATCCGCCGACGGCGACGACCACGGCCCAGAAGACGGCGATGGCCCACACATGCGGGGGCAGGTTCGAGGAGCCGTACCCGTCGATCAGCGCGAAGCGCATCAGGTCCATGTAGACCGCGGCCGGGTTGGCCTGGAGGGCCCGGGCGATCCACTCCGGACGCCCCTCCAGCATCGTGCTGATCGAGAACATGACACCGGACGCGTACATCCACGTGCGCAGGATGAACGGCATCAGCTGGGCGAGGTCCGGAGTCTTCGCGCCCATCCGCGCGACGATCAGCGCGAGCCCGGTGTTGAAGAGGAACTGGAGGACCAGCACCGGGAGGATCAGCAGCCAGGACAGACCGGGGTAGCTGCCGAAGCCGATCGCCACGACGAACAGCACGATCATCGAGAAGAGCAGTTGCTGGAGCTGCTGGAGCGCGAACGAGATGGGCAGCGAGGCCCGCGGGAAGTGCAGCGCGCGCACCAGCCCGAGATTGCCGGAGATCGCGCGGACACCGGCCATGATCGAGCTCTGCGTGAAGGTGAAGACGAACACACCGGTCACCAGGAACGGGATGTACACGTCGTGTGACAAGCCCTTGTTGGCCTTCAGGATCAGGCCGAAGATCAGGTAGTAGACGGCCGCGTTGAGCAACGGGGTCGCCACCTGCCACAGCTGGCCGAGCTTGGCCTGGCTGTACTGCGCGGTGAGCTTCGCCTGCGAGAAGGCGAGGATGAAGTGACGCCGTCCCCAGAGCTGGCGGACGTACTCGACGAGCCCGGGCCGGGCACCGCTGACCGCGAGCCCGTACCGGTCGGCCAGCTCGGCCGCGGAGAGCCCGTCATCGGGCGACGGACGGTCGCTCACCGCGACTCCGCCGTCATGCGTTGTCTCACTCACAAGTGGAAACTTTCGTCTTCAAGATGCGCACGCTGGTCGGGCGTAGGCATGAGCCAGGGACCGGGGTACGGCCCGAATGCTCTCAGGAACGAGCTTGTCAGATGACAGGAGGTCGGCCCAGTCGAGTCAGCCGCCACACCGTACGCCACTTCATGGGCCGCCGGGACCCGCACGGACTGGTCCAGCCTTCCCCGAATCCGCCGAACCAGGCCTTGAGCGCCGGCCCCGAGGGGCGGCGGGCCAGCGTCAGCAGCATCCAGACGCCGAGATAGACCGGGACCAGGGGCGCGGGCAGGTTTCGGCGTGCGAGCCAGACACGGTTGCGGGCCACCATGCGGTGGTAGACCGCGTGCCGCGAGGGCGCGGTCGTCGGGTGGTGCAGCACCATGTCCGACCGGTAGTCGATCATCCAGCCCGCGTCGAGCGCCCGCCAGGCCAGGTCGGTCTCCTCGTGGGCGTAGAAGAACTCGTCCGGCAACCCGCCGACCTCGGCGAAGACCTTCGTGCGCACCGCGTTGGCGCCGCCCAGGAAGGTGGTGACGCGCGAGGAGCGCATCGGGTCGGCGGCGCGCAGCCGCGGCACGTGGCGGCGCTGCGTCTCCCCGGTCTCCGGGTCGGCGATACGGAAGCTGACGATGCCGAGCTCGGGGTCGGCCGCGAAGGCCTGCCGGCACAGCTCGGCGGTGTCGTGCCGCGCCAGCAGGCCGTCGTCGTCCAGGAAGAGGAGAACGTCCACGTCGGTGCCGCCGGGACCGAAGGCCTCGATGCCGACGTTGCGGCCGCCGGGTATGCCGAGGTTCTCGGGCAGCTCGACCGTCCGTACGCCCGCGGGGACGTCGGGGACGGGCGAGCCGTTGCCGACGACGACGACCTCGACCCGGTCGCCGTCCTGCTTGGCGACGGAGTCCAGCAGGGCCCGGAGCTCGTCGGGGCGGTTGCCCATGGTGATGATGACCGCGCCGACCTTCATCGCCGTACTCACTTCAGCCTGCTGGAGGCGAGGATGGACACGAGGTGCAGCACGGTCTGCAGGAGCGCGATCCCGGCGAGCACGGCGGTGCCGAGGCGGGTGAAGAAGAGGTCGCCCCTGACCTGGTCCGCGATCGCGAGGACCAGGATCAGCAGGGACGCCTCGATGCCGAGGATCAGCCGGTGGAACTTGAGCGCGCCGATGGCCCTGCGGGCCAGCGCCATGCCGGAGGACCGGGGCTCGGAGGCGGCCTCCTTGACCGGCGGCAGCCCGCCCTGGTGACGGGCGACCCCGACGAGGTCGGTCTCCGCCTTGACCAGGATCGCGCCCAGGGCGGCCAGGGTGCCGAGGAAGGCCCACAGCCAGTCGATCCGGCCGTCGCCCCACAGGTCGGCGGCGCGCAGGCCGAGGCCGACCAGGACCGCCGCGTCCGTCAGATAGGCGCCGACCCGGTCCAGATAGACCCCGCCGAGCGAGTACTGCTTCTTCCAGCGGGCGATCTCGCCGTCGACGCAGTCCAGCAGCAGGTACAGCTGGACCATCACCACGCCGAGCACCGCGCCGGCGATCCCCGGCACCAGCAGGGCCGGGGCCGCGAGCACGCCGCATACGGTCATCAGGTACGTGAGCTGATTGGGCGTGATCCTGGTGTTCACCAGGTAGCGGTCGACCCGCAGGGACACCTCACGCATGTAGAGGCGTCCCATCCAGTGCTCACCGCTGCGCCGGTCCTTCACCCCTGGGGGGTGCACGACGGGGCGGAGTTCAGCTACCGATGGCCTTGGCATAGTCGGAGTAGATGTCCTTGATCTGGTCGGTCTTCAGGTCGAGGTGTTCGAGGATCGTGTAGCGGCCGGGCCTGGTCCTGGGAGCGAACTCCACGACCTGGACGAACTCGTCCACGGTGAAGCCGATCTCCTCGGGCAGCACCGGCAGCCCGTGGCGGCGCAGCACCTCGGCCATGTACACGGCTTCCTCGGTCGCCCCCCGCAGATGCATCGCGAAGGCCGCACCCAGCCCGCACTGCTCGCCGTGGCTCGCCGCACGCTTGGGGAAGAGGAGGTCGAAGGCGTGGTTGATCTCGTGGCAGGAACCCGAGGCGGGCCGGGAGTCACCGGAGATCGACATCGCGATGCCGGTGAGGACCAGCGCCTCCGAGAGGACCTGGAGGAAGCCGTTCTCCCCGATGCCGCCGGGGTGCCGCAGCACGGCCTCGCCCGCCTGGCGCGCCATGGCCGCGGCCAGACCGTCGATCTTCTCGCCGGTGACCCGGTTGGACAGCTCCCAGTCGGCGATCGCGTTGATGTTGGAGACGGCGTCACCGATGCCGGCCCGGACGAACCGGACCGGGGCCTCGCGGATCACGTCCAGGTCGATGACGACGGCGATCGGGTTCGGCACACCGTAGGAGCCGCGGCCCGCGTCGTTGTCGAGGGTGGCGACGGGCGAGCACAGGCCGTCGTGCGCGAGGTTCGTCGGCACCGCGACCAGCGGCAGACCGACCCGCGCCGCGGCGAACTTGGCGCAGTCGATGATCTTGCCACCGCCCAGTCCCACGACCGCGTCGTAGTGCCCGGCTCGCATGTCACCGGCCAGCCGGACCGCGTCGTCCAGGGTGCCGCCGCCGACCTCGTACCAGGTGGCTCCCGGCAGCGCCGGGGCGATCCGCTCGCGCAGGCGCGCACCGGAGCCGTTGCTGACCGCGACGGCCAGCTTGCCGGAGTGCGAGATGCGCTCGTCGCTGAGCACACCGGCGAGGTCGTCCAGGGCACCCGGGCGGATGTCCACGACGACCGGAGAGGGGATGAGCCTCGTCAGTACTGGCACGCGATCTCACGCCCCTTGGCGAGGTCGTCGTGGTTGTCGATCTCGACCCACTGGACCTCACCGATCGGTGCCACGTCGATCTTGAAACCGCGGTTCACGAGCTCCTGGTAGCCGTGCTCGTAGAACTGCTGCGGGTCGGTCTCCCACACGGTCTTCAGCGCGTCGGCCAGCTCGGCGGCGGCCTCGCCCTCGATGAGGGTGACGCCGATGTACTCACCGGTGGCCTCGGACGGCTCCATCAGCTTGGTGATCTTCTGCACGCCCTTGTCGGGGTGCACGACGACCTTCATCTCCTCGTCGGCGAGCTTCTTCACCGTGTCGAGGGCGAGGATGATCCTCTTGCCGTCGCCGCGGGCGGCGAGCAGCGTCTTCTCGACCGAGACCGGGTGCACGGTGTCGCCGTTGGCGAGGATCACACCGTCCTTGAGGGCGTCACGGCCGCACCACAGGGAGTAGGCGTTGTTCCACTCCTCGGCCTTGTCGTTGTCGATCAGCGTGATCCGCAGGCCGTACTTCTCCTCCAGGGCCGCCTTGCGGTCGTACACCGCTTCCTTGCGGTAGCCGACGATGATGCCGACCTCGGTCAGACCGATCTCGGCGAAGTTTCCGAGGGTCAGGTCGAGGACGGTGATGCTGTCCTCTATGCCCGCGGGGCCCACCGGCACGAGCGCCTTCGGGAGGCTGTCGGTGTAGGGACGCAGACGCCGTCCGGCGCCGGCAGCCAGCACGAGGCCGATCATGCGGGTTCTCCTTCATCGTGTACGGCGGGGGCCCCGGAGGACACCCAGAAGCGGATGCTCTCGACGAGCACAAGCAGGGCGACGGCCACGGCGAGCGCCGTGAGCGCGATCTTGAACTGTGTGGCGGCGAGGAGCGCGGCCAGTACGGTGACCAGCAGAGTCCTGCCTTCGTGCCCGCCGATCGCCCGGACCAGCCAGTGCGGGGGCGCGCCGGCGTTTCCGCGAATGCGGTACACCGTGTCGTAGTGATGGTAGGCGACGGCGGCCACCAGGCCGAAAGCCGCCGGAAGTGCTCCGTTCACGTCGGCTTTGGCGGCCAGTACCAGAACGGTCAGGTATTCCGCGGCGCGGTAGAAGGGCGGGACCAGCCAGTCGAGGGCGCCCTTGAGGGGACGGGCGAGCGCCACGGGCGACAGGAGCACGTAGACCACGGCGCCCAGGACCGGCCACCAGCTGCCGTACGGCGCGAGCGCGGCGCCGAGGACGACGAGGGCGCCGGCGACGAAGGCGACGGCGGCGGGGCCGCGGCGCACCGCCCCGCGGGCGAGGCGGTTCAGCGCCTCGGCGAGCGGGCCGGAGTCGGTCAGGTCGGCGAGCGCCCGGGCCGCGCGGTCCGTGCGCCGCGCCTTGCGGGTGAGCGAGCGCAGCACGCGGCCCGCCGTGGTGTAGCTGGCGGCGAAGGCGCAGCCGACGAGCAGGGCGTAGAAGGTGATCCGCGGGGTCGTCAGGGCGGTGAGCACGGCGATCATCGCCCAGCGTTCACCGATGGGCAGCACTATCATCCGGCGCACCCAGACCGTCCAGCCGACGCTGTCGAGGCGGTCCGACAGGGCCGCGGTGGGGCTGGTGTTGGCGGTGGCGTCGTGGTTCGCCTCGTTGAAGGAGAAGTCGACGACGTGGCGGCAGGTCTGCAGGATCATCGCGCCGAGGGCGAGGGCCCAGACGTCGTCGCCGCCGCGGGCCGCCCCGAGGGCGAGGCCCGCGTAGTAGGCGTACTCCTTGGCGCGGTCGAAGGTCGCGTCGAGCCAGGCGCCGAGGGTGGAGTACTGCAGGGAGTAGCGGGCGAGCTGTCCGTCCGTGCAGTCGAGGACGAAGGAGAACAGGAGCAGCAGGCCGGCGGCCACGAAGCCGGCGCGGGTGCCGGTGGCGGCGCACCCCGCGGCGATCAGGGCGGTGATCAGTGAGGCGGTCGTCACCTGGTTCGGGGTGAGGCCGCGGCGGGCGCACCAGCGTGCGATGTAGCGCGAGTACGGGCTGATGCAGTAGGTGGTGAAGAAGCCGTCGCGGGCCTTCACGGCGCTGCGCAGCCGTACGGCCTCGTCGTCCACGGCGGAGACGGCCTGGCGGGCTTCGTTGCGTTCCTGCGGGTCCGCGGGGACGACGGCGACGAGCGTGCCCAGTTCGGGGCGGTGCACCGCGACGCCGTCGGCGTCCAGCGCGGCGGTCAGGCGCTCGGCGAGATCGTCGGTGGTGACGGCGAGGCCGCCGTTGGCGGAGCTCTCGCGGGCCACGGCCCGGGTCAGCGCACGGCGGGCCTCGGGCTGCACGGATATGGCCCCGCGCAGCGCGGCGGCCGCGAAGCGCGGGTCGGTGAGGCCGAGCCGCAGGGCGTGCAGGTGCCCGACGAAGCGGGCGTCCACGACGGCCACCCGTTGATCAGCCGGTACGGCGGCGAGCAGTGTCTCGGCTTCGCCCGCGTCGGAGGCGAGCCGCACGTCGAAGCCGAGCGACCGCAGATCGCCCTCGAGCGACGATCCGGGGACCGGCTGGCCGGTGAGGATGGCGGTCGACAGCGAACTCACTCCCTGGGTGCCGGCGCGGGGGCACCGGGCAAGTGCGTGATGGGATGCCCCTGCCTGCGGCGGCCGGGCGGCATGTCGGCAGAGGCTATCGGATGAATGGAAGCAGGCGTTCATCACCCGTTCACGGCCCGATCAACCGGTTCTGCCTGGCCGCCTCCGCCGCGATCATCATGGGTGATGCGGGGGTCGCGCCACAAACCGTGCCGGCGGACCGGTGCATTCCGGATAGCGCGGGCGGCATGCGGCGCACCGCTGCGGAGCGGGACGAGCCGGGCGCCGCCGCAGGACGGGGCAGGAGCGGTGCCGGAGGGGTCCGCATAGGGTGGGCGTCCATGACATGGCTGATCACAGGCGGAGCCGGATACATCGGGGCCCACGTTGCGCGGGCGATGACGGAGGCCGGGGAGCGCGTCGTCGCCCTCGACGACCTCTCGGCCGGGGTGCCGAGCCGGCTTCCGGAGGGCATACCCCTGGTGCAGGGCTCGTCGCTGGACGGGGATCTGCTGAAGCGGGTGCTCGCGGAGCACGCGGTGACCGGTGTGGTGCACCTCGCGGCGCGCAAGCAGGTCGGCGAGTCCGTGGCCCAGCCGACGCGTTACTACCAGGAGAACGTGGGCGGTCTCGCCACGCTGCTCGACGCCGTCGCCGGGGCGGGCGTGCGGAGGTTCCTGTTCTCCTCGTCGGCGGCCGTCTACGGCAACCCCGATGTGGACCTCATCACGGAGGACACGCCCTGTGCCCCGATGAGCCCGTACGGCGAGACGAAGCTCGCCGGGGAGTGGCTGGTCCGGGCCGCGGGGCAGGCGCACGGGATCGCCACGGTGTGCCTGCGCTACTTCAACGTGGCGGGCGCCGCCGCACCGGAGCTGGCCGACACGGGCGTCTTCAACGTGATCCCGATGGTCTTCGACCGTCTCACCCGCGACGAGGCCCCGCGGATCTTCGGCGACGACTATCCGACCCCGGACGGCACCTGCGTCCGTGACTACATTCACGTCGCCGATCTCGCCGAGGCGCACCTGGCGGCGGCCCGGCGGCTGACGGGCGACGTGTCCGGCGACCTGACCGTGAACATCGGGCGCGGTGAGGGCGTCTCGGTCCGGGAGCTGGTCACTCTCATCGGCGAGATCAGCGGGGACGACCGGGTGCCGGTCGTCGAGCCGCGCCGCCCGGGTGACGCCCCGCGCGCGGTCGCCTCGGCCGAACTGGCCACGCGGGAGCTCGGCTGGACCGCCCGGCGCGGGGTGCGCGAGATGGTCGAGTCGGCGTGGCGGGGCTGGGTGCTCCACCACGCGCCGACGCCGTCCGAATGATCACGTCAGTGCTCTGACCTGCGCATCGTTTCCGCAGGTCAGAGCACATGACAACGGTGTTCAGTGCCGCGTTGCCCGATGCTCCTCGCCCGTAGTTCACTGTGATCCCGGGCAGAGCACAGGAGGCAGACCCATGGGGGCCGGACACGATCACGGGCACACGCACGGCGCTCCCCCGACGGGGACGGCGACGGCGGCGTACCGCGGGCGACTGCGCGTCGCGCTGTCGATCACGCTCACCGTCATGGTGGTCGAGATCGTCGGCGGCGTCGTCGCCGACTCGCTCGCGCTGATCGCGGACGCCGCGCACATGGCGACGGACGCACTGGGTCTGGGCATGGCGCTGCTGGCGATCCACTTCGCCGCCCGGCCGCCGAGCGAGACCCGCACCTTCGGCTATGCGCGCGCCGAGATCCTCGCCGCGCTCGCCAACTGTCTGCTGCTGCTCTGCGTCGGCGGCTATGTGCTGTACGAGGCGATCCAGCGGTTCCTGACGCCCGCCGACACCGCGGGCGGCCTGACCATCGTGTTCGGCACGATCGGCCTGGTCGCGAACATGATCTCGCTGACGCTGCTGGTACGCGGGCAGAAGGAGAGCCTGAACGTGCGCGGGGCCTTCCTGGAGGTGGCCGCGGACGCGCTGGGCTCGCTGGCCGTCATCCTGTCCGCCGTGGTGATCATGACCACGGGCTGGCAGGCCGCCGACCCGATCGCCTCGATCCTCATCGGCCTGATGATCGTCCCGCGCACCTGGAAGCTGCTCCACGAGACGCTCGACGTGCTGCTGGAGGCGGCCCCGAAAAATGTCGACATGGCGCAGGTGCGTGCCCATATCCTGGCGCTGCCCGGCGTCGAGGACATCCACGACCTGCACGCCTGGACCATCACCTCCGGCATGCCGGTCCTGTCCGTCCACGTGGTCGTCAGCTCCGACGTCCTGAACGCGATCGGCCACGAGAAGATGCTCCACGAGCTCCAGGGCTGCCTGGGTGGCCACTTCGACGTCGAGCACTGCACTTTCCAACTGGAGCCCAGCGGACACGCTGAGCACGAGGCGAGGCTTTGTCATTGACCAGCACTGGACCCACCTCCGTCTGGCGCGCACGCCGGGAGACCGCCGCCGACCGCGCCGCGGTGCACGCCGTGAACGCGACGGCGTTCGAGCGGGCGGACGAGGCCGACCTGGTGGACGCCCTGCGCGCCGACCCGGAGGCGTGGCTGCCTGACCTGTCGTACGTGGCCGAGGCGCCGGACGGCACGGTCGCGGCGTACGCCCTGATCACCCGCTGTCATGTCGACGCCGGCGAGGCGGCGGCGCTGGCACCGGTGGCCGTACGGCCGGAGCACCAGCGCAGCGGCGCCGGATCGGCCGTCGTACGCGCGGTGCTGGAGGCGGCACGCGCGCGGGGAGAGCGACTGGTCCTCGTACTGGGGCATCCCGCGTACTACCCGAGGTTCGGCTTCGTGCCCGCTTCGGAGTACGGCATCCGGCCCGGATTCGACGTGCCGTCCGAACATCTGATGGCCCTCGTCCTGGACGGTTCCTCGGCGGTGGCACCGGGCACGATCAGGTATCCGGCCGCTTTCGGCGTCTGACGCGTGTCGGCCGCGGGTCCGGCTCCGCCGCCGCGGAGCGGGACATGCGGGAGTCGCGAAGTGCCGGGAGTGCCGGTTTCGTACGGCAGACTTGGGGCTCGAAGACCGATGCGAAGGATGGGTATGCCGATCACACCTGCCACCGCGACGCACAGTTCGTCGAACGGCACCGTTGAAGCGATCTTGCTGGAGCTGGTCGACGAGGACGGCAACACGATCGGTACGGCGGAGAAGCTCGCCGCCCACCAGGCGCCCGGACAGCTGCACAGGGCGTTCTCGGTGTTCCTCTTCGACGAGCGCGGCCGGCTGCTGCTCCAGCAGCGCGCCCTCGGCAAGTACCACTCCCCCGGTGTCTGGTCGAACACCTGCTGCGGCCACCCCTACCCCGGGGAGGCGCCGTTCGCGGCGGCGGCCCGGCGGACGTTCGAGGAGCTCGGAGTGTCCCCGTCGCTGCTCGCCGAGGCGGGCACGGTCCGTTACAACCACCCGGACCCGGCGTCGGGGCTGGTGGAGCAGGAGTACAACCACCTCTTCGTCGGCATGGTGCAGTCGACGCTGCGGCCCGACCCGGAGGAGGTGGGCTCGACGGCCTTCGTGACGGCGGCCGAGCTGGCGGAGCGGCACGCGAAGGACACGTTCTCCGCCTGGTTCATGACCGTGCTGGACGCCGCCCGTCCCGCGATCAGGGAGCTGACGGGCCCGTCCGCGGGCTGGTGACCAGGAGGGCGCCGTTCGGATCGGACCGGGTCCGCCCTGATCCGGACGACATCCCTAGACGACGCTGGGAGTGAGCGGCAGGGCGGCCCAGATCACCTTGCCGCCGCTCGCCGTGTGCTCGACGTCGCACACCCCGCCCGATTCCCGGGTCACCTCCCGCACCAGCAGGAGACCACGGCCACCGGTCTGCCCGTGGTCGGCCTCCAGGGCGGTCGGGCGGTACGGGTGGTTGTCCTCGACGGAGACGCGCACCCACTCGGCACCGACGGCGACCTCCACGGCGAGCATCGGCGACAGCAGCGCCGCGTGCCGGACCGCGTTGGTGACCAGCTCGGAGACGATCAGCAGGAGTCCCTGGACGAGGTCGTCCGAGACGGGTACTCCCTGACGGAACAGCAGATCACGGACGGCGTGCCGTGCCTGCGGCACCGAGGCGTCGACAGCGGGAGCGGTGAACCGCCACACCCCCTCGTACGGCAGCGGGACGGTCGCTCTCCGGTCCGGAGACACGTTTCCGCCGGCTTCGGGGCTCGGGTCGGACCCCCGCCCGAGGTTGTCCATCGTCCGGTCGCCACCCTTGCGCTCGATTGTCACCACGCATCGAGTGTTGAGAGCGCACCGGTCCATACCTGATGACTGAACAGAAGTCAGCAAGTATCGACGGTTTCTGATCGTCGGCGTATGACACGGTCAGTTGTGAGACTGCTCCTGTCCCCGTTGTGCCGACTTCGCGAACTATTCGGGTTGTACGGGTTCGGCACCGGCTCGACGGGCCCGTTCCGGGTGTTCACGCCGTTCACAGGCGCCCCGGGGCCGCCCCCCTTCTTGATCGCGCGCCCGGCGAGTGCGGTTAGCATGCGGCGTATGGAGCCGCAGCTGTTGCACCGCGTCGGCGACGGCGTCGCCACCGTCGTCGTCCACCATCCGGCGAAGCGGAACGCCATGACGACCGGCATGTGGCGGGCGCTGCCGCCGCTGCTCGACGCCTTGAGCGCCGACGACGACGTGCGCGTCCTGGTGCTCACCGGTGAAGGCGGGACGTTCTGCGCCGGGGCCGACATCTCGACGCTGCGCGGCTCCCCGGACGAGGCGCAGACGCTGGCCGTGCGCGCCGAGGAGGCGCTCGCCGCCTTCCCGAAGCCGACGCTGGCCGCGATCCGCGGCTACTGCGTGGGCGGCGGGTCCCAGCTCGCGGCGGCCTGTGATCTGCGGTTCGCGGAGGAGGGGGCGCTCTTCGGAGTGACCCCGGCGAAGCTGGGGATCGTCTACCCCGCCTCCTCGACCCGGCGGCTGGCCTCGCTGGTCGGCCCGGCGGCCGCCAAGTACCTCCTGTTCTCGGGCGAGTTGATCGACACGGAGCGGGCACTGCGCACCGGCCTGGTGGACGAGGTGCTGCCCGAGGGGGAACTCGACAAGCGGGTCGCCGAGCTCACGCGCGTCCTGGCCGGGCGCTCGCTGCTCACGCAAGCCGCGGCCAAGGAATTCGTGAACGGGCGCACGGACCGGGACTCCCACTGGGCGGAGCAGGCGCGCCGCGGCGGCGACACCGCGGAGGGGGTCGCCGCCTTCCTGGAGCGGCGCCGGCCGCACTTCACCTGGACCACGCCGGGATGACGCGGTTCTGCACGCATCGGTTCGGTCTTTGACTACATCAGGCTGAAACGGCTGTTCGTGCGGAACTCCTCGACCAGGTGCGCGGGCGCCTTGTGCGGGGCGCCGGCGTCGTAGGGCGGCTGCGGGTCGTACTCGGTCAGCAACTGCACGGCCTGGGCGTGTTCGTCGCCCGCGATCCGGCCGAGCAGGGTGAGCCCCATGTCGATGCCGGACGAGACGCCGGCGGCGGTCACGTACTTGCCGTCGAACACGACCCGCTCCCCGGTGGGCTCGGCGCCGTACTCCTTGAGGAAGTCCAGGGCCAGCCAGTGGGAGGTGGCCCGGCGGCCGTCGAGGAGCCCGGCCGCGGCGAGCAGCAGGGAACCGGTGCACACCGAGGTCGTCCAGGTGCTGGTGACGTCGGCCGCGCGCAGCCAGTCCAGCAGGACCTCGTTCTCCATCTGCGAGAACTGGCCCGGCCCGCCCGGCACCACGACGATGTCCGGTCCCGGCACCTCGGCCAGGGTCCGGTCCGCGGTCAGCGCCAGCGCACCGGTGTCACTGCGCACGGGTCCGGTGCGCTCGGCGACGAACACGACCTCGGCGTCGGGCAGCCGGCCGAGGGTCTCGTAGGGGCCCACGGCGTCGAGAGCCGTGAAACGGTCGTAGAGGACGATGGCGATCTGCATCGGGATTCCTTTCGATGGGCCGGCCGGATCAAGGGGTGGAGGCGGGGCGGAAGCGGCGCCGGTACTCCGCGGGTGCCGAGCCGAGCGCCTTCACGAAGGCGCGGCGCATCGCCTCCGGCGTGCCGTAGCCGCAGGCACGCGAGATCTCCTCGACACCGTCGCCGGTGTCCTCCAGGAGGCGCCGGGCCTGTTCCAGGCGGACGCGCTCGACGTACCGGCCGGGTGTCGTGCCGGTCTCGGACTGGAAGGCGCGGGCGAAGTGCCGGGGCGAGAGCCTGGCGCGGGCGGCGAGCGACTCGACGCTCAGGTCGCCGTCGGGATGCTCGGTGATCCACTGCTGGACCTCGCGCAGGGGTTCGCGGCGCGCGGTCTGGGCGGCGAGCTGTGCGCTGAACTGGGCCTGGTTGCCCGGCCGCCGCAGGAAGACGACCAGATGCCGGGCGATCGCGAGAGCGGTCTCGCGGCCGAGGTCCTCCTCCACCAGGGCGAGGGCCAGGTCGATACCGGAGGTGACGCCCGCCGAGGTGGAGACCCGGCCGTCGCGCACGAAGATGGGATCCGGGTCGACCTCCACGGCGGGATGGTCGCGGGCCAGCTTGTCGCAGTAGGCCCAATGGGTCGTGGCCCGGTGCCCGTCCAGGAGGCCCGCCTCGGCGAGCAGGATGGCACCGGTGCAGACGGAGACGAGACGCTCGGCCCGCGGGCCGTGACCGCGCAGCCAGTCGGTCAGCCGACGGTCCGGGTGCCGGGTGCCCCGGCCGCCGGGCACGAGGAGCGTGTGCGGGGCGGGCGCGTCGTCGAGCGCGTGGTCCGGCACGAGGGTGAGTCCGCTGGAGGTGCGCACCGGCGCGCCGTCCGGGGACGCGGTGAGGACGCGGTACGAGCCGCCGTGCCAGGCCTCGGCGCCCGCGAAGACCTCCAGGGGGCCCGTGACGTCGAGGCTCTGCACGTCGTCGAAGAGGACGATCAGAACGGTTCGCATGTCTTCGATTCTTGGCCCGTCACGACATGGCCGCAATGACGAGCACCCCACCATTCCTGCCATCGTGTCCGCAGCGGTTCCCCACGTACCGACCAGTCGGTAACCTGCGGGCATGACCACTCCACTGCCGGAGCGCGCCGGGCGCCGCTGCCACAACGTCCTCAACCCTCTGCACTCGACCCACTACTTCTCGCCCGACCTGGGCCGGGAGATGTCCGCCGTCGGTGTCGAGGACAGCAGGGCCGCGTACTTCGCGGTGCGCGCCGCCGCGCTGGGAGCGGTCGGTCCCGGGACGGTGACGGCGACGTTCTACAACTTCAGCCACGAACTGGTCGCACGGCATCTGCCGCAGGTGTGGCGCACGGTCTCCCCGGAGACGGTGCTCGCGGCACGCGCGCGTGCCGTCGACGCCACGCTGCGGCGACTGCTCGGCGAGGAACTCGTCGCCTCCAAGGAGATGGCCGAGGCCGCCGAGCTCGCCCTGCGCGCCACCGAGGCCTGCGTCAGGACCGCCCGCCCGCTGTACGCCGGCCACGCCGATCTCCCGGTGCCCGACGCCCCGCACCTCGCGCTCTGGCACGCGGCCACACTGCTGCGCGAGCACCGCGGCGACGGCCATCTCGCGATCCTCCTCGACGCGGAACTCGACCCTGTCGAAGCCCTGGTGAGCCACACCGCCACCGGCAAGGGCATGGCCCCGAAGTGGGCCCTGTCCACGCGCGGCTGGTCCCGCGACGACTGGGAGGCGGCCTCCGCGCGCCTGCGCGACCGGGGACTCCTGGACACGGGGGGCGAGTTGACGGAGTCCGGCGTGGCACTGCGCCAGGACATCGAGGAGCGGACCGACCGGCTCGACCGGGCGCCGTACGAGCATCTGGGCGCCGCGGGCGTGGAGCGGCTCACCGAGCTGGCCAAGGGGGTCCTCATGACGGCCCTGGCCGCCGGCGCCTTCCCGGGGGACATGGTCGGGAAGGCCTGAGCGCCGGTCGGCGTCGACCCCGCACGGCGCCGGCCGCCCGGACGCACCACGTGCGATCGCTTTCTTTCGCGACGCGCTGCGCGGCACGACGGTGCCCTGATCCCCCGTTGTCGGCGCCACCTGCCACAATTGCCGCGCAACCTCAGTGGAGAAGGCGGTACGGGATCGTGACGACACCCCTCGTAGGGTCCATCGAAGGCAGGATCGCCGAGGAACTCGGCGTACGGGAGCGGCAGGTCAAGGCCGCCGTCGACTTGCTCGACGGCGGATCGACGGTGCCCTTCATCGCCCGCTACCGCAAGGAAGCGACCGAGATGCTCGACGATGCGCAGCTGCGCACCCTCGAGGAGCGGCTGCGCTATCTGCGGGAGCTGGAGGACCGGCGCAGCGCCATCCTCGATTCGGTGCGCGAGCAGGGCAAGCTCACCGACGAGGTCGAGGCGCAGATCAGGGGCGCCGAGACGAAGGCGCGCCTGGAGGACATCTACCTGCCGTTCAAGCCGAAGCGGCGCACGAAGGCGCAGATCGCGCGCGAGGCCGGCCTGGAGCCGCTGGCCGATGGCCTGCTCGGCGACCCGGCGGTCCAGCCGGTCGCCGCCGCCGCGGCCTTCGTCGACGCCGACAAGGGCGTCGCCGACCCGCAGGCCGCCCTGGACGGCGCGCGGGCCATCCTCACCGAGCGGTTCTCGGAGGACGCCGACCTCATCGGCGAGCTCCGCGAGCGCATGTGGGTGCGGGGACGGCTCGCCGCGAAGGTGCGCGACGGCAAGGAGGAGGCCGGCGCCAAGTTCGCCGACTACTTCGACTTCGCCGAACCGTTCAAGGAACTTCCCTCGCACCGCATCCTGGCCATGCTGCGCGGCGAGAAGGAAGAGGTCCTCGACCTCGTCCTGGAGCCGGAGGAGCCCACCGACGGACCGTCGTCGTACGAGGGGATCGTCGCCGGGCGGTTCGACATCGCCGACCGGGGCCGTCCCGCCGACAAGTGGCTCACGGACACCGTCCGCTGGGCCTGGCGCACCCGCATCCTCGTCCACCTCGGCATCGACCTGCGGCTGCGGCTGCGCACGGCCGCCGAGGACGAGGCGGTGAACGTCTTCGCGGCGAACCTGCGCGACCTGCTGCTCGCCGCCCCCGCCGGCACCCGCGCGACGCTGGGCCTCGACCCCGGATTCCGTACGGGCGTCAAGGTGGCCGTCGTCGACGCCACCGGCAAGGTCGTGGCGACCGACGTCATCCACCCGCACGTCCCGGCGAACCGGTGGGACGAGGCCATCGCCAAGCTCGCGCGGCTCGCCGCGGAGCACTCGGTCGAACTCATCGCCATCGGCAACGGCACGGCGTCCCGCGAGACCGACAAGCTCGCAGGTGACCTCATCACCAGGCACCCGGAGCTGAAGCTCACCAAGGTGATGGTGTCCGAGGCGGGCGCGTCCGTGTACTCGGCGTCCGCGTTCGCCTCGCAGGAGCTTCCCGACATGGACGTCTCGCTGCGCGGCGCCGTCTCGATCGCCCGCCGCCTCCAGGACCCGCTGGCCGAACTGGTGAAGATCGACCCGAAGTCCATCGGCGTCGGGCAGTACCAGCACGACCTGTCCGAGATGAAGCTCTCCCGTTCGCTGGACGCGGTGGTCGAGGACTGTGTGAACGGCGTCGGGGTGGACGTGAACACCGCCTCCGCACCGCTGCTCGCTCGCGTCTCCGGCATCACCTCCGGGCTCGCGGAGAACATCGTGGCGCACCGCGACGCCCACGGCCCCTTCCGCGCGCGCACGGCGCTCAAGGACGTGGCGCGGCTCGGCCCGAAGGCGTACGAGCAGTGCGCGGGCTTCCTGCGGATCCGGGGCGGGGACGACCCGCTCGACGCGTCCAGCGTGCACCCCGAGGCCTATCCGGTGGTGCGGCGCATGGTGAAGACGGCGGGCAGCGAGGTCGCGGGGCTGATCGGCAACTCCGGGGTGCTGCGCTCGCTGAAGCCCGGGGACTTCGTGGACGAGACGTTCGGTCTGCCGACCGTCACGGACATCCTGAAGGAGTTGGAGAAGCCCGGGCGCGACCCGCGTCCGGCCTTCAAGACGGCCACCTTCAAGGAGGGCGTCGAGAAGATCTCCGACCTGGTGTCGGGGATGGTCCTGGAGGGCGTCGTGACGAACGTGGCCGCGTTCGGTGCGTTCGTGGACGTCGGTGTCCACCAGGACGGGCTCGTGCATGTGTCCGCCATGTCCAAGACCTTCGTCAAGGACCCGCGGGACGTCGTGAAGCCCGGCGACATCGTCAAGGTCAAGGTGCTGGACGTCGACATCCCGCGCAAGCGGATCTCGCTGACCCTGCGGCTCGACGACGAGGCCGCGCCCCAGGGCGAGCAGCAGGCCGGTGGCCGGCCCCAGCGGGGCGGGCGGCCGCCGCAGCAGCGGGGGCAGCAGCGTCAGGGCCGCGGCGGCGGTGGCGGTGGCGGCTCCCGCCAGGCGCCGCCACCGGCCAACAGCGCGATGGCGGACGCGTTGCGCCGCGCCGGGCTCGTGGACCCCAAGCGGGGGCGGGGCTGACGGTTGCCGGTACCGGGGCTGACCGTCGCCGGTACCGGGGGCGTCTCGGGCGGGTCCGGCATTGCCGAGGTTCATGCCGGGGTCTGACTGCTGAGGCACCCCGGGGCGGTGTGGGCCGTGCCGGGGTGTGCGCCATGAGGTGCCCCGCGCGGCTGTGGTTCGTGCCGGGGCCTGCCTGCTGAGGCGCCCCGCGCTGCTGCCAGCCGCGCTGGGGCCTGCTGCCTAAGGCGCCCAGCACTGGCCAGGTTCATGCCGGGGCGTGCCTGCTGGCGCACCCCGCGGTGGTGCTCGGCTCGGGGTGGTTGCGCGGCTCGGCGCTGACGAGGTGCCGCTGCGCCCACCCGTGCCGCCCTGGCGGCACGATTGCCCGCAGTTGACGGCGCTGCTGCCCGCAGCCGGGGCGGATGCGCGGGCTGCGGGCGGTGGCGGTACTCCCGCCGATGCAAGGTCCAGGGCGGGCGGCTGGGCAAACAGGGGCCGACGGCAGCGGGCCTGCGGCTGGGAGCGCCGGTCGGTGGACGAACAGAGCCCCGCGGCAGCAGACCTGCGCCAGCAAGCGCCGGCGCACGGGCACGCGCTGGACCGGACCGCAGCCAACAGCCAGGGCGGGCGGGTGGGCAAACAGAGCCCGGCGGCAGCGGACCTGCAGCCGGGAGCGCCGGTCGGTGGACGAACAAAGCCCCGCGGCAGCGGGCCTACGGCTGCAAGCGCCGGTGCACAGGCACGCACCGGACCGCGGCCCACAGCCAGGGCGAACAGACCCCGCGGCAGCGGACCCGCGGCTGCGGGCGGCGGGGCTGGTGGGCGAGCGGAGCTCCGCGGCAGTGGACCCCTGCCACGAACGCCGCGGAGCGGTTACGCGGGGAGTTCCGTGACCTTGCCGGCGGCGACCTCCAGCCGCCGGTTCGTACGCACCGCGTCCAGCATCCGCCGATCATGAGTGACAAGAAGCAACGTGCCCTCGTACGCGTCGAGCGCGGATTCGAGCTGCTCGATCGCCGGGAGGTCGAGGTGGTTGGTCGGCTCGTCCAGGACGAGGAGGTTGACGCCCCGCCCCTGGAGGAGGGCCAGCGCCGAGCGGGTGCGCTCGCCCGGGGACAGCGTCGCGGCGGACCGCAGGACGTGATCCGCCTTGAGGCCGAACTTGGCGAGCAGGGTGCGGACTTCGACCGGCTCGGTGTCGGGCACGGCGGCGCAGAACGCGTCGAGCAGTGACTCGGAACCGTGGAAGAGCTTGCGGGCCTGGTCGACCTCGCCGACGACCACGCCCGATCCGAGCGCGGCATGCCCGGCGTCCAGCGGGACACGGCCGAGCAGCGCCCCGAGCAGCGTCGATTTGCCCGCGCCGTTCGCTCCGGTGACGGCGACCCGGTCGGCCCAGTCGATCTGCAGTGTCGCGGGGCCGAAGAGGTAGTCGCCGCGCCGCACCTCCGCGTCGCGCAGGGTGGCGACGACCGCGCCGGACCGCGGCGCCGCCGCGATCTCCATGCGCAGCTCCCATTCCTTGCGCGGCTCGTCGACGGTGTCGAGCCGTTCGATCATGCGCTGGGTCTGCCGGGCCTTGGCGGCCTGCTTCTCGCTGGCCTCGCTGCGGAACTTGCGGCCGATCTTGTCATTGTCGTTGCCGGCCTTGCGCCGTGCGTTCTTGACGCCCTTGTCCATCCAGGAACGCTGCATCTGGGCGCGGCCCTCCAGCGCGGCCCGCTTGTCGGCGTACTCCTCGAAGTCCTCGCGGGCGTGCCGGCGCGCGGTCTCGCGCTCCTCCAGGTAGGCCTCGTATCCGCCGCCGTAGAGGGTGATCTGCTGCTGTGCCAGGTCGAGTTCGAGGACCTTGGTGACCGTGCGGGTCAGGAACTCACGGTCGTGGCTGACGACGACGGTCCCGGCGCGCAGCCCGCCGACGAAGCGTTCGAGACGCTCCAGGCCGTCCAGGTCGAGATCGTTCGTGGGCTCGTCGAGCAGGAACACGTCGTAGCGGGAGAGCAGCAGCGAAGCGAGTCCGGCGCGGGCGGCCTGGCCGCCGGACAGGGAGGTCATCGGCTGGTCCAGGTCGACGGCGAGCCCGAGGGAGTCCGCCACCTCCTCGGCGCGCTCGTCGAGGTCCGCGCCGCCGAGTGCGAGCCAGCGCTCCAGGCTCGCCGCGTAGGCGTCGTCCGCGCCGGGCGTTCCGTCGACGAGGGCCTGCGTCGCCTCGTCCATCACCCGCTGGGCCTCGGTGACCCCGGTGCGGCGGCCGAGGAACGCGCGGACGGTCTCGCCCGCGCGCCGGTCGGGCTCCTGCGGGAGGTGCCCGACGGTCGCGGAGGGAGGCGACAGGCGCAGCTCGCCCTGTTCCGGGGTGAGGAGTCCGGCGAGCAGCCGCAGCAGGGTGGACTTGCCGGCGCCGTTGGCACCGACGAGCCCGATCACGTCGCCGGGCGCGACGACGAGGTCGAGCCCGGCGAAGAGGGAGCGGTCACCGTGGCCGGCGGCGAGGTTCTTGGCGACGAGGGTGGCAGTCATCAGGACGCCGATCCTAACGGGCCCTCCTGCCCTGCCGCGCCGGAGATCTCAGTGGGCCATCGCCTCCACCAGCACGCTTCCCGAGGTCCTGGCCACGATGAACGACTCCCCCTTCACCGCCTTGGCGTCCAGTGCGACCCGGTGGCGGCCCGCCTCCAGGATGCCGTCGAAGACGTCGTGCGCGTGGGTGCGGGAGAGCCGGTCGAGCCGGTACGCGGTGAGCTGGACACGGCAGGTGGAGGTGACCTCGATGCCGGCCTCGCCGTCGGCCGCGACGAGCCGGGTGAGCCGGCGCTGTTCCCGCGGGCTGCGGTCGAGCGCGTGCTCGATCTGGGCGACGAGGAGGGGGACGATCGGGGCGAGTCCGTCGACGTAGGCGACGTCGACGGACGCGTCGCGGAACGACGCGCGTACGGCGGCCCGTTCGGGTTCGCCGACGGTCCGGCCGAAGACCACGGCGCCGTAGGCGCGCAGTTCGTCGGCGGGGACGTCGGCGGCGTCGCGGGTGATGTCGGCGCCGATGCCGATGGTGCGCAGGGCGGCGGCGAGCCGGGCGAGCAGGGCGACCCGGGCGCCGATGAGCAGGACGCGGCGGCGCGGTTCCGAGTCGCCGTCGAGGAGGGAGTTCAGTGCGCTGCGGTATTCGGCGCCGCGGAAGCGGAACGGCCCTATGCCGTGGTAGCCGTTGAGTTCGAGATCGGCGGGTTCACCGGTCTGCCAGGCGAAGTCGCGCCACACGTAGTCGTCGCCGTCCCGCTCGATCACGGCGGTGACGGCACCGCATTCGAGGCTCGCGCATTCGGGGCAGCCGTAGATGACATAGCGGTCCCCGTCGAGCGGGGCCTCGGCCTCCAGGAGGAGGCTGCGCACCTGGGCGGTGAAGATCGCGGGTGGTACGTCGGAGGCGAGCGGGGACACCGCGTCGAGGTCGGAGAGGCGGAACAGCAGCGGGCAGCCGTCGACGATGAAGTCCACGAAGTCCCGGTGCACTTGGTAGTCACCGTTGGCGAGGACTCCACCGGCACGCATCGCCGGTGCCAGGCCGAAGGTCGCGTACTCGGCAGACATGCTGTGAGTATTCCCGCACTGAGGGTGATGTGAGCACGGCATGACGTATTCCGCTAACGTCCCCGCGTGGAGAGCGCTCGCAGTGGTGATGTGATCGTGGTCGGCAGCGGGGTCGTCGGCCTGACGACGGCGGTCGTGCTGGCCGAGGACGGCGCACGGGTACGGGTGTGGGCGCGCGAGTCCGCGCAGCGGACCACCTCGGCCGTTGCGGGCGCCCTGTGGTGGCCGTACCGCATCGAACCGAAGGAGCTCGCCCGCGCGTGGGCCCTGCGATCGCTGTCCGTGTACGAGGAGTTGGCCGGGCGTCCGGAGGAGACGGGCGTACGGGTGGTCGAGGGTGTACTCGGTGAGACACGGCTGGACGAGCAGGCGCCGTGGGCTGCCGGGCGGCTCGCGGGGCTGCGGGCGGCGACGTCCGCGGAGTACGCGGGGCAGGGGCTGTGGGCCCGGCTGCCGCTGATCGACATGCCGGTGCACCTGGGGTGGCTGCGCGAGCGGTTCCTGCGGGCGGGCGGGGTGATCGAGGAACGCACGGTGACGGACCTGGCGGAGGCGGCGGCTCCGGTCGTCGTGAACTGCACGGGGCTCGGCGCTCGGGAGCTCGTGCCCGATCCCGCGGTGCGCCCGGTGCGGGGGCAGCTGGTGATCGTGGAGAACCCGGGAATCCGCGAGTGGGTGGTGTCGACGGACGCGTCCGCCGGGACGACGACGTATGTCTTCCCGCAGCCGGACCGGCTCGTCCTGGGCGGCACCACGGACGAGGACGACTGGTCCCTGACGCCGGACCCGGAGGTGGCGGCGTCGATCGTCGCGCGGTGTGCGGCGCTGCGTCCCGAGGTCGCCGGGGCGCGTGTGCTCGACCACCGGGTGGGGCTGCGGCCGGTGCGCGACGAGGTACGGCTGGAGCGCGAGGTGCTGCCGGACGGCAGGGTCCTGGTGCACAACTACGGGCACGGTGGCGCGGGAGTGACGGTGGCGTGGGGGTGTGCGCGGCAGGCGGCCGGGCTCGCGCACCCGGCCGCCTCCGCGTGAGCGGCCACGTCGGTGGAAGCGGCCGCCTCCATAGGGGAACGGCCGCCTCGTAGGAGAACCGCCGCCTCGTAGGAGAACCGCCGCCTCGTAGGAGAACCGCCGCCTCGTAGGGGAACGGCGGTTCCGTGGAAGCGGCCGCCCCCGTGGCAGCGGCCGCCCCCGTGGAAGCGCCCGCTCTCAGCAGTCCGGCGCGGGTTCCGCGGCGGTGAGGTGGTACGGCGCGCGCTCGTCGAGGAGCAGGGGGACGAGGGCGCGCAGGGACTGGCGCAGCGGGACGAGCACGCCGTCGGCCCCGCGCCGTACGCGTACGCCGTGCAGGGCGAGTTCGTCGCCGACGTCCGCGTACTGGTCCGCCGTGAGCCGGTACCCGCAGGGCGGGTCCTGGATCACCTCGGACGGTTCGGCCGGGTCGTTGTCGGCGCCGCCGAGGTAGACCGGGCCGGTGTCGCGGTGGCCCGCGGCGCGGGCGGCGGCGGTGGCCTCCGCGACCTGCCCGCCCCGCTCCCGGGTGAATCCGAACAGTCCGCCCAGCGCGGCGAGCTGGGACTGGACCCGGCGACGGTTGTTCGCGGGTTCCGCGCTGTCGTCGAGCGCTTCCACCCGGCTCTCGATGAGCAGGCCCACGGAGTGTTTGACGCCGGACATGTTCCGCAGGATGCGTTCCTGTCCGTCGCCCGCGGTCTGCTTGACGGGATCGCCGGTCACGGGGTCGGTCCAGATGCCGTACGTGCCGGTCGAGTACCCGCCGGCCCGGGCGGCGGGCCGTACGTACTCCCCTGACAGCGTCTGCGCCTCGTCGTGCACGGCCGCGTCCGTGTTGAGGTTGCGCGGCCAGAGGTCGAAGAGGTCCTTGTCGTAGTACTTCGGGGTGGCGCCGTACTCGTGGAGGTCGTAGACGACATCGGGTCTGCGGTCGCGCAGGACCGTGGCCGTCGCGCGGGCCTCGGCGGTCGTGAGGGCGAGGTGGTCCCGGTTGATGTCGACGCCGTCGGCGTTCCCCCGGGTGTCGGCGGCGCGGCCGTCGGGGTTGGCGGTGGGCAGGACCAGCACGGTGGTGCGATCGAGCAGGCGCCGGGTCGGCCCGTCCTCGGCGAACGCCAGGTCGCGGACCGTGCTGAGGCACGCCTCGCGGCCCGCGGGTTCGTCGCCGTGCTGGCTGCACACCAGCAGCACGGTCGTAGGGGTGCGGTGCGTGCCGACACGGACGAGCCGGAGTGGGCGGCCCTGTCCGGTCGTCCCGATCCGGGTGACGGAGACCCTGTCGCTCGCCCGGTCCACGGCGGCGAGGAAGTCCCGCTCCTCACGCTCGCCGGTCCAGCGTGCTCCCCCGCTGCGTTCGAATCCGGTGCGCGGCGGGGTGTCGGCCGCGTGTGCCGGCGCGGTCAGCAGGGGTGCCGCCAGGGCCGTGGCGGTGACCGCCACGGCCAGGGCTCGTGCGCGTAAGGCGCTCAACGGGCCTCCCCGGGCACCGGGAGTGCCGTGCGGGGCGCGCCCACGCCGTCGAGGACGGACGGGCGGGGTGCCGCTGCCGTCTCGCCCGCCGTCGCCCGTGCGAAGGCCTTGGAGCCGCCGACCAGCGGGACCCTGGCCGAGGTGCGGGACAGGTCGAGGGTCAGGGTCGGTGTGCTGGACGGGGGGTCGATGAGGTCCTTGTCGGTGCCCGCGATGATCAGTGCGAGCCGATGGCCCTCGGGCACGACGTGGTCGGTGGCCGCCAGGTCGAGCGTGATGGTGTAGGCACGGCCGGGGGTCAGGGGGACGCCCTTCGCGTCGGAGGCGTAATTGCCGAGGTCGGCCCAGCCGCGGCTGAACACCGTGTAGTCGACGTCGGTCTTCTTCGCCTCGGTTCCCTTGAAGCAGGCGCTGTCGCCGGCCGTGCTCGCGCCCCAGCAGGTGCGGTCGGTGAGGGTGGTGATGCCCTCGCCGCCGGCGGCGTAGTCGCGGATGGTGTCCGGTCCGAGGTCGACGAGGACGGCGGAGAGGTGGGCCGTGGACGTGGTGGGGGTGGCGGTGACGGTCACCTTGGAGGAGCCGGACAGCCGCAGGTCGCGGGTGAGCGGCTCGGTGACGAAGCCGGCCTTCTCGGTGGTCGGCCCGTCGATGTGCGCGGCCCAGTCGGTCTCGCTCAGCGCCGGGTTGTCGGTGAAGGTCTCGGTGCCGGAGCCCGTCCGCAGGCCGAGGGTGCCGACGCCGGCCTGGGTGCCGGTGTCCGGCCGCAGGGTCGTCGTGCTCGTGGCGCGCGGCGGCCAGACGCTCGACGTGACCCACTGGTCGGGGTGCCGTTCGATGTCGGCCATGGGTTCGTCGTCGATGCCGTTGTCGTAGCCGAGGAGTTCGTGGTCGAACCAGCGGTGCAGGGTGTCGGTCCAGGTGGCGGGGCGGAAGTCGAAGGGGTCGACGTGGCCGGTCTGGGAGAGCCAGATCTTGCGCTCGACGCCGTTCCTGGCGAGGGCGTCCCACCACTGGCCGAAGTGCTTGGTACGGACGTTGAGGTCCTGCATGCCGTGGATCAGGAAGACACTGGCCCTGACCTTGCTCGCGTCCTTCACGTAGTCGCGCTCGGTCCACAGCGGCGTCCAGTCGCCGGTGCGCGGTGCCTGGTCGACGAGCTTCTGCTGCACGGCGGCGCACTTGGCGCGGGCGTCGGGGCTGTCGACGTAGTCGGAGAGCCAGTCCGGGCCCGAGTCGTAGAGCGGGGCGCCCTTGGCGAAGTAGTAGTCGTACCAGGAGGAGATGGCGCTGATCGGCACGATGGTCTTCAGGCCCTTGACGCCGGTGGCGGCGACGCCGTTGGCGATGGTGCCGTCCCAGCTCTTGCCGATCATGCCGGTTCTGCCGTTGGTCCAGGTGGCCTCGGCCGAGGTGGTGCCGGTGCGCGTGGTGTAGGCCCTGGCCCGGCCGTTCAGCCAGTCGACGACCGCCTTGGCGGACTGGATGTCGGAGCGTCCGCCGACGTCCACGCAGCCGTCGGAGCGGTTGGTGCCGGCGAGGTCGACGCCGACGAAGGCGTAGCCGCGCGGGACGAAATAGTTGTCGTAGAAGAGCGGCATCTGGACAACGTTGCCGTTCGCGTCGTACGTCTTCTTCTGGCTCTCGTTGCCGCGTCCGCAGCAGGAGTAGTACGGGCTGGCGTCCATGATCACGGGTATCTTGCGGCCCTGGCGGGCGAGTTCGCGCGGCCGGACGACGTCGACGGCGACACGGTCCGTCTTCCCGTCGCCGTCGCCGTCGAGTCCGGTGTCGACCCAGACCGATTCGCGGATCGCGTTCTCGTACGAATAGACGGGGGTGCTCTCGCGCGGGGCGCTGTGTGCAGCGGCGGGGGCAAGGAACGAAGCCATCAGGGCGGCCGTGGCGGCCGTCGCGAGCGATCTCCAGGTCGTGAAGCGCATGCGGCGCACTGGTATCGGCATGCGCGGAAGGTACCCCGGTCGACTCCGGCGCAAAAGAGGGTCGGTGAAAGGTCCATGAGGCACCGTCAGTCATGTCGGCCGAATGGCGATCGTGTGACAGGGGTGGCTGTGGACACGCCTTGGGCACAGGGACTGAATAGGCTCCGGACAGACTTCATGCCCCTACCACTTGGAGCTTGACGTGCACCGCAGACTCATCGCCCCGGGCGCGCTCGCGGCCTCCCTGCTGCTGGCGATCCCGGCTTCGGCGGCCAGCAGTTCCCCGGGGGCGCCGGGCATCGGCGACCCCTACTACCCGGCCTACGGCAACGGCGGATACGACGTCTCGCACTACGACCTGCGACTCACGTACCAGCCGCGGACGGACGAACTGGAGGGAACGGCGACCCTCCTGGCCACGACCACGCAGGACCTGTCGCGGTTCGACCTGGACTTCCTGCTCGACGTGAGCGAGGTGCGGGTCAACGGCGCGAAGGCGTCGTTCGCGACGTCCGGGCAGCACGAGCTGGAGATCACTCCGGCGAAGCCGCTGCCCAAGGGGACGCCGGTCACGGTCGTCGTCCGGTACAGCGGGGTGCCGTCCACGAAGAGCGCGTACGGCTTCTCGACCTGGCACCGCACCCCCGACGGCGCGGTCGCGGCGGACGAGCCCGAGGCGGCCTGGTGGTGGTACCCGAGTAACGACCATCCGCTGGACAAGGCGACGTACGACGTGTCGGTGGCGGTGCCCGACGGCACTCAGGCCATCTCCAACGGCACGCTCCAGTCGACGAGTTCGCGCCTGGGCTGGACCCGCTACAACTGGCGCTCGAACAAACCGCAGGCGACCTACCTCACCACGCTCGCCGTCGGGAAGTTCGACATCACCACCAGCACGTCCGAGGGCGGCGTGCCGGTCGTCAACGCGTACAGCAAGGACCTCGGCGACAACGACGGCGCGGCGCGGGCCAGTGTGGAGCGGACCGGGGAGCTCGTCGACTGGCTGAGCGGCTACTTCGGGCCGTATCCCTTCAGTTCGGCGGGCGGCTACGTGCCCAACACGACGACCGGGTACGCGCTGGAGACGCAGACCCGCGTGTACTACAGCCCCAAGCAGTTCGCGAACGGCTCGAACACGTCCGTCGTCGTGCACGAGTTGGCGCACCAGTGGTACGGCGACGACGTGTCGCTGAAGGGCTGGAAGGACATCTGGATCAACGAGGGCTTCGCCCGTTACGCGCAGTGGCTGTGGTCGGAGCACGAGGGCGAGGGCACGGCCCAGGAGCTCGCGGACTACGTGTACACCTCGCACCCGGCAGACGACGCCTTCTGGACGGTCGAGCCCGGTGACCCGGGCCCGGACGACCAGTTCGACATCGCGGTCTACGACCGGGGCGCCCTCGCCGTGCAGGCGCTGCGCAACGAGATCGGGGACGACGCGTTCTTCGCCGTCCTCAAGGGCTGGCCGAAGAAGCACGCGTACGGCAACGCGTCGGTCGACGACTTCCGGAAGTACGCCGAGCAGGTGTCGGGCAAGCCGCTCGCCGCGTTGTTCGACACGTGGCTGTTCCAGCCCTCGAAGCCGGCCGTGTCCGCGGCGCGGGGTGTGTCCCTCGCCCGGGGCGAGGGGGTTCCGGCTCGGCCCAAGTCGTGGAAGCGGATCGCTGCGACGGACTCCGTCCACGGCCGCTGAGTGACGCCGGGCCGGTCGGTCGGCCCGGCGTCGGCGCTCCGCTGCCCGTCCGTCCCTCTGCGGGCGGACGGGTGTGCGCGCCGCGCCGTGGCTGCCCGGTGCCGTTCGCACCCGGCTGGGACGCACCGCCGGACGCGCGCGTGCGGCTTCGCGGAGGCTGAGCGCGCCGTTCCCCGCGCCCCTGACGGGGCACACCACCCGGACGCGCGCGTGCGGCTTCGCGGGGGCCGAGCGCGCCGTTCCCCGCGCCCCTGACGGGGCACACCACCCGGACGCGCGCGTGCGGCTTCGCGGAGGCTGAGCGCGCCGTTCCCCGCGCCCCTGACGGGGCACACCACCCGGACGCGCGCGTGCGGCTTCGCGGGGGCCGAGCGCGCCGTTCCCCGCGCCCCTGACGGGGCACACCACCCGGACGCGCGCGTGCGGCTTCGCGGGGGCCGAGCACGCCGTTCCCCGCGCCCCGGACGGGGTCCCGAACCGCCAGCCCTACAGGCACCACCAAGGAGCGGGACGGACGGCGCGCGCCGGCGCGGAGAGGTATACGGGGACTCACGCGCCGGGGACGGCTGCCTCGGTCGTGGTGACGCCTCGCTCCTCCAATTCCGCGACGCGGGCCAGGAGTTCGTCGCGGCCGATGGCGTCGGCCCGGGTCGAGGGCACCGTGCAGGCGTACGCTCCGGCCACCACGCCGTACAGCGCGCACCGCAGGGGTGGTTCCCCGGCGAGCCGGCCGAAGAGGAAGCCGGAGGCGAAGGCGTCGCCCGCGCCGTTGGAGTCCACGACCGGTGCGGGAGGGGTGACCGCAGGGATGTGGGTCACCTCGCCGTCCACGAGCAGATACGCGCCGTCCGCCCCGGCGGTGGCCGCCACGACCTGGGCCCGGCCCCGTTCGCCGATCCGGCGCATGGTCCGCTCGGGGTCGGCCAGCGCGGTGGTGGACAGGAAGACGACGTCCGCGGCATGGGCGAACGGCTCGTGGTACGGGTTGTCCCCGTCCCAGTTGTGCAGGTCGGTCGAGAGCGTCAGGCCCGCTTCGCGCAGTACCGGCAGGGTGGCGGAGCACGGGTGGGTGATGACGACGTGGGCGTGACGGCTCGCTCCGGCCAGCGCGCGCACCGTCTCCTCGGGCAGCCGGTCCGCTTCCCGGGAGCGGCTGTCGTCGTACAGCGAGAGCCTGCGTCCCTGCGGGTCGACGAGGTTGACCGCCCGCTTGGTGCCGCCGGGCTGGAGGACGTCCGTGAGCGGGATCCCCCGGTCGCGGTGGAGGGCCCGGACGAGCTCGCCCTCGTGGTCGTCGCCGATCATGTCGAGGTGGTGCGTGCGCAGGCCCAGGGCGTGCACGCCGAGCGCGACGAAGTCCCCGCTCTGTCCGGCCCGGGTCTCGATGCCGGGCCGGATCATGTAACTGTCGGCGAACGGGAGCGGCAGTTCGGGGACGTGGACGATCGTGTCCACGCCCGCGCCTCCCAGGACGAGGACGTCGATCTCGGGGCTGCTCATGGGTGTTCCTCTCGGCTGCACGCTCGGTCGGCACGTGAGTCAAGCAGCGCCGCGACGACCCTGGCAATGACTTGCAGCATCTTTCTGCAAGTCATTGCGGTGAGAACGTGCCTGCCCGGAGCGGGAGTTGGGCCGACGGGGCGGTCGCGGCCGGTCGGCCGTACGAGAAATGGCGCCGTCCCGCACCTACGAGATGTGCGGGACGACGCCATCGCGGGCGCGGCCACCGTCGGTGGCCGCCGGGCCGCTACTTCATGAGTTCGCCGAGCTCCCGGTCCTCGGCCTGCGAGACGCGGCGCCGGACCGCGAACCAGCCGCCGACGAGCAGGGCTCCGATCACCGGGACGAGCAGGAGCGTCTTCCGGCCGACCTCGGGGTCGTTCCACATCAGGCCGAGCACGGCCACCAGGAAGACCACGGTGACGATCTCGGTGAACGGGCTGCCCGGCAGGCGGAACGAGGGACGCGTCACCAGCCCCTCCTTGGCCCGGCGGACGAACATCAGGTGGCAGATCATGATGATCACCCAGGTGCTGATGACGCCGAGCGACGCCACGTTCAGGACGATCTCGAAGGCCTGGCTCGGCATGAGGTAGTTCAGGCCGACACCGAGCACGCACACCGCGCAGGTGAGCAGGATGCCGCCGTACGGCACCTGGCTGCGGTTCATCCTCGCGGTGAACCTGGGGGCCGAGCCCGCCGAGGCCATCGAGCGCAGGATGCGGCCGGTGGAGTACAGGCCGGAGTTCAGCGAGGACATGGCGGCCGTGAGGACGACCAGGTTCATCACGTCGCCGGCGGCCGGGATGCCGACCTTGGAGAGGACCGTGACGAAGGGACTCTCGTCGGCGGAGTAGACGGAACCGGGCAGCAGCAGCGCGAGGAGCACGACCGAGCCGACGTAGAAGAGGCCGACGCGCCACATGATCGAGTTCACCGCGCGCGGGACGACCTTCTCCGGCTCGGCGGTCTCGCCCGCGGCGACACCGACCAGTTCCAGCGCGGCGTAGGCGAAGATCACGCCCTGCATGACCAGGACGACCGGCATCACACCGTGCGGAAGGAGCCCGCCGTGGTCCGTGATGACGCCGACCCCGGGCGTCTGGCCGCCGACCTGGTGCTGCGTGGCGAGCAGGAAGATGCCGATCAGCATGAACGCGACGAGCGTGGCGACCTTGATGATCGCGAACCAGAACTCCATCTCGCCGAAGATCTTCACCGAGATCAGGTTCACGGCGAGGACCACGGCGAGGGCGATGAGCGCCAGCACCCACTGCGGGATGTCGGTGAAGAAGCTCCAGTAGTGCGTGTAGAGCGCGATCGCGGTGATGTCCGCGATACCGGTCGTCGACCAGTTCAGGAAGTACATCCACCCGGCGACGTAGGCGCCCTTCTCGCCGAGGAACTCGCGCGCGTACGACACGAAGGACCCGGAGGAGGGCCGGTAGAGGACCAGCTCGCCGAGGGCGCGCACGACGAAGAAGGCGAAGACGCCGCAGACGAGGTAGGCGATCGCGAGTGCGGGGCCCGCGTTGTGGAGGCGCCCGCCGGCTCCGAGGAAGAGTCCGGTGCCGATCGCGCCGCCGATGGCGATCATGTTGACGTGGCGGGCCTTGAGGTCCTTGCTGTAGCCGGCGTCGCCCGCGTCCGCGGGCGCGCGGGTCGCACCGGTGAGGGATGCGGCCTTGGCCGTGTCTACGGCTTCCTTGGTCACGGGTGGATCTACTCTCTGGTGCGCCCGACGCACCGGGGCTCGGGTGTCCGGATGTGCCACGGTCCGTACCTCCTGGCGTGGTACGGACCAAGGCGCCACCTTCCCCGAGGGATCACGGCCATGCGATGACGCATGCCACACAGCGGAACATCTCACATGCTGATCAATGGCTGCAAAAGCGGCGATCAAGGCGATATCGGGCCTCACGAGTACTTTCACAAGGTTGGTGAGACAGTAATACTGTTGCACCGTGTCCTCGTCCGTCCCGGAGGGCGGGCGCCGCACCACCCGGAAGGTGAGGACCTGCCATGACCACGGACACCGAGGAGTCGACGCTCACCGTCGACGAGCTGGCCGCGCTGGCAGGCGTCACGGTCCGGACGATCCGCTTCTACAGCGCGAAGGGCCTGCTCCCGCCGCCCGTGATCGGCCCGCGACGCGTGGGGCACTACAGCCGTCAGCACCTGGCCCGGCTGGCTCTCATCGAGGAACTGCAGCACCAGGGCATGACGCTGGCGGCGATCGAGCGCCATCTTGCACAGCTGCCGCCCGGCCTGAGCGCCCACGACCTGGCCATTCACCGCGCCGTGGTGGCCTCCTGGGCACCCGACGCGGTGGAGGTGGTGACGCGCGAGGAGCTGGCGCGACGGGCCGGACGGCCTCTGGCGGACGAAGACCTGGACCGGCTGACTGCCATGCAGGTCGTCGAGCGGACCTCGGACTCCTTCCGCGTGGATCCGGCGCTGCTGCGGCTCGGCGTGGAGCTGCTGGACGTGCCCATCGCCCACGAGGCGGTCCTCGCGGCGCGGACGGTCCTGCTGGAGCACTCCCGCGCGGCGGCCCGCGAGCTGTCCGCGCTGCTGCGCGACGCGGTGGGCGAGCAGGAGTCCGTCGCGGCGGTGAAGTCGCTGTCCGCGCACATGGAGCCGCTGGTCGTGCAGGCCCTGCTCACCACGTTCCAGCGCTCGCTGAAGGAGGAGCTGCGGGAGTGGCTCAAGCAGTCCTGACCTGCTCCCACGCCCGACGGCCCGGTCACAGGTAGGCGGATCCGCCGGCCACGTCGAGGGTCTGGCCGGTCAGGAAGCCGCTGCCCTGGTCGACCACGTACAGCAGCGTGGACAGCAGGTCGGACGGCTCCTGGGTCCTCGGCACGGCCTGCTGGGCGCGGACGTGCTCGAAACCGCCGCCCGCTCCGGGGGTCCGTGCTGCGGTGGCCGTGCGCACCATGCTCGGCGCGATCGCGTTGACCGTGATGCCGTACGGGCCGAGCGCCGACGCCAGCGCGCGCGTGAAGCCGATGAGACCGGCCTTCGAGGAGACGTACGCGGGGGTCCGGGCCGGGACGTCGACCTCGGTGTCCTCGGTGAGCAGGTCCATCGGTACCGAGAGGAAGACCGGTCCCGCGGGCGGCCGTACGGCGAGGGCGAAGGCGCGGCGCACGGCGAGCGGCAGGTCACGGGCGTGCTGGACGTCGAGGGCCGCCTTGACGGCGGGCCGGGCGAGTCCGACGAGGTCGCCCGAGAGCATGGGGTCCTGCTGGAGGTGGCGGCGGTCCTGCTGGCCGGCCGTCACCACCAGCGGGGTGCGTGAGCGGCGGGCGTTGAGCAGGCCGATGAGCCCGTTGGCGAGCCCGGCCGCGATGTGCAGGCTGACGAACGCGGGCCGCCCGGTGGCGCGGGCGTATCCGTCGGCCATGGAGACGACGGCGCCCTCGTGGACGCCGAGCACGTACTCGGGCGCGTCCTGTTCGGCCATGAGGGCGGCGAGGAAGGGCAGTTCGGTGGTGCCGGGGTTGCCGAAGACACGGTCCACGCCCTCGCCGCGCAGGATGTCCAGCAGGGCGTGGGCGGGGCGGCGACCCACGGGAGCTCCTCGGTGGGGGCGGGGACCGGTTCGCGGTCAGCGTCCGGTCCCCGCCCCCGGGGGAGCAAGCCCCGCATACCACTCAGCGGTACGTCGGGTACGGCCGGGGCGGCGGGTGTGTGCGGTTACTTGTCGCTGAACCGCTCGCCCTTCTCCGCCTTCTCGACGAGCAGCGCGGGCGGCGTGAACCGCGTTCCGTAGCGGTCGGCGAGCTCACGCGCGCGGGCCACGAAGCCGGGCAGGCCTCCGTCGTAGCCGTTGATGTACTGGAGGACGCCACCGGTCCAGCCGGGGAAGCCGATGCCGAAGATGGATCCGATGTTGGCGTCGGCGACGGACGTGAGGACGCCTTCCTCCAGGAGCCGGACGGTGTCCAGCGCCTCGGAGAAGAGCATGCGCTCCTGCATGTCCTGGAAGGGAATCTCGTGTCCCGTCTTGGTGAAGTGCTCGCGCAGGCCGGGCCACAGCCTGCCGCGCCTGCCGTCCTCGCCGTACTCGTAGAAGCCCGCTCCGCCGCTGCGCCCGGTGCGGCCGAACTCGTCGACCATGCGGTCGATGACGGCCTCGGCCGGGTGCGTCTCCCAGGTGCCGCCGGCCTCCTCGACCGCCTGCCTCGACTCCTTGCGGATCTTGCGCGGCAGGGTGAGCGTGAGCTCGTCCATCAGGGAGAGGACCTTGGCGGGGTAGCCGGCCTGTGCGGCGGCCTGCTCGACCGACGCGGGCTCGATGCCCTCGCCGACCATCGCGACACCCTCGTTGATGAAGTGGCCGATGACGCGGGAGGTGAAGAATCCGCGGGAGTCGTTGACGACGATCGGGGTCTTCTTGATCTGGCGCACCAGGTCGAAGGCGCGTGCCAGTGCCTCGTCGCCGGTCCGCTCGCCCTTGATGATCTCGACGAGCGGCATCTTGTCGACGGGCGAGAAGAAGTGCAGGCCGATGAAGTCGTCCTGCCGCTCGACGCCTTCGGCGAGGACGGTGATCGGGAGGGTCGAGGTGTTGGAGCACAGCAGTGCGTCCGGCTCGACGATGTTCTCGATCTCCTGGAAGACCTTGTGCTTGAGCGAGGTGTCCTCGAAGACGGCCTCGATCACGGCGTCGCAGCCGGCCAGGTCGTTCGGGTCGGCGGTGGGGGTGATGCGGGCGAGCAGTTCGTCGGCCTTCTGCTGGGTCGTGCGTCCCCGGGAGACGGCCTTGGCGCAGAGCTTCTCGGAGTAGGCCTTGCCCTTGGCCGCCGCGTCCGCCGAGACGTCCTTGAGGACGACGTCGATGCCGGCGCGGGCGCAGGAGTAGGCGATGCCCGCGCCCATCATCCCGGCGCCGAGGACGGCGACCTTGCGGACCTGGCGCGGCTCGATGCCCTGGGGCCGGTTGGCGCCGGAGTTGACCGCCTGGAGGTCGAAGAAGAACGCCTGGATCATGTTCTTCGAGGTCTGCCCCGTCACCAGCTCGGTGAAGTAGCGGGCCTCGATGACGAGCGCGGTCTCGAAGTCGACCTGGGAGCCCTCCACGGCGGCGGCGAGGATGTTGCGCGGGGCCGGGTAGGGGGCGCCGCCCAGTTGCTTGCGCAGGTTGGCCGGGAAGGCGGGCAGGTTGGCGGCGAACTTCGGGTTCGACGGCGTGCCGCCCGGGATCTTGTAGCCGGGCTTGTCCCAGGGCTGCTGCGACTCGGGGTTGGCGTCGATGAAGGCGCGCGCCTTGGCGAGCATCTCCTCGGGGGTGGCCGCGACCTCGTGGACCAGGCCGTTCTCCAGGGCGCGCTGCGGGGAGTACTGGGTGCCCTGGAGCAGCACCTTGAGGAGGGCGTCGGTGATGCCCATGAGGCGGACGGTGCGGGTGACGCCGCCGCCCGCGGGCAGCAGGCCGAGGGTGACCTCGGGCAGGCCGATCTTGGAGCCGGGCGCGTCGAGGGCGACGCGGTGGTGGGAGGCGAGGGCGATCTCGTAACCGCCGCCGAGCGCGGCGCCGTTGATGGCGGCGACGACCGGCTTGCCGAGGGTCTCGATGCGGCGGAGGCAGCCCTTGATGTCCGTGCCCAGGTCGAATGCCTGCTGGGCGTCCTCCGGACCGGCCTGGATCATGTCCTTGAGGTCGCCGCCCGCGAAGAAGGTCTTCTTGGCGGAGGTGTAGATGATGCCGCGGATGGAGTCCTTCTCGGCCTCGACGCGGTCGGCGACGGCCGCGATCGAGTCCTTGAAGGCCTGGTTCATCGTGTTGGCGGACTGGTTGGGGTCGTCGAGGACGAGGGTGACGACGCCGGTCTCGTCCTGTTCCCAGCGGATGGTGGTGCTCTCGGTCATGGGGAGGGTCTCCGGTCTCCGTTGAAGTCTGGTGGTCCGCTGGGGAGTTACAGGCGCTCGATGATGGTGGCGATGCCCATGCCGCCGCCGACGCACAGCGTGGCGAGGCCGTAGCGCTTGTCCTGGCGCTCCAGTTCGTCGACGAGGGTGCCGAGGATCATCGCGCCGGTCGCGCCGAGCGGGTGGCCGAGGGCGATCGCGCCGCCGTTGACGTTGACCTTGTCCAGGGACAGGCCCATGTCCTTCACGAAGCGCAGCACGACGGCCGCGAAGGCTTCGTTGATCTCGACGAGGTCGATGTCGTCGATGGTGAGTCCGGCCTTGGCGAGCGCCTTGCGGGTGGCGGGCGCGGGGCCGGTCAGCATGATGGTGGGCTCGGAGCCGGAGACCGCCGCGGAGACGATCCGCGCGCGCGGGGTGAGTCCGTAGCGCTCGCCGACCTCCTTCGAGCCGATGGCCACCAGGGAGGCTCCGTCGACGATGCCGGACGAGTTGCCCGCGTGGTGGACGTGGTCGATCTCCTCGACCCAGTGGTACTTCTGCAGGGCGACCGCGTCGAAGCCGCCCAGTTCGCCGATGTCCGCGAACGACGGCTTCAGCTTGGCCAGCGAGTCGGCGGTGGTGCCGGGGCGCAGGTGCTCGTCGTGGTCGAGGACGACGAGCCCGCTGCGGTCCTTCACGGGGACGACGGACTTCTCGAAGCGGCCGTCCTTCCAGGCAGCGGCGGCGCGCTCCTGGGAGAGGGCCGCGTACTCGTCCACGTCACGGCGGGAGAACCCCTCGATGGTGGCGATCAGGTCGGCGCCGATGCCCTGCGGCACGAAGTTGGTGGCCATGTTGGTCATCGGGTCGGCGAACCAGGCGCCGCCGTCCGATGCCATCGGCACGCGCGACATCGACTCGACGCCGCCCGCGAGCACCAGGTCCTCCCAGCCGGAACGAACCTTCATCGCGGCCATGTTCACGGCTTCCAGGCCCGAGGCGCAGAAGCGGTTCTCCTGGACGCCCGCCACCGTGTCGGGCAGTCCGGCGGCGATCGCGGCGATGCGGGCGATGTCGGAGCCCTGGTCGCCGACGGGTCCGACGACACCGAGCACGATGTCGTCGACGGCGGCCGGGTCCAGGCCCGGGAAGCGTCGCTGGACCTCGTGGATGAGCCCGACGACCAGGTCGATGGGCTTGGTGCCGTGCAGGGCGCCGTTCGCCTTGCCGCGGCCGCGCGGGGTGCGGATCGCGTCGTACACGTACGCTTCGGTGCTCACTGGTAAGCCTTTCGAGGAGGGTTAGCCGAGCAGGGAACGACCGATGATCTCCTTCATGATCTCGGTGGTCCCGCCGTAGATGGTCTGGATACGTCCGTCGGTGAAGGCCTTCGCGACGCGGTACTCCGTCATGTAGCCGTAACCGCCGTGCAGTTGGAGACAACGGTCAGCTACCCGCTTCTGCAGCTCGGTGGCCCACCATTTGGCCATCGAGGCGTGCACTGCGTCGAGTTCGCCGTTCGAGTGGTCGACGATGCAGCGGTCGAGGAAGGTGCGGGTGACGGCGCACTCGGTGGCCATCTCGGCTATCTCGAAGCGGATGTGCTGGAGCTTGGACAGCGGCCTGCCGAAGGCCTCGCGTTCCTTGACGTACTCCGTGGTGATCTCCAGGAGGTGCTCGGCGGCGGCGATCCCGGCGACGGCTATGGCCATGCGCTCCTGCGCCAGGTTCGTCATCAGATGGACGAAGGCGCCGTTCAGCTCGCCGAGGAGGTTCTCCTTGGGCACGCGTACGTCGTTGAAGAACAGTTCGGCCGTGTCCTGCGCCTTCTGGCCGATCTTGTCGAGGTTCCGGCCGCGCTCGAAGCCCTCCGTGCCGCGCTCCACGACGAGCAGGGAGAGTCCGTGGGCGCCGCCCTCGGGGGTCGTCCTCGCGACGACGACCACGAGGTCGGCGAGGATGCCGTTGGAGATGAACGTCTTGGAGCCGTTGAGCAGCCAGTGGTCGCCGCGGTCCTCGGCGTGCGTCTTGATGCCCTGGAGGTCGGAGCCGGCGCCCGGTTCGGTCATGGCGATCGCGGTGATCAGCGAACCGTCGCAGAAGCCGGGCAGCCAGCGCCGCTTCTGTTCCTCGGTGGCCAGGCCCGTCAGATACGGTCCGATGATGTCGTTGTGCAGCCCGAGCGCGAGACCGGAGGCGCCCGCGCGCGTGAACTCCTCGGCGAGCACGGCGCTGTAGCGGAAGTCGGTGTCGCCGCCGCCTCCGTACTCCTCGGGGACCGCGAGTCCGAGCAGGCCCTGCCGCCCCGCCGCGCGCCAGGCGTCGCGCGCGACGATGCCGTCCTTCTCCCACTGTTCGTAGTGGGGCAGCACCTCCTTGGTGAGGAAGGTGCGCACGGTGTCGCGGAACGCGTCGTGCTCGGCGGTGAAGATCTGCCGCTTCATGCGGGAAACGCCCTCCTAGAGCCAGCTCTTGACGGTTTCGATGAGGCGGGCCGGTTCCGGGCCGACGGGGATGACGTTGAGCATGGTCACCCCGGCCTCCCGGAAGGCCTCGACACGCTCGCGGACGTAGCTCTCGGGCCCGCACAGCGAAATGAGTTCGCAGAACTCGTCGGGGACCGCGGCCTCGGCCTCCTTCTTCCGCCCGGACAGGTACAGCTCCTGGATGAGGCGGGCTTCCTTCTCGTAGCCGTAGGCCACCGCGAGGTCGTTGTAGAAGTTCTTCCCGGGTGCGCCCATGCCCCCTACGTAGAGGGCGATCCGGGGGCGTGCGAGGTCGCGGGCGGCCGCCGCGTCCTCGCCGATGGCGAGCAGTCCGCCCGCGACGGTCCGCAGCGGGCCGAGAGCGGGGTCGCGGCGTGCGGCGCCCTCGGCCAGCGCGGTGCCCCACACCTGGTGGGCCTTCTCGGGGATGAAGAGCGTCGGCAGCCAGCCGTCGGCGATCTCCGCGGTCATCCGTACGTTGGCGGGGCCGAGCGAGGCGACGTACAGGGGAACGTCGGGCCGCACGGGCTTGGTGAGGATCTTGAGCGGCTTGCCGAGGCCGCCGGGGCGCGGCATGTCGGTGATGCCGTGGTGGTCGATCACCTCGCGGCGCAGGATGCGGCGGGTGAGTTCGACGGCCTCACGGGTCCGGCCGATCGGCTTGTCGTACGCCTTTCCGTGCCAGCCCTCGACGACCTGCGGGCCGGAGGCGCCCAGTCCGATGGCGGCGCGCCCGCCGGAGATCGCGTCGAGCCCGGCGGCGGTCTGCGCGATCAGCGCGGGGGTGCGCGAGTAGACGTTGAGGATCGCGGCGCCGATGGTCATGCGCTCGGTGCGGGCGGCCAGGTAGCCCATGATCGTGGGCGAGTCGAAGCCGTAGGCCTCGGCGACCCAGACGGCGTCCAGGCCCGCGGACTCCAGCGCGGCCACCTCGTCCACGGCCTGCCGGGGGTCGCCCGCATAGTCGAGCGGGAGGGAGAGCTCCATCAGTCGCCGTCCTTCATGAGGTGGGGCAGGCGCCAGTCGCGGGCCACGTCCGCGGTGTCGGCGCCCGGCTGGGCGGGACCTTTGCGGACGGCGGTGTGGGTGAGGGAGAAGCGCGGCGCGGGCGCCGGCTGGGTGATGCCGCCGTGGTCGACGAAGGTGCCCCGCGCGGCGAGGTGGGGGTGCGTGGGTGCCTCGCGCAGTGAGAGGACCGGTGCCACGCAGGCGTCGGAGTCCTCGAAGACGGCGGTCCACTCGTCGCGCGTACGGGTCCGGAAGCGGGCCGCGACCTCTTGCCGCAGTTCCTCCCAGCGGGCCAGGTCCTTGTGGGCGCCGGTGAGTTCCCCGATGCCGAGCAGGGTGACGAACTCGTCGTAGAACTGCTGCTCCAGGGCGCCCACCGCCATGTACTGGCCGTCGGCCGTCTCGTAGGTCCCGTAGTAGGGGCAGCCGCCGTCGAGGAGGTTGGCGCCGCGGCGGTCCTGCCAGCCGCCGGCGGCGAGCATGCCGTGGATCATCGCGGAGAGGTGCGCGGTGCCGTCGACGATGGCCGCGTCCACGACCTGTCCGGTGCCGGTCGCGCGCGCGTGGTGGAGCGCGGCGAGGACGCCCACGACGAGGTAGAGCGAGCCGCCCGCGTAGTCCCCGACGAGGTTGGCCGGGACCGCGGGCGGCTCGCCCGGGGCGCCGATCATTCCGAGGGTGCCGGTCAGGGCGATGTACGCGATGTCGTGGCCGGCGCGGCGGGCGAGCGGGCCCTCCTGTCCCCAGCCGGTCATACGGCCGTAGACCAGTGCGGGGTTGCGGGCGTGGCAGGCCTCGGGGCCGACGCCGAGGCGTTCGGCGACGCCGGGGCGGTATCCCTCGACGAGGACGTCGGCCCGCTCGACGAGATCGAGGACGTGGGACGGGCCGTCCTCGGCCTTCAGGTCGACGATCACCGACCGCTTGTTGCGGTTGGTGATGTCGTACTCCGGGTTGATCGCCAGTCCGGGGCCGCCCGGCCGGTCGACGCGGACGACGTCCGCGCCGAGGTCGGCGAGGAGCATGGCGGCGAACGGTCCGGGACCGATGCCCGCCAGCTCGACCACGCGCACCCCGGCGAGCGGGCCGTGTCCCGGCCTTCCTGCCTCTGCCATCGAGCCCCCAGCACTGTGACACCACTGATGTGACATCAGTGATGTTATGAACGTGTTCCACGTCGGGCAAGCCCCTGACGAGCAAGCGCTTAGTCTAGTTTCCCCGCGCCCGATCGTGACATAACGGGATGAAAACGCACACGCCGGGCGGCTTTGTGGCGGCGGGGGACCGCCCGGAGAGCCGTACGGACAGGTCCGCGGGCGGAGTGCCGGCGGCGTGCGGCGCCGTCAGCGCCGGTCCAGCTCCGCGACCAGCTTCTTCGGCGCGACGACCCGGTAGCTCTCCTCGACCCAGTCGCACAGCAGCCCCGCCGCGGGGGCACCGGACGCCTCCAGGGGTATGCGCACCCACCCAGATCCGCCGAGGCCGTACGCCGCCGGCTCGGCGCCCGGGGAGGTGAGGGCATGCGCGTGCGCGGTGTCGTCCGTGAGCTTGAGCGTGAGGCCCAGTGGGTGACTGCCGTCGTCCGTGCCGAGGAAGACGAACACCTTCCTGCCGGCCTTCGCCACGGCCTCGCCCCAGGGGAACTCCTCCACGGCGCCCGGCAGCCCGAGGGCGAACTCGCGCACCTTCTCCCACTTTTTCAGGGCGCTTTTCGGAACGGCCACGGTCACCTCCGGCCTCTTCGCCCGACCTCGTCGTCCGGCTGCTCGTTCCTCACGCTAGCCTCAGCCACCGACAACGGCGCTTCGCGTACGGCAGCGGGGGCACCGCCCGCTCCGGTGCGGCCGAGAGTGGGGAATGTCATGAGCAGGCTGAACGGAACGGAGCGGACCTACGACGTCGTGCTCTACGGAGCGACCGGGTTCGTCGGGACGCTGACCGCGGAGTACCTGGCCGCCCACGCGCCAAAAGGGCTGCGCTGGGCGATCGCCGGGCGCAGCACCGAGAAGCTGGAGCGGCTCAGGGAACGGCTCGGCGGCGGCCCCGACGTGGTGCGGGCCGACGCGGACGATCCGCAGGCGCTGAAGGAACTCGCCCGCCGCGCGCGCGTGGTCGCCACGACGGTGGGGCCGTATCTCCAGCACGGCCAGGAGCTGGTGGCTGCCTGCGCGGACACCGGGACCGACTACGTGGACCTGACCGGTGAACCCGAGTTCGTGGACCTGATGTACGTCCGGCACGACGCACGCGCGCGGGAGACCGGCGCACGGCTCGTGCACGCCTGCGGCTTCGACTCGATCCCGCACGACCTCGGCGCCTACTTCACCGTGCGGCAGCTTCCCGAGGGCGTACCGCTGCGGGTCGACGGATTCGTGCGCTCCGAGGCGATGTTCTCGGGCGGCACCTTCGCCTCCGCCCTCAACCAGTTCGCCCGCGGGCGGCACATGGCCGCGGCGGCGCGCGACCGCCGGCATCACGAGCCGCGGCTGATGGGCCGGCGGGCACAAGCCCCCCTCGGCACACCGCGGTTCGCCAAGGAGGTCGGAGCCTGGGCGCTGCCGCTCCCGACGATCGACGCGCAGGTGGTGAAACGGTCCGCGCGCGCCCTGGAGCGCTACGGGCCCGACTTCCGCTACCGCCACTACGCGGCGGTCGAGCGGCTGCCGTTCGTCGTGGGCGGCGTCGCCGCCGTGGGCGCGGTGTTCGCGGCGGCCCAGGTGCCGCCGGCCCGCCGCTGGCTGTCCGACCGGATCAAGCCGGGTGAGGGGCCGAGTGCCGAGCGCCGCGCGAGGAGCTGGTTCACGGTGCGGTTCGTGGGCGAGGGCGGCGGCCGGCGCGTCTTCACCGAGGTCTCCGGCGGCGATCCGGGCTACGACGAGACCGCGAAGATGCTCGCCGAGTCCGCGCTGTCCCTCGCCTTCGACGAACTGCCGAAGACGTCCGGGCAGGTCACCACGGCGGTGGCGATGGGCGACGCGCTGACGGAACGGCTCCGCCGCGCCGGGATCGTCTTCCGCGTCGCGGCCACCCGCTGACCGACGGCCCGGACGTGGACCGATCCGTTCCCCGTCCGGGACCGGATCGCCCCGCCCCGTCCGGGACCGGATCGATCCGAACGACCGCCCGGCCGGGCTGGGTCGAGCCGGACCTGGACCGATCCGCCCGCCGTCCGGACCTGGATCGCCACGCCCCGTCCGGACCTAAATCGCCCCGCCCCGTCCGGACCCGGATCGGTCCGAACGGTCGCCGGGCCCGGACCGGTCGGGCCGACGGCCGGAGCCGGCTCGCTCTGCGCGGTCGGTCGCCGGCCGACCGGCCGGGGGGCGGTCAGAAGGTCCACCCGGTGACCGTGTAGATCATCCCGCAGATCCAGGCGAGTCCGGCGACCGCGGCGAGGACCAGTGCGGCCGTCACCGCCCGCTCGACGGGCTGGGCGGGAGCGGCGGTGGGCTTCGGTGCACGATGCGTCGTCATGCGCCCGAGCCTGCCGGTCACCGCAGGGCCGAGACATCCGTACAGGTACTCAGACGGACCTCGGGTGGGTACTAGGTACGGTCGCCGCGAAGGCCCGCGAAGGCCGCCGTGCCGACGCGGCCGGCCGGAAGGCCGTGCCCCGTCAGGGAGTTGCCTCCTTCAGGGCCCGCCGGCAGAGGGAGTCCGCAAGCCGCGTGGACTCCGGCAGGCGGTACTCGGGGGTGAGCGCGAGCGTGTGCGCGCACGCGTTGTCGAGGCCGACCCGATGGCCCACGGACACGAACACCGGCTTGACGCCGTCGCGCGTGCGCAGGGCGCGGCCGACCTCCTCCTCGCCCGTGGGTCCGTGCGCGAGCAGCGGGGACGAACTGCCGCGGTGGGCACCCGGTTCGTCGTAGGAGAAGGTGAAGGGGTTCTTGGCGACGCCGATCGTGGGCAGCCCGGTGAGGACGCCGAGGTGGCTGGCCAGGCCGAAGCGGCGCGGGTGGGCGCGGCCGTATCCGTCGCAGACGACGAGGCCGGGCGCGCAGGGCAGGGCGTCGAGCGCGGCGAGCACCGTCGGGATCTCGCGGAAGGCCAGCAGCCCGGGCACGTACGGGAAGGAGACCTGCCCGACGGCGGTGGCCTGGGCGACGACGTCGAGGCTCGCCGCGTCGAGCACGACGGCCGCCGCGACGACGAGGTCGCGCTCGTCGTCGTAGGCGACGTCGACGCCCGTCACCCTGCCGGCGCCCGACGGCGGCCCCATCTCGTCGAGCACCACCCGCTCCCGCAACTCGTCCTGCACCGCACGGGCTTGCTCCTCGGTGGCGGGCCAGCCCGCGGGAATCCTCACACTCGTCATGGTGGTCACGAGCCTAGGCGGCCACCGGGCGGCCCGGGCGCTCAGGGGTGCGCCCGGCGGCCGGCCCCTCCGTCAGTCGTGCCGGCCACGCCCCGAGCCGCTCCCGTCCGTGACCGGACCGACTCCGGTGCGCGGCCGGCCTCGTGGCACGGCTCAGTGCTCCAGCCGGGCCACCCGTCCCTTCTCGCCGGAGGCCCAGCAGCCCAGGTCGGGGGTGCAGTCCACGGTGTCGTACGAGCCCGTGTCCACGGTGCGCCAAGTGCGGCCGCCGTCCGTCGTCAGGTCGGTGCCGGTGGGGCCGACCGCGAGTGCGGCCGTGCGGCTGTGCGGGAGCCAGGTGACGCCGGAGCGGTAGGCGGGCGGAGGGTGCGCGGCGGGCGTCCAGGTCCGGCCGCCGTCCGGGGTGGTGGCCGCCGCCTGCGGTGAGGCCTGGTCGGCGCGGTAGTCGCCGCCGACGGCGAGGCCGTGGGTGCGGTCGCGGAACGCGACGGCGAACACCCCACGCGCCGGGTCTCCGGCCGGGATCGGCGTGTCGGCCGCGGTCCAGGTCAGTCCGCGGTCACGGGAGTGCAGCACGCGCGCGCGTGCGCCACCGCCGGTGGCCAGCCACACGTCCCGCGGCCCCGAGCCGACCAGGCACTGCCCGCTCGCCGCGAAACCGGCCTCGCCGTCCTGCGCGGCGGGCATGCCGTCGGCGGGCAGCACCTTCCAGGAACGGCCGCCGTCGCTCGTCGACAGAATGCGGAAGCGGCCGTCCACCGGGTCACTCATCGCCAGGCCGTGGCGCCGGTCGAGGAAGGTGACGCAGTCGTAGAAGGCCTTCGCGTCGGTGTTGCGGAAGGACTCCGTCCAGGTCGCGCCGCCGTCGTCGGTGCGCAGCACCCGGGAGGCCTCGCCCTCGCCGATGGCGAGCACCACCGCACGGCGCGAGTCGAACGCCTCGATGTCCCGGAACTCCAGGTCCGCCGCGCCGGGCGGCGACACGTTCCGCCAGTGGGTGCCGCCGTCGGTGGTGCGCAGCACGGTGCCCTTGGAACCGGCCACCCAGGCCGTGTCCCGGCTGACGGCCGAGAGCCCGCGCAGCCGCACGTCGGTGCCGCTGTCCTTGAGTTCCCAGTGCGGCATCTTCGCGTCGCCCTGTGCCTGAGCGGGCACCGCCCCCGCGAGCGCGGCGGCGAGTGCCGCCGCGCACAGTCCCACGGTGACCGTCCGACTCGTACGCCTCGACTTCCCCAAGCCCCTCATGGCGGGCGAAGCTAGCCCACTCCCCCGGTGCCGTCCAGATGGCCTTCCGCGGGAACCTCGGGGCCCGGACCGAGTGTCCTCTCGATTGTCCGGTGAGCGCGTGCCGGAGCCCGGGGGGCCGGGGCGACGGGGGGATCACGGGGTGGGCCGCCACAGCACATGGATTCGGTGACAGAGGTCACTCGGGTCCCAGGTGCACGCAGTGGCTCATTTCTTCGTCTCTTTCAATGACCGGCCTCATTCGCCCGCAGTCCGTCCAGTCGTCACAAGGGAGCAAGGCGTTGTCCACCCTCATCGAGCAGCCCGTAGAGGCCCGCCTCGTCGCCGCCGCGCCGCGGATGCCGAGCATTCCCGCCACGCTCCACTACGACCGGAGCGACCCCTTCGCCGTGCGCATGTCCTTCCCCGCCCCCGCCACGCTGGAGGGCGTGGACGTGTGCTGGATGTTCGCGCGCGAGCTGCTCGTCTCCGGGCTCGAGGACTCGGTGGGCCACGGCGACGTGCGGGTGCGGCCGTACGGCTACGACCGCACCGTCCTGGAGTTCCACGCCCCCGAGGGCACCGCCGTGGTGCACGTGCGCTCCGGCGAGGTGCGGCGCTTCCTGCAGAGCACCATGGAGCTGGTGCCGCTCGGTCTCGAACACCTCCAGGTGAACCTGGACCACGATCTGGCGGAGCTGATGCGGGGCACCTGCTGAGACCGGCACCCCGCATCGGGGTGCCGCCCGCAGGACGATGTGCCGCCCTCAGCGGCCCCCGCTCATCAGGGCATTGAGCTCCGCGTAGTCGAAACCGCCGGTCAGCGAGTCGTAGGTCCCCGCGCCCAGCAGCTCCCGCGCGGCCCGGAGGACCACGGCATGTGCCGCCTGCGCGATGCTCGAACCCGCGCTGACCCGCGCCACGCCGAGCGCGGCCAGCTCGGGGACCGTGGGTGCCCCGGGCCCCACCAGGATGTTCAGCGGGCCGTCGACGCCGTCGACGAGCGCCTTGACGGTCACCGGGTCGACGGCTCCCGGTACGAAGACACCGTCGGCCCCGGCGGCGAGGTAGGCCGCGGCCCGCTCCAGGGTCTCGTCGATGCCGCCCGCGCCCCTCAGATACGTGTCGATGCGGGCGTTGACGTACAAGGGGACGTCCGCCGCGTCGGCGGCCGCGCGGGCCGCCGCGATGCGTTCCGTCTGGTCGCCGACCGGGCGGAGCGGGGCGCCGCCCTCGTACAGCGCGTCCTCGATGTTCACGCCCACGGCACCCGCCGCGAGCACGGCGCGGACCGTGTCCCCGACGCCGTGCGCGTCCCGCGCGTAGCCGCTCTCGACATCGGCGCTGACCGGTACCCGGACCGCGGCGGAGACCCGTGCGACGGCGCCGAGCGCGGCGTCCCTGTCCAGCCGGTCCCCGTCCGGCCTGCCCAGCCCCCAGGCGAGCCCCGCGCTGGTCGTCGCGACCGCCGGTGCGCCCGCCTCCTCGACGATCCGGGCACTCGCCGCGTCCCAGGCGTTCGGCAGGACGAGCGGGCGGCCGGGCACGTGCAGGGCGCGGAAGGCCGCGGCGGTCTCGCGCAGGGAACCGAGCTGCGCACCGGTGAGGTTCGTGTTCGTCATGACGGCAACTCAAACACGGGGCGCGACAAGGGAGCTGGCAGAAATTCGACATGTACGTGAGGGCCGGAGGACGGGCGGCGGAAGCATAAGGCCGCCTCAGCGTCCCGGCGCCGGCGCCGCGACGGCCAGCGCGTCACGGGTCTCCCGGACGGCCTTCATCAGGGCCGGTGTCTCGGCGCCGGCGCGGCCGGCCAGTTCGTCCAAGCGGCCCGAGGGGACCTGCCGGCCGTCCGGCGGTGCCGGCGTGCGCAACCCGGCCGCTGCGGCGAGGACGACGAGCGCCGCGTCGCGGCCGGGCACCTCGGCCGCGGGCAGCGGGCCCGCCAGCACCTGCCGGGCCCGGGCGTGCAGCGCCTCCACGGCGGGCACCCGCTCCAGCCCGTAGTCCACCGAGGAGAAGAGGCCGAGGACCCGTCTTCGCTCGGCCCGCAGATATCCCTCGGACGCGAGCTGCGCGCGTACGGCGTCCAGGGTGAGGCGTGCCCGCGACGACACCCACTCGGGCCATGTCCGCGGGCGGGACTCCGCGACGAGTTCGAGGAGCTCGTCGAGGACGGTGTCCCCGGTGCGGGAGTCGGCGTCGGCGGGGGTGACGATGCCGTCGTCGTCGACCAGCAGTCCCCGCCCCGCGAGGTCGGCGAGGGCGCCGGCGCGCACCAGGCGGTCGAGGCCGGGCGCGTCGCCGAGGCCCGGTTCCCCCGGGTCCTGGGCGAGCAGGTAGAGCCGGGCGGGCAGCGAGAGGGGGCCGTTTCGCACGGAATCTCCCTGGGGTCGTCGGGGCGACGTTAATCCTTTGACAGCGTCCGCGGCCGCCCCTACGGTGTACAGCGGTTCTGTTGCCGTCGATTGGAGAAGGACGTTGCTCGTCTGAGGTCTGAGACACCGCGTCACACACAGCCGCTTTCTGCCGGCATCCGTGTGCGCAGCGTGCGACCTCGGCGTACGAGCCGTCCCCCGGTACGGGACCTTCCCTGATCTCTTCTGAGCGGGGCTCCCTCCGAACCGGATCGTCGTCACCTCGCGGTGTCCCCACGCGTACCCACGACCGCATCCAGCAACCGCGAGGCCCTCATGTCTACCTTCCCCGCTTCCATCACCTGTACCTCCCTCTCCTTCGTCTGGCCCGACGGCACCACCGTCTTCGACGGCCTCCAGGTCGCCTTCGGCCCGGGCAGGACGGGACTCGTCGGTGTCAACGGGTCAGGGAAGTCGACCCTGTTGAAGCTGATCGCCCAGCAGCTCTCCCCCACGGACGGCACCGTCCGGATCGCGGGCGAGGTGGGCCATCTGCCGCAGAACGTCACCCTCGACACCGGCCTGCGGGTGGACGAGGCGCTCGGTATCGCCGAGATCCGCGCCGCGCTGCACGCCATCGAGGCGGGCGACGTGGCCGAGGAGCACTTCGAGACCGTGGGCGACGACTGGGACGTCGAGGAGCGCGCCCGCGCGACCCTCGGTGAACTCGGGCTCGGCCACATCGGGTTGGACCGCACGATCGGCGAGGTCTCGGGCGGCGAGTCGGTGCTGCTGCGACTGGCCGCGCTGCTGCTGCGCCGCCCCGACGTCCTGCTGCTCGACGAGCCCACCAACAATCTCGACCTGTACGCGCGACGGCGGCTCTACGCGGCCGTCGAGGCCTGGTCGGGGGTGATGGTGGTGGTCAGCCACGACCGCGAACTCCTCGAACTGGTCGACCAGATCGCCGATCTGCGGTCCGGAGAGGTCACCTGGTACGGCGGGAACTACTCCGCCTACGAGGCGGTGCTCGCCGGCGAACAGGAGGCGGCGGAGCGCATGGTGCGCGTCGCCGAGGCCGATGTGAAGAAGCAGAAGCGTGAACTCGTCGACGCGCAGGTCAAGTTGGCCCGCCGTAAGCGGTACGGCCAGAAGATGTTCGAGGAGAAGCGCGAGCCGAAGATCGTGATGGGTGCGCGCAGGCGGGCGGCGCAGGAGTCCGCGGGCAAGCACCGCATCATGCACGAGGAGCGGCTCACCGAGGCGAAGGAGCGTCTCGACGAGGCGGTGGAGGCCGTACGGGACGACGACGAGATCCGCGTCGACCTGCCGTACACGGCCGTGCCACCGGGCCGCGACGTACTGACCCTCCAGGACCTGGAGATGCGGTACGGCGCACGGGTCGTCGGCGGGCTCGACCTGCGCGGGCCGGAGCGGATCGCGCTGATCGGACGGAACGGCTCGGGCAAGACGACGCTGCTGCGCACGATCGCCGGGGAGCTGGAGGCGGTGTCCGGGGAGGCACGGGCCCATGTGCCGCTGCGGTTCCTGCCCCAGCGCCTGGACGTGCTCGACGACGAGCGGACGGTCGCCGAGAACGTGGCCCGCTACGCACCGGCCGCGACCAACAACCGGATCCGGGCGCGGCTGGCCCGGTTCCTGTTCCGCGGGGCGAAGGCCGACCAGCTCGCGTCGACGCTCTCCGGCGGCGAGCGTTTCCGGGCCGCGCTCGCGGCCCTGATGCTGGCCGAGCCGGCCCCGCAGCTCCTGATGCTCGACGAACCGACGAACAACCTCGACATGGCGAGCGTCCGGCAGCTCACGACAGCCCTGGAGTCCTACGAGGGCGCCCTGATCGTGGCGAGCCACGACATGCCGTTCCTGGAGTCGGTCGGGATCACCCGCCGGCTGCTGCTGGAGGGAGGCGAACTGAAGGAGATCGCACCGGATTCCGTCGGGTACTCCGTCGGGGCGGAACCGGACGAGCGGAGCGACACCCACTGACGGCGCCCGCGGGGGCCGGGCAGGTGGAGCGGCACCGCCTACCCGGCGGGCGCGACCTGGCCCGGCACGGTCACCGCGACCCTGCGCCGTCCGGTCGCCGTGGCGGGCAGCGGGACGGACCGGAGCCGGGCTCACGGTGTCCCCGGACCGGCGACGGAGCCCACCGGGCCGGGCATGGGGGCGGACCGGCCCGATGTCAAGGGGTTTCGTGCCGCCGGACCGGCGCTGCATGATGTGCGCCGACACCCCCTGCCGATTCGGAGACCCCACGTGCCGAGCCAGAAAGCTCTGATCCGCCGACCCAGCCCTCGCCTTGCCGAGGGCCTGGTGACGCACGTCGAGCGCACGGAGGTGGACGTCGATCTCGCGGTCGAGCAGTGGGAGGCGTACGCGGAGGCCCTGCGCACGCACGGCTGGGAGACCGTCGAGGTGGACCCGGCCGACGACTGCCCGGACTCCGTGTTCGTCGAGGACACCGTGGTCGCCTGTCGCAACGTCGCCCTGATCTCCCGTCCGGGCGCCGAGTCCCGGCGCGGCGAGACCGGCGGGGTCGAGGAGGCCGTGGCCCGCCTGGGCTGCTCGGTGAACTGGATCTGGGAGCCGGGCACCCTCGACGGCGGTGACGTCCTCAAAGTCGGCGACACGGTGTACGTGGGCCGCGGCGGGCGCACCAACGCGGCCGGACTCCAGCAGCTGCGGGCGGCCTTCGAACCGCTCGGCGCGCGCGTGGTCGCCGTACCCGTGAGCAAGGTGCTGCACCTGAAGTCGGCGGTCACCGCACTGCCGGACGGGACGGTGATCGGGTACGAGCCCCTGGTGGACACACCGTCACTTTTCCCCCGCTTCATGCCGGTGCCGGAGGAGTCCGGCGCGCACGTCGTACTCCTGGGCGGCGGCAAACTGCTCATGGCGGCGAGCGCCCCGAAGACGGCGGAGCTGTTCGCCGACCTCGGCCACGAACCGGTCCTCGTCGACATCAGCGAGTTCGAGAAGCTCGAAGGCTGTGTGACATGTCTCTCGGTGCGGCTTCGGGGGCTGTACGCCTGACGGGTGAACAGAACACCCTGACGCCGCCAAGACCTGGGCATCCGGAACGGTTAGGGCATACGCCGGGGAGCGCGCTCCCCTCGGGGTACCCCCGCTGATCAGCGGTCTTTACGACGAACTTAACCTACGGCTTCGTAACCTACGGAGTCGTAGCCTACGATGCCGTAGGTTCCGTCCCCGCTCGCTGTACACGTCCCCCTGGAGCACCCGTGACGATCACTTCTCCCCACCTCGCAAGCCCGTCGGCCGCCTGGACCGACGCCCGCCTGCTGTACGCGCTGGAAGAAGTGGTCGAAACCGAGCTCAACCGCCACCTCAAGGTGGCCAAGGACTGGATGCCGCACGAGTACGTGCCCTTCAGCGACGCCCGCAACTTCCCCGGCATCTTCGAGGACGGCGAGGCCTGGGACAAGGAGCAGTCCAAGGTCACCGAGATCGGCCGGATCGCCCTCGTCGTCAACCTCCTCACCGAGGACAACCTGCCGAGCTACCACCACGAGATCGCATCGCTCTTCGGCCGCGACGGCGCCTGGGGCACCTGGGTGCACCGCTGGACGGCCGAGGAGGGCCGGCACGGCATCGTGATGCGCGACTACCTGCTCGCCTCGCGCGCCGTCGACCCCGACAAGCTCGAGGCGTTCCGCATGGCGCACATGAGCGAGGGCTTCGAGTCGGACAACCGCCACTCGATGCTGCACTCCGTCGCCTACGTCGCCTTCCAGGAGCTGGCGACCCGCATCTCGCACCGCAACACCGGTCACCAGTCGGGCGACCCCGTCTGCGACCGCATGCTCGCGCGCATCGCGACGGACGAGAACCTGCACATGGTCTTCTATCGCAACCTGCTGAAGGCCGCGTTCCAGCTGGCCCCCGACCTGACCATGCAGGCCGTGCGCGACGTCGTCGTCGACTTCCGGATGCCCGGTCACGGCATGCCCGGCTTCGAGCGCGCCGCCGCCCAGATGGCGATCGGCGAGGTCTACAACCTGCGCATCCACCACGACGACGTGCTCCAGCCCGTGCTGCGCCACCTGAAGGTCCTGGAGATCGACGGCCTCGGCCCCGAGGGCCTGCAGGCGCAGGAGGAACTCGGCTTCTTCATGGGCGGTCTGGACGCCGAGGCCGCGAAGTTCGACGAGAAGCTCGCCGCCCGCAAGGCCCGCATGGCGGCCCGGGCGGCGGGCTGACGCCTTCCGCGCCCGCGGACTCCCGGCTCACGGTCGTGCCCCGGCACGGCCGTGAGCCGTACTTTTTCCGGTGCGGACGCGCGCGTGCCTCGGGCATCATGCGGCCATGCATGACGACAGCGCGCCGGACGGGCCGGTCGGGTTCCTGCTGGGGCTGATCGGGGTCGAGGACGCCGCACGGGTGCGGCGACGGATCGGCCGCCCGCAGCCGGCCGGCCCCCAGGCCACGCCGGGCTGGGGGTCCCGCAGCGCGCTGCGCGCCCACAACTCCTGGTGGACGCAGACACCCGTCCCCTCCTCCGTGCTGCTGTGGGTCCTCCAGGAGGACGACCCGGAGCTCAACGCCCTCGTGTGGCGGCACGTATCGGCGGACGACGCGATGCGCCGGGCGATCGTGCACGGGATACCGCACGGCCCCGGTCGCACCCGCGCCGTAGGCGTGGCCGAGCCGTTGAGCCGGAACGACGAACCTCCGGTGCCACAATCCTTCAGCCTGTTCGGTCTCGTCGGCGCGCTGCGCGCGGCCACCTCGATGAAGCCGGCCAGGCAGGCCGCCTCCATGGTCCTCGGTACCCCCGGCTGGCAGGCGGTCGCCGGGGCGGACGCGGAGCGCCCGCTGCCGGGCTACACGCGCTGGGCCCTCTCCGTACGTCCCGACTGCCCGCCGGAGCTGCGTGCCCGGTTCGGTTCGCACGCCAAGTTCACCCACCGGCTCAGGCAGTCCGGTGTCATCGACGGACCGGCGCGGTACGCGACCGAGTGGCGCCCGGCGGAACGGGTCCTGCGGGTGCTCTCCCTGGGCCGGACGCTGTTCCCGACGCGCCTTCGTGAGGCCGAGGACGCCCTCCGGCCGCTCGTGCGGGACCATTTGGGCGGCCGCGAGGACGCCTGGGCGGTCGTGGCGCAGCTGGCGGGGAACTACCACGGGACCGTTCCCGAGCTGGTCGTCACGGCCGGCGCCATCGCCTGAACCGGGCCCGGCCGGGCGGGTCTGGCGGACCTGACACGCAGGCGGACCGGCATGGCGAGGCGGTGGGCCGCGAGTGGCTGCCGGCCAAAAAAAAGGGGGGCGGGGCGGCCGGATTCGAACCGGCGTGTTCCGGTTCTGGAGACCAGTGCGCCTGCCTCTGCGCTACGGCCCCGCCCTTGGCGCCGAGCTTAATGCCTTGGCCCTGTGTCAGTGGGGCCTGGTACCAAGGAGGCACGGGGGAAGATCGGACACGGGGGCGGGCATGGCGTACGGAGAGCGCGGGCGGCGGCCGGTCGTCGACCTGGCCGACCGCAGGGCACTGGAGCGGTTCCGGCCGGCCGACGCCGAGACCGTCGCGGAGGCACGGCGGCTCAAGGAGGCCGCCCTGCTGGACTTCGGACTGACGGAGTCGGCGGTCGCCTCGTGGCTGTACGCGAAATGCCACCACCAGCTGGCGACGACGGCGGTGGACACCGCGGCCGTGGTGGCCTCCGGGGACGGCTCGTGCCTGCTGCTGTACAACCCTGACTTCTTCGTCCGGCTCGGCCTGGACGGCGTGAAGTTCGTCCTCTTCCACGAGGCCCGCCATCTGATGCAGCGCCATCTCTTCGCCGATCCCGAGCTGCGGGCCGACCCCGTGTTCGAGGTGGCCACCGAGGTGTCGGTCAACCATGTGGCGTTGATGCGGCTCGGCAGCCCCGGTCTGCCCCTCCTGGACGGCCGGCCGACCGGCGTCGACCCGCGCGCGGTGCACGAGTCGTACCGTGCGGACCTGCTCGCGCAGGAGCTGGAGCCCGTCCCGTACGAGGACTTCACCCGGACCGACATGACGGTGTACGGCGAGCTGAAACGCATGCGGCAACCGCCCGTCCTGGCACCGTCGTTGTGCATCCACCTGGAGTGCGCGGTGCCCGCCGACCAGGAGACCGTCGACGAAGTGGCCTCGTCGGCGCTGCTCAACGCGCTGCTCGCGGCGCGCCGCGGTCATGCGGGCGCCGAGCAGGAACTGCTGGACCTGATGGGCCGCACCGAGGACGGCTCGGCGCGGACCGCGAAGATCTGGGGGCAACTCGGCGCCGGTATGCTGCGCGGCGAGAGCGTCGCGACGCGAAAGATCGACTGGTGGCAGCGCTGGCTGGTCGACGTGCTCGGCTCCAGACTCCGCGACGGCGAGCGGCTGGTGTACCCGAAGAAGCGCGGTGCGCTGCTCGCAGCGCTCGGTCAGGACCCGATGCTGTCGCGGCGCGGCCCGGTCCGCGACAAGGTCCTCGTCATCGCCTACGACACGTCGGGTTCCATGCCCGACCGCGTGGTCGAGTGGCTCACCGACCTCGTCGGCAGGATCGACGGGGTCGAGGCGCACTGGCTGTCCTTCGACGCGGTGGTCATGCCCTTCGAGCCGGGCGGCCGCGTGCTCGGCGGAGGCGGTACCAGCTTCCGGGCCGTCATGGACTACGTGGAGGGCCGCACCGAGGTCGGCGGCCGGCGGTTCGAGGTCCGCCCGGACGCCGTGGTGATGCTCACCGACGGGTACGCGCCGCCGATCACGCCCGCCGAGCCCGACAAGTGGATCTGGCTGATCACCGAGGGCGGCAGCGAGTGGCCGGACAGCCACACCCCCGCGATGGCCTGCCATCGCGTCACGACCGGATCGTGGTAACCCACCAGCACAGGACCAGGACTGATGACGACCGCCACCAATCCCGACCCCGGCTCCGCCGACCGCACCGTGCCCGCGCGCTCGGCCGCGCCGACTCCCGCGGACTCCGGCGTGCCCGCGCCTTCACCTTCACCCTCGCCCTCGCCCTCGCGCCTGGAGTCGTTCATCGACGCGATGATCGACATGGGGCAGACGGGCCAGATCTTCGGCGAGCACGGCATCGGGAAGACGGCGACGTTCTTCTCGCACGTCGCGCGCGCCCACCCGGACGCGACGCTGGTCTACGTGCCCGCGGCGAACCTCACCCCGGACGACCTCCTCGTCAACGCGCCGGTGCGGGACCCGCACACCGGCGAACTGGTGCTGCGGCAGCTGGTGATGAGCCAGCTCAAGCCCGGCACACCCTTCGTGCTGCTCATCGACGACTCGCTCCAGGCCGGTGAGACGATCCAGTCGCAGCTGATGCAGATCGCCTGCAACTGGACGCTCGGCGAGCACGATCTGCGCGCCCTGGGCTGCGTGGGCGTCTTCCTCACGGACAACGAATCGCTGGCGGAGACCTCGGCGCGGCGCAGCGACCTCGCGCTGCTGGACCGCATGGTCACCATGCGGATCACCGCGAACGACACGTCGTGGCGGCGCCATCTCGCGGCCAAGTACCGGGCATGGGACCTGGCTCCGGTCTTCTCCCTCTGGGCGTCCCTGTCCCCCGCACTGCGTGAATCGCTGTCGCCGCGCACCCTGGACCACGTCCTGGCCTGTGCCGAGGAGGGGTTCCCGCTCCGCTGGGCCCTGCCGCTGGTGGGCGGCGAGCGGCTGCGCCTCGTCGAGCCGCGCGCCGACGGCACTCCCGGCCAGAACCGCACGGCGGAGATCCTGAACCGGATCGCCGAGTACGTCGGTGTGTCCAACCCGGCCACACTCCCCGACCCCGTGCGTCAAGTGGTGCGGGCGGCGCTGCGCAACCGCTGGACCGTCCTGCTCCAGGGCCCGCCCGGCTGCGGCAAGACGGAGCTCGTCCGGGAGACGGTGCGCGAGGGGCTCGGCCGGGAGCCGCTGTACTTCTCGCTGCCCGTGACCAATGTCGAGGACCTGTGCGCGCCGGTGCCGTCCGCGGACGGCACCCTGGACAACCTCCTCGCCGCGAACTTCACCGGTCCCGAGCCGAAGGCCATCGTCTGGGACGAGTACAACCGCCCCAAGGACAAGGCCGCGTTCGCCAAGCTGATGGAGATCACCCAGGAGTGGTCGCTCGCGGGGCGCCGGATCGAGAATCTTCGGGCCCAGATCGCGGTCCAGAATCCGCCGTACCACCTGGGCCGCAAACTCCTGGTCTCCCGCAACAACATCGCGCAGGCGAGCCGGTTCACGGTCTCGCTGACGGTGGAGCCCGAGGACATCCCGGCCAACGAGTGGCTGCTCGCCCGCTACGGCGCCGACGCCGAGACCGTCCTGGAGTGGTGGAAGCACGACATCGACGACGACGGCCGCGCCTGGATCACCAAGCGGACCCTGGAGCGGCTCGTCAAACTGCACCGGCACGGACTGCCGTTGGAGATGGCGACGGTCTACCTCGGCGACGGCGAGTACGCGCCCGTGCCGCTGACGGCACTCGTGGACCGGCTGCGCGGCCGTCCGGTGACCGGTCTGCGGGAGCTCGCGCGCGAGGCGGACGCCTGGGAGGCCCGGCTGCGCCGCGCGGCGGACCGCTCGGACGAGGGGGCCGACGACAGCGACGTCGTCCACCAGATCCTCGCCAACGCCGAGCTGTCGCAGTTGAATAAGCACCGCGCGGTGGTGACCCGGCTGGTGCCGCACCTGCCGCCGAAGCTGCGCGCCACCTATCTGGTCGGGGCGACGGCGGATCAACAGCGTTTCTGGACGGAGATATTCATGTCGATGAGCCGCTGAGCACCGGTCCGGCCGGTGCTCACCACTCCGCCTCCCGGTAGTCCTTCAGGAACACCCCGGACACGGGCGCGCCGGCCTCACCGCGCACGATCGGGTCGTACACCCGGGCCGCGCCGTCCACGATGTCCAGCGGTGTACGGAACCCGGCCCCCGCGATGCGTTCCTTCTTGGGGGCGGGGTTCTCGTCGGTGATCCAGCCGGTGTCGACGGCGCACATGTGCACGCCCTGCTCGGCCAGTTCGACGGCGCTGGTGCGGGTGAGCATGTTCAGGGCCGCCTTCGCCATGTTCGTGTGCGGATGGCCCGCCGTCTTGTTGCGGACGGCGAAGCGGCCCTCGACGGCGGTCACGTTGACGACGTAGCGGCGGGGGTGCGGCGAGGCGAGCAGCAGGGGCAGCAGCCGGTCGCAGAGCAGTGCCGGGGCGAGCGCGTTGACCAGTTGCGTCTCCAGGACCTCGGCCGGGTCGAGTTCGCCCAGCCGCGCGGACCAGGAGTTGTCGGGCGAGGGATCGGGAAGGAGCCCGGCCTCGTCGGCCTCGCGCAGGATCACCGGCAGGGCCGACGGGCCGCCCTCCAGGGCCGCCATCGGTGTGAAGCCCGGTGCCGCGCGGACGCCCTCGGGCAGCCCGGGGTGCTCCCCGGCCGCCAGCAGCGCGTAGGACTCGGGGGGACGGCGTACCGTCTGCGCGGCGTTGTTCACCAGGATGTCGAGCGGCTCGCCCTCCTGCCTGAGCTGTTCGCACAGGCCGAGGACCTGTCGTGGGTCACGCAGGTCGACGGCCAGCACGGTGAGCCGGTCGAGCCATGTGGCGCTGCCCGGTTCGGCCCGGAAGCGGCGCACCGTGTCATACGGAAAGCGGCTGGTGACCAGGAGTTCGGCGCCGTCGCGCAGCATCATCAGGGCCAACTGGAAGCCGATCTTCACCCTGCCTCCGGTGAGCAGGGCACGGCGCCCGCTCAGGTCGGTGCCGAGCGCGCGCCGGGCGGTGTTGTCGAGGGCGCAGTCCGGGCAGAGCCGGTGGTAGAAGGAGTCGACCTGTCGATAGGGCGCCTTGCAGACGTAGCAGGCACGGGGCCGGACGAAGACACCGGCCGAGCCGTCGGAGGTGAGCGGCGCGTCCTCCCTGCGGTCGAGCGCGCCCGTCGCGGTGGCGGCCATCGCGGCGGCGTCGGCGGCGGACAGTTCGGCGCCGCGCGCCTTCCGTCGCCGGGTCCGGCCGTCACGTGCGAAGGAGGCGGCGACCTGTTCGGCCCGCAGCCGCACCGGATCGTCGACGGGCAGCGCGCGCAGCCGCCCGACCGTGCGGTGGAACGCCGCCAGTTCCTCGTCGGTGATCCCGCCGCCGTCCATGTGTTCCCGCCCCGCGTGTCCTGCGTGTTCCGTGTGGTCCCGGCCGGATTCGAACCGGCGTATCCGCCTTGGCAAGGCGGCGAGTCTGCCTCTGCTCTACAGGACCCCGTGTGCGCTCGTCCCCTTCCGGGGACCACCCCGTCCCCGGTCGTGTCCGCAGGCCTGGCGCCGCGGCCCATGACGGAGGACGCCACCCGGACGACCGGATTCGAACCGGCGTATCCGCCTTGCCAAGGCGGCGAGTCTGCCTCTGCTCGACGTCCGGGCGCGCCCTCCGGATCCTAACCACAGCGGCGCCCGGACAGCGCACCGATGAGCGGGCTTGCCCGCCCGGCGGGCCCCGGCGTCGTGCCGGGCCCTCCGAACGCGTCCGGGGTGGTGCGGCCGCACAGGCGCCGGCCGCCTTCCCGCCGCTGTCCCGTGAACCGGGGCGGCACGACAGGATTCAGCCAGCGGGCCACCCGTTCCCTCGTCGCATGAGTCAGCTTTTGTCAGTTTTGATCAGCATCACGGCGCCCCCCAGGATGTTCCCTTCGGGCCAATTCCCCTGCAGAGTGAGGTCGGATTTGGCATAGCCTGCTGGCTGACCGCCCTCAGGCCCGCCGGCCGTGGGCGTCGGCCATAAGCTGACGCGACGGGTTGCAGGGGTGGGTCCGTCATCGGTGTGCACAGTTCTGCGGACGTCGGCAGGCACAGCGCGAGGAACTCCGGCACGTCGCCGAGGAGTCCCCGCACGTGAGGTTCTTGGGGAGAACAGTGCGCAAAGCGAAGGTCATGCGTCGCCTCATCGACGAGCTCGTCGGCGACCTCGGTCTGCCGGTGCCGGCGGAGCCGGATGATCTGTTCGTGGCCCTGGTCGATCTGGTGAGCAGGCGGACGGGCCGGGAACTCGTGCTCCTCCAGGAGGAGTTCCCGTACCGCACGGCCAGCGGCCTGTGGCTCGACCTGCCCGACCGGGACGTCATCGTGGTCGACAAACGGGCCACCCCGCTGCACAAGCTGGCCATCTTCTTCCACGAGGTCTGGCACATGCTGGACGGCGCCTGCGGCCATCACGCCCCGGGCCGGACCGTGGCCGGCGGGCTCCTCTCGGCGCGCGCCGACCTGCCCCGTCTCGACGAGACGGTGCGCAGGGTGGCGGCGCGCACCGAGTTCGACCACCGCGAGGAAGCCGCCGCGGAGAAGTTCGGGCTGCTGGCCGTCACCCGGTTCCGCGTCTGGCTGGAGGGGGAGCCCGACGGCACGCCTCCGGACCGCGGCGAGATCGCCGGGCGTATCAGCGCATCACTGGGCAACCGGCGCCGGAAGGTCTGAGCCGTGGACTCCTCGGACTACTACATACCGGCCGCCGCTCTGTGGCTGTGCCTGGCCGTCAAGCTCCCGGCGCTGCTGAAGGCCTGGCGCGACCCGCTCGTACGGACCGTCTGCCTGGTCATCGCCCTGGGAGGTGCCGGTTTCGTCTTCGCGGCTCCCCCGACCATCGCCGCCGTGAACCGCATCAGCGGTGTACCGAACGCCTCCAGCCTGCTGGTGTACGTCATCATCAGCGCGTTCAGCGCCTCCTGCCTGCTGCTCATCGTCCACTGGCGCGGTGGCCCGCCCGAGTACGTCCAACGCGTCTCCCGGCGCTGGCGGATCGGCTACATGCTGGTCGTCACCGCCCTGGTCGCCCTGTTCCTGCTCGGCGACGCCCCGGTGGAACGCCGTACCGACTTCGACACGTACTACGCGTCGGCACCGTTCATCGGCGAGATGATCCTGCTGTATCTGCTGGCGCACATGACCGCCGCGCTCGTCACCACCGTGCTGTGCTGGCGCTGGGCCCTCCAGGTCCACGGGTGGCTGCGCGCGGGCCTGTGGACCCTGTGCCTCGGCTGGCTGCTGAATCTCTCGTTCAGCTCCCTCAAGCTCGCGGCGGTGGCCGCCCACTGGAGCGGCCAGGACTGGGACATGCTCAGCACCACCCTCTCCCCGCTCTTCTCGGCCCTGGCCGCGCCCTGCGCCACCATCGGGTTCCTGCTGCCGCTGATCGGACCCAGGACGGCCGCGGCCGGACGTGCCCTCGCCGCGTACCGCCGGCTCGGGCCGCTGTGGAGCGAACTCAGCAGCGCGTCACCCCGCTCCTCGCTTGCCGCGCCCATCCCCTGGTACGCCTCTCCGCACGTGCACCTGACACGGCGTGAGGCGGGCATCCAAGACGGGCTGAGTCTCGTACGGCCCCACCTCGACGACGCGGTCCGCGCGTGCGCGCGGTCGGCCGCCGAGGCCGCGGGGAGCAGCCGGGCGGAAGCCGATCTCGTGGGCCTCGCCGCCATGGTCTCGGCGGCGGCCCAGGCCACCCGCCTCGACCGAGCGGAGACCCCGCTCGTCCCCGGCGACTCCGCCGTCGCGGCCGTGCGTGCGTCCCTGGTGGGCGTCGCGCGCACGCTGCGCACCTCACCCGTCGTCGCGGCGGTGCGTTCCGACGCCGCGAAGTCGTCGCCCCTGTCCGTCAAGGATGGCGAGAAGTCCCCCACTTGAGCTCACGAGTCGGCACGACCCCATCCGACGCCGGTGTCCTGTCCGACCCGCCCCGCTCCGTCCCGTCCGAGCCGGGCGACTCATCGGTGCCGGGCGTCCCGTCGACGCCCGGCGTCCTGGGCCCGGACCGCCCGGCCTTCGCTCCGGAGGGCCGGTAGGCGGTGGACAGCAGCGTGCTGTTCCACGTCCCCGGCATGCCGCTCTTCGTGGTCGTGGCCCTCAAGGTGCCCTCGGTGAAGGAGAGGTGGCCGGCCCGTCGCGCCGCACGGCCCGGCACAGCCCATGACCGACCCGGCCAAGGAAGTGAACGATGTGCGTCGTGCCACTGTGATCGGCGGAGGGCCGGCCGGCATGCTCGCGGCAGCCGCACTGGCCCCGTTCTGCGACCGCGTGACCCTCGTCGAACGCGACGTCCTGCCGCACGGCCCGCACCCGCGCAAGGGTCTGCCGCAGGCCCGGCACGGGCACGTGCTGTGGTCCGGCGGGGCGAAGGCGATCGAGCGGCTCGTCCCCGGCGTCACCGAGCGCTGGCCGGCGGCGGGCGCCGTCAGGGTCCCGCTCACCTCGGGCATGGTGGCCTACACGCCGCACGGTTGGTTCCGGCGCCGGCAGGGGCCCACCCCGCACCATCTGATCGCCTGCGGCCGGGACCTCCTGGACTGGCACGTCCGCGACCTGGTCCTGCGGGACCACCGGATCCGGCTCCTCGAAGGCACCGAGGCGGTCGGTCTCACCGGCGCCGCCCGCAGGATCACCGGGGTGCGGACCCGAAGCCCAGGGGGGTCCTCGCAGGGCGTGCGGGCCGACCTCGTGGTCGACGCCGGCGGACGCGGCTCACGAGCCCTGCACTGGCTCGCCTCGCTCGGCATCACGGGCATCCGCGAGCGGAGCGTCGACTCCGCACTCGCCTACGCCAGCCGCGTCTTCCGGGCACCCGACCACGCCGACGGCTTCCCGGTCGTCAATGTGCAGGCGGCCCACGGCACGGCCCCGGGACAGGCTGCCGCGCTCATCCCCATCGAGGACGGACGCCGGCTCGTCAGCCTCAGCGGTACACGGGGCGGTGAACCCACCTCCCGGGCCCAGGACTTCGTCCCCTTCACGGTGCGACTGCGCCACCCTCTGGTCGGCCGGCTGATCGAGCGGGCCGCAGCGCTCACGGAGGTGTCCACGAGCCGCAGCACCGCCAACGGCCGCCGCTACTTCGAACAGGCTCGGCAGTGGCCCGAGGGCCTGGTCGTCCTCGGCGACGCCGTCGCCACCCACAACCCGGTGTACGGGCAGGGGATGTCCGTCGCCGCACTGGCGGCGTGCCTGCTGCGCGACGACGTGCGACGGGCCGGGGTCTTCGGCACCAGGCTGGGACGGCGTGTGCAGCGGGCCGTCGCACGCCCGGCCGACGCGGCCTGGGCGAGCGCCACGGCACTCGACGTCTTCTACCCGGGGGCCTCCGAGCAGGCCCCCACACCGACGGACCGGATGATCAGGCGGCTCTCCGGGCGCCTGGCCAGGACGGCCGCGGCCTCCTCGTACGTCGCGAACGCGCTCACGCAGGTGACGACCATGGAGGCCGGCACGACGCGTCTGCTGTGGCCCGACATGCTGCTCGCCCTCGCCTGCGGACCGCTGCGACGGCCCCTGGCGGGCCCGCCTCTGACGGCGGCGGAGAGCCGGCTCCTCGAACCGGTCGGCCCCGCCCGCGCCGACTGACCGCGCGGGGCGGGCGGGATACCTGGTGCGTCCGGCGGGAGCGCCAGGTCCCGCGGCCGACTCGACGTAACTCCAGGGGGACTTGACCGGTTCCTCACCGAATACCCCGATGGCGCCCCACGGGAAAGCCACAAGTGCGCGTGGTGTGGGTCATCCCGATGTGCACACGGCCTTTCCGGCCTGATCATGAGCCGTGTACGGACCGAAGGGACTGGTGACGATGGCCCGAGCAGGAGGCGGCACATCCGACGCCCTCCCGTGCCCGGGCCCGGCCGTGCGAGAGACGGCACGGCACGGAGACGGCACCCCCTCCCCCGCCCGCGACTCCCGGGTTCTCCTGCCGCCGGCGCGATGTCCGCCCGCCTCCGGCCCCCGACGGCCGTCACCGTGACGGACATCATCCGCACCATTCCGAACTCCTGCGCCCCTGCTGGCGTTTACTGCCTTCCAGGGGCCTTCACGGCCGAACGGCCGACAGAGAGGGTGCTTCCGCCAATGCCTGAGAGAACGTCCGGTCCACGGCCGTCCGCGCTCGTGATCGGAGGAGGGACGACCGGCATGCTCGCGGCCGCCGTGCTCTCCGACCTCGCGCACGTCACGGTCGTCGAGACCGACGTCCTGCCCGAACAGCCCGCTCCGCGCAAGGGACTTCCGCAGGCCCGGCACGCCCATGTGCTGTGGTCCGGCGGCGTGCGGGCCCTGGAGGATCTCCTGCCCGGCGTCACCGAGGAGCTGATCGCCCGCGGCGCCCGCCGCGTACCGATCATGTCCGGCATGGTCAGCAAGGCGCCCTCCGGCCAGTGGTTCCGGCGGTTCAGCAACTCCCACCACGTCAACATCGTGTGCAGCCGGGACCTGCTCGACGCCACGATCCGCGCCGCCGTGCTGAGACGGCCCGGGCTCACGGTGCGCGAACGGACCGAACTCGTCGGCCTCGAAGGCAGCGCCGACCGCGTGACCGGGGCACGCGTACGGGGTCCCGAACACGAGGAGACCCTCACGGCGGATCTGGTCGTCGACGCGAGCGGCAGGGGAAGCCGCGCGCCGGTCTGGCTCACGGAACTCGGTCTCCCGCCCGTACGGGAGAAGGTCGTCGACGCCGGAGTCGGCTACGCGAGCCGGATCTACCGGGCTCCGGCCGCCGCCGGGGACGACTTCCCCATCGTCAACGTCCAGGCCGACCCCACGCGGCCGCCGGGCCGTGGCGGCATCATCCTGCCCATCGAGGACGGCCAGTGGCTCGTCACCCTGGCGGGCACCAGGGGAGGCCAACCCAGCCGTGACGCCGGGGAGTTCGTCGCCTTCGCCCAGTTGCTGGCGCATCCCGTCATCGGCGATCTCCTCGCGAAGGCCGAGCCCCTCTCCGATGTGGTCACCACACGGAGCACGGCCAACAAGCGGCGCTACTTCGAGAAGATGCCGCTCTGGCCGGCCGGGTTCGCCGTGCTCGGGGACGCCGTCGCCGGGTACAACCCCGTCTACGGTCACGGTCTGACGGCCGCGGCGCAGAGCGTCGTCGCGCTCCGGCAGGTGCTGGCGGACCACGACCTGGCCTCCGCCGCGACGGCGAGACGGATTCAACGCAGTGCCGCGCGCCCCGTGGGTCAGGCCTGGGATCTGGCCGTGGGCCAGGACGCCTTCTACCCGGGTGCCACCGACGAGCCGCCCAGCAGGGCCGAGCGCTTGGCCGCCGCGTTCATCGACCGCGCCGTGGATGCCGGCGCACGCAACCCGCACGCCCTGCGGGCGCTTCTCGACGTGATGAGCATGGAGCGGTCTCCGGCCCGTCTCCTCGCCCCCGACATGCTCTTCCGTGTCCTACTCGGCAGGAAGAAGCCGCTGCTGGACGCTCCCCCGCTGACGGACGCCGAACGGCAGGCGGCCGGTCTCTGATCACGCCCGCGCGGCGCGGCACCGTAGAGGAGGAGCCGCGGCGACAGTCGTGGCGGCGCACCGGGCAGCGCGGCCGCACGGTGGTGGACGGGGCGCGGTTCACTCCCGGGTGCGCCGGAGCCCGAGGCGCTCCTTCTCGGAGAGGCCTCCCCAGACGCCGAAGCGTTCGTCGTTGCTGAGCGCGTAGTCGAGGCACGCGGGGCGCATCTCGCACATCGCGCAGATGCGCTTCGCCTCGCGCACCGAGCTGCCCGGCTCGGGAAAGAAGAAGTCGGCCCCGGTCTGCGCGCACAGGGCCTGCTCCTGCCAGTCCAGGTCGGCCGCGGTGATCGTTTCCAAGTGCATGGGCATGATCGTGCCGCGGGACGAAAAACGTTCGATCAACGCGGGATCAACGACTCGTTCCAAGGCGCCCGACGGCCTCCGATGATGGCTCCGTACGACGCGAAGAGCACGGCGGCGCGCGGGGCGGGCGCTGAGCCGCACGAACTTCGAGGGGCCTTCCACGGCGGTGGAACGGGCCGCCCGGAGCCCGGCGTGCGCGTCCCGGCGGCGATTGTCAGTGGGCGGTGCCAGACTCGGCAGAGCAGGCAACGGGACCCCTCAAAGGAGGGCATGATGCTCACCACCCGTTTCGTCACCGGCGCCCCGAACTGGCTTGATGTCGGCACGTCCGACATCGACGGCGCCACCTCCTTCTACGAGGGCCTCTTCGGCTGGCAGTTCCAGTCGGCGGGGCCCGATGCCGGCGGCTACGGCTTCTTCCAGCTCGACGGGAAGACCGTGGCCGGCGGCATGCAGACCACCGCGGAACAAGGCCCGCCCTCCTGGACCGTCTACTTCCAGAGCCCCGACGCGGAGGCCACGGCCAAGACGGCCGAGCAGTCCAAGGGCGCCGTGCTCGTGCAGCCCATGGACGTGATGGGCGAGGGCCACATGGCGATCCTCGCCGACAAGGCGGGCGTGCCGTTCGGCCTCTGGCAGCCGGCCCGGACCAAGGGGCTCGACCTGGCCGGTGAGCCGGGCTCGCTGTGCTGGGTAGAGCTGTACACGCCGGACATCGCGGCCGCCGCCGCGTTCTACAACTCGGTCTTCGGATGGGAGACCTCGGCGATGCCGTATCCGGGCGGCGTCTACACCTGCATCAACCCGGCGGGCACCGAGGAGGAGGCGATGTTCGGTGGCATGGTGCCGCTGGCCGACGATCCCACCGAGGCGGAGTCCGGCGCGTACTGGCTGCCGTACTTCGAGGTCGAGGACACGGACGCCGTGGTGAGCAGGGCCCAGGAGCTCGGCGGCAAGGTGCGCATGCCCGCGACGGACATGGAGGGCGTGGGCCGCATGGCCAAGCTGGCCGACCCGTACGGGGCACGCTTCGCGGTGATCAAGAGCGCTCCGCAGCAGACGTGACGGCCGCGTCGGGAATCCCGGCGGGCCCCGGCGGCTCCGGCGCGCCGCGAGTGGTCCCGTCGGGGCCCGACGCATCGACGGCTCCCTGAGCCTGACGGGTCGGTCCCTCTGTGGCCACTGCCCGCACCGACCCACCGACGTCAGCCGAACCACACCTCGGCGACGGATTCGGCGAGTGCGACGGCCTGGGCATGGCCGGCGCGGGCGGCGGCCGGGCGGCGAGAGTCGTCCAGCATGTTGCGGCCCATCGCGCGGCGCGCGGCACGGTCCGGCACCAGGAGACTCACGCGTGCACCGTGCCCCGCCAGTTGGGCCGCCTGGAGCGCGGCACTCGGGTGCGGGCCCACCGCCCGCGGAATCGGGGCGACCGCGACGACGCGCCGATGGTCGCGGGCCAGATGGAGATTGGCTGTCGAGCGGCTGCCGCCGTCCATCCAGCGGCGGCCCCCCGCGGTGACCGGCGGCCAGACCACGGGCACCGCGCAGCTCGCCGCGACCGCTTGGAGGAGCGTCAGTCCCGAGGAGGCGTCGAACGCCTCCAGAGTCCCGGTCCGCGCGTCGACCGCCGTGATCCTCAACTCCCGCTCGGGCCATTGCCGTACGTCGCCCAGCAGGGTGCCCACCGTGTCGTGGACCACCGACTCGGGGCCGGTGCGCGCCGTCAGCGCGGCCCTGCCGAGGCGCTGGACCGATCGCCGCGGATCGCGCGAACCCAGCGCCGCCCACAGGAAGCGTGCCGTCTGCCCCCAGGTGACACCGACGTCGACGGGGTCGGCTCCGGCGAGCTGCCCCCCGTACAGCTCGCCGGGGCCGACGCCCGAGGTGAGCCGGGCCGCGTGGACGGCGCCCGCGGAGGTGCCGATGACGGTGTCGGCGCCCGACACGTCGACTCCGGCCTCGGCGAGTCCGGCGAGCACACCGGCCATCCATGCTCCGCCGACCGCCCCGCCGCCGCCCAGCACCAGTGCCGTGTCCGCCATCACCGCTCCTCGTCCACCCCAAGTGGGGAGTACTCCCCACTTCTCCGCTCGACGATAACATCAGTACCGGGGAGTACTCCCCGGTACTACCGAAGGGTGAGGCCATGACCGTCGACGGGAAGGGACCCGGTGCGGCACGACGCAGCGACGCCCGGCGCAATCGGGAGCGGCTCGTCGAGGCGGCGCGCGAACTCTTCGCCGAGCAGGGCCTCGACGCGCCGCTCGACGTGATCGCCCGCAGGGCCGGCGTCGGCAACGCCACGCTCTACCGGCACTTCCCGAGTCGCGCGGTACTCGTCGACGAGGTGTTCGAGGAGGCCCTCAGCGCCACCATGGCGGCGGGCGAACGGGCCCGCGGCGCGGCCGACGCCTGGACGGGGCTGGTGGGCTACATGGAATCCGTCTTCGCGGGGCTGGCCGCCGACCGCGGCGCCATCGACCTGATGACCACCGGCCTGGAAGGCGTCACCACGCTGGAGGCCGTCCACGCCCACAACCGGGAGACGGTGGACGCACTGCTGCGACGAGGCCGTGAACAGGGCACGGTGCGCGGCGATCTCGGCACCGAGGACCTCCTCTTCGCGCTGGCCGCGCTCGGCCGTGCCGTCCCCGCGCTGGCCGCGACGGCAGCGGGCGCCTGGCGCCGCCCCCTCGCACTGCTCCTCGACGGACTGCGCGCCTCGCCCGCCTCCGCGCCGCTGCCCGAGCCCCCGCTCACGGCGGACCAACTCGACGACGTACTGCGGCAGTTGGGCCCGCACCGGCAGTGACGCGTGCGGTGGCGGGCGCCGTCACCAGGGCCGCGCGGTGATCCCCGGCGCCCGCACGCCCCACCACGTCCGACAGGGCCCGGGGAGCGGTCGTGACCATCGCCCGGTGGGTGTGGCCGGCAGGCGGCGGCAGCGTGCTGCTCACCATCGTCGGCTCGCCGCCCGAATGCGCACGAGGACTACGCGGAGGCCGGTCCCACCGGAGCGGTCGGCAGGACTACGCGGAGTCCGGTCCCACCAGGGCGGTCGGCAGGACCACGCGGAGTCCGGTCCCACCAGGGCGGTCGGCAGGACTACGCGGAGGCCCGTCGCACCAGGGCGGTCGGCAGGACCACGCCGCCGGACGAGTCCTCCGGGCCTGGCTCGGCGACACCGCGGTCGATGCGGCGCAGCAGCAGCCGGGCCATCAACCTACCCATTCCCTCTATGTCCTGACGGACCGTCGTCAGTGGCGGGTCCGTCTGCTCGGCGACCGCCAGCATGTCGTCGAAGCCGATCACGGCCACGTCGTCGGGCACCCGCCGCCCGTGCTCGCGCAGGACGCGCAACGCCCCCGCCGCGGTCAGGTCGTTCGCGGCGAACACGGCGTCGACGTCGGGACAGCGTTCCAGCAGTTCACGCATCGCCCGCTCGCCGCCCGCGGGCGTGAAGTCGCCCTCCACGACGAGCTCCGGACCGGCGTCGGCCATGACGTCGCGGAACCCGTCCAGCCGGTCGACGGCCGACGTCTGGTCGAGGGCACCGGTGATGTGGGCGATCCGCGTGCGCCCGAGGCCGACGAGGTGCCGTACGGCCTCGCGGGCTCCGCCCCGGTTGTCGCAGTCGACGTACACGGCGGGTACGGCGTCACGCGGGCCGTCGCCCCAGCCGGGCCGGCCGCCGAACACCGTGGGCACGCCCGCGCCGTGGATCAGGCCGGGCAGCGGGTCGTCGAGGTGCAGCGAGAAGACGAGGGCGCCGTCGACATGTCCCCCGGCGAGATAGCGGCCGACCCGTGCGTGATCGTCGCGGCCCTCGGTGAGCAGCAGCACGAGCTGTGAGTCGTGCGCGGTCAACTCCTTGCTGATCCCACGGAGCTGGAGGGCGAAGAAGGGGTCCGCGAAGACCTTGGTCTCCGGTTCCGCGATCACGACGGCCACGGCGTCGTGGCGCCGGGTGACGAGACTGCGCGCGGCCTGGTTCGGCACGTACCCGAGTTCTTCGACGGCTCGTCTCACCCGCTCGGCGAGCGGCTCCCGCACGCCGTCACCGCCGTTCACGACGCGTGACACGGTGGCCCGGGAGACCCCGGCCCGCTCGGCCACGGCCTCCAGCGTGGGGCGCGACGCTGTCCCGGTCACCTCTGGGCACCTCCTCGGCGGTTGCGGATCAGGATAACCGCGCCGCCGTGACACGGTGCGAGCGCTCCGCGATCACCCGGATCCGTTCGCGTCCGGAGTCCGGACTCCCCACCGCACACCCGAATCGGCCTCGGCCGCGAGGTCGAACCGCCTGGCCGGAGCGCCCAACACCCTCGTGGCACGCCTGCATCCGCCCGGTCCAAGGCCGCCCAACACCCCCGTCACACGCCTGCATCCGCCCGGTCCAAGGCCGCCCAACACCCCTGCGTCACACGCGCATCCGCCCGGCCGAGGCCCGGGACGCACCGCCACGTGCGAATCCGGTTGCGCCCGTGCACGCGGCGGGCCGAGGATCGCCTCATGACCATGAGAAAGGCCCATGACACCTGACCGCCCGGCCACCCCGCCGGCTCCCTACGCCCGGCTTCCCCGCGCCCACCGGGACCTGAACGTCCTGCACAGTACGGTCGACGCCTTCGGCCGCGCGCACTGGCTGCTGTCCGGCGATCCGCCCGCCGGGCGCCGCGCGAAACCGTACGACGCCGTGGTCGTCACGGTCGAGGACGGCCGGCCCCACGAGACCCGGCTGGGTCCGCTGCACGCCCGGTTCCCGCTGCTCGACGCCCTCCCGGACGGCGGATTCGTCGTCGCGGACGCCCGCAGCCGCCCCGGCGACGAGCAGGTGCAGGTCCTCGACGCCCTGGGACGCCCCTCGTGGACGTTCCGCGTGGGCGACGCGGTGGAGCATCTGCTCACCGACGAGAGCGGTGACCTGTGGGTGGGCCACTTCGACGAGGGCGTGTACGGGGACGACGAACTCGCCCGGCCGGGTCTGCGGCGCTGGAGCCAGACCGGGGAGCCCTTGTGGTCGTACCGCCCGGTGCACGGCGGCGGTGAGATCAGCGACTGCTACGCGCTCAACGTCGGGGCCCGTTCGGCATGGGCCTGCGCCTACACCGACTTCGCCCTGCTGGAGATCGCTCCCGGACGCGAGGCGAGAGCCCGGGCGAACCAGGTCTCGGGAGCGCAGGGACTGGCCGTGCACGCCGGCAGGGCGGCCTTCGTCGGCGGCTACGGCGACGCACACGACCGGCTCGTGGTCGGCCGCCTCACGCACGAGAACTTCGTCGCCGTCGAGGAGGGCCGGCTCGTCCGCCCCGACGGCAGCCCGCTCGGCCGTCGTCGGCTCGTGTCCCGTGGCCGCCGTGTGTACGTCCAGGAAGAACCGTTCACGGAGTGGACGGTGTTCGACCTGGACGCCTTCTAGGGCCCCTCTTCGAACGGAGCTGCCGGTCGGGACCGGCCGAGAGGCAAGCCTCCGTGCTCCCCGACAAGGGGGGTAGCCCCCGGCACCCCCTGAGGACAGCGCATCGGCACATCGGCGGGAAAGCCGGATGGGCCGATCGTCCCTCCGCTGGTGGGATGGTGGCCGACCGCCGGCCCGGGGGGCGAAACAGCCGCGGGCACAGCCTGAGCGGTCCCTGAATGTGCGGGCAGCCTGAACAGAAGGGGAATCATCATGCATGGGCCCGGAAGGCGTCGGCGAGGCCGGCTCGTCCTGACCGGACTGGCCGCGGCCCTCCTCGCCGTGTCGACCGCACCGACGGCGACCGCGAAGCCGCGGCCGGCCGATCCGCTGCAACAGCGGGTGGACGCGATCCACGACACGGGAACCGTCGGTGTGTCCGCCGAGGTGACCTCACCTCACACCCGTGACATCGCGCGCGCCGGAACGGCCCGGCGGGGCACCGCCAGGCCGATGCCACAGAACGGCAGGTTCCGGATCGGCAGCGCCACCAAGACCTTCACCGCCGCGGTCGTGCTGCAACTCGTCGGCGAGGGACGCGTGTCCCTGGACGACACCGTCGAGCAGTGGCTGCCGGGAGTGGTCCGGGGCAACGGCAACGACGGCCGCCGGATCACCGTGCGACAACTGCTGCAGCACACCAGCGGCATCCCCGACGTCCTTCCGGAGATCCCGGCCTTGAACAGCGCGGACGGCTATCGGGCCGAACGCCTGCGCACCTACACGCCCGAGGAGTTGGTGAGGCTGGCGCTGCGGCACCCTCCCACATTCCCCGCGGGCAGCGGCTGGTCGTACTCCAACACCAACTACCTTCTCGCCGCGATGATCATCCACGAGGCCACGGGCCGGAGCTGGGCACAGGAGGTGACCGACCGGATCATCCGGCCGCTGGGCCTGAAGGACACCGGTGCACCCGGCGCCTCCCCGTCCGTCCCGGGCCCGCACGCCCACAGCTACGCCGCGTTCCGCACCGGTACCAGCATCGATGTCACGGTCCTCGACTCCAGCATGGCCGTCGGTTCCGGTTCACTGATCAGCACCACACGCGACCTGAGCCGGTTCTACGCCGCACTGCTCGGCGGACGTCTGCTGGCTCCGGCGCAGCTCGACGAGATGACGGCGACCGTGCCCGCGCCCGAACTGGGCATACCCGGCGTGAGGTACGGACTCGGCCTGGGCGAGCTCCCGTTGCCCTGTGGCGGCAGCTACTTCGGGCACCCTGGCGAACTGCTCGGCTACCACAGCTGGGGCGGCGTCACGGCGGACGGCACTCGGACCGCCGTGACATACGTCACCAGCGACGGCGGCCAGGGTACGCAGCAGGCCATGAGCACCCTCGTGGGCGAGGAACTGTGCCGGACCCCCTAGATCCCGTGCGCGGCGTCTCCTAGTGCTCGTGCGCGGCGTGCTCGTGGGGGTCGTACCCCGGGATGGTCCCGTCCGTCTTCTTCACCAGGAACAACCCCACCATTCCCATGTCGGAATGGCTCTGGACGTGGCAGTGGTACATCCAGGCCCCTGCTCCGACGCCCTCCCCCGCGATCACCTGGAAGCCGAAGGAATCCGCGGGACCGACGATCTTGTTGTCGACGACCCGGCTCGGATCGTCGGGGCCGGTCAGCAGGCCCGTGCGGTTGTCGGCCCAGCGATGACCGTGCATGTGGAACGTGTGGTAGTACTCGCCGTGCGTGATCATGACGAACTCCACGCGGTCCCCCACCGTGGCCTCGAAGTCGGGGCCGGAGTGGGCGGGTCTGTTGTTGATCGTCATGTCGTTGAAGACGATCGTGAAGGTCCGGTCGGGGAGGATGTCGCCCTTGCGGCGGACGATCACGGGGCCGTAGAGGCCCTTGCGGATGCCGCCCGTTCCGTGTTCCGTGCCGACCACGTGGTCGTGGTAGTGCCAGTAGCCGGCGCTCCCGGGACGCCAGGTGCCGTCCTTGCGGCGACCGGGTGCGTGGGTGCGCCAGGTGTAGGTGCGGGTGCCGCCCGGCTCGACGTCGCTCTTGTTCAACTTCGTTCCGTCGCTGGAGACTTCGTAGTCGAGGCCGTGGACGTGCAGGCTCGCCGGCACGTCCATGGTGTTCTCGAACTCGATGTGCAGGGTGTCGCCCTCGTCGAGTTCGATCAGCGGACCCGGGACCGACGCCTTGCCCTTCTCCAGGCCGTATCCCATCTGCCCGTCGGCGAGTTTCTCCGCGTACAGCTTGATGTGCCGGACCTCGCCGCCGGCCGGAGCGGTCCGCACGTCGTCCGCGGCGCTCACGGCTCGCGGAGCCGCCGACAACGATGTCGCGGCGGTCGCGACCGCCGCCCCGCCGAGCAGCATCCGCCGGTTGAAACCGCGTCGGTCCATGCCGAACTCCCCACCCTGGTACGGAATTTACGGAGGCGAACCTGTGAGACGGTAGCCGCACCACCGTCGTTTATCCACACTCAGGACAAAGTTCGTTGAATCGCGGTCATACCTATTGGCGGGCCGCGAAAAGAGGTCTAGCTTCCTTGGCGTTTGCTGTGACCGACGAGGAGTGGATGACCACATGCGGCTCACATCGCATCAAGAGCCATCAGTCCTACGAGGGTTGAGCGCGAAAAGACGCAGAAGCAGGCGCCGCGCCTGGGCGTCGGCGCTGGCCGCCGGGGCCGTCACCGCGGGGGTGCTCTCCGCGCCCGCCGCGAGCGCGCGCCCGGCCCCGGACCCGTCCCTGACAACGATGTCCATCAAGTCGCCCCCGGGCGGCGCAAATGTGCGAGTGCTGATCTTCTACGGTTCGGCGGCGTCCGGGGACGAGTCACCGGTCGTGAACGCCGGCATCGAGGCCATCGAGAAGATCGGGCTGTCCGGCCCGGCCGCACAGCGCTTCAAGGTCGAGACGACGGACGACGCCTCGGTCTTCACCGATGACGCCCAACTGGGCCGCTACAACGCCGTGGTCTTCCTGACCGGCGGCGGCGACGTGCTCGACCCCGAGCAGGAGGCCGGGCTCGAGGCCTACATGGAGGCGGGCGGCGGATTCGTCGGCATCCACGACGCGGCCCGTGCGGAGCCGTACTCGGACTGGTTCACCGGGCTCATCGGGGCCCGCCCGGCCGGTACCGGCCCGACGGACGTCCAGCGTGCCACCGTCGAGGTCGGCGACCGGCAGAACCCCGCGACCAAGGACCTGCCGGTCCAGTGGAAACGCCCCGACCAGTGGCTCAACTGGGTCAAGAACCCGTCGGGCGACGTGCACACGGTGGCCCGGGTCCGCGAGTCGACGTACCGGCCGGGCGCCGGCGCCAACGGCTGGGACCACCCGGTGAGCTGGTGCCGGGACTACGACGGAGGCCGCTCCTTCTACACCGGGATGGGCGGCACGGTCTCGTCGTACGACGAGACCGACTTCCGTACGCACCTGCGCGGCGCCCTGCTCTGGACGACACGTCTGGCGCAGGCCGACTGCAAGGCGGCGATCAACTCCAACTACAAGGCGGAGCGCCTCACCCAGCCCAACCAGCCGGGTCAGAACGACCAGATCGGCGAGCCGCACGGCCTGGTCACCGCCTCCGACGGCCGCGTCCTCTACATCGGCCGCGGTGGCGCCGACCCCTCCCAGCCCGTGATCACCGACTGGAACAACCCCGACGTCGGCAAGGGCAAGGGCGAGATCCACGTCTACGACCCGAAGACCAAGAAGGTCACCCTGGCCGGCGCGCTCACCGTGTTCGGCAACAAGGGCGGCGGGGACGAGCTGATCAAGGTCGAGGAGGGGCTCCTCGGCATCGAGCTCGATCCGCGCTTCGAGCAGAACGGCTGGGTGTACCTGCACTACACGCCCCATTCCCGGATCAACCGCGACACCCAGATGGCGGAGCGCCGGGTGTCCCGGTTCACGCTCGACCTCGCCACGAACAAACTCGACCTGAACAGCGAGAAGGTCCTCCTCAAGTGGCCGGTGCAGATCCACAGTTGCTGCCACGCGGGCGGCGGGATGGCCTGGGACTCCAAGGGCAACCTGTACATCGCGACGGGTGACAACAACTCCAGCCGCTTCAGCGACGGTTACTCGGGCAACAACCCGGAGCCGAACTACAAGGGCGTGTCGTTCGCGGACGCCCGCCGCACCGCGGGCAACACCAACAATCTCAACGGCAAGATCCTGCGGATCCACCCGGAGCCCGACGGCACGTACACCCTGCCGGAGGGCAACCTCTTCACCGGCAAGGAGACCGCGGAGGGCGGCGGCAAGACGCGCGGCGAGATCTATGTGATGGGCGTCAGGAACCCCGCCAGGATCTCCGTCGACAAGAAGACCGACACCCTGTACGCCGGCTGGGTCGGCCCGGACGCCGGGGCGCCGTCGACGACATGGGGGCCGGCGAAGTACGACACCTTCGCCGTCATCACCAAGGCGAGCAACCGCGGCTGGCCGTACTGCATGGGCAACAAGCAGCCCTACCGGGACCGTAACCTGCCCGATCCGACCAAGCCGCTCGGCTGGTACGACTGCGACCACCCGAAGAACGAGTCCCCGAACAACGACGGGCTCGTCAACCTGCCGCCGGTCACCGGCAACAACATCTGGTACTCGCCCCAGGGCGGCGCACCGGACTACCCGCGCGACGCGAACGGCGTCCCGTCGTACAAGCAGGAGGAGGCCACCTACCTGCTGCCGTGGCTCAAGGGCGGTGGCCAGGCGGCCATGGACGGGCCCGTCTACCGGTACGACGCCTCGATCGCCGACTCCGGCAAGTGGCCCGCCTATTGGGACGGCAAGTGGTTCGTCGGCGACTTCTACGACTCCGACCAGCCCCGCAACGCGGTCCTGACCGACCCGAAGACGGCCGGGGACGGGGGCCTGCCCGTGCACTCGGAGTCGCTGAAGAAGATCGTGCCGATCGGCAACGACGGCATCAAGAACCTCATGGACTGGAAGTTCGGACCGGACGGCGCGCTGTACGTCCTCGACTACGGCCGCGGCTTCTTCACCTCCGACACCAGGTCGGCGCTGTGGAAGGTCACTTACACCGGCGGCGGTCCGACTCCGGCGGCCGGCCGGCTGGCCAGGAAGGCGGAGTGATGTTCGCACGACGAAGAACGGCACGTCTGTGGACGACCCTGGTGGCGTCCCTGCTGATGGTGCTCGGGCTGACGTCGACGTCCGCGACGGCCGTGACGGCCGCCGTCGGGCGGTCCGACGCGCCGAAGGCGGCCGCCGCCCAGGTCCTCACCTGGACCGCGGGCGACGACATCACCCAGTACGCCTCGGTGCCGCAGACCGCGGTCGCGGGGCCCACCACGATCGTCTTCGAGAACAGCGCGGCGACCGGCAACACCACGGGGATGCCGCACACGCTGACGTTCGACGTGTCCGACCCCGAGTACAACAACGACGTCCCGCTCAACATCCTGGCCAACCCGAACGACGACCAGGGCGGCAGGCACACCGCCGAGGTGACGCTCACTCCCGGCCGCTACCGCTTCTTCTGCACCATGCCGGGCCACGAGCGGATGCAGGGCATCCTCGTGGTCACCGAGGGCGGCGGCTCGGACACCACGGCGCCGGAGACCTCGGCGTCCGTGACCGGGGCGCAGAACTCCGAGGGTGCGTACGTCGGTTCGGCCACGGTCGCGGTGAGCGCGACCGACGCCGGTTCGGGCGTCGACCGGATCGAGTACGCGATCGGTGACGCGGGCGCCTGGCAGCCGTACACCACACCCGTGGTCGTCGACCAGGTCGGCACCCACAAGGTCCGCTACCGTGCCGTCGACAAGGCGGGCAACACGGCCGCCGAGAAGAGCGTCGCCTTCACCGTGGTCGCGCCACCGACCGACGACACCACGGCGCCGGAGACCTCGGCGACGGTGAGCGGTGAACGCGACGCCGCCGGGGCGTACATCGACATGGCGACGGTGACCGTCTCCGCCTCCGACACCGGTTCCGGCGTCAACACGATCGAGTACGCCGTCGACTCGGGCGGCTGGCAGCCGTACACGGCACCCGTGATGGTGCACGCGCTCGGTGCGCACCAGGTGCGCTACCGGGCCACCGACAAGGCGGGCAACACGGCCGCCGAGAAGAGCGTCGACTTCACCGTGGTCGCGCCACCGGCGTCGGACACGACACCGCCGGTGACCGGGGCGACGGTGGACGGGACCAAGAACTCCGACGGCGCGTACGTGAAGAGCGCCAAGGTCACGGTCAACGCCACGGACGAGGGCGGTTCGGGCGTCGCCGCGATCGAGTACTCGCTGGACGGCGGCCCTTATCTGGCCTACTCCGCACCGGTCGTGGTCGACCGGGTCGGGGCGCACACGGTGGCGTACCGGGCGAGCGACAAGGCCGGCAACACCTCCGAGGCACGGACCGTGAGCTTCACCGTCGCCCCGGGCGGCGGGGTGCCCCCGCCGAACTGCCCCGAGTACGACGAGCGGTCGACGGTGATCGTCGGTTCGGTCGACTCGGGTGTGCCGAACCGGGTCACCGAAAGCCGCTGCCGCATCAACGAGTTGATCGAGGACGAGAAGGAATGGACGTCCCAGGCCCTGTTCCTCAAGCACGTCAGGACCGTCCTGGACCGGCTCCTGAAGGAAGGGGTCGTCGACCAGCGCGAGTACAACAGGATCAACAGGGCCGCCAAGCAGTCCGGCATCGGCAAGCCGGGCCAGACGGAGGGCTATCGCAAGATCTTCGACGGCTCGCCGGAGTCCTTCGGCAAGTGGGAGCAGGTGGGCGGCGGTTCGTTCGGGCTGAACGCGGACGGGTCGATCACCTCCGGCACCTCGACCGGCGGGCTCGGCATGCTGTGGTTCCCGCAGCGCAAGTACGGCGACTTCTCGCTGAAGCTCCAGTGGCGTGACGACGCGCCCGGGACCGGCAACGCCAACTCCGGTGTGTTCGTGCGCTTCCCCTGGGTCCACGACCACCCGCAGGAGTCGCGCCCCGAGTGGGTCGCCATCGAGTACGGGCACGAGGTGCAGGTGCTCGACCGGCCCGACGGCGACATGTACAAGACGGGCTCGATCTACGGCTTCGACCGGGTGGGCCTCGCCGGTGCGGGCGTCACCCAGAAGGGCACCTGGAACGACTACGAGATCCGTGTGGTCGACCAGCACTACTCGGTCTACCGCAACGGCGTACTGATCAACGAGTTCGACAACACCGGTGGCCAGGAGTTCTATCCGCCGCGCTCGGACGACCCGGGCACGGACGGCCGGCGGTTCGCCTCCGGGTACGTCGGGCTCCAGGTGCACAGCACGACCGATGTGATCTCCTACCGGGACATCCGGATCAAGGAGCTGTGAGGAGGTCCGGGTCGCCCGGATCCGCCTGAGCCGTTGTCAGCGGCGTGCGGCATGCTGTGATCAGCGGCAGCCGTACGCCGTCGACGACGGGGAGGTCTGTGTGTTCACGGGGATCGAAGAGGTCGACTGGGCGTCGATGGGCCACGCCTACACCGACTCGGCCACGGACGTGCCCGGCCTGTTGTGGGGTCTCGCCTCCGACGACCCGGCCCGCCGCGACATCGCCCTGGACGGCATGTACGGCGCGGTGCACCACCAGGGCGATGTGTACGACAGCACGGTCGCCTGCATCCCGTTCCTCTTCGAGCTGATCGAGACGCCCACGGTGGCCGACCGGGACGCCGTCGTCCGCCTGCTGCGCAGCATCGCGGGCGAGAAGGAACCCGACCCCGAGGAACTGGGCGGCATCTTCGAGGACGAGGAGGAGGACGCCGCGTGGATCCAGCCGTTCCTCGACGCCTCGCGGCTGATCCGAGGGCGTGCCGACCGCTTCCTCGGGCTGCTCGACGATCCCGACGCCGAGCTGCGTGCCGCGTTGCCGGGCGCGCTCGCGCAGCTGCACGCGGAGCCCACGAAGGTGTTCTCCGTCCTGCGCGGCCGGCTGCCGGTCGAGACCGACGCCGAGGCCGCCCACGGCCTGGCGCGCGCCATCGGCACCCTGGCCGTCGACCACGCCGAGACGCTCGGCTCCCAGGCCGGACCCGTCCTGCGGGACGTCCTCGACCGCACGGCCGACCCGCAGCTGCGCATGACCGTTCTCGCGCAACTGGCCCGCTGCGCCCCGGACCTGCTGCCGGACAACACCGCGGAACTGGCACTGGAGATCATGCGCCTGGCGTACGAGGCCCGGCACGGCGAGTCCGAGGAGGAGCCGGAGCCCGCACCGGAGCGGCCGCGCACCCCCACGATGGTGTCGTATCTGCGGGACCTGGAGGCGGCGCACCGCAAGAGCGTCGACGCCGACCGGGCCGACGATCTGCTGGAGGAGCTGCACCGGGCCCTCGGGGACCGCGCCGATGTGCGTTTCGACCTGCTGAACGGGCAGTTGTGCTCCCAGGACTGGGGACAGCGCGTCGCGGCGGTCCGCATGTGCGGCCTGCTCCTGACGGGCTGGCGCCCACCGAACGACCTGCCGGTGGCCCTGCTCGCCCGGCAGCTCGTGGAAGAGGAACCGGACCTGTCCGAACGAGCGCTGAACGAGCTGTCGTACGTGGCGCCGATCGCCCATGTCGTCGCGGAGATCCTCGCCGTCTGCGTGCGGGAGTGGGACGACGAGTGGGAGCCCGACGGCTGGGAGCGGACGCTCTACGGCAGGGCGCTGGCGGCGCTGGCGCTCCAAGGTGACGAGCGGGCCGTGGCGGCGCTGGTCGACGTCATGGCCGAGGGCGGCGACACCCCGGAGTATCTGGCCCGGTGGGTGAAGGCGATCGGGGCCGAGGCGGCGGCACCGCTCGGCCCGGTGCTGCACCGGCGTCTGGCCGCGCTCGCCCCGGGAGCCCACCGCGACACGAGCCGTCTGATCGACGCGCTGGGTGTCATCGCGCCGGCCCCGTCACTGGAGCTGCTCATCGCGAAGCTCGGGGACGAACAGGACCGGCAGGCGCGCTGGTCGGCCGCCCAGGCTCTCACCCGGTACGGCCGGGCGGCCGGTGAGGCGGCGCCGCGGCTGCGGGAGTCGGTGACGGACGAGGCCACCCCGACGGAGATCCGGCTGGACGCGGCGGAGGCCCTCTGGGCGGTGACCGGTGAGGCGGAGCTGGTGCTCCCCGTCGTCCGTGACGGCCTGGACTCGACCCACTGGTACGGACGGTCGGCCGCCCTGCGCATCATCGGCGCGCTGGGCCCCGCGGGCGCGGCGCTGGCTCCGCGCCTGCGCGAGCTCACCGTCACGGGTACGGACGTGTCGGCGGCCGTGGCCCTGTGGAAGGTGACGGGCGACGTCGAGGCGGTCCTGCCGGTGCTGCTGGACGAGTGGACGGCCACGCCCAGGAGCCGCCCGGCCGCGGCGGCCTGTCTGGCCGGGATGGGCCGGGCGGCCGCTCCCGCCCTCCCGCTGATACGCGCGGAGCTGGCCTCGCCCCGCCGCCACAACAACGACGGCACCGCGGGCAATGTGCGCTACGACGTGGCCGAGGACGAGGCCCTGCTGAGGGACTGCCGGACGATCGAAGCGACGTTCGCAGCGCTCGACGGCTAGAGCCCGTCGTCACCTTCCCGTCGTCACCTTCCCGTGGTCGCACGAAGGACGGCCCGCCGGCGTCCGGTGCCGGGAATCGGCAGAAGGACCTAGCCGTCCTTCTCCCTGGCCCGGCTCGGCTGCACCCGCTTGGGCTCGCCCGGCATCTTCGGGTACTCCGGCGGGTACGGCAGGTCGCCCAGACCGTGGTCGTGCTCGTCACGGCTGGCGAGTTCCAGCAGTGCTTCCAGGGAGAAGGCGTGGTCGTCCATGTCGGCGTGCACATCGCCCAGTTCGGCGAAGCGGGCCGGCATGGTCGCCAGGTCGAAGTCACGCGGCTGGGCGTCGTCCACCTCGTCCCAGCGCAGGGGTGCGGAGACGGGGGCGTGCGGTCGGGGGCGGACCGAGTAGGCGGAGGCGATGGTGCGGTCCCTCGCTGTCTGGTTGTAGTCCACGAAGATCTTTTCGCCTCGCTCCTCCTTCCACCACGCGGTGGTGACCCGGTCCGGCATACGGCGTTCGAGTTCGCGCCCGGCGGCGATGGCGGCCCGGCGCACCTGGGTGAACGTCCAGCGCGGCTGGATGGGGACGAAGACGTGCAGACCGCGTCCTCCGGAGGTCTTGGGCCAGCCCGTCAGATCGCCGTACTCGTGCAGGACGGCGCGCAGCTCGTGGGCGGCGCGCACGGCGTCGGCGTAGTCCGTGCCGGGCTGCGGGTCGAGGTCGATACGCAGTTCGTCGGGTCGGTCGACGTCGTCGCGGCGGACCGGCCACGGATGGAAGGTGAGCGTGCCGAACTGCGCGGCCCACAGGACGGCGGCGGGCTCGGTGGGGCACATCTCGTCGGCGCTGCGTCCGCTGGGGAAGGTGATGTGGGCGGTGGGAATCCAGTCGGGCATGTTCTTGGGCGCCCGCTTCTGGAAGAAGGACTCGCCGGTCACACCGTCCGGGTAGCGCTCCAGGGTGGTGGGGCGGTTGCGGAGGGCCCGCAGGATGCCGTCGCCCACGGCGAGGTAGTACTGCGCGAGGTCCAGCTTCGTGAACCCGCGCTCCGGGAAGAAGACCTTGTCCGGGCTGGACAGACGTACGGTCCTCCCGGCTGCCTCGAGTTCCACCGCATCGCCCATGCGAGCCACGGTAGGCGTAGGGCGCACGGCTCGCACACCGGGCGAAGGGCCCCGGCACCGCGCAGAATCGGAGCATGGATCTGCCGGTGATGCCGCCCGTGAAGCCGATGCTCGCCAAGTCCGTGGCGAAGATCCCGCCCGGCATGCACTACGAGGCGAAGTGGGACGGGTTCCGGGCGATCGTGTTCCGCGACGGTGCGGAGGTCGAACTCGGCAGCCGTACCGGCAAGACGCTGACCAGGTACTTCCCCGAGCTGGTGGCCGCGTTGCGGGAGCGGTTGCCGGAGCGCTGTGTGATGGACGGCGAGATCGTGATCGCCCGGGACGGGAGGCTCGACTTCGACGCGCTCACGGAACGCATCCACCCGGCCGACTCACGCGTGCGCATGCTGGCGGAGAAGACGCCCGCGTCCTTCGTGGCCTTCGATCTGCTGGCCCTGGCCGACGAGTCGCTGCTCGACGTCCCGCTGAGCGACCGTCGGGCCCTGCTGGTGAGGGCGCTGTCCGGGGTGACGGCCCCGGTGCACGTGGCCCCGGCGACCACGGACAGCGAGGTCGCGCAGCGTTGGTTCGAGCAGTACGAGGGTGCGGGGCTCGACGGTGTGGTCGCCAAGCCGCTCACGCTGCCGTACCGGATGGACGAGCGTGCCATGTTCAAGATCAAGCACGAGCGGACGGCGGACGTCGTGGTCGCCGGTTACCGCTTCCACAAGAGCGGCCCGGTGGTCGGGTCGCTGCTGCTCGGTCTGTACGACGACGCGGGCACTCTCCAGCACGTGGGGGTGAGCGCGGCGTTCTCGATGAAGCGGCGCGCGGAGCTGGTCGAGGAGTTGGAGCCGCTGCGGATGGCGGACGCCGGGGAGCACCCGTGGGCGGCCTGGACGGACGAGGCGGCGCACGAGACGGCCCGGCTGCCGGGCGCGCCGAGCCGGTGGTCGGGGAAGAAGGACCTGTCCTGGGTGCCGGTGCGGCCGGAGCGGGTGGCCGAGGTGGCGTACGACCACATGGAGAACGGCGTGCGCTTCCGGCACACGGCCCGCTTCCGCCGCTGGCGCCCCGACCGGACCGCCGAGAGCTGCACCTACGGCCAGCTGGAGGAGCCGGTGGGCTACGACCTGGCGGAGATCTTCGGGCCGCAGGACTGACCTCGGACCGCCGGCCCGAGCCGCGGAATCCGGGAACCGCGCGCCCCACCGACAAGCCCCCGGAATCCCTGACTCCGTCCGCTCACCGACCCGCGGCACGCTCCACGCGCCCCTCTCTCTCGCCTTTTCTCCCGCTTCGCTGAGCCGATCAGCTGATTTAACGCGCAGAATCAGAATCGATCGGGTATGGCCATCGATGAACGTATGAACGCACAATCGATGACACAAGACTGGGTGGCACGGTGGGCATGGGACAGACGGCGCCGCTGCGGCGCGGCGCGATGACGGCGGCACTGCTGGCCGCGGCGGTGACGAGCTCCTTGCTGACGGGCTGCACCGGGGGCGGCCACGCGCGCAGCGGGAGCGCCCTCGACGACGGGCGCGCCCCGACGCCGAGCCCGATCCCCAGCCCCACCGCGAGCCCGAGCCCCGAGGTTCCGAAGAGCGCCGGGCCGGTGCTCGCCGTGAAGATCGACAACGTGCGTGCTGCCCGGCCCGCGACCGGCCTCGACGCGGCCGACGTGGTGTACGCGGAGCAGGTCGAGGGCGGTCTGAGCCGGCTCATGGCGGTCTTCGCGAGCACGCTGCCGAAGGCCGTCGGACCGGTCCGCAGCGCACGCGAATCGGATCTGGAGCTGCTGGGCCAGTTCGACGAGCCGACGCTCGCCTTCTCCGGGGCCCAGCACAAGCTGCTGCCGCTGATCGACAAGGCGCCGTTGCACGCGCAGTCCGCGGACACCACGCCCGGCGCGTACTACCGGGCGGCGGACAGACCGGTGCCGCACAACCTGTACCTGCGCCCGGAGCGGCTGGTGGAATCGGCACCGGGCGGCGACGCGCTCACCACGGGTTTCCATTTCGGCGCGGCACCCGAGGGCGGCACCAAGGAGAACTCGCGCACCGTGCGCTACCCCGCGGCCCGGTTCACCTTCACCTGGTCCGACAGCAGGAAGCGCTGGCTGGTGGACATGGACGGGACGCCGACCGTGACCGCCGAGGGCAGGACGGTCGCGCCCGCGACCGTGGTCGTGCAGTACGTGAAGGTGCGCAAGTCCCAGTTCCACGACTTCCTCGGCAACAACACCCCGTACACGGAGACGGTGGGCTCGGGCACGGCGAAGGTGCTGCGCGACGGCCGGGCCTACGACGTGAACTGGTCGCGCCCCGACGCGGAGGACGGTACGGAGTTCACCACGAAGGACGGTACGCCGATGAACTTCGCCCGGGGCCAGGTCTGGGTGGTGTTCGCGAAGGCGTGAACGGGCGGGGCGCAGGGCCCCGGCGACGGTGTCAGCCCTGTGCGGCGAGGGGCTCCGAGGGGTTGCGGAGCCCCTCCGCGGCGTCCGAGACCCGCTGGATGAGGTCGAAGAACACGGTCTGCTCCTCGGCGGAGAGCGGTGCCAGGAAGACCTGGTTCATGCGCGCGGTGCGGACGGTCAGCTTGCGGTGGGTACGCATCCCCTCGTCCGTGAGGCGCAGCAGGAAGCGGCGGCCGTCCTGCGGATCGCGCACCTTGTCGAGCAGCCCGCGCCGGCCGAGCCGGCTGATGACCTCGGCGATGGTGGACCGGTCGAGCCCCACCCGCTCCCCCACCGTGCGCTGGTCCAGGCCGGGCTCCGCGACGAGCGCGTTCAGCACGGCGAACTGCGGCGAGGTGATCTCCTCGGAGACCATCGTGTTCCACAGCAGGTAGTGCGCCTGCTGCAGACGCCGGGCCAGGTGCCCGGGGTGGGTGGAGAGATCCACCGCGGCCATGTGCGCTCCTCAGCTCCGCGTACGCGCGATCGACCGCGCCATACCAGGATCGACATTCGTTGGTGCACTGAACAATACCCGGAGACCCCGACACCTGTCTCGCTCAGCGGCGAGACCCTCACCCGCGCGTTTCAGCGGGGTCTTGACGGACCTAGGCCCGGGTGGCAGCGTGTTCGAGACCTCGAAGAAATAATCAGTGCCCTGACTAACTCGGGCGCTGGACACTCGGGAGAGATGAGGCTTCACGCATGGACAAGGTGGTCGCCACGGCCGCGGAGGCGGTGGCCGATGTGCCGGACGGCGCGACACTCGCGGTCGGCGGCTTCGGCCTGAGCGGTGTGCCGAACGTGCTGATCGAGGCGCTGTACGAGCGCGGCGTGGGCGGCCTCGGCGTGGTCTCCAACAACTGCGGTGCGATGGAATCGGGCCTCGCGGTCCTGCTCGCCGCGGGACGGATCGCGCGGGTGACCGGCTCCTACATCGGCGCGAACAAGGAGTTCGCCCGCCAGTACCTGGGCGGCGAGCTGGAGGTCGAGATGATCCCGCAGGGCACGCTCGCCGAGCGGCTGCGCGCGGGCGGCGCCGGGATCCCCGCCTTCTACACCCCCGCCGGGGTCGGCACGCAGGTCGCCGAGGGCGGACTGCCCTGGCGCTACGACGGCCAGGGTGGTGTGGCACTGGCCTCCCCGCCCAAGGAGGTCCGGGAGTTCGACGGGACCGAGTACGTGCTGGAGCACGGCATCCGCACCGACTTCGCCCTGGTCCGAGCCGCGCGGGGCGACCGGCACGGCAACCTCGTCTTCAACAAGTCGTCCCGCAACTTCAACCCGCTGGCCGCGATGGCCGGCCGGGTCACCGTCGCCGAGGTCGAGGAGCTGGTCGAGCCCGGCGTCATCGACCCCGACGCGGTGCACCTGCCCGGCATCTTCGTCCAGCGGGTCGTGGCGCTGACCCCCGAACAGGCCGCGGACAAGAAGATCGAGCAGCGGACGGTCACGACGCCCGCGACGGACAAAACGGTGAACCGCTGATGGCCTGGACACGTGAGGAGATGGCGGCCCGCGCCGCCCGCGAGCTGCGCGACGGCCAGTACGTCAACCTCGGCATCGGACTGCCGACCCTGATCCCCAACCACCTGCCGGCCGGCGTGGAAGTGATCCTGGAGTCGGAGAACGGCATCCTGGGCACCGGGCCCTACCCCACCGAGGACCAGGTCGACCCGGACCTGATCAACGCGGGCAAGGAGACGGTCACCGTTCTGCCCGGCGCCTCCTACTTCGACTCCGCGCTGTCGTTCTCCATGATCCGCGGCGGGCACATCGACGTGGCGGTCCTCGGCGCCATGCAGGTCTCCGCGCACGGCGACCTCGCCAACTGGGCCGTCCCCGGCAGGATGATCACCGGGATCGGCGGCGCGATGGACCTCGTCCACGGCGCCCGCACCGTCATCGTCGTGATGACGCACACCGCCAAGGACGGCTCCCCGAAGATCCTCCGCGAGTGCGCCCTGCCGCTGACCGGCAAGGCCTGTGTCGACCGGATCGTCACCGACCTCGGTGTCCTGGACGTCACCGCCGACGGACTCGTCCTCGTCGAGACCGCGCCCGGCGTCACCGTGCAGGAGATCCTCGCCAGGACCGACGCCGATGTGCGCGTCGCGGGCGAACTCACCACGCACCACAGCAAGGAGGTCACGTCGTGAGGGACGTCTACATCGTCGACGCGGTACGCACCCCGATCGGGCGCTACAACGGCTCGCTGGCGCCGGTGCGCCCCGACGACCTGGCCGCGCACGCCATCCGCAAACTCCTCATCCGCACACCTCGATTGGATCCGGCGCGGATCGAGGACGTGTACTTCGGCAACGCGAACGGCGGAACGGGCGTCGCCACCCTCTGCATCGGCGTGGGCCAGGGCCTCGCCCTCGTCCTGGAACGATAGGAAGTCGACCATGGCTCTCACTCAGTCGGACATCGACGTCGAGATCAAGGATCTCCAGGACGTCTACGACAAGGCGGTCGCCGGCGGCGCCCCGGTACGCCACCATCCGGTGCGCGACTACCCCCCGTACCGCAGTTCCGTGCTGCGCCACCCCAAGCAGCCCCTGGTCGCCGTCAACGGCGGCGACCCCGAGACGGTCGAACTGTCCGGCCCGGTCTTCGGCGTCACCGACATCACCGAGATCGACAACGACCTGACGCGCCGGCACCGCGGCGAGCCGATCGGCGAGCGCATGACCGTGTCGGGCCGGCTGCTCGACCGCGAGGGACGTCCGGTGCGCGGCCAGCTCGTGGAGATCTGGCAGGCCAACGCGGCCGGCCGCTACGCCCATCTGCGCGAACAGCACCCGGCGCCGCTGGACCCGAACTTCACCGGCGTGGGCCGGACCCTGACGGACGACCAGGGCCGCTACAGCTTCACGACCATCAAGCCGGGCCCGTATCCGTGGGGCAACCACACCAACGCGTGGCGGCCCGCGCACATCCACTTCTCGGTCTTCGGCACGGCGTTCACCCAGCGGCTCGTGACCCAGATGTACTTCCCGAGCGACCCGCTGTTCCCCTACGACCCGATCCTTCGGTCCGTGACCGACAGGGCGGCCCGCGACCGTCTGGTCGCCCGCTACGACCACGCTCTCTCCCAGCCCGAGTTCTCGCTCGGCTACGCATGGGACATCGTCCTCGACGGTCCCTCCGCCACCTGGATCGAGGAAGGCCGTTGAGCATGACCGAGCGGTTGCTCCCCACCCCGTCCCACACCATCGGCCCCTTCTACGGCCACGCCCTGCCCTTCCCCGGCGGCGGGGAGGTGGCGCCCCCGGGCCACCCGGACACGATCACCCTGCACGGATACGTGTTCGACGGCGCGGGCGAGCCGATTCCCGACGCCCTCCTGGACTTCTGGCAGGCCGCCCCCGACGGTTCCCTCGACGGTGCCGCGGGCTCGATGCGCCGCGACCCTTCGACCGGCGGCTTCCTGGGCCGCAACGGCACCGACTTCACGGGCTTCGGCCGGGTCGCCACGGACGCCGACGGGCACTACGCGCTGCGCACGCTGCCGCCCGGGAACAGCGGACTGCCGTACATCAGCGTGTGCGTGTTCGCGCGCGGTCTGGTGCACCACCTGTTCACCCGGGCCTACCTCGCCGACGGCGCCGACCCGCTGCTCGACTCGCTGCCGCGGGTCCGGCGCGCCACGCTGCTCGCCACCGAGGGCACGCACCGCACGTACCGTTTCGACATCCGCCTGCAGGGCGAGGGCGAGACGGTCTTCCTGGAGTTCCGGTGACCGGCTCACCCGACGGGCGGGAGGTGCCCCCCGGCGACCCCGGGGCGCTGCTCGCCCCCGGCCGGGCGGACTCCCCCGCGTCGTCCGCGACGTCGGACAGCGCCGTGCTCCAGGCACTGCTGGACGCGGAGGCCGCGCTGACGCGGGCCTGGGCGGATTCCGGGGCGGTTCCCGACGCCGCCGGGACGGCGGTGTCCGCGGTCCGCGCCGACGACCTCGACGCCCGGGCCGTCGCCCGGGCGGCCCGGGACGGCGGCAACCCGGTGATCCCGCTGCTCGCGCGGCTGACCGCCGCGGTCGGCGAGGAGCACGGGCCGTACGTCCACCGTGGCGCGACCAGCCAGGACATCCTGGACTCGGCGCTGATGCTGGTCGCCCGGCGCACCCGGGACCTGACCGTGGCGGACCTGGAGCGCGCGGCGACGGCTCTGGGCCGGCTCGCCGCGACCCACCGGGACACGGTGCTGCCCGGGCGGACGCTGACCCAGCACGCCGTGCCGACGACCTTCGGCCTGAAGGCGGCGGGGTGGCGGTCCCTGCTGCTGGACGCACGGGACCGCCTCGCCGGCGTCCGGCTGCCCGCCCAACTGGGCGGAGCCGCCGGCACCCTGGCCGCCCTCACCGCCTTCGGCGCCGAGGACCCGCAGGCCCTGGTGGCCGCGTACGCACGTGAACTCGGGCTCGCCGAACCGGCGTTGCCCTGGCACACCCTGCGGACACCGGTCGCCGACCTCGCCGGAGCCCTGGCGTTCACCGCGGGTGCCCTCGGCAAGATGGCGGCGGACGTCCTCACCCTCTCCCGCACCGAGATCGCGGAGCTCGCCGAGGGCTCGGGCGGCGGTTCCTCCGCCATGCCGCACAAGGCCAACCCCGTGACGGCCACGCTGATCGCCGCGGCGGCCCGGCGCGCGCCGGGGCTCGCCGCCACGCTCTACGCGTCCATGGTCGCGGAGGACGAGCGGCCGGCCGGCGCCTGGCACGCCGAATGGGAGCCGCTGCGCGATCTGCTGCGGCTCGTGGGCGGCGCCGCGGAGCAGGCCGTCGACCTGGCGGAGGGGCTTCGGGTGAACGCGGACGCCATGCGTGAACACCTCGGCCTCACCCACGGGTTGATCGTCTCCGAGCGGCTGGCCGTCGAGCTCGCCCCGGTGCTCGGCCGGGCGCGCGCCAAGGAATTGCTGACAGCGGCCGCGCGGCGCGCCGTCACCGAAGGACGGCCCCTCGTGGAGGTGCTCGGCGAGGAGCCCGATCTGGGGGACCTCGACCTGGCCGACCTCACCGACCCCACTCGTTACACGGGCTCCGCCGGGGCCCTGACCGACCGTGCTCTGGAGCGACGTTGACCGACCCACTCCTCAATCACCGCGCCGAGGGCCCCGGCACCGCTCCCGCGCTGCTCCTCGGACCGTCGCTCGGCACGTCGTACGCCCTGTGGGACGCCGTCGCGCCCGAACTGTCCGTCGACCACCGCGTGGTCCGCTGGGACCTTCCCGGGCACGGCGGTTCACCCGCCGGACTCGTCCACCCCGGCCAGACGGTCGGTGAGCTGGCCGCGCTGGTGCTGGCACTGGCGGATGCGCTGGGCATCGAACGGTTCGCGTACGCCGGGGTGTCGCTCGGCGGTGCGGTGGGCCTGCATCTGGCGGTGCACCATCCCGAGCGGCTCTCCTCGCTGGCGGTGATCTGTTCCTCCGCCCACTTCAACGGCTCCAAGCCGTGGCAGGAACGTGCCGAACTGGTGCGCAGGGAAGGTCTCGCGCCGGTGGCCGCGACCGCCGACGCCCGGTGGTTCACACCCGGCTTCACCGTGCCCCGGCTGGTGGCCGACCACCGCGCCGCCGACCCGGAGGCGTACGCCGCCTGCTGTGACGCCCTGGCCGCCTTCGACATCCGGGACCGGCTGGAGTCCATCGCCGTGCCGACGCTGCTGATCGCCGGGCGCGAGGACCCCGCGACGCCGCCGGCGCATCTGCGGGAGATCGCGGACGCGGTGCCGGGTGCCGCGCTCGTGGAGATCCCGGGAGCGTCCCACCTGGCACCGGCGCAGTGCCCGGAGGCGGTCCTGACGGCCCTGCGCGCCCACTTCTCGGGCGGGGCCCGGCGCGGCATGGAGGTGCGTCGCGAGGTGCTCGGCGACGAGCACGTGGACCGCGCGCAGGCCCGGCAGACCCCCTTCACCGCCCGCTTCCAGGACTTCATCTCCCGGTACGCGTGGGGTGAGATCTGGACCGATCCCACGCTGGCGCGCCGCGAGCGCAGCATGATCACGCTGACCGCGTTGGTGGCCCATGGCCACTACGACGAGCTCGCGATGCACGTCCGCGCGGCGCTGCGCAACGGACTCACGCCCGAGGAGATCGGCGCCGTGCTGCTCCAGACGGCCGTGTACTGCGGTGTTCCGGCCGCCAACTCGGCGTTCGCGGTGGCGCAACGGGTGCTGGCCGAGGAGGAGACGGCGGAGGGGACCGCCGGGTCAGGGTGACACCGGCAGACGTAGTGACAGCGGCACCACGTACGCCCGGCCTCGGGTGCCTAGGGTGAAGGCAACCATCTGCGCCCATCTGCGAACGGAGCCGTCGTGTCCACTGTCCTGATCACCGGCGCCACCTCCGGCCTCGGCCGTCACGTCGCCTTCGAGCTGGTCCGCTCCGGTCACGTCGTCCTCGCCCACGGACGTGATCCGGAGCGGACGCGGGCGCTCGTCGCGGAGCTGTGCGCGGAGGGCGAGGCGCACGGGTTCGTCGCCGACCTCGCCTCGACGGCGCAGGTCCGGCGGCTGGCCGAGGAGGTCGCCGCCGCACATCCCCGTCTCGACGTGCTGGTCAACAACGCCGGTGTGGGCGCCGGTGCGCGGGGCTCCGGCCGCGAGGTGGGCCTCGACGGCCACGAGCTGCGGCTCGCCGTCAACCATCTGGCACCGGTCGTCCTCACCCGCGCGCTGCTGCCCACGCTGCGCGCGAACGCCCCCTCGCGCGTCGTCAACGTCGGCTCGGCGGGGCAGGAGCCGCTGGACTTCGCCGACCCGGAGTTCACCCGGGGCTACGACGGTGTGTCGGCGTACTGCCGCAGCAAGTTCGCCCTGGCCGCGCACACGTTCACGCTGGCCGGGGAACTGGCGGGCAGTGGCGTCTCGGTGAACGTCCTGCATCCGGCCACCTACATGGACACGGCGATGGTCCGGGATGCCGGTGTCACTCCCTGGTCCACGGTGGCGGACGGCGCGGCGGGTGTGATCGCCCTCGCGACGCGGGAGCTCGGGTCGGGCGGGTACTTCGACGGGACGAAGCCGTCCCGGGCACACGCGGCGGCGTACGACCCGGAGGTCCGCGCGCGACTGGAGGAGACGACGGAGCGACTGCTCGGCGCCTGACCGGACGGGGTGCCGTCCGGTCGGCCGCCGACGCCGTCCGACGGGCTACAGGGTCCGCAGGGCGTACTCCGCCTGGGTCACGAGTCCGTTCGCGCCGCACGAACGGGCCAGCGTCAGGCCCTTGTTGAGCTCGGTCACGGAGCGGGACAGGATGCCGTACTCGACGCGGGCCGCCGCGTGTTCGTACTGGCACGGGGAGGCCTCCAGATAGGTGACCGCCTGGGCGGCCAGCCGCACCGCCCGCTGGCCCGTCTCCAGGGCCGCCGCACAGCGCAGCGCCTCGCCGATGGCCGTGTCGGTGCCGAACCGCTCGGCCTGCCGCCGGGCGTCCGCCGACAACGCGGCGGCGCGTACCGGGTCCTCGGTGGCGAGGGCCCGGGCGAGGTCGAGAGCCCAGGGAGCGAGCACGGTTGTTGTGGTGGCCACGCGCCCCGGCGGCCTTCTCCGCCGCCTCCAGTTCGTTGACGCCTTCCTTCGTGCGGCCGGCGGCGAGCAGCAGACGGCCGCGTACGGAGCGGGTGTCGGGCAGCACGATCGTGGACGGGTAGGGCGGGGCGAAGCCGTAGCGTTCGGCGATCTCGGCGGCCTCCTGGACGTGGCCGCGGGCGAGCAGCGTGTCGATGAGCCCGCAGGTCGCCGACCAGTACAGGGGAAGGCCGCGGCCGACCCGCTCGGCGAGGCGCAGTGATTCGCGCTGGTAGTGCTCCGCGTCGGTGAGCCGGCCCCGCCTGCGGTGCGCGAGTCCGAGGTAGGCGTTGGCCAGGGACTGGTGGCCGCCGCTCCAGCCGGACTTCACATAGGCGCGCAGGGCCTCGCTGAAGAGGCTTTCGGCGCGGTCGAGCCGGTCGGCGTACGCGTAGGCGCTGCCCAGCATCAGGAGGAGTTCGACGCCCCACTCGGTGTCGGTCCAGCCGAGGCCCGGTGCGAGGCGGCCGTTGACGAGGGCGCGGTCGCACAGCTCCACGACCTCCTCCGCGTTCTCACCGCGGGTCATCGCGTCGAAGCCGCGCAGTATCAGCAGCGCGCGTTCGGAGTTGTCGCGTCCGGTGCAGGTCTGGACGAGTTCGGCGAGTCCGCGGGAGTGTCCGGAGCGTTCCTCGCCCGCGTGGATGCCTTCCCACATGTAGTGGACGGCCTGGAGCCGCATCCGGGCGGGGCCCGGAGGGAGCCGGTCGGCCTCCGCGTCGACCGTGCGGACCGCTTCCTCCAGCTGGTCGTTGTGGAGCAGCGCCTGGGAGAGCCGGAACACGGCGTCGACCCGCATGCCGTCGTCGAGGCCGGGCCGTTCGAGGGCGGCACGCAGATGGCCGATCGTCCTGGCGGGGGCGGTCAGGAGGGTGGCGCAGCCCAGTTCGTAGAGGACGCGGGCGTGCACCTCGGGGAGCGGGGGCTCCTTCAGGGCCCGCTCCAGGCAGCGCCTGGCCGCGTCGGGCGCGCCGACGGCGAGGTGTTCGCGGGCCGCCTCGCGCATCTGCTCGACGAGTTCGGGGTCGTCGTCGGGGTGCACTTCGAGGAGGTGGCGGGAGGCCGCGGCGGCGCCGCGCCCGGACTCGGTGACGGCCCAGGCGGCCTGGCCGTGCATCGCGGTGCGCAGGGCGTCCGGGATGGAGCGGTAGACCGCGGTCGCGATGAGCGGGTGCACGAACTCCAGCTCGCCGTCGGCCACTTGGCCGCTCGCGGGGTCGACCCTGGTCAGGATGCGGGCGGCGCCGAGCAGTTCGGTGCAGCGATGCGCGTCGTCGGTCTGCATGCCGGCGAGCTGGGCGGCGAGGTCGAGGGAGATGCCGGTGCCGAGTATGGCCGCCGCCCAGGCGAACCGGGTGGCGTCGATACCGAGTCCTTCGAGGCGGGCGACGAGCCCGCGGCCACGGGCCGAGCGGTTCAGGTCGCGCAGGTCGGCGGCGGAGCCCTCGACCGGCTCCAGGTCGCTGTCCTGCACCTTGGCGAGCAGTTCGACGGTCTCGTAGGGGTTTCCGCCGGTGACCGCCCACACCTCGCGGCAGAACGGCGCGTCTGCGTGTTCCCCGAGGGTGGCGCGGGTCAGTCCGGCGGCAGCCGTCGGGGTCAGTGCGTTCAGTGTGGCGATCGGGAGGGCCGTCGCGGCGACGGCGTCGAGCAGCCGGGCGCTCTCGCCGCTCACCCCGCCGGGCCTGCGGGCGACCACGACGAGGACGGAGAGGTCGTCGAGGCGCTCGGCGAACGCGGCGAGCCAGCGCAGGGTCTCCTGGTCGGCCCAGTGCGCGTCGTCGATGAGCAGCACGAGCGGCCAGTCGCGCTTGGCGAGCCGTCGCACCGCGGCGACGAGCCCGTCGCACACGCCCTGCGGGTCGGGCTGTCGGTCGCCCGGTTCCGTTATGCCGAGGGCGGGGCCGGCGATGTCGTACCAGTCGCCGAGATACTCGCGCGCCTCCTCCGGCAGCAGCGAGACGAGGGCGGGCTGGAGCAACTGCCGCACGACGTTGAACGGGACGGACGTGACGGTCTCGCCGCCGCGTGCCGACCACACGGCGCAGCCGCTGCTCTCCGCGATCCGGCGCGCCTCGGCGAGGAGGGCGGTCTTGCCGAGCCCCGCCTCGCCGGTGAACACCAACAGGCTCCCCGAGGACGCCGAATCCGCGCGCAGCGCACCGATCGCCTCTTCGAGGGTGGCGACTTCCTCGTCGCGCTCCCACAGGGAAGCCGAGGCGACCGCTCCGGGTCGTGCCTCCGTCATCCCGCTACCTCCCCAGGTCACCCGAACGACGTGCTGGAAACGAGCGTAGCCGCCTGGAAGCCCCGGTGGAGGTGCCTCCGCGGAGCTGTTCCCGAGACGGGTGACAGTGGGGTTCCGGAGGCGACGCCACGGGTCGTCCACCAGCATGTGTGAAAGTTATTGACAGTCGGCGGGCCCGGAAATGAAGCTAACTTTCCAACATCAGTCTCCGCCTCCGGCCGGGACCGCCCGGCCCCGGCACGCCCCCGGGAGGAACCGGCATGAGCGCCCCCGCGCACGACCCGGACCTGCGCGCCGCGCAGCCCGAGCACTCCCGCAGAGCACTGCTCGCGGGCTCCGTGGGCAACTTCATCGAGTGGTACGAGTTCGGGGTCTACGGCTACTTCGCGACGGTCATCGCGGCCCGCTTCTTCACCCCGGAGGGCGGCAGCGAGGTCGAGGGCCTGGTCAAGACGTACGCGTCGTTCGCACTGGCGTTCTTCTTCCGTCCGGTGGGAGCGGCGCTGTTCGGGCGGCTCGGGGACCGGATCGGGCGGCGGCCGGTGCTGATCCTGGTGATCGTGCTGATGACGGCGGCGACGACCCTGATCGGCGCGCTCCCCACGTACGCCACCGTCGGCGCCCTCGCCCCCTGGCTGCTCACCTTCCTGCGGGTGCTCCAAGGACTGTCCGCGGGCGGCGAGTTCGGCGGCGCGGTCTCGGTGATGACGGAGTTCGCCCCGCCGGGCCGGCGCGGACTGTACGGGTCGTGGCAGTCGTTCACGGTCGCGCTGGGCCTGCTGGGCGGCGCGGGCGTGGCGGCGCTGCTGGCCACGGTCCTGGACGCGCGGGCGCTGGAGGCGTGGGGCTGGCGGCTGCCGTTCCTGCTGACACTGCCGCTGGGCCTCGGCGCGCTGTGGCTGCGGCTCCGGCTGGACGAGACGCCCTCCTTCCGGCGCGAGTCTGCGGGCGAGGAAGCACGGGAGCGGCCGCCGCGCCGCGAGGTCGCCCGGGCGATCACGCTCGGCGCCGCGCGCGTCATGGGCTGGGCCGCGGCCGGCTACACCTTCCTCGTCGTCCTCCCCTCCTACCTGCAGAGCAGCCTGAACGCGAGTTTCCGGCAGGCGTTGCTCGCCACGGTCCTCGCCAACCTCGGCTTCGCGCTCACGATCGTCCCGGCGGGTCTGCTCAGCGACCGCGTCGGGCGCCGCCCGGTGATGCTCACGGGAGCCGTCCTGGTCACCGTGCTCGCGGTCCCGCTGCTCAACCTCCTTCAGGAACCCGGGGCGTCGAACGCGGTGAAGGGGGCCGCCGTACTCGTGGCGGGTGCCGTCGTCGGGCTGATGGCGGGTCCGGGGCCCGCGATGCTCTCCGAGATGTTCCCGACGAGCGTCCGCTACACGGGCCTGGGACTCGCCTACGCCTTGTCCAATGCGGTGTTCTCGGGCTGTGCGGGGCTCATCATCACGGAGACGATCAAGCGGACGGGGAGCGTGGACATCCCCGGGTACTACGCGGCGGCGACCTGCGCCGTCAGCGTCCTCGCGCTCGCCACGCTCGGCAGGCGTCCGCGTACGCTCGTCAAGAGCCAGGAGATCCAGAGGAGTTGATCAGGTGCGGGTGATCGGCCTGATGTCCGGCACGTCGTACGACGCGATCGACGCGGCGGCGGCCGAGCTGACGCTCGACGGGGACAGCCTCGTCCTGCGCCCGCTCGGGCTCGTCGGCGAGGAGTACGACGCGGCCCTGCGCGAGGCCCTCGCGGCGGCGCTGCCCCCGGCCACGACCAGCCTGGCCGAGGTGTGCCGGCTGGACACGCTGATCGGGCACTCCTTCGCGGCGGCGGCCGTGCGCGCGGATCGTGAACTGTGCGGCGGATCGGCCGAGTTGGTCGCCTCGCACGGCCAGACGGTCTACCACTGGACCGAGGGCGGGCAGGTCCGCGGCAGCCTCCAGCTCGGTCAGCCCGCGTGGATCGCCGAGGCGACCGGGCTGCCCGTCGTCGCCGACTTCCGCCCCCGCGACATCGCCGCGGGCGGCCAGGGCGCGCCACTGGTGAGCCTGATCGACCTGCTGTGGCTGCGCGGCAGACCGGGCGCGCCGGTCGCCCTGAACCTCGGCGGCATCGCCAACCTCACCGCACCCGACGGCACCGCCTTCGACACGGGCCCGGCGTGCGCGCTCGTCGACGCGGCCGCCCGGGGACTGAGCGGAGGGAGCCTGGCCTACGACGTGGACGGAGCGCTGGCCGCCCGCGGCAGCGTCCACGAACCCCTGCTGCGCCGCCTGCTCGACGAGCCGTACTACGCGCTGCCCGCGCCCAAGACGACCGGCAAGGAACTGTTCCACCTCGGCTATCTGCGGGACGCCCTGGCGGGTTTCGGCACGCTCACCGCCGAGGACGTCATCGCGACCCTCACCCGGCTCACCGCCCGCACGGTCGCGGACGCGGTGCGCGGGGTCGGGGCCACCGAGGTGATCGCCTCGGGCGGCGGAACCCGCAATCCCACCCTCATGGCGATGCTGGACGCGGAACTGCCGGGTGTGCCGTTGCTCACCTCCGACGAGCTGGGGCTCCCCTCGGACGCCAAGGAGGCGTACGCCTTCGCCGTGCTGGGCTTCCTGACGCTGCACGGGCTGGCGGGCACGGAACCGACGAGCACCGGGGCGCGGCACCCGAGCGTGCTCGGTTCGATCACCCCGGGCCGCGGCGGGCTGCGGCTGCCGCCGCCCGCCGACCGGGCGCCGGTCCGGCTCGTGCTGAAGTGATTCCCGGGGCACCCTCTCATCCGCCTTTCACCCGGGGCTCATACGGTGGGCACCATGACGCAGGCGACTCCTCCCGGCTGGTATCCCGACCCGGGGCAGACAAGTGACGCTCCCGCCACCGAGCGCTGGTGGGACGGTATGGCATGGACGGACCAGACCCGCCCGGTCGGATCGGCCGCTCCCTGGGGTCCTCCGGCGTACCCCGCGGCCGGACCGTACCCGGCCTCTCCGCAGTCCCGTCCGCGGCGCGGGCTGCGCACGGCCATAGCCGTGGCCGCCGCGATCGCGGTCCTGGCGGGCATCGGCGGCGGCGTGTACGCCCTCACCAAGGACGACGGCGGCAGCGCGAACTCCCAGGGCCCCGCGGGGCCGAACGGCCCGGGCGGCAGCGGCGGACCGGGGGACGGCCAGGGCGGACCCGAGGGCCGGTCACCGGCCCCCGACCGGTCCGGACAGCCGCAGACCGAGGACGGCTACGCGACCGACGGGCTCAGCGGCATCAGTCTCCCGGTGCCGGACGGCTGGACGGGCCGCAGCATGCAGGCCGGAGCCTCGGTCTCCACGAAGGACACCTACAAGTGCCCCGGCGACACCTCGCAGAACTGCCAGCGGGGCGGCGCCTACTCGGCTCCCGCCCTGGCGCAGGGCCTGAAGGCGACCACCGCGGAGGCGGCCGCCAAGGAGGACATCGCCAAGAACGCCAAGGAGTCGTACGGCGAGGGGTACGGCACGATCACCTCGCACACCGAACTCGCCTCCAAGGCGGTCACGGTGGCAGGCGAGAAGGGCTATCTGGTCCGCTGGAAGGTCGTGACGAGCAAGGGCGACGACGGCTACGTCGAGTCGCTCGTCTTCCCGTCCCCGGTGGTGCCCAAGAGCCTCGTCGTGGTGCGCTTCGGCATCGACGTCAGCTCCAAGGCGCCCGAGCTGTCGGTGATCGACACGATCACCAAGGGCATCAAGGCCGCGCCGGGAGCCGGCGGCAACGGCCAGAACGTGTGACCCTCACCGCTCCGGGGACCCCGCCGGGTCCCGGGAGCGGTGCGGGCTTGGATCGGCCGGGTGGAGCGCCCCTCCGCTCAAGGGGAACCCCACCCGGCCGGGGGGTGCGCGCCGCCCCCGTCCCCACGGTGCGGCGCGGTACAGGCCGACGTCCGGTCATCCCGCGGACGGCGACCTGAGTCTCAGGTCAGGCCGAGTGCGGGCAGCACGACGGCCTCGACGAATTCTGTGAGATACGCCTCGTCGGCGTACTGGCCCTCCAGGAGCGGGCGCACCCGCAGCACGCCGAGCAGCTGCGCGGGGATGAACTCCAGCGCCGGATGGTCGGCCGCGATCTCGCCGCGGTCCACCCCGCGCTGGATCATCTCCCTCAGCTCGGCGACCTCGGGTTCGACGAGCGCGTCGCGCAGCGCCTGCTGGAGCTCCCTGTCCTGGGTCACGGCGTGGCCGAGGCCCTGGAGGAGCTGGGTGCTGTCACGCCCCGACCACTCGCCCGCGGCCCGTGCCGCCGCGCGCAGGTCCCCGGCGAGCGTTCCGGTGTCGATGCCGGAGAAGCGCGGACAGCGGTTGGCGCGCAGCGCCGCCGCCACGAGCTGGGGCTTGGTGCGCCACTGCCGGTACAGCGTGGACTTGCTGCACCGGGTGCTCGAGGCCACGCCCTCCATCGTGAGCGATTCGTACCCGCAGACCCGGATGTGATCGAGCACGGCGTCGTAGAACTCCTGCTCACGCTCGGGCGTGATCTTGGAGCGGCGCGAGGCGACGACCGAGTCCGGTCCGTCCGCGGCCTGCGACGTCATGGCTCTTCTCCTCATTGGATCCGGGCTGGTCCTGAACGAGTCCGGACGGAATCCGGCTCGTCTCGGTGGTCGGCTTCACACAGTCTAATCGATACGCCACTGTACCGGTACGGCCTCGTATCGGTACAGTGGCGTATCGGTACACTCCCGTATCGGTACACCAACGTATCGGTACACTCTCGTATCGATGAGCCTTGGACAGGACCCACTTCTCTGTCGAGTGGATCCTGTCCTGGGCTCACCACGCACCACCCAGCAAGACCGTCAGCAAGGGGGCCGGGGGATGAATTCCCGAACCGAGCCTGGAGAGTCCGCCGCGGAACCGGAGCCGCCCGACGCGGCCATACGCGTGGCGGTGCCCACGGGCACCGCCACCAGGGCGTACGCGCGCGTCGCGGCCGCGCTGCCGCGCCCGCGCAAGGGCGGCCCGCGTGTGCACGCGGGCACCGCGCGGGCCGGGGCGCGCCGTCCCTCGCAGCCCGACGACACCTCGGCCCGGCCGCCGCTGCTGCGTGAGCTGCTGCTCGTCGTGGGCCTCTTCGTCGTCTACAAGGTCGGCCGCCAGCTCGCCACCGGCCACACGGCCGAGGCCTTCCGCAACGCCGGCCACGTATGGGACCTGGAACGGGCCGTCCACCTCCCCGGCGAGGGCGCCGTCCAGGGCGCGCTGCTGCACAGCGACACCCTGGTGCACCTCGCGAACACCTACTACGCGACCGTCCACTTCCCGGCGACCGCGGCCTTCCTGATCTGGCTGTACCTGCGGCGCCCCGTCCACTACGTGTGGGCCCGCCGGATCCTCGCCGCGGTGACCGCCGCCGCGCTCGTGGGACACCTCGCCTTCCCGCTCGCCCCGCCGCGCCTGCTCGACGCGGCGGGCCTCGTGGACACCGGTCAGGTGTACGGCCCCACGGTGTACGGCGCGCACCCGGCGACCGACTCGATGGCGAACCAGTTCGCGGCGATGCCGTCGCTGCACTTCGGCTGGGCGCTGATGGTGGCGATCGGACTGATCGCGGCCACCCGCTCCCGATGGCGCGGGCTCTGGCTCCTGCACCCGCTGCTCACCCTGCTGGTGATCGTCGGCACGGCGAACCACTACTGGCTCGACTCGATCGTCGCGACCGCGCTGCTCGGCGGCGCCCTCGCGGTGATCCACCTTCCGCACCGGACGTCGACGACCGCGGGACGCACCCAGGCACGCGCCGGTGAACCGGTGGCGGACCTCCCGGAGCTCGTGGGGGCGGGGCGATGAACGCGACCGTCACCGCCGTCGTCCTGTCCCTGTTCTCGGCCGTCGCCTACGCCGCGGCCGCCGTCGCCCAGGAGCGGCTCGCCGCCCGGTCCGCCGGATCGGGCACGCTGCGCCTGCTGGCCGGCGGCGCCTGGTGGTGGTCGGTCATGCTCAACGCCTCCGCCGCGCTGTTGCACGTCGCCGCGCTCAAGTACGGCACGCTCACCCTGGTGCAGCCGCTCGGCGCGCTCACGCTCGTGGCGGCGGTCCCGCTCGGCGCCCGCATGGCGGGGCGGCGGGTCAGCGCGGTCGAATGGCGGGGCACGGCGCTGACCCTGATCGGTCTCGCGGCAGTGCTCGTCACGGCGTCAGGACCCGCGCCCGACGACGTGTTGAGCGTGCCCGAGGCGCTGGCCGTCGCCGGTACGACGGCCGTGCTGATCGGCGGGCTGTCCCGTCCCGGCGCCCGGCCGGGCCTGCGGCACGCGACCGCCTCCGGATTCGCCTCGGGCGTCGCGTCGGCACTCACCCAGACGGTGACCGTGGCGGCGACGGACCGCTCGGACTCTCTGCTCAGTGCCCAGGTGATCGTGGTGGCGCTGCTCGTGGCGGCCTTCGCGGCAGGCGGACTGCTGCTGTCGCAGACCGCGTACCAGGGCGGTCTGGGCGCTCCGCTCGCCGTGGTGACGCTCGCGAATCCGGTGGCCGCGGTGGTGATCGGGCTGTCGCTGCTCGGCGAGCGGCTCCAGGGCGGCGCCGCCGGGATGCTGCTGGCGCTCGCCGGAGCGGGGATCGCGGCGTGGGGCGTGGTGACGCTGTCGCGCTCGGCACCCGAGCCCGCGGCCCCGGTCCACGACGCGGTGGACGACGACCACCCGGTCGCCGCGGTGCTGGCGCTGGAGACCGGACCGGCCGCGTACGAGCCCTCGTTGGTGCCGAAGCAGCCCAACTCGGGACATCTGACCACGCTCTAGCCCCCGGGGGCCGGGAACGACGGAAGGGCGGTTGCGGGATCCCGCAACCGCCCTTCCGCGTGTCGGACTCAGCCCAGACCGCGGGAGTCCTGCTTGAGCGCCGTGTCCACGGTCAGCGCCGTCGCCACGACGAGGCTCAGCAGCGGCTCCGGGAGCTGGAAGTGGATCTGCAGGACGTAGTTGTCCGCAGTGGTGAACATCGTCTTGGCGAGGCCTTCCCAGGTCTTGGTGATCCGGGCCACCTCGTTGTCCGCGTGGTCGACGATCGCGAAGTTCCAGGCACGCCAGTTCTCCGCCTTGATCGCGCCGACCTGCTGGCCGTTGACGTTCATCGCGAAGTTGATCTTCCCGATCATGTTCTGCTGCACGATCTCGCCGACGGGCGAGCCGTCCGGACGGGACACGATCACCCGCGACTTGAGGAACTTCGCGGGACGGGTCAGCAGCAGCTGCGGCCGGCCGTGGGCGTCACGGATCTCCAGCCGGTGCGTCATGAACTGGTCGAGGCTGGAGACGAAGCGCAGGATCTTCTTCAGCGCGCTCTGCCCGACCTCGGTGACCGCGCCGAGCTGGTTGCCGTTCTGATCCATGACCTTGTACTCGTTGGTCAGCTCGATCAGCTTGGCCTTCTGGTTCACCACCAGGACCGGCTCGGTGAACAGGCTGCCACCACCGGCGGCGTTGGGCGCGACACCGGCCTGCTGCTGCACCTGACTCTGCACACGCGGGTCGGGCGCGGCCGCGGGCTGCTGACCGTAACCCTGCTGCGGCTGGGCCTGGTGCGGCACCTGCGGCGCGGCCGGGGCCTGCTGGTCCGCATTCGTGTGGTCCGTCCACTGCGAGCCGTCCCAATAACGCAGAGTCTGGGGCGCCCCGTGCGGATCCGGGTACCAACCTGCAGGAGTGTTCGAATGCGTGGTCACCGGGGCACACTACCCTGAGACGGCCGGAATTCAACCGGCGCCCGGGTAACCATCAGACGGTCACGATCGCCGGGTCGCTGACACCGGGTCGGCCGTTCTCGACATGTCCGGCGAATCGCCGCAGGAAGCCCGCGTCCGCGTCCGACACCACCGTCAGGTCGTACCAGCGCTTGCTCGACCGCAGGTCCACCGTGTGCTTCACGGTCGCGCCGGGCCGCACCTTGAACGTCCGTGGACCCGCGCCGTAGCCGTCGGTGAGCTTCAGACGCACCGTGCCGGAGCCCTTGTTGCGGAAGGTCAGCTCCAGGTCGTCGCCCACGTGGCGGGCGGTGACCTCCGGGCCCGCCGTCCGGCCGGGACCCTCGAAGGTGCGCAGGAAGCCGTTGGGGCCGTGCACCGTGAGGTCGTACGAACCGTTCGAGTAGGCGGAGTTCCAGGTGTCCGCGACCGTCCGGCCCGCCTCGGTGGTGTACGTCCAGGGGCCGTCGGTGCGGTTCCCGGAGGTCACGAGGAAGGCGGCACCGGCCTTCGCGCCCGAGCCGAAGGTGAGCGTGAAGGTGCCGGCCGCCGTGTCCGCCGCGCCGTCCACCAGGGGCGCGTACTTGAGCGGGCGGGCCGGGCGCGAGCCGCGCTCCTGCTTGGGCAGTGCCGGGTTCGCGGGCGGCGTGGGCACATAGTCGGGGTGACGGTCGTGATCCGGCGGGCGGTAGCCCTCGGTGTCCGGCAGGTTCACCGGCTTGGTGTCCCTGCGGGAGAAGTCGAAGGCCGAGGTGAGGTCACCGCTGATCGCGCGCCGCCAGGGCGAGATGTTCGGCTCGTGCACCCCGAAGCGGCGCTCCATGAAGCGGATGACCGAGGTGTGGTCGAGCGTCTCGGAGCAGACGTAGCCGCCCTTGCTCCAGGGCGAGACGACGAGCATGGGCACCCGCTGGCCGAGACCGTACGGCCCGGCGGCGTGACCCGCGTCACCCTTGAAGAGGTCGGGACCGACGTCGACGGTCGACTTGCCCTGCGCGGCCGACTGCGGCGGGTACGGCGGCACGAGGTGGTCGAAGAAGCCGTCGTTCTCGTCGTACGTGATGAACAGGGCCGTCTTCGCCCACACCTCGGGCGCGGAGGTGAGCGCGTCCAGGACCTGGGCGATGTACCAGGCGCCGTAGTTGGCGGGCCAGTTCGGGTGCTCGGTGAAGGCCTCGGGCGCGACGATCCAGGAGATCTGCGGCAGCTTGCCGCCCTTCACGTCGCCCTTCAGCTGGTCGAAGAAGCCCTCGCCCTTGCGGGCGTCGGTGCCGGTGCGGGCCTTGTCGTAGAGGGGGTCACCGGGCTGGGCGTTGCGGTACTGGTTGAAGTACAGCAGCGAGTTGTCGCCGTAGTTGCCGCGGTACGCGTCGGGGATCCAGCCCCACGAGCCGTTCGCGTCCAGTCCGTCGCCGACGTCCTGGTAGATCTTCCAGGACACCCCCGCCGCTTCGAGGCGCTCCGGGTAGGTGGTCCAGTCGTAGCCGGCCTCGTCGTTGCCGAGGACGGGCCCGCCGCCCTTGCCGTCGTTGCCGGTGTATCCCGTCCACAGGTAGTAGCGGTTGGGGTCGGTGGAGCCTATGAAGGAGCAGTGGTACGCGTCGCAGATGGTGAAGGAGTCGGCGAGCGCGTAGTGGAACGGGATGTCCTCGCGGGTCAGGTAGGCCATCGTGGTCGCCGACTTGGCCGGCACCCACTTGTCGTACTTGCCCTTGTTGAAGGCGGTGTGTCCGTCGCTCCAGCCGTGCGGCAGGTCCTGGATGAAGGCGAGCCCCAGGTCGTCGGCCTCCGGCCGGAAGGGGAGCACGTCCTTGGTGCCGTCCGACTGGTGCCAGACCGACTTGCCGCCCGACGTCGTCGCGGGCCGCGGGTCGCCGAAGCCGCGGACGCCTCTCAGCGAGCCGAAGTAGTGGTCGAAGGAGCGGTTCTCCTGCATCAGGACGACGATGTGCTCGACGTCCTCGATCGTGCCGGAGCGGTGGTGGGCGGGCAGCGCCGCGGCACGCTGGATGCTGTCGGACATCGCGGTGAACGCCGCGGTACCACCGGCGAGTTGGAGGAATCGGCGCCGATTCACTTGGCTCATGAGTGGGTGACCTCTTGTCCTGACGGGCCCGGTCGGCCGAACGGTGAGTGATTGTGCGCGGTTGGAGTGTTCCAAGAGCACCAAACGTCAGGGAAGGGCCCTGTGGCTCCCATGTGAAAGTCGGCGGTACGTGAGGCGAACGGTTTCGGACAGGGCGTCAGGCCGCCGTCCCGGGCGGTCCATGGCCTGGCGGAAGACTCCGGCCGGCAGCCGGTCGACGAACCCTTCCGCCTGACGGAAGAAGCCTTGCCGCACTGTGGCGGGCGTCACGAATCTGGTGCGCAGGCGGGGCGACGAGGCCCCGCGCCTCAGGGACGGGAACGCCATGCCTCACATGACCGCTTTCGCCAGGAACCAGTGGTACGTCGTCGCCCACTCGCACGAGGTCGGGCGCGAACTGCTCGGCCGGACCGTCCTAGGTGAGCCCCTCGTCCTCTACCGCACCGAGGACGACGGGACGGCGGTCGCCCTGTCCGACCGCTGTGTGCACCGCCGTTACCCGCTCTCGGAGAGCCGGCTCGACGGCGACCGGATCGTGTGCGGGTACCACGGGTTCACGTACGACACCACGGGTGCCTGCGTGTACGTGCCGGGCCAGAAACGCATACCGCGCACGGCCCGGGTCGCCTCCTACCCGCTGGTCGAACAGGACTCCCTGATCTGGGTCTGGATCGGCGACCCCGCGCTCGCCGACGCGGGGACGATCCCGCGCGCCCGGCACCTCGACTCCCCGGACTGGGTCACGGTCCGCGGGATGGAGCCCATCGACGCCGACTACGGTCTCCTCGTCGACAACCTGCTCGACCTCTCCCACGAGACATATCTGCACGGCGGCTACATCGGCACGCCCGAGGTGGCCGAGACACCGATCACCACCGAGGTCGACGAGGGCGCCGGCATCGTACGGGTCAGCCGGCACATGGACGACGCCGCGTGCCCGCCCTTCTACGCCCGCTCCACCGGGATCGAGGGGCGCATCACCCGCTGGCAGGACATCGAGTACCACGCCCCGTGCCTGTATCTGCTGCACAGCCGGATCGCACCGGCCGGCGTGCTGCCGGAGGCGGACGGCACCGACCCGAACGGCTTCCACACCGAGATCACGTACGCGATCACACCGTCCGGCGACGGCAGCGTGTACGACTTCTGGGCGGTCTCCCGGGACTTCGCTCCCGACGACGAGGAAGTCACCGCCTTTTTGCACGACTTCAACCACACGGTCGTGATGCAGGACGTGGACGCGCTCAACCTGCTCCAGAGGACGCTGGGTTCGGAGCGCGCCGGTTATCAGGAGCTCAGCATCAACATCGACACCGGCGGACTCGCGGCCCGCCGCATCCTCGCCCGGCTGGTCGAGGAGGGCGACAAGCCGGTGGAGCAGGTCCGGTGACCGGTCCCACCGGGCAGATCTACCGCGTCGACTGGCTGCCGGGCACGGACCTGCTGCACGGCACCTGTCACTGCGGCGCCGAGCACACCGCGCACGACCCGGTCGAGATGTGGGAGTGGATGCTCGCCCACCCCGACGGACACACCCTCCGAGGAAACGAGCGATGACCTTGTACGAAGCGGAACTCGTCGTCGGGCTACGGGAGTCCGTGGCCGACGGCGTGCTCGCGCTCACCCTGCGCCACCCGTCCGGCGCGGAGCTTCCCGCCTGGCGGCCGGGCGCACACGTCGACGTCGTGCTCGGGCCGGGACTTGAGCGGCAGTACTCGCTGTGCGGTGATCCGGCCGACCGCGGCACATGGCGGATCGCGGTGCTCCTCGAGGCCGACGGCCGCGGCGGATCGGCGTACGTGCACGGCCGGCTGGCCCCGGGCGACCGGGTCCGGGTGCGCGGACCGCGCCATCACTTCGCGCTGGAGCCCGCGCCCCGGTACCGGTTCGTCGCCGGCGGCATCGGCATCACACCGATCCTGCCGATGCTCGCCGCGGCGGAGGCGGCGGGCGCGGAGTGGACACTGCTGTACGGCGGGCGGACCCGGGCGTCGATGGCGTTCGTCGAGGAGCTCGGCCGGTACGGCGACCGGGTGCGGATCGCGCCCCAGGACGAGGCAGGGCTGCTGGACCTCGATCCGGTGCTGGCCGCGCTGCCCGCGGGCACGCTCGTCTACTGCTGCGGCCCGGAGCCGCTCCTCGACGCGGTGCAGGAACGCTGTCCCCCGCGGCTGCTGCGTGTCGAGCGCTTCCGGCCGAAGGAGGCGGAGCCGGGCGGGAACACGGAGTTCCAGGTGGTCCTCGAACGTTCGGGGCGCACGCTCGTCGTGGCGCCGGACGTGTCCGTCCTCGACACCGTGCGCGCGGCCGGGGTCGAGGTGCTCTACTCCTGCACCGAAGGCACGTGCGGCACCTGCGAGACGGACGTCCTGGAGGGGGTGCCCGACCACCGGGACTCGGTGCTGACCGAGGCGGAACGGGAGACGGGCGAGACCATGCTCATCTGTGTGTCGCGCTGTCGCGGGAAGCGGCTCGTGCTGGATCTGTGATCCGGAGGTCGGCCTCGATCGCCACCACCGTGGCCAGCAGGTGCGGCAGCAGGTCGCGGCGGACGGACTCGACGGAGTTGCGGCTGGCATGCACGGGGATGTTCACGGCCGCCACCACCTCGCCGTCCCGGCCGCACACCGGGGCGGCGACCGAGCACAGTCCCTCCTCCAACTCCTGGTCCACGATGGCGTATCCCTGACGCCGTACGCGGTGCAGTTCGGCCCTCAGCGCGTCGGCCGACACGATCGTGCGGGCCGTGAGGGGCCGCAGGTCGGCACGGGCGAGCCGGGCGTCGGTCTCCTCGTCCGCACGGTGCGCGAGGATCACCCGGCCCACGGAGGTGACATGGGCCGGGAAGCGGGTGCCGACGGTGATGGCGGCGGTCATGATGCGCCGGGTGGGCACGCGGGCCACGTACACGATGTCGTCGCCGTCGAGGACGCACAGCGAGGACGACTCCCCCACCCGTTCGGCGAGTTGCTCCAGGTGCGGCTGCGCGATCTGCGGCAGGGAGAAGCCGGAGAGATAGGCGTAGCCGAGTTCAAGCACGCGCGGGGTGAGCCGGAAGGTGCGGCCGTCGCTGTGGACGTACCCGAGGTCGACGAGGGTCAGCAGGAAGCGGCGGGTCGCCGCCCGGGTCAGGTCGCAGGCGCGCGCCACTTCACTGAGCGTCAGTTCCGGCTGGTCGGCGCCGAAGGCGCGGATGACGGCGAGGCCGCGTTCGAAGGACCGGACGAAGTGGGGCGCGCGGGCTGCTGCAGGCATGGTCGCCTCCAGGGGGACGTCGGGGCACGCTCTCCGCGCAGGGGGCGAGCGCACTCCACTAACTGTCAACAATATTGTCAGCCAGAGCCATTGACCCGGCCGTACGGGCGTTCTACCTTCGCGCTGAGCACCATTGTGCGGTGTGCGCACAGCCTGTCGGAACACCTCGTCTGCACAGGAGGAGCCATGCGTCGTCTGCTTGCCGCGCTCGCGGCCGGAACCTTCCTGGTCGCCGCGTCGGCCTGCGGCTCGTCCGACGGCGGTGGCGCCTCGGACAAGAACGCCTCGTCCGGCGGCACCACGACCGTCAAGGTCGGCATCATCCCCATCGTCGACGTCGCACCGGTCTACCTCGGCCAGCAGAAGGGCTTCTACGCCAAGCGGGGCCTGAAGCTCTCCATGACGACGGCGCAGGGCGGCGCGGCCATCGTGCCGGGCGTCGTCTCCGGCCAGTTCCAGTTCGGCTTCAGCAACATGACGAGCCTGATGATCGCCCAGTCCAACAACGTGCCCGTGAAGGCCATCGCCAACGGGGTCGCCTCGACGGGCGTGGCGGGCAAGGACTTCGGCGCCATCACGGTGAAGAAGGGCAGCGCCATCAAGTCGGCGAAGGACCTCGAAGGCAAGAAGGTCGCCGTCAACACGCTGAAGAACATCAACGAGACGGCGGTGCGCGAGTCGGTGCGCAAGGCCGGCGGGGACCCGTCCGAGGTGAAGTTCGTCGAGCTCGCCTTCGACCAGATGCCCGCCGCCCTGGACAGCGGGCAGATCGACGCCGCGATGGTGGTCGAACCGGCGCTCGCCACGGTCAAGAGCCAGGGCGGCACGGAGATCGCCTCGTCCCTGGTCGACGTCGCGCAGAACCTCACCGTCGCCATGTACTTCACCTCGACGCAGTACGCGCAGAAGAACCCCGGCGTGGTGAAGAAGTTCCAGGAGGCCACGGCCGAGTCCCTGGCCTACGCCGACGCCCACCCGGACGAGGTCCGGCAGATCGTCACCACGTACACGAAGATCCCCGCCGCGGTGCTGGAGAAGGTGACGCTGCCCAAGTGGCCGGCCGAGGCGAACCGCGCCTCGATCGAGGCACTGGAGAAACTGGGCGCGCAGGACGGCCTGTTCAAGACGGAGCCCGACCTGGACAAGCTGCTGCCGTGAGGGGAGCGAACACCGCGCTGGGCACGGCCGGGCTCGCGGCGTTCCTCGCCCTGGGCGAGGCGGTGCCGCGGCTCGGCCTCGTCAAGGAGCAGTACTTCCCGCCGACGAGCCGGATCGCGGGCGCGCTGCGCGACGAGTTCGCCGAGACCGCCTTCTGGACCGCGCTCGGCGACACCCTCACCGGCTGGGCGCTCGGCCTGGCGATCGCGGTGAGTGCCGGGATCCTGGCAGGGGTGCTGATCTCGGTCGTGCCCCATCTGCGCGAGGCCACCGCCTCGACGGTCGAGTTCCTCCGTCCCATCCCCTCCGTCGCCCTGATCCCGCTGGCCGTCCTCCTGTACGGCACCGGTCTCCGCTCGGTCCTGCTCCTCGTGGTCTACGCGGCCTTCTGGCAGGTCCTCGTCCAGGTCCTGTACGGCGTCCAGGACGTCGACCCGGTCGCCGACGAGACGGCCCGCTCGTACGGGCTCGGCACCTGGGCGAGGGTGCGGCACGTGCTGTGGCCGACGGCTCTCCCCTACGTCATGACGGGCGTCCGGCTGGCCGCGGCGGTGGCGCTCATCCTCACCGTGACCGCCGAACTCGTCATCGGCGCACCGGGGCTGGGGGCCCGCATCGCGGTCGCGCAGACCTCGCAGGCGGTGCCCGAGATGTACGCGTTGATCGTGGTGACCGGTCTGCTCGGGCTGCTGATCAACGTGGGTGCCCGCACGGTGGAACGGCGGGCGCTGGCCTGGCACCAGTCGGTGCGCGGGGAGGTGACGGTGTGAGCGAGGTCCCCGTCGGCCGGACGCGGCCGGGAACCTGGCGCAGGGTCCTGCTCCGGCTGCTGTACGCCGTCGCCCTGCCCGTGCTCCTGGTCGTGCTCTGGTGGTTCGCGTCCGACGACAGCACCGACGTCTACTGGCCGCCGCTGCGCACCGTCCTGAAGACCTTCCCCGACGTCTGGACCGGCGAACGGCTCCGCGGCGACCTGCGGCCCAGCCTGCTGCGGCTGCTCGGCGGCTATACGGTGGCGGCCGTCGCCGGGGTGGCGCTCGGCACGCTCATCGGCTCCTATCGCCGGGTGCGGGCCGTGTGCGAACCGGTCCTGGAGTTCCTGCGGGCCATCCCGCCGCCCGTCCTCGTCCCGGTGATCATGCTGTTCGCGGGTATCGGCGACGGCATGAAGGTCACCGTGATCGCGAGCGGCTGCGTCTGGCCGATCCTGCTCAACACGGTCGAGGGCGTACGGGCGGTCGACTCCGTGATGGCGGAGACGGCACGTTCGTACGGCATCACGGGCGCCGCCGGGCTGCGCGCCCTGGTGCTGCCGGCGGCGAGCCCGCAGATCTTCGCCGGCCTGCGCCAGGCCTTGTCCATCGGGATCATCCTCATGGTGATCAGCGAGATGTTCGCGGCCAGCAACGGCCTCGGCTTCACCGTCGTCCAGTTCCAGCGCGGCTTCGCCATCCCCGACATGTGGACCGGGATCCTCGTCCTGGGCCTGCTCGGCTTCGTCCTCTCGGTCGTCTTCCAGCTGATCGAACGCCGGGTGCTCGGCTGGTACCACGGTCTGCGCGCGTCCTCCCGGCGGTCACCGTGATGCTCGCGAAAGGGCGGTCCATGCAGGAGCTTCTGGTCGTCTCCGGCCTGCGGAAGGTCTACGAGGGGCAGGGCCGCCGGGTGGAGGCGGTTCGCGATCTCACGTTCACCGTGGCGGCGGGCGAACTCGTCTGCCTGGTCGGCCCGTCGGGGTGCGGCAAGACCACGCTGCTGAAGTGCGTGGGCGGACTGCTGGCGCCGACGGCGGGCGAGGTGTCGCTGGCCGGCAGCCCGGTCTCGGGTCCGCCGCCCGGGATGGCGTTCGTGTTCCAGGAGTACGGGCGCAGCCTCTTCCCGTGGATGCGGGTCCGCGAGAACGTCGGGCTGCCCCTGAAACAGAAGGGGCTGAGCAAGCAGCGGCGCCGCGAACTGATCGCGGACGCACTGGAGTCGGTCGGGCTCTCGGACGCCGCGGGCGCCTATCCCTGGCAGTTGTCCGGTGGCATGCAGCAGCGCGTGGCCATCGCGCGCGCACTGGCCTACGAGCCGGACGTGCTGCTGATGGACGAGCCGTTCGCGGCGGTCGACGCGCAGACGCGCGCCGACCTGGAGGACCTGGTGCGCGGGCTGTGGCGGCAGCGCGGGATCACCGTCCTGTTCGTCACGCACGACATCGACGAGGCCGTCTATCTCGGGCAGCGGGTGCTGATCCTGTCCGGCTCCCCCACGGTCGTCCAGGAGCAGCTGAAGGTCGATCTGCCGGACGAGCGCGACCAGTTGCACACACGGGTCTCCCCGCGCTTCGCCGAACTGCGCACCCATGTGTACGAGCAGATCCAGGCGGCGAAGCGCGGGGAGCCCGACGGCCTCAGGAAAGATACGCCTCCACTTCACTGAGCTGGGCCGCGGGCCAGCCCGTGTTTGCGGTCACCTGGAGGCGCAGATACCGCAGGTTCGTGCCGGCGGGCAGCGTCACGGTGACCGTGTTGCCGGTCGCCGGGTCGAAGCGGTACGCCTTGGACGCCACGACCGTGGAGTACGCCGATCCGTCGGTGCTGCCCAGCACGGACAGGGTCTGCGTGCGGACCTGCCAGGCGGACGCGGGCGGCACCTTGAGGACGAGACGGCGGGTGGCGAACGCGGAGCCCAGGTCGGTCGTCCAGGACTGCGGGAAGGCGTTGTTGGTGGATTCCCAGTAGCTGTTCGCGTCGCCGTCGACGGCCTTCGCGGGCGTGTAGACGTCCTGCGAGCCGGTGGCGGTGGCCGGGCGTCCCTTGGCGAGATTGCGTGCCGGATCGGGGTCCGGGTTCCCGGTGCCGGGCTGGGGCCAGGTGGAGCAGTCGCTCCAGGTCGAGTCCCAGCCGGAGTTGCCGCCGCCGTCGGTCAGGGTGAAGGTGCCGGAGCCGGCCGGGTAGGGGCAGTTGTAGATGCCCGCCGAACCGACACCGGTGGCCTTGACGTTGCTGAATCTCGCGGCGCCCTGGGACTCCGCCTGGACGACCACCGTGCCGGTCCGGTCGACCGTGGCGCCGTCGACCCTGATGTTCTTCGTCGCGTATCCGCGCCCGCCGCCGGACACGAACTCGAAGGCGCTGTACGGGCTGTCGGTGATCGTCGTGCCGGTGATGTCGACGGTCGCCTCGATGGCGCTGTCGTAGGAGTCGACGCGCAGCGCACCCATCGGGTGGTTCCAGTTGGGGTTGATCGCACCCGTGCGGACGAGGGTGTTGCCGGAGACGGTGATGGTTCCGGCGAGCGGGGAGAACGGGTCGAGGAACTTCTGGTTGGAGATGGCGATGCCGCTGCCGAGGGCGTTGGTGTCGGAGACGAGGTTGTTCCTGACGGCGAGGTCGGTGCCGCCGTAGACGGCGATGCCGTTGGCGAGGTTCGGCTGGCTGATGGTGTTGTTCTCGAAGCTGCTGTCGGTGTCGGGGGCGTTGAGCGACCACATGGCGAGCGCGTCGTCGCCGTTGTTGCGCAGGAAGTTGTTGCGGACGCGGACTCCGCGCGCGTTGCCGTTGAGGTTGAGTCCGTCGGCGGTGGTGTCGAGGATGCGGTTGTTCTCGACGACGAGGTTGTCGTTGTTGCCGGTCAGCCAGAGGCCGACCTTGAGGTGCTGGAGCCACATCCCCGAGACGCTGGAGCCCGGTCCGAGCGAGCCGTTGACGAAGTTGTCCGGGTTGGAGTCCACGCGTTCGGTGACCTCGCCTATGACGGCGAAGTCCTTGAGGTGGACGCCGCCCGACGAGCTCGTCTGGTCGATGAAGCGCGAGGTGCGGACGACGGAGTACCAGCTGCCGGCGCCCTGGAGGGTGACGTTCTGGACGCCGCTCAGCGAGGACGTGATCCGGTAGTCGCCCGGCGGGATCCAGACGACGCCGCCGCGCGCCGCGGAGATCGCGTCCCGGAAGGCCTGGGTGGAGTCACCCTGGCCGCCGGGGTCCGCGCCCCTGTCGGTGACGGACACCGATCCCGCGGGCCTGGCGCCCGCCGCCGCGACCTGCTCGAAGTCGGCGACGTCCACGGTGACCTGGGTGGATGTCGCCTGGAAGGCGACCTTGTCGCCCGCCTGCACGTTCTGCCCGAGCAGCAGGCGCGCGTTGTCGAACAGGTGGTGCGTCCTGGCGCCCGCGATCCAGGGGGTGTCGACGTAGGAGTACTTGGAGGTGACGGGGAGCGTCCTGGCGATCTTCGTGCCGTTGACGTACACGTCCAGCGAGCCCGACTGGCCGTCGGGGACGCTGTAGGAGACGTTCACCGCGTTGGCGGCACGCGGCACGGTGAACTCGACGCGCCGGCCGGCGGTCAGCCGTACGGCCTGCCGTCCGGAGGCCTCCGAGGCCAGGGTGCCCTGGGTGTGGTCCGGGCCGATCCTCGTGCCCGTGGAGCTCACGGACTCGGCCTCCACGGAGGTGAAGGGCAGGTCGGCGCCCGCCGCCGCCACGGCGGAGTGGGCGGCGGTGGTGCCGAGCATGCCGGCGGCGAGCGCGACGGCGGCGGCGCAGGCCAGTGGCATGCGCCTGACAGTCCTCTTCCTGTGCATGTGCTGATCCCTTCGAGGTGGGGGTGCGGGGACAGCGGTGCGCCGTCCGGCGGCCTCAGGCGCGCAGCCAGGCCGCCGTGTCCTGCGGGAGCAGCCCGTCCGTGTCGAGCGGGCCGCTGCCCAGCAGCAGGCGGGTGTGCGGGGGGAGGGCGACGGGTCCGGCGGTGAGGTTCACGACGCAGAGCAGCCCGTCGGTGCGGGCGAAGGCGAGGACGCCGTCGGGTGCGGGAAGCCAGCTGAGCGGTCCGTCGCCGAATCCCGGTTCGCCGCGGCGGATGCGGAGCGCCGCGCGGTAGAGGCTCAGCATCGATCCGGGGTCCTCGGCCTGGCCGTCGGCCGCGTACGCGGGCCAGTCGGCGGGCTGCGGAAGCCACGGTTCGCCGCCGAACCCCGCGTGCGGTGCCCCGGCGGTCCAGGGCAGCGGCACCCGGCAGCCGTCCCGGCCCGGGTCGGTGCCCCCGGAGCGGAAGTGCATCGGGTCCTGGATGCTGGCCGTCGGCAGTTCCACCTCGGGCAGGCCGAGTTCCTCGCCCTGGTAGAGGTAGACGGAGCCGGGCAGGGCGAGCGAGAGCAGGGCCGCGGCCCGCGCCCGCCGGGTGCCGAGGGCGAGGTCGGTCGGGGTGCCGAAGGCCTTGGTGGCGAAGGCGAAGGCGGTGTCGGTGCGGCCGTAGCGGGTGACGGTGCGGGTCACGTCGTGGTTGCACAGCACCCAGGTGGCGGGCGCGCCGACCGGGGCGTGCTCGGCAAGGGTCTCGTCGATGGAGGTGCGCAGCCGTGCCGCGTCCCAGGGGCAGGACAGGAAGGAGAAGTTGAAGGCGGTGTGCAGTTCGTCGGGGCGCAGGTAGCGGGCGAAGCGCTCGGTGTCGGGCAGCCAGACCTCGCCGACGAAGATGCCGTCGTAGGCGTCGGCGACCGCGCGCCAGGAGCGGTAGATGCCGTGGAGTTCGTCGCGGTCGACGAACGGGTTCGGATCGCGGCCCTCGACGAAGTCGGGCAGCTCCGGGTCCTTGGCGAGCAGCGCGGCCGAGTCGATACGCACGCCCGCGACGCCCCGTTCGAACCAGAAGCGCAGGATCTCCTCGTGCTCCTGACGGACGGCGGGGTGCGCCCAGTTGAGGTCGGGCTGCTCGGGGGTGAACAGGTGGAGGTACCAGTCGCCGTCGGGGAGCCGGGTCCAGACGGGTTCGGAGGAGCCGGCGAACTGGGACGGCCAGTCGTTGGGCGGGATGTCGCCGTGTTCGCCGCGTCCGGGACGGAAGTGGAACAGCGCGCGTTCGGGGCTTCCGACGGGGGCGGCCCGGGCGGCCCGGAACCAGGGGTGCTGGTCGGAGACGTGGTTGGGCACGATGTCGACCAGGGTGCGGATGCCGAGTTCCCGTGCCTCGGCGATGAGCTTCTCCGCCTCGGCGAGCGTCCCGAAGGCGGGGTCGATGGCACGGTAGTCGGCGACGTCGTAGCCGCCGTCGGCCATCGGTGAGAGGTACCAGGGGTTGAACCACAGGGCGTCCACGCCGAGTTCGGCGAGGTACGGCAGTCTGGCGCGCACGCCCGCGAGGTCTCCGGTGCCGTCGCCGTCGCCGTCCGCGAAGCTGCGGACGTACACCTGGTAGATGACGGCGGAGCGCCACCAGTCGCTTCGCGTGCGGGCAGGGGAAGGCTGTCCCACGGTGAATGCCTTTCTGGAGGGGGTGTCGTCAGCCCTTCGTGCTGCCCGCGCTGATCCCGGCGATGATGTGCCGCTGGAACACCAGGAACATCGCGACCATGGGGATGCTCGCGATCACCATCGCGGCGATGAGGACGGTCAGCGGGATGTTCTGGGACAGCTGGACGAGTGCCACGCTGACGGGCTGTTTGTCGGTGTCGGAGAAGACCATCAGCGGCCACAGGAAGTCCTGCCAGACGGCGACCAGGGCGAAGATCGACACGACTCCCAGGACGGGACGGGACATCGGCAGCACGATCGACCACAGCGTGCGCAGCCGTCCGGCGCCGTCGATCTCGGCGGCCTCCAGGACGTCTCGCGGAATCTGGTCGAAGAAGCGCTTGAGCAGGTAGAGGTTGAAGGCGTTGGCCACGGCGGGCAGCCAGATGCCGAGCGGGTCGTTGAGCAGGCTGGTGTGGATCAGCGGCAGGTCCGCGACGGTCAGGTACTTCGGGACCACGAGCGCCTGCGCGGGGACCATCAGGGTGGCGAGGATGCCGCCGAGGATCACCCTGCCGAAGGCGGGCCGCAGTTTGGACAGGGCGTACGCCGCCGCCGTGCAGAACACGAGTTGCAGCAGCCAGGCCCCGGTGGCCTGCACCACCGTGTTCCACAGGTGGGTGGGCAGGTCCATCAGGTCCCAGGCGTCGGTGTAGCCGCTCAGGTGCCACGCGTGCGGTACGAGGGTCGGCGGGGTGCGCACCACCTCGTCCGGCGACTTCATGGCGCCGGTCACCATCCAGTACACGGGGAAGAGGAAGGCGAGCGCGAACAGCAGGACGACGCCCGTGAAGACGGTCCAGTAGACGGCCCGGCCGCGCGGACGGGCCAGGGTGAGCGGCGAGACCAGCGTACGAACGCTCATGCGTCCTCCCCGGTGGAGCGCGTCAGCCGCAGGTACACCGCGGAGAAGACGCTGAGCAGCAGAAGCAGCATGACGCTCAGGGCGCACGCCCCTCCGAAGTCGTTGTAGAGGAAGGCGTACTTGTAGATCAGGTAGAGCACCGTGACCGTCGCGTTCTCCGGGCCGCCGCCGGTGATCACGAACGGCTCGGTGAAGACCTGCATGGTCGCGATGATCTGAAGGAGCATCAGCATGAGGATGACGAACCGGGTCTGCGGGATCGTCACATGGCGCACCCGCTGCCAGATGTTCGCGCCGTCCAGTTCGGCCGCCTCGTACAGCTCGCCGGGGATGCTCTGGAGCGCGGCGAGATAGATGAGGACGGTGCCACCGAGGTTGGCCCAGGTGGCGACGATCACCAGCGAGACGAGGGCGGTGTCGGCGCCGTTGGACCAGTTCGAGGTGGGCAGGTGCGCGAACCGCAGCGCCGCGTTGGCGAGGCCGGCCCCGGGGTCGTAGAACCACTTCCACAACAGTGCGCTGACCACCGGCGGGATCATCACCGGCAGATAGACGACGACTCGGAAGAAGGCCTTCGCGTGCCGCAGTTCGTTGAGCACGAGCGCCATCAGGAAGGGGACGGCGAAGCCGATGAGCAGAGCGAGCAGGGTGAAGGTCAGGGTGTTGCGCCAGGCCGCGCTGAACTCGGGGTCGTGGAAGACCCGCGTGAAGTTGGCGGCACCGACCCATTCGCCGCCGGAACCCGGCGTGTACTTCTGGAAGGCGATCACCACCGCACGGATCGCCGGGTACCAGGAGAACAGGGCGAAGCAGAGCAGTCCGCCGATCAGGAAGGCGTAGGCCCGGGACTGTTCGGCCAGGCGCCGGCGCCACGGTCCCCCGGGCCGGCGCCCGGCCCGGCGCGGCTCCCCCTCCGGCGCGCCGAGCACGGCCGGAGGGGGTGCCGCGGGCTTCGATGCGGTCTTCATGGACGCGGTCAGCCCCGGGCCAGGATGGAGTCGATCTTGCCGGAGGCGTCCTTCAGCAGCTGGTCGACGTCGGCGTCCTTCTTGGTGAGGACCGCGGAGACGGCGCCGTCGAGGACGGAGTAGATCTGCTGGGCCTGCGGCGGCTCGATCTTCATCTGGAGGCTCTGGTTGCCGTCGAGGAAGGCCTGGTAGTTCTCGACGGGGACGTTGGCGTTGGCCTTCTTGACCTCCTGGTCCTTCGCGTCGGCGGCGCCGGTGAACAGGCGCGGCTCGGGCAGACCCACGGGCGCGTCGTTCTGCTTGGCGCGGGCGTAGTCGCCGAGGAAGCCCTTGCCGGGGGTCAGGAACATGTGGTCGAGCCACTTCAGGCCGGCCCTGATCTGCGCCGGGGTGTCCTTCTTGTTGAACATGTAGCCGTCGCCGCCGATGAGCGTGCCCTTGCCGCCCGGCATCGGGGCGAGCGCCAGGTCCTTGTAGTTGCCGCCCTTCTCCTTCACCAGGATCGGGATGTTGTCCGGGGCGGAGAGGTACATGCCGAGCTTTCCGGAGCCCATCATCTGCTGCACGTCGTTGATGACGAGGAGCTGCTTGCTGCCCATGGAGTTGTCGCTCCAGCGCATGTCCTTGAGGTTCTGCAGGACGGCCTTGCCCTCGGGGGTGTCGATGTTCGCCTTCTTGCCGTCGGCGCTCACCACGTCACCGCCCTGCGAGTAGAGCTCGGCGGTGAAGTGCCAGCCTCCCTGGTTCTGCGCGCTGTAGTCGGCGTAGCCGACGGTGCCCTTGCCGAGCGCGGCTATCTTCTTGGCGTCGGCGCGCAGCTCCTCCCAGGTCGCCGGGGGCTTCTCGGGGTCGAGGCCCGCCTGCGCGAAGAGCTTCTTGTTGTAGATGAGGCCCATCGAGTAGCCGGTGCGGGGAACGCCGTAGATCTTGCCGTCGACGGTGTAGATGTCACGCAGCTGCTGCTGGATGGTGCTGTAGCTCTTGAGCTCCTTGACGTAACTGGTGATGTCGGCGGCCTGGTTGACGTCGACCACGTGCTTCGCGTCGGTGAAGTACGTGTAGAACACGTCCTCCATCTGGCCGCCGGCGAGCTTGGCGTCGAACGTCTTGGGGTCCTGGCACGGGAACGCGTCGTGCGTGACGACGTCGATGTCCGGGTTGGCCTTCTCGAACGCCTTGACGTCGGCCTCGAAGAACGAACGGTCGACCTTGGCGCTCTTGGGAGGCATGCAGTTGACCGTGATGCGGGTCTTGCCACCCGCGGATCCGTCGTCGTCGCTTGAGCCGCACGCCGTGATCGCGGTCAGGGCGAGGGCGGAGGCCATGAGCGTGGTGCTGGTGCGGCGGAACCCGGGACTTCTCATCGGTGGACCCCTCTTGGGCAGGCGCAGGGAAGGCCCACGGCGCCGCACCCGAGTGGTGCGGCGTCCGTGTCTGGCGCCGCACACTCAAGCACCACCGACATTGCGACGCAAGATCTCGCGCAGAATCTGTAATTATTCGACAGTCACCCGGCTCTCAGTGGCGGGGTACTTGCGCGGTGGACCCTCGCACCACCAACTCCGGCTCGAACAGCAGCTCTTCGGGAGTGACGCTGGTCCCGCCGATCTGCGCGTTCAGCAGTTCCACGGCCGCCCTGCCCATCGCCTCGATGGGCTGGCGGACGGTGGTCAGCGGCGGCTCGGTGCAGTTCATGAGCGCGGAGTCGTCGTAGCCGACGACGGACACCTGCGCCGGCACGTCGAGCCCCTTGCGCCGGGCGGCCCTGACGACACCGAGCGCGAGCGGGTCGCTGGCGCAGATGAAACCGGTGATCCCGCGGTCGATGAGCCGGGAGGCCGCCGCGTGCCCGCCCTCGATCGAGAACATGGCGCGGGCGATGTGCTCGTCGGGCAGATCGGGGGCGAGTGCCCGCGCCGCCGCCAGCTTGCGGCCCGAGGGGATGTGGTCGGCGGGTCCGAGCACGAGGCCGATCCGCTCGTGTCCGAGCGAGACGAGGTGCCGCCAGGCCTGTTCGACCGCCACGGCGTCGTCGCAGGACACGCCGGGGAAGCCGAGGTGCTCGATGGCGGCGTTGACCAGCACCACCGGGATGTTGCGGTCCGCGAGCTGCCGGTAGTGGTCGTGCGGGGCGTCGGCCTGCGCGTACAGCCCGCCGGCGAACACCACGCCGGAGACCTGCTGCTGGAGCAGCAGGTCCACGTAGTCCGCCTCGGAGACCCCGCCCTTGGTCTGCGTGCACAGCACCGGGGTGAGACCCAGCTGCGCGAGTGCCCCGCCGATCACCTCGGCGAACGCCGGGAAGATCGGGTTCTGGAGCTCGGGCAGGACCAGGCCGACGAGCCGGGCACGCTCGCCGCGCAGTTGGGTGGGCCGCTCGTAGCCGAGGACGTCCAGCGCGGACAGCACCGCCTGCCGGGTGGCCTCGGACACCCCGGGTTTGCCATTGAGGACCCGGCTGACCGTGGCCTCACTGACCCCGACCTTCTTCGCCACCTGAGCAAGTCGTCGCGTCATGCGCGCAAGAATAGCGCAAGAAATGCAAACGGTTTGCGTGGAGAGGGCGGATGCCGGTCCGCCGCGGTCTCCTCGGCTCCGGGCCGCCGACGGGGGCGGGCGACCGGCTCAGTGAGCCGCCCACAGCCCGCGGACGTGACCGAGGTGACGTGTCATCACCTCGCGCACGGCGGCCTCGTCACGGGCGAGCAGTGCGTCGAGGAGCTCCAGATGCTCCTGAGCGGACGCCTCCAGACGACCGCTCTCGGCCAGGGCGTTCAGGCCGTAGAGCCGGGAGCGTTTGCGCAGGTCGCCGACGACCTCGACCAGATGGGCATTGCCGGCGAGGGCCAGCAGGCCCAGATGGAACCGGGTGTCCGCCTCCACGTAGGCGATGAGGTCGCCGGCCGCCGCCGCGGTCACGATCTCCCGGGCGGCCGGGCGCAGGGCGTCCAGCGACACCGGGTCGGCGGTGGCGGCCAGCCCCACCGTGGTGGGGATCTCGACGAGCGAGCGGATGTGGGTGTACTCGTCGAGCTGCCGCTCGGAGACCACGGTGACCCGGAACCCCTTGTTGGGCACCGTGTCGACCAGGCCCTCCTTGGCGAGATCGAGCATCGCCTCCCGCACCGGCGTCGCCGACACCCCGAAGCGGGCGGCCAGCGTGGGCGCCGAGTAGACCTCCCCGGCGCGCAGTTCACCGGCGATCAGCGCGGCCCGTAGCGCGTCGGCGACGCGCTCGCGGTAGCTGTTCCGCTTCCCGCCGAGCGTGGGCAGGACGGGAGCGGCGGAGGGTGCGCTGCTGCGCCGGTCGGCCATGGGTTCTCCTCGTACGGGCCGAGCGTCCTCCGCCGGCTGGTGCCATGTCACGTACTACGGCCCCCAGTATCTACGCGGCGGCGGGCGCCGCGGCGGCGAGGGGCCCGGTTCACAGGACGAAGCCCGCCGGGAAGGGGTCGGTGGGGTCGAGCAGGTACTGGGCCGTGCCCGTGATCCAGGCACGGCCCGTGAAGCTCGGCAGCACCGCGGGAATCCCGGCGACCTCGGTCGTGGCGAGCAGCCGTCCGGTGAAGCTGGTCCCGATGAAGGACTCGTTCACGAACTCGGTGTGCAGCGGGAGTTCGCCGCGGGCGTGCAGCTGGGCCATGCGCGCGCTGGTCCCCGTGCCGCAGGGCGAGCGGTCGAACCAGCCGGGGTGGATCGCCATCGCGTGCCGCGAGTGACGGGCGGTGGCTCCGGGCGCGTACAGATGGACGTGGTGGCAGCCCCGGATGGACGGATCCTCGGGGTGCACGGGTTCGCCCTCGGCGTTGATGGCGTCCATGAGCGACAGGCCCGCCTTCAGGATGTCGTCCTTGCGCGACCGGTCGAAGGGCAGCCCGAACTGCTCCAGCGGCAGGATCGCGTAGAAGTTGCCGCCGTACGCGAGGTCGTAGGTCACCGTGCGGCCGTCGGCGAGCGTGGCCTTGCGGTCGAGGCCGACGGAGAACGACGGCACGTTCCTGAGCGTGACCGCGCGGGCCGCGCCGTCCTCGACCGCCACCTCGGCCACGACGAGGCCCGCCGGCGTGTCGAGCCGGATGGTCGTGACCGGTTCGACGACCTCGACCATGCCGGTCTCCACGAGCACGGTGGCCACCCCGATGGTGCCGTGCCCGCACATCGGGAGGTAGCCCGAGACCTCGATGTAGATCACGCCGTAGTCGCAGTCGGGACGGGTCGGCGGCTGGAGGACGGCCCCGCTCATCGCCGAGTGGCCCCGCGGTTCGTTCATCAGGAGCTGTTTGACGTCGTCGCGGTGTTCGCGGAAGTACAGCCGCCGCTCGTTCATGGTGGCGCCCGGGATCGCGCCGATCCCTCCGGTGATCACCCGGGTGGGCATGCCCTCGGTGTGCGAGTCGACGGCGTGCAGGACGAGTGTGCTGCGCATGGCTCTCCTGGGGGTCGGGGGCTCAGCCGTGGGCGCGGACGAGTCCGGCGGCGACGGCCTGCTCGGTGGCGGAGCGCACGGCGGCCTCCTGCTCGGGCAGCAGCGGGACGCGCGGCGGACGGACCGGGCCGCCGTGGCGGCCGACGACGTCCATCGACAGTTTGATCGCCTGCACGAACTCGACCTGGGAGTCCCAGCGCAGCAGCGGGTGCAGCAGGCGGTAGAGCCGGCCCGCGGTGTCGAGGTCGCCGTCGACGGCGGCGCGGTAGAGCTCGACACTCGCCGCGGGCAGCGCGTTCGGGTAGCCGGCCACCCAGCCCTTCGCCCCGGCGACGGCGAGCTCCAGCAGGACGTCGTCGGCCCCGACCAGCAGATCGAGTTCCGGGGCGAGTTCGGCGATCCGGTAGGCGCGCCGCACGTCTCCGGAGAACTCCTTGACGCCCTGGACGAATCCGGCGGCGTGCAGCTTGGCGAGCAGTTCGGGCACCAGGTCGACCTTGGTGTCGATCGGGTTGTTGTACGCGACGATCGGCAGGCCCGCCCCGGCGACCGCCTCGTAGTGGGCGAGGACGGACCGCTCGTCGGCGCGGTAGGCGTTCGGCGGCAGCAGCATCACGGCCCGGCAGCCGGCGTCCTTGGCCTGCTCGGCCCAGCGGCGTGCCTCGGCGGAGCCGTAGGCGGCGACGCCGGGCATCACGCGCTCGCCGCCGATCGCCGCGACGGCGGTCTCGACGACCTTGGCGCGCTCCTCGGGCGTGAGCACCTGGTACTCCCCGAGCGAGCCGTTCGGTACGACGCCGTCGCAGCCGTTCTCGACGAGCCAGGCGCAGTGGTCGGCGAACTTCGCGTAGTTCACGGAAAGGTCGTCGTTCAGCGGGAGCGCGGTGGCGACCAGGACTCCGCGCCAGGGACGGTTCTCGGTGGAGGTCATGAACAGGTCCTCTCTCGGTACGGTGTGACATTTCACTGACTCTCGGCGCGTCGGTCGCCCGCCGGCCGTCCTCCTGGGCACCCGCGGGCGGCGGAGCGCCGCACGAAGCCGGCCCTCGGGCGGCTGACCCGCCCGGGCCGACGGCGGCTCACCCGCCCTGGCCCACCCCCGGCTCGCCGCCGTGGGCTTCCCGTGGCTCACCACCTCGGTCCTCCCGTGGCTCACCGCCGTGGGCATCTTGGGGCTCGCCACCTCGGTCCTCCCGTGGCTCGCCGCCGTGGGCCTCTTGGGGCTCGCCACCTCGGTCCTCCCGTGGCTCACCGCCGAGGACCTCTTGCGGCTCACCGCCGCGGTCCACCCGTGGCTCACCACCGAGGACCTCTTGCGGCTCACCCGCCCGGGCGAGCACTCCGAGCGGCACCGGCCGGGCCAACAGCCGCCGCGCGGGGGTCTGTTCGCACCCGGCTAGTCCCGCGACTGCGGGTTCGCACATCCGGCCCTGGCACCAGCCCATCCCGGCGCGGGTGAGCAGCTTCACCGTCCGGACGTCACCCGCGCCGAGTTCCGCGACGGCCGTGCGGATCTCCCCGGCCGAGACCTCCTCGCAGCGGCACACGACGGTGTCGTCGGTGACCTGGTCCGTCCAGTGCGCCGAGGGCGTGTACAGGGTGTCGAGCAGCGCGGAGAACGCCCGCAGGCGCCTGCGGGACTTCGCCGCCGGGGCCCACTCCCGCGGGTCGGGCGCCCGGCCGGTCAGCCGGGCGGCGATCGAGCGGCCCGCGATGTGTCCCTCGGCGAGGGCCAGCGCCGAGCCACCGACACCGGTGGTCTCGCCGGCCGCCCACACGCCCGGCACATCGGTGCGCTGCTCGTCGTCGGCGTACACCCGCAGTCCCTCGACGCGGCAGCCGAGCGACTCGGCGAGGTCGGTGTGCGCCAGCATGCCGTGCCCGACGGCCAGCGTGTCGCACGGGATGCGCCGTTCGGTGCCGGCCTCGACCCGTCCCTCGCCGTCGAGCGCGGCGACGGTCACGGCCTCGACCCGCCGCTCGCCGTGGGCCGCCACCACGGTGTGCCGGGGCATGAGCGCGACACGGTGCCGCAGGAGGCGGGCGGTGTACCCGGCGGCTTCGGCGACCTTGCCCGGCAGGGCCGCCAGCGCCCCGGCCCGGCGCGCGAACGCCCTGGGGTCGGCGGACTCGACGAGCGCGGCCACCTCGACGCCCGCCGCGGCCAGTCCGGTCGCCACGGGCAGCAGCAGCGGACCCGTCCCGGCGACGACGGCGGTCCGTCCCGGGACCACGAGTCCCTCCTTGAGCATCGCCTGCGCCCCGCCCGCGGTGACCACCCCGGGAAGCGTCCAGCCCGGGAAGGGCAGGACCTTCTCGTATCCGCCGGTGGCGAGGAGCACGGCGTCGGCCCGTACGGACTCGGACTCCCGCTGGTCGGGGCCGAGCAGGGCCTGCACGACGAAGTCGTCGGACCGCCGTTCCACGCACCACACATGACGGTCCGGCAGGTGCTCGACGGAGTCCGCCGCGGCGAGCCCGTCGCGCAGCCTCTCCCAGGTGTGCCACGCGTGGTGCAGCGCCTGGGGCCGCAGCGCGCCCAGCGCGGCCGCGGGCCGGCGGTAGAACTGTCCGCCCACCCGTGCCGCCGAGTCGACCAGGGTGACATGGATGCCGCGGGAGGTCGCGGCCAGGGAGGCGGCGAGGCCCGCCGGGCCGGCGCCGACGACGGCGAGGCGAGGGCGGTCAGTCATCGTGGCCCGTGCCCTCCTGCGTACGGATCTCGTCGCCGGGGCGCACCGGGACCAGGCAGGCCCGCTGGTTGGGGCGGCCGTTGACGGTGACGAGGCAGTCGAAGCAGACGCCGATGCCGCAGAAGACGCCGCGCGGACGGCCCGCGCCGCGTGTGCTGCGCCAGGACGTGACGCCCGCCGCCCACAGGGTGGCGGCCACGGTCCGGCCGGGCAGCGCCTCGATCTCCCGGCCGTCGAGGGTGACGGTGAAGGCGGGGCCGGGCCGGGCCCCGGCCCGTCGCAGCGGATTCACACGGCCTCCTCGGGAAAGCGGTCGGGGCGGAACGGGGTGAGGTCGAGGCCGGGTGTCGTGCCGGTCAGGACCTGCGCGATCAACTGCCCGGTGCCTGTGGCGAGTCCGATGCCCGCGCCCTCGTGCCCGCAGGCGTGCAGCAGTCCGGGGACCCGGAGGTCGGGGCCGATCGCGGGCAGGTGGTCCGGCAGGTACGGCCTGAAGCCCAGGTACGTCCGCAGCGCGCGCACCTCCGACAGGAAAGGGAAGAGCCGGGTCGCGCCCTCGGCCAGTGCCCGGACGACCGGCAGCGAGAACGAGCGCTCGAATCCGACCCGTTCGCGGCTCGCCCCGATCAGGACCGGCCCCGCCGCCGTCCCCTCGACGACGGGCGAGGTCTGGAGGGCCGCCGAGTCGCTGGCCACGTCGGCGACGTAGTCGGCCGCGTACACCTTGTGGCGCACCCGGCGCGGCAACGGCTCGGTGACGAGGACGAATCCGCGGCGGGGCAGCACGGGCAGCGGGGCGCCCGCGAGACCGGCCACGTCCGCACCCCAGGTCCCGGCCGCGTTCACGACGGCCGGGGCGTGGATGTCGCCCCGGTCGGTCCGTACGCCGCGGACCGGTCCGGCCGGCGCGCGCAGCACCGCGGTCACGGTCCGCCCGGTGAGCAGTCGCGCTCCCGAGGCGCGCAGGAGGTGGGCGGCGGCCAGGGCAGGCATCACCTGGGAGTCCTGCGGGTAGTGCACGGCGCCCGCCAGGTCCGGGGCCAGGTACGGCTCCAGGTCGTGGAGCCGGTCCGCCGCGACCGGGTCCGCCGTGACCCCGGCCGCCCGCTGGCCGTCCGCGAAGGCCTCCAGGGCGGCCAGTTCCCGGGGCGTGGCGGCCACCACCACGCCACCCTTGGCCTCGTACTCGATCGCCGGTCCGAGTCCGTCCTCCGCGGCGAGCTCGGACCACAACCGCCCGGACAGCAGGGCGAGATCGAGTTCGGGTCCGGGCTCCTTGTCGGAGACCAGCAGGTTGCCCTCGCCGGCGCCGGTCGTGCCGCCGGTCACCGCGCCGCGGTCCACCACGGTGACGTCGAGGCCCGCGCGGGCCGCGTACAGCGCACAGGCCGCGCCGACCATTCCGGCTCCGACAACCACGACATCGCAGGTAAATGGCTTGGCCACGCCAGTACTATGTCACATACTTCTGTGCGCGCACAGGGTGCCGTGGGGAGGATCCCACGGCACCCCCACGGCACCGTCAGATCCTGCTCCCGGTCGCCGTGTCGGCCGACAGCCGCTGCGCCGCGTAGATCGGGATCACCGAGAGCAGGACGAGGACCGCCGCCACGACGTTGACGACCGGGGCCTGCTGAGGCCGTGTCATGTTGTTGAAGATCCAGATCGGCAGGGTCTCGATGCCGGGTCCGGCGGTGAACGTCGTCACCACGATCTCGTCGAAGGAGAGCGCGAAGGCGAGCATTCCGCCCGCGAGCAGGGCGGAGCGCACCAGCGGGAAGGTGACGTCCACGAAGGCCCGGAAGGTGTTCGCGCCGAGGTCCATGGCGGCTTCCTCGTACGATCCCGCGGTGCGCCGCAGCCTGGCCACCACGTTGTTGAAGACGACCACGATGCAGAAGGTGGCGTGTCCGACGATCACGGTGAACATGCCGAGGCCGACACCGAGCGGTTCGAGCACCGTGCCGAAGGCCGAGTTGAGCGCGATGCCGGTGACGATGCCGGGCAGCGCGATCGGCAGGACGACCACGAAGGAGATCGCGTCGCGGCCGAAGAACCGGTGCCGGGCCACCGCGAAGGCGATCAGCGTGCCGAGCACCAGGGCGATGGCCGTGGCACCGAGACCCGCCTTCACCGAGACCCACAGTGCCGCGCGGGCGCCCTCGTTCTGCCAGGCGGTCGACCACCAGTGGGTGGTGAGGCCGGGCGGGGGCCAGCTCGCGCTGCGGTCCGGGTTGAAGGAGTTGACCAGGACGAGCGCGAGCGGCACGTAGATGATCGCGAAGCCGAGCCCGGCGGCGACGCGCAGCGCGATGCGCGCGGGACGGGAGAGTTGCACTGCGGGCTCCTCAGAGGCTGCTCAGGGCGCCCGTGCGACGCATCGCGAGCAGGTACACCACGATGACCACGACGGGGACCGTGCCGAGCGCGGCGGCCATGGGCAGGTTCAGTTCGATGTTGGAGTAGACGAGGTTGCCGATGAGCTGGGTCTTGCCGCCGACGATCTGCACGGTGATGTAGTCGCCGAGGCTGAGGGAGAAGGTGAAGACCGAGCCCGCGGCCACGGACGGCAGCACCATCGGCAGCACCACCGAGCGGAAGGTGCGCGCGGGGCGCCCGCCCAGGTCCGCCGACGCGTCGAGCAGGTTGTCGGGCAGCTGCTCCAGCGCCGTGTGGATCGGCAGGATCATGTACGGCAGCCACAGGTAGGTCAGTGCGATGACCGCCGCGGGAAGTCCGAAGCCGGGTCCGCTCAGCCCGAACGGCTCCAGCATCCAGTCGGCGAGTCCGCCCTGGGAGAGGATCAGCCGCCAGGCGTACACCTTGACGAGGTAACTCGCCCACAGCGGCGTGAGGATGGCGACGACGAGCAGCGGACGCCACGTGGGCCTGGCGATCCGGGCCGTGAAGAAGGCGACCGGGAAGGCGATCAGCGCGCACAGGGCGGTGACCGCGAGGGCGACGCCGATGCTGCGCAGGATCACCTGCCGGAAGACCGGCGTGGTGAACAGCTCGTGGAAGTTGTCGGTCGACCAGACCTTCACGACCTCGGAGGTGAAGGAGTCGGTCGTCCAGAACGCCGAGACGAACAGCACCGCCAGCGAGCCGAGGTAGAGCACGGCGAGCCAGAGCAGGGGCGCGGTCAGGAGCAGGGACAGCCTGAGCCGCGGCCGGCGGTGCAGGGTCCCGGCGAGCCGCCGGACGGGGGACCGTCCGGCGGCCTGCGCGGTGGAGGTCATGGGTGTCTCTCAGCCCTTGATCTCGGTCCAGGCCTGGACCCACTTCGCGTACGGGACGCACTTGACGTCGGTGCGGCCGTCGAGGCACTGCTCGATGGGCGTGTTCCAGAAGGCGATGTTCTTCCAGTAGCCCTCGTCGGCGGCGTGGAAGGTGTCGCAGAACGACTTGTCGCTGGTCTCGGCGCACGCCTCGGTGTTGGCCGGGGCCTCGCCGAAGTACTCGGCGACCTGGGCGTTCACCTTCGGCGAGATGATCCAGTCCATCCACTTGTAGGCGCAGTTGGGGTGCTTGGCCTTGGCGGAGAGCATCCAGGTGTCGGACCAGCCCGTGGAGCCCTCCTTGGGCACGAAGGCCTTGACCTTCGCGCCCTCGTCCTGCGTGAGGTTGGCGATGACCTGCCAGGTCGTGCCGATCACGGAGTCGCCGCTCTTGAACGCGGAGATCTCCTTGAGGTAGTCGCTCCAGTACTCCCCCACGTTCGCGCTCTGCTTCTTCAGCAGGTCGACGGCCGCGTCGAACTGCTTCTGGTCGAGGGCGTACGGATCCTTGATCTTCAGTTCGGGCCGGGCCGACTTCAGGTACAGCGCCGCGTCGGCGATGTAGATGGGCGAGTCGTACGCGGTCACGTGGCCCTTGTGGGCGGCGGCGTCGTCGAAGACGGCGGACCAGGAGGTGGGGGCGGGGGTGACCTTCTCGGTGTTGTACATCAGGAGGTTGGCGCCCCGGCCGTGCGGGATGCCGTACATCTGGCCGTCGACGGAGTTCCAGCCGCCGTTCTTCAGGCCGCTGAACACGTTCTTGTAGTTCGGCACGAGGCCGGTGTTGACCGGGGCCGCGTCGCCGGAGGCGATGAGACGCAGCGAGGCGTCGCCGGAGGCGGAGACGGCGTCGTACTGGCCGGTCTTCATCAGCTTGACCATCTCGTCGGAGCTGGCCGCGACCTTGGAGTTGACCTGGCAGCCGGTCTGCTTCTCGAAGTCGCTCACCCAGTCGACCTTCGGGTCGTTGGAGCCGTCCTCGACGTAGCCGGCCCAGGCGATCAGGTTGACCTGCCCCTCGGTCTTGCCGAGCTTCGACTGCGCCTTCAGGTCGGGCGGGTTGAGTCCGGTGGACGAGGAGGAGCCGCCCGAGTCGGACGACCCGCAGGCGGTGGCCGCGAGGAGCACCGCGACGGCGGCGGCTGCTGGAAGGGTTCGGGTGAGGCGCACGACGTACTCCATACGTGACGGGGACTGAGCGTGGGAGTCAGCGGGGGTCGGGGACCTTGAAGGCGTGACGGCGGTGCCACTGGAGCCGGACCCGGGTGCCGCGCAGGGCGGCGACGTCCTCGGACGAGGTCTCCAGGTTCTGCTGGAGGGCGGTGAGGCGACCGCCCGCGTCGAGGTCCACGAGGAAGCGGGTGGAGTCGCCCAGGTAGACGACCTCGACGACGGTGCCCGTGGCGGTGGAGTGCTCGGGCTCGTCGGCTTCGGCGGACTCCTTGAGGACCCGGATCTTCTCGGGCCGGATGCTGTAGGTGCCGGGAGCGCCGACGACCTGCTCCGCCGAGGCCCCTTCGAGGAGGTTGGAGGTGCCGACGAAGCCCGCGACGAAGCCGGTGGCGGGGCGTTCGTAGATCTCGGCCGGGGTGCCGACCTGTTCGACGCGGCCCTGGTTGAAGACGGCGATGCGGTCGCTCATCGTCAGGGCCTCCTCCTGGTCGTGGGTGACGAAGACGAAGGTGATGCCGACCTCGCGCTGGATCGCCTTGAGTTCGACCTGCATCTGCTCGCGCAGTTTGAGGTCGAGGGCGCCGAGCGGCTCGTCGAGCAGCAGTACCCGGGGGCGGCCGACGAGGGCACGGGCGAGTGCCACGCGCTGGCGCTGGCCCCCGGAGAGCTGGGCGGGGCGCCGCTTGCCGAACCCTTCGAGCCGTACGTCGGCGAGCGCTTTGCGGGCCCGCACCAGCCGCTCCGGCTTGGGCACCTTGCGCACCTTGAGGCCGTAGGCGACGTTCTGCTCGACGGTCATGTGCGGGAACAGGGCGTAGTCCTGGAAGACGGTGTGCACGTCCCTCTCGAAGGGGGCGAGGCCGGTGACCTCCTGACCCGCCAGTTCGATGCGGCCGGCGGTCGGGGTCTCGAAGCCCGCGATCATCCGCAGCACCGTCGTCTTGCCCGAACCGGACGGGCCGAGCATCGAGAAGAACTCGCCGTCGGTGATGTCCAGATCGACTCCGGCCACGGCGGTCGTCTCTCCGAACGCCTTCCGCAGGCCCTGGAGCCGGATCGCCAATCCCTGCATGGGTGGGGAACCTTTCTGGTCCATGTCCACGTTGAAACACTGACCGGAAAGATATGAAGTCATAGTTCAAAGCTCAAGACCCCCTTAGAGTAAAGGTTGAGTCAACGCACGAGGTGGTGACCGTGAAGCAACACATGGGCGACGGTGTCCGCAGAGCCGTCTTCACACCCGTGGACAACCGCGCCCGGGTCGAGACGGTGGTCCGCAGGCTCGGCGACGCCATCGAGCTCGGACTGCTCGCCGACGGGGAGCAGCTGCCCGGCGAGATGGAGCTGGCCGGGCAGCTCGGCGTGTCCACGGTCACCCTGCGCGAGGCGCTGATGGCGCTGCGGCAGCAAGGACTGGTCACCACGCGCCGGGGCCGCGGCGGCGGCAGCTTCGTGTCCCTGCCCGAGGTCCCCGGCGAGGAACGGCTGCTGACCCGGCTGGCCGGCTGGAGCACCGAGGAGCTGCGCGATCTCGGCGACCACTGGGCGGCCGTGACGGGGGCGGCGGCCCGGCTCGCAGCGCAGCGCACCGAACCGGCCGACCTCCAGCCACTGCGGCGCACCCTGGAGGAGCTCACGTCCGCCGAGGACGCCGCCGCGCGCAGCCGCGTCTACGGCCGCTTCCACGTCGAGCTCGCCGCCGCCGCGCAGTCCGCCCGGCTCACCCGCGAACAGGTCGCGCTCCAGACGGATGTGGGCGCACTGCTGTGTCTCGTGCTCGGGGACGACGAATATCGTGAAGAAGTCGCCGACCGTCACCGCTCCGTAATCTCGGCGGTGCAAGATGGGGCCCACGAATCGGCCAGAGCGCTGGCCGAGCGGTGCGTCCAGGACTCGACGGCGCGGCTCATCGCCCTCCGCCTCGCGATGCCGCGCACCGCGTCCGGTCCCCGTCCGCTGGAGGGCACCCATGAGCAGGAGCCCCGGCCAGGTCGGCGCCACGGCGACGCTTGACGCGACACCGCGGGCGGCCGTCGCCGCGCAGGTCCGCTCCACGCTGGAGGCCGTCTTCGAGGCGGTCACCGAGACCCGCGCCGACACCGCGGCCCTGCTCACCCGGGTCGCCGCGCGGGGCGACCGGCCCGCCACCGTCGACCTCGCGGCACTGCGCCCGGGGCTCCATCTGCGCCTCGCCCGGCAGGAGTTGGTGTCGGGCGCCGGGTTCGTCGCGGCGCCCGGGCTGCTCGCCGACGTACCGGCGTGGCTGGAATGGTGGCAGACGGGCCCCGACGGCGATGTACGACCGCTGCTGCTCGACCTCGACCCGCGGCACTCGGCGTACTCCGACTACACGCACTGGGACTGGTTCGCCCTCCCCCGCGACACCGGACAGCGCGCCGTCGCCGGGCCCTACGTCGACTACCTGTGCTCCGACGAGTACAGCCTGACGCTGTCCGCGCCCGTGCACGTGGAGGGCCGTTTCGTGGGGGTCGCCGCGGCCGACGTGTATCTGCGGCACTTCGAGGCCGCGGTCGTCCCGCTGCTCCAACGGCTCCCGGGTCCCGCCCACTTGGTGAACGCCCGCGGCCGGGTCGCCGCCTCCGCCGACCCCGACCACCTGGCCGGCTCCCTCACCCGGGGACCGGACTTCGGGGCCGTCCTCGCGGCGGGGCGGAGCACTCTCTTCGAGCGGCTGCGACTGGTGCCGTGCGACGGCGTACCGCTGGTGCTCGTGACACCGGCCGACTGAGCGCTCAGACCGCCCGCAGCTCCGCCGCGCCGTTGCGCGTGGTGCGGGACTTGCGCGGTCCGCCGGCCGGCAGGGGCCGGGCCGCGTCGCGCAGGACCAGGGTCATCCGCGTGTACCCCATGTCCCGCAGGGTCTTGGGGGTGTCGTCGACGATCCGGCAGTCCGTGCGGCCCCAGCGGGGATCGGGGTGCACCAGGGGACGTACGGCGCCGTCGTGCTCGACGGCGTCCGGGCCGACCGCGCGGATCCAGTGGGGCAGCCCGTGGCGGAAGGCGGCGTCCATGATGGGGTCCTGGGCGATCTCCCGACGGATCGACTGGAGGCCGCGGTCCTGGCCGTGCCGCTCCACGGCGGCGGCGAAGTGCGCCAGCATCGGCAGGCACCAGCTCGACTCGTGCTCGCCGAGAACCGTGCTCGCGTCCGGGTGGAACAGCACGAACCGGAGGAAGTTGTCACCCGGCATGGCCGTCGGATGGGCTCCCACGCCGTCGAAAAGTGTCTCGAAGGCGGCGTTCGACAGGACGACGTCCCAGCGGTGGTCGAAGACGACGGAGGGGAACTGAACGGCTTCGAGGAGGGCTGCGTAGTCCTGGAGGTACGCCTGAGCTTCGACGGTCTCGGGGACAGGTCGCGGCTGGGACCGCTGCCTTCCTGCCTGGTACGCCATCGGGAGGTCACCCCTCTTGCCTCTGCGGCCTTCACGCGGCGCCCCGATCCTGCTGCCCAGGGCACAGGCGTGTCAACTATCGTGGCATTTGGCGACCGTTGACGGCTGAATCTCGCCACAGTTGTGGCGAGACCTGGATGTGAGTTCGACCGAGGGGCTAGTCTCCCGATGGTTCCTGACCTTCTTGAGAGCGACCTGTAGAGAGACGTAGGAGATCTGTCGGTGACGGATGGCTTCGAGGTTCCGGGCGCCACGGCGACGGTTCTGCTGCAGGCCGTCGTGACCCGGGTCAGCGACCTGGCCCACAGGCTCGGCGTGCAGCTCTCCGAGGTCTTCGACATCCAGCGCCTGTCCGCCGGTTCCGGCGTCCCCGAACCCGTGGTGAAGGCCCTGCTGAGCGGCCGCCACACCGGCGAACCCGACCTCCAGGCCCGCTTCCTGCAACGACTCGACCTGCTGCGCCGCACCCGCCTGAAGCCCAACGGACGCCGCTACACCCAGCAGGAGATCGCCGACGGCGCCGGCATGTCGCGCCAGCAGGCGGGTGCCCTCATCAACGGCGACCGGCGCCCCACCATGGAACACTGCGACGCCATCCAGCGCTTCTTCCGGGTCCACGCCGGATTCCTCACGGCCGAGGACTCCGAGGCCCTCGTGAGCGCCCTCCAGCGCTCGGAGCAGGAACTCCTGCAAAGACTCGCCGACCGCGAACGCGCGGCGGCCGCCGCCGACCCGCTGGAGCGGCTGCTCCTGGACCACGGTGTCCGCGGAATCGCCTGGCGGGCCGCGCAGTTGCCCACCGACCAGCACCGGGACAAGGTCGCCGAGTGGCTGGACATGCTCCTGGAGAGCGTCAAACGGCCAGAGTCGTGAGCCGGGGGAGAGCTGTGGGCATCGGAAGGGAAATGCGCCGCCTGTGCGGCGAGTTGGTAGCGGAGCTGTCGCTCCCGGCACCGGCGGAACCCGCCGAGCTGTACGCGGCGCTGTGCGGCGCGATGAGCAGACGCCGGGGCCGCCCCGTCCAGTTCCGCACGGCCGCCTTTCCGCCCGGCACCGCGAGCGGGCTCTGGCTCGACATGGCCGAACAGGACCTCGTCGTCATCGAGGAGCGCACCGCGCCGGACCACCAGCTGGTCATCCTGGGCCACGAGCTGTGGCACATGAAGGCCGGGCACTGCAGCCACCACGTCGAGGGCGCGGCCGTCGCCGCCCGTCTACTGAGCGACGGCGCCGACCTCCAGGAGACCGTCCTGAAGGTGGCCGCGCGCACCCGCTTCGACATGGACGACGAGAAGGAGGCCGAGAGCTTCGGCCTGCTGCTCGCCAGCAAGTGCCGTACCTGGCTCGCCGGTTCACCCCTGCGCGGGCCCGTGCAGCGTGACGGTCTGGCCGGCCGCATCGAGGCGTCGCTGGGCTACCGCGGACCGCAGGGCTGAAGGTCCCGGAACATGGACGGATCCAGCTACTACATCCCCGCCGCCGCCATGGGTGCCGCCATCGCCTTCAAGGGCCCGGCGCTCCTGCGCGGCTGGCGCGATCCGCTGCTGCGCTCCGTCGGTGTGCTCCTGGCGCTCGCGGGCCTGGTGTTCCTCTTCGCGGCCCCGCCCACCATCGGCAAGGTCAACGAGGTCACCAGGGTCCCCAACGTCTCGGCGCCACTGGTCTACTGCCTGCTGAGTGCCTTCAGTGCCTCCTGTCTGGTGCTGATCATCAACTGGCGGGGTGGCCGGCCCGAGGTGACCCGCCGCCTCTCGCGCCGCTGGATCGCCGGATACAGCGTGGTGGGTGCGGCGCTGATCGTGCTCTTCGCCCTCGGGGAGGCCCCCGAGGAGCGGCTGCGCGACTTCGACACCTACTACGCGAACACGCCGTTCCTGCGCGAGATGATCGTGCTGTACCTCGTGGCGCTGTCCACCGCGGGCATCGCGATGAACATCATGTGCTGGCGCTGGGCGCTCCAGGTGCGCGGCTGGCTGCGGGCCGGACTGGTGATCATCGCGTTCGGCTCGCTGTGCAACATCCCTTACTCGGCCGCCAAGTTCATCGCCGTGGTCGCCCGCTGGAACGGCGGCGACCTGGACGGCCTGAGCACCAACGTGGCGCCGGTGCTGGCCTCCGCCGGAGCCCAGATCACCGCGGTCGGCTTCTGCGTCCCGCTGGCCTGCCAGCGCATCGGGGACAGCTGGAACACCTGGTCGACGTACCGCAGGCTGGGTCCGCTGTGGCGCGAGCTGAAGCCGGTCGCCGTGGACGAGGACCGGGCGGTGCGCATCTCCTGGTGGTCCCCCGCCGAACTCCAGGTCACCCAGCGGGAGTCCGACATCCACGACGGCATGCTGAGCCTGTACCCCTACTTCGACCCCGAGGTGCGCTCCGACGCCTACGACGCGGCCGTCGCGGCGGGATCGCCGCCCGCCCGGGCGCAGGCGGAGGCGGATGCGGTGATGGTGACGGCCGCGGTGCGGGCCAGGGCCGCCGATCCGGAGGGCAGGGTCATCGACTCGGCGGAGGCCGCCGGGGGGCCGGCCGCCCAGGTCGCGTCCACCGACGGGCCGCGCGACCTGGTGGGCATGTCCATCGCCCTGCGCGAGTCCCCGGTCGTGGCGGCCGCCCGCGGGCGGGCGGCGAGGCGTCCGGAGCGCGACGTCCGGGAGCGCACCAGCTAGCGCCTGTCCGACAGTCCCCCGATCCCCGGCGTCGCCCGCCGGGCAGGCGGGGACGTGTCGGACAGGGCCTGGCGGAACGTCATGTGGCGCTGCGTTCGCTCGCCTCGCGCAGGTCCCGCTCCACCGCGCGGTTCTGGGGCGTGTCCGGCCGGCCCACGCTCGTGCCGGAGCGGCCCGCGCGCAGCAGCTCGCGCCAGTGCTCACGGCTCCAGTCCGCGGGGGCCGTGGTGGTGGTGAACTCCTCGACCAGGGCCAGGAAGCGCGCCGGGTCGCTGTGGAAGGGGAAGTGGCCCGCGCCCTCGAAGACCTCCAGTCGGCTGCCCGGCATGGCCCGGTGCGCGCCGTGGGCGTGTCTGACGGGCACCACGCTGTCCCGGTCGCCCCAGAGGAGCATCGTGGGCATGCCCTCCGTGAGGTAGCAGCGGTCGAGCATGGTGACCGCCTGGCCGCGCCAGTCGACGACGGCCCGCAGGGTGCGGATGAAGGCGCTGCGGGAGGTCGTGTCGGGCAGCGCGTCCACCAGGGTCAGCAACTCGGGTGCGTCCTGGCCGAGATCGGTGTCGAGCAGGCTCATGAGCCGGGCGAACAGGCCTACTTGCAGGCGCATGCCGGGCAGCCGCAGCGCGGAGAGCAGGAGGTGCGCGCCGGGCAGCGAGACCGCCCGCAGGACGGGGTTGACCTCGCCGCCGACACCGCCCGCGCTCACCAGGACGAGCCGTTCGGTGCGCTCGGGGTACTGGTAGGCGAACTGCATCGCGACGCCGCCGCCCAGCGAGTGGCCGACCAGGGTGGCGGACTCGATGTCCAACGTGGCCAGCAGATCGCGTACGCCGTTGGCGTAGGCGGCCACGGAGTAGTCGGCCCGCGGCTTGTCGGAGGCGCCGTGGCCGAGCAGGTCGGGCGCGATCACCGTGTGGGTGCGGGCCAGGTCGGGGATCAGCTCCGCCCAGGTCGCCGACGAGTCGCCGATGCCGTGGATCAGGACGAGCGCGGGGCCCTCGCCGGCCATCCGGTAGGCGCGCCGGTAGCCGTGCACGACGCGGTGGTGCAGGCGCAGTTCCCCGTCGCCCACGGAGCGCAGGCGCACGGTTCTCCGCGGTCGTCCGAGCGGTGCGTCGGCCACCGGCCCACCTCCTGTCGCCACGCCGCCGTGCGGCGGTTCCCACGCCCTTCGTCCGGGCGTCTCCCGTCCTCCTCGGCACACCGTCCGGGCAGGCGGCCGGGCCGCCCGTCACGCGGCGCCCGCGCCGCCGGTCGCGGCCGCGGCCCGCCCGCCGTGCGGGTGCCGCAGCGGTCCCGGGCAGGCGCCGTCCGGCCGTCGCGAGGGCGGCCCCGAGGCTCTCCTGTCCAGCCTAGGGCCCCTGTTCCACAAGGGATTTCCGGGATGTTTCGCCTCCGCTAAGCGGGCGAACCTCCACGTACCGAAACGGGATTGTCAGTGGCGGACGGCAAGCTGGAGTCAGGCAGCACCTGACACGACCAGCCGACCCGGGGAGAGCCGTCCGATGCAGACCGCCGTACTGACCGATCACGAACGCGCCGCCGTGCAGGCCTACCTCCGCCTCCTCCAGACCGTACGAGCCGCCTTCGACGGCCCGCCGGACGGGCGCCGACCACCCGTGGTGCCCCCCGCCGTGCTAGCGGAGGCGGAGCGGTCCCTGGCCGCGGCAGGTCTCGCGGGCAATGAGGAGGCGTTCTTCCGGCTGTTGCAGACCTGGTGCCCGGAGCCCACTCAGGGATGAGGCACCGTGACGACCGTGCCGACCAGGCCCCGTTGGACGGTCCAGCGTCCGTCGAAGACCTCGACGCGCCGGCCGTCCAGCAGGGGCCCTGGGACCAGCAGCCGGGCGCGCAGGCGGCCCGAGGGGCCCTGGCCCGGGGAGCCGGGGTGCGGAAGGAGGTCGATGTCGGCCTCGGAGAAGTCCAGCCACTTCCCGGTGAGCGGGAACCACGCCTTGTAGACCGACTCCTTGGCGCTGAACAGCAGCCGGTCCCAGTGGACCGCGGGGTGCTCGGCGGCGAGCCGGTCGAGGCGGCCCGTCTCCGCGGGCAGGGCCACGGCCTCCAGGACGCCCTCCGGGAGCGGCTGATGAGGTTCGGCGTCTATGCCGAGGGAGGCCAGGTCGGTGGCGCGGGCGAGTGCGGCGGCGCGATAGCCGTCGCAGTGCGTCATGCTGCCGATCAGGCCGGCGGGCCACTGGGGTGCTCCGCGCTCGCCCGGCAGGACGGGAGCGGGGGGCACCCCGAGCTTCTCCATGGCACGGCGGGCGCAGGCGCGCACGGCGGTGAACTCCCGCCGCCGCTTCTGCACGGCCCGTGTCAGCAGCGCCTGCTCCTCGGGGTACAGGCTCGCGCCCTCGGCCCAGTCGTCACCGTAGCTCTCCACTGCCACGGCCGACTCCGGGAGCAGCTCCTCCATCACCGGCTCCGACCTCCATCGGCAGAATGCGGCGCAGCGTGCCCGGCTGTCCGGGGCGCTTGCGCCATTCTCGGGGATAACCCACGGACACCTCTTCGAAGCGCACGCCCTCGTGCCAGGTGGTCCGGGGGATGTGGAGATGACCGTAGACCATGGCCTCCACACGGAACCTGCGGTGCCAGTCGGCGGTCCGCCGGGTGCCGCACCACATGGCGAACTCGGGGTAGCGCAGGATGTCCGTCGGATGGCGGTCCAACGGGTAGTGGTTGACCGGGACGGTCGGCAGGTCGGCGGGCAGTTCGGCGAGTCTGCGCTCGGTCTCGGCGACCCGGGCCTGGCACCAGGCGTCGCGGCTGGGGTAGGGGTCGGGGTGGAGCACGTGCTCGTCGGTGCAGACCACGCCCGTCCCCTCGGCGTAGGCCAGTCCCTGCGCCTTGGTCACACAGCCCTGCGGCAGGAACGAGTAGTCGTAGAGCAGGAAGAGCGGAGCGACGACCACGGGCCCGCCGGGCCCCTCCCAGACCGGGTAGGGGTCCTCGGGGGTGATGACGCCCAACTCCCGGCAGACGGCGACCAGATGCTCGTAGCGGGCGACGCCGCGCAGTTGCACGGGGTCCTTCGGATGGGTCCACAGCTCGTGGTTGCCGGGCACCCAGATCACCTTGGAGAAGCGTGCGGCGAGGGTCTCCAGGGCCCACCGGATGTCGCTGACGATCTCTCCGACGTCACCGGCGACCAGCAGCCAGTCCTCGTCGGTCTCCGGGCGCATCTTCTCGACCAGGGCGCGGTTCTCGGGGTATCCGATGTGCAGATCGCTGATGGCCAGCAGATTCCCGTGCCCGGCGTCCATCGACCGCACTCTCCGCACCCCCGTAGAAGACGAATGGCAACACAAGAACACATACGCCCGGCACGGGACAAGGATGCCCGGACACGACACCCGGGAAATCCGTAACACGCCCGTAGCCGTACGGGGGGTGCGCGCCCCTTATGATCGCCCCAACACGGCTGCCACGAACCTTTCTTGGCGTACGGCGGCTTGGTGTTCCTCCCTCTCCCCTGGCCGGGCACGGCCCGCTCCGCCGTGCCCGTGAACCCCCGAAAGGCGGCCTGCATGGATTTCCGCGTACGCGTCTGGCTCAACCGCACGTACGCGGAGAACGTGTTCTTCATGGATCAGCTGCGAAGTAATCCGCAGGGCCGCCCGGTCGAGATCCATGCCACGCACGGCGACCCGGACTCCCCCGTGCTGGCCGCCGCCGACACCGCCGAGCTGGAGCCCGAGGGCCTGTCCCCGCGCGCCTACGTCGAGTACGCCCTGGACCAGTGCGCGCGTCACTCCATAGACGTGTTCGTGCCGGTGCTGCACCAGGCCGCGATCGTGGCCCAGCGCGCCGAGTTCGCCGCGCTCGGTACGGCTCTGCTGGCCCCGCCCCCCGAGGCGGTGGCCGTCTTCCAGGACAAGGCCACCGCCTACCAGGCGGTGCAGGCGGTGGGTGTGCCGGTGCCGCCGTGGTGGCGGGTGCGCACCGAGGAGGAGCTCCTCACGGCCGTCGAGACGCTGGAGGCCGCGGGTCACACGGCCTGCTTCAAGCCGGCGGCCGGAGCGGGCGGAGTGGGCTTCCGCGTCATCACGCGGGCTCCTTTCTCGCTCATGCACCTCAATGGTTTCCCGAGCCCCTTCGTGCCGCTGGACCTGGTCGTGGCGGCGCTGCGCGAGGCGGACGAGCCGGTGGACTGGCTGGTGATGCCCCGGCTGGAGCAGCCCGAGGTGTCCGTCGACTGCCTGACCGCACCGGACGGGCGGGTCCGCATGGCGGTGGGTCGCACGAAGAACGGGCGGCGCCGCGGCTTCACGCTGCACCCGTCGTGGACCGAGCCCGCGCGGCTGCTCGCGGAGGCGTTCGGACTGCACTATCTGTCGAACATCCAGTTCCGCATGTTCGGGGACCAGCCGGTGCTGATGGACGTGAACACGCGTCCGGCGGGCGGTCTGCACCAGCTGGCGCTGTGCGGGATCAACGCTCCCTGGGCCGCGGTGCGGCTGGCGCTCGGCGAGGAGACGGGCGAGGTGGTTCCGGCGTCCCTCGGGAAGGACTACACGGTGGTCTCGGGGCCCCGCGCGGTGCGTCCGGTGTCGCTGCCGCAGCAGCGGACCGAGTCGCCCGTGCCGTCACTGCCCGCCGTGCCGGCCCCGGCCACGGAGCCGGCGGCTCCCTCCTCCGGCGGACCGTCCGCGTCAGCCGGCGCGCCCGCGACGGCGGCCATCCAGCCGGCCTAGCCTCCCCCCCTCGTCCCCCTTCTCCTCCGTCACGCCTACCGGTCTGGACCAATTCTCGCGCAGCGTCTTGACAGCGAGATTGGTCCATACCAACTTGGTTGCGCACCTCTCAGCACTCCCGAACACCCCCATTTCTTCAGGGAGATCGCGTGCGCATCGCAGACCTCAGACGTTCCAGACATCGCTTCCTGGCCCTGCTCGGCACCGCCGCGCTGGCCCTGGCCGGGGCGGTCGCCCTCCCCGGCACGGCGCAGGCCGCCAACATCCTCTCCAACCCCGGCTTCGAGACCGGAAGCCTCTCCCCCTGGTCCTGCTCCGGCAACCTGGGCTCCGTCGTCTCCAGCCCGGTGCACGGCGGCTCCAAGGCGCTCTCGGGAGCGGTGAGCGCCAGCGACAACGCCCAGTGCACCCAGACCGTGTCGGTCCAGCCGAACACGACGTACAGCCTCTCGGGCTGGGTGCGCGGGAGCTACGTGTACCTCGGCGTGGACGGCGGCGCCTCCACCTGGACGACGTCCCCGTCGGCCTACAGCAAGCTGACCGTGTCCTTCACGACCGGCGCCTCGCAGACCAGCGCCAAGATCTACGTGCACGGCTGGTACGCGCAGGGCACCTACTACGCCGACGACATCAGCCTGGACGGGCCGGGCGGCGGCGGCTCCGACACCCAGGCGCCGACCGCCCCCACAAACCTGACCTCCACCGGCAAGACCTCGTCGAGCGTGTCCCTGTCGTGGGGCGCGTCGAGCGACAACGTCGGCGTGACCGGCTACGACGTCTACAGTGGCTCCAACCAGGTGCTCACGGTGTCCGGCACCAGCGCCACCGTCAGCGGACTGTCCCCGAGCACCGCCTACACCTTCACCGTCAAGGCGCGTGACGCGGCCGGCAACGCCTCCCCCGCGTCCAACGCCGTGTCGGTGACGACGAACGCGGGCGGTGGCGGCGGCACCGGCTTCAAGCAGGCGGCACCGTACCTGTTCGAGGGCTGGGGCGACCCGCCGAGCCCGACCACCGTCATGAACGCGACCGGCGTCAAGTGGTTCACGATGGCGTTCGTGCTCGACTCGGGCGGCTGCAACCCCGCCTGGGACGGCAACCGGGCGCTGACCGGCGGCGTCGACCAGACCGCCATCAACCAGATCCGCTCCGCGGGCGGCGACATCGTCCCCTCCTTCGGCGGCTGGCAGGGCAGCAAGCTCGGCGCCAACTGCTCCTCGGCGAGCGCGCTCGCCGGAGCCCTGCAGAAGGTGATCGACGCCTACAGCCTCAAGGCGATCGACATGGACATCGAGAACACGGACGAGTTCGAGAACGAGGCCGTGCAGGCGAAGATCCTGACCGCGCTGAAGACGGTCAAGGCCAACAACCCCGGCCTGAAGACCATCGTCACCTTCGGCACCTCGACGACCGGCCCGACGTACTACGGCAACCGTCTCATCGAGCAGGCGCAGTCCCTGAACGCGGGCATCGACGTCTTCACCATCATGCCGTTCGACTTCGGCGGCGGCTCCGACATGTACGGCAACACGGTCAACGCCACCGAGGGGCTGAAGGCCAAGCTGAAGTCGACCTTCGGCTGGGACGACGCGACGGCCTACTCGCACATCGGCATCTCCGGCATGAACGGTCTGTCCGACCAGCAGGAGAACACCACCCCGGCGATCTGGACGCAGATCCGCGACTGGGCGAACTCCCACCACATCGCGCGGCTCGCCTTCTGGGCGGTCAACCGTGACCGGCCCTGCCCCGGCGGCGGCGTGGTGAGCAACTGCTCCGGCATCAGCCAGAGCACCTGGCAGTTCACCTCCATCACCGCGGGCTTCACCGGCTGACGGACCGCCAGGAGGACGGAGCAGGAGACACAGGTGGGCCGCCCGGACACCCGGGCGGCCCACCGCCGTCCGCGCAGGGGCCCCGAGCCGACGGTCCGGGCAGGTCACGGGTTACTCTCGCCGCGACACCACCAGCGTCGGAAAGGCCCGTGGCGATGACGACACACCCCGAGGACGGCACCTCGCCACGCGCTCCGCTGGGCACCTGGCCCACCCCGCTCGAACCCGCGCCCCGGCTGGCCCGCGCGCTCGGCCTCGGACCCGAGGACCTGTGGGTCAAGCGCGACGACCTCACCGGCCTCGGCGGCGGTGGCAACAAGATCCGCAAGCTGGAGTGGACGTGCGGCGCGGCCCTGGCCGAGGGCGCGACGACCCTGGTGACCACGGGTGCGCCGCAGAGCAACCACGCGCGCCTGACCGCGGCGGCCGGTGCCCGGCTCGGGCTCCGCGTCGTCCTCGTGCTGGCCGGAGCACCCGGCGGGACGGCCTCCGGCAACCTGGCGCTCGACGGACTCTTCGGCGCCACGGTCGTCTGGGCCGGGGACGGCGAGCCCCTGGATTCCCGCGCCCGCGAGGTGGTGGAGGAGGAGCGGGCGCGCGGTGAGGTCCCGGCGCTGATCCCCTTCGGCGGATCGAGCGCGCTCGGTGCCCGCGGCTACGTCGAGTGCGCACGCGAACTCCTCGACCAGGCACCGGACCTGGCGACCGTCGTGGTGGCGCTCGGCTCGGGCGGCACCATGGCCGGCCTGGTCGCGCACCTCGGGTCCTCCCGCGTCCTCGGTGTGCACTGCGGCGCCGTCGCCGACCCCGCCGGGACGGTGACACAACTGGTCGGCGAGCTGTCCGGGACACGGGGCGTCGAAGAGGCCCCGCGGCTGCGACTCGACCAGGTCGGCGACGGATACGACACGCCCGGCGAGCCGGTGATGAAGGCCCTGACCCTGGCCGCGCGCACCGAGGGCATCGTCCTCGACCCGATCTACACGGGGCGGGCGATGGCGGGGCTGATCGCGGCCGTCGCGGACGGCGACATCACCCCGGGACGGCGCACCGTCTTCCTGCACACCGGGGGGCTGCCCGGCCTCTTCGGCCATCCCGCCACGCTCGCCCGGGCGGGCGCCGCGCTGCTCAATTCTCCGGATAACCCCAGGCACGCGCCAACTGCCTGAGCCTGAGCGGGAGTTCGACCGAAGCATCGGCGGTCCGGGCGGGCTGCACGCGGCCGGACCTGATGGTCTCGCTCCAGTCGCCGAGCTGAGGGCGGAAGGTGCCGTGGTCCTGGGCCCCGTAGTCGAGCATGGCGGGCTCCCAGGGGACGCCCAGGTAGTCGCAGATGCCGCGGGTGGTGCTCTCCGGGTCGGCGGTGAGCGCCTCGTAGGTGACGACGTGGGCGTCGAGGTTCCGGCGGGCCTCCTCCAGCTTCTCGCTGTAGTCGAGGACCTCGGCGGAGATCTCCGCGTGGTCGGGATCGGTGCGACGGTTCATGAGGGAGGTGATGACGGCCCCGGGGTGGCGGAGCAGCAGGATGTAGCGGGCGTGCGGCCAACATCGGTGCAGGCGCGGCCAGACGAGGGTGTTGGGCGGAGTCTTGTCGACGATGATCCGCTTGCCGCTGCGGGTGAGTTCGAGGTGCAGCAGCCGGTCCCACAGGGCGTGCTCCAGCTCGGTCTTGTCGAGTTCGAGCGCCCGCATCGCGTCCGCGGTGAAGTCGCGGGACAGGTGGACGTGGACGGTGCGCAGATGCATCTCGTGCGGAGCGCGGATCTGGCTGTGGCTGTTCAGCAGGACGCGCAGCAGCGTCGATCCGGAGCGCACGGACGACAGCACGAACACCGGCGATTCGACCAGGCGTGGGGCGGGCGGGGCGGTGTACCCGCCGTCGGCCGGATCGCCCGGCCCCCGGGGCGAGGGCACCGCGTCCAGGGCCCTTCTGGGCGGCCGGACCGCCTCGGCCATCAGCCTCCCCCGACGCCTCAGGCCCTTGCCGATCGCGGACATACGCGGGTCTCGCACCGTGCCACCTCTTTCTCGTCGTTCCCCCGTATCACAGGGGGGAAGGGCGAACTCCAGGTGTCGTGCGGGGAACGAGCCGTGGTCACGGCGGGCGTCGGACCCACCGTGACCAGGCCTCTTACCTCTTCCTTAATTCTTCATGGGAAGTGCTGCCGGATTCCTGTCGCGTGCGGTCACGTCGTCTCCACGGCCAGCCGCAGCGTCAGCACCTCGAAGGGCCGCAGGGTGAGCGCGACCGCGTTCCCCTCGGTGTCCGCGCGAGAGAGCGGACGCTCCAGCAGGTCGGTCACCTGGGCCGCGGCGAGCGGGAACCCGGTGCGCAGGGTGCCGGTGGCACGGCCGCCGCGGGACTCGTAGAGACGCACGACGACATCGCCGGAGGCGTCGTCGGCGAGCTTGACCGCCTCGACGGTGACTCCTTCCCCGTCGACGGAGACGACGGGTTCGGCGGGGCCGTGCGCCTCGGCCGGCCGCAGCGGCAGGTTGAGGGCGTAGCCCTCGGCGACCGCGTCCTCGATGCTCGCCCCGGGCAGCAGGGAGTACGTGAAGCGGTGGCGTCCCTGGTCGGCCCCGGGGTCGGGGACGCGCGGGGCGCGCACCAGGCTGAGCCGGACCGTGGTGGTCGTGCCCCCGTCCTCACGGACCGTGCGGGAGACGTCGTGGCCGTACGTCGAGTCGTTGATGACCGCGACGCCGTAGCCAGGTTCGCCGATGTGCACCCAGCGGTGGCCGTACACCTCGAAGCGGGCCGCCTCCCAGCTCGTGTTGGTGTGCGTGGGGCGCTGGACGTGGCCGAACTGGATCTCGGCCGAGGAGTGCGGGGCGCGGATGTCCACCGGGAAGGCGGCCTTGAGGATCTTCTCGCTCTCGTGCCAGTCGATGTCCGTCTCGAAGTCGATACGGGGGCTGCCGGCCCGGACCGTGATCGTCTGGGTGATCGTCGAGCCCTTGCCGAAGGAGCGGATGACGCGGATCGCGCCGGCCAGCGGGTCGTCCTCGACGACGGTGACCGAATCGGACTCCAGGAGGTCCGTGTACCGGTTCTTGTAGTGCTTGTCGATGTCCCAGGCGTCCCAGTAGTTGGGCAGGTCGGTGTGCAGGCGGAGCAGGTTGCCCGGGTCCGCGAGGACCTCGCGGTCCGCCCGCAGGTCGCGCACGGACGACAGGGTGCCGTCCTCCGCCACCCGGACCCGGACCAGCCCGTTGTCCAGGACGCGGCCGGACACCGTCACCGGCTGCGGGGGGCGGGCGTCGGCCAGGGGCGCGCTGCCGTTCGCCGGCACCTGTACGTACGCCGGCGTGCCGCCCGTCGTGCGGACCACCTCGGCGCGGTCGTACGGGCTGGTGTTGAAGACACGCGTCCCGCCGGAGCCGAGGGCGGTGATCGCGGCCGTCGTCAGCTCCTCCAGTTCCCGCCCGACGCGGGCGTACTCGGCCTCGGCCTCGCGGTGCACCCAGGCGATCGACGACCCGGGCAGGATGTCGTGGAACTGGTGCAGCAGCACCGTCTTCCACAGCCGGTCGAACGCCTCGTACGGGTAGGCGTAGCCCGGCGCGTGCAGTGCGGCCGTGGTGGCCCACAGCTCCGCCTCGCGCAGCCGGTGCTCACTGCGCCGGTTGCCCTGCTTGGTGCGGGCCTGGGAGGTGTAGGTTGCGCGGTGCAGTTCGAGGTAGAGCTCGCCGACCCACACCGGGGCGTCCGGGTACTCCGCGCGTGCCTTCGCGAAGAACGCGTCGGGGTGTTCGACCTCGACCTTCGCGGAGCCCTCCAGGTCCTTCAGCCTGCGGGCCCGCTCCATGATCTCGCGGGTGGGGCCGCCACCGCCGTCGCCCCAGCCGAAGGGGGCCAGTGAGCGGGTGGCGCCGCCCTTCTCGCGGTAGTTGCGCACCGCGAGGGCCATCTCCTCGCCGCTGAGGGCGGCGTTGTAGGTGTCGACCGGCGGGAAGTGGGTGAAGATCCGGGTGCCGTCGATGCCCTCCCACCAGAACGTGTGGTGGGGGAACTTGTTCGTCTGGTTCCAGGAGATCTTCTGGGTGAGGAACCATTCGTTGCCGGCGAGCTTGGCGAGCTGCGGGTAGGCGGCGTTGTAGCCGAAGGAGTCCGGCAGCCACACGCCCTTGGTCTCGACGCCGAAGTGCTCGATGAAGAACCGCTTGCCGTGCACGAGCTGGCGGGCGAGGGCCTCACCGCCGGGCAGGTTGCCGTCGGCCTCGACCCACATGCCGCCGACCGGTGCCCACTGGCCCTTCTTCACGGACTCCTGGATGCGGGCCCACACGTGCGGATAGTTGTCGCGCACCCACTCGTACTGCTGGGCCTGCGAGCAGGCGAACACGAACTCCTCGTACTCGTCGGCCAGCGACGTGACGTTGGAGAAGGTGCGGGACGTCTTGCGCTTGGTCTCGCGGATCGGCCACAGCCAGGCCGAGTCGATGTGCGCGTGGCCGACGCCGGAGACGATGTGGGCGCTGGCGTGGGCGGGCTTCGACAGCACCGGCTCCAGGGCCGCGCGCACGGCGGGCGCCGAGCCGGAGATGTCGTCCAGGTCCAGCAGGTCGAGGGCCCGGTCGAGCGCGTGCATGATCTCGTGCCGGCGCGGGTCGTGCTCGCCGAGCTCCAGCATCAGTTCGCGCAGCACCTGGATGTCGAGGTCCAGGTGCCAGACGTCCTCGTCGAGCACGGCGATGTCGGCGCGCCTGAAGGTGTACAGCGGTGTGTCGCCCGCGGTGAGCACGTCACCGAGCGGGGTCGGGCCGGCGAAGTCGCCGGCGAGGATGTCGGGGTTGGAGGCGGCCTCGACGAGGTACTCGACCGGCTCCCCGCCGACCGCCGGACGGGCGATGGGGACGTACTGGTTGAGCGGGTTGACCGCCTTCAGCGGTGTGCCGTCGGCGAGGTGGACGAGGGCCTCGGCCTGGTTGCCCGGCCAGTCGCCCACGAAGCCGAGGTCGATGACGGCCTCGACGCGCCTGCCCGCGTACGCGGCCGGCACCTGCCCGCGCATCCGGAACCAGGTGGTCCCCCACGGCGGGCCCCACGGGGTGTCCATCGCGAAGGGTTCGTACGGGGCGGCCGCGGCCTCCTCGAAGGGGACCGGCTCCCCCGGGGCCTGCCAGGCCTCCACCACGAGGGGAACGGTGGCGGCGTAGGTCGCGGGCTTGATGCGCTGGTCGTGGATGCGCTCGACGCGCTCCTCGATGCGGCGGCGTTCGTCATGCATGGCCGTACGTCTCCTAGCTCGGTCTCTACTTCAGGTAACCCAGGCCGGGGTGCGCGGCGGTGTAGCCGTCGACCAGCCGGTGTGCCACGTTCACGGAGTCCACGAGGGGGTGCAGCGCGAAGGCCTTCACCGCCGTCGTGCGGGACCCCGACTCGGCCGCCGACAGCACCTCCCGCTCCACCGCCTTCACCGCGCACACCAGGCCGGTGGCGTGGTCCGGCAGCGGGTCGACGGCGACCGGATGCGCGCCGTTGGCGTCCACCAGGCAGGGCACCTCGATGACGGCCGTGTCGTCGAGGACCGCCAGGGTGCCGCGGTTGCGGACGTTGAGGATCAGCGTGGTGCGCTCGTCGCGGGCGATGGCCCGCATCAGGGCGAGCGCGACCTTCTCGTAGCCGCCGGAGAGGTCGTCGGCGTCGCGTTCGCCCGCGCCGGCCGCGTCCCGGTTCTCCGCCATGTAGGTGGCCTCGCGTTCGGCGCGCGTACGGTTCCAGGCGCTCAGCGCGGCGGCGTCGGGGTGCGTCATCTCCTCGTAGAACCCCGCCTGCTGGTCGCGCAGGAAGGCGCCGCGCGTCCGGTCCGCCTGCTGGTAGGCGCGGACGGTCTCGCGGTTGAAGTAGTAGTAGTGCAGGTACTCGTTGGGGACGGCGCCCAAGGACCGGAGCCAGTCCGGCCCGAAGAGCCGCCCCTCCTCGAAGGAACCGAGCAGCTGCGGATCGGCGAGCAGGCGAGGGAGTTCGTCCCGCCCCGCGATCCGCAGACCCCGCACCCAGCCGAGGTGGTTGAGCCCCACGTAGTCGATCCACGCCTCGCGCGGGTCGGCGCCGAGCACCTTCGCGATCCGGCGGCCGAGGCCGACCGGCGAGTCGCAGATGCCGATGACTCGGTCGCCGAGGTGCCGGGCCATGGCCTCGGTGACGAGGCCGGCCGGGTTGGTGAAGTTGATGACCCAGGCGTCGGGGGCCAGCCGTGCGACGCGGCGTGCGATGTCGTCGGCGACGGGCACGGTGCGCAGTCCGTACGCGATGCCGCCCGCGCCGACCGTCTCCTGGCCGAGGACGCCTTCGGCGAGCGCCACGCGTTCGTCGTCCGCGCGTCCCTCCAGGCCGCCGACCCGGATCGCGGAGAAGACGAAGTCGGCGCCGCGCAGGGCGTCGTCGAGGTCGGTGGTGACGGTCACCTCGGGCGCGTCCGGTACGCCCGCCGCCTGTTCGGCGAGCACCCGCGCGACGGCGGACAGCCGTGCCGGGTCCAGGTCGTGCAGCACGACCCGGGTGACGCGTCCCTCGGCACGGTCCCCGAGGAGCGCCCCGTACACGAGCGGCACACGGAATCCTCCGCCGCCGAGAATGGTCAGCCTCACGCGATTACCACCTTTGCGAGTTCTGCGAGTTCTGCGCGCCGGGCACGCTCGGCATGCCGCGCGCGTTCCTGCCGGTACGACACGTTCGGTGCGGGCCGCGCGTGGCGCCCGAACGGTGCGGTCCACGTATGGCGCCCATACGGTGTCGGCCGCGCACGGTGCCCATACGGTGCGCCGCGCGCGTGATCTCCGGACGGCGCGGGCCGCGCATGCTGCCCGTACGATCCACCGCGGGCGTGACGCCCATGGCGGCCGTCGGGCGCGGTGGGGCCGTGCCGGCTGTCCGACGCGTACCGTCCGCGCCGACTGTCCGGCGCGTTGCGGCCGTGCCGGCCGTCCGGCGCATGCTGCCCATGCCGGCTGTCCGGCACGCGACGCCCGAACCGGCCGTCCGGCACAAGCCGCCCGCGCCGAGTGGGCCACGTGCCGGGCGCGTCGTGCATGCCCGGCGCCGTACGCGCGGGCCGCCACGCGTGCCCGCGGCGGGCGTTCACGGCCGGGCCCCCGCGGCGGGTCCGTGGCCGGGGCTCATGCCACGACCACCCGCACGCCCGCCTCCTCCAGCGCGGAGCGTGTCGCCGCGTCCACCGGCGCGTCGGTCACCACCATGTCCAGTTCCTCGGGGCCGCAGACCTTGGCCATGCCCGTGCCCGGGAACTTGGCCCGGTCGGCGAGCAGGACCACCCGCTCACCCGCCCTGATCATGGCCCGCTTGACGGGCACCTCGACGACGGTCGTGTCCATCACCTGGCCGCCGGGCCGCACTCCGCTGGTGCCGAGGAAGAGCCAGTCGGCGTGCAGCTGGCGCAGGTTGTCCTCGGTGAGGAAGCCGACGAGCGAGCGGTACTCGCGTCGGACCATGCCGCCGAGCAGCACCAGCTCTATGTCCTCGTCGTCCGCGAGTTCCTCGTAGACCACCAGGTTGCTGGTGATGACGGTGATCCGGCGGCCGTGCAGCTGCCGGGCCAGCCGGTAGGCGGTGGTGCCGATGTCGAGCAGCACGGACTCGCCGTCCTGGATCATCGACGCGGCCTGTACGGCTATGGCGTCCTTCTCGGGCACGCGGACCTCGGCCACCTCGGCGAAGGGCTGGTCGCCCTCGTCCACGACCGCACCGCCGTGCACCCGCGTCAGCAGGCCCTCCTCCTCCAGCTTCACCAGGTCGCGGCGGACCGTGGCGGGGCTCACGCCCAGCTGTTCGGAGAGGTCGGTCACGGCCGCGGGACCGCCGGAACGCAGGGCCCGCAGGATGAGTTGATGTCGTCGCTCTGCCAGCACGCCCTGAACAATAGTCGTCATCTTTCTTCATTTCCATGCTCTGTTCTGCTCGACTCTTGCCAAATTCCGCGGCGGCGCGCACGATCCTGTGCACCGCTTGCAGACTTTTGACGAGAGGACGTACCCGTGGGCGACGAACGGCCCGATGTCCTGCTGACCGGTCTGCTCTTCTACGACCTCGTCCTGACCGGACTGGGCAAGCCGCCGACGCCGGGCGAGGAGATCTGGACCGAGGGCATGGGCGTCAGCCCCGGGGGCATCGCCAACCTGGCGGTGGCGGCGGCGCGTTACGGCCTGCGCACCTCCCTGGCCACGGTCTTCGGCGACGACGCCTACGGCGCGTACTGCCATGACGTGCTCGCCGGCCAGGAGGGCGTCGACCTCGCGCTCTCCCGTACCGCGGACGGCTGGCACACCCCGGTCACCGTCTCCCTGGCGCTCCCCCGGACCGGGCCTCCCGCCCCCGCGGGACACGCCCCCGTCCACGACCGCGCCCTGGTGACCCACGGCCAGGAACCGCCCCACTCGCAGGACGCGCTGATGAGCGACCCGCCGGCGGCGCGCACCGCGCTCGTGCACATCGAGGCGGAGCCGCGCGCCTGGCTCGCCAAGGCGGCGGCGAACGGCACGCAGATCTACGCCGACGTCGGCTGGGACCCCACCCAGCGGTGGTCGCAGGACCTCCTGGACCAGCTCGCGCTGTGCCACGCCTTCCTCCCCAACGAGACCGAGGCGATGGCCTACACGCGCACCGGCAGCGCGGCAGCCGCCCTGAGCCGGCTGGCCGAACTGGTGCCGGTCGCGGTCGTCACCCGCGGCGGCGACGGCGCGATCGCCGTGGACCAGACGACCGGCGAGTACGCCGAGGTGCCGGCCCTCGACATCGATGTCGTCGACCCGACGGGCGCCGGAGACGTCTTCGGCGCGAGCTTCGTCGCGGCGTCGCTCGGCGGCTGGCCGCTGGAGGAACGGCTGCGCTTCGCCGTGCTCGGCGCCGGGCTCTCCGTGCGACGGCACGGCGGCGCCCTGGCCGCGCCCGGCTGGTACGGCGTCGACCGCTGGTGGCGCTCGGTCGACGACCCCGCGCTGCGGCGCGCGTACGGCTTCCTGACGGACCGGATCCCTGCCGACCCGGGGCCGCCCGTCCCGTACGCGCCCGTGACCCCGCCCGGCCCCACCCGGCGGCACTGACCCCCTCATGCGAAGACCCGAACAGATCCGAAAGGCGGTGGGAGCTGTGCGGCTCTCACGAAGAGGCCTGCTGCGCGCGGGCCTGGCCGGTACGGCCGCCACGGCGCTCGGCGGCCTGGCGACCGGCTGTGCCGTTCCGACCGGCTCGACCGGCCGGAACATGGTCCTGTGGTACTGGAGCGGCGGGCTGAGTCCGAAGGTCGTCCAGAACGCCAAGGCCCGCTACGACGACTCGATGAACCTCCAGGCCATCCAGATCGGCGGTTACTACCGCTCGAAGCTGATGACCACGATGACCGGACGCGCCCACATCCCGGACATCGCCGGGCTCAAGGGCGAGGACATGGCCTCGTACCTGCCGAACTCCGACCAGTTCGTGGACCTGCGCACGCTGGGCGCGGCGCGGTACCGCGACAAGTACCTGCCCTGGAAGTGGGATCAGGGCATCGCCCCGGACGGCTCGATGGTGGGCTTCCCCATCGACTGCGGCCCGGTCGCCCACTACTACCAGCCGGCCGTCTTCGAGAAGGCGGGCCTGCCCCACGAGCCGGCGGACGTCTCCGCGGAACTCGACACCTGGGAGAAGTTCTTCGCCGCGGGCGAGCAGCTCAAGAAGCGTCTGCCCGGCACCTTCATCCTCACCGACGCGCTCAGCGTCTTCGGCATCTCCGTCAACCAGTCGACCCGCCGGTACGTCGACGAGGACCGGCACTTCATCGGCGACCAGGAGCATGTGCGCACCGCCTGGGACCGGGCGGTCGAGGCCACCCGCCGCGGACTGGTCTCGAAGATCGTCAACGGGACGCCGGACAACATATCCGCCACCGAGCGAGGCCTGCTGCCCAGCCAGCTCAACGCCTCCTGGGCGGCCGGCGACATCAAGCTCAACACACCGCGGACCAAGGGCAAGTGGCGGGTGGCCCAGTGTCCGGGCGGACCGTCGAACATCGGCGGCTCCTTCCTGTCGATCACCAAGGCCTGCCGGGAGCCGGAGCGCGCCTTCGAGCTGATCACCTGGATGCTCGACGCCGAGAACCAGGCCCAGGGCTTCGTCGACTCGGTGCTCTTCCCGTCGACCCCCGCGTCGTACGGCATGAGCGAGCTGCGCGAACCCGACGCGTTCTTCGGCGGCCAGATCACGATGGACGTCTTCGGCCCGGCGGCGCGGAAGATCCCCGTCGCCTTCAACAGCCCCTACGACATCGCGCTCGGCACCCCGATCAGCGACGAGCTGCGGAACTTCTCCGTGCTCGGCAAGGACCCGGACAAGGCCTGGAAGGACGCCATGAGCAGCTGCCGGCGCATCGCGGACCACGTGGGGGTGAGCTACTGACATGGCTACCGCACCCGTGGTGGAGACGCATCCGGCGCCCTTGGCCGCCGCACCCGCTCCGCACCCCAAAAAGGGCGTGCTGAGCCACTGGCGGCTGTACGCCGCGATCTCCCCCTTCTATCTGCTCTTCCTCGCCTTCGGTCTGATCCCGGTCGGCTTCTCGCTCTATCTGTCGTTCCACCGCTGGGACGGGCTGGGCGCGATGGAGTACGCGGGGCTGTCGCAGTACCGGTACCTGCTCGCGGACGGCCAGTTCTGGAGCTCGATCGGGAACACCGTCGTCATCTGGGCGCTGGCCACCTTCCCCATGATCTTCCTGGCGATGGTCACGGCCGTGATGCTCAACTCCGCGGTCCGCTTCAAGAACGTGTACCGCTTCGCCTTCTTCCTGCCGAACGTCACGTCGATCGTGGCGGTCGCGATCATCTTCGGTTCGGTCTTCTCCACCAACTTCGGCCTGGTCAACGCTCTCCTGCAGGCCGTCGGTCTCGACCAGGTGGCCTGGCTGAACACGCCCTGGGGCATCAAGGTCGCCATCGCCACACTGATGACCTGGCAGTGGACCGGCTACAACGCGATCATCTTCCTCGCCGGTCTGCAGACGATCCCGGGCGAGCTGTACGAGGCGGCGCGGATGGACGGCGCCGGACCCGTGCAGACCTTCTTCCGGATCACGCTGCCGCTGCTGCGCCCGGTGCTGCTCTTCGTGCTCGTCATCTCGACGGTCACCGGGCTGCAGAGCTTCTCCGAGCCGCAGGTGCTGCTCCAGACCACGGACAACAACTCGTCCTTCGCGGGCGGCCCCGGACACGCGGGCCAGACCATGGTCCTCTACTTCTTCCAGCAGACCTTCGACAACAACGACTTCGGGTACGGCGCCGCCGTCGCCTGGGGCATCTTCCTCGTCGTCGTCCTCTTCTCGATCGTCAACTGGCGCCTGGTGCAGCGCCGGGGCGAAGATTAGGAGCCCGCCACCATGGCATCCATCAAGGGTTCACGGAAGCGGGGCGTCGCGCTCCATCTGGTCCTGGTCGTCGGCCTGCTGATCTCGGTCTTCCCGTTCTACTGGGCCGTGATCATGTCGACGCACGCCTCGACGGAGATCTTCTCCTATCCGCCGAAGCTGCTGCCCGGCTCCCACTTCGCGGAGAACGTCCGCCACCTCTTCGACAACGTCGACTTCTTCGGGTCGATGGCCAACTCGCTGCTGGTGGCGGGCACGGTGACGTTCCTGGTGCTGTTCTTCGACTCCCTGGCGGCCTTCGTCTTCGCCAAGTTCCGGTTCCCCGGCCGCCGGTTCCTGTTCGCGCTGATGATGGCGATCTTCATGGTGCCGGCGCAGCTCCAGGCGATCCCGCAGTTCGTGATCATGGCGAAGCTGGGCTGGATCGGTTCGATGACCGCGCTGGTCGTCCCGGCGGCCGCCAACGCGTTCGGCATCTTCTGGATGCGCCAGTACATGCGGAGCGCCATCCACGACGAACTGCTCGACGCCTCGAAGCTCGACGGCGCCGGGTTCCTGCGCCAGTACTGGCACGTGGCGCTCCCGGTCGTCCGGCCCGGCCTCGCCTTCCTCGGCATCTTCACCTTCATGGGCCAGTGGAACGACTACGCCTGGCCGCTGATCGCCCTCACCGACCCGCACAACGTGACCCTCCAGGTCGCCCTGTCCCAGCTCAACGGCGTCCACGGCACGACCGACTACGGGATGGTCATGACGGGCGCGCTGCTCGCCCTCCTCCCGCTGCTGGCCGTCTTCGCGATCGGCGCCAAGCAGATCATCGGCGACCTCGGCAAGGGGGCCATCCGTTGATGCCCGGTCCGACGGCCGACGGCGCGCACGCCCTCGATCCGCTGATCGCCCTGCGCCCCTGGGAAGCACCCGAGGTGACCTCCTGGGGGCGGCTGCCGATGAACGCCGTGGACCGGCGGGCGGGTGCGCTGTCGCTCGACGGCGACTGGCGCTTCCAGCTGCTGCCGGCCCCCGACGCGCCCGACGGCGGGTGGGCCCGGGCCGAGGTCCCTGGCGCCTGGACCCTCCAGGACACCGACGACCTGCCGCAGTACACCAACTTCCGGATGCCGTGGGGTGACGTCCCGCCCGCGTCCCCCGCCGCGAACCCGACGGGCGTGTACGAGCGCGAGGTGGACGTGCCCGCCGAGTGGGCCGGCCGCCGGATCGTCCTCCATGTCGGTGCCGCCGAGAGCGTGTTGCTCGTCCATGTGGACGGGCGGCCCGTGGGGATCTCCAAGGACTCCCACCTCGCCGCCGAGTTCGACCTCTCACGGGTGGTACGTCCGGGGCGGCGGGCCACCGTGCGGCTCACCGTCGTCAAGTGGTCGGACGCCTCGCACATCGAGGACCAGGACCAGTGGTGGCACGGCGGGATCACCCGCTCCGTCCTGCTGTACGCCACCGACCCGCTGTACCTGGCCGACGTGACGGCGCGGACCGGGCTCGACGGGGAGCTGCGGGTGGACTGCCAGGTGCGGCACGCGGCCGGCACGCTGCCGGAGGGCTGGTCCGTGTCCGGTGAACTCGACGGCCGGCCCCTGACGCCGGACACCGCGTTCGACCGGGCCAACGCGGAGGACGGCCGTGTCTCCGGCTTCCTCGGCGAGGCGCGCCTCGGCACGGTCGTCCCCGGCGTCCGCCTCTGGAGCGCGGAGACGCCCGAGCTGTACGGCCTGACCGTGCGGCTGCACCGCGCCGACGGCTCGGTCGCCGACTCCACGCACCACCGGGTGGGCTTCCGCAAGGTCGAGATCCGCGGCCGGGACCTGCTCGTCAACGGCGAGCGGGTCTACTTCCGGGGCGTGAACCGGCACGACTTCCACCCGCTGACCGGACGCACCGTGACGTACGCGGAGATGCGCGCGGACCTGGCGGTGCTGAAGCGCTTCGGCTTCAACGCGATCCGCACCGCCCACTACCCGAACGACCCCTCCCTGCTCGACCTCGCCGACGAACTCGGCTTCTACGTGGTCGACGAGGCGAACATCGAGGCCCACGACCACGCCCACGAACTCGCCGACGACCCGCGCTGGACGGCCGCCTACGTGGACCGTGTCATGCGGATGGTGCTGCGCGACCGGAACCACCCGAGCGTCGTCGTCTGGTCGCTCGGCAACGAGTCCGACTACGGCGCCAACCACGACGCCGCGGCGGGCCGGCTGCGCCGCCAGGACCCGACCCGTCCGGTCCAGTACGAGGGTGCGGCCAAGCAGGGCTGGGCCGACCCCACGGTCGCCTCCGACATCGCGTGCCCCATGTACGCGCCCGTCGAGGAGTGCGTCGCGCACGCGCTGTCGGGCGAGCAGACGAAGCCGCTCATCCAGTGCGAGTACTCGCACGCCATGGGCAACAGCAACGGCACCCTCGCGGACCACTGGGCGGCCATCGAGTCCACCCCGGGGCTTCAGGGCGGTTTCATCTGGGAGTTCTGGGACCACGGCATCCTGCAGCGTGTGAACGACGGACGACCGGCCGGGCGCGGTGGCGCCGGGCAGTACGCCGAAGGTGTCGCGGCGCCCGGCCACCGCTGGGCGTACGGCGGCGACTTCGGCGAGACGATCCACGACGGCGCCTTCATCGCCGACGGGATCGTCTTTCCCGACCGCACCCCGAAACCGGTGATGTACGAGCACCGCGAGATCGCGGCACCGGTGCGGCTGGAACGTGCGGGCGACGGGCTGCGGATCACCAACCGCCGGCACTTCCGGGGCCTCGACCGGCTGGCGGCCGAGTGGCGCCTCGCGCTCGCGGACGGCGGCACCCTGACCGCTCCGGCAGAACTGCCCGACGTACCACCGGGCGGGTCCGCCTCGTTGCCGGTCCCCTTCGACCTGCCGGAGGACGGCGGCGAGGCCTGGCTGACACTGCGTGTGACGACGGCGGTGGACGAGCCGTGGGCGCCGCGCGGCACCGAGGTGTGCGTGCCACAGGTCCGGCTGCGCCCTGCCGCCGCGGCGCCGGACGCCGGCGTGGACGGCCCGCCCGTCGAGGTCGACGAGGACGGACTGCTCGTCCATCCGCTGCTGGCCGCGGCCCCGGTTCTCTCCCTGTGGCGGGCACCGACCGACAACGACGAGCTCGGTGGGACGGCGGCGCGCTGGCGCGCGTGGGGCCTCGACCGGCTGACGCGTGAGGTCGTGTCGGTGCGCCGTGCGGGCCAGGGCGTCACCGTGGTCGCCGAGTACGGCACACCGGCGGGTGTGGTGCGTCATGAGCAGGTGTTCACACGTGTCCCGGGCGGCGTGCGGGTCGAGGAGTCGGCCGAACTGCCGGACGGGCTCGACGACGTGGCACGCGTCGGGTCGGTGTTCGAGACCGTCGCGGGGCTCGACGTCCTGGAGTGGTTCGGGCAGGGCCCCTGGGAGTCGTATCCGGACCGGAGCGCGGGCGCGCCCGTGGGCCACCACCGGGCCCGCGTCGACGACCTGTTCACCCCGTATCTGCGGCCCCAGGAGAGCGGCGGGCGGCACGGCGTACGGAACTTCAGGCTGTCGGGGCCGGACGCCACCGGCCTCGCCGTCGCCCTGGACGCGCCGCGCCAGGTGTCCGTGACCCGCTTCGGTGCCGAGGACCTGGCCGCCGCCGCCCACCACGACGAGCTGGTGCCGCGGGCGGGCTGCGTCGTGCACATCGACGCCGCCCACCGGGGCCTGGGCACCGCCTCGTGCGGGCCCGACACGTCCGCCGCGTATCTCGTCCGGGCGGGCACGCACCGCTGGTCCTGGACGCTGCGCCTGCTCTGACGCGGCCTCGCCCGTCCCGCGCCGCCCGCCTCGCCCTCCCGCAGGGCCGGCACGGCGGCGTGCGGACCGTCGAACGCGCCCTTCCCGTCACGCCGTTGGTGAACCACTGACCCGGAGGACCCCACACCGATGACCGAGCAGCGGCTGCCCGCCTGGGCCGATCCGTCCGTCTCCCCCGCCCGCCTCGACGCGCAGGGCGTGTCCCGGCGCGGACTGCTGCGCCGTGCGGGCCTGTTCGGCGCCGCCTTCGCGGCCGGCCCGCTCGCGGCCCCCGCCGCGGCCGACGGACGGCGCTGCGGCGGCGACGACCCCCGTCTCGCCCACCTCGTCGGCGACCACCACGTGCACTCCGTCTACAGCCACGACGCGAAGTACACGTTCTCCCAGCTCGCCCGGGCGGGGGCCCGGTACGGCCTCGACTGGATGGTCTTCAACGAGCACTCCAACGTCGGCCACGCACAGTACGGGGCCCGGCTGGAGCACCAGGAGATCGTCGCGGCGCGCGCGGAGAACCCGCGCCAGCTGATCTTCCAGGGCCTGGAGTGGTACATCCCTGCCGCCGAGCACGCCACGGTGTTCTCGGCGCCCGGCCCCCACGAGGTGGACCTGCTGACCCGGTTCGAGCTCGCCTACGACGGCAAGCTGCTCGGCTACACGGACGGGGCGGCCTCGCACCCGGACACGGCACGCAACGAGGCGCACGCCGTCGAGGCGGTCAAGTGGCTGGCCGAGCAGCGTCGCACGGGATACGTCGACGACGTGCTCGTCCTCGCCAACCACCCGCTGCGCCTGGGCATCGACTCCCCGCACGAGATGCGCAACTGGCGGGACGCGGCCCCCGAGATCATGATCGGCATGGAGGGCGCGCCCGGCGCCCAGGGCGGCGGCATACCGGGCTGGGTCGGCTCGGGACAGCAGCGCGGCGAGTACGTCAACAAGCCGTCCGTGAACTCCTTCCCCGGATACCCGGAGGACGCGTACGTCCTGTACGGCGGCTTCGACTGGATGACGGCGACCGTGGGCGGCATGTGGGACGCGATGCTCGCGGAGGGCAGGCTCTTCACCGTCACCAGCAACTCCGACGTGCACCGCGTCGTCTTCGACACCTGGAAGAACGGCGACTGGGCGCCGGGGCGGAACTTCGACAACACCGGGCGCCTGCCCGACCCGGTGAACACGGACACGCAGCAGCCGGGCGGCGACTTCTGGCCCGGCCAGTTCAGCCGTACGCACGTGGGCGTGACCCGGTACGGGTACCGCGCGGTGATGGCGGGGCTGCGGGCCGGCCGGGTCTGGGTCGACCACGGGCACCTGCTGGACGGGCTCGACGTCCGGCTCAAGCGGGACCGCGACCACGGCCGGGGCGTCACGACGGGCGGGCGGCTGCGCGTGCGCAGGGGCGACAGGCTCACGCTGTCCGTCACGGTGACGTCGGCCTCGCGCCCCAACCCGCAAGGAATCCTGCCCGAGTTGGCACATGTCGACGTGATCCGCGGCGCGGTGCGCGGACCCGCCGCCGACCGTGACGACTGGCGGGCGCCCGACACCCGGGTCGTGCGGACCCTCGACGTGACCGGCAGGAAGGGCACGTACACCCTGCGCATCCCGCTGACCGCGGGCGAGGAGTCCTTCTACGTCCGGCTGCGCGGCAGCGACGGCAACCGCAACGGCGCCGGATACCTCGGCGCCTCGGTCGACCCGCACGGCCCGGTCCCGCACGTGCCCGGCGACGGTGACCCCTGGGCCGATACGTGGTTCTATGCCAACCCGGTGTTCGTCGATGTGGCAGGTGATTGATGAGACGTCAGCCCGGCGCGTGCGTCGTCGCCACCACGGTCCACTCCTACGAGCTCAGGTAGCGGGAACCCGCCTCATGACCGCGCAGTCCGCGCCCGGCCGTCTGCTCGCCGTGCTCGCCGCCTTCGACCACGAGCACACGGCGCTGTCCCTCACGGCGATCTCCCGGCGGGCCGGACTGACCCTCACCACGGCCCACCGGCTGGTGGGCGCCCTCACCGACTGGGGCGCCCTGGAGCGCGACGAGCACGGCGTGTACCACGTGGGCCTGCGTCTGTGGGAGGTCGCGGCGCTCGCCCCGCGCGGCCTCGGGCTCCGGCAGACCGCGCTGCCGTACCTGGAGGACCTGTACGAAGCCACCCACGAGAACGTGCAGTTGGCGGTCCGTGACGGCTCCGAAGTCGTCTACATCGAGTGGATCTCGGGGCGCTCCGCGGTCGGTGTCCGCATCCAGGTCGGCGCGCGCTGGCCGCTGCACGCGACCGGCGTGGGGCTCGCGCTGCTCGCGCACGGCGAGCCCGGTCTCCAGAAGGCGTACTGCGAGGGCCCGTTGGCCTCCTTCACCCCGTACACCGTGACGGACCCGGCCGTGCTCCGCCGAGAGCTGGCCGAAGTGCGCCGCACCGGCGTCGCCGTGAGCAGTCGTCAGGTCACCGACGACGCCCTGTCGGTGGCGGCCCCCGTACGCGATGCGGGCGGCGTGGTCGTCGCGGCGGTCTCGGTCGTGGTGCCCGAAGCCGACGCTCAGGTGCCGGCGTTGGTCCCGGCGGTCCGGCTGGCGGCGCGCGGCATCTCCCGGGCGCTCGGCTGGCAGCCCGAGGCACGCCCGGACCCGAGCCGCTGAGTGCGCGATGCGGGTCGCCGGAGCTCCGGATATCCCTCTCGTCGGTGAGGACTTCGGCATGACGGGGTCGGAATACTGGGACGGCCCGTGCCCGGAGGAGCCGCGTATGCCCGCCCAGTCCTGGTTCGCCCCCGCCGTCTCCCGATGGCGGTCGGTCCGCTCGCGCCTGCGGACGACGCATCCGTACGTCGTCGACACCGCGCTCGCCGCGCTCGTGCTGTTCGCGGCCTCGCTCCAGTGGATGTTCCCCGACGAGGGCGACGACCGGCTCACCTGGCAGGGCTTCCTGCTGGCGGCCGGCACGGCGGCACCCCTGGTCTGGCGGCGTCGCGCGCCCTTCCTGTCCGCCTGCGCGGTGTCGCTGTGCACGCCCGCGATGGCGCTCTACCACGCGCCACCGCCGAACGTCGCCTACGGCGGACTGGTGGTCCTCTACACGGTCGCCACGCTCTGCCCGCCCGCGCAGCGCCGCCTAACGCTGGTGACCTGGCTGGTCGGCGCCTCGCTCACGATGATGGCCAAGGAGCACGCGCAGCCCTTCGAGTACTCGTTCCACCTCACGAGCTTCCTGAGCGCCTACGCGCTGGGCATCCTCACCCGCGTCCAACGCGCGTACACCGCCGAACTGGAGGACCGGGCCCGTCGTCTCGAACGGGAACGCGCCTCCGACACGGCGCGGGCGACGGCGCAGGAACGCGCCCGGATCGCCCGGGACATGCACGACATCCTGGCCCATGCGGTGAGCCTGATGGTCGTCCAGGCCGAGGCCGGTCCGGTGGTGGTGCGCAGCGATCCGGAGCGCGCCGAGGCCGCCTTCGACGCGATCGCGACGAGCGGGCGGGACGCGATGACGCAGCTGCGGCGGATCCTCGGGGTCCTCAAGGAGGAACCGGCGGAGGGGACTTCGGCCCGGGTGCCGCAGCCCGGCACCGCCGCCCTCGGCGAACTGGTGCGCCAGGTCACGGAGTCCACCGGGCTGCGTGTCGACCTGCGCACGACCGGCAGCCCCCGCCCGCTGCATCCGGACACCGAGGTCGCCGCCTACCGCGTGGTGCAGGAGGCGCTCACGAACACCGTGAAGCATGCGTACGCTTCCACGGCGCGGGTCGAACTGGACTGGACGGAGGACGCGTTGACGCTCACGGTGACGGACGACGGTCGGGGGCCGGCGCGTTCGCCGGGCGCACGGGGTCCGGCGACTCCGGCCGGCGGTCACGGGCTGATCGGCATCCGGGAGCGGGCCGTGGCCTGCGGGGGCAGCGCCGACACGGGAGGCGGTCCCGACGGCGGCTTCCGTGTCGCCGTACGGCTGCCCGCCGCCGTCGACCGGCAGGCGGCCCTGGGGTGAGCATCCGCGTGGTGGTCGCCGACGACCAGGAACTGGTCCGCAGCGGCTTCAGCATGATCCTGGAGGCGCAGCGGGACATCGAGGTGGTGGCGGAGGCGGGGGACGGCGTCGAGGCGGTGGCCGCCGTGCGGCTGCACACGCCCGACGTGCTGCTCCTGGACATCCGTATGCCGCGTATGGACGGCCTGGAGGCGGCCCGGCTGGTGTGCGCCGAGTCCGGCTGCAAGGTCGTCATGCTGACCACCTTCGATCTCGACGAGTACGTGTACGAGGCCCTCTACGCGGGGGCGAGCGGCTTCCTGCTCAAGGACGTCCGGCGGGACGACCTCGTCCACGCGGTCCGTGTCGTCGCGGCGGGCGACTCGCTCCTCGCGCCCTCGGTGACGCGTCGTCTCGTCGCCGACATCATCCGGCGGCGCCGCGCCGAGTCCGTCCCCGAGCCGGCGCCGGCCCGGCTCGACGTGCTCACCGCCCGCGAGGAGGAGACCCTCCGGCTGCTCGCCCGGGGGCTGTCCAACGCGGAGATCGCGACGACGCTGTTCGTGAGCGAACACACCGTCAAGACCCATGTGAGCAACGTGCTGAGCAAGCTGGGGCTGCGGGACCGGGTGCAGGCGGTGATCTGCGCGTACGAGACGGGCCTGGTGACGCCCGGCTCCGCCCCGTAGCGCCGCGCCGGCTCCTGCCAGGCCGAGCACGGTGCCGTCGCGTGCGACGGCGCGCCGGGGTCACCGCTGTCGGGGTGCCTGGATCGCGAGGACGCGGTCGCGCAGGACGGGGAGTTCGGAGCGGATCCGGGCCACTTCGGCCATGTCGACGTCCACGGTCGCCGTCTCCTCCCCGGCGCCGGCCTCGCCGAGGACGGTCCCCCACGGGTCGACGACCACGCTGTGTCCGGCCTGCCGCATGCCGCCGTGGGTGCCGGCCGCGTCGCAGGCCAGCAGGAAGACCTGTTCCTCCAGGGCTCTCGTACGGGTCAGGAGCTGGAAGTGGTTCAGCCGCGCCGCGGGCCATGCGGCTGGCACCACGACGAGTTCGGCGCCCGCGTCGAGCAGCCCGCGGAAGAGTTCGGGAAAGCGGAGGTCGTAACAGATGGCGAGGCCGACGACGCCGAAGTCGGTGGGCACGGTGACGACGTCCCGGCCGCCGCCCATCAGGGTCGCCTCGCCCGTGTCGAAGCCGTACCGGTGGATCTTGCGGTAGCTGCCGCGCAGGTCGCCGGTCCGGTCGAAGAGGAGGGCGGTGTTGTACAGCGTGCCGTCCCGGTCCCGCTCGACGATCGTTCCGGCATGGAGCCAGGTGCCGGCCTCACGAGCGGCGGCGGACATGATCTCGGTGGTGGGTCCGTCGAGACCCTCGGCGTCGCGCTGCCAGTCGTCGTAGGCCCAGGCTCCGGCCGTCCACAGTTCCGGCAGGACCACCAGATCGTCGCCCGCCCGGCCGCGGACCAGGGAGGCCGCCCTGTCCCGGCGCTCGTCGGCCGTGCCGGACGCGTCCACGGACAGCTGGATCAGTGAGGCACGCATGGCTGTCTCCTCCGGGGCCGTCGTCGTCCGGCCCGTTGTCGCACGCCCCGAGAAACCTGTTCCCTTACGAGCGTAGGGAGCCGTGCGCACATCTGCGCCCCGTACGCGGGTGCCTCCCGGGCGGCGGCCCCGTGTCGCCCCGGGGCCGTGGGGGTCCGGGAGGGTCCTCGCTCATCAAGGTGACGCCCGCGCCACCCCCTCGGATCATGACCGTTTTCTCCTGGTTCGGAGGCATGATGGCAGCCCATGACCGCCCGCTTCCCGCAGCCGCAGCCCAGAGGGGTCCAGCTTGTCCGCACCCGCCCGTCGACCCCGGACCGTGACCGGATCCGCACTTGTCGTACTCGCCCTGGCGGCGGGCTGTACCGGGCACACCGGGACGAGCACCCACGGCCGTGCGACGGCGTCGACCGTCCCGTTGGCGAGCCTGTCGCCGTCGCCGGCCCTGACCGCCCGGGCTACCGAGGACCTGCGCGACCCGCCCCAGATCGTGAGCAAGGACGGACTGCTCAGGACCAGGATCGTCGTCGAACGCAAGAAGGTCCGCCTGGCGGGCAACGACGTGTGGGCGCTGACGTACAACGGCATGTACGCGCCGCCCACGCTGCGACTGCGGCCCGGCGACCGCATGGAGGTCGCCTTCGAGAACAAGCTGGACCAGCAGACGAACCTGCACGTGCACGGGATGCACGTCTCGCCCGTCGGTCGCTCGGACAACGTCTTCCTCAGGATCGCGCCGGGGAAGAAGTTCACCTACGAGTACACCTTCCCCAAGAGCCTGGAACCGGGCACGTACTGGTACCACCCGCACCCGCACACCCTGTCCGCCGCGCAGACCGCCGGCGGCATGGCCGGCCTCGTCGTGGTCGACGGCCTCGACGACTACCTGCCCGCCCCGCTGCGCGGCATCACCGAACGCGTCGTGGCTCTCAAGGACTTCCAGCTGGTCGGCGACCGGATCAAGACCGCGCATCTGAAGATGGGCGCGCCCACCACCCGCACCGTCAACGGACAGCTGAACCCGCGGATCAGGATCAGGCCGGGCGAGACGCAGCTGTGGCGGCTCGCGAACGTCGGGGCCAACATCTTCTACAAAGTGGCGCTGCCGGGCACCAAGTTCCACGTCGTCGCCCAGGACGGCTACCCGGTGAGCAAGGTGTACGCGGTCGATTCCCTGGTCATCCCCGCCGGTGCCCGCTACGACGTGCTCGTCCAGGGGCCGGCGGCCGGCACGTCGGAACTGCTGACCCTGCCGTACAACAGCGGAAAGGCCGGCAACCGGTTCCCCCGGGCGACGCTGGCCACGGTCCGGTCCGAAGGTGAACCGGTGCGGCCCGCGGCCCTGCCCACGGACTTCGCCCCGGAGGACGACCTCGGCAAGGAGACCGTCGCGGACCGCAAGACGATCACCTTCACGGAGAACAAGGCGGGCACGCTCTTCTACATCAACCACAAGCAGTTCGACCACAACCGCGTCGACTTCCGGGCCAAGCTCGGCACCGTCGAGGAGTGGACCGTCAAGAACGACAGCGACGAGGTCCACTCGTTCCACGTCCACACCAACGACTTCCAGGTGATGAGCATCGACGGGAAGCCGCAGACCAACTACGGCCTGCAGGACACCGTCGACGTCCCGCCCCGGGGAGACATGGTCGTCCGCATCCGGTTCCTCGACTATCCGGGCAAGTCGGTCCTGCACTGCCACATCCTCAACCACGAGGACGCGGGGATGATGTCGGTGCTGCAGATCGAGAAGTGACCGCGCGCGGGCCGGCCGCACCCTCCCGCCCTCCCTCCCCGGAGTGAGTCGGCGTCCCGTATCCGTCGTACGGGGGAGCCCCCGATACCGCTCCCTCCGGCGATCCGCCGACCCCTCCTCGGGCACGACGCTGAGTGGCGATGTCATTCACCGTACCGACCGCCGGGAGGCGTACCGTGCTCGCCACGATCTCCCGGGCGGCGACCCGCCGCCCACTCACCGTGATCCTCGTCTGGCTCGTCATGCTGCTGGTCGGCTTCGGCCTCGGCACGGGCGTCTTCGGCCGGCTCGTCGACTCGGTGCCCGACGTCCCGGGCACCGAGTCGGACCGGGCCGCCGCGTACCTCGACCGCGTCGACACCAGCGGTGAGTCGATCACCGCCGTCATCTCCGGCACGACGGTCTCCGACCCGGCGCTGCGTTCCCAGGTGGGCCGTGCCGTCGCCGACCTGCGCACGGTCACCGGGGTCGCCTCCGTGCCCGACCCCTACACCACCCGCGGCCTCACCGCCGAGGACGGCAGGGCCCTGGTCATCCCGGTGACGCTCAAGGGCGACATGAAGTTCAAGGACGAGAAGAAGGCCGTGGACACGGCGGCCGACCGCATCCGGCAGATCGACGCGCCCGAGGTCCACGTCAGCGGCGGCCCGCTGCTCGGGCAGCAGATGGGCGGGCGCGCCCAGGAGGACGTGCAGCGTGCCGAGTTGATCTCCCTGCCGGTCGTCCTGGCGCTGCTGCTCGTCGTCTTCGGCGGGCTGCGGGCCGCCGGACTGCCCCTGCTGATCGCCGTCAGCGGGGTCGCGGGCGCGTTCCTGGCGCTCTTCCTCTTCAGCCAGGTCACCGACATCTCGGTGTACGCGATCCAGATCACCACCATGCTGGGCCTCGGACTCGCCGTGGACTACGCGCTGTTGATGGTGGTCCGGTTCCGCGAGGAGCGACGGCACACGGACGACGTCCTCGACGCGGTGCACCGCACGGTCGCGGGAGCCGGGCGGACCGTCCTGTTCTCCGGGCTCACGGTGGCCGTCAGCCTTTCCGGACTCCTGGTGTTCCCCAGCCCGTTCCTGCGCAGCATGGGGCTCGCCGTCGCCGCCGTGGTCGTCGTCGACATGCTCGCCGCGGTCACCCTGCTGCCCGCGCTCCTGGCGCGCTTCGGCGCACGGATCGCACCGGCCGGGAGCAAGGGCAAGGCAGTGGCGGAGAGCGGCGACGCGGCGGCCGCCCCGGAGGGTTCGCCGACGGGGGGCTCCGCCGAGGAGGGCCGCGTCTTCGCCCGCCTCGCCCGCTTCGCGTCCCGCCGCCCCCTCGCCGTACTGGCCGTCCTCGTCCCGGCCCTGCTCGTCGTGGCCCTTCCCGCGGCCGGGATGAGGATCGGCATCGGCGACGCCAGGCAGCTGCCCACCGACACCGAGGCACGGCAGATGTACGACACGCTGGAGGCGCACTTCCCGCCGGGCACCGGGGTCTCCCCGGTCACCGTGCTGGTGCGGCCCGGCGCGGGCCCGGACACGGTGCCCCGCATCCGCGCCCTGTCGGACACGAGCGACGCGCGTGCCCTGCCGGACGGCTCCACCCTGGTGCACCTGCGGCCGGGCGGGAGCGTCGACGGCACGGCGGCGACCGACCTGGTCGAGCGCGTACGGGACGTGCGCGGGAACGAACCGGTCGAGGTCACCGGCGTCGCGGCCCGGCTCGTCGACTTCCGCTCGATGCTCGCGGAGCGGGCTCCCTGGGCGGCGGCCACCGTTCTCCTCGGCATCTTCGCCCTGCTGTTCGCGTTCACCGGTTCCGTGCTCATCCCGCTGCGGACGATCGTGACCACCCTGCTCAGCCTGGGTGCCGCACTCGGCGCGGTGGTCTGGGTCTTCCAGGACGGGCATCTGGCCGGGCTGCTGGGCGCCGACGGCCTGGGTTCGCTCAGTCTGACGGCACCGCCGCTGATCATCGCGATCGCCTTCGGACTCGCCATGGACTACGAGTTGTTCATCCTGGCCCGGATGCGCGAGACCTGGCTGCGCACCGGTGACGAGCACGACGCCGTCGTGACCGGTCTGCGCCGCTCGGGCCGTGTGGTCAGCTGTGCCGCGCTGCTCCTGGCGATCGTCTTCGGCGCCTTCATGACCGGCGGCTTCTCGCCCATCCTGCAGATCGGTCTCGGGCTGACCCTGGCGGTCCTGATCGACGCCACCGTCGTCCGCATGCTCCTAGTACCGGCCACGATGGCGCTGCTCGGCAAGCGCGCCTGGTGGGCGCCGGCCGCACTGCGGCGGGCGCACGACCGGTTCGGGCTGAGCGAGGAGGCACCGGCCCCCAGTCCCCAGCTGACGCGCGTCTGAGGACCATCCCCCCGGGGGCCCGTCCGGCCGTCTCCCCCCGAACGGCCGGACGGGCCCTAAGCGAAGCATTCCGTCCCCGCCGTCCGGCGGCGGGTGACGGAATGCTTCGTGAGATGCGCGCGGAACTCGTAGCAGCCGAGGGCCACCCCGTGCGTGTCCAGCGGGTTGACCCTGGCGAACACGACGACCTCGGCGGGCGAGCGCTCCACGCTGACGGGCACGGCGACCGGCGAGGGGTACCCGACGAGTTCCCTCCCCTCGTCCGTCTGCTGCATCGCGAGGGCCCGCCTCAACTCGGCGTCCGTGAGCGTCCCGTCGGCGACCGCGTGGTCGAGCCGGCGGACGATCGCGGCGGAGCTCGCGTCGAGCAGGGCCCGTTCCTCGTCCTCGGCCTGCTTCTCGCGTTCGCGCTGGAAGCGCCGGCAGTCGTCCACGGTCGACTGCTCGGAGGTCACGGTGTCCGTGTCCCGACGTGCCCGGAACTCGTAGCAGACCTGCTCGTTCGTGCCCGCGTCCAGCAGGACGAGGTCGGTCAGCCGGCCGTCGGTCACCTTCTGGTCCGCGAGATGGATGCCGTAGGTCTGCCAGACCTCCGCCCTCTGGACGGCCAGGAAGCCGTCCCGGGCGAGGGCGGCCCGCAGTTCCACCACGACGTCCGCGGCGACCGCCGCGGGACTGCGCGGCGCCGGGGGCGGCACCGGCTCCCCGCAGGCCGCGTACGGCAGTTCGTGCACGGAGACGGGCGGTGGCGCGGACGCCGGGACGACCTCGAAGCGGTAGCAGCCGTGCACCGGGGCGGCGTACCAGCCGGACCCCTGATGCGCGAACCTCGACGTGACCGTGACCCGCCGGCCCCGCCGTCGGACCTCGGGCTCGTCCCCCCTGCCGACGCCCAACGACCGGTCGATCTCGGTGCCGAGGAGGGCTCCGTCCCCCGCCGCCCGGGACAACCGGTCCCGGGACCGGTCCACACTCTCCTGCATCATGTGCCGGGCCCGGTCGTCGGCGCGTCCGGGCGCCGTACTGAGCCGCCACACCCCGAACAGCACCAGGACCAGCGCCGTCGTCAGCACGGCCAGACAGCCGTTCAGCATGCATCCCCCGCGTTGCGCCATGTCCGCAGACTGCCCGGCCCGTGCTCCCCCGAGGGCCCTCGTGTCCGACACGTGATCGAACAGGGCCCGCCACGAGACGACCGCTCAGCCGGGCAGCGCGGCGAGCAGACGGCGATCGCGCGGCGCGGACCCGCGGTCGAGGCGGGCGTCCAGGAGCCGCCGGGCGGCGTCACAACGGCCCGCCGCGACAAGGGCGTACAGCAGGGTCTCCTCGACGACCTCGCGCTGTGCCGCGCTGCCGCCGACCCTGCGCAGCGCCGGCAGGAGCGCGTCGAGTCCGCGCACGGCCTCGTGGAACCGCTCCTCGACGAGGGCGGCGAAGGCCTCGCACAGCGGGACGACGACCTCGCGCTGCACCGGGTCGGCGCCCGCGGCGTGGTCGCGCAGCCGGCTCAGCGCGGCGAGGTCTCCGGCGGCGGCGAGGGCGACCGCCGCGTGCAGTGCGGTGAAGGCGGTCGCGGGCCGCTCCACGATCTGGCGGCCGACCGTGCCGAGGACGTCCTCGGCGGGCACTCGGCCCCGCCAGCTGTCGCTGAGCCGGGCCCGCCACAGCAGGGAACCCGAGTCGACCAGCGCCCGGATCCCGGTCACCCGGCCCGGGGCGAGCTGCGCGTACCAGCGTCTGCGGACGGCCGCGCTGTCGTCGAGGGCCAGTTCGTGGAGCGCGACGTGCCAGGAGAAATGCGCCCGGTGGACGGCACCCCGGCCCTGCCCGGACACCCAGGCGTCGAGCCAGTCACGGCCCGTCTCGTGGGCGCCGGACTCGTAGTGGACGTGGGCGAGCGCGTGCACGGCGTGCCCGGAGGCGGGTTCGGCGGCCAGGGCTCGGTGGGCCAGTTCGGCGGCCTCGTCGAAACGGCCCTGCCCCTGGCGCAGGAAGGCGAGGAGGGAGGCGGGGAACCAGTGCCCGTCGTAGGCGGGTGCCGTGCGCTCGACCAGGCGCAGCGCGTATCCGTCGTCGAGGTCGTGCAGGCCGGAGAAGGCGATGGTGGGCACGGCGGTGGACAGCGCGAGCGCGTCGGCGGGATACGTGTCGAGGTGTCCGAGCAGGGCGCCGGCGCCGTGGTCCGCGTCGTCGCCGTGGATGCGGCGCGTGACGACGTCGACGAAGGAGCGCTCCCGTTCGTCGGCCCGTTCACGGGCGGACCGCTGGGCGTCGGCCAGTTCCCGCGGCACGTCGACGGCGGCACCGCACTCGTGGCCGAGCAGGGCGAGCGCCGCGTGTCCGAGCGCGAAGCCCGGATCGAGGGCGACCGCGCGCTCGAAGGCGTCCTCGGCACCCGCCCTGACCCTGAGGACCCGGTCGAGTCCGGTGCGGTAGGCGGCGGCGGCCTCGGCGTGGGTGGACAGCGCGAGTCCGTGCGCGTCGACGGGCCGCCGGCGGGTGCCGCGGCGCGGACCGGGGACGGGGGCGAGGAGCTGTCCGGCGAGCGCGGCCGCCTGGGCGCGGATCTCGGGGACGGCGGTGGTCTCCCACAGCTCCCCGCGGCGCGGGGCGCCGAGGGTGAACAGCGGGCGCCCGGCGCGGCCTTCGGCGTCGAGGAGACGGCCGTCGCGGGTCGCCACCCCCATGCCGAGCGGGCCGGGGACCGCGGCGCCGGAGTCGAACAGCGAACGCCACAGGGGGTCTTCGGGACGGGGCCCCGGCCCGGTGCAGTCGACGACCCAGCCCACCCGGATCCGCGTGCCGTCGGAGAGCGCGACCAGCACGTCGTCGTCACGGACCACGGCGCCGGTGACCGCGCCGGAGTGCACGCGCAGCCGCCGGGCGGTACGGGCGCGGGCCACCGACTCGGCGGTCACGGGTGCCATCCGGTGGCGGTGGGTGTTCCACAGCGCGCCCTCACGTTCCAGGAACGCGGCACGCTCGTCGGGCGTCAGGCTGCGCCACAGCCGGGCGGTGTGCGGCCGCAGGCTGTCGAGGGCGGGACGCCAGTCGCCCCGGGTGCGCACGGCGCGGCCGATGTGGCGGTAGACGGTCCTGCGCAGCGCGGCCAGCGAGGGCGTGTCGAGGTCGTCCGGGGCGGACATGGCCGGGGCGGGGCTGAGCGCGTGCGGTTGGGGCAGCAGTCCGTTGCGGGACGCGGCGTGCACGGTGCGGCCCGGCCGGTCGAGGCTCAGGGCGAGGTCGACGGCGGTGAGTCCGGTGCCGACCAGCAGGACGTCCGCGGAGTCGGCGAGCGGTCCGTCGAGGGCGCCCGGCGCCCACGGCGACGGCACGAAGCGTGCGCTGGCGCGCAGCGCGGGCGGGACCCGGTCGGCGCGCGCGGGCGCGGGCCCGGTGGCGAGCACGGCGCTGTCGGCCCGCAGCAGGCTCCCGTCGGCGAGGTGCAGCTCGAGCGCGTCTCCGGGCGCGCCGGTGCAGGCGTCCGCCCGGGTCCGCAACCGTCGCACGGCGACCGTGCCGTGGGCGCGGACGATCGCCCCGGCCAGGGTGTCGGCCAGGTAGGCGCCGTAGCGGTAGCGGGTGGCGAAGTCGGTTCCTCTGACGTCGGGTTCGCCGTGGCGGCAGAGCCATCGGGTGAAGTGGCCGGGATCGTCGGGGTAGCAGCTCATGCCGCTCGCGGGCACGTTCAGGCGGTGCCGCGGGTCGGGGGTCGCGTACGCGGTGCCCCGCCCCGCCTCCGGGGCCGGATCGACCAGCACGAGGTCGACCGCCGCCCGCCGGCGGGCGGCGGTCTCGCACAGGTGCACGGCGGTCAGCGCGCCGGCGGCGCCCGCTCCGACGATGGCCACGGTGTGCCGCTTGCGGGCTGGGTTCACGGATACCTCCGGCGGGTTCTGCGGCGGGCTCGGTGTGCGGTTCTCCTTCTTCGCCGTCCGGCCGGAAGCGTGTGGGGAGGGCTTCCGGGTCGGGGATCTCACCGGAAACTGAGGGTGCCGGTCGGCTGCTCATACTGTGTTCACCTCCGGGGGTGGCTGGACAACCGGGGTTTCCGGCCGTCTGTTGCCGTGTCTTCACAGGAATCTCAGGTGGCGGCCCTCGGATTCAAAGAATCAACCCAGGTAAGGGGCGCAGGATGCACGCGTCGTGGCGGTGATCGAAGAACCCGGGGAAGGCGTGCCGTGAGCGTCCCTCAGATATCGAACCGGTCGGGTCGGACGGCGTGGTCGCGGCGCGGGGTCCTGGCCGCGCTCGGTGCCGCCGTGCCGGCCGTCGCCCTGACGGGGTGCGCCGACGCGGGCGACGCCTCGGAGGAGAGCGGCGGCTCACCGACGACGAAGGCGAGCGGCAGTGCCGAGGCCCGGACGCCGACCGTCACCGTCACCCCGGCCGACGGGACGAGGAAGGCCGCCTTCACCAGCCCGGTCGAGGTCACCGTGGCGGACGGCACGTTGTCGGACGTGGAGGTCGCCGGGAACGACGGCGGCACGCTGAGCGGGTCGTTCGACGACGCCCGTACGAAGTGGACGTCCGACCGGAACCCCTCCTCGGGGACCAAGTACACGGTCACCGCGAAGGTGCCCGGTGCCGGCACGCACACGGCGGGCTTCGTCACCAGGGCGCCCGGCGAGACCTTCGTGGGCTACTTCACCCCCGAGGCGAACACGACCTGCGGCGTCGGCATGCCCGTGTCCCTCGACTTCACCCACGCCGTCACGGACCGGGCCGCCGTCGAGCGGGCGATCACCTCGGGCACCTTCGTCCACGGCAACTACTGGGCGTCCCCGTCGGTCTTCGGCAGCAGCAACACCAACCACGGATGCATCGGCCTGCACGACGCCAAGGGTGCGGCCGACCGCTCCGTGCCGGGCTACGAGTTCTACACGAGTTCGATGCTCGGCGACGTGGTCGTGGTGCGGAACTCGGGCGAGCGGACGGTGGACCCGGCCAACGGCCTGAACGGCTGGAACCTGTCGTGGACGCAATGGAAGGCGGGCAGCGCCCTGCGCTGACGGGTCCGGCGAAGTACCCCCTTCACCTCATGAACTCCCCAGCGCGCAAAGGAGTTTCTGGGCTTTACCTCTTGACGACCGGAGTGACAGAGAGCACATTGGCCGCGCAGCTGATCTGAGAGCGCTCTCAAAAAACACTCGCACACCCCACTCCGTACCCGAAGAGGCCCCCCATGAGAGAAACGCCCGGCAGACCTCGCCCCCTCAGGCGCGTGCTCGTCGCCGTGTTCAGCACACTCGGCCTGGCGGCCGCCGCCGCCACGGCCGCAACCCTCCCCGCGAACGCCTCCGCCCCCACTCCCCCCTCCGGCTGGTCCCAGGTCTTCCTCGACGACTTCAACGGCTCCGCCGGGACCGGCGTCAACACCGCCAACTGGCAGTACGACACCGGCACCAGCTACCCGGGCGGCGCCGCCAACTGGGGCACCGGCGAGGTCGAGACCATGACCTCCAGCACCAGCAACGTCGCTCTCGACGGCAACGGCAATCTGCTGATCACGCCACGGCGCGACGCCTCCGGCAACTGGACCTCGGGCCGGATCGAGACCAACCGCACCGACTTCCAGCCGCCGGCCGGCGGCAAACTGCGCGTCGAGTCGCGGATCCAGATGCCGAACGTGACCGGCGCGGCGGCCAAGGGCTACTGGCCCGCGTTCTGGATGCTGGGCGCGCCGTACCGCGGCAACTACCAGAACTGGCCGGGCGTCGGCGAGCTGGACATCATGGAGAACGTCCAGGGGCTCAACACCGAATGGGCGACGATGCACTGCGGCACCAACCCGGGCGGCCCGTGCAACGAGACGTCCGGGATCGGCGGCAACACTCCGTGCACCGGGACGACGTGCCAGGCGGGGTTCCACACCTACGCGATGGAGTGGGACAAGTCGACCAGCACCGAGGAGATCCGGTTCTACCTCGACGGCGTCAACTTCCACACGGTGCGGGCGAACCAGGTCGACGCGACGACCTGGGCGAACGCCACCAACCACGGCTACTTCGTGATCCTGAACGTGGCGATGGGCGGCGGCTTCCCGGCGGCCTTCGGCGGCGGACCCGACAGCGGCACGGAGCCCGGCCACCCCATGGTCGTGGACTACGTCCAGGTGCTCCAGTCCAGTGGGAGCGGTACCACACCTCCTCCGACGGGCAACCGTGACGCCTACGCGGCCATCCAGGCCGAGTCCTACGACAGCCAGTCGGGCACCATCACCGAGAGCACCACGGACACCGGGGGCGGGCAGAACATCGGCGCGCTGGCGAACGGCGACTGGGCCGTCTACAAGGGCGTCAACTTCGGCTCCTCCGCGGCGCACCAGTTCTACGGCCGGGTGTCGAGCGGCGCGGCCGGCGGGGTCAGCGGCCTGGTCGAGGTGCGCCTCGACAGCCGTACGAGCACCCCGATCGGCAGCTTCGCGCTGGCCAACACGGGCGGCTGGCAGTCCTGGAGGACGGTGCCGGCGAACATCGGTGCCGTCACGGGCACCCACGACGTCTATCTGACCTTCACCAGCGGCCAGCCGGCCGACTTCGTGAACGTCAACTGGTTCGACTTCGGTCACTGACGCACGACGGTCGCCCGGCGACCGACGCACCACGGGCACGACCGACGCACCACGGGCATCCGTCACCGGCGGACGCCCGGCTCCGGGAGGGGCGGGCCGTGCGGCCCGCCCCTCTCAGCGCAGTTCGGCCCGGAAGGCCACCGGTGTCGTGCCGGTGTGCTGATGGAAGAACTTGGAGAAGTTGGCGGAGTCGGGGAAGCCCACCGCGACGCCGATGCGGCCGATGGGCATCTCCGTGTGCGCGAGGAGACGCTTGGCCTCCAGGATCACGCGCTTGTCGATGAACCCCTTGGGCGTCTCGCCGGTGGCGGCGCGCACCGCGCGGACGAGGGTGCGGCGCGAGTATCCGAGGGCGTCGGCGTACGCGCTGACGCTGTGGACGGTGGCGAACCTCTTCTCGACCGCGTCACGGAAGCGGGTGAAGGTGGTGTCGGTCTGCTCGCGGGCCGCCTCGGCGGAGCTCGCGGCGAGATGGGCGAGGCGCAGCAGGAACGCCGTGAGGGAGTGCCGGAGCACCGAGGTGTGCAGGCTGAGCGGCAGGGTGGTCGTGTCGACGTACTCGCGTTCCAGCTGGGCCAGCGCGTGCTCCAGGGCGGCCAGCTGGGCGGCGTCGGGGTGCAGCAGCGGAGGCAGGTCGTAGCGGTAGAGACCGGTGGCCTCGACGATCGCCCGCGGCAGGAAGCCGGGCTGCATGGTCAGGACGGTGCCGCGGTAGCGGTCCGTCGAGGAGAAGCGGTGCACCTGGCCGGGCCGGATCCACAGGACGTCGCCCGCGGCGGCGTCGTACTCGGCGAAGTCGACCATGTGCCGGACGGGGCCCGAGTCGAAGAGCATCACGACGTGGAAGTCGATGCGGTGCACGCGCTCCAGCGGCGCGTCCACGTGCCAGGTGCGCCCCGGCCCCATCGAGCCGATCTGCATCCCGACGCCGGAAAGGCTCAGGTCGACCGGGAAGGGGAAGGTCTTGATCCCGTCCCGGGACCCGTCGGCGCCCCCGGCGGCGCCTTGGGTGGTTCTGTCTGGCATGTCCTTCTCGCGGCGGCTCGGTGCGGCTCTGTGCGGCCCTGCGTGTCCCACTTTCACCGAAGGCTGACACACGGGCACCTTCCCCAGCAAAAGTCAGACTTTTAGGTTTGAACGCGTCCGAGCAGTTACGACGCTTCGATCAAGGACTTCTTGAAGATGAGCACGCAGCAGAGCACCCCGACACCCGACGGCTCCCCGGACGGTCCGGAGTGGACCGAGCTCGACCGGCGTGCCGTCGACACCGCACGTCTCCTGGCCGCCGACGCCGTCCAGCAGGTCGGGAACGGCCACCCGGGCACCGCGATGGCGCTCGCCCCGGCCGCGTACACGCTCTTTCAAAAGGTGATGCGACACGACCCCGCGGACCCCGAGTGGACCGGCCGTGACCGCTTCGTCCTGTCCCCCGGCCACACCTCGCTGACCCTGTACACCCAGCTCTTCCTCTCGGGCTACGAACTCGAACTGGACGATCTGAAGGCGTTCCGCACGCACGGTTCGAAGACCCCGGGGCACCCCGAGTACGGACACACCGCCGGCGTGGAAACGACGACCGGACCGCTCGGCCAGGGTGTCGCGAACGCCGTGGGCATGGCGATGGCCGCCCGCTACGAGCGCGGCCTGTTCGACCCCGAGGCCCCCGCGGGCGAGTCCCCCTTCGACCACACCGTCTGGGCGATCGTCTCCGACGGCGACCTGGAGGAGGGCGTCTCCGCCGAGGCCTCCTCCCTCGCCGGCCACCAGAAGCTCGGCAACCTCGTCTTCGTCTACGACGACAACCACATCTCCATCGAGGGCGACACCGCGACCGCGTTCTCCGAGGACGTCCTGAAGCGGTACGAGGCCTACGGCTGGCACGTCCAGCGGATCGAGCCGTCCGCCGACGGCGACGTCGATGTGCACGCGCTGTACGCGGCGCTCAAGGCGGCGCAGGCCGAGACCGGGCGCCCCTCGATCATCGCGATGCGCACGATCATCGCCTGGCCCGCCCCGAACGCGCAGAACACCGAGGCCTCCCACGGCTCGGCGCTCGGCGCCGAGGAGATCGCCGCCACCAAGCGGGTCCTGGGCTTCGACCCGGAGCAGACCTTCCAGGTCGAGCCGGAGGTGCTGGCGCATGCCCGCACCGCGCTGGACCGGGGCGCCGAGGCGCACGCCGCCTGGGACAAGCGGATCGCCGAGTGGCGCACGGCCACCCCGGAGCGCGCGAAGCTGTTCGACCGGATCGTGGCCGGCCAGCTCCCCGAGGGCTGGGAGGCACGGCTTCCCGTCTTCGAGGAGGGCACGTCCGTGGCGACCCGTGCCGCCTCCGGCAAGGTCCTCCAGGCGCTCGGCGCCGTCATCCCCGAGCTGTGGGGCGGCTCCGCCGACCTGGCCGGCTCGAACAACACGACCATCGACAAGACGTCGTCGTTCCTGCCGGCGGACAACCCGCTGCCGGAGGCCGACCCGTACGGCCGCACGGTCCACTTCGGCATCCGCGAGTTCTCCATGGCCGCGGAGATGAACGGCATCGCCCTGCACGGCAACACCCGCGTCTACGGCGGCACCTTCCTGGTCTTCTCCGACTACATGCGCAACGCCGTCCGCATGTCGGCCCTGATGCAGCTCCCGGTGACGTACGTGTGGACGCACGACTCCATCGGCCTCGGCGAGGACGGCCCCACCCACCAGCCGGTCGAGCACCTCGCCTCGCTGCGCGCCATCCCGGGCCTGAACATCGTCCGTCCCGCGGACGCCAACGAGACCGCCGTGGCCTGGGCCGAGATCCTCAAGCGGCACGCCACGAACCCGGCGCCGCACGGCCTGGCGCTCACCCGTCAGGGCGTACCGACCTACCCCGTCAACCCGGACGCGGCACGCGGCGGTTACGTGCTCGCCGACTCCTCCACCGGGACGCCCGACGTGGTCCTCGTCGCCACCGGCTCCGAGGTCGCGCTGGCCGTCGAGGCACGGCAGCTGCTGGAGGCCGAGGGCGTCGGCACCCGTGTCGTGTCGATGCCGTCGGTCGAGTGGTTCGAGGAGCAGCCCGCCGAGTACCGGGAGCAGGTCCTTCCGCCGTCGGTGAAGGCCCGCGTGGCGGTCGAGGCGGGTATCGGTCTGACCTGGTACCGGTACGTCGGTGACGCCGGACGCATCGTCTCGCTGGAGCACTTCGGTGCCTCCGCCGACGCCAGGACCCTGTTCACCGAGTTCGGCTTCACGGCCGAGAACGTCGCCGCCGCCGCGCGGGAATCCCTTGCCGCCCTCCGCGGTTGATCCGTTCGCACGAAGGAAGATGATCACTGTGACCGAAGCGACCGCGACCGCGGTACCCCTCAAGCGCCTCTCCGACGAAGGCGTCTCCATCTGGCTGGACGACCTCTCGCGCAAGCGCATCGCGTCCGGCAACCTCGCCGAACTCATCGCGTCCAGGCACGTGGTGGGCGTCACGACCAACCCGTCCATCTTCCAGGCCGCCATCGGCTCCGGCGAGGGGTACGAGGAGCAGCTGGCCGACCTCGCCGAGCGCGACGTGACGGTCGACGAGGCCGTCCGCATGATGACGACCGCCGACGTGCGCGCCGCGGCCGACATCCTGCGCCCGGTGTACGACACGACCGGCGGCCGCGACGGCCGGGTCTCGATCGAGGTCGACCCCCGACTGGCCCACCGCACCGCCGCGACGATCGCCGAGGCCAAGCAGCTCGCCTGGCTGGTCGACCGCCCGAACGTGATGATCAAGATCCCGGCGACGAAGGCGGGCCTCCCCGCCATCACCGAGGTCATCGGCCTCGGCATCAGCGTCAACGTCACGCTGATCTTCTCGCTGGAGCGCTACCGCGAGGTGATGGACGCCTACATCGCCGGCCTGGAGAAGGCCCGCGAGCGGGGTCTGGACCTGTCGCAGATCCACTCCGTGGCGTCCTTCTTCGTGTCCCGCGTGGACAGCGAGATCGACAAGCGGCTGGCGAAGGTCGGCACGGACGAGGCGCTCGCGCTCAAGGGCAGGGCGGCGCTCGCCAACGCGCGGCTCGCCTACGAGGCGTACGAGGAGGTCTTCGGCGGTGCCCGCTGGACCGCGCTCGCCCCGTCCGGCGCCCACAAGCAGCGCCCCCTGTGGGCCTCGACGGGCGTCAAGGACCCCGCGTACAAGGACACGCTGTACGTCGACGAGCTGGTCGCGCCGGGCACGGTCAACACCATGCCGGAGGCGACGCTGGACGCCACCGCCGCCCGCGGCGACATCCGCGGCGACACGGTGACCGGCGGCTACGCCCAGGCCCGGGCCGACCTCGCGGCCGTCGAGCGGCTCGGGATCTCGTACGACGAGGTCGTGGGGCAGCTGGAGGACGAGGGCGTCTCGAAGTTCGAGGCGGCCTGGGAGGACCTCCTCGAAGCGGTGACGGAGTCGCTGCGCGGCAAGGGAGTTGAAGGGGAATGACCAGGAGTCGACAGCGTGCCGAGGGCACGACGGCGGCTGCGGCCGCCGCGCCGGAGGGATCCGGTGACCAGACCGTGGAACCGGGCGACGTGACGACGGCACAGGGAGACCCGGCCGTGGAGCCGGGCACGGCCGCCGCGGGCACGGGCGACGCGACGCACCGGGACGTCGCCGAGGCGCTCGGCCTCGCGGGTGCCGACTGGGACAACCCGCTGCGCGACCCGCGCGACCGCCGTCTCCCGCGCATCGCGGGACCGTCCGGCCTGGTCATCTTCGGCGTCACCGGCGACCTGTCCCGCAAGAAGCTGATGCCGGCCGTATACGACCTCGCCAACCGCGGGCTGCTGCCGCCGGGCTTCTCGCTCGTCGGCTTCGCCCGCCGCGAATGGGCGGACCAGGACTTCGCCCAGGTCGTCCACGACTCGGTGCGCGAACACGCGCGCACCGAGTTCCGCGAGGAGGTCTGGCAGCAGCTCGCCGAGGGCATGCGGTTCATCCCGGGCGACTTCGACGACGACACCGCGTTCAAGCAACTGCGCTCTGCCGTGGATGAGTTGGACGCCTCGCGGGGCACCAGCGGCAACTACGCCTTCTACCTGTCCGTGCCGCCGAAGTTCTTTCCGAAGGTCGTCCAGCAGCTCAAGAAGCACGGGCTCGCGGACGCGCCGGAGGGTTCCTGGCGGCGCGCGGTCATCGAGAAGCCCTTCGGCCACGACCTGGCGAGCGCGCGCGAGCTGAACAAGATCGTGCACGAGGTGTTCGACCCGGACCAGGTGTTCCGCATCGACCACTACCTCGGCAAGGAGACCGTCCAGAACATCCTGGCGCTCCGCTTCGCCAACCAGATGTACGAGCCGATCTGGAACCGGTCGTACGTCGACCACGTCCAGATCACGATGGCCGAGGACATCGGCATCGGCGGCCGTGCGGGCTACTACGACGGCATCGGCTCCGCCCGTGACGTCATCCAGAACCATCTGCTCCAGCTGATGGCGCTGACCGCCATGGAGGAGCCCGCCGCCTTCGACGCCGAGTCGCTGCTCACCGAGAAGCTGAAGGTCCTCAAGGCCGTGAAGCTGCCGGAGAACCTGGGCGAGCACACCGTGCGCGGCCAGTACGCGGCGAGCTGGCAGGGTGGTGAGAAGGTGCGCGGCTACCTCCAGGAGGACGGCATCGACTCCGCGTCGACGACCGACACCTACGCGGCCGTCAAGCTGGAGGTCGACAACCGCCGTTGGGCGGGCGTCCCCTTCTACCTGCGCACCGGCAAGCGTCTGGGCCGCAGGGTCACCGAGATCGCGGTGGTCTTCCAGCGCGCCCCGCACTCCCCCTTCGACTCCACCGCCACCGAGGAACTCGGCGCGAACGCGATCGTCATCCGGGTCCAGCCCGACGAGGGCATGACCGTGCGCTTCGGTTCCAAGGTGCCGGGTACGTCGATGGAGATCCGGGACGTCACCATGGACTTCGCGTACGGCGAGTCGTTCACCGAGTCCAGCCCGGAGGCGTACGAACGGCTGATCCTGGATGTCCTGCTCGGCGACGCCAATCTCTTCCCCCGTCACCAGGAGGTGGAAGAGTCCTGGAAGATCCTCGACCCGATCGAGGGGTACTGGGACGAGCACGGCAAGCCCGCGCAGTACCCCTCGGGAAGCTGGGGACCCGAGGAAGCCGACGAGATGCTCGCACGAGACGGACGGAGCTGGCGCAGGCCATGAAGATCGATCTGACCGACACCACGGCAAGCAAGATCAACAAGGCGCTCGTGCAGGGGCGCCGAGCCATCGGCACCCCCGCCGTGGGCATGGTCCTGACGATGGTCATCGTGACCGACGAGGAGAACGCCTACGACTCGATCAAGGCGGCCGAGGAGGCCTCGCGCGAGCACCCCTCGCGCACCCTGGTCGTCATCAAGCGCGTCGCCCGCACACCGCGCGACCGGACCAACTCCCGGCTGGACGCCGAGGTGCGCGTCGGCTCGGACGCGGGCACCGGGGAGACGGTCGTCCTGCGGACGTACGGCGAGGTGTCCGACCACGCCGACTCCGTGGTCCTGCCGCTGCTGCTGCCCGACGCGCCCGTCGTCGTCTGGTGGCCGGTGGACGCGCCCGAAGTCCCCGCCAAGGACCCGCTGGGCGCGCTCGCCCAGCGCCGGATCACCGACATGTATGCCGTCGAGGCCCCGCTCCGGGCCCTGGAGGCCCGCGCCGCCTCGTACGCGCCCGGTGACACCGACCTCGCCTGGACCCGGTTGACGCCGTGGCGGTCCATGCTGGCCGCCGCGCTCGACCAGGCCCGTACCAAGGTGATCTCGGCGGCCGTCGAGAGCGAGGCGGAGAACCCGAGCGCCGAACTGCTGGCCCGCTGGCTGGAGGCGCGCCTCGACGTCCCCGTCGAACGCGTCGTCACCGCGGGGCCCGTGGTCACCGCCGTACGGCTGGGCACCGAGAACGGCGAGATCGTCATCGACCGCCCCGAGGGCCCGCTGGCCACGCTCACCCTGCCGGGACAGCCCTCGCGCACCCTCGCGCTGAAGGTGCGCTCCACCGCCCAGCTGATCGCGGAGGAGCTGCGCCGCCTCGACGCGGACGAGATGTACGCCGTCGCCCTGCGGGGCGAGGGCACCAAGGAGACCTCCCGTCATGTCTGACCATCCCAAGCTCACCCGGCGCCCCGAGTGGGTGGCCCTGGAGGACCATCGCGCGGGCGCTCTGCTGCACCCGCGGCTGCGTGAGCTGTTCGCCGCCGACCCCGGTCGCGCGGAACGGTACGTCGTGCAGGTCGGCGATCTGCGCATCGACTACTCCAAGCATCTCGTCACCGACGAGACCCTGGCCCTCCTCCAGGAACTCGCCACCGCGACGGACGTGTTCGGGCTGCGGGACGCCATGTTCCGGGGCGAGAAGATCAACGTCACCGAGGGGCGGGCGGTGCTGCACACCGCGCTGCGCGCCCCGCGGGACGCGGTCGTCGAGGTCGACGGTGAGAACGTGGTGCCGGCCGTGCACGCGGTCCTGGACAAGATGGCCGGCTTCGCCGACCGGGTCCGTTCGGGCGAATGGACCGGTCACACCGGCAAGCGCATCAAGAACGTGGTGAACATCGGCATCGGCGGCTCCGACCTGGGCCCCGCGATGGCCTACGAGGCGCTGCGCTCCTTCACCGACCGCGACCTCACGGTCCGTTTCGTGTCCAACGTCGACGGCGCCGACCTGCACGAGGCCACCCACGACCTCGACCCGGCCGAGACGCTGTTCATCATCGCCTCCAAGACCTTCACCACCATCGAGACGATCACCAACGCGACCTCGGCGCGCTCATGGCTGCTCGACGGACTCGGCGGCGAGGAGAAGGCC
>NZ_MLCE01000034.1 GCF_002300165.1 Streptomyces sp. Tue6028 | reverse complement strand
GGCTTCGCCCACCCGGTCGATGAGCTGAACGACGAACTCGCCGCCCAGCACGACCTGCTGATGGCGAACTTCTTCGCGCAGACCCAGGCACTCGCGTTCGGCAAGACCCCCGACGAGGTCCGCGCCGAGGGCGTGCCCGAGGAACTGGTCCCGCACAAGACGTTCCGCGGCAACCACCCCACCACCACCATCCTCGCGCGCGAACTCACCCCCTCCGTCCTGGGCCAGCTGATCGCCCTGTACGAGCACAAGGTGTTCGTCCAGGGCGCCGTCTGGAACATCGACTCCTTCGACCAGTGGGGCGTCGAACTCGGCAAGGTCCTCGCCAAGAAGATCGAACCCGCCCTGACCGAAGGCACCGACGTCCCCGGTCTCGACCCCTCCACCGCCGCCCTCGTGGCCGCGTACCGCACTCTCCGGAAGAAGTGAACTGACATGCAGCTCGGACTCATCGGCCTCGGCAAGATGGGCGGCAACATGCGCGAGCGGATACGCCGCGCGGGCCACACGGTCGTCGGGTACGACCGCAACCCCGACCTGGCCGACGTGAGCAGCCTCGCGGAACTCGTCGGCAAGCTCGAAGGCCCGCGCGTGGTCTGGGTGATGGTGCCCGCGGGTGCGCCCACCCAGTCCGTCGTCGACGAACTCGGTGATCTCCTGGAGCCCGGCGACACCGTCGTCGACGGCGGCAACTCCCGCTGGACGGACGACGAGAAGCACGCCGAGGAGCTGGCCGCCAAGGGCATCGGCTTCGTCGACGCGGGTGTCTCCGGCGGTGTGTGGGGCCTGCAGAACGGCTACGCGCTGATGGTGGGCGGCGACGCCGAGCACATCGCGAAGGTCCAGCCGATCTTCGACGCGCTCAAGCCCGAGGGCGACTTCGGCTTCGTGCACGCCGGCAAGGTCGGCGCGGGCCACTTCTCGAAGATGGTCCACAACGGCATCGAGTACGCCATGATGCAGGCCTACGCCGAGGGCTGGGAACTGCTGGAGAAGGTCGACTCCGTCACGGACGTGCGCGAGGTCTTCCGCTCCTGGCAGGAGGGCACGGTCATCCGCTCCTGGCTGCTCGACCTCGCGGTCAACGCCCTGGACGACGACGAGCACCTGGACAAGCTGCGCGGCTACGCGGAGGACTCCGGCGAGGGCCGCTGGACGGTCGAGGCGGCCATCGACAACGCGGTGCCGCTGCCGGCGATCACCGCGTCGCTGTTCGCGCGCTTCGCGTCGCGCCAGGACGACTCGCCGCAGATGAAGATGATCGCCGCGCTGCGCAACCAGTTCGGCGGCCACGCCGTCGAGTCGGCGAAGTAGGACCGCCATGGGCGACCTCATACTGGTCCGCCACGGGGAGACCGAGTGGAGTCTGACGGGCCGGCACACCAGCTGGACCGATCTTCCGCTCACCCCGCACGGCGAGGAACAGGCCAAGTCCCTGGCACCGTTCTTCGCCGGGCAGTCCTTCGCCCGTGTGCTGACCAGCCCTCTCGGCCGTGCCGTGCGTACGGCCGAACTCGCGGGCCTGACCGGGGCGATGACCGACCCGGACCTGCACGAGTGGGACTACGGCGGCTACGAGGGCATCACCACCCGTGAGATCCATGGGACCCGGCCGGACTGGGTGCTGTGGACCGACGGGGTGGCTCCGGGGCCGGACGGGCATCCCGGCGAGTCGCCGCGGGAGATCGGAGAGCGCGCCGACCGTGTGCTCACCCGGGTGGACGCGGCGCTCGCCGAGGGTCCGGGTGACGTGGTGCTGGTCGCGCACGCCCACTTCCTGCGGGTGCTGACGGCCCGTCGGCTGGGCCTGTCGGCGGAGTCCGGGCGGCTCTTCCAGCTCGCGACCGCGACCGTGAGCCGGCTCTCCACGGAGCACGGCACCCCGGTGATCGCCACCTGGAACCAGCCGGGGGCCTCACCCGCGGCGCACTAGGTCCCGGACCGCCGTGGCTCCGACGGGGGCCGGCCCGCCCTGATGGGCGGACCGGCCCCCGTCCGCGTACACGGTCCGTCCGGCGGTCCCGGGCGGGTCACACCCCGCGCGACGGTCGCTCGCGCCACCGCACGAACTCCCTCTCCGGGTCGCCGGTGCAGGACCACGGCATACGGCTGGCGCGGCGCCCGATCATCCCGAACAGCGCCTCCGCGATGTCCGCCGCACCGGCGTAACAGGCGGCGTGCGTCAGATGGTTGAGGTCTCGGACCTCCTCCGGGGCGACCGGTCCCTCCGGCCGTGCCGTGATCCAGCGCTCCCAGGTGCGCCGTACGTCGTTCACGGCGGCGTCGTGGTTCCAGTGCTGGCCGAGCCCCACGACGGCGTCGCGCTGTCCCTTCGCTCCGTCGAGGACGTAGCGGTACTCCTCGACGCGGGCGAACTGCACCAGGACGGGCAGGGCGCAGCCGGGCGGCGCCACACCGGCCGCGTCCCGCGCGAAGTCGTACATCAGGCCGTGGGTGCCGTGCCAGCGCGAGGAGTAGTAGTGGAGGATCTGCAGATGGCCCTCCATGCTGTACGGGTCGCGGGCGTGCAACTCGTCCCACCAGCGCCCCAGTTCACGGCGGCGCACACCGGTGGGGTAGAGGCGGGCGACCGAGATGAGGGAGATCCAGGGCGTGGGATCGTCCGGGTACGCCTCGGCGGCCTGGAGGCAGGCGAGCACGGCCCGGTCGATGCGCTGCTGGTCGATGGGCACGCCGCGGCCCGCCGCGATGGCCACGTTGAAGGCCCTGGCCACGTCGGTCGCGGCCCGCAGCACCAGCGCGTCGGCGCTGCGCGGTTCCGCGGCCAGCCAGGACTCGACGGTCGAGTTGCCCGCGCAGGCCGGTGCGAGCAGCCGGACGCGGTGGCCGCGCACGGCCCAGTCGGGGCCGGTGGCCCGCAGGAGTTCCCGCAGTCCCTGCCACCGGCCGATCACGATGTCCTGGCGGGCGGAGGTGAGCGGGGCGTCCCCGAAATCGGGGTCGAAGTCCGGGGTGAAGCGGTCTCCCGCCATCGGGTCCCTCTCAGAAGTCGGTGGGGAGACCCTCGTGGACAGGGGACCGTTCGGCCGCCGCGGTGGCGTAGCCGTCGGGGACGTACTCGGTCTCGACGACCTGGGTGGCGTCCAGCCTGGCGGGCCGGTAGTAGTCGCTGCCCTGCTTCCAGTACCAGAGCATGGGGACGAGTCCGACGGCGATGCCGCCGATGCCGATCGTGACGGACGCGCCGTTCAGCTCGCCGAGTGACTCGACGAAGATCCAGAACATGAAGAGGGCGCCGAGGAACGGCCACAGTCCGCCGAAGAGGAAGTTGGCCGGGGACCTCAGCAGCATCTTGCGGTAGGCGACGACGACCGCGATGCCGGCGAGTCCGTAGTAGACGGCGATCTGGAGGCCGATGGCGGCGATCGCGTCCGCGAGGATGTCGCCGACCGAGCCGAGGGCGTTGGAGGTCACGAACATCAGCAGGGCGACCGCGCCGACGACGACGATCGCGACCCACGGGGTGTTCCACGTGCGGTGGACGCGGCCCAGCGCGGTCGGCATGGTGCGGTCGCGGCCCATCGCGAACAGCGAGCGGGTGACCTGGATCAGCGTGGTCTCCAGGGTGGCGATGGTGGACAGCATGACGGCGACGATCAGGAGTTTCCCGCCCCAGCCGGGCCAGATCTCCTCGCCGAGGGCACCCAGTACGTTGGCGTCGTTCTCCTGGATCTGCCGGTCGGTGAGGATGACGTTCACCGCGATGGTGAACACCTCGAAGAGCAGGAAGACGATGCCGACGCCGATGAGACCGGCGAGGCCCGTCGTGCGGCGGCTGTCCCTGGTCTCCTCGCTGAGGTTGCTGGTGACGTCCCAGCCCCAGTAGTAGAAGGCGGCGATGAGTGCGCCGGAGGCGAAGCCGCCCATCCCGTCGAAGTGGCCGAAGCCCAGCCAGGACCAGTCGAAGGAGCGGGCGGTGCCGCCGTGCAGCACCGCGCCGACGGCGAAGACGGCCAGGATCGCGAGCTCCACGCCGGACATGATCAGCTGGGCGCGGACGGTGAGGCGGGCGCCGCCGAGCACGACGAGCAGCATGATCAGGAACCAGCCCGCGCCGACGGCGGTGGCCAGTGCCGTGTTGTCGGCGAGCCCCTCGTCGAACAGGGACAGCGTCATCGCGCCCGCGGGCAGCGAGCCCGCGACCATGAAGATGGTCGCCGAGATCACCAGGGCCCAGCCGCTGATGAAGCCGAGGAAGGGGTGGAGCGTGCGACCGACCCAGGAGTAGCTGGCGCCAGCGTTGACGTCGATCCGGCCGAGATAGCTGAAGGCGAGCGCGATGCCCAGCATGGGTATCGCGCAGTACAGCAGCGCCGCGGGGCTGGCCAGGCCGACCGCCCCGACGAGGACGGCCGTGGTGGCGGCCAGGGAGTACGCGGGGGCGCTGCCCGCCACCGCCATGACGACCGTGTCGAACGTGCCGAGGGCGTTGGCCTGGAGCCCTCTGCCCCTGTTGTTGCTCATGCTCGCGCTGCTTTCCGTCCTGCACGGCGCGCAGGCACGCCCGACAACGCCGTGTGAGAAGTGGGGGGTGTGAAGGTCGATGCCGTACAACCGCCGTCATCGGGCAGAGGGTCGCTCCGCGGGTGGTGTGATGATAGCGGTGGTCGTTCCGCTTTCCAGGTCAACTGGCCGGTAATTTAAGGCCGTCGGCGCCCTGACCTCGCACCGCCCGGCACCTTCGGCTTCCTCGTGCCCGGCGCGCGCACTTTCGGATCACCCCTCGGGCCACGGTGCGGTCCCGCACGGCACACGAGGGAGGCCCCCTGGGGCACGCCCGCCCGCACGGAGCCCCTCGCCGCACTTCCCTCCGGATTCATTGACATGAACCTGACCGGACGGGCACCCTTCATGCTTGAACATGCACGATCCGACGCTGTTTCAAACACCTGCGAACACAACGCCGTTGGTTTTGAGTGGAGATGCGTACCGTGCGAAGACTCCGACACCGTTTCTGGGCCATGGCGGGGCTCGCCACCGCCCTGACCGTCACCCTGCTGGGCACCCCGTCGACGCCCGCCCTCGCGGCGACCCCGGCCGGCGCCGTCCTCGACGACACCCACCAGAGCGTCGACTGGCAGAGCCCCGTCTATGCCAAGGGCACCTCGGGCGGCACCGACAGCTGTCCGTCCGCCGCCGACGACCCGGACGGCAAGGTGTGCGACCGGTTCGACCTGTCGGTCTCGGTGCCCGACGGGTACTGGGCCGACAACCCCGAGGGCGGCGTCCCCGTCTCGATCGAATGGCAGCACCCCACCGACGACTTCGACCTGTACATCTACGACGACGCGGGCAAGCAGGTCGCCAGCAGCGCCGGCACCGCCGACCCCGAGGCCACCGTGATCCCCGACGCGTCGGGCACCTACCACGTGCTCGTCGTGCCCTACGACGTGCACGACAACGCGTACGCGGGGAAGGCGTACCTGCCGAGGACGACGGACGCCGGCGACCTCACGTCCTTCAGCGGCGGCGACGGGAGCTACACCGTCGAAGCCGGACAGCTGAAGGCTCGCGCCGACTTCCTGTCCGGGGGCCGGCTGCGCCTGCAGGCCGACCCGTCCGGCACCCTCACCGACCCGGTGGGCACCGCGATCGTCCGCACCCCGCCCGCCCCGCAGCGGCACACCACGTCCTTCGACGCGGGCTCGTACTACGGCATCCGCTCCCCCGACGCGGTACTGCGCGTCTACAAGAAGCCACTGCGCTTCGGCCTCTACAAGGCCGACAACCGCACCCCGCTGTGGCAGGAGGACCGGCCCCTGCGCTGGTCCACCTCGGGCATGCGGCAGAGCCTGACGCGCGGCGCCGACGAGCAGTTCTTCGGCGGCGGCGAGCAGAACGGCAGCTTCTCGCACCGCGACCGCACGATGCATGTGGCGAACAGCTTCGACTGGAACGAGGGCGGTTACAACAACTCCCAGCCCTTCTACCTCTCCAGCGCCGGCTACGGCGTCTTCCGCAACACCTTCGCACCGGGCGTCTACGACTTCGGCTCACCGGTGCGGACCGGACAGCAGGAACGCCGCCTGGACGCCTACTACTTCATCGGTGACGCGAAGCAGGTGATCGGCAAGTACACGGCGCTGGTGGGCAAGCCGTTCATGCCGCCGGTGTACGGACTGGAACCGGGCGACTCCGACTGCTACCTCCACAACGCCAACCGCGGCGAGCGCCACACCCTCGACGCCCTCAAGATCGCCGACGGCTACACCTCCCACGACATGCCGCTCGGCTGGATGCTCGTCAACGACGGCTACGGCTGCGGCTACGAGAACCTCCCGGAGACGGCCGAGGGCCTCCAGGCGCACCACGCCCAGCTCGGGCTGTGGACCCAGGACGGCATCGACAAGCTCGCCGACCAGGTGAAGGCCGGCCAGCGTGTCGCCAAACTGGACGTCGCCTGGGTCGGCAACGGCTACGGCTTCGCGCTCGACGCCTGCGACCGGGCCAAGGCCGGGATCGAGGAGAACAGCGACGCGCGCGGCTTCGTCTGGCTGCCGGTGTCCTGGGCCGGTGCCCAGCGCTGCGGCGTCCTGTGGAGCGGCGACCAGAAGCTGTCCTGGGACTACATCCGCTGGCAGATCCCGACGTACGCCGGGGCCACCATGTCCGGCATCGCGTACAACACCGGCGACGTGGGCTCCATCTACCGCCACGACGCCAAGATGTACACCCGCGACCTCCAGTGGAAGGCGTTCCTGCCTGCTGTCATGACGATGGACGGCTGGGCGTCCGACATCACCACCGGCAAGCCCGCCGACCAGCAGCCCTGGCTGGACGGCGAGCCGTACACCTCCATCAACCGCAAGTACCTCCAGCTGAAGGAGCGTCTGCTCCCCTACATGTACACGCTGTCCGCCGAGGCCACGAAGACGGGCGTCGGAGCGGTGCGCCCCCTGTGGCTGGAGTACCCGGACGACCCCGCGGCCCTGGGCCCCGACGCCAAGTACGAGTTCCTCGTCGGCCGTGACTTCCTGGTCGCGCCGGTCTACGAGGACTCCGAGACCCGTGACGGCATCCATCTGCCCGAGGGCACCTGGACCGACTACTGGACCGGCCGCACCTATCAGGGGCCGACGACGATCGACGGCTACCACGCTCCGCTCGACACCCTCCCGCTCTTCGTGCGCGGCGGCGCCGTCGTCCCCATGTGGCCCAAGGGCACGACGAGTTGGCAGACCCGTGACCGGCACGAGCTGGACTGGGACCTCTACCCGAAGGGCGACAGCAGCTACACGCTGTACGAGGACGACGGGGTGACGCGGCGCTTCGCCGAGGGCGCTTCGGCGACCCAGCGCGTCACCGTGCACGCCACCGCTCGCGCCACGGAGGTCGGCGTCGGTGCGGGCAAGGGGAGTTACGAGGGCAGGCCGTCCGCGCGCGCGTACCGCTTCACCGTGCACGGCGAGTCGGCGCCGCGGCAGGTCCTCCTCGACGGACGGCCGCTCGCGCGTGACGCCTGGTCGTACGACACGGGCACCGGGGTGACGACGATCGTCACCCCGGACCGGCCGCTGGACCGCGCGTTCTCCCTGCGGCTCGTGCGGTGACGTCCCGCGGGTCGCGCACGCGTACGGCGCGTGCGCGACCCGCGGGCTCAGCGTCCCGGGCGCACCGCGTGCTGCGCGGCGAGGCGCACCGGGGCGTTCTGCGCTCCGTACCCCCGGTATCCGCCGTCGCGCTGGACGAGTTCGAAGAAGACGCGGCCGACGGTCTCGGTGTAGCAGTGCCGGAACTCGCCGGCCTCGTCACGGTCGTACAGAATGCCGAGCTCTCGGTAGGTGTCCAGCTCGCCGTCGCCGAACTCGAAGCGTGCGGCCAGGTCGTCGTAGTAGTTCGCGGGGACCGGCAGCAGCCGGCCGCCGGACGCCCGGAAGCGGCGGGCGGCGCCGACCACGTCGTCCGTGGCGAGCGCGATGTGCTGGGTGCGGGCCGCGTCGCCGGAGGGGGCCGGACCGACACCGAGCGCGATGCGGACGCTGCCGTCGGCGCTGGTGACGGCGCGGCTGCGGTGCAGGCCGTAGGGGTCGGCGACGTCGACGCTCTCCTGAGCGCTCAGCCCGAGCACGCTGCGGTGGAAGAGGGCGGCCTCGTCGAACTGGTGCCAGGGCTGGGTGAGGGCGAGATGGTCGATCCGGGTCACTCCGCCGCCGCCCGGCATGTCGCCGACGGGTTCGAAGTCGCCCGTCCAGCCGCGCGGTTCGGGAGCGTCTCCCTCCTCCAGAGGTGCCCGCGACCCGGAAGGGCCGCAGAAGAACAGTTCGGTGCCGTCCGGTGCGGCCACCGCGTCGAGCGGTGCGTCCTCGAGTGCGCGGCGCCGTGGCAGGACGGGGGCGAGCAGGGACTCGGCGCGGCGGGCCGCGCCCGCCGGATCCGGCGACTCCAGGCCGACGGCGGCGAGCACCGTGCCGTCGCGTCTGGCCGCGGGGCCCGTGTTGACGAGGACACGGGCCTCGCCCTGCTGCCAGAGATCCACCGGCTTGCTGCGGTGACGGGCCGTGCGGGTGAAGCCGAGGGCGCCGAGGATCCCCGTGACGGGCGCGGCGTCGGGGGTGACCAGTTCGGCGAAGGCCACACCCGTGGGCACCACGGGGGCGGGCGGCCTGGCGAGCCCGGTCGCCTCCTGGAGGACGAGCAGGGAACGCCGGGCGTCCACGGCGGTCTCCCCCGCCTCGGCCTGGCGGAACACGTCGTTGAAGACTTCGAGGGAGAGCGGCCCCCGGTACCCGGTGGCGATCACGTGCCGCAGGAGACCGGCGAGGTCGAACCCGCCCTGGCCGGGGAAGCACCGGTAGTGGCGGCTCCACTGGAGGACGTCCATGGCGATCAGCGGGGCGTCGGCCAGTTGCAGGAAGAAGATCTTCTCGCCGGGGATGTCGGCGATGCCCTTGGGGTCGCCGCCGCGGGCGAGGATGTGGAAGCTGTCCAGGCAGGTGCCGAGCGCGGGGTGGCCGGCCGCCTGCACGATGTTCCAGGCGTGGTCGTAGGTGTTCACATGACGTCCCCAGGCCAGCGCCTCGTACGCGACGCGGATACCGAAGTCCTGTGCCAGGCCGGCGAGTTCACCGAGCTGCTCGGCGGCGAGTGCGTCGTCGTCCACGGCGAGCGGGGAGACGCTGGAGCACACCAGGACCGTGTCGGCGCCGAGGCGGCGCATGAGCTCGAACTTGTGCCGCGCCCGGCGCAGATTGCGGGCGAACTCCCCGGGGGGAACGGCCTCGATGTCGCGCATCGGCTGGTACAGGTCGATGGAGAGTCCGAGGTCGGCGGTGCGGGCCCGGATCTCCTCGGGTGCGAGTGGGCTCGCGAGCAGGTCGTTCTCGAAGATCTCGACACCGTCGAAGCCCGCCCGGGCCGCGGCCGTGAGTTTCTCCGTGAGGGGTCCGCTGAGCGAGACGGTGGCGATGGACGTGCGCACGGGAGTGCTCCTTCGACGCTGCTTCGGGACGGTGGGCGGCCCGGGGGCCGCTGCGGTGTGCCGGCCTCGCGACGCCGCCGGGGTGGCGGACCTCGGCCGGGACCTCGCCCGGACGGGGCGGACGCGATGCGACCGGACGGTGGTGGACACGCTTCGCTCCGACGAAGCCGGACGCGGCGGGCCGGACGGTCGCGGACGGGCTGCGGTCGGACGGACTGCGGTCGCAAGGGCGCGGACGCGCTTCGGCCGGTGTCAGTGCCGGGCGGGCTCCGCGCCCGCGAGTTCGGCGATGTCCGCGAGCATCCGGGCGCTGTCGGGTTCCCGCCCGGTGAAGAGCCGGAACGCGTCGGCTGCCTGGAAGGCGGCCATGCCCCCGCCGTCGAGGGTCGCGCAGCCGAGCGCACGAGCGGTGCGCAGCAGCTCGGTCTCCAGGGGCCGGTAGACGACTTCCGCGACCCAGAGCCGGGGGTGCAGCAGCGCGGCCGGGAGCGGGAGTCCGGGGTGGGCCGCCATCCCGGTGGGGGTGGCGTGCACGATCCCGTCGGCGTCGGGAAGGAGGCCCGCGAGCGCGTCCGGCGACGCGGCGGCGGCCCGGCCCGCGCCGAAGTGGGCTTCGAGGGCGGCGGCGAGGACGGCGGCACGCTCGGGCATCGCGTCGACGACGGTGACCTGCCCGGCTCCCAGGGTGAGCACCGCGTGCGCGACGGCCGCACCGGCGCCGCCCGCGCCCAGTTGCACGACCCTCTCCAGGGAGACGTCGGGCAGACCGCGGGCGAAGGAGGCGGCGAACCCCGTGACGTCGGTGTTGTGCCCGATCGCGCGGCCGTCCTCGAAGACGACGGTGTTGACCGCGCCGAGCGCTCGCGCCTGCGGGGCGAGTTCGTCGAGGTGCTCGATGATCAGCTGCTTGCAGGGATGCGTGATGTTGAGGCCGTCGAAGCCGACGTCGCGTGCGGCGCGGACGAGCTCGCCCACTGCCTCGGGGCCCACGCCGAGCTCGTCGATGTCGATCAGCCGGTACAGACAGCGCAGTCCCTGCCGGTCGCCCTCCCGTTCGTGCAGTGCCGGGCTGAGCGAGGGGCCGATGCCGGCTCCGACGAGGCCGACGAGATACGAGGTCTGGGACACGGCGGAGCCTCCAGGGGCGAGGACGGCGACCGGTCGGTGGGCGGTGTCGGCGGACGACCGGCCGGGCGACGGCAGCACCGACTAATGTACGAACTGGTTCGTTAGTCATATCAAGCCTCCCGCCCGATGGGAAGGGGCCCGCCTGCGGCACCCGTGACCGGGACGGCGGGCCGGCAGTCCCTGCTTCTACAATCGCGGGCACCTGCCTCTCGCCCGAAGGAACCCGATGACCAGCGTCGAAGAACCGGCACGACCCAACGGGCGGATCCGCGACGCCGCCCGCACCAAGGCCGAGATCCTCGACGTGGCGACCAAGGAGTTCGCGCGCGCCGGCTACACCGGCGCCCGGGTCGACGAGATCGCGGCCCGCACCCGCACCACGAAGCGGATGATCTACTACTACTTCGGCGGCAAGGAGCAGCTCTTCACCGCGGTCCTGGAACGCGCGTACTCGGTGATCCGGGAGGCCGAGCAGGAGCTGGACGTCGAGCACCTGGACCCGGTCGCGGCCATCCGCCGGCTCGCCGAGCTGACCTTCGACCACCACGAGGCGCACCCCGACTTCATCCGCCTGGTGAGCATCGAGAACATCCACGAGGCGGAGCACATCACCGCCTCCGAGGAGCTGGGCAGGATCGGTTCGCCAGCGCTCGACGTGATCGGCCGCATCCTGGAGACGGGCCGCAGGTCGGGCCTGTTCACGGCCGATGTCGACGCGGTCGACCTGCACGCGATGATCAGCTCGTTCTGCTTCTTCCGGGTCGCCAACCGGCACACGTTCGGGGCGCTGTTCGGCCGCGACCTGGTCGCCCCGGACCAGCGCGAGCACTACCGCACCATGCTCGGCGACATGGTCATCGCCTATCTCACCGCCGACCGCGCGGCGGACTGACACCCCCGGAAGGCACCCTCCGGGGCCCGCGGACCGCGGACTCCTCACGCACACCCTCTTGACACCCGGGAAACGCGGGCGCACCATCCCTAGCCATCCGCTACTAACTATCCAGTGGGTTAATTAGCCGGGGTGCCTCATCATCGCAGAGCACCCACTCGGCACAGCCGACCCGTACACCCCCAGGGCCCCGGCACCTCTCCCCCGCCCGCACTCCCGTCCCCGGAGTTCCCTCGAAGGAGCACGCCGTGTCCGACCCCGCCGCCCCGCTCGACGCGCCTCCCGGCCAGCCCCGGAAGGCGGCCACGGCCGCCTGGATCGGCAGCGCCCTGGAGTACTACGACTTCTTCATCTACGGCAGTGCCGCCGCCCTGATCTTCCCGAAGGTCTTCTTCGACGAGTCCGACCCGGCCACCGCGACCCTGCTCTCACTGGCCACGTTCGGAGTCGCGTACGCCGCCCGCCCTGTCGGCGCCCTGTTCCTCGGCCACTTCGGCGACCGGCTCGGCCGGAAGAAGATCATGGTCTTCACGCTGATCCTGATGGGACTGTCGACATTCCTCATCGGCTGTCTGCCCACCCGCGCCCAGGTCGGAGGCCTGGCCCCGGTACTGCTGGTGCTGTGCCGAGTCCTCCAGGGCATCTCGGCGGCCGGTGAGCAGGCGAGCGCCAACTCGATGACACTGGAGCACGCACCGCAGGACCGGCGCGGCTTCTTCACCAGCTTCACCCTCAGCGGCACCCAGGGCGGCCAGCTCCTCGCGACGCTCGTCTTCCTCCCCGTCGCCGCGCTGCCCGAGGACCAGTTGCTCTCCTGGGGCTGGCGCGTCCCGTTCTGGCTGAGCGTCGCGGTCGCCGTCGTCGGCTACGTCATCCGGCGCACCCTCCAGGAGACCCCGGCCTTCACCCGTCAGGCCGCGACCGAGGGTGTGGTCAAGCTGCCCCTCGCCGTACTGTGCCGAGACCACTGGGCCGACGTCCTGCGGGTGGTGGCGGGCGCCCTGATCGCCTCGGTGAGCACGATCTTCACGGTGTGGGCCCTGGCCTACGGCACCAGCGACGCGGTCGGCCTGTCCCGTACGCAGATGCTGTGGGTGGGCGCGCTCGCCAACATCGTCGCCCTCGGCGCCATCCCCGCCTGGGCCACGCTCTCCGACCGCATCGGCCGACGCCCGGTCTATCTGATCGGCGCGTCGGGCAGCGCCGTCCTGATGTTCGCCTACCTGTGGGCCATCTCGACGGGCTCGTACCCCTTGGTCCTGCTCTTCGGCGTCCTCGCCTTCGGTGTCGTCTACAGCGCCGCGAACGGTGTCTGGCCGGCCTTCTACGGCGAGATGTTCTCCACCCGCGTGCGGCTGTCCGGTGTGGCGATCGGCACCCAGATCGGCTTCGCCGTCGCCGGGTTCGCCGTCACGTTCGCCGCGCAGATCGCCGGGCCGGACGGCGCGGACTGGTCGTCCGTGGCCCTGTTCACCGCGGCGCTGTGCGTCCCGCCGGTGCTCGCAGCGCTCTCCGCGCGCGAGACGCATCGTGTGCCGACGGAGCGGCTGGGCGAGCCCGCGGCGGGGGAAGCCGCGCGGCACGAGACCGTGACGGTCTGACCCACGGCCCCGGCGCGAGCCTTCCACACCACCGCCGGGTGTGATCCCGGGTACGCGCAAGCCCCCGTCCGCGCACGGCGGTTCGGGGGCCTGCGCGTACCCGACCCGGCAGGGGCACTGTTGACAGGTGACGTCTTCGGCAAGAACATCGGCCGCAACGAGCACGAAGCGCCCGTACGGCCGCGTGGCACCGCCACGCGGCGAAGGGGGCGGGCAGGCGACACGGGCACGCCGACGGCGCGCCCGCACGCGAGGGAACCGCTCAGCACACCCCGGCCGGGTTCAGGGGCGGCCGGTGTGCGCGGAGCGCCCGTCGTGTGACGCCGCCCGACCACCCGCCCCGGCGCCCGTCCGGCGATTCCCGGCGTTCGCCCGAAGGGCGGCCCGGCGGGAATCGCCGGACAGGCCCCAGGGGTTCAGCGTCCCCGGGGAATGCCGTACGCCCGCTCGACCCGCAGCCGCAGCACGAGCCGGCGGTCGCGGACCATCGCGGCCCGGTAGTCGTCCCAGTCGGGGTGCTCGCCGAGGACGTCCCGGTAGACGCGGACGAGTTCCTCGACGGTCTCGTCGTGCGGGTCCGCCGCGACGGGCGTCAGGTCCGCCGTGCCCTCGGCGACCGTGTAGGCCCACCGGTCGTCGCTGGTCACGTGGTACGAGGCCCGCGGATCCCGGCGCAGGTTGCGGGTCTTGGCTCGGTCGTCGGTGAGGGAGACCCGGATGACCCCCTCGTCGGGGTAGTAGGCGTGGCTGACGTTCGACAGCTGGGGCCGCCCGTCCTTCTTGAGGGTGACGAGCACCCCGCCCTTGTACTCGGAGAGCAGCTTGAGCAGTGCGTCCTGAGGCGCTTCCTGAGTCATGCACTGATCAACGCCCCGCCCACGTCCGGCATTCCGGTCCGAGGCCGCCCGCGTCCGCCGTGAACCCGGGCGCCGGCCACTCCGCGCGCCCAGGCGACCCGCACTCGGCACTCCTTCCGGCCCCCATCCGTGCGTAGACACTGTCTACGCACGGATGGTAGACAGTGTCTATGAGCGAGCACGAGACCACCGGACTGCGTGAGCGGCTGATCGAGGCCGGCGTCGACCTCGTCGCCGAGGAGGGGGCGCAGGCACTGTCCCTGCGCGAGATCGCCCGGCGGGCGGGCGTCTCGCACGGCGCTCCCCGCCGCTACTTCCCGACCCATCTGGAACTGCTGTCCGCCATCGCCCGCCGTGGCTTCGCCGATCTGCAGGCCCGCGCGACGGCGGCCGTGGGCTCCCCGGAGGCGGCGGTCGGCGCCGGTGCGCACCCCCGGGCCCTGCTGGCCACGCTCGCCGGGGTCTACCTCGACTTCGCACTGACCCGGCGCGGGATGTACGAGCTGATGTTCCGTCACGACCTGCTGGAGAGCAACCGACTGGGGCTCAGGGAGACGAGCCTGCCGATGTTCGCCACGCTGGTGGACCTGGTCGCGCGGGCCCGCCCGGGAGCCGACGCTCCCGTCGTCGCGGGCGCGCTGTGGGCGAACCTGCACGGCATCGCCCAGCTGTGGGGCTGGGGCAGCCTCCGACTCACCACCGGTGCGGACGACTTCGCGCCCCTGCTGCGGGCGGCACTGGACGCCCACCTGGGGCCGGAGGATCCGCACGCCCCGGTGAGCTCGGGCGATCCGGGCAGCCGCCGGAGCCCGGAGGGGCCGGACGCCCACCTCGGCCCGGAGGATCCGGGCGGCCGCCTCGGGAAGGAGGGCGCGTGAACCCGTCCGTGTCACCGGGCCGTCGACGGCTCATGCTCGCCGCCAGTGTGGTCGGCGCCGTGATCGTCGCGCTGGACGGCACCGTGCTGACCGTCGCGCAGCCCGCGCTCCAGCGCGACCTGCACGCCTCGTTCGCAGAGGCCCAGTGGACCAGCACCGGTTACCTCATCGCGGTGGCCGGACTGCTCGTACTCGCGGGACGCGTCGGGGACCGTTACGGCCACCAACGGGTCTTCGCCGTCGGCGTCCTGGGCTTCGGCGCCACGTCGGCGGGCATCGGTGCCGCACCCGGCATCGGCTGGGTGATCGCACTGCGGGTCGTTCAGGGTGTGTTCGGGGCCCTGCTCCAGCCGGCCACGCTCGGGATGCTGCGGGCCGCGTATCCCCCGGACCGGCTGGGCATGCCCATCGCGCTGCGGACGAGCGCCATCGGTCTGTCCGCGGCCGCCGGTCCCCTCGTCGGCGGGGCGCTGGTCACCCAGCTCGGGTGGCGGGCGGTCTTCTTCCTGAACGTGCTGCCCGCGCTCGCGACGGCCGTCGCGGCGCTCGCCGTCCGCGCCCCGGCCCGGCGCGACGACACCACGCCGGCCGGCGGTCTGGACGTGCCGGGCGCCTGCCTGCTCGCGGTGGCCCTGGTGGCGCTGGTGCACACGCTGACCGGGTTTCCGGGGACGGCCCGGCCGGCCGCGACCGCGCTCGCCACCGTCGTGTGCGTAGCGGCGACAGTCGGGTTCGTACGCCATGAACGCCGCGCCACACACCCGCTGCTGCCGCCCGGTGTCCTCGGTCCGTCGGCCGTCGGCCCGGCACTCGGCCTGCTGGTCGCAGCCTCGGCGGCGATGCTCGGTTCGCTCTTCGTCGGCAGCTACTTCCTTCAACGCACCCTGGGTCTCGACCCGTTGGAGACCAGTCTGCGGGCGCTGCCGGGCGCCGTGGCGATGGTGGCCGGCGCCCCCGTCGCCGCGGTGCTCGCGCGCCGCCTCGGTCCCCGCCGGACGGCCGTCGCCGGCACGGGCGCGCTCACCCTCGGAGTCCTGCTGCTGTCCCGGCTCGACGAGCGGTCGACGGCCCTGACCGTCGGGGGCGGCTTCCTGCTGCTCGGAGCCGGCTTCGCCACCGTGATGGTCACCGCCACGGAGGTCGTCGTGCGACACGCCCCGGCCGAGGCGGCGGGCGTGGCGGGCGGGCTCCAGCAGACGGCGATGAACATAGGTCCCATCTTCGGGGTCGCGACGGCGGCCACGCTGATGACGCTCGGCACCGGGGTCGAAACGGGTCCACCGCTGACCGTGCTCGCCGCGGTGTCCGCCGTCGGCGTGCCGCTGGCCCTGCGGTTTCCGGAGCACAAGAGGGACACGACCGCCGATCGGGGTCGGCGCGGGCAGCACGTTCCACCGGTGCGTACGAGATCATGAACGCCAACAGCCGCGGCGCGGAGGGGAACCATGGGACACCTGCGACAGGAGGTCGAGCCGGGCGAGGCCGGACTCGACCGCAAGGCGCTGGACCGCCTCGACGGGCACTTCGCGGGGCTGGTCGACGAGGGCCGGCTGCCCGGCTGTCTCGTGGCACTGGCCCGGCACGGCCGCGTCGCCCACCTCGCCACGTACGGCCTGCGCGACCGTGAGGCAGGGCTTGCGGTGGAGGACGACACCCTGTGGCGGATCTACTCCATGACCAAGCCGGTCACGACGGTGGCCGCGCTGATGCTCCTGGACGAAGGGCGTCTCCGTCTCGACGACCCGGTGGCGGACTTCGTCCCGTCCTTCGCCGACATGCGGGTGCACGTCGACGGGTCCGGGCCCGGCACCCGGACCCGCCCCGCACGACAACCCGTGCTGCTGCGCCATCTGCTGACCCACACCGCCGGACTGACCTTCGGCTTCTACCACGCCCACCCCGTCGACGCGCTCTACCGGGACGCCGGACTGACCCCCTCGGTGCCGCCCGGCGCGGACCTGGCCGAGACCGTCGAGGTGTACGCCGGGCTGCCGCTCCAGTTCGAGCCGGGCACCCGGTGGAACTACTCGGTGGCCACCAATGTCGTCGGCCGCGTCGTCGAGGTGGTGTCCGGTGTCGGCCTCGACACCTACCTCGCCGAACGGATCTTCCGCCCGCTCGGGATGACGGACACGGGCTTCCAGGTCACGGACGAGCAGTCCGGCCGGCTCGCCCAGCTCTACGGGGAGGACGGCGACGGAGGGATCACACCGGTCCCCGGCCTCCCGCTGCGCGGCCGGCCCCGCTTCCTGTCCGGCAGCGGCGGCCTGGTCGCCACGGCGCACGACTACCACCGCTTCATGGAGATGCTGCGCCGCCGCGGCGAACTCGACGGAGTACGGCTGCTCGCCCCCGGGACCGTGGACCTGATGGTCTCCAACCACCTGCCGGGCAACGCCGACCGACGCGCCTTCGGCACCCCGGTCCATCAGGAACCCGGCAACGCGGGCCTCGGGTTCGGGCTCGGCGTCTCGGTCGTGGTGGACCCCGGGATCACCCGGTCCCCGTCCTCCGAGGGCGCGTTCGGCTGGAGCGGGGTGGCCACCACGACGTTCTGGGTGGACCCGCGCCGCGACCTGACCGTGCAGTTCCTGAGCCAGGTCCGCCCGGCGGGCTCGAACCCGGTGTTCCCCGAGCTGAAGCGGCTCGTGCACGAGGCGGTCCTGGACTGACACATGGTCCGCACGGCCATGCCGAGCGTCCCTTGTGGCGGCACGGTCAGACGACGTTGACCTCGTGGCGCGGGGCGTCCGCGGCGAATCGGTCGGCGCTCAGCGGACCGACGTCGACGAAGGGGGCACGGCCCAGGTACAGGTCGCGGACGACCTCGCCGACGGCGGGCCCCTGAAGGAAGCCGTGACCCGAGAACCCGGTCGCGTACAGGAAGCGGGAGAGGGAACGTGCCTCGCCGATCAGGGCGTTGTGGTCCGGCGTGACCTCGTACAGGCCCGCCCAGCCGCCCGTCCTGCGCAGGTCGAGCAGGGCCGGAGCCCGGTGCCGCATGGCCTCGTACAGGCGGGGGATCCAGCGGTCGTGCGTCCGGGTCGAGAAGCCGGGCGTCTCGTCCGGGTCGGACATGCCGAGGAGGAGGCCGGGGCCCTCCGCGTGGAAGTAGAGACTGCTGGTGAAGTCGATGGTCATGGGCAGGCCGGGAGGCAGGCCGGGGACGGGTTCGGTGACGGCGATCTGACGGCGCAGCGGTTCGACCGGGAGATCCACGCCGGCCATCGCGCCGATGCCCCGTGACCAGGCGCCCGCGGCGCACACCACCGTGTCGGTGGCGATCCGTCCGAGGTCGGTGACCACGGCGGTGACGCTGTCGCCGTGCGTCTCGATGCCGGTGACCTCGCAGTGCCGCAGCAGGGTCGCGCCGTGGCGGCGGGCCCCGGCCGCGTACCCCTGGACCACCGCCTCGGGTGTGCAGTGCCCGTCGTCCGGCGAGAAGGCCGCGGCCAGCAGCCCCTCGGTACTGATCAGCGGGGACAGTCGGCGCGCCTCCGCCGGGTCGATCATCCTGCTGGGCACGCCGAGCGCGTTCTGCAGCCGCACCCCGGCCCGGAACGCCTCCACCTCATCGGGCGCGGAGAGCAGGAACAGATAGCCGACGCGGTGCAGTCCGATGTCGTGGCCCGGTTCCTCGGCGAAGCGGGCGAACGCCTCCAGACTGCGGGCGCCGAGCTGGATGTTGAGCTCGTCGGAGAACTGCGCCCGCACCCCGCCGGCCGCGCGCGAGGTCGACCCGGAGGCGAGTTCGTCGCGCTCCACGAGCACCACGTCCGGCACCCCGGCGCGGGCCAGGTGGTAGGCGATGCTCGTGCCGATCACGCCGCCCCCGACGACGACCACGCGCGCGGTCCGGTTCACGGCCGTGCCCCGTGGGCCCGGGCCGCCTCGATCACGGCCCAGGCCGCCGCGGCGTCCTGGACGCCGAGTCCGACGCTGTTGTAGAAGAGGATGTCGTCGCGCCGGGTGCGTGCCGTCCGCCGGCCGGTGAGGACGGCGCCGAGCGGGATCAGGTCCTCGCGGTCGAGCCACCCCTCCCGCAGCGCCCCGACCACCGGCCCGGCGTGTTCCGCCGCGGTGCCGGGATCGTCGACGACGACCGCGGCGGCCCGTCGCAGCACGTCCGCGTCGACCTCGCTGCGGGTGGGTTCGAAGGACCCGACGCTGACGACCGTGCAGCCGGCCGCCAGCCGTGCCCCCCGCACGACCGGCGTGGCGCTGAGGGTGCAGGCCGCCACCATCGGCGGCCCCGCCACGGCCTCCTCGGCCGAGTCGACGGCCTCGACGAGGATGCCCAGCTCGGCCGCGAGGCGCCGGGCGGCGGCCTCCCGGCGGCCCGGGTGCGGACTCCACAGCCGTACGGACCGCAGGTCCCGCACCTGCGCGACGGCCCGGGCGTGGGCGAGGGCCTGGGTGCCCGAGCCGAGGATCCCGAGCTCCGTGGCGTCGCGGTGGGCGAGCACGTCGAAGGCGACGGCGGAGGCCGCGGCGGTGCGCAGCGTCGTCACCGCGGTGCCGTCCATGACGGCGACGAGCTGACCTGTGACCGGGTCGAGCACGGTGATCACCGCGTGCACGGTGGGCCGTCCGGCCGCCGCGTTGCCCGGGTTGACGCTGCCGATCTTGGCGACCGCCCCCGTGTCGGCGGACAGTCGCGCCAGATACGCGAAGACGACGCTGTCGTCGAAGCGGCTGGGGTGCATGATCTTGCCGGGCAGCTCCGCGGTGCCGTCACCGAGCGCGGTGAAGGCAGCCCGCTGCGAGGCGATCGCCGCGCCGGGGTCCAGCAGTCGGGTCACCCGCGCACGGGACAGATACAGCGGGCCCGCCTCGTCGACGTCGTCCTCGGCGTGTTCGGTCATTCCTCAGTGATAACCGTCTTCGCCGATCCGCAAAAGATCGCGTCCGCCCAGCCGTCCCCGTCCAGGTGGGGCAGGTAGTGGTCGAGGCGCTCCCGCTTGGTCAGCAGATAGGCGAGGTTCTCCTCGCACGGCGGGATCAGCAGGGGGACCTGCTCGGCGACCTTGATGCCGTGCCGCACCAGGGCCTCCCGCTTGCGGGGGTTGTTCGACAGCAGGCGCACCGAGCGCACGCCTAGGTCGTGCAGGATGTCCGCCGCCACCCGGTAGTCGCGGGCGTCCACGGGGAAGCCGAGGGCGAGGTTCGCCTCGACGGTGTCCAGCCCCTCGGCCTGGAGCTTCATCGCACGGAGTTTGCCGATCAGGCCTATCCCGCGCCCCTCGTGGCCGCGCAGATAGACGAGGACGCCGCGGCCCTCGGCGACGATCGCGCGCAGCGCGGCGCCGAGTTGAGGGCCGCACTCGCAGTGGGTGGACCCGAAGGCGTCTCCGGTCAGGCACTCCGAGTGGAGCCGCGTCAGCACGTCCCCTTTCTTCAAGGAGGCCAAGTCCCCGTACACGAGGGCGACTTGTTCTTCACCGCGGTCGTGGTCGAAGTAGCCGACGGCATGGAAATCGCCGTACTTGGTGGGCAACGGGGCGATCACGGCTCGTTCGACACCTGAGAGAGGGGCATTCCCGTCGAGTACGCCAAAGTTGTCTGTCATGATCTGGTTCCTAAGCAGAGTCGAAAGGGCCGTGGAAATATGAGTGGTTCGGGAACGCGCTCGACGGTATCCGGTCTGTTGCCGCTGGACACCACCCAGGACGTGAAGGAACGGGGGGCCGGTGTCACCCGTCAGGTCGCCGTTCTTCCCGTCGGCAGCTTCGAACAGCACGGCCGGTTCCTGCCGTTGGCCACCGACACCCTCGTCGCGTGCGCCGTGGCGCGGGAGATTGCCGCCGCCTTTCCGGTCCATCTCCTTCCTCCGGTGACGATCTCCTGCTCGCACGAGCACTCCGCCTGGCCGGGGACCGTCAGCATCTCCGCGGTCACCCTGCACGCGATGGTCCGGGACATCGCCGACTCGCTGCGCCGTTCGGGCGTCGACACCCTGGTACTGGTCAATGGACACGGCGGGAACTACGTCCTCGGCAATGTCGTCCAGGAATCCGCCGGCACCGGTACCCGCATGGCCCTTTTCCCGGCCGTGGAGGACTGGGAGGCCGCCCGTGAACGGGCCGGTGTGCAGACCTCGTTGCTCAGCGACATGCACGCGGGAGAAATCGAGACCTCCATTCTGCTGCACGCCCATCCGGAATGCGTGGGGGACGGTTACGAATCCTCGGATTTCCTCGCGGACGACCGGCGGCATCTGCTCACCCTCGGGATGTCCGCCTATACCGATTCCGGTGTCATCGGCCGGCCTTCGCTGGCTTCCGCCGAGAAGGGGAAGGAAATACTGGCCGCGCTGACCGACGCGTTCGGAGCGTATTTCTCGCTGCTGACCTCGCCGACGGCGTCCTTCGGCGAACAGGCTCCGGCGGACGGGACCTCGGCGGTCGACGGGCCCTGAGCGGTGGTTGATCGTCGGCATCGGTCGCGCCCTCCTGCGCTCTCCTCCCGGGGGCGCCGGAGGGCGGCGGCCCACCGGACGACCAGGACGACGAGGCCCGGCAGGCTCGCCGCGAAGCTGAGCACCCCGTAGACCACGGCGACGGTCAGGCCCATGCTCGCGCCGAGCCCGGCGGCGCCGAACGCCCACGCGGTCACGCCTTCCCTGGGACCCCAGCCGCCGACGTTCAGCGGCAGTCCCATGGCGAGCAGGGCCAGCAGCGCCAGCGGCACCAGCCGGACGGTGGACGCCCCGGATCCGGCGACCCGGGCGGCCACCACGAACAGGGCCACGTGCCCGGCGAGGACGGCGAGGGACGAGAGTAGTACGCCGGGCCAGCTTCCCCGGGCGAGCAGGGCGCCCCGCGCCTCCGTCAGGGCCGCGCGGGCGGCCCGGAACCGCTCGGTGCGACCGGCCGCCCGGCGCCTGCGCACGATGCCGACGGTCACCGCACCGCACACGGAGACGATCGCCAGGAGCAGTGCCAGCCGTCGGGTCTGCGTCAGGACGGGTGACGGCTGCGTGGCCAGCACCGCGGCTCCCACGGCCACCAGTACCAGCTGTCCGGCGGTCCGTTCGAGGACGACCGCCCGCACGCCGCGGCCGATGTCCCCGGCGCTCTGCCCGTGCCGTACGGCGCGGTGCACGTCGCCGAGGACTCCGCCGGGCAGCGCCGCGTTCAGGAACAGGGCGCGGTAGTAGTCGGCGACGGCCGCGCCCAGCGGCAGCCGGATGCGCAGCGCGCGTGCCACCACGGACCAGCGCCAGGCGCTCAACACCGTGGTGAGCAGGCCTATTCCGAGCGCGACGAGCAGCGTCGTCGCGTCGATCCGCCGCAGTCCGTCCAGGAAGACGCCGGTCCCGAGCCGCCAGAGCAGCACGGCGAGGATGACGACTCCGGCCGCCGTGCCGAGGTGCGTGCGTATCCAGGGGGAGCCGAGGCGGGCGCGGACGGCGGCCGGGACTCCGGGCCGCCGGACGGCCCCGCGTCCGCCGTCGCCCGCTGCGTCGTCGGCCGCACCGCCCGCCGCGACGTCGACTCCGGCACGGATCGGGACGACATCGGCCCCGGTGTGCTCACCGAGCGCCTCGCGACGGGCGCGGATCAGGTCCGCGCGGGCCTCCTTGACGCGGGTCCGGTCGGCTATCGCCTCGATCCCCACCGACTCCAGTCCGGCGCTCACCGCGCACCGCCCGGCAGCGCCAGGAGGTCGCTGTGGTGGACCACCACCCTCATCTCTCCCGCCGCACAGGCTTCCAGGCGAGACGTCAGATAGGACTCCGCCCGGGCCGCCAGCTCGGGACGCTGCTCGACGGCCGCGCCGACCCAGCCGCGCAGCCACTCCTGGGCGAGCTCGGCGTCGTCGGGGCCGAGCCGCCAGGGGCTCGGGTGCACCCGTACCGTCGCGCCGTACCGTCCGAAGGCTTCGCAGGCCGTCGTGACGGCGTCCGGGCCGGTCAGTCCGCCACGGCGCTGGTGGGCGTTGAACGCCTCGGCGATCTCGGCGTCGAGCGGGTCGGCGGGCGTGAGTTCGACCCGTCCGACGACGGACAGCGTCAGCAGGGCCGGGACGCCGGCTCCGGCGCAGGCCGCGGCGAGCCGGTCGATCTCCTCGGCGGTCAGCACGTCCAGCAGGGCGGAGGCCGTCACCAGCGAGGCCCCTTCGAGCACGTCCGCGGTGAGCCGGCCGATGTCGCCGCGCTGCGTGGTGACCGAGACATGGCTGCCGTCGGCCGCCGCGCGGGGCGCTCCGGCGGTGGCGAAGTGCAGCAGGTACGGGTCGCGGTCGTGCAGCACCCAGTGCTGGGCGCCGTCGATCCGGGGCGCGAGCCAGCGGCCCATGGAGCCGGTGCCGCAGCCGAGGTCGTGCACCACCAGGTCGCCGCGCCCCGGCCGGTTCGCGAGCCGGATGCGCAGCGGGTCGAGCAGGTCGTGCGCCCGCGCCGAGGCGTCGGCCCCCTCCCGCAACCGGAGCCACTGCGGTGCGTATCGAGTCACGTCGTCGGCGTCGGCCGTACGCGCACGCTGACCGGGCACAGCGGTCCTCCCCGTCGTCTCCGGCACCCCGGGCACGGCCGTGCCCGGTTCGGGAACCCCCGCGGGGGTCATCGCCGTGCTCATGCCGCCCTCCGGGGTTCCCTGGGCAGCCGGGACAGCACGCCGGCGAGACTGCGGGCCGTGGCGGCCCAGCCGTCGAGCGCGGCGCGCCGGCTGCGGGCGGCGGCCTTCAGGCGGCGGCGCACGTCGGCCTCGCCGAACCAGCCGCGCAGTTCCACGGCGAGCGCCGCCGGGTCCTCCGGCGGTACGAGGATTCCGGGCACCCCTCCGTCGGGTGCGCGTCCGACCGCTTCGGGAAGGCCGCCGACGTCGGTCGCCAGTACGGGGATCCCGCGGGCGAGCGCCTCGGTGACGGCCATGCCGTAGGTCTCCGCGTAGGAGGTGAGGACCATCAGGTCGGCGGCGGCGTAGCTCGCGTCGAGTTCCGCGCCGGCCTGTGGTCCCGCGAGGTGCAGACGGTCGCCGAGGCCGTGCCTCTCGATCAGGGCGCGCAGTCGGGCGACGTACGCCGGGTCCTGGGTGAGTCCGCCGACGCAGACGCAGCTCCAGGGCAGGTCGGTGACGGTCGCGAGGGCCTCGATCAGCCGGTGCTGTCCCTTGCGCGGGGTGACGGCCGCGACGCACAGCAGGCGGGAGACGCCGTCGGTGCCGGGGGCGAGCGGCGCGATGTCGGCGCCGGGCGCCGCGACATGGACGCGGTCCGGGGCGAGGCCGTGGTGGGAGACGAGGCGGCGTACGGCCCAGTCGCTGGTGGCGACGACGGCCGGTACGGCCCGCAGCGTCGCTCGTTCGAGGGCGTCGAGCTCGGCGGCGACCGCGGGCGGCAGCCCGGTCTCGTCGCCGAGCGGCAGGTGCACCAGCACCGCGAGGCGCAGCCGTTCGGCCTCGGGCACGACGATCTCCGGGACACCGCAGGCGACCAGGCCGTCCAGCAGGACGACGGTGCCGTCCGGGAACTCGGCCAGTGTCCGAGCGAGTTCGGTGCGGGCGGCTGCCTGGGGCCGGGGCCAGTCGCCCGGGACGGCGTGCCGGTGCACCTGCCAGCCGAAGCCGGGCAGGTCCAGGCAGAGCCGGCGGTCGTAGGCGTTGCCGCCGCTGGGCGCGGCCGGGTCGTCGACGCCGCCCGGCATGACGAAGTGCACGGAGCGCAGGGACATGGGGATGATCTCGGCGTTCTTGAGTGCCGTGTGCCGCACGGGCCGGTAGTTCAGGGACATCTGGTCCCTGGGCCCGGACGCCAGGCCCCGGTTCGGGATCGCCTGGTCGAGGGTCGTGTCGGTCACAGCGCACGCTCGTAACTCGCCCAGGCGATGTGCGACTCGTGCAGGGTGACGGTGATGCCGGACAGGCCGTGGGCGCCCTCGCCCAGGGCGCCGGCGTGCACGCGGTCGGCGAGCCGGTCGGCGATGACCTTGGCCAGGAACTCCGTCGAGGTGTTGGTGTCCTTGAAGTCGGCTTCGTTGTCGAGGTTGCGGTAGTTCAGTTCGCTCACGACGGCGCCGAGTTCCTGCGTGGCCAGTCCGATGTCGACGACGATGTTGTCGTCGTCCAGCTCGGCGCGACGGAAGGTGGCGTCCACCAGGAACGTCGCCCCGTGCAGGCGCTGCGCGGGGCCGAAGACCTCGCCACGGAAGCTGTGGGCGATCATCAGGTGATCGCGGACGGTGATGCTGAACAACGGACGACCCTCCAGGTGCGGTGCGTCTGATCCCCTGCCGGGGCACGTCGTGTAGTACGGCTGCCTGGTTCTCCTTGTTCAGCCGCCCGTTCCCCTTTCTTCGGAGTCCTCGGAGGTCAGGCAGCTTGCCGCGGGCTCAAACGTCGTCGTAGACCACCCGGTGGCACAGGCCGGGTATGGATCCGGCGGCGAGCTTCGCCATGACGTCGGGCAGTTCACCGAAGGCGCACTCGCCGGTGACGAGCGCGTCGAACGCCGGCTCGGCGAGCAGTTCCAGGGCGAGCGCGAGCCGGTCGGCGTACGTCCTGCCGGAGCGGCGGGCCGGGGAGACGGAGCCGACCTGGCTGCTGCGGACGACCAGGCGGCGCGAGTGGAAGGCCTCGCCGAGCGGCAGGCTGACGCGCCGGTCGCCGTACCAGCTCAGTTCGAGCACGGTCCCCTCGTCGGTGAGGAGTTCCAGGGACCGGGTGAGCCCGGCCTCGGTGGCGCTGGCGTGCACGACGAGGTCGCACTCGCCGGCGGCGTCCCCGGGCAGCGCGAAGTCGACACCGAGCGCCCGGGCGATGTCCGCCCGCGACGGGTCGGCGTCGACGAGCTGCACCCGTACGCCGGGGAAGCGGGCGAGCAGCGCGGCGACGGAACAGCCGACCATGCCGCCGCCCACCACGGCGATCCGGTCGCCGACCAGCGGGGCCGCGTCCCACAGCGCGTTCACCGCGGTCTCCACGGTCCCGGCGAGCACGGCGCGCGGGGCGGGCACGGTGTCCGGCACAACGGTCACCGCCTCGACCGGGACCACGTAGTGCGTCTGGTGCGGATACAGGCAGAAGACGGTCCGGCCGAGCAGCGACTCGGGTCCTTCCTCCACCTGGCCGACGCTCAGATAGCCGTACTTGACCGGCGCGGGGAAATTCCCCTCCTGGAACGGTGCACGCATCGAAGCATGCTGGCTTTCCGGAACGCCGCCGCGGAAGACGAGGGTCTCGGTGCCCCGGCTCACCCCGGAGTAGAGCGCGCGCACCCGCACCTGCCCCTCGCGGGGCGCGGGCACGGTGACTTCGCGGATCTCGCCGTGTCCGGGAGAGCCGAGCCAGAAGGCCCGGGCTGTGAGTTCCATGAGCGTCCCCCTGAACGATTCAGCAGATCTTCACGTACGGAGCGGTGACAAGCCGCGCACTGTACGCGGCGTTGATCGACTCTGTCATACGGCCGGAGGATGTGCGGTGGCCCTGAACAACACGTACGACGCGAGGCTTCCCCAGCAGGAGACCATCGTGGGAGCCGGTGTGCAGCTCGTGCTGCTGGCTCTGCTGGGCACGGCGATCGGTATGGGGCCCGCGGGCTGGCTCACCGGTCTGGCCTTCGCGATCGCCACCTGGGCGGTGCTGACCCGGGCCCTGCGCCGTTCACAACCCCGCTCCTTCGGTCCGGCCAACCGGGTGACGCTGGGCCGCGCGATCCTGGTGGGCGGGGTCACCGCGCTGGTCGCCGACTCGTTCCAGAGCTCTCCCCCGGTCAGCCTGCTGGTCGGTCTGACGGCGGTCGCACTGATCCTCGACGGCGTCGACGGCAAGGTGGCCCGGCGCACCGGTACGTCCTCCGCCCTCGGTGCCCGCTTCGACATGGAGGTCGACGCGTTCCTGATCCTGGTGCTGAGCGTGTACGTCGCGATGTCGCTCGGCCCGTGGGTGCTGCTGATCGGCACGATGCGCTACGCGTTCGTGGCGGCGGCCCGGGTGCTGCCCTGGCTGAACGCCGCGCTGCCGCCGAGCATGGCGCGCAAGACGGTCGCCGCGATGCAGGGGATCGTGCTGCTCGTCGCGGGCGCCGGGGTCCTGCCGCGCGCGGCGGCCGCGGCGGCGGTGCTGCTGGCCCTGGCGCTGCTCGTGTGGTCGTTCGGCCGGGACGTCGTGTGGCTGTGGCGCCGGGGCGGCCGGACGGCCGCGGCGGCGGACCGCGGCGCCGGAGCGGGCCGCGAGGACCGGAACGCCGGCGCGGACCGGCCCGCCGCCAGGGTGCTCGCGCTGTCGGTCAGCTCCGCTTCCCGGCCGGTACCGGCGCGTTCCGAGGGTTGATGACGTGCCAGAACAGGTCGACCCCGTTGGTGTCGGCCGGCTGGACGTCGTCGGTGTACCAGTACAGCGGGAAGCCGTCGTACGTCACCTGGTTCCCTCCGTCGGGCCGGGGGACGGTGCCCAGCGTGCCGGCGATGCCGGGCGGCAGGCGCAGTTCGGCGCCGGGCGGACTGAGCAGCGGCTTGCGGGTGTCCGTGCAGGGGCCCACGCAGGTGACGGTTCCGGAGCCCTCCGGCTCGAAGCGGTAGAGCGTACGGCCGTTCGGGTCCGTGAGCACGCGCCCCATCGTGTCGGTCTCGGCGACCATGACGGTCAGCCGGGGCGGCTCGGGCGCCGCCATCGCGGGGTAGGGCAGGCCGAAGCAGGACGCGAACGCCACCGCGGCCAGCAGGGGGGTGACCGGTCGACGCATGATGCTCTCCTCGCTCTGTCGCGGCCTCGGGACCTGTCGCACGTGCCGCACGGGCCTCGGTGGGTGTCCCGGCCGGGACCTCAGTAGGTGATCTTGACTCCGTTGACCGTGTGGTTGTCCGTGCGGCCGCCGTTGGCGCCGCCGAACCCGGTCAGCACGTTCTGCGGCAGCTTCACCGCGGTGTCGATGACCTGTGTGCCGTCCACGCTCACCAGCAGGTGCCCGGCGGTCGTGACGCTCACGTCGACGACGTGCCGGCCGGACCGCAGATCGGGCACGGCGGTCGAGGTGGCGGCGTATGTGAAGGGCGCGCCCGTCCCGCCGGTGGCCACGCCCACGAAGTTGGCCGACGGGTCGCCGGTGTTGCGGAAGGTGTCCAGGGTGACCGCGATGCCCGGCAGTCCCGCGTAGCCCAGGCCGCCCCCGCCCCCGCCCAGCGCGGTGGGCTTCGCCTTGGACGCGTCGAGCAGCATGAAGGCCAGGCCGTCCGCGCCGGTGCCGCCGCCGATGGTCGCGGTGAAGCTCGCCTTCAGCCGCGCCGACGGTACGGCGGTGCCCTGGATCCCGGACCCCGTGGTGTTCTGCGCGGTCTTCGTGAGCACGAGGTCGGTGCCGGACAAGGCGGCGGAGCCGTTCAGGGTCCAGCCGTTGGGCCCGGGCGGCGGTACCGCGTAGGAGGTGGCGGTGATCACCGCGTCCCGGACGGTGTGGATGTCGGTCTTCCCGCCGTTGGCGCCGGTGAAGGCCAGCAGGGCTGTCGGGGGCAGCGAGGCGACCGTCGTCGTGAGCAGCCGGACGCCGTCCACGGAGACGGTGAGGGTCTTCCCGGCGACGGAGACGGAGACGGCGTGCGGACCCGAGCGCAGGTCGGGCACGTTCGTGGCGGTCGCCGCGTAGGTGAAGGTGCCGCCGCTGGTGGCGGCGGTGATGCCGACGAAGTTCGCGGACGGGTCGCCCGGGTTGCGGAAGGTGTCGAAGGTGATGGCCACGCCCGGCTTGCCCGCCCAGCCGAGGCCGCCGCCGTCGGTGCCCAGGGCGGTGGGGGTGGCCTTGGCGGGATCGAGCAGGCCGAAGGTGAGGCCGTCGGCGCCGCTGCCGCCGCCGATGACGGTGGTGAACGCCGCCTTGAGTCCGTCGGTGGCCACCGGGACGGGGAAGACCCCCGAGCCCGCCTGGTGCGCGCCGGTCTGGGTGAGTTGCAGGTCGTTGCCCGACAGGCGGGCGGAGCCGTTGAGCCGCCAGCCGCCCGCGCCGGGTGCCGGCACGGTGACCCGGCCGGGCGCGGTGCCCGTGCCCTTGACCGTCTCGTTCTGCGGTCCGCGCCCGTCGTCGGAGGTGATCTGGTAGGTGCCGGAGGCCGCCCCGACCGCGGTCGGGGAGAAGGTGACGGACTGGTGGATCACGTCCTCCGGGCCGATCACCTGGCCTTCGCTGAGCGGATTCGTCACCTGGAACGGTGCCGCGGGCGGCGCCGCCTTGGTGATGGTGAGGGGGATGTTGCCGGTGTTGCTGATGTCGAAGGTCTTGGTGACCGACTTGCCGACCGCGACACTGCCGAAGTCGGTGGATGTCGGAGTGACCGTCAGATGTGCCTGTCCGGTCTCGGCGCTGCCGGTGAGAAGGACGTTCGCGGTGCCGTTCGGGCCGGTGACGGTGAGGCTTCCCGTGTCGTCGCCGGTGGCCGTCGGGGCGTACGTCACCTGGACCGTGACGGACTGCTGGGGTTGTACGACGGTGCCGTCGGCGGGCAGGCCCTCGGCGCCGAACGGGCTGTCGGGCGGGCCGGTGCCGGTGATCGTCTCGGGCTCCGTGCCGGTGTTGGTGAAGCTGACGCCGAGGGTCTTGGCCGTTCCGGTGGCCACGGTGCCGAAGGCGAGCTCGGAGGGGAAGGCGGTGAGACCGGGCCGGGTGCCGTAGCCGGTCAGGCCGAGGCCGACCGACCCGGCGTCGGTGGCGAACGTCAGCACGGAGCTGTCCGCTCCCGGCGTCGTCGGTGAGAAGGACACCGGCACGGAGTACGTGTCCCCCGCGTGCAGGGTCACCGGCAGCCCGGTCGGTGCGGCGGAGAACTGGCTGCCGGCCGGTGTGTTCACCGCGGTGACGGTCACGTCCTGGGTGGCGGTCACCTTCGCCGTGGCGTGCCCGGTGTCGCCCACGGCGACCTTGCCGAGGTCGACGGGGCCGCCGCTGAGCGCGGCGGTGGACGGCCGCCCGAAGGCGATGACATGGCCGTCGCGGGTGCCGACGTAGACGCGTCCGCCGTCGGTGGCGGGCACGGAGAACTTGGACGCGGTGCCGATGGGGGCGGAGAAGCGCAGGTTCAGCGTTCCCTTGACCGGCACGGCGTCGTACGCGCGGAGCTGGGCGTTGGCTCCGTTGGAGCCGTCCGTGTAGACCGCCCAGACGAGGGCCGATCCCGGTGTGGTGCCGGTGGAGGTGACCACGGGCGAGCCCGAGGTGTACCCGAAGGTGCCGGAGCTGGTGCCGGTGTTGGTCAGTGAGGGCAGGCCCGCGCCGTTGACGCCGTAGGTGAACGCCCGCAGCGGTCCCCTGCTGCCGATCGTGTACACGAGGCCGCCCTCTCCGCCGTAGGCGGCCGGATGTCCCCAGACGCCCTCGTACGGGCCGAAGGTGCCGAGCACCGCGTCGGTGCCTCCGGGGCCCTGGCTGCGCCCGCCGAGGTGGTCGCGGTCGAGGAGGAAGAGCCGGCCGTCCTTGCCGATCTCCACCAGGAGACGGGGATGACCGCTGGTGCCGAAGGCCGGGCCGGGCAGCGCGACCGGGGCGCCCGAGCCGAGGTCGGTGTCGTTCGTGTCGAGGGTCGGGGCGTTGGCGGGGCTGAAGAAGTCCTGCGCCGACATGGTGCCGTCGCTGTTGACGCCGAGACGGACCACGGATTCGGCGAGCTGGCCCGGGGGGTTCGAACCGGGGCCGGGCGCCGGGGAGATGCCGTTCCCGGTGGACAGGAACATCCGTCCGGGTCCGTCGGAGACCAGGCCGCCACCGCTCATCCAGATGCCGGCCATGCCGTTGGCGGACGAGTCCTCGCTGGCCCACAGCGTGGTGGCGCGGCTGGTGGTGTTGACGCCCAGCACATAGCCGACGTAGGGGCCGATGTCGCAGTGCGAGGCGAAGGCGGCGTAGACGGAGCCGCCCATCAGGAGCAGGCCGGGGCGCTGAGCGGCGGTGAAGGCGTTGAAGGGGCGGCCGGGGTCGTTGACCGGGGCGCCCTGCACCTTCACCGGCCAGCCGCTGCGTTCGGTGCCGGTCGACGCGTCCAGCGCGTGGACGTACCAGTTGGGGTGGCTGGTGTCGGGGCCGTCGTTGATCTTCGCGGTGAGGTAGACGGTGCGGGTGGCCGGGTCGTACACGGGCGTCGAGGTGACCCCGAAGTTGGGCACCAGGTCACCGCAGCCGATCGCCGAGGCGGGCCAGGGGTCGCCCAGCGTCTTCGTCCAGTTGATCTTCCCGGTGGTCGAGTCGAGGCCGTACACCTTGGCGTTCTCGGTGGCCGCGACGACCGTGTTCCCGGCCACCAGCGGCTGGGCGTAGACCTGGCCGTCCACGGCGGTGGAGAACCGCCGGCCGAAGTCGGAGGCGGCCACCTCCGAGGGAGCCAGGCCGGGCTCGTCCGGGTCCCAGCCGGTGCGCAGGTTGTCGACCGAGACCGTCGTCGCGTCGGCGGCGCGGGCGCCCACGGTTGCGGCACCGGCGCGCGTGGTGGCGACACGGGAGGGTGCGCCGGCGGCGGGTGTGGTGGCGACACGGGAGGGTGCGCCGGCGGCGGGTGTGGTGGCGGCACGGGAGGGTGCGCCGGCGGGGTGCGCCGGCGGGGTGTCGCCCCGGGCGGGCGCCGCGGCATGTGCCGGCGAGGGCGCGCCCAGCCCCAGCAGGAGACCGCTCGTCAGCAGGGCGAGCAGCCGGCGTCCGGCCCGTGGTCCGCGCCTGACGCGCATGTCTCCACCTCGGTGCGTGAGTGTCGAGGGCGGAGACCGGCCCGTCCCGCCGGCGATCATCGTCTGCGGGACGGGCCGATGTTCGTACGATTTCGGGGCGCTGCCCGGTGGTGTTCACCCCGACAGGCCAAGGCAGGGCACGAATGGGGCTGGGCTACGGGGTCAGCCGTGGCTCTTGATGAAGGCCTTCACCTCGTCCCACACGGACGGCTGCTGCTGCAGGATGTCGCTGCCGTGGGCGGCACCCGCGACCATCTCCAGCTTTTCGCCGTGCGACTTCTTCGCCAGCTTGTGCAGCGTGCGGGCGTCGTCGGCGAACCGTCCGTCGCCCGAGGCCGCGAGCAGATACACGGGCATCGTCAGCTTCGGCACGGCCTCGGTGGCGTCCATGTCGCTGTACAGACCCGGGCCCGACAGCGACACCACCGCCGCGACCGCCGGTCTGATCCTGGATGCGGCGACGAGTGAGGCGGTGCCTCCCTTCGAGGCGCCCATCAGGACGACCTTCTGTGCTCCGTCCTTGCGCAGCCGGGCGGCGGCGCCCTCGATCTCCGGGACCTCGGAGGAGTTGCTGTTCACGGCGAGCACGCGGTAGCCCGCGGCGGCGAGTTCGTCGGCGGACGGGATCCAGGAGCACACGTCGTTGTTCGACTGGTGGGACAGGACGATGCCGGTGGTGCCGGTACCCGTCTCGTAGCCGTCGACCTCGTTGCCCTCGGTGTCCTGGAACGTCGTGGACTTCTTGAGCTGCTTGCCCGCGAGACAGCCGAAGTCGTTCGCCGCCGGCTCCGTGGGGCTCGCCGTCGTCCCTCCGGCGTCGGCGTCCTCTCCCCCGTCCCCGCCGCCTCCGCAGGCGCTGAGCGCCAGTATCCCCGCGCACGCGAGTGCCCGGGCAGCCCGGACCGATCCGTTCATGCGTCGCTCCCCCGTCTTCTCGGTGAGGACTTGCCTGGCCCGCATCATGGCAGCTGGTCCAGACAAATGGACCGGAGTGCGCGGAAGTCGATCCGCGCACTCCGGTCCCTCGGGCGGGGTGCCCCGTCAGGAAAGGGGCCGCTGGTGTCAGGACGCGGCGCGCTGACCCGGCGCCTCCGCGTCGGGGTGGTCGAGACCGAGGTGGTCGCGCAGGGTGGTGCCCTCGTACTCGGTGCGGAAGACCCCGCGTTCCTGGAGCAGCGGGACGACGGTGTCGGCGAAGGCGTCGAGGCCGCCCGGCGTGATGTGCGGGACGAGGATGAAGCCGTCGGCGGCGTCGGCCTGGACGAAGGAGTCGATGGTCTCGGCGACGGTCGCCGGGGTGCCCACGAAGGACTGGCGGCTGCCGGTCTCGATGACCAGGTCGCGGATCGACCAGTTGTTGGCGGCCGCCTTCTCGCGCCATTCGCGGGCGGTGGCCAGCGGGTCGCGGTACATCCGTACCTGGGCGCGGCCCCGGGCGACGGTGTGCTCGCCGAGGTCGGGGTCGATGTCGGGCAGCGGGCCGTCCGGGTCGTAGGCGGACAGGTCCCGGTTCCAGACGAACTCCAGGTGCTTGATCGCGGTGGCACCGCTGACCTGGAGGCGCCGTACTTCCCGGGCCTTCTCCCGCGCCTCCTCGTCGGTGTCGCCGAGGACGAAGGTGGCGGCGGGCAGGATCAGCAGCTGGTCGTGGCGGCGGCCGTAGCGGGCGAGCCGGTTCTTGACGTCCGTGTAGAACGCCTGGCCCTCCCGGAGCGTGCTGTAGCGGCTGAAGATGGCGTCGGCGTCGGCCGCGGCGAACTCGCGGCCCTCGTCGGAGTCCCCGGCCTGGAAGATCACCGGGCGGCCCTGGGGGCTGCGCGGGACGTTGAACTGCCCCTCGATGTCGAAGTGCTGTCCCCGGTGCACGAACGCTCCGGCCCGCGCGTCGCGCAGGAAGGTGCCGCTCGCCCGGTCGGCGACGATCTCGTCACCGCGCCAGGAGTCGAAGAGCTCGTGCGCGGTGCTCAGGAACTCCCTCGCCCTGGAGTACCGCTCCTCCTGCGGCAGGAAGCCGCCGCGGCGGAAGTTCTCGCCGGTGAACGCGTCCCAGGAGGTGACGACGTTCCAGGCGGCCCGCCCCTCGGAGAGGTGGTCGAGGCTGGCGAACTGGCGGGCCACCTCGTAGGGCTCGTTGAAGGTCGAGTTGATGGTGCCGGTGAGGCCGAGGCGTTCGGTGACGGCGGCGAGCGCGCTGAGCACGGTGAAGGTGTCGGGCCGGCCCACGACGTCCAGGTCGTAGATCTCGCCGCCCTGTTCACGCAGCCGCAGCCCTTCGGCCAGGAACAGGAAGTCGAACTTGGCGCGTTCGGCGGTGCGCGCGAAGTGGGCGAAGGAGCTGAACTCGATGTGGCTGCCGGCGTCCGGGTCGCTCCATACGGTGGTGTTGTTGACGCCGGGGAAGTGGGCGGCCAGATGGATCTGCTTCAGGGGCTTGCTCATGGTCGTACGGTCCCTCCGGCTCAGGCGGTGACGGCGTAGCGGTTGGCGGGGCGGGCGAGGCCCAGCAGTCCGCGCAGGGTGGCGGCCTCGTACTCCTTACGGAATGCGCCGCGGCGCTGGAGTTCGGGGACCAGGCCCCGGGTGATCGCCGGGAGGTCGTGCCCGGCGACGGCGGGCCGCAGCCGGAACCCCGACAGGCCCGCCTCCCCCAGCTCCTGGAGAAGGTCCGCCAGTTGAGCGGGGGTGCCGGTGAAGATGCGGGCGTCGCTCGTGTACGGCTGTCCCGCGAGCGAGTCGAGACGCTCACGGCGGGCCACCGCGGTGGACTCGTCGTCGTCCAGGAACACCACCAGGTCGCCGAAGAGATGCAGGGGCTGCGCGGCGCGACCGGCCGCGTCCTGTTCGGCCCGGACCGCGGCGACGACGGCGCGTGCCTGTCCGGCGTCGTGCGGGGTGACGTAGCCGAGATCGGCGGAGCGGCCCAGCAGCCGGAACGGCGCACCCGTCGCGGTCTCGTGGGCCAGCGCGCTGACCAGGGGCTGGCCCTGCGGTGGGCGGGGCGTGATGGACGGGCCCTTGACGCTGAAGTGCCTGCCCTCGAAGTCGATGTAGTGGAGTCTGGCGCGGTCGATGAAGCGGCCGGTCGCGGCGTCGCGGATCTCCGCGTCGTCCTCCCAGCTGTCCCACAGCCGGCGCACCACCTCGACGTGATCGGCGGCCTCGTCGAAGAGTTCGGTGCTCAGTTCCCTGACGGCCGGGCTCTCCAGGTCTTCGAAGCGGAACGCGGGGAAAGCACGGCGGCCGAAGTGTGCGGCCTCGTTCCTGCGCGCGGACACCTGCACCCGCAAGCCGGCCCGGCCGGTGCTCACATAGTCGAGGGTCGCGATCGCCTTGGAGATGTGGAACGGCTCCGTGTGTGTGGCCACCACGGTCGGCACCAGTCCTATGTGACTGGTCAGGGGTGCGACGCGCGCCGCGATGAGTACGGCGTCGAGACGGCCGCGGACCTGGTCCGTGCGCGCGTCGGGTTCGGTGAAGCGCGAGGACTGAAGCCCGAGGGCGTCCTCGATGGTCACGAAGTCGAGCAGGCCGCGCTCGGCCTCGGTGACCAGGTCGGTCCAGTACGAGGCGGTGAGCAGGTCCCGCGGGCGGGCCACCGGTTCGCGCCAGGCGGCGGGGTGCCAGCCCGCGCCGTCGAGCGCGACGGCGAGGTGCAGCACGTGCGTGCCTGCGGAGGAGTCGGCGACGGGTGCGGAGAGGGCAGGGGAGACGGAGGGAGCGGGCAACGAAGACGCTGAGGACACGGAGGGGTGCCTTCCTGATCGACCGTACGAGATCACCGGGCCCGCGGCGGCGCGGGCCCGGCGGCTGGGTGACAGGTCAGGGACGACAGAGCGCGGCGGCCACGCGCTGGAGGTCGATGTGCGGCCGCGAGTGGAGGCGCACGCGGCAGCGCGGGGCGATCACCGGCGTACGGGGACGGGACGTCCCTGGCATCTCCGTCGCCTCCGTCCCTCCGGTCCGGCGGGCCCGGGGCCGCGCCGGCATCGTGTCGTCGTGGTGCTCAACACCAGGATCGCGCCGTCTGTTCCGGAACACGTGCGCCCCTGCTCAGGAGTTGTCGAGGGGCAGTCCGGGCGGGTTGACCTCGGAGGTGGTGACGGCTTCGTTCGAGAGGTTCCAGGCGGACAGCCACTTCGCGTACTGACCGTTCTCGATCAGGTGGTTGACGGCGTCGGCGATCGGCTCGGCCAGACCACTGTCCTTCTTCGTCGTCGCGGCGATCAGGCCCTGGAGCGATGCCCCGGCGCCGGAGAAGGTGCCGGCGCTGCGCGTCGGGGTGGGCGACTTGGCGGTCTGGGTCACGTGGTAGGCGACCCCGGGGTTGGCCGCGAAGTAGGCGTCGATCTTCCCGCCGTTGAGCGCCAGATAGGTGCTGTTCTTGCTCGCGAAGTGCTTGACAGTGAGCTGCTTGCCCTCCTGCTTGAGCTTGGTCTGCCACTCCAGGAGGATCTTCTCCTGGTTGGTGCCGTTGTCGACGGCGACGGTCTTTCCGGCCAGGTTGCGGTAGTCGCCGCCGAAGTTCCACTTGCTCGACTTGAGCACCTCGAAGCCGACGTCGTCCTTGCGGTAGGAGGCGAAGTCGTACTTCTTCTTGCGCTCCTCGGTGTCGGTGATGTTGGCGAACGCGACGTCGACCTTGCCGCTGTCGATGCCGACGAACATGTTCTCCCAGGTGGAGTTCTTCAGTTCCGGCTCCAGCCCGAGCACCGCGGCGACCAGACGGCCGAAGTCGGGTTCCGCGCCGGTGAGGGTCTTCTGGTCCGAGCCGATGTAGGCGAGCGGGGGGAAGCCGTCGGGCAGGGCTCCGACGCCGATGGTCAGCCTGCCGCTGCGGCGGACCGACGCGGGCAGCTCCTTGCTGATCGACTTCACCTCGGTGACGTTCAACTCGGCTGTCTTCGCGGCGCCGTTGGACAGCCGGCCCACGGTCACCGTGCCCGCGGCGTCGGTCGTGGTCGCCGCGTCGCTGTCGCCTCCGCAGGCGCTCAGGGAGGCGGCCAGGGAGACGACCGCGGTGGCCGCGGTGACCCCGCGTATCAGGCTGCGTCGGGAGATGTGCGTAGGCATGGCTGTCCTTGTCGATGAGTGAGGGTGGGCGTGACATGACGGTCTGAGGGGGGCCTGACGCCGGGTGGTGCGAGGGCACGGTGGGGCACGCCGGAAGGTGGCAGGCAGTGGTGCGGGGGCGGGTCAGAGCACCTTGCTGAGGAAGTCCCGGGTCCGCTCGTGGCGCGGGGCGTCCAGCACCTGGCCGGGCGGCCCCTGTTCGACGATGCGGCCGCCGTCGACGAAGACGACCCGGTCGGCGACCTCTCGGGCGAAGCCGATCTCGTGGGTGACGATCACGAGGGTGGTGCCGCTGGTCGCCAGGTCCTTGATGACGGCCAGGACCTCGCCGACGAGTTCGGGGTCGAGTGCCGAGGTCGGTTCGTCGAACAGGATGATCCCCGGGCGCAGCGCGAGGGCGCGGGCGATCGCCACGCGCTGCTGCTGGCCGCCGGACAGCTGGCGCGGGTAGGCGCCGGCCTTGTCGCCGAGGCCCACCCGGCCGAGGAGTTCGCGTGCGAGTTCCTGGGCCGCAGGCCGGGTCAGCTTCCCCGTGGCGACGGGTGCGGCGGCCACGTTGTCCAGAACGGTGAGATGGGGGAACAGGTTGAAGTTCTGGAAGACGAAGCCGATCCGGCTGCGCTGGGCCAGGATCGCCCGCTCGCCGAGTTCCTTCAGCCGTCGGCCGTGCCGGCGTACGCCGATCAGTTCCCCGTTGACGCTGACGTGGCCGATCTCGGGCTTCTCCAGGTGGTTGATCACCCGCAGCAGCGTCGACTTGCCGGAGCCGGACGGGCCGAGGATCACGGTGACCTCGCCCGGACGGACCGTCAGGTCGATGCCGTCGAGGACTCGTTGGGTGCCGTACCACTTGTGCACGTCGTGCACCTCCAGGGCGGCGGGGCTCGCTTCGAGGGTCGATGCGGTGGTCATGCTGCGGCCTCCTCGCGCAGCCGGGCCCGCAGGTCGCCGAGGCCGGCGCGCGCCTTCTGCAGGGGGGTCGGCGGCAGGGTGCGCGTGGCGCCCCGGGCGAAGTACCGCTCGACGTAGAACTGGACGACGGACACGGCGCTCGTGAGGATCAGGTACCAGACCGTGGCGACCAGCAGCAGCGGCACGATGTCGCCGGGGTAGGTACTGCCCATCGTCTGCACCGAGCCGAACAGGTCGAGCAGCGAGACGTAGAAGACGAGGGACGTGCCCTTGATCAGGCCGATCAGCTGGTTGACGTAGTTCGGGGTGATGGACCGCAGGGCCTGTGGGAGCACGATGCGGGTGAACTGGTAGCTCTTCGGCAGGCCGAGCGCGGCGGACGCCTCGTGCTGGCCCTGGTCGACGGAGAGGATCCCGCCGCGGACGACCTCGGAGGCGTACGCGGCCTCGTTGAGGCTGAGGCCGACGACGGCGACCGCCATGTCGGTGGCGAGCCGCGATTCGTCGAAGCTGACGAAGGCCGGGCCGAACGGGACGCCGAGGCTCAACGTCTTGTACAGGGCACTGAAGTTGTAGAGGAAGATCAGCACGACGATCAGGGGCACGGAGCGGAACAGCCACGTGTACAGCCAGCTCACCGCGCGCAGCACCGGGCTGCCGGAAAGCCTGGCCAGGGCGAGCAGGACCCCGCCGAGCAGCCCCAGCACGGCGCTGAGCGCGGCCACTTCGAGGGTGATGACGAGGCCGTCGAGGATCGTGGGGCGCAGGAACCAGTAGCGGAAACGGTCCCACTGGTAGAAGGGGTTGGTGGCCAGGCCGTGGACGATCTGGGCGAGAAGGACCAGGACGACGGCCGTGCCGATCCAGCGGCCCGGCCTGCGCAGCGGCAGGACCCGCTGGGCCGTGAGCGGTTTCGCCGGGTGGTGGGCGGGCGGTGCCTCGGCGAGAGACACGGCGGCGCCGGGGGGTTCACTCATGAGTGCTCCAGCAAAGGGGGACACCCCGGGTGCGTGCGGGCGCGGCGTCGGCGCGGCGCCGTGGGACGGCTGCGGACGACGGACAGCGGGAGGACGCCGGTACCGGGGGCTGGGCGGACAGAGGGCACACCGCTCAGCGGTGCGCGTCAGGGATTCAGAACGCCGTCAGCCTCGACAGCGGGCACAGCCCGGGGCGCTACACAGTGCGCTGTTGACACGGAGCAGGTCGACGCAGCGGTCGGCGCACAGCAGGACGCAGCCGCGGGGCCGCCGTGCGGCCTTCCTCGAAGCTGTGTGCATCGCCGTCTCCATCGCTGTTCCCGCCCGTGGGCGCTCGCGCTTACCGAAGGTCTTCCGGTCCGGTCCTCACCTGGGGCACCCCACCGCGACAGGAGGGTTGCCGGACAGCGAGCCAGGGCTTGTCGCTGACACTCATGACCGATCTGCGGCGTAAGTTAGGCACTTCAGGAAACCGATGTCAACGCCGGGCGGCCAGGATGACCACCTGGTGAGACCGGGTCCACGCCTTCTTGACGGCTTCGGGGAGCCCGCCGACACTGGCGGGGACGGTCACGATTGTCAGCGCCTCGTCACCCGGTTCCTCCGGGCGACGCGGTGATCGGCCCCGGCCCGCTGACAGGCAACCCTTCCACCGCGACGGGGTGCCCCGGGTGACGACCGGGTCCCGCCGGCGCGGTGGGGCAAGCGTGGTCGCGCAGGAGCGCGGACCCTGGAGCGGGACCGGTGGGAATGCCCAGGAACGACCTGACGAGACGCCTGCACATCGATCTGCTGCGGGTCTCCAGCGCCTACTAGACCGGCCGTCTCGAGCCGGTACGCAAGCGCAGTCACTCCGTTCCTCCACGGCCGCTGCCCATGGGCGGGGCCGGGATCTCGTCGTTCCCAGGGAGAGTCATGCCCAAGACATCGTCGCGCGCTTCGGATTCAGGGACCTCCAGCACATGCGGCGGCGGCACGGCCGACGCACGCACCTCCAACCCCGGCGCCCCGGCGTCGTGTTGCCCGCTCCCCGGCGATCCGGGCCCGGCCGTGTCCCTGCCCGGCCTCCGTCCCCGGGGCGGGGCACCGTCCGTGCCGGCCCGTGCGCCGCACATCCGCAGCCGCATCGGAGTGGGGGCCGCCGGGGGTTTCTACCCGGCGCCCCACCGCTACGAGTTGTACCTGTCGCAGGACTGTCCGCGGTCGCTGCGGCTGTCCGTGACCCTGCGTCTGCTCGGCCTGCAGGACTCGGTGGCGACCACGGTCCTGGCGGATCCCGCCGCAACACCTGAGGCGTTCACCGCGCTGCGCCGTGCCTATGAGGCCACCTGGCACCACTACGAGGGACCGCTGACCGCCCCCACGCTGTGCGACCGCTGGAGCGGACGGGTCGTCAGCAATCACACCCCGGACATCCTGCGCGATCTCGCGGGCCTCCCGGGCGGGGGCGACTCCGCCTACGTCACCACGCTGCGCCCGGCCGCTCTCGCCGCGGACATCGACGCCCTGTCCCGGCTCCTCGACCGTGACGTCACGCCGGCCGCGTCGGCGGACGTCCTGTGCACGGCGCTGGAGCCGCTGGACCGCCGACTGGCCGCGCATCCTTATGTACTGGGCCGTCGGCTGACCGCCGCGGACGTGGACGTGTGGGCCGCGCTCACCCAGGCCGGCGCGGCCGGTGTCCTGGCCGACACCCTCGCCCGGCACCCCCGACTCGACGCGTATGCGCGCCGTCTCGGCGAGCACCCCGCCTTCCGGGGTGCCCGGTGTCAGCTCACCCCGCGATCCCGGCGCGACGGGTGACGGAACCCGTCCCGCCCAGCGAATCCTTCACCTGCGGCAATCGCGATCGAACATCAACTGACTAGACTACGCACCCTCGTACACACGATCGCGCCACGTACGAGCAAAGCCGTTCCCGAAGGGTTCCGACTCTTGATAGCCATCGAAGATGTCAGCAAGCGGTACGCCGACGGCACGGTGGCCGTCGACCGTCTCTCCCTCCAGATACCGGACCACTCCATCACCGTTCTCGTCGGACCCTCGGGCTGCGGCAAGACCACCACGTTGCGCATGATCAACCGTATGGTCGAACCCAGCAGCGGAACGATCCGGATCAACGGCGAGGACATCCGCAGCCGGCCCGTCAACGCGCTGCGCCGGTCCATGGGTTACGTCATCCAGAACGCCGGGCTCTTCCAGCACCGCACGATCCTCGACAACATCGCCACGGTGCCGCGGCTCCTCGGCTGGTCCAAGGAGCGCGCCCGCGCCCGGGCGGCCGAACTCATGGAGCGGGTCGGCCTCGACCCGGGCATGGCCCGCCGCTATCCCTATCAGCTCTCCGGCGGCCAGCAGCAGCGCGTCGGCGTCGCCCGCGCGCTGGCCTCCGACCCTCCGATCCTGCTCATGGACGAGCCGTTCTCCGCGGTCGACCCGGTCGTCCGGCGCGGCCTCCAGGAGGAGTTGCTCCGCATCCAGGAGGAACTCGGCAAGGCCATCGTGTTCGTCACCCACGACATGGACGAGGCGATCACCGTCGGGGACCGCGTCGCCGTGATGCGCACCGGGGGCAAGCTCGCCCAGTTCGCCTCGCCCGACGAGCTGCTCTCGTCGCCCGCCGACGCGTTCGTGGAGGAGTTCCTCGGCGCCGACCGGGGCATCCGCGGGCTGTCCTTCCTGTCCACCCGTGAGCTCACCCTCGACCGCACGGCGGTCTTCCCGGTGGGCGCCGACTGGCAGGAGATCGCGGGGCGCGCGGATGCGCCCGCGCAGGTGCTGGTGACCGACGCCGCCGGCAGGCCGCTGGGCTGGGCCGACCCCACGGCGTGGGGCGGCGAGGTCGAGGCGCTGGAGCCGCACGGGCAGACCTTCGAGGTGGGCCGCGACTCGCTGCGGGTCGCGCTCGACCGGGCGGTGCTGTCGCCCACGGGTCGGGCGGTCGCGGTGGACGGCGCGGGACAGGTGCTCGGGGTCGCCGGGCAGGAGACCATCGCCGCCGCGATCCGTGCGGCGCGCCGGCAGCGGGCCGCGGACTCCGAGCCGGGCCCGTCCCAGGTCAAGGCCGCGCGATGAACGGCTTCTTCGACATACCGAGCGACCTCCAGCACAGCTATCCCGGCCTGATCTCCTGGCACATGCAGGAGGCCCTGATCCCGGTGCTGGTCGGTCTGCTGCTGGCCCTGCCGATCGGCCTGCTGTGCGTCCGCTTCAACTGGGTCTACGCGCCGGTGCTGTGGGTCACCACCGTGCTCTACGCGATCCCGTCGCTGGCCTTCTTCGTGGTGCTCATCGACTACACCGGACTGAGCCGGCTCACCGTGATGATCCCGCTGTCCCTGTACAGCCTGGTGATCCTCGTCCCGTCGGTCGTCGACGGCGTCCGGTCGGTCCCCGAGGAGACGAACGCGGCCGCGGCGGCGATGGGCATCGGCCTCGTACGCCGGTACTTCCAGGTCCAACTGCCCATCGCCGTACCGGCGATCACGGCGGGACTGCGCGTGGCGACCGCCTCCAGCATCAGCCTGGTCAGCGTCGGCGCGCTGATCGGCAACCAGGGCGCGCTCGGCAATCTGCTCACCACCGCGATGCTCTACCACCGGCCGGTCCTGGCGGTGAACTCGGTGGTCACCACCGCGGTCCTCGCCGTCGTGGTTGATGCCCTGCTGGTACTGCTGCGGCGCGTGCTGACGCCCTGGCAGCCGCCGTCCGCGCGCAGGGCGGGCCGCGGCAGGGCCACGACCGCGGGCGCCGCCCGCACCCCGGAGAGCGTCTCGTGAACGTACTCGAATTCATCCGGTCGTTCTTCAGCGACGGCTCCCACTGGCACGGCTACGACGGCATCCCCCAGCGCGTCTGGGAGCACGTCCAGTACTCGGCCTCGGCCCTCGCCATCGCCACGGCCATCGGTCTGCCGGTCGGCCTGGTCACCGGGCACACCGGCCGCGGCGGCAACGCGCTGGCCTTCGTGTCGTCCGCGGCCCGCGCGCTGCCGACCTTCGGCCTGCTGGTGCTGATGTTCGTCTGGCTCGGCATCGGTATCACGCCGGTGATGATCCCGCTCGTGGTGCTGGCGATCCCGCCGGTGCTCATCACCACCTACGAGGCGGTCCGCAACGTGGATCCCTCCCCCGTCGACGCCGCCCGCGGCATGGGCATGCCGGAGGGGAAGATCCTGCTCCAGGTGGAGGTCCCGGCGGCGCTCCCGCTGATCCTCAGCGGTCTGCGCTCGGCGGCGATCCAGATCGTGTCGACGGCGACGATCGCGGCCTATGTGAGCCTCGGCGGGGTCGGCCGCTACATCGTGGACGGCCTGTACCAGCGCAACTACGAGAAGGTGGTCGGCGGCGCCACGCTCACGGCCGTCCTCGCCCTGCTCGTGCTGGTGCTGTTCTGGGCGGTGGCCCGGGTGGCGGTCTCCCCCGGCGTGCGCAGGCGTCGTACGGCCTGAAGCCACGCTCGGCCACGTCGAAGGCGTCGGCAGGGGCGGACGGAGCGCGCACCTGTGGGGGCGGGCTGCGGCCCCGCCCCCAGGTTCCGGAGGGGACGGGTCTCGGCCCGTCCCCTCCTCACTGTTCCGCGGTGGCCAGCGCGTGTTCGAGGACGACGAGCAGCGCGTCGCGCACGGACCCGCGTTCGCGCGCGTCGAACACGGTGAGGGGCACGTGGTCGGCGACGTCGAGGGCCCACCGCACGTCGTCGAGATCGTGCTCGACCTTGCCGTCGAAGGCGTTGACGGCCACCGCGAAGGGGATATCGCGGTGCTCGAAGTAGTCGACAGCCGCGTAGCAGTCGTCGAGCCGGCGGGTGTCCACGATGACGAGCCCGCCGAGCGCGCCCTCCACGAGGTCGTCCCACATGAACCCGAACCGCTCCTGGCCGGGCGTCCCGAAGAGGTAGAGCTTCAGGGTGGGGTCCAGGGTGACGCAGCCGAAGTCCATGGCGACGGTCGTCGTCATCTTCTCCGGGGTGTGGGTGAGGTCGTCGACCCCCGCGGCGACCGAGGTGATGGACGCCTCGGTGGTCAGCGGCTCGATCTCGGATATGGCGCCGACCGTGGTGGTCTTGCCGACACCGAAGCCGCCCGCGATCACCATCTTCACGGGCAGGGGCGGCTGGGGCCGCTCGCCGTCAGCCCTCACGGATCGCGCCCCTGGAGTCGGGGACAGCTCGGAGACCATCGATAACCCTTCGCAGTACGGTGACATCGCGGTTGGAGTGGGCCGGTGCGTACAAGGCCAGTTGGCCGTCGGCGCGCAGATCGTCGGCGAGGACCCGGATCACGTTCAGGTGCATCCGGAGCTTCGCCGCGATCTCCGCGAGCGACTGCGGCTCCCGGCAGATCGCGATGATGTCGCGGTGCTGCTCGAAGGCGAACGCGTCCAGTGCCGCCAGCCCCAGATCGGTCGCGACCACCTGGGTCTCGATCGGGATCGGCGGTACGAGACTGTCGCCTCCGGCGATCCGCCCCGCGGTCAGCAGGAACGGCCGGACGAACGACGCGGGCGGTTCCGCTTCCCACCCGGCGTCGTCGATGGCCGATGGCTCACCAGCCGTCATCGCGTCGTCCCCCTTCACCTCTCGGGGCCTCACCGGTCGACATGAGGCCCCGTCGGACGTCAGCCGGCCGGCGTGACGCCCACCGTGTTCTTCAGTTCCATGACCAGCTGCGGGCTCAGCACCGCGCCGGCCCGGTTGGCGAAGAGGGTCATCTCGTACGCGATGTTGCCGAGCTTCGCCTCCTTCGAGGCGACGACGCCGAGCACCGCCCCGGCGCCGAGCGCCGACACCAGGACGTGGCCTTCCTCCAGGTCGATGATCACCTTGTTCAGTGCGCCGAGGCCGTAGTTGCCCGACGCGCCCATGGCCAGGCTGGTGATGCCGGAGACGATCGCCGCGAGCCGCTCGGAGTCGGCCTGGCCGCGCTGTTGGGACACCGCGATGAGGAGTCCGTCGGAGGAGACGCCGATCACGTCGACGACACCTGCCGTCTCCGTGGCGAAACGATTGAGCAGCCAGTTGAAGTCGGCAGCGGCCGCCTTCACGTCGGTCGCCGGTTCCGCGGTCCGGGGCTGCGGCTCGCCTGTCCACATGGTCACTTGCTCGTGCCTTCCGGGAATGAGGGTCTGCTGTTGTCCGTGCTGGGGTCGTTCGGGGCGCCGGGCCGGTCCCCCGGCCCGGCGCCCGTGCCGAGGTCCTGGGCGGCGGTCTCGCGGTGGGCCCGCAGGACGGCGGCCTCGAACTCGTCGATCTCGGACCGTGCCGCCTCCGCGTCCGAGGGCTGCCAGGCGGGCGGCCGCGGGTTGGTGACGGGGGGCCGTTTGGGCAGCCGGCTGGACGCGGTGGTGGCCGACAGGGTCGCGCCGCGCACCCGGCGCCGCAGCGGGCCGGCCTGGCCCGGCCGCGACGGGGAGCCCGTCCCCGGCGCGGGGTCCGCACCGGTTCCGGGGCGCGCGGCGAATCCGCCGTCCGCGCCCGGTGCCGTACCCCGGCCGCCGGGTCGGGACGCCTCGGCGCCCCGGTGCGGCAGACCGGTTCCGGTCGCCCTGGCTCCGGCGTTCGGGACGGGGGCTCCGGGGACCCTGCCGCGGGCGTTCGGCGGAGGTGCTCCGGGGATACCGGCTCCCGTGACCGGGCCGGTGGTTCCGAGGCGCCCGGCTCCCGCGCCCGGCGCGGCCGTTCCCTGGCCACCGGTGCCCGGCCGGGGCCGGGACGTGCCGGTGGCGCTCCCGGGGTGGGCCAGTGCGCCCTCTCCTCCCATGCCGCCGGCCGGTTCCGCGTGGCGAGCGTGACCGGGTGCCTCGCCGGGCCGGGGCCGCGCCGGAATCCTGCGCGGCAGCCCCGAGGAGCCGGACGGCGTCTCCATCCGCGCGGGGCGCGGCTCGCCCGCTCCGGAACGGCGGGCGGGCGGCAGGATGTGCGCCGCGCCCTGTGCCGGGCCGGCGAGCAGCAGGTGGGACGCGGGGACGGCGACGGTGGCCGTGACACCGCCGCCCGGAGTGCGGGACAGGGCGACTTCGATGCCCCAGCGGCGCGACAGTCCGCCCACCACGAACAGGCCGAGCACCTCCGTGGGTGCCAGGTCGAGCCGTTCACGGCGGATGAGGCGCGCGTTCTCCTCCACCAGCCGCTCGGGGCTCATGCCGAGGCCGTGGTCGATGATCTCGACGAGGGCGCCGCCGGTCCCGTGCCGGGGACGGATGACCACCTCGACGCCGCTGGTCGCCGGGGAGAACATCACGGCGTTCTCCAGCAGTTCGGCGAGCATCAGCGTGAGGTCGCCGACGATGTCGGGTACGACGGTGACATCGCCCTCCGCGTGCGGGGTGACCCGCTGGTAGCCCTCGATCTGGCCGAGCGCGGCCCGGACGATGTTGCTGAGCCGCACCGGGTCGGTGTTCTGGCCCGTCTCGCTGATCCCGGCGAGCAGCATGAGGCTGTCCGCGTTGCGCTGGAGACGTACGGCGATGTGGTCGATGCGGTAGAGCCGGTCGAGTACCTCGGGGTCGGTCTCGCCGCGCTCCACCGAGTCGATCAGCGCGAGTTGACGTGCGGTCAGATTGCTGACGCGGCGGCCGACGTTGCCGAACATCTCGGCGATGTTGCGGCGGCTGACGACCTGGCGCTCCAGCAGGGCGGACGCGGTGATCTGAACCTGGTTGAAGGCCTCGGCGAGTTCGCCGATCTCGTCCCGCACGGGCACCGGTACGGCCTCCAGCCGCGGCGGTCCCGCGTCGTCGGCGTCGTCGTCCGCGACCCGGGCGAGCTCGGTCTCGGCGGCGGTGGCCACGTGCTGGGCCGCGCCGGTGAGGGTCCGCACGGTCCGCACCACCGAGCGGCGCACGAGCACGGAGAACAGGAGCCAGGCCCCGAAGGCGAACAGCGTGCCGGCGATCAGCCAGGCCACCTGCCACCAGGCCCTGTTCGAGGCGTCCTGGGTGTCGGCGGCGATCTCGTCGATGAGCCCCTGGACGACCTTCAGCCGGTTCTGCGCCTGGCGCTCGTACGTCGGGTCGGCGCGCAGGGCGTCGTCGAGTGCGGCGCGCAGCTGGGTCGCGTTCTCGGCGACCAGGGCGCTGGGGTCGACCTGGAGGGCGGCCCAGTGCTGCGTGATCACGCTCTGGTACGGGCTGTGCTCGATCTCGGCGAGGTCGTTGCTCTGTTCCTGGTCGGCGAACCGGGTGAACCGCTCGGCCTGGTAGGTGTACTGGTCGTAGTCGCCGACGGCGCCGGTGAACTCGATCAGTGCGTTGGGATCCCGGGTGCGGGCGGCGAAGACGCTGGTCTCGAAGGAGGCGTGGGCGGTGTCGGCGCGCAGCAGCGCGTCGAGCAGATTGCCCGCGGACGAGGACGACTCGCTGCCGGACTGGCCGAGGCCGAGGCCGTTGATGAGGCCTTCGATGACGGACCCGTACGCGGGGTCGATGTTGTCCGCGGGGATGGGGCCCTGCTCCACGGTCTTGCGGAGGCTGTCGAGGCCCTCCAGTTCCTTGAGCGCCTGCGCCTCGGCCTCGGGCAGCCGGTCCCCGTAGGCCGACCGGACGGCCGAGATCTGCGCGGTGACCTTCTGCTGCGACTGGAGATAGGCGGCTGTGTCGGGCGCGCTGTCGCCCGTGCGGGCGGCCTCGTGGCGCAGGGAGACGAGGAGAGCCTGGCGGTGCTCGGTCTGCACACCGTCGATGAGCTTGGTCACCTGCACGCTGTCGCGGGCGAGTTGGGCGCTGTCGGCGGCCGAACGGGCGCGGTCGATCTGCCCGTAGACGACGTAGGAGAGCATCGCGGAGACGACCGCGAGCGGGACGATCACCAGGACGTTGAGCTTCCGGCGGAAGGGCCAGCGGTCGAGGAGGGGCGGCGTCCTGTCTGTGCGGGGAGCCTTCGACGCCTGTGCCGGGGTGACGGCTCGTCTGTGCGCGGGCACCCAACCTCCTTGACTTCGTTCCCCGTGGAAGCCCGTTCGCCAGGGCAGTGTGGATCAACGGTCGCGACGGCATGGTCAGGCCGACAAGTGGAACAAGGCCCTCGACGCGGCCCACACTAGCCGCTGCCGCAAGAGTGCGGCCATGATCAACCAAAAAGTGACATGCGAACGCGCCGGTTTCACACGCATATTGACCGCGTTGCGCACACGGGGCGGAGCCGCTCGGTCCCCTTCGGTGATCTATTCGTGTCTTGACGGTCCGCGAGACGGCTCGATTGGATCGTCTGGACCGTCCACACCCCCGCGCTCCGGCCAAGACCGCCCCACCACATGCCAAGTCTGGATGACCAAAGTGACCATCGCCAGAAGCACCAGAAAATCCGCAACGTACGCTGTCTCCCTGCTGGTTGCGGCCTCGGCCGTACTGACGGGCTGCGGTTCCTCCGACGACTCCGGCAAGAGCGACCCGTTGAAGGGTGACACCGCCAAGGGCGGCACGGTCGTCGTCGGTTCGAACAACTTCCCCGAGAGCATCCTGCTCGCCGACATCTACGGCGAGGCTCTCAAGTCCAAGGGGATCAAGGTCAGTTACAAGCTGAACATCGGTAGCCGCGAGACCACCTACGGTCTGATCAAGAACGGCACCATCACGGTCCTGCCCGAGTACAACGGCGCCCTGCTCGCCTACCTCGACGCCAAGGCGGCCCCGAAGACGGTCGACGAGACCACGACGGCGATCAACGCCAAGCTGGACTCGAAGCTCACCCTGCTGAAGCCGTCCACGGCCGAGGACAAGGACGCGGTCGCGGTCAACGAGGCGACGGCGAAGAAGTACAGCCTGACGGACAAGTCGACGATCGCCGACCTCGCCGACGTGGCGAAGGACATCGTGATAGGCGGCTCGCCCGAGTTCCAGACCAGGCAGCAGGGGTTGAAGGGTCTGAAGTCCGTGTACGGGCTGGACTTCAAGTCCTTCAAGGCCCTCGACGCGGGTGGTCCGCTGACCGTGGCGGCGCTCAAGGGCAACAACATCCAGGCCGCGGACATCTTCTCGACGGACCCCGGCATCGCCAAGAACAAGTTCGTGGTGCTCCAGGACCCGAAGAGCCTCTTCGGCTTCGAGAACGTGACGCCGCTCGCGTACAAGAGCGGCCTCTCCTCCGAGGGCGTCTCCGCTCTCAACGCCGTCTCGGCGAAGCTCGACACGGAGACCCTGGTCAAGCTCAACGGCCAGGTGCAGAACGACAACAAGGACCCGCTGGACGTGGCGAAGGAGTGGCTGTCCTCGGCCGGCCTGTCCTGACGCCCGCCTGACCGGACGTCCGCCGGACCAGATGTCCGCCGGACCAGATGTCCGCCGGACCTGGGGCCGGAGCGTGCTTTCGCTCCGGCCCCAGGTCCGTTTGCCGGTTCCGCGTGCCGAGCCGGGACTCCGGCTCGGCAGGCCGGCCGGTGCCGTCTCAGCTCCGCACGCCGACCGGGGCGGTCTCCGCCTCGGCGCCCGACGTGTCGCCGGAGGCGCGGGGCGCGCCGGCGAGACGGCGGGCACGCTGCGCGGGCACGAGGAGCGCGGCCAGCGCCGCGGCCAGGCACAAGAGCGCGAGCAGGCCGAACCCGTGGGTGTATCCGGCCTCGTAGGGCAGCCCGGACGGCTGGAGGCGGCTGGTCACCAGCACGCCGGTCAGTGCGGCACCGATGGATCCGCCGATGGTCCGGATGTTGGCGTTCATCCCGGTCGCGGCACCGGTCTGCTCGGGCGGGACGCTGCCGACGATCAGATTGGCCATCGAGGCGAAGGCCAGGCCGATCCCGAGGCCGAAGACGCCCGCCGCGAAGGCGACATGCCACTGCTTGTCGTGTTCGAGGGTCAGGAAGCCGCAGGCCACCGCGCCGAGCGCGGCCCCGGCGATGAGCAGCTTCTTCGCGCCCAGGACGGGTTCCAGACGGCCGCTCAGCACGCCCGAGCAGAACATCGCGATCAGCATCGGCAGCATGAGCAGTCCGGCGCCGGTGACGCTCGTACCGAAGCCGTACCCGGCGGTGCCGGGCGTCTGCACGAAGCCGGGCAGGAAGGACCAGATCGCGTACATGCCGGCGCCGAAGAGCAGTGCGGCGGCGTTCGTGGTCCACACCGCGGGCAGCCGCATGATGCGCAGGTCGATCAGCGGGCTCTGCGAACGGGCCTCGACGAACAGCCACAGCGCGAACAGCAGTACGGCGGCCGCGAACAGTCCGATCACCCGGCCGGAGCCCCAGCCCCAGTGGGTCGCCTGGCTCAGCGGCAGCAGCAGGGCCACCAGCCAGCCGGACAGCAGGACGGCGCCCAGCCAGTTGACGCGGCCCTCCGCGCGGCGCGGCGACTCGGGCACGTAACGCAGGGCGATCAGCGCGGTGAGGGCGACGACGGCGACGGGCAGCCAGAACAGCCAGCGGTAGTCGAGCGCGGTCACGATGGGACCGGCCGCGACGATGCCGACACCGCCTCCCGCGGCGATGACCGCCGACAGGTTGCTGATGCTGCCGCTCACCTCCGCCGGGGCGAATTCGTCACGGATGATGCCGAAGGACAGCGGGAACAGCGCGCCGCCGATGCCCTGGATCACGCGGGCGACGATGAGCACGCCGATCGTCGGCGCGAGCGCGGCCAGCAGACAGCCGGCGAGCACGGCGACGAGGACGGCCACGAGGGTGCGTTTCTTGCCGACCAGGTCGCCGACCCGGCCGAGGATCGGTGTGAAGACCGAGGCGGACAGCAGATAGGCGGTCATCACCCAGGTCACGGTGGACTGGGAGGTGTGCATCGCGTTCTGGACGGTCGGCAGTGCCGGCGCGATCAGCGACTGCAGCATGGCGAACACGCCCGCACCGGTCGCGAGGACCGTGAAGGTGAGGCGAGTGGATTTTCCGGGCATGAAGAGCCTCTCCGAACAAGCGAACAGGTGCGGCCGGGGTCGTCGGGCCGCGATCGTGGGGACGGGGCGCGCCGCGGGGCGGCGCGCAGCACGCCGACGAGCACACGGAGCGGTCCCCTGAAGGACGTGGAGTGTGGGTGGTGCGGGCGGCGGACGACTCGGTCGTCGCGGGGCCCGCGCCGGTGGCCGACGTCTCGGCACCGGGCGGCGGTACGGGGATGCTGTCGCTCCGGCGCGGTGTGCGGCCGCACACCGCCGAGGCGAACGCACCCCGCACTGCTAAAGTGGAGGTACTCCTCCACTGTACCGGAGGCACACCTCCGCTTCAACCTGGTCCCTTCAGGGAGGCACCCGTGACGGCACAGCCGTTCCCCGTCAGCGATCTCGTCGCGTCCCGGCGCCCGCACCGCAAGGACGCCGCGCGCAACTACGACGCGTTGCTCGCGGCCGCGCGCCAGGCGTTCGCGGAGAACGGCGCGGAGGCGTCGCTGGAGGACATCGCCCGCCGCGCGGGCGTCGGCATCGGCACGCTGTACCGGAACTTCCCCACCCGCCGCCATCTGTTCGAGAGCGTGTACGCGGACGAGGTGAACGACCTGTGCCGGGTGGCCCAGGAGGTCGCCGGGCAGGAACCGTGGGAGGCGCTGGCCTCGTGGCTGCGCCGCTTCGTGGACTACACGGTCACCAAGCGGGCCATCCGCGAGGCGCTCAACGACGAGTCGGAGATCTTCCTGGCCTGCCGCGAGTCCATGTACCAGGCCGGCGGGCCGCTCTTCACCCGCGCGCAGGAGGCCGGCGCGGCGCGCACGGACATCGGCTTCGACGACCTGCTCCGCATGGTGGCCGGCATCACCGCCACCAACTTCCTGGACGACGCTCAGCGCGACCGCGTGCTGGCGGTCGCCCTGGACGGCGTCCGCACGACGCGCTGACGCTCACCGGACCTCGTCCGACGACCCCCGGCACTGTTCGGGCCGGGCGGGCGCGATGATCGTGGCGGCCGTCCCCGGCGCGGCCGGACTCTCGTCACCGAGCACCTGACAGCGCGCCCGCCCGTGGCGCACCCACAGGGCCGCCGTCCAGGCGCACACCAGCGCGTCGTGCCCTGGACGGCGTCCGCACGACGCGCTGACGCTCACCGGACCTCGTCCGACGGCCCCCGGCGCTGTTCGGGCCGGGCGGGCGCGATGATCGTGGCGGCCTTCCCCGGCGCGGCCGGACTCTCGTCACCGAGCACCTGGCAGCGCGCCCGCCCGTGGCGCACCCACAGGGCCGCCGTCCAGGCGCACACCAGCGCGTCGACCAGGTCCTCACGGTGCTTGTACGCGGCCGACGCCAAGGGCGAGGGCTCGTCCGCCAGTCGGCGGGAGACCGGGTGGGAGGAGATCCGCAGCGGCGGATCCGCCACGGCCAGACCCGCCAGGCGCCCGATCAGCCGGTCGCACTCGGCGGCGCGCACCGCCCGCCACTCGGCCGCGGGCACCCCCGCGGGTCTGCGTTTGTACGTGGGGCGCTGCTCGGCATATCCCCATTCGGCCGCCCCGACGAGGGTCGTGTACGGATAGCACTCGGAGATGACCCGCCCGGTGCCCGGCGGCCCGCCCCGTCCGTCGTCGTAGACCCAGCCGGCCGCCCGGAGCCGTTCTCGCAGCACCACACCGGCGAGGCGGGGCGAGGCCAGATTCGTACTGTTCGCGCTCACCTTCCAGCGTCCGTACCGGCGCCCCACCTCACGCTCGCACGGACGCTGCCCCGACGGGTTGTCCACGACCAGGGGCGCGTCGACGAACGCCAGCGCCGGGCCGCCCGCGGCCGCCTCGCCGAGCCAGGCCACGGTCTCCTCGATCCCCCGGGTCCAGCCGCAGTCGAGCACCTCGCCCGAGGCGTCGACGACGGCGACGCCCGTCTCGTTGGGCCCGGACCGGGGGCCGCCCTCGGACCAGGCGAGGTCGATGCCGATGTACCGCTCGATGGCCATGGACGCTGTCCTACCAGAGGCGCGACGGCGTGCGGAGCGGGAGGGCGCAGGGGCGACGGTCCGCGCACGAGGCGGCACCGGTCGGCGAGCTCGCACTCCCGCCCACGGACGCCCGGGTAAAGAGATTGCATGGTCTAGTCCAAAGAGGCGTTTGGTCTAGTCCAACTCATTGACGTGATCGCGACAGCGCCCGGAAGCTGGGGCCCTTCCCCCACTCCCCTGGAGGCACAGTGAGACGTCTTCGCGCATGCCTGGGCGCCGCGGCCGCGGTGAGCCTGGCCGCCGTCGGCACGACCGCACTCGTCGCGGGCAACGCCTCGGGCGCGACCACCGCGCTCAGCAACCGCTGGTACGCCGCCGCCCCGTATCTGATGCCACTGGACAACGACCCGCCGGACGCGGGCGCCATCATGGACGCGACCGGCCTCAAGGCGTTCCAGCTGGCGTTCATCCTGGCCCCCAACGGCGGTGGCTGTTCTCCGACTTGGGGCGGCACCGCGGCGGTCTCCTCGGACACCGCCGTGCAGTCGGTCGTCAACGCCATCCGTGCCAAGGGCGGCGACGTCTCCGTGTCCATCGGCGGATACGGCGGCACCAAGCTCGGCCAGGCCTGTTCGGACCCGGCGTCCACCGCGGCGGCGTACCAGCAGGTCATCACCAAGTACGGCCTGCACGCCATCGACTTCGACCTGGAGGAGCCGGAGTACGAGAACACGGCGGCCATCAGGAACGAGATCGGCGCCGCCAAGATCCTCCAGCAGAACAACCCGGGCCTCTACGTCTCCGTCACCACGGCGGGGACGGCGGACGGCACCGGCTGGTTCGGCAAGCAGATGCTGCTGGAGGCGAAGTCCCAGGGGTTCACGCCGAACAACTTCTCCATCATGCCGTTCGACGGCGGCTTCAACGGCGCCGCCTCGCAGACCAGCGCGCTCACCAACTTCAACGCGATCCTCCAGTCCACCTTCGGCTGGGACCAGGCCACGGCCTACGCCCATGAGGGCTTCTCCGGCATGAACGGCCGCAGTGACACCGGGGAGTACTTCTCGCAGGCGGACTTCCAGACGGTCCTGGACTACGTCACCAGCCACAACATGGACCGCTTCACCTTCTGGTCCCTCAACCGCGACCGTCAGTGCACCCCCGCCGACAACGGCGGGCGCACATCGGGTACTTGCTCCAGCGTGGCGCAGAACTCCTGGGACTTCGCCAAGTACTCGGTGAAGTTCGCGGGCGTCACCCCGCCCACCGGCACTCCCACGCCGACCCCGACGCCGACCCCGCCGAACACCGCGTGCAAGACGGCCTGGAGCTCGACGGCGGTCTACACGGCCGGCAACGAGGTCTCGTACAACAAGCACAACTGGAAGGCCAAGTGGTGGACCCAGAACGAGGCGCCGGGGGCCTCGGAATGGGGACCCTGGCAGGACGAGGGCGCCTGCTGACGGCGATCGCGGCCGTCGGAGCCGTGCGAGGCGGAGCCGTCGGGCGCGGAGCCCTGCGAGGCGGAGCCGTCCGGCACGGAGCCGTGCGGCTCGCGTCCGTCCGGCGTGGGGCCGGGCACCCTGTCCTCCGGGTGTCCGGCCCCGTGCCGTGCCGGGCGACGCACGGCTCAGCGCGTCACAGCGACGTCATCACGTGCTTGATGCGGGTGTAGTCCTCGAAGCCGTACGCCGACAGGTCCTTGCCGTAACCGGACTTCTTGAAGCCGCCGTGCGGCATCTCGGCGACCAGGATCATGTGGGTGTTGATCCACACGCAGCCGAAGTCGAGGCGCTTCGACATGCGCATCGCGCGGGCGTGGTCCTTGGTCCACACGGAGGAGGCGAGTGCGTAGTCGACGCCGTTCGCCCACTCGACGGCCTGGTCCTCGTCGGCGAAGGACTGCACGGTGACAACCGGGCCGAAGACCTCGTTCTGGACGATCTCGTCGTCCTGCTTGAGGCCGGAGACGACGGTCGGCGCGTAGAAGTACCCCTGCTCGCCGACCTGGTGGCCGCCCGTCTCCACCGTGGCGTGCGCGGGAAGCCGGTCGACGAATCCGCTCACCTGGGCCAGCTGATGGGCGTTGTTGAGGGGACCGAAGAGCACGCCCTCCTCGTCGACGCCACCGGTCCTGACGTCGGCGGCGGCCTTCGCGAGCGCGGCGACGAACTCGTCGTGGACGGACTCGTGCACCAGCACGCGGGTCGCGGCCGTGCAGTCCTGTCCGGCGTTGAAGAAGCCGGCGGTGGTGATGCCCTCGACGGCCTGGGCGAGGTCCGCGTCGTCGAACACGACGACCGGGGCCTTGCCGCCGAGTTCCAGGTGGACGCGCTTGAGGTCCTTGGCGGCGCTCTCGGCGACCTGCACACCGGCACGCACCGAACCGGTGATGGCGGCCATGGCCGGTACCGGGTGCTCGACCATCAGCTGCCCGGTGGTGCGGTCGCCGCACACGACGTTGAGCACGCCCGCGGGAAGCCCCAGCTCCTCCAGCACTCCGCCGACGATCTCGGCGAGCAGCACCGTGGAGGCCGGGGTGGTGTCCGAGGGCTTGAGAACCACGGTGTTGCCGGCGGCGATCGCCGGGGCGAACTTCCACACCGCCGTCATCATCGGGTAGTTCCACGGCGCGACCTGCGCGCACACCCCGATGGGTTCCCGGCGGATGATGGAGGTCAGACCCTCCGCGTACTCCCCCGCCGACCTGCCCTCCAGCAGCCGCGCCGCGCCCGCGAAGAAGCGCAGCTGGTCGACCATCGGAACGATCTCCTCGGTCCGGGTCACGGCGCGGGGCTTGCCGGTGTCGCGGCACTCCGCCTCGACGAGTTCCTCGGCACGCGCCTCGACGACGTCGGCGACCCTCAGCAGAAGGCGCTGCCGGGTGCTGGGCGTGGAGTCGCGCCACAGGGCGAAGGCCGCCGCCGCGGCCGTCATCGCCGCGTCCACGTCCGCCGCCCCCGACAGCGGTGAACTGGCGTACACCTCGCCGGTGGTGGGGTCGACGACCGGAAGCGTGCGCCCGTCCTCGGCGTCGACGAACCGTCCGTCGATGTAGTTGCGCAGCGTGCGGATCTCGCTCACGACGTTCTGTGCTCCTCGTGGCAGCTCGGGAATCGCGGAACCGCGGGCAAGGCCGATGACCAGGCCCGATCTCCCGCTCCAGGACACCGACGCTAATCAGCGCGCGGCGGGCCATGAAGTGGCGGATTCGTCCACCGCGAGGACGCCCTGAGGATGATCTGCACACCTGACCGGAGGACGCTTGCACGTCATGGCCCGCGAGGGCCGGGCAGGACGTCCGCTACCCCTACCCGGCCCGGAACAGCTTCGACAGGCTCGCCGCACGCGACGAGCTCGCCGCATCCGAAGTGCTCAGCACCCCTTTTCGTCGCGCGCCATCCGTCAGTCGCGCAGGGCCTCGGCGACGCGCTCGACGGCGCGTGTCATTCACCACAGTTCACTCCTTTAGGTACCGATAGACCCATATAAAGAGTTTTATAGCTACCTGGACTGCCTCGGCATCCAGCTCCAGGGATTCAACGACAGTGACACGGGAGAAGCGTTTGATCACGGCAGGTATAGGGCGCGCCCGGCTGGTGGCCACGGTCGGTGTACTCGGCGGCGTGCTCTCACTCACGGCCCTCGGCGGTACCAGCAACGCTGCTACCGGCGGTAACGACGCCGGGAATCAGCCGAAACCGCAGGCGTCGGCGGATCGGGTGGCCACCCAGGAGGCTTCCGACGCCCGAATAGAGATCACGCCCAAGCAAGGCCCCTACGGCGTCGGGATCAATGACTCCGTCAAGGTCACCGTCAGCAACGGCAAGCTCACCAAGGTGACCATGACCGCCGTCGCGACCGGTGCCGAGGTTCCGGGCGCCCTGTCCGCCGACGGCACGTCCTGGAAGCCGAACGGCAGCCTGGCGCGGGCAACTCAGTATCAGGTCACCGCGGAGGCCACGGACGCCAAGGGCCGCTCCGTCACCGGGAACGCCAGGATCACGACGGTCTCCCCGGCGAACAACTTCATCGGGCACCTCTCCCCCGAGGGCGGCTCGACCGTCGGTGTGGGCATGCCGGTGACGGTCAACTTCGACAAGGCGATCAGCGACAAGGCCGCCGTGGAGTCGCAGATCCAGGTCAGCTCCAGCAGCGGCCAGCAGGTCGTCGGCCACTGGTTCAACGACAACCGTCTGGACTTCCGCCCCGAGAGCTACTGGACGCCCGGCTCCACCGTCACCGTCGAGCTCAACCGCTACGGCATCCAGAAGACGGTCACGTTCAAGATCGGCCGGAGCCAGATCAGCACCGTCGACGCCAAGACGAAGCAGATGACCGTCGTACGGGACGGCAAGACGATCAGGACCATCCCGATCTCGTCCGGCAGTCCCGAGCACCCGACGTACAACGGTCGGATGGTCATCTCCGAGAAGTTCAGGCAGGTCCATATGAACGGTGCGACCGTCGGCCTCACGGAGAAGGACGGCAAGCCCTCGTACGACCTCAAGGCCGTACCGCACGCCATGCGCCTGACCGACTCGGGCACGTTCATCCACGGCAACTACTGGGGTGGCAACTCGGTATTCGGCAAGGTCAACACCAGCCACGGCTGCGTGGGGCTGAAGGACGTCAGGGGCGGTGGTGACGGCAAGCAGCCCGCAGCGTGGTTCTTCGACCACTCGATGGTCGGTGACGTCGTGATCGTCAAGAACTCCGATGACAAGACCACGTTGGCCCCCGACAACGGCCTCAGCGACTGGAACATGCCGTGGGGCGAGTGGGTCGCGGGCAGCGCGACCGGCTGACGCCACGTCGCCCCCCGAGCATCTGGACCTGAATCCCTTCCGCCAGGCGGCGGTCGACACCGTGTCGACCGCCGCCTGCGGCGTCACGACGCTCGAGCAGCCCTCGCCGCGTATGGGACCGCGGTTGCGTTGAGGCCGACAAGAACGGCCCACGCTACGAAGCCCTGGGCATCACCATCAGCTACGAACATGCAAAGAGGGCCGCGACCGTAAGGTCGAGGCCCTCATCTGCGTTTCGTCAATGATTGTTGCGAGTGTCCGAGGGGGGACTTGAACCCCCACGCCCGATAAAGGGCACTAGCACCTCAAGCTAGCGCGTCTGCCATTCCGCCACCCGGACAAGGTGTCTGCCGCCTGGCCGGGAGTGCTCCCCGCGGCGACATGGACAACAATACCAAGCTTTCGGAGTGCCTTTCACCTGCGTTTCCGCGCTGTCGGAGGCCCTACGAGGGAGCGCGGAGGGGGCATCGCGGCCCTTCACCACGGGTGACGGGACGGCTACGGGAGCGTGCGCGAGGTGACTGCCCTTCGACCTCCGCCGGCCGGCCGCGTGCGCGCCGCGTGCCTGGTGCTCCGGCGCCGGAGCGGACGGTGCGCGCGCTCCGGCGCCGGAGATCATCGGGCCCGCGGGTGAGCGGCGCCCCGGCACGGGCGCCGCTCACCCCCTCCCGGCACGTCGAGGCCTCGTCCCAGGAGGGGAGGCCTCGCACGAGCGGGCGGCACGGTCACGGCAGGAGACGGCAGGCCGTCATGGCATGAGGTGGTAGTCCGGGAAGTTGCCGGGCAGCCGCTCCCCCGCCGGTCCCTGCGTCACCGCGCGCACGAGCAGCTCGCCGCCCACGAACGCGCCGCGCCATGACGCCCCGAATCCGCCGAACAGCTCGTCCCGGTCACCGCGCGAGCGCGGCTTGCTCTGCCCGACCTTGAAGGCCCGGATCTGCGGGGCGAGCCGCGCGTACGTCGCCTCGTCGTCCGTCGACAGGGTGGCGACGAGCGCGCCGTTGGAGGCGTTCATGGCGGCGAGGAGTTCGGCCTCGGTGTCCACGAGGACGATGGTGTCGACCGGTCCGAAGGGCTCCGCGTGGTGCAGCGGCGAGGACGGCGGCGGGTTGAGGAGCGTGACCGGCTGGACGTACGCCGAGGTGTCCTGGCCGGGCAGGAAGCGGGCGTCGGACAGGCTGCCGCGGTGCAGCGGGACGGCTCCCCGGTCGATGGCCTCGGCGACCTGGTCGTCGAGCTCCTTGGCCTTCGCCGCGTTGATGACGGGGCCGAAGTCCAGGGTGGGGTACGGGTCGTCGCGCTGCTCGACGGCGAGCGGGTGACCGACCCGCAGGGTACGGACGGCCGGCAGGTACGCGGCGAGGAACTCGTCGAACAGGGCGCGCTGGACGACGAAGCGCGGATAGGCGGTGCAGCGCTGCTTGCCGTAGTCGAAGAGTTTGGGGACGACGGCGGCCAGCGCGTCCCAGTCGGTGTAGTTCCAGATTCCCCAGGTGTTGAGTCCTTCCTGTTCGAGCACGTGGCGCTTGCCGAGGTCGGCGACGGCGGTGGCCACGGCGGCGCCGGTGTCCCGGCCGCCGACGAAGGAGACGCAGCCGATCTCGGGCGCCCGCACCAGCGCCTCGGACAGCTCGCCTCCGCTGCCGCTGACGAGGGTGACGGGGATCCCTTCCCGCGCGGCGAGCGCGCAGGCCAGGGTGAGGCAGGCGACACCGCCGTCGGTCGGGGTCTTGGCGATGACCGCGTTGCCCGCCAGTGCCTGCACCAGCATGGCGTGGACGAGCACGCTCATCGGGTAGTTCCAGCTGGCGATGTTGGAGACGGGGCCTTCGAGCGGGGCGCGGCCGGCCACCATGGGCTCGATGCCGTCGACGTACCAGCGCACGCCGTCGATCGCCCGGTCCACGTCCGCCTGGGCGAGCCGCCAGGGCTTGCCGATCTCCCAGACGAGCAGGAGGGCGAGCAGTTCCCGGTGTTCGGTGAGTGCGTCGAGGGTCGCCGCCACGCGGGCGCCCCGCTCGGCGAGCGGCACATGGCGCCAGGCGCGGTGCTGGTCGAGGGCGGCGCGCACCGCCTGCTGGGCGGTGGCGCCGTCCAGTCGCGGCGGGCCCGCGATGGGGCTCTGGTCCACAGGGCTGGTGGCGGGCAGCGCGCGGCCGTCCGCCTGCCATGCGGCGTTCCAGAGGTTGAGCACCCGGTCGTCGCGGAACGCCTCGGGGGCGACGGCGAGGCATCGCCGCCACGCGTCGGTCCAGGAGGTACCGGACTTGAGGGTGAGGATCTGGGGCGGGGAGATGTCGTGGTGGATTGCCATGGGGTGTCTCCGCTCTCGGTGCACAGTCGGGGGCGGGGGGCGTGGACGGCCCGGCGGGGCCGAGGAGGGTGGCTCGGCCCGTGGGTCGTGCCGGCCGGCGTACCGGACGGGCGCGGACGTCGGTTCCGGTTGGGACGGGTGTCGCGCGGGCCGGTGTCGTACGGGCGTGTGGTGACTTTCGTCGATGTCGCGCGGGCGGGTGGTCGTGGACGTCGGCGCCGGATGGTTGTCGCGTGTGGTGACTTTCGTCGATGTCTTACGGACGGGTGGTCGTGGACGTCGGCGCCGGACGGTTGTCGCCGTCGCGCGGTAGCGCGGGTCGGCGCCATGCGGGCCCGCGGTCGCGCACGGCGACGACATGCCCGGCTGGTTGTCGCGCGGGGCGAGGCCGTAACTGGAGGTCGGTCACGCACGTCGCGCCGTACCGACGGTGGTCGGGTGCGCCGAGCCGTACGGGACGGTGCTCCCGTGCTCCGGCTCCGTGCGGGACGGTGGTCGGGTGCGCCGAGCCGTACGGGACGGTGCTCCCGTGCTCCGGCTCCGTGCGGGACGGTGGTCGGGTGCGCCGAGCCGTACGGGACGGTGGTCCCGTGCTCCGGCTCCGTGCGGGACGGTGGTCGGGTGCGCCGAGCCGTACGGGACGGTGGTCCCGTGCTCCGGCTCCGTGCGGGACGGTGGTCGCCTGGCTGTTCGGGAAGGCGTAGTGCGTGCTCCTTCAGGACGGTAGTGAGACCGTCCCGTTTCCGACAGTCACCTCGCGTCGACTATGAGTGACGTCACGCGCTCTTCCAGGCGCGCCAGCACCAGGCGGGCGGTCTCGGTGGGCGTGCCCCCCACGCGCACCCCGGCCGCCTCCAGTGCCTCCTTCTTCGCCTGCGCGGTGCCCGACGAGCCGGACACGATCGCTCCCGCGTGGCCCATCGTCTTGCCCTCGGGCGCGGTGAATCCGGCGATGTAGCCGATGACGGGCTTGGTCACGTGGTCGCGGATGTACGCGGCGGCCCGTTCCTCTGCGTCGCCGCCGATCTCGCCGATGAGGACGACGAGTTCGGTGTCGGGGTCGTCCTGGAAGGCGGCGAGGCAGTCGATGTGGGTGGTGCCCACGACGGGATCGCCGCCGATGCCGACGCAGGTCGAGAACCCGATGTCGCGGAGCTCGTACATGAGCTGGTAGGTGAGGGTGCCCGACTTGGAGACCAGGCCGATCCGGCCGGGCTTGGTGATGTCGGAGGGGATGATGCCCGCGTTCGCCTGCCCCGGGGTGATCAGGCCGGGGCAGTTGGGGCCGACGACGCGGGTGCCGCGTGCGGCGGCGTAGGCGTGGAAGGAGACGGAGTCGTGGACCGGGATGCCCTCGGTGATCACGACAGCGAGTCCGATGCCCGCGTCGGCCGCCTCCATGACGGCGGCCTTGGCGAAGGCGGGCGGCACGAAGACGACGCTGACGTCGGCGCCGGTCGCCTCGATGCCCTCGGCCACCGAGCCGAACACCGGTACGGAGATGGGGGCATTTCCCAGGCCCTCGAGGCCCTGGGGGACGTCGAAGTCGACGGTCCGGCCCGCCTTGCGGGGGTTGACGCCGCCGACCACGTCCGTGCCGGCCGCGAGCATCCGCCGGGTGTGCTTCATGCCCTCGCCGCCGGTCATGCCCTGGACGAGGACCTTGGACTCCTTGGTGAGAAAGATGGCCATGTCCGGCTCCTTCAGCTGGCGACGGCGAGTTGGGCGGCGCGGCGCGCGGCGCCGTCCATGGTGGTGGCCTGTTCGACCAGGGGGTGTGCGCGTTCGTCGAGGACGGCCCTGCCGCGTACGGCGTTGTTGCCGTCGAGCCGCACCACGAGCGGTTTGGTCAACCGCACGCTCTCCAGGGCCTGCACGATGCCGTCGGCGACGGCGTCGCAGGCGGTGATGCCGCCGAAGACGTTGACGAAGACGGACTTCACCGAGGGGTCGGAGAGGACGACGGACAGGCCGTCCGCCATGACCCGGGCGGAGGCTCCGCCGCCGATGTCGAGGAAGTTGGCGGGGCGGGCTCCGCAGCCGGCGACGACGTCCAGCGTCGACATGACCAGTCCCGCGCCGTTGCCGATGATGCCGACCTCGCCGTCCAGTTTCACGTAGTTGAGGCCCTTGGCGGCGGCGGCCTCCTCCAGCGGGTCGTCGTGCGCGGTGTCCTGCTCGCCCCAACGCGATTGGCGGAAGCGGGCGTTGTCGTCCAGCGTGACCTTGCCGTCCAGGGCGAGGATCTGTCCCTGGGCGGTCCGCACGAGCGGGTTGACCTCCACCAGGACGGCGTCCTCACGGGTCAGTACCTCCCAGAGCCGCACGAGGACGTCCACCGTCTGCGGCGGCAGACCGGCCGCTTGTGCGATGTGGGCCGCCTTGGCCGAGGTGACGCCCTCGGCGGGGTCGATCGCGACGCGGGCCACGGCCTCGGGCCTGGTCGCGGCGACCTCCTCGATCTCCATGCCGCCCTCGGCGGAGGCGATCGCGAGGAAGCGTCCGGCGGCGCGGTCGAGGACGTAACCGACGTAGAACTCGGTCTCGATGTCGACGGGTTGGGCCAGCATCACCTTGCCGACGGTGTGCCCCTTGATGTCCATGCCGAGGATCTGGCGCGCCGTCAGTTCGGCGGCTGCGGGGTCCGCGGCGAGTTTGACGCCGCCCGCCTTGCCGCGCCCTCCGGTCTTCACCTGAGCCTTGACGACCACGCGGCCGCCGAGCCTGCGGGCGATCTCGCGCGCTTCCTTGGGCGAGTCCGTGACCTCGGCCCTCGGCACCAAGATGCCGTATTCCTCGAAGAGTTCCCTTGCCTGGTGCTCGTACAGGTCCATTCCCGGCTCCTGTCTGCTGAGTCATCTGGGGAGCGACCCCCAGGCCTTCGAAAAGTGCCGCGCGCCCCCTGGACACCACCCACCGGATGCGGGATAACAAGCTTCATACAGTATTCGTCGACTGTATGCAATGTACCGCGAGAGCGTTCCAACCCCCTACGAAGGGACAGGACTTCGCCATGCCCGACGGCAGCAGCGACACCAACACGACCTTCATCTCCGGTGGGCACCTGGTCGCCAAGGCACTCAAAGCGGAGGGTGTGGAGGTCATCTACACCCTCTGCGGCGGCCACATCATCGACATCTACGACGGCTGCGTCGACGAGGGCATCGAGGTCGTCGACGTACGCCACGAGCAGGTCGCCGCCCACGCCGCCGACGGTTACGCACGCATCACCGGCAAGCCGGGATGCGCCGTGGTCACGGCGGGTCCCGGGACCACCGACGCGGTGACCGGCGTCGCCAACGCCTTCCGCGCCGAGTCCCCAATGCTCCTGATCGGCGGCCAGGGAGCGCACACCCAGCACAAGATGGGGTCCCTCCAGGACCTTCCGCACGTCGACATGATGACGCCGATCACCAAGTTCGCGGCGACGGTGCCGGACACCGCGCGCGCCGCCGACATGGTGTCGATGGCGTTCCGCGAGTGCTACCACGGGGCGCCCGGCCCCTCCTTCCTGGAGATCCCACGGGACGTCCTGGACGCGAAGGTGCCCCTGGAGAAGGCCCGCATCCCCGCGGCCGGCCGCTACCGCGCCTCGACCCGCTCGGCCGGCGAGCCCGAGGCGATCGAGAAGCTCGCCGACCTGCTCGTGCACGCCGAGAAGCCGGCGATCCTGCTGGGCAGTCAGGTCTGGACGACCCGCGGCACCGAGTCCGCGATCGACCTCGTGCGCACCCTGAACATCCCCGCCTACATGAACGGCGCCGGCCGCGGCACGCTGCCGCCCGGCGACCCGCACCACTTCCAGCTCTCCCGCCGCTACGCGTTCTCCAACGCCGATGTCATCGTCATCGTCGGCACACCCTTCGACTTCCGCATGGGCTACGGCAAGCGGCTGTCGCCGGACGCGACCGTCGTGCAGATCGACCTCGACTACCGGACCGTCGGCAAGAACCGCGACGTCGACCTGGGCATCGTCGGCGACGCCGGGCTGATCCTGAAGTCGGTGACCGAGGCGGCCTCCGGCCGCATCAACGGCGGGGCGTCCAAGCGCAAGGAGTGGCTGGACGAACTGCGGGCCGCCGAGCAGACCGCGATCGAGAAGCGGCTGCCCAGCCTGAAGTCCGACGCCTCGCCCATCCACCCGTACCGACTGGTGAGCGAGATCAACGACTTCCTCACCGAGGACTCGATCTACATCGGCGACGGCGGCGACATCGTCACCTTCTCCGGGCAGGTCGTACAGCCCAAGTCACCGGGCCACTGGATGGACCCGGGCCCGCTCGGCACGCTCGGTGTCGGCATCCCCTTCGTGCTCGCGGCCAAGAAGGCCCGGACCGACAAGGAGGTCGTCGCCCTCTTCGGCGACGGCGCCTTCTCCCTGACCGGCTGGGACTTCGAGACCCTCGTCCGCTACGACCTCCCCTTCGTCGGCATCGTCGGCAACAACTCCTCGATGAACCAGATCCGCTACGGCCAGGCCCAGAAGTACGGCCTGGACCGCGAACGGGTCGGCAACACCCTCGGCGACGTCCACTACGACAAGTTCGCCCAGATGCTGGGCGGTTACGGCGAGGAGGTCCGCGACCCCGCCGACATCGGCCCCGCCCTGCGGCGCGCCCGCGAGTCGGGCAAGCCGTCGCTGATCAACGTCTGGGTCGACCCGGACGCGTACGCCCCCGGAACCATGAACCAGACGATGTACAAGTGAGGTGACCCGGCCATGACCAAGGCTCTCGAAGGCATCCGAGTCCTCGACATGACGCACGTCCAGTCCGGGCCCTCCGCGACCCAGCTGCTGGCCTGGCTGGGCGCGGACGTCGTCAAGCTGGAGGCGCCGACCGGCGACATCACGCGCAAACAGCTGCGCGACCTCCCGGACGTCGACTCCCTCTACTTCACGATGCTCAACTGCAACAAGCGGAGCATCACCCTGAACACCAAGACCGAGCGCGGCAAGGAGATCCTCACCGAACTGATCCGGCGCTCCGACGTCATGGTCGAGAACTTCGGCCCCGGCGCGGTCGACCGCATGGGCTTCACCTGGGACCGCATCCAGGAGATCAATCCCCGTATCGTCTATGCCTCCATCAAGGGGTTCGGGGACGGCCCGTACACCAACTTCAAGGCGTACGAGGTCGTCGCGCAGGCCATGGGCGGGTCGATGTCGACCACCGGCTTCGAGGACGGACCGCCGCTGGCGACGGGGGCCCAGATCGGTGACTCGGGCACGGGCGTCCACGCCGTGGCGGGGATTCTCGCGGCGCTGTTCCAGCGGGAGAACACCGGGCGTGGGCAGCGGGTCAACGTCGCCATGCAGCATGCCGTGCTCAACCTCTGCCGGGTGAAGCTGCGCGATCAGCAGCGCCTGACGCACGGCCCGCTCGCCGAATATCCCAACGAGGACTTCGGCGACGAGGTTCCCCGGTCCGGGAACGCGTCGGGCGGCGGGCAGCCGGGCTGGGCCGTCAAGTGCGCGCCGGGCGGGCCCAACGACTACGTGTACGTCATCGTGCAGCCCGTCGGCTGGAAGCCGATCAGCGAACTCATCGGGCGCCCCGAGCTGGCGGACGATCCCGAGTGGGCCACTCCGGAGGCCCGGCTGCCCCAGCTCAACAAGATGTTCCAGCTCATCGAGGAGTGGTCGTCCACCCTCCCCAAGTGGGAGGTGCTGGAGAAGCTGAACGCCCACAACATCCCCTGCGGTCCGATCCTGTCGACCAGGGAGATCATCGAGGACGAGTCGCTGGTCGCCAACGAGATGGTCGTGACGGTGCCGCACCCGCAGCGCGGCGAGTTCACCACGGTGGGCAGCCCGCTGAAGCTCTCCGACTCTCCCGTGAACGTGACCAGTTCGCCGCTGCTCGGCGAGCACAACCAAGAGGTCTACATCGGCGAGCTCGGCCTCGGCGACGAGGAACTGCGCCTGCTCAAGTCGAACGGAGTGATCTGATTGATGGCCGAAGACCGGGTGCTGAGGGTGCGCACGCTCCTCGACGCCGTGCGGGCCGAGGGCCGGACCGCGCTCACCGCGCCCGAGGGAAAGGTGATCGCCGACGCGTACGCGATCGCCGTCCCCGGCGAGGAGCTCGCGACGGACGTCGACGAGGCGGTGGCCTGCGCGGCGCGCTTCGGCGGGCCCGTCGTGATGAAGATCGTCTCCCCCGACATCCTGCACAAGACCGACGCCGGCGGCGTGATCGTCGGCGTGCAGGGCGCGGCGGACGTACGGGCGGCCTTCCACAAGATCGTCGAGAACGCACGGGCGTACGACCCGCAGGCCCGAATCGACGGCGTCCAGGTGCAGGAACTGCTCCCGAAGGGCCAGGAGGTCATCGTCGGCGCGGTCACCGACCCGACGTTCGGGAAGGTCGTCGCCTTCGGGCTGGGCGGAGTGCTGGTCGAGGTCCTCAAGGACGTCACCTTCCGCCTCGCCCCCGTGGACGCCGACGAGGCGCTGTCGATGCTCGACTCCATCCGCTCGGCGGAGATCCTGCGCGGGGTGCGCGGCGCCCCGGCGGTGGACCGGTGGGCGATCGCGGAGCAGATCCGCCGGGTCTCCGAACTCGTCGCGGACTTCCCGGAGATAGCCGAGGTGGACCTCAACCCGGTGATCGCCACCCCGGAGGGTGCCGTCGCCGCGGACATCCGCGTGATCCTCGCGGACGGAGTCCCCAAGGAGCGCCGCAAGTACGGCCGCGAGGAGATCCTCACCTCGATGCGCCGGCTGATGCAGCCGTCGTCCGTCGCCGTGATCGGCGCCTCCAACGAACAAGGCAAGATCGGCAATTCGGTCATGCGCAACCTCGTCGACGGCGGCTTCTCCGGGGAGATCCACCCGGTGAACCCCAAGGCCGATGACATTCTGGGCCGCAAGGCGTACAAGAGTGTCACGGACGTTCCCGGTGAGGTGGATGTGGCGGTCTTCGCGATCCCCGCCAAGTTCGTGGCCTCGGCCCTGGAGGAGGTGGGACGCAAGGGGATCCCCAACGCCGTACTGATCCCCTCGGGCTTCGCGGAGACCGGCGAGCAGGAGCTCCAGGACGAGATCGTGGCCATCGCCGAACGGCACGGCATCCGGCTCCTCGGCCCCAACATCTACGGCTACTACTCGACGTGGCAGGACCTGTGCGCCACGTTCTGCACCCCGTACGACGTGAAGGGCGGCGTCGCGCTCACCTCGCAGTCCGGCGGCATCGGCATGGCGATCCTCGGCTTCGCCCGCACGACGAAGACCGGCGTCTCCGCGATCGTGGGGCTCGGCAACAAGTCGGACCTGGACGAGGACGACCTGCTCACCTGGTTCGGCGAGGATCCGCACACCGAGTGCATCGCGATGCACCTGGAGGACCTCAAGGACGGACGTGCCTTCGTGGAGGCCGCCCGCGCGACGGTCCCGAAGAAGCCGGTCGTGGTGCTCAAGGCGGGCCGTACCGCGGCCGGGGCGAAGGCGGCGGGTTCGCACACCGGGGCGCTCGCCGGCGACGACGCCGTCTACGACGACATCCTGCGGCAGGCCGGCGTCATCCGGGCGCCCGGCCTGAACGACATGCTGGAGTACGCGCGCGCGTTGCCGGTGCTCCCCGCCCCCAAGGGCGACAACGTCGTGATCATCACCGGCGCGGGCGGCAGCGGTGTGCTCCTCTCGGACGCCGTCACCGACAACGGCCTGTCCCTGATGGAGATCCCGCCGGACCTGGACGCGGCGTTCCGGAAGTTCATCCCGCCGTTCGGCGCCGCGGGCAACCCGGTCGACATCACGGGCGGCGAGCCGCCGTCGACGTACGAGGCGACGATCCGTCTGGGCCTGGAGGACCCGCGCATCCACGCGCTCGTCCTCGGCTACTGGCACACCATCGTGACCCCGCCCATGGTGTTCGCCGAGCTCACCGCGCGCGTGGTGGCCGAATTCCGCGAGCGGGGCATCGAGAAGCCCGTCGTCGCGTCGCTCGCGGGCGACGTCGAGGTGGAGGAGGCCTGCCAGTACCTCTACGAGCGCGGGGTGGTGGCCTACCCGTACACGACCGAGAGGCCGGTGGCCGTCCTCGGTGCGAAGTACCGCTGGGCGCGCTCGGCGGGGCTGTTGGGGGGCGGTTCATGAGGTGACCGAGCGCGGGGGCGGTCGACGGTGCGCGTCGGCCGCCCCCAGGACCCGTGCGCACACGAAAGGCATTTGGACAGGGGGCGCTGGCCAGATCTTTCGACGCAAGGGGTGCTGATCCGACATGACTACCGCCGACCTTTCTACATCCGTCCCCTACAGGGAGGTGACGGATCGCAACGGCCGCCTTTACCGCATCGGTGAGACCGACCGCGACATCATGGGGCGACCACGCTGGACCATGGTGCTCTTCCCCTGGATGGGGATGCTGGGCATCAGTTCCTCGGAGTACGCGTTCACATCCGCCGAGGACACCCTGCACGACGCCCATCTGTGGAGCAGTGGGCACATCTTCTGGCTGATGGGCGTCTGGGTCTTCTTCCAGGCCGCCGTCGCCTTCCCCGCCGGGCAACTGCGCGAGAGCGGGCGGCTGCCCGCGCGGTACGCCATGTTCCTCGGCGCGCTCGGCACGATTCTGGGATATCTCTCGCTCGCGTTCGCACCGCATGTCACCGTCGCCTACATCGGCTTCGGCATGTTCAGCGGCATCGGCGCCGGCTTCGTCTACGCGACCTGCGTGAACATGGTCGGCAAGTGGTACCCGGAGCGCAAGGGCGGCAAGACCGGCCTGGTCAACGGCGGTTTCGCCTACGGCTCGGTGCCGTTCGTCTTCCTGTTCACCTCCTACATGGACCTCAGCAACTACCAGGGCGTCCTCATCTCGGTCGGCCTGATCTGCTGCGCCGTGGTCGCCTTCGCGGGCTGGTTCTTCAAGGATCCGCCCAAGGGGTGGTGGCCGCCGCACGTGGACCCGCTCAAGGTGTCCGACGACCCCAAGATCCGGCGGGCACTGGAGAAGAACCCGCCGGCCGTCAAGCAGTACACCCCGAGGGAGGCCGCCCGTACCCCCGTTCTGTGGATGATGTGGTTCTGTCTGCTGTGCACCGCGGGGATCAACATCTTCGGCATCGCCTTCCAGGTGCCGTTCGGCAAGGACATGGGTTTCGCCGGAGGGATCGTCGCCACGGCGATGTCCCTGAAGGCCATCGTCAACGGAACCGGCCGCGGCGTGATCGGCTGGATCTCCGACCGCTTCGGGCGCCGCAACACACTGATCATCGTGTGTCTGGTCCTCGGCTCCGCGCAGTTCGGTGTGCTCGTCTCCGGCCAGATGGGCAGCATGCCGTTCTTCCTGTTCTGCTCCATGGTCTCCGGCTTCGGCGGCGGGGCGATCTTCCCGCTGTTCGCGGCCATGACGGCGGACTACTTCGGCGAGAACAACAACGCCTCCAACTACGGCATGGTCTACAGCTCGAAGCTGATCTCGGGCCTCGTCGGCTCGGGCATGGGCGCGGTCGTCGTGGGCGCCTGGGACTACCACGGCGCGTTCGTGCTCGCGGGCTCCATCGGCCTGGCCTCCGCCGTGCTGGCGCTCTTCCTGAAGTCCCCGGGCCGCCCCAGGGCCCGCGGCATCGTCCCCAACCCGCAACCGCTCGGCGAGGAGATGGCGTGAAATGACGACGGAACGCATCGCCGCACAGGGCTCACCGGCCGGCGCCGGCGCCTCGAACCGCTCGTACCGTGAAGTCACCGACGCCCGGGGCCGCGTCTACCGGATCGGCGAGACGGACCGGGACATCCTCGGACACTCCCGCAAGTTCATGGTGTACCTCCCGTGGGTCGCCATGATGGCCATCAGCGTCTTCGAGTACGCGTACGGCTCCGCCGAGGACACCCTGTCCCACGCGCACGGCTGGACGCAGAGCAACACCTTCTGGATCCTCAGCGTCTGGGTCTTCTTCCAGGCGGGCGTGGCCTTCCCCGCGGGCTGGATGCGGGAGAAGGGCATCCTCACCGCCCGCAAGGCGATGTACCTCGGCGCGGGCATGTGCGTGATCGGCTTCCTCGCCCTCTCGCACCTGAGCAACGTCCTCCTGGCGATCCTCGGCTTCGGTGTCATCGGCGGCATCGGCTCCGGCTTCGTCTACGCGACCTGCATCAACATGGTCGGCAAGTGGTTCCCGGAGCGCCGGGGCGCCAGGACAGGGTTCGTCAACGGCGGATTCGCCTACGGCTCCCTGCCGTTCATCTTCATCTTCAACTACGCGTTCGACACCGGGAACTACCACCGCGTCCTGGACCTCATCGGGTGCTACGTGATGATCGTCGTGCTGTCCTGCGCGTTCTTCTTCAAGGACCCGCCGAAGAACTGGTGGCCCGCCGACATCGACCCGCTGACCCACGGCGGCGACGCCAAGTCGGCCGCCAGCCTGGCCAAGAACCCTCCCGCGGTGAAGCAGTACACACCCAAGGAGGCCATCAGGTCGGGAGTGCTCCCCTTGATGTGGATCACCCTGGTCATGACCGCCGGCGTGTCGATCTTCGGGATCTCCTTCCAGGTCGACTTCGCCAAGGAGGTCGGCTTCGGTCCGCTGGTCGCGGCGTCCTCCATGGGCATCATGGCCGTCATCAACGGCATCGGGCGGGCCGTCGTGGGCTGGCTGTCCGACACCTGGGGCCGCAAGATGACCCTGGTGTTCGTCATCGTGGTCCTGGGGCTCGCGCAGTTCGGAGTGATCTGGGCGGGCGACATCAAGAGCGAGTGGCTGTTCCTGTTCTTCGCCTTCCTCTCCGGTTTCGGCGGCGGCGCCTTCTACCCGATGTTCGCGGCGCTGACTCCGGACTACTTCGGCGAGAACTACAACGCCACCAACTACGGGCTGGTGTACAGCGGCAAGCTGATCAGCGGCCTGTTCGGCGGCGGGCTCGGCTCGATGGTGGTCGCCGCCTGGGGCTACAACGGCGCGTACGCGCTGGCCGGCGGCATCTCGATGGTGGCGGCGGCGATCGCGCTGCTGCTGAGGCAGCCCGGACGGGACAGCGACGTCCTGACGCCGACGCCGCAGCCGGCGGGCTGACGGACCGTCTCCCGGCCGGCCGCGCCGGCGGGCGGGAGACGCGCACGGCAGCGAGTACCGATCAGGCGGCCCTCCCCACATGGTGCGTCGTGGGGAGGGCCGCCTGATGCGCTGCTCCTGGCTCAGTGGCGCCCGTCGCCGGGACGCCGGTGCGTCAGCGGCACTTGCGCAGGGCCGCGATGTTGTCGTACCCGATCTTCGCGTGGTTCAGCGACTGGGCCGGGTCGGTGCCGCTCGGGGCGTTGTCCTGCTCGACCATCGGGTTGTGGTAGTTGCGGGCCCCGACGCGCGAGAAGAACGTGGTGTAGTCGATGACGCCGGTGCCGAAGGGCACCATGTCGTATCCCATGCCGTTCGTGGTGTTGACCGTGCCGTCCTTCGCGTGGAAGAGCGGGTAGCGCTTGTTGTTGCGCACGACGAGTCCCGCCGGGTCGAAGACCTTCTCCCGGGTGGAGCCGTCGTGGGCGGTGTAGGTGTGGAACTTGTACTGGGCCACGTGCGCCCAGAAGATGTCCATCTCCAGCCAGACCACCTTCGGGTCGGTGACCTTCAGGAAGTACTCCAGCTTGCGGATGCCGGAACTGCGGGTCGGGCGGCCCTGGGCGTCCAGCGGGCCCCCGTCGAGCAGGAAGCCGTAGGCCGCGTCGTGGTTGTGGGTGTACAGCTTGATGCCGGCGCGGCGGGCGATCTCGCCGAGCGCGTTCCACTTGTCCGCGGCCACGTCCCAGTCGGCGCGGTAGGCGCTGCCGGTGGGGTCGCCGCCGGTGCCCATGTGGTCCATGCCGAGGATGTTGGCGATTTCCAGATGCTTCTTGAAGGTGTCCAGGTCGGGCGTGGTGAAGGGCCAGGAGGACGGTATGAAGCCGTGGTTGCCCTGGGCCCGCAGTCCGTACTCGTCGAGCCAGGAGCGCAGCAGCTTCGCGCCCTCCACGGACTCCAGGTTGGCGCCGCCGGGGGCGTTGGCGTGCTGGCCGTATCCGGCGAACTCCACCTGCCGGTAGCCGAAGCGCGAGAGCTGCGCGAAGACCTCGCGGAAGCCCGAGGGCAGGTCGGTGGAGAGCGGGTCACGGCCCGTCGCGTCACGGACGGTGTAGAGGATGATGCCCCGCTTGTCCGCGGGGACAAGGACGTCGCCGCCCTGGTCTCCTCCTCTGCCCCGCTCCTGGGCGAGGGCCGGCGAGGCGCCGAGGACGGGGGCGGCGATCGCCGCGGTCGCGGCGGCGGTGCAGGTGCTGAGGAAACGGCGGCGGCTGACGCCGAGGGTGCGGCGCAGGGCCTCGCCGGTTCCGGATGCGTCGTTGAACGCGGTCACGGTGTCTCTCTTTCGGGTCGGTGTTCAGCTGGGTCGGGTGCCGGAGGTCTGCTGCTCGTGCGCGTGATCGCCGCGTTCCGCGGGCAGGGCGTCCCTGACGCACGGCGGTCGTGCGTCAGGGGTGCGCGGGACGCGTTGCCAGTGGCGCGTGGTTCACTTTCTGTAGTTGCTCGTCACGGCTCGTGAGGCCTCGTCAGGTGAGGCCGGCCAGGTCGAGCAGCAGGGATTTCACTTCGGTGGCCGCGACGCGGCCGGTGACTGCGC
>NZ_MLCE01000033.1 GCF_002300165.1 Streptomyces sp. Tue6028 | reverse complement strand
AGGGGGAGGCGGCCGTGGCTGCCGCGAATAGGTGAGGGGTCCAGCGGCACGACCGCCATGCGGTAGCGCATGCCGAGCTTCTTGCGTGCCAGCGCCGTGGCCGCCTTCACCTTGACGTAGGGGTCGAGGGGATCCATGAAGAGCTCGACCGGGTCGTAACCGGGTTTGCGGTGGATCTCGACGAGCTGCGCGAAGTCGGGCGCGCGGGCGTCGTCGAGCCAGTAGTAGTACGTGAACCAGGCGTCCGGCTCCGCGACGGCGACGAGTTCCCCGGAGCGGGGATGGTCGAGGTGGTGGGCCTTCTTGCCCTCGTCGTCGAGGAGTCGCTCGATGCCGGGCAGACCGTCCAGCGCCGCCTTCGTGGCCTCCAGGTCCTCGGGGCGCCGCACGTAGACATGGGCGATCTGGTGGTCGGCGACCGCGAAGGCACGGGACGCCATCGGGTCGAGGTACTCCATGCCGTCCTGGGTGTGCACTTCGAGGAGCCCTGCCCGGCGCAGGGCGCGGTTGATGTCGACGGGGCGGTCCGCGCGTGTGATCCCGTACTCGGAGAGCGCGACGACGGTGCGGCCCTCGGCCCTCGCGTCGTCGAGCAGCGGGGCCAAGGCCGCGTCGAGGTCGGCGGCGGCCTTCAGGGAGCGCGGGTCGTCGGGTCCGAAGCGTTGCAGGTCGTAGTCGAGATGAGGGAGGTAGCACAGGGTCAGGTCCGGCCGCCGGGTGCGGTTGACGTGGCGGGTCGCGTCGATGATCCAGCGACTGGAGACGAGGTCGGCGCCGGGCCCCCAGAAGTGGAAGAGGGGGAACGTGCCCAGTCGTTCGGTGAGTTCGTCGTGCAGGGCGGGCGGCCGGGTGTAGCAGTCGGGTTCCTTGCGGCCGTCGGCGTAGTAGACGGGGCGGGGGGTGACGGTGATGTCGGTGTCGGCGCCCATGGCGTACCACCAGCAGATGTTGGCGACGGTGTAGCCGGGGTGTGCGCGCCGGGCGGCGTCCCACAGCTTGTCCCCGGACACCAGGCCGTTGTGCTGGCGCCACAGGAGTACGTCGCCGAGCTCGCGGAAGTACCAGCCGTTGCCGACGATGCCGTGCTCGCTGGGATGGGCGCCGGTGAGGAAGGTGGACTGGGCCGCGCAGGTCACGGCGGGCAGCACGGTGCCCAGGTGGGCGCGGGAGCCGGACTGGCCGAGGGCCTTGAGGTGCGGCATGTGGTCGAGGAGACGGGGGGTGAGGCCCACGACGTCGAGGACGAGCAGCGGGGTGGGACGGGGCTGCTCGGCCGCGTGCTCGGGCTGCGGTGTCGGTACCGAGGGCTGGGTCACGGCAGCTCCTTGAGGCCGAGGTCCGTCAACAGGTCGCGGGCGAGGGTGAGTTCGGCGGCGATGCCGTCGGCGAGCTGGGCGCGGGCACGGGGCCGCAGCTCGGGCGGGAGGGCCTGCCAGGTGTAGGTCTCGACCTCCAGGTGATGGGTGAGCGGGTGCGGGCCGCCGACGAGGCGGGTCAGCGCGGCCCGGAGCACGGGGAGGGTGGAGGTGAGGGGCGCGGCGGGGGCCGCGTGCAGCGGGACGTGGAAGTGGGCGCGCCAGGGGGCGCCGTCGGGCAGGGATTCGCCCGTCAGGGCTTCGCCGAGGTCGTCGGTGCCGCGCAGGCCGGCCGCGGTCCGGGTGCGGGTCTGGTGCAGGAAGCGGGGTTCGTCGAAGGCGGCGAGGGCCTTGCGGACTTCGGGGAGGTGGGGATGTTCGGCGTGCAGGGCGGCCGAGAGCTGGGACTTGACGACGCGGACGCCGGCTCGGGCGAGCGTGTCCAGGGCGGTGTCCGGGTCTTCGAAGGAGGTGGCGAGGTGGCAGGTGTCGACGCAGATGCCGATGCGGTCGTGGCCGATCGCGGTGAGCGGAGCCACGGCGTCGGCGGTGGTCTCGACGGTGCAGCCCGGTTCGGGCTCCAGGCCGACGCGGATGGAGCGGCCGGTGAGTTCGTGCAGCGCGTCGAGGCGTTCGGCGAGCGTGGTGAGCGCGGTGCGGGCGGCCTGCGCGCGGTCGTCGTCGTACACGGTGCGCCAGGCGAGCGGCAGGGTGGAGACGCTGCCCTCGGTGACGTCGTCGGGCAGCAGCTGGGCGAGGACGCGGGCCAGGTCGGTGGTGTGGACGAGGCGCTCGGGGTCGGCCCAGTCCGGCCGGTAGACGCGGTACTTGACCTCCTCGGCGCCGAAGCCCTCGTACGGGAAGCCGTTGAGGGTGACGACCTCGAGGCCTCGGCGGTCGAGTTCGGTGCGCAGGCCGCGCAGTGCGGACGGGTCGGTGACCAGGGTGCGGGCGGCGTCCCTGGCCAGCCACAGGCCGATGCCGAGGCGGTCCCGGCCCAGGCGGCGGCGCACCGGTTCGCAGTGGTCGCGGAGCTGCGTGAGGACGCCGTCGAGGGTTTCGGCGGGGTGGACGTTGGTGCAGTAGGCGAGGTGGACGGTGGAGCCGTCCGGGTGGCGGAAGCGCATCGGTCACTCCCCGCCGCGGAGGATGGAGTTGCCTTCGTGCGTGGCTTCCGCGGCGCTCACGTCGAGGGACAGCCGCCCGCTGAGCCCGTAGAAGGCGACCGGGTTGCGCCACAGCACGCGGTCCACGTCGTCGTCGTCGAATCCGGCCCGCAGCAGGGCCTCGCCGACCCGACGGGTCTTGAGGGGATCGCTTCTCCCCCAGTCCGCGGCCGAGTTGACGAGCACCTTCTCCGGGCCGTAGGCGCGCAGGACGGCGACCATCCGTTCCTCGTCCATCTTGGTGTCGGGATAGACGGAGAAGCCCAGCCAGCAGCCGCTGTCCTTGGCCTCCTTGACGGTGGTCTCGTTGAGGTGGTCGACGAGGACACGGTCCACCGGCAGGGCGGACTCGCGGACGGCGTCCAGGGTGCGGCGCAGGCCGGCCAGCTTGTCGCGGTGCGGGGTGTGGACGAGTGCGGGCAGCTCGTGGTCGGCGGCGAGCTGGAGCTGTGCCGCGAGCGCGGTGTCCTCCGCCGGGGTCATCGAGTCGTAGCCGATCTCGCCCACGGCCACGACCTGGTCCTTGACGAGATAGCGGGGCAGTTCGTCGAGGACGGGGACGCAGCGGGGATCGTTCGCCTCTTTGGGGTTGAGGGCGATGGTGCAGTGGTGGGCGATGCCGTACTGCGCCGCGCGGAAGGGCTCCCAGCCGAGGAGCGAGTCGAAGTAGTCGAGGAAGGAGGCCGGCGAGGTGCGGGGCTGGCCGAGCCAGAAGGCGGGCTCGACCACGGCGCGGACACCCGCCGCGTGCATCGCCTCGTAGTCGTCGGTGGTCCGTGACGTCATGTGGATGTGGGGGTCGAAGATGCGCATCAGGACTCCTTGCCGGACGTGCCGGCCGCACCGGAGGCGCCGGGGCCTCGGGACGTGCCGGTGGGGGTTGCCGTGGGCTCGGTGAGGGCCAGGACGCGGTACAGGTCATCGGGCACGGGACGGCCCGCGGCGGTGCGTTCGTCGGCGTAGTCGGCGAGCATGCGGGCCAGTTCGGTGTCGGCGCGGGCACGCCGGGCCAGGTCCGCGACCTCGTCGACGGGTACGCCGGTGAACAGGCACTTGAGGACGGCGTGGCGCCAGTGGTGTGCGGGCAGGTGCCGTGCGGCGTACGGGCCGACGGCCGCCGCGAGCAGCCGGGTGTCGTTGGTGCGCAGGGCGTCCTCGACGAGGGGCAGCGCGTCGGGGCCGTCCACCAGATGGGGCAGCACGTGCAGGACGGCGAGGCGTTCGGCGGCGGTGCCCTGCCGGTAGACACGTGTGAGGGCGTCCGGGTCGGCGCGGGCCGCGTACAGCAGGAGCACGCGGGCGTCGTCCGAGTGCTCGGGCCCGCACCGGCGTCCGGCCTCCGCTATCCGCAGCTCCCAGGTGGAGATGGGGCCGTGGGTGCCGGGGTGGTCCGCGGCTTCGCCGAGGGCGCGGTCGAACCAGGCGCGGGCGTCCGGGCGCAGTCGGCTGTCGAGGCGGGCGTGCAGGGCGGTCAGGGCGGCGGGGGCGCCTCGCCCCGGGCGGGTGTCCTGGGCGTGCGGGCCGGGCCGGCCGTCCTGGGTGCGGTTCGGGTGGTTCACGAGGTTCTCCCTTCGGGGCTCTCGGGGATCGCCCGGGCCGCGCGGTGGAGGAACGGGAGGGACTGTGCGGCGAAGTGCGGGCCCGCGTGGGAGTGGCGGGGCAGTTCGACGACGGTCAGGCCTTGGTAGCCGGTGGCGGCCAGGGCTTCGAGCACGGGCGGGAAGTCGATCTCCCCGTCGCCGAAGGGGAGGTGTTCATGGATGCCGCGGCGCATGTCCTCGATCTGGACGTGGCGCAGCCACGGGGCGGCGGCGCGCACGCAGTCGGCGGGTGGGAGGGGTTCGAGGCACTGGCAGTGGCCGATGTCGAGGGTGAGTCCGAGGGCGGCCGGGTCGCCGAGCGCGTCGCGCAGCCGGTGGAAGTCGGTGAGCGAGGAGAGCAGATGTCCGGGTTCGGGTTCGACGGCGAGCGGCACACCCGCCCGGGTGGCCGTCTCGACGACGGGAGCGAGCGCCTCGGCGAGGCGCTTCCAGGCGGTGTCCTCGTCCGTGCCGGACGGGAGGATGCCGCTGAAGCAGTGCACGGCGTGGGCGCCGAGGTCCGCGGCGACGCGCACCGCCCGGAGGAGCAGGTCGACCCGGCGTGCGCGATCACCCGGGTCCGGGTCGAGGAGCGAGGGCCCGTGTTTGCGCCGTGGGTCGAGGACGTAGCGCGCTCCGGTCTCCACGGTGACGGAGAGGCCGCGCGCCGCGAGGGTACGGGCCACGCGGGCGGTGCGGGCGGCCAGGTCCGGGGCGAGCGGGTCGAGGTGCATGTGGTCGAGGGTCAGACCCACGCCGTCGTAGCCCAGGTCGGCGAGGAGTGCGAGGGCGTCGTCGAGACGGAGGTCGGCGAGGCCGTTGGTGCCGTAGCCGAAACGGAGGGCGGGGGCGGCGGGGGTGCCGGCCGGGCGAGGGCTCGATGTCATGTGACGCTCACCTTCCTCGCGAACCTGCGGGCCGCCGGTGCGAGGGCGGCGGTCAGCAGAGCGGTGACGGGCGCGCCCGCGCGGGCGGCGAGGGTGGCCTGGAGCGGGATCATGGCGCGGATGCCCCCGCCGACGGCTCGTTGGACGAGCGGGGGTGAGGGGTTCAGGGCTGCGTGGAGGAGAGGGCGGGCCGACGTCGCCGCGTAGGCGAGGGTGAGGGCCGTGCGCAGGGTGTCCGTCGGGGCGGTCACGGCCGCGGGGGGCGACGGCGTCGGCCCTGCCGGGCCCTGGCCGCCGCCTGCCCGTCCCGCTCCGAGAGCCGGGCGGATCGTCAGGCTCCAGGCCAGCGCGCCCGTCGTGGCCAGCGCGGCCAGCGGTGCCATCGGCGAACCGCCTTGTGTCTCCCCGCGGGACACCGTCGTCACGGCGAGCGTGTGCGTGGCCAGGGCGAGGGCGGAGGGGACGGCGCGACGGGCCGCGGTGGCGCGGCGGTCGCCGGCGCCGTGCGTGACGCCGGCCTTCCGGCCGGGCAGTGGGCCTCCACGGGCCCCGCGGCCGGCTGGGCCGACGGGGCCGGACGGTCCGGTGCGTCCGGCGGGTCCGGCCAGTTTCCTCAGTCCGACCAGTCCGGCCAGTGCGGTTCGTCCGGCGGGTCCAGCGGGACCAGCGGGTCCGGCAGGTCCGGCGGTTCCGGCCAGTTTCCTCAGTCCGACCAGTCCGGCCAGTCCGGTTCGTCCAGCGGGTCCGGCAGGTCCGGCAGATTTCCCCAGTCCGACCAGTCCCGTCTGTCCGGTTCGTCCGGCGGGGCCGGTCGGTCCGGCGGTCGCCGACGCCCCGAGGAGTACGTCCAGTCCGCGGGCGGCGGCCATCGCGGCGGGCCCGGCGGGGGTGCGCTTGAGGAAGAGGTCGTAGGCCCAGACGGTGGCCGCGAGAGGAGCGGCGACCGCGAGGGAGGGACGGCCCGCGCGGGACGCCAGGGCGAGCCCCGCGGCCGTCAGGGCTCCCGCCGCCGCGAGTGCCGCGGCCGGGCGTACCCGGCCGGAGGGCAGCGGGCGGTGCGGGCGTTCCACGGCGTCCTCGGCGCGGTCGGCCCAGTCGTTGAGGGCCATGCCCGCCTCGTACAGGCAGACGGAGGAGCCGATGGCGAGCAGGGTGCGGGAGTTCGGGCGGGCGCCGATGGCAGCGGCGCCCGCGAGGGCGTCACCGGGGACGGTGAACAGGGCGGGCAGGCGCAGCAGTTCGGCCCAGGCACGCACCCGCGCGCGCCTGCTCGGCCGCGCCTCGCCGGGCCCCCTCGACCGGGCTCCGCCGGGCCGTGTGCCTGCCCCTGCCCCATGGCCGTCGCCAGCCTCTCGGGCGCGGCCAGCCTCTCGGGCATCCCCGGCCTCTCGGCCATCCCCTGTCGAGCGGCTCCGCCCGGCCGACCGGGACTCGCCCCCTGACCGGGACGCCTCTCCCGACTGGGACTCACCCGCCGACGGCGACCCGCCTGCCGACCGGGGCTCCCGTTCCGCGGGGCCGTGGCCAGCCGACCGGGGCTCCCGTTCCGCTGGACCGTCGCCAGCCGACCGGGGCTCCCGTTCCGCGGGGCCGTCGCCAGCCGACCGGGGCTCCCGTTCCGCTGGACCGTCGCCAGCCGACCGGGGCTCCCGTTCCGCTGGACCGTCGCCAGCCGACCGGGGCTCCCGTTCCGCTGGACCGTCGCCAGCCGACCGGGGCTCCCGTTCCGCTGGACCGTCGCCAGCCGACCGGGGCTCCCGTTCCGCTGGACCGTCGCCTGCCGACCGGCTGTATCCAGCCGACCGGGACCCCTCGCCCCGCTGAGCCGTCTCGCCCGGCCGAGGCCCCTCGCCCGCGGGCGACCGGCTCTCCCGGCCGGACGGAAGCCCCTCGCCCGACCGGCTCTCCCCTGTCAGCCGGGGCCCCTCGCCCGACAGGTGACGTCGGGGAGACCGTCGTGTTCCGAGTGCGCGGAGGTTCACCGGGTCTCCTCGGGGAGCGGGCGGAGGCGGGTGGCGAGGTCGGCCAGGGCCGCGTACTGCTCGCCCAGGGACGAAGGGCCGTCGCCGACCGGGTCCTTGAAGTAGAAGCCGAGTTCGCTCAGCGGGCCGGAGAGGCCGGCTTCGTGCGCGCGGGCCGTGATGCGTGCCAGGTCGAGGACCAGGGGCGCCGCGAGCGCCGAGTCGCACCCCTGCCAGGTGGTCTGAAGGACCATCCGGGTGCCGAGGAAGCCGTCGAAGGCGATGTGGTCCCAGGCGGTCTTCCAGTCGCCGAGGACGGGGACGTCGTCGATGTGGGTCTCGCCGTCGGGGGCCGCGCCGAGGGTGTCCGCGAGCACCCGCTCCTTGCCCGCGTTCTTGGCCGCGGCGGCGGCCGGGTCGGCGAGGGCCGCTCCGTCGCCTCCGCCCAGGAGGTTCGTGCCGGACCAGGCGCGGACCGACAGCGCGCGCTGGGCGAACATCGGGCCGAGCACCGAGCGCAGCAGCGTCTGGCCGGTCTTGCCGTCACGGCCCGCGTACGGCAGTCCGCTGAACTCGGCCGACGCCGTCAGCGCCGGGTGGTGCAGACCGGTGGAGGGGGTGAAGTTCACGTACGGGCAGCCGGCCCGCAGGGCTGCCGCCGCGTACAGCGAGCTCGGTGGCATGGCACCCGGCCGGACGGGCTCCGTGGAAGCCACGTTCACCACCACCGCCCGGTCCAGGCCGCGGCGGCGCACGAAGTCCCGCATGTCCGCGGCGAAGGCGTCGATGAGCTCGTCCGGTGCGCGGGTGTCGCCGGGGGTGGGGCCGCCCGGGCGGATCTCCCGGTCGGCTGCCTCCAGTTCGGCGGCGATCGCCGAGGGCAGGCCGTGCGGGAGCACACCTGCGGCGGCGAGGGCCTCCGCCCGCTTCGGGAGCGGACAGTCCACCGTGTCATGGCCGCCGAAGACGAGGGACGACAGGGCGGGCAGGCCGCTGCCGGTGAAGACGTCGGTCTCGGTGACCATGCCTGTGGGGACGTGCAGGCCGGCGGTCACGGCGGCGCAGCCCGCGATGACGGTGGTGGCGACGGAGCCGCGAGCTCCGATCAGCCACACCCCCACCCGTGGGGCGGAAAGGGACGCGGACATGGGCAGCCTCCTTGTCGTACGTCAGCCGGAAGAAGCCGGAGATCCCGGGAACGGACAGGGCCGGGAGGACCGGTGGAAGTGGATGGGGGACGGCGGGCGGGAGTACGGCGTCTCCCGCCCGCCGTCGCTCAGTCGCCCGGCGAAGCCCCTTGTGCGGGGGACTTCGTGGGCAGTTCCTTGATCCGTACGTCACGGAAGGACACCTGGTCGTCGGCTCCGTGGTTCTGGATGCCGACGTGCCCGTCGCGCAGGCTCCGTACCGGATCGGTGTTGGTGAAATCGTTGATCTTGACGCCGTTGAGCCAGACCCGGAGCCGTTCGCCCTCGACGCGGATCTCGTACGTGTTCCACTCCCCCGGCGGGTTCAGCGCGCGGTCGCGCTTGCCGAGATCGGCGGACTGGAAGCTGTACACGGCCCCGGTGGTGCGGTCGGGGGCGTCGGTCGCGTCGATCTGGACCTCGTAGCCGTTGTCGACGGCGGACCACGGGTCGTCGGAGGCCGGGAAGCCCACGAAGACACCGGAGTTGTCGTCCCCGGCCACCTTCCAGTCCAGCTTCAGCGAGTAGGACCGGAACGCGGACCCGGCGTACCAGAGCATCCCCAGCCCGCCGGACGACGTGAGCGTGCCGTCGTCCGAGAGGGAGAAGGAGCCCGGTCCCGCCTGTTTCCACGCCGACAGGGAGTCGGCCGTGCCGTCGAAGAGCGGCCGGTAGCCGTTCTCCGGGCGGCAGTCGGCCTGCGCGGCCCCGATGGCGTAGCGGATTCCGCCCAGCAGGTGGTGACGGAAGGCGGGTTCGGCGTACGACTCCTTGGTGTGACCGCCACCGGTGTAGAAGGCGCGGCCGCCCTGGTACTCCTGGCACCAGGCGATCGGATGGTCGCCGTTCATCGTGCCGCCGGTGTACGACGACTCGTCGAGCGAGGCCAGGACGTGCGCCCGATCGCGCGGATCGGAGCGGTAGTTGTACCACTCGTCGGTGCGCTCCCAGGCCTGCGGCAGCTCCGAGGTGGCCGGGTGCGCCCGGTCCTCGACGTTCACCGTCGCCGGCTGGATCGCCGGGTGCGACTGGAAGTAGGCACCCGCGAGGCCGCCGTAGAAGGCCCAGTCGTACTCGGTGTCGGCGGCCGCGTGGATGCCCACGTAGCCGCCGCCCTTCTTGATGTACTTCTCGAAGGCGCTCTGCTGGGGGCCGTCGAGGACGTCACCCGTGGTGGACAGGAACACCACGGCGTCGTACCGGGCGAGGTTGCGGGCGGTGAAGGCTCCCGCGTCCTCGGTGGCGTCGACGGCGAAGCCGCCCTCCGTGCCCAGTTCGCGTACGGCCGCGATCCCCTCGGGGATCGAGTCGTGCCGGAAGCCCGCCGTCTTGGAGAAGACGAGGACTCGTTTCCCGTCCGCGCCGTTGGACGCGGCGGGTCCCGACACACAGCCGATCAGCAGGGCTGCAGCGGCGCCCGCGGTCAGCATCCGTGCGGATGCGCGCATGACCGTCACCCCTTCCGTCAGCTCGTCGTGAAGGTGAAGTCGTCCACGTCGTAGAGCGCGCCGGTGCCGCTCCCCTTGAAGACGAGGTACAGCGTGGTGGTGCCGCGTGGTGCGCCCGCCAGGTTCGCGGTGACGTCCTGGAAGGTGTCCCAGCTGCCGGTCACGGGCACGGTCGCGCTGCCCAGGAGCCGGCCGGTCGGGGAGCCCGCGCGGACCTGCACGGTGCCGCCGGACCCGGCGGACGAGACACGTGCCGTGATCTTGGTGGCGTTGTCGAGGACGTACGGGGTGAAGGAGATCCAGTCGCCGTTGTTGATGTCGCCGACCGTGCGGCCGCCGTGGGCGCTGGTCTTCGACTGGAGGGTGACACCGGAGGAGTCGTTGTAGTGCTCGGCCTGACGGTGCCTGGGCTGGAGCACGTTGCGGTCGTGGGTGGTCAGCGGGGCCTGGCCGCCGCCTCCGCCGTCGGTGTACTCGGCGTCGAGGACTCCGAAGATGTTGGCGTCCTCGTCATGGCCCCCGTCGGCGCTGGTCTGGAGCGTGCCGGAGCAGCCGTTCGCCGAGGTGAGCGGGTGGCCGTGGCTGTCGTGGCCGAGGATGAAGGTGACCTTCACCTTCGAGCAGTCGATCGTGGTGCCGTCCTCGGGGTCGGTGACCTTCACCTTGAACGGCACGGGGTCGCCGAAGCTGAACAGCTCGCCGTCGCGGGGCAGTTCCACCGTCACCTTGGGCGCGGTGTTGCCGACGACGATCTGCACGCTCGCGCTTCCGGTGCGTCCGCCGGGATCCTTGGCGGTCACGGTCGCCGTGTAGGTGCCGTTCTTCGTGTACTTGTGCGTCGGGTTAGCGGCGGTGGACGTGCCGCCGTCGCCGAAGTCCCAGCTGTAGGTGAGGGCGTCGCCGTCGGCGTCGGTCGAACCGGCCGAGGAGAAGCCCACCTTGAGCTTGGCCTGCCCGGAGGTGCGGTCGGCCGCGGCCTGCGCCACGGGCGAGTGTCCGTCGGTGGCGTTCTCTATGCGGTAGAGGCCCGAGTTCTCGTCGCCGCCGAACCAGGCGGTGCCGTAGTCCAGGACGTACAGGGCGCCGTCGGGTCCGAACGCCATGTCCATCACCTGGGTACCGGTCCATGGCACGGAGTTGATGGACTGCACGGTGCCGTTGCCGTCCTCGACGATCCGCTTGATCCAGCGGCGGCCGAACTCACCGGCGAAGAAGTTGCCGTCGTAGGCCTCGGGGAACTTCACTGGCGAGTCGAGCGAGGCGTCGTAGTGGTAGACCGGGCCGCCCATCGGGGACTCCGAGCCGCTGCCGAACTCCGGGACGGACGCGCCGTCGTACGGGATCCAGGCGGGCTGCGCCGGGGGCAGGTCGGTGAGGCCGGTGTTGTGGGGCGAGTTGTTCTTCGGTGCGGAGCAGTCGAACGTCGCGCCGGAGGCCTTGGTCCCGAAGTCGTAGTCGACGTAGGCGTCGTTCTTGCCGGTGCAGTAGGGCCAGCCGAAGTTGCCCGCCTCGGTGACCCGCGCGAACTCGACCTGTCCGCCGGGGCCGCGCGCCGGGTCGGCGGCGCCCGCGTCGGGGCCGTAGTCGCCGACGTAGACGATGCCCGTCTTCTTGTCGACGCTGAAGCGGAACGGGTTGCGGAAGCCCATCGCGTAGATCTCGGGGCGCGTCTTGTCCGTGCCCGGCGCGAAGAGATTGCCCTCGGGGATGGAGTAGGAGCCGTCGGCGTTCACCTTGATGCGCAGGATCTTGCCGCGCAGGTCGTTGGTGTTGCCGGCCGAGCGCTGGGCGTCGAACGCCGGGTTGCGGTCGGCACGCTCGTCGATGGGGGTGTAGCCGTCCGACTGGAAGGGGTTGGAGTCGTCGCCGGTCGACAGGTAGAGGTTGCCGGCCGCGTCGAAGTCGATGTCGCCGCCGACGTGGCAGCAGATGCCGCGGGAGGTCTGGACGTCGAGGATCTTCTTCTCGCTGGCCGCGTCGAGGGTTCCGTCGGCCTTGAGGACGAAGCGCGAGAGGCGGTTGACGCCGTCGAAGGGGGCGAAGTCCGCGGCCGTGCCGGTCTCCGGCGCGTCGCCCGCGGGCGTGTCCAGGGGCGGGGCGTAGTAGAGGTAGATGAAGCGGTTGTCGCTGAAGCCGGGGTCGATGCCGACGCCCTGGAGGCCTTCCTCGTCGTGGGTGTACACGTCGAGCTTGCCCGCGATCTTCGTGTTGCCTGCCGCGTCGGTGAGGCGGAGTTCGCCGTCGCGCGAGGTGTGCAGGACGGAGCGGTCCGGGAGGACGGCGAGGGACATCGGTTCGCCGACCTCGGGCTCGCCCTTGGCGAGGGTGACTTGCTGGAAGTCCTCGGCGGCGGTCCCCGCGTCGGCGACGGCTGCGCCGGCCGGGGGTGTCGTGAGCGTGAGGGAGGCGGCGGCGAGGAGCGCGCCGCTCAGCAGGGCGAGCGTCCCGCGCAGTCTGGGACGCCTTGCGTGGCTCTTGTTCTCTCTGGTGCGTGTGTTCTTCCTGTTTCGGACGTTCGGGTGCACGAAATGCCTCCATGAAGGGGCCGGTCGTACGGGTGTGTGCGGGACGCCGGGGTGCGCCGTCACCCCGGAACTCTCTGGGCGGCCCCGTGCGGGGCCGGTCGGCCTCTGCCGGTCCGTCCGGGTCCGGGTCGGGCCGGGCGTTCCGGTCCCTGGCGGGGCCGGAACGGCCTGCTCGTCTCCGGTCCGTGCGGGGCCGGTGCGGCCGTTCGCTGCGACCCGTGAGGGCCGGAAGGCCTGGTCGTTCCCGGCCGGTCCGGGCCCGGGACGAGCCTGTTCCTCCCGGCCCGTTGCGGGCCGGTGCGATGCGGTCGGGCCGACCCGTGGTGGATCGGTGCGGCCTGGTCACACCTACCGTCGTGAACCGGTGCGGCCTGGTCACACCTACCGCCGTGGGCCGGTGCGGCCTGGTCGGGCCGGCCCGTTGCGGGCCGGCGCTGCTAGTCGTTGCCGCCGAACGCCGCGTCGAACGAGGCCGACGGCGGCTCGAAGTCGTACGCCTTGAGGCGGGCCAGGGCTTCGGGTGCGCCCTGGAGCCGGTCCATTCCGGCGTCCTCCCACTCGACCGAGACGGGGCCGGTGTAGTCGATGGAGCGCAGCATCCGGAAGACGTCCTCCCAGGGGACGTCCCCGTGCCCGGCGGAGACGAAGTCCCAGCCGCGCCGCGGGTCTCCCCAGGGCAGGTGCGAGCCGAGCCGGCCGTTGCGTCCGTCGAGCCGTTTGCGGGCCTCCTTGCAGTCGACGTGGTAGATCCGGTCGCGGAAGTCGTAGAGGAAGCCGACCGGGTCGAGGTCCTGCCACACGAAGTGGGAGGGGTCGAAGTTCAGGCCGAAGGCCGGCCGGTTGCCGACGGCGGCCAGGGCCTTGTGGGTGGTCCAGTAGTCGTAGGCGATCTCGCTGGGGTGGACCTCGTGCGCGAAGCGCACGCCCTGTGCGTCGAACACGTCGAGGATGGGGTTCCAGCGGGTCGCGAAGTCCTCGTAGCCGCGCTCGATCATCGACTCGGGTGCGGGCGGGAACATGGCGACGAGGTGCCAGATCGCGGAGCCGGTGAAGCCGATCACGGTGTCGACGCCGAAGGCGGAGGCCGCCCGGGCGGTGTCGGCCATCTCGGCCGCGGCCCGCTGCCGCACGCCCTCGGGTTCGCCGTCGCCCCAGATCCGGGCGGGCAGGATGGCCTGGTGGCGTTCGTCGATGATGGCGTCGCAGACCGCCTGGCCGACCAGGTGGTTGGAGATCGCCCAGCACTTCAGGCCGTACTTGTCGAGGAGCGCGTGCCGGGAGTCGATGTACGCCGGGTCCGCGAGGGCCTTGTCGACCTCGAAGTGGTCTCCCCAGCAGGCGAGTTCGAGACCGTCGTAGCCGAACTCGCGGGCGAGGCGGCAGACCTCCTCAAGGGGCAGGTCCGCCCACTGGCCGGTGAAGAGCGTGAACGTGCGCGGCATGACCGGGGGCCTCCTCAGACCGCGATGGGTGTGTAGACGGAGTTCTTCTCGGCGCTCTCCTCCACCGCCGCGAGCACGCGCTGCACCTGCAGCCCGTCGGCGAAGGACGGGGCCGGGGGGCGGCCCGCGGCGATGGCGTGCACGAGGTCGCGGGCCTGGTGCACGAACGTGTGCTCGTAGCCGAGGCCGTGACCGGGTGGCCACCAGGCGTCCAGGTAGGGGTGTTCGGGTTCGGTGACGAGGATGCGGCGGAAGCCCGCGTGGGTGCCGGGTTCGGTGTGGTCGTGGTACGAGAGTTCGTTGAGCCGCTCCAGGTCGAAGGCCAACGAGCCGTGTTCGCCGTTGAGTTCGATGCGCAAGGAGTTCTTGCGCCCGGTGGCGAAGCGGGAGGCCTCGAAGGAGGCGAGGGCACCGGAGGCGAAGCGTGCGGTGAACAGGGCGGCGTCGTCGACGGTGACGGTGCCTACGCCGCCCGTCTCCGTCACGGCGGCCAGCCCGCTGGACGCCGCGGCCGGGAGCGGGCGCTGCCGTACGAAGGTCTCGGTGAGCGCGGAGACCCCGACGAGCGGCTCCCCTGCGAGGTACTGGGCGAGGTCCACGATGTGCGCGCCCAGGTCGCCGAGCGCCCCCGACCCGGCGTACTCCTTGCGCAGTCGCCAGGTGAGCGGGAACTCCGGGTCCACGAGCCAGTCCTGAAGGTACGTCACCCGGACGTGCCGCAGGGTGCCGAGCCGTCCCTCGGCGACCATGGAGCGGGCCAGCGAAGTGGCGGGCACCCGGCGGTAGTTGAAGCCGACCATGGACATCTGGCCGCGCTCGCGGGCCTCGGCCGCGGCGGCGGCCATGGTCTCGGCCTCCTCGACGGTGTTGGCGAGGGGCTTCTCGCACAGCACGTGCTTGCCGGCGGCGAGTGCGGCGACGGCGATCTCGGCGTGGCTGTCGCCGGGGGTGCAGATGTCGACGAGGTCGACGTCGTCCCGGGCGATCAGGGCGCGCCAGTCGGTCTCGGCCGCCGCCCAGCCGTGCCGGTCCGCCATGGCCCGCACGGCCTGCCCGTCACGGCCGCAGACGGCGGCGAGGACCGGGCGGCGCGGCAGGTCGAAGACACGGCCCACGGTGCGCCAGCCCTGTGAGTGGGCTGCGCCCATGAACGCGTATCCGACCATGCCGACGCCCAGGGCCGGTTTTCCGGACCCGGTCCCTGCCTCGTCGGGCTCGTGCGGCTGTCCCATGCGGATGTCCTCCTCGTCGTCGTGGCGCGGTGGGGGGTGGGGGCCCGGCCCGGGGGCCGGGCCCGTGGTGCGGGGCGCCTCACTTGAAGCCGGTGGCCATGTACTGCTTGACGTTGTCCTTGTCGACGACGGCCGAGTAGAGCGTGAGCGAGGCGGGGATCTCGAACTCGGCGAGTCCGCCGATGCCCTTGCCCTGGCCGAGCGCGCGGGCGAGGTCGATCGCGGAGGCGGCCATGGTCGGCGGGTACAGGACGGTGGCCTTCAGCACGCTGTTGTCGGCGTCGATGGCCTGGAAGGCGGAGAGCGCCCCGGCTCCGCCGACCATGAGGAAGTCGTCGCGTCCGGCCTGCTTGATGGCGCGCAGCGCGCCCACGCCCTGGTCGTCGTCGTGGTTCCACAGGGCGTCGAACTTGGACTGGGCCTGGAGGAGTTGGGCCATCTTGGCCTGCCCGGACTCGACGGTGAACTCGGCGGCCTGCCGGGCGACCTTCTTGATGTTCGGGTAGTTCTTGAGGGCGGCGTCGAAGCCCTGGGTGCGCTGCTTGGTCAGTTCCAGGTTGTCGAGCCCGGCGAGCTCGATGACGCGGGCGTCCTTCTTGTCCTTGAGCTTCTCGCCGATGTAGTGGCCGGCGTTGAGGCCCATGCCGTAGTTGTCGCCGCCGATCCAGCAGCGGTACGCCTGCGGGGAGTTGAAGATCCGGTCGAGGTTGATGACCGGGATGCCCGCCCGCATCGCCTGGAGGCCGACCTGGGTGAGGGCCTTGCCGTCGGCGGGCAGGACGACCAGGACGTCGACCTTCTTGTTGATCAGTGTCTCGATCTGGCCGATCTGCGCGGCGGTGTCGTTGGAGCCCTCGGTGATCTCCAGGGTGACGTCCGAGTACTTCTTCGCCCGGCTCTTGGCGTTGTCGTTGATGGCGTTGAGCCAGCCGTGGTCGGCCTGCGGGCCGGCGAAGCCGATGGTGACGTGCTTGCCGGGCTTGTCGTCGGCGGCCGGCTGGCTGTTCGCGGCGGGCTTCTCGTCCTTGGTGTCGTTGCTGGTGCAACCGACGAGGAGGGCACCGGCCGAGGCGGCGGCGGTCCCGAAGAGAAGTCCTCTGCGGCTGGTGTGCCGGGTGGGTTCTGGCATGGCGGTGGACCCTTCTCGTGTCAGGTCGTGCTGGCTGTGCGCCGCTGGACCAGGACCGCGGCGACGATGATCGCGCCCTTGGCGATCTGCTGGACGTCGCTCTGGAGGTTGTTCAGCGCGAAGATGTTGGTGATCGTCGTGAAGATCAGCACGCCGAGCACGGAGCCGGTGATGGTGCCGCGGCCTCCGCTGAGCAGCGTGCCGCCGATGATCGCGGCCGCGATGGCGTCGAGTTCGTAGAGATTGCCGTTGGTGTTCTGGCCGGATCCGGACAGGATGATCAGCAGGAACGCGGCGATGCCGCAGCACAGTCCGGACAGCAGGTAGAGGTACAGGCGCTGGCGTCGTACGTCGATGCCGGCGAGCCGTGCCGCCTCCGCGTTGCCGCCGACGGCGACCGTGCGGCGCCCGAAGGTGGTGCGGTTGAGGATCAGCCAGCCGATGACGGTGACCACGGCGAAGACCAGCACCAGCGGCGGTATGCCGAGCACGTACGAGTCGCGCTCGCCGAGTTTCAGGATGCCGTCGATGGTGACGATCTGCGTCTTGCCGTCCGTGATCTGGAGGGCCAGACCGCGTGCCGAGGCGAGCATGGCGAGCGTCGCGATGAAGGGGACCATCGCGCCGTAGGCGATGAGCAGTCCGTTGACCAGGCCGCAGCCGACGCCGACGAGCACCGCGGTGAACAGGACGCCGGCGAAGCCGTACTCCTGGGTGGCGACGGTCGTCGCCCAGACCGAGGAGAGCGCGACGATCGCGCCGACCGACAGGTCGATGCCGCCGGAGGTGATCACGAAGGTCATGCCGACGGTGACGACACCGATCACGGAGGCCTGGGTGAGGACGAGTTGGAGATTGCGGGTGTCGAGGAACTCGTCGGGCTTCGTGATGCCGCCGATGACGATCAGGGCGGCGAGCACGCCGAGGAGCGAGAGGGTGCGGACGTCGGCGCGGGCCGCGAGGGTCCGCCATGATGCGATGCCGTCCGGCGGCGATGTCTTCAGGGTTTCACCGGGCCGGGGCGGTGACGCGGGCTGCGTCATGATGTCCCTTCCATGACGAGGTCGAGTACGCGGTGTTCGTCGAGCTCCTGGGCGGGCGCCGTGTGCACGACGCGTCCCTCGCGGAGCACCAGCACACGGTCGGCGAGTCCCAGGACCTCGGGTACTTCGCTGGAGACCAGCAGGACGGCGAGGCCTTCGTCGGCGAGCCGGCGGATGACCGCGTACAGCTCGGCGCGGGCTCCGACGTCGACTCCCCGGGTGGGTTCGTCCAGCAACAGCACCCGGCAGCCGCGCAGCAGCCAGCGCGCCAGGACCGCCTTCTGCTGGTTGCCGCCCGAGAGGGTCCGCACCGGCACCGAGGGGTTGTCGGGGCGCAGTGACAGTTCGCGGGTCGCCGCCCGGGCCGCGCCGCGCTCGGCACGCCGGTCGATCCAGCCGCCGTGTGCGAAGCGGGACATGGAGGAGACCGAGACGTTGCGGGTGACGGACTCCAGCATCAGCAGGGCCTGTGCCTTGCGCTCCTCGGGGGCGAGACCGAGTCCGGCCCGGACGGCCGCGCGTACGCTGCCGGGGCGCAGGGGCCGTCCGTCGACGCTGATCCGGCCGGCCGTCGGCTTGCGGGCTCCGTAGATCGTCTCCAGGATCTCGGAGCGTCCGGAGCCGACGAGTCCGGCCAGGCCGACGATCTCGCCAGGGCGCAGATCGAGGTCGAGTGACTCGAACTCCCCCTCGCGGCTGAGCCCTTGGACCGTGAGGACGGGCTCGCCGGGTGGCCGCGTGGAGGGCCGGTCGGGGAAGACGTACTCGACGTTGCGGCCCGTCATCAGGGCCACGACCTCGCTGGTCGGGGTCGACTTGGCGGGCAGTCCGCCGGCCACGGCACGCCCGTCCTTCAGGACGGTGACGCGGTCGCCGATGCGGCGGATCTCCTCCAGGCGGTGCGAGATGTAGACGACGGCGACGCCTTCCGTTGTCAGGTCGCCGACGATGCGGAAGAGGTTGTCGACCTCGTCGGGGTCGAGCGCGGCGGACGGTTCGTCCATGACGATGAGCCGTACGTCGTGGGACAGGGCCCGTGCCATGGAGACGATCTGCTGCTGCGCCGCCGACAACTCACCGACCAGCCGCGCCGGGTCGATCTCCGGGTGGCCGAGTCGCTTGAGCAGTGCGGCCGTCGACGCCCGTGCCGCCTTTCCCCGTACGACGAAGCCGGCGCTGGTGGGTTCGTGTCCGAGGTGGACGTTCTCGGCCACCGACAGGCCTTCCACCAGGTCGAGTTCCTGGTAGATGGTGGCGATGCCGAGGCGCATGGCCGCGATCGGGGACTTGAGGGTGACGGGTGCGCCGCGCCAGCCGATGGTGCCGTCGTCGGGCTGGTGGGCGCCTGCCAGCACCTTGATGAGGGTGGACTTCCCGGCACCGTTCTGGCCGAGCAGGCAGTGCACTTCGCCGGCCTGGACGTCGAGGTCGACTCCGTCGAGGGCCCGGACTCCGGGGAACGACTTGGTGATGCCGGACATGGTGAGCAGCGGTGGTTCTGGTGCCATGACGGTTCCCCTTGGCGGGCGTGCGGACCGGTTTCAGGGCGTGGCGTGCGCGAGCAAGCGCTTTCAGGCAGGGCAGGGCGAAGCAGGGCGCTGTGCTGGTGACACGTGCCGACGGTGCGGCTGGTGATGCGTGCTGGTGTGGTGGGCTACGCGGGTGAGAACAGGTGGTCGCTGATGAGCCGGGCCGCGCCGATGACTCCGGCGGTGGGCCCCAACTCCCCGAGAACGATGGGGAGGTTGCCGGTCGCGAGGGGCAGCGACTGACGGTAGACCTGGGTGCGGATCGCGGCGAGCAGGGTGTGGCCGAGACCCGTCACCCCGCCGCCGATCACCACCAGGCCCGGGTTGAAGAAGCTGACCAGGCCGGCGATGACCTGGCCGGTGCGGTTGCCGCCCTCGCGGATCAGGTCGAGCGCGGTGGCGTCGCCCGCGGCGGCCGCGGCGGCGACGTCGACGGCGCTCAGGGCGCCGTTCGTCTCCAGTCGTGCGGCGAGCTCCGCCGAGAGACCCTGTTGGGCCGCCTCGACGGCGTCGCGGGCGAGCGCGGCGCCGCTGAAGTGTGCCTCCAGGCAACCGCGGTTGCCGCAGGCGCACGGACGGCCGTCGGGTACGGCCTGGATGTGGCCGATGTCGCCGGCACTGCCCGTCGTACCGCGGTGGACCTCGCCGCCGACGACGATGCCACAGCCGATGCCGGTACCGATCTTGACGCAGAGGAAGTCGCCCACGGAGCGTGCGACGCCCGCGTGCTGCTCCCCCATGGCCATCAGGTTCACGTCGTTGTCGACCATGACCGGGCAGCCGAGTTCCTGGCTGAGTGCCTCGCGGACCGGGAAGCCGTCCCAGCCGGGCATGATCGGCGGGGCGACCGGGACACCCTCGGGGAAACGGACCGGTCCGGGGACGCCGATGCCGGCGCCGTCGAACCCTTCCGCGAGCCCCGAGGCGCGCAACTTGGCCGCCATGGAGAGGACTTGCTCGAAGACCGCGACCGGGCCCTCGCGGACGTCCATGGGCTGGTTGATGTGGCCCAGGACCTCCAGCTCGGCGTTGGTGACGGCGACGTCGATCGAGGTGGCGCCGATGTCGACGCCGAGGAAGCGCAGTGCCGGTGCGAGCCGGATGTTGTGGGAGCGGCGGCCACCGCGGGATGCGGCGAGTCCGTCGGCCACCACGAGCCCGGTCTCCAGGAGCCGTTCCACCTCGACGGCCAGCTTCGACCGGGAGAGGTCGATCTGGTCCCCGAGCTGGGCGCGGGAGTTGGGCCCTCCGTCACGCAGCAGGCGCAACAGGCGAGCCTGGTGCGCATTGGCAGGTCGTGCCGTCATACGTCTCACGAGCCCCTCCCCGCCTCAATCGGCCTGCGTCCGTCGCGTTCCGGCCAACTTCGCCGGTCTCGCTTTCGAGGGGAACGTAGCAGTGGCTGCCGGGGGTGGGAAGAAGTCGCGCACGAATTGCTCTCAACTTTTTCCACTGACAGGACAAAGCAGGGGCTGCCGACAGCGCAAGGGCGCGCCCCCTGGCCGGCACCGGGGGGTGCCCGACAGGGGACGTTCAGGGGAACTCTGCCTGGTGGCCGGGGTGTTGGAAGCACTCTGGACGTGACGGCCCGAACGGGGCGACGCGGCGCGGAACGCCTTCGGTGTCGCGGCACTGGACCGCCCGGACGGGAGCCGGGGGCGCGCCGGCCGTCTTCAGCGGGGCGGCGACGTAAGGCTGTCGGGCGGGACGAACCACGGCCGGCCGCCGCGCGAGCCTCACCTCGTCGGCGGCGTACGGCTGTCCGGGCCGCGTGGGCCGGAGGAGCGGCCTCGGTGCGCCGCCCCGAGGGCGCGGAGCGTCGTCCCGGCGGCACCGAGCGGCTTCCGGGCGGGCGGAGTTACTTCTCCCGCTCGTGGTACGTCTTGCGCGTGTGCTCCGTGTGCGCGCGCATGACCTGAGTGGCGCGCGGCTCGTCGCGGTCCGCGATCGCCGCGATGAGGTCACGGTGCTCGATCCAGGACTGCCGGCCACGCTGCCGGGCGACCGGCGTGTAGTACCAGCGGACGCGCCGGTCGACCTGCGCGGCCAGCTCGGCGAGGACGGTGTTGCCGGCGAGCTCCATCACCTTCGCGTGGAAACGGGCGTTCATCGCGACCGCGCCGTCCACGTCGTCCGCGGAGACCGCGCGCTCGCCCTCGGCACACAGCTCCTCCAGGGCGGCGATACCGGCGCTCCCGGCGTTGGCGGCGGCGAGGCGGGCCGCCTCGGCCTCCAGCAGCGTACGCACGGTGAGGAGTTGGTCGGCCTCCTCCTCCGTCGGCTCGTGCACGAACGCGCCCTGGGCGGGACGCAGGTCGACCCACCCCTCCGTGTTCAGCCGCTGCAACGCCTCGCGCACCGGCTGGCGGGAGACCCCGAGATGCCCGGCGAGTTCGCTCTCGACCAGGTGCTGGCCCGGCTGGAGGGCACGGGTGGTGATGAGTTCGAGCAGCGCCTCGTAGACGCGGTCGCGCAACGGGCCGGGCCGTTCCAGCTTGGGCACGGACCCTTGCGGCAGTCCGGTCGACAACATCACGGTCCCCCTCCTGAGGCAGCGGCGGGTGCGGCAGCCGAAAGCCGGTGCCACCGGTCGGCCGGAGCCGCTCGGGAGCCGACGCCACCGGAAAGCCAGTATGAATTGTCTTTCGTCTACAGTCTACGGCGCACAATGGCCAGGGAGAACGGGAGTTGGACTCGTCACACCGGGATGTCCGTGCACGTCAGGGGCAGCGCACGACCTGCCCGGCGTACGACAGGTTTCCGCCGAACCCGAAGAGCAGAACCGGATCCCCGCTGCGGATCTCGCCGCGTTCGACGAGCTTGGAGAAGGCGAGCGGGATGCTCGCGGCGGAGGTGTTGCCGGATTCGGTGACGTCGCGCGCGACGACCGCGTTCACGGCGCCGATCTTCTCGGCGAGGGGCTCGATGATGCGCAGGTTCGCCTGGTGCAGGACGACTCCGGCGAGGTCCTGCGGGGCGAGACCGGCCCGCTCGCACGCCTTCCGGGCGATCGGCGGCAACTGGGTGGTGGCCCAGCGGTAGACGCTCTGCCCCTCCTGGGCGAACCGGGCGGGCGTGCCCTCGATCCGTACCGCGTGCCCCATCTCGGGCACCGATCCCCACAGCACCGGCCCGATGCCGCCCTCGTCGGAGGCCTCGACGACCGCGGCACCGGCACCGTCCCCGACCAGCACGCACGTCGTACGGTCGGTCCAGTCCGTCACGTCGGTCATCTTGTCGGCGCCGATGACCAGGGCCCGGGTCGCGGCACCGGCGCGCACGGCGTGGTCGGCGGTGGCGAGGGCGTGCGTGAAGCCGGCGCAGACGACGTTCACGTCCATGGCGGCCGGGGAGGGCACGCCGAGGCGGGCGGCGACGCGGGCCGCCATGTTCGGGGAGCGGTCGACGGCCGTGGACGTGGCGACGAGGACCAGGTCGATGTCGCCGGGGGTCAGGCCGGCCGCCGCGAGCGCCTTGGCCGCGGCGTGCGCGGCCAGCTCGTCGACCGGTTCGTCGGGGCCCGCGACATGGCGTGTGCGGATGCCCACCCGGCTCCTGATCCACTCGTCGCTGGTGTCGACCATGCCCGCCAGGTCCTCGTTGGTGAGCACCTTGGCGGGCTGGTAGTGGCCGACGGCGGCGATCCGTGAGCCGTTCATGGGTGGTCCCCCTCGTTGCCTTGGGTAGCGGGATCCACCAGTCTGATCAGTGACTCACGGGTACGAGGGCAGGTGATGCCACAGGAATGCGGCGCCAGGCTTGTCGGCTTCTGTCAGCACTCCCGCACGGCGTCGGTGCCGACAGCCCCACACAGGGTCACCGGACAGAAGGGCGTCCGGCGGTCATCCCGTGAACAGCTGGGTCGCCTTCTGGGTCAGTTCGTACAGCCCGTAACCGAACGGGATCCCCACCCACAGCCAGGCGACGGCGATCAACGCGCGGCGGCTAGGCGGACTGCTGGGGCTGGACGGAGTCGTCATCGGCGGCCTCCCTCGGTGCGGGGATGTGATGGCGGGCGTGCACGGGGCGGACCAGCTCGTTGGCGACGAAGCCGACGGCCAGCAGCCCGATCATGATCAGGAACGAGGTGCCGTAGAGCGAGGAGCCGTGCTTGCCGGCCTCCTCCTGGCGGTCCGCGATCCAGTTGACGATCAGCGGACCGAGGACGCCCGCCGTGGACCACGCGGTGAGCAGCCGGCCGTGGATCGCGCCGACCTGGTAGGTGCCGAAGAGATCCTTCAGATAGGCGGGGACGGTCGCGAAGCCGCCGCCGTAGAAGGAGAGGATCACCAGGGCGCAGAGGATGAACAGCGGCTTCGACGAGTCCCCGAACCAGGCGATGAGCGCGTACATCAGTGCGCCCACGCCGAGGTAGACGCGGTAGATGTTCTTGCGCCCGATGAGGTCGGACGTCGAGGACCAGCCGATGCGGCCCGCCATGTTCGCCGCCGAGAGCAGCGCGACGAATCCCGCGGCCGCGGACGCGGACACCGGGGTGGACGTGTCCGCGAAGAAGTCCGTGATCATCGGGGCGGCCTTCTCCAGGATGCCGATGCCGGCGGTCACGTTCATGCACAGCACGAGCCACAGGCACCAGAACTGCGGGGTGCGCACCGCGTTGCGGGCCGAGACCTGCACGCCGTCGAGCGCGCTCGGACCGGACGCGGCGGGCTTCTCACCACGCGGGACCCGCACCAGCAGCACGCCGAGCGACATGAAGACGGCGTACGCCAGCCCGTGCACGAGGAAGGCGAGCGCGATCCCGGAGGAGTCGGACCCGAACGACTTGAGCATCTGCGTGGACCACGGCGAGGCGATCAGCGCGCCGCCGCCGAAGCCCATGATGGCGATGCCGGTGGCCATGCCGGGCCTGTCCGGGAACCACTTGATCAGGGTCGAGACGGGCGAGATGTAGCCGATGCCGAGGCCGATCCCGCCGACGAAGCCGTAGCCGAGCACGATCAGCCAGTACTGCTCGGTGGCGGCGCCCAGCGCCGAGATCAGGAACCCGGAGGAGAAGCAGACCAGGGCGACCGTCATGGCCCAGCGCGGCCCGTTGCGCTCGACGAGCGTGCCGCCGAACGCGGCCGACAGGCCGAGCATGACGATGCCGAGCTGGAAGGGGAGCGCGCTCTGGGTGCCACTGAGGCCGAGCGCGGATTCGAGCGGCGGCTTGAAGACGCTCCAGGCGTAGGCCTGGCCGATGGAGAGGTGGACCGACAGTGCGGCCGGCGGGACGAGCCAGCGGCTCCAGCCGGGCGGTGCGACAGGGGGACTCATGATCCGGGACGATAGAAAGCGGTACCGGAGTTGGGAACCCGCGCGGCGTGAATCGGTCGACCGTATGCGGTGAGCGGTATGCCACGCGCGACGAGCGGTCGTCCGGACCGGACGAACGGCTTCCGCCCGGCCGGATCCCGCCCCCTCGCTCCCGGCGAACGCGGCCCGGTCACCGCCTGCGGAAGGTCACCGGCATGCGTCGGGGCGGACGAGCCGGCTGACGTCGCCTCGCCGTGGACGTCGGTTCCCCGATTCCGGGACGAAGTGCCGATGACGGGCAGCCCCGAGCCCGGACGGCCCGCGTCCGGCGCTGCGGCATGTCCGCTCCGCCCGCCGGCGGGATGCCCCGTGACCCGGCGGTGCCGCCCGCGCCGTCGCTGGCGGATGCGCGCGGCAAGGCGGCGGCTCAGCTCGGGCGGAACACCTGGGCCGGCCCCTCAGCGGTGTCGATCACTTCCGGTCGGGTCGTGCTCGTCGGCTCGTAGTGCGTCCCGAGGACGGTGATCCCGTCGCGCACGACCGTGAGGGGCAGTGGTCGCGTACGGCCGTCGGCGGGACCGCCGACGAAGGCGACCAGCACGGTGATCGAAGCGGGATCCATGGACGGTTGCGCCTCGGGCGTCTTCACCGGCACACGGGGTACGGGACTCGTGGCGTCATGGGGCACCTCGGTCGCGGCGTCGCGCGGTACCGGACTCGCGGCGTCGCCGTCGGTGCCGCCGGCGCGGGCGCCCGCGGCGCCGCATCCCGTCACGGCCAGGAGCACCGCGACCCTTCCGAGGGCCCTCAGTGATCGCACCCGGACAGTGTGCCGTCGCCTGCACCCCGCACCGAGCGATGTGCCGATCTTGAGATGTGGGACGGACCCGCACCCCGCGCCGCCGCCCCAGGGCGAAGGCGCCACCGTCCTGGCGAAGGCGCCACGGTCCCGGCGAAGGCGCCACCGTCCTGGCGAAGGCGCCCCGGAAAGTCGCGGTCAGCTCGCCACGGCGACGCGCGCCGCCCGAACGAGGCCCGGCCGCACCGACCTTGGCCCCTCGGCCAAGTCCTGCCCAGGTGCTGCGCGAAGTCTTGCTGCCCCAACCTCCATACTGTAGACAATATTTCGTCGACAGAGTTCGGCAGTTCCTCGGTACCCTCGACCGAACGGAGCGAGCCACCGTGAAAGTCGCAGTTCTCGGCGCCGGTGCGATCGGCGCCTACGTCGGCGCCGCGCTGCACCGCACGGGCGCCGACGTGCATCTCATCGCCCGTGGACCGCACCTTGCGGCCATGAGGCAGCACGGAGTCCAAGTCCTCAGCCCGCGCGGGGACTTCACCGCGCGTGCGCACGCCACCGACGACCCGGCCCAGGTGGGTCCGGTCGACTACGTCCTGCTGGGTCTGAAGGCGAACTCGTACGCGGCGTGCGGGCCGCTGATCGAGCCGCTGCTGCACGACACCACGGCGGTCATCGCCGCCCAGAACGGCATCCCCTGGTGGTACTTCCACCGGCACGGCGGCCCGCACGACGGCCACCGCGTCGAGAGCGTGGACCCCGGCGGCGCGGTCAGTGCCGTGCTCGCGCCCGAACGGGCCATCGGCTGCGTGGTGTACGCGGCGACCGAACTGGCGGGCCCGGGCGTCGTACGCCACCTCGAAGGCACCCGGTTCTCCGTCGGCGAGCCCGACCGGTCGGTCTCCGACCGGTGCACGGCGTTCAGCGAGGCCATGCAGGCGGGCGGTCTCAAGTGCCCCGTCGAGCAGGACCTGCGCAACGACATCTGGCTCAAGCTGCTGGGCAACATCTCCTTCAACCCGATCAGCGCACTGGCCCGCGCCACGATGCGGCAGATGTGCCTGCACGGCGGCACCCGCAAGGTCATCGAGATCATGATGACCGAGACGCTCGCGGTCGCCGAGGCCCTCGGCTGCAAGGTCGGCGTCTCCATCGAACGGCGCCTGGCCGGCGCCGAGCGGGTGGGCGACCACCGCACGTCCACGCTCCAGGACCTGGAGCGCGGCAAACCGCTCGAACTCGACGTACTCCTCGCGGCCGTCGTCGAGTTGGCGGAGATCACCGACGTCCCGGTGCCCACGCTCCGCACCGTCCACGCCATTTCGGACCTGCTCGCATTGAGGACCGCCGCATGAGGAAACGACAGCCGAAGACATATGCCCGGCTCACGCACCCGCTGGTGAGGGACTCACGCGACGAGCCCTTCCGGCGGGCCACCTGGGACGAGGCGCTGACCCGCGCGGCCGCAGGACTGGGGGCCGCTCGCGGCGCCTTCGGCATGTTCTCCTGCGCCCGCGCGACCAACGAGATGAACTACGTGGCGCAGAAGTTCGCCCGGGTCGTCATGGGCACGAACAACGTGGACTCCTGCAACCGCACCTGTCACGCCCCGAGTGTCGCCGGACTGTCGGCGGCCTTCGGTTCGGGCGGCGGGACGTCGTCGTACGAGGAGGTCGAGCACACCGACCTCATCGTGATGTGGGGCTCCAACGCACGGTTCGCGCACCCGATCTTCTTCCAGCACGTCCTGAGGGGGATCAGGAACGGCGCCCGTATGTACGCGGTCGACCCGCGCCGCACCTCGACGGCCGAGTGGGCGGAGAGCTGGCTCGGGCTGAACGTGGGCACGGACATCCCGATGGCGCACGCGATCGGCCGGGAGATCATCCACGCGGGCCTCGCCAACCGGGCGTTCGTCGAGCGGGCGACGAGCGGCTTCGAGGAGTACCGGCAGCTGGTCGAGCCCTGGACGCTGTCGCTCGCCGAGAAGGTGACCGGTGTACCGGCGGCGGCCATAAGGGAGTTGGCGCACGCCTACGCCCGCGCCGAGCGGGCCCAGCTGTGCTGGACGCTCGGCATCACCGAGCACCACAACGGCACGGACAACGTGCGCGCGCTGATCAACCTGTCACTGCTGACCGGGCACGTGGGCCGGTACGGCTCCGGGCTCCAGCCGCTGCGCGGCCAGAACAACGTGCAGGGCGGCGGCGACATGGGCGCCATCCCCAACCGGCTGCCCGGCTTCCAGGACATCCTCGACCCGCCGACGCGGCTGAAGTTCGAGACCGCCTGGGACACCGTCATCCAGCCGCACTACGGGCTGAACCTGACGGAGATGTTCGAGGCGATGGAGGAGCGCACGCTCAGGGCTGTCTACTGCATCGGCGAGAACCCCGCGCAGTCGGAGGCCGACAGCGAACAGGCGGTGCGCCGGCTGCGCGCCCTCGACTTCCTCGTCGTCCAGGACATCTTCCTCACGAAGACGGCCCAGTTGGCGGACGTGGTGCTGCCCGCGACCGCCGGATGGGCGGAGACCGACGGCACGACCACCAACAGCGAGCGGCGGGTCCAGCGGGTCCGCGCGGCGGTCACCCCGCCCGGTGAGGCCCGCGAGGACATCGACATCATCTGCGACCTCGCTGCCCGCCTGGGGCACGACTGGAAGTACGCCGACGCGGAGGCCGTCTGGAACGAGCTGCGGTCGGTGTCGCGGGACCACTACGGGATGACGTACGAGCGACTGGAGGAGCACCAGGGCATCCAGTGGCCCTGCCCGGACGTCGCGCGGCTCGAACCGACCTATCTGCACGGCCGGTTGTGGGAGTCCGACCCGGCCGACCGCGGGCGCCTCGCGCCGTTCGGGCTGGTGCAGCACGACCCGCCGGTGGACCTGACGGACGAGGAGTACCCGATCCGGCTCACCACCGGGCGACGGCTCGACTCGTACAACACCGGTGTGCAGAGCGGTGGTTTCGCCTCACCGCTGCGGCGCGGCGAGTACGTGGAGCTGTGCCCGGAGGATGCCGAGCGCTACGGGGTCGTGGTGGGCGAGGAGGTCCGGGTCTCCTCGCGCCGCGGAACAGTGCTGGCACCGGTGTGGATCGACACCGCGCTGCGGCCCGGTCTCGCCTTCATGACCATGCATTTCCCGGACGAGGTGGACACCAACCAGCTGACGATCGAGGCGAACTGCCCGATCGCCGGCACCGCGGAGTTCAAGGCCTCGGCGATCCGGATCGAGAAGCTGCCGGCCCCGATTCAAGTGAGGTGACGTGGTGGACCTGCACTTCGGCGACAGCAAGCCGACGGACGAGGAACGGGCGGCGGTCGACGCGCTGCTCGGCCCTCCGCAGTCCTCGTGGGAGGGCGCCGACCGCAGCGACGCCGATCTGAGGTGGGCGCGCGGCGGCCGGGAGGCCAGGGAGCGCCGCGACCTGCTGTTGCCGGGGCTGCACGCCCTGAACGACCGGATCGGCTGGATCAGCGAGGGCGCGCTCGACTACCTGTGCCGCCGGCTGACCGTGCCGCCCGCGGAGGCGTACGGTGTCGCGACGTTCTACGCGATGTTCTCGGTGCGTCCGCGGCCCGCGACCGTGCTGCACGTGTGCACGGACCTCGCGTGCGCGGCGGCCGGCGCCGCGGACCTGTGCGCCGGGGTCGAGGCCCGGCTCGGTGCCGGCAGCGGTGTCGCGGTGGAGCGCAGTCCCTGCCTCGGCCTGTGCGAGCGCGCTCCGGCCGCGCTCGCGATCAGAGCCGGGGACCCGGCCCGCACGGCGGTGTCGGCGCCGGCCACCGTCGAGAGTGCGGTGGCCGCGGGCGGCGCGCCCGGCTCGGCGGACGACGAGCCGCCCGCGGTCATGGCCGTCCCCCAGGCGGGCGACCCGTCACTGGTGCTTCTGAGCCGGGTCGGTGTGGTGGACCCGGCCGACCTCGACGACTACCGGGCGCACGGCGGGTACACCGCGCTGCGCCGGGCGTTCGCGATCGGCCCCGCCGCGGTGATCCGCGAGGTGACCGACGCGGGCCTGGTCGGGCGCGGCGGCGCCGCCTTCCCCACCGGCCGCAAATGGCAGGCCACGGCGTCCCAGCCCGACCATCCGCACTACCTGGTGTGCAACGCGGACGAGTCCGAGCCCGGCACCTTCAAGGACCGGGTGCTCATGGAGGGCGACCCGTACGCGCTCGTGGAGGCGATGACCGTCGCGGCGTACGCGGTCGGCGCCCACCAGGGCTATCTGTACCTGCGCGGCGAGTACCCGCGCGCGCTGCGCCGGATGGAGCACGCCATCGGGCAGGCACGCGCCCGGGGGCTGCTCGGCGACGACGTCCTCGGGCAGGGCTACGCCTTCGACATCGAGATCCGGCGGGGCGCGGGCGCGTACATCTGCGGTGAGGAGACCGCCCTGTTCAACTCGATCGAGGGCTACCGGGGAGAGCCCCGGTCGAAGCCGCCGTTCCCGGTGGAGAAGGGGCTGTTCGGCAAGCCGACGGTGGAGAACAACGTCGAGACGCTGGTGAACGTGCTGCCCGTCCTCACGATGGGGGCTCCCGCGTACGCGGCGATCGGCACGGCCGGCTCCACCGGCCCGAAGCTGTACTGCGTGTCGGGCAGCGTGGACCGGCCCGGCGTCTACGAACTGCCGTTCGGCGCCACGCTGGGCGAGCTGCTCGAACGGGCGGGGGTGCGCGAGCGGCTGCGGGCGGTCCTGCTGGGCGGTGCGGCGGGCGGCTTCGTACGGCCGGACGAGCTCGACATCCCGCTCACCTTCGAAGGCACCCGGGAGGCGGGCACCACGCTCGGCTCGGGTGTGGTCATGGCGTTCGACGACACGGTCCCGCTGCCCCGGCTGCTGCTGCGGATCGCCGAGTTCTTCCGTGACGAGTCGTGCGGGCAGTGCGTGCCCTGCCGGGTGGGGACCGTACGCCAGGAGGAGGCGCTGCACCGGATCGCGGAGCGCACCGGAGCGGCCGCCGCCGACGACATCGCCCTGCTGCGCGAGGTGGGCCGCGCCATGCGGGACGCCTCGATCTGCGGTCTGGGACAGACCGCGTGGAACGCCGTGGAATCCGCCATCGATCGTCTGGGGGCGTACGAATGACCGCAATCGACCGGGCGGAGGCCGCCGCATGATGACCGCAGTGGACCGGACGGAGGCCGCCGCATGACCGTGGTACCGCTGGGAGTGCCCCGCCGGCTGATCGAGTTCACCCTGGACGGGCAGGAGGCCCGGGTGCCGGAGGGCTCGACGATCCTCGACGCCTGCCGGGCCGCGGGCAAGGACGTACCGACGCTGTGCCAGGGCGACACCCTGACACCCAAGAACGCGTGCCGGGTGTGCGTCGTCGAGGTGGAGGGCGCACGCACGCTCGTCCCGGCCTGCTCGCGCCGGGCGGAGGCGGGGATGGAGGTGCGCACGGACACCGAGCGCGCCCGGCACAGCCGCAAGGTGGTCCTGGAGCTGCTCGCCTCCTCCGTCGACCTGTCGACGACTCCAGGGGCCGCCGAATGGATCAAGGAGTACGAGGCGAAGCCGGACCGCTTCGGCCCGGACGCCGCCCGGGTGAACGAGGAACCGAAGGTCGACAACGACCTGTACGTCCGGGACTACGACAAGTGCATCCTCTGCTACAAGTGCGTGGACGCCTGCGGCGACCAGTGGCAGAACACCTTCGCCATCTCCGTCGCCGGTCGCGGCTTCGACGCCCGGATCGCCGTGGAACACGACGCGCCGCTCACGGATTCGGCCTGTGTGTACTGCGGCAACTGCATCGAGGTGTGCCCCACGGGGGCGCTGTCCTTCAAGTCGGAGTTCGACATGCGCGCGGCGGGTACGTGGGACGAGTCGGCGCAGACCGAGACGACCACGGTGTGCGCCTACTGCGGAGTGGGCTGCAATCTCACCCTGCACGTGCAGGACAATGAGATCGTGAAGGTCACCTCCCCGCACGACAACCCGGTGACCCACGGCAACCTCTGCATCAAGGGCCGCTTCGGCTACCAGCACGTACAGAACCGGGACTGATCAGGACATGGGACGAGTCACGGAACGACGCAAGGTGATCCGCATCCGGGACGGGGCCGTGAGCACCCGCCCGGACACCCTCGTGGCGGAGGAACCCCTGGAGATCCGCCTCAACGGCAAGCCGCTCGCCATCACCATGCGCACCCCGGGCGACGACTTCGCCCTTGCGGCGGGCTTTCTCGTCAGCGAGGGGGTGCTGGGCGGCGCGGACGAACTCCAGAACATCGTGTACTGCGCGGGCGCGACCGTGGACGGTTCCAACAGCTACAACGTGGTCGACGTGCGGACGGCGCCCGGCGTCGTCCTCCCGGACATCACGCTCGAACGGAACGTGTACACGACGTCCTCCTGCGGCCTGTGCGGCAAGGCCAGCCTGGACGCGGTCCGCACGACGGCCCGCTGGACGATCGACGACACTCCCCCGGTGCGGCTGGAGCCCGAGCTGCTCGCGAGCCTCCCCGACCGGCTGCGGGCGGCGCAGCGGGTCTTCGACCGGACCGGGGGCCTGCACGCGGCCGCGCTGTTCTCGCCGGAGGGCGAGCTGCTCGACGTGCGGGAGGACGTCGGCCGGCACAACGCGGTCGACAAGCTGGTGGGGCGCGCCCTGCAGAGCGGCTCGCTGCCGCTGTCCCGGACGGTCCTGCTGGTGTCGGGACGGGCGTCGTTCGAGCTGGCGCAGAAGGCGGTGATGGCGGGCATTCCGGTGCTCGCGGCGGTGTCGGCGCCGTCGTCCCTGGCGGTCGACCTGGCCGCGGAGGCGGGCCTGACCCTGGTCGGCTTCCTGCGCGGCCCCTCCATGAACGTGTACGCGGGCGAGCACCGCATCGCCCTGCGGGCCGCGGCCGCCCAGGGCTGACCGGCTCCCCGCGACACGGCGGCGGGGCCCCGAACGGCGGGGAGCGCCCCCTGCGCCGGAGGGGCCCCGTCTTTCCCGCGCCGCCGTGTCGAGCGGCCCATCGCTTTCGCGCCCTGCGCCAAAGGGCCCGGGGCGTCCGGGCCGCAGGGGCCGCCCCGTCCACGCCCCGGGCCCGTGCCGTCCACGCCGGGGCCCCCGGTGTGCCCGGCCGGTGCCGGGAGGCTCCGCCGGGCCTCAGCTCTTCGCGAAGCGGACCTCGGCCGCCGTCACGACCGTGCCGAGGCGCGGGAAGTCGAGACGGACGGAGGCGTCGTGCTCGGGGGCGGTGAACGCGGCCATCGCGTCCTCGACGAAGACGAGGTCGTAGCCGAGGTCTCCGGCGGCCCGGGCGGTCGACTCGACACCGAGGTTGGTGGCGATGCCCCCGAACACCAGCGTGGAGACGCCGTGGGCCCGCAGCCGCTCGTCGAGGCCGGTGCCCTGGAAGCCGCCGATGGTCCGCTTCACGATCTCGATGTCGCCCGGTGCCGCGAGGCCCGCCACGAGTCCGCTGCCGGGCGGCTGTTCGGGGACCCCGGGCCGCTCGACACGGATCAGCACGACGGGTGCCCCCACCGCGCGGAAGGCGGTCGCCATTTCCTCGGACGTGGTGAGCACGTCGGTGCCCTTGTGGGGTTCCAGGGGCAGCGCCACGATGCGGTCCATCAGATCGACGAGGACGAGGGCGGTGCGCGCCGGGTCGAGGGCGAGACGGGGTTCGGCTTCGGGTGCGGTCATGACGGAACGTTAGCCCGCGTCACCCGTCCGTACCGGAAATCCGGATCAACAGGCCCATGAACTGCTCCCGTTCGGACGCGGACAAGGGGGCCATCAGGACGTCGTTCGCCTCCAGGGCCGCCGTCTCGCAGCTGCGGAGCACCCGCTCTCCCTCGGCGGTGAGGGAGACCGCGTTCTTGCGGCGGTCCCCGGGGTCGGGTGCGCGGACGACCAGGCCGGACGTCTGAAGGTCGTTCAGGACGCCGACCAGGTCCTTGGGGTCGAGGCCGATCGAGCGGCCGAGCTCGGCCTGCGCGACGGGGCCGAGGTCGGCGACGGCGGACAACACCACGTGGTGCCACATCTTCATGCCTTCGGCGGCCAGCGCCTCCGCGACGAGGGCGCGGCCACGGGCGGCGGCGCGGCCGAGGAGCCAGCTGGGGAGCGCGCGGATCGCGGGCAAGGGGGCGGACATACGGCCAGGGTAGCGAAAAAGCCGTTGGACATCCCAACGAATGGCGCCCTACCGTTGGGACTCCCAACGATTCTCGTGGGTGCTCTTCGATGCCCCATGACCGCTCCCATTCCTGGAGGTGCGATGCGTCGCGTCCGCTACGAGCACACCGGTGGCCCGCTGTTCCTGGAGGAGGTCCCCGAGCCTGTCGCCGGACCGGGCGAACTGCTGGTGCGCACCGAGGCCATCGGGGTGACGCTGCCGGTGGTGCGCAAGGTGACCGAGGCGGCCGAGCCGATACGGCTCGGCGGCGAGGTCGCCGGCGAAGTGGTCGCCGTCGGCGAGGGCGTCACCCGCTTCCGGACGGGCGACCGCGTCACCGGGCTCGGCTTCGGGCACGCCTACGCCGATCTCGCCCTCCTGCACGAGTCCATGGCCTCGCCGATACCCGACGGCGCGGGCGCCGTCGACGCGGTGGCGCTCGTGCGCAGCGGTCTGGTCGCGCTGGGCGCCCTGGAGGCGGGGCGCCCCGTCCCGGGCGAGTCGGCACTCGTCACGGCGGCGGCGAGCGGGATCGGCCATCTGGCGGTACAGCTGGCCCGGCTGCGCGGGGCCTCGCGAGTCGTCGGAGCGGTGTCCGCGTCCGCAAAGACGGCGTTCGTGCGCGCGCTCGGCGCCGACGAGGTCGTCACGTACGACACCGAGCGCTGGGGCGCCCCCGTCGACTACGCGCTCGACGCCGTCGGCGGGGATCTGCTGACCCCGGCGATCGGGGCCCTCGCCCCGGGCGGACGCCTCGTCGCGTACAGCTCGGGCGGCGGAACCGTGCGCGCCTACGACCTGCTGGTGGGCGCCAGGACGGTGACCGGCTTTCAGATGGCGCGGATCGCCCGCGAGGATCCCGAGCGGTACGAGCGGTGGCGCCAGGAGCTGTGGCGACTGTTCACGCAGGGTGCTCTCCGGCCCGCCGTGCACGCGGAGTTCGCGCTGGAGGACGCCGCGTCGGCGCACGCGGCGATCGAGTCCCGCGGCAACCTCGGAAAGGTGGTCCTGCGTCCCTGACCTGCACAGGGTGGAGCCGCCCGGATGCCCCGCGTCCGCACCGGCGTGCGCCCGGTGGGCACACCGGGCGCACGGCGGCACGGACGGGCTCGGTGACGTTCCGTCACCACCCGTCCGAGGTATCGGACTCCGTACGCACATCCTCGTACGTCCGTGCTCGTTACTCCTGGCGAATTCCATCGGGCCCCGTCCGCGCGGCCCGTCGTCCAGGTAGGAGGCGTTTACTTGGATGCCGGCACCACCCTGTTCGGCTCGCTGCTCGCCTGCGCGGGCGCGCTGGGCGCGGCGCTCGTGGCGTATCTGGGAAAGCGGGGCGAGAACGCCCTGAGCGGCTACTCCAGCCTGACCGAGCGGCTGCAGTCCGAGCGCGACCGCCTGGAGCGCCAGGTCGCCGAGCGTGACTCGCGCATCGACGAACTGGCCACGCTCCGCGCGGCGGACCAGACGGAGATCGCACGGCTGCGCCTCGACATCCATCGCCTGGGAGGGGCGCCGTGACCCGATTCCAGCAGGTGCTAGCCGTGCGGTGGCGCACCGTCTTCCTCGTCTGTGTCCTGGTCGCGCTGTCCGGTGTCGCGGTGGTCCTCTGGGCGCGCATCGACGCCGGGGACCGCAAGGCGGACGCGCTGCGCTCGGAGGCGGACCGGCGCGGCAAGGCACTGTCGACCCTGGCGCAGGACGTGCGCGATCTGCGCGCCCAGGTCGAGGCGGGCGGCGGCACGCCGGCGGCGCCGGATCCCGCCGAGGCGATCGACGGTCTGATGGACCGGGTACGTGTGCCCGCCGGAGCGCCCGGCGCGCCCGGCGCCAAGGGCGAGCGGGGCGTGGGCGGGAAGCCGGGCGCCGACGGGCAGCGCGGCGAGCCCGGCATGCCCGGCGCCGCGGGCGCGGACGGTGGGTCCGGCCCCTCGGGCCCGCCCGGCGCGGACGGTTCACCGGGCCCGGCGGGACCTCCCGGCCCACAGGGCGATCAGGGCTACCAGGGACTGCCCGGGAACCCCGGGAACCCCGGGAACTCGGGCACGAAGGGCGACAAGGGCGACAAGGGCGACCCGGGCGACCTGGGGCCGCCCGGCCCCAAGGGCGACCCCGGACCGGTGTGCCCGGACGGGTACACGCTCCAGGCGCCGTCCGGCGACCCGGACGCACTCGTCTGCCGCAGGAGCGCTCCGGAGCCGACTCCGCAGTCGGCGGCCGTACTTCCGCTCGTCCCCCTGCCACGGCGGCGGCGCAATCGGACGTGAACATGACCGGTGCACGCTTCTTGTGGGGTGCCTGAGGGCCCAAGTAGCGTCTGTGCCGCGAACGTTGGACGTGGGATGTCCAGAGAATCCGGATTGCCCGGACGGATGAAGGGCAGGTCGCACCATGCCGTCACATCTCCGCGCACGCCTCAGATCCACCGTCGGAGCCACCCTCACGGCCGCGCTCGCCGCAGCCGCACTCCTCGCACTGCCGGCTCCCGCCGGCGCCGAACAGACGTCCGCGCAAGCCGAGTTCGAACAACAGGTGCTGTTCAAGGCCTCCCAGGACCCGGGTTACGCCTGCTTCCGCATCCCCGCCGTCGTGCGGACGGCCGAGGGGACCCTGCTGGCGTTCGCCGAGGGCCGCGTCCTCAACTGCGGTGACGCCGCCGACATAGACATCGTCGTCAAACGCTCCACCGACGGCGGGCGCACCTGGGGTCCCCTCCAGGTGGTCAACGACGGCGGCGGCGACACCCACGGCAACCCGGCGCCCGTCGTGGACCGGGAGACGGGCCGCATCCTCCTCGCCGAGACGTACAACACGGGCCGCACGGACAGCGCGAGCTGCTCCGTGCCCTGCGACCGCACACCGCACCTCCAGTACAGCGACGACGACGGGCGGACCTGGTCGCCGCCGCGCGACCTGAGCGACGAGATCCTCCCGCCGGAGTGGAACTCCTGGTACGCCACCGGCCCCGTGCACGGCATCCAACTGACGCGCGGAAAGCACGCGGGACGGCTCGTCTTCGGCGTCAACACCGAGACGTGGAACGGAAGTCGGGTCACCGCCAACCACGCGGCCCTCATCACCAGCGACGACGGCGGCGACAGCTGGGACGTCGGGGCGTCGGACTCGTGGCCGATCGCCGACGACGGCACCTTCCGGCAGAAGCCGTCCGAGATGACCCTCGCCGAACGCGCCGACGGCTCGGTCCTGGTGAGCGGCCGGGAACAGGACGGCACCGACCTCGGCCACCGCACCCAGGCCGTCAGCCGCGACGGCGGCGACAGCTTCGTGGCCCCCTTCCGCGACCTCCCGGACCTCTACGCCCCGCAGGTGCAGTGCTCGTCCCTGCCCCTCGGCAAGCGGCTGCTGCTGGCCTGCCCCGGCGACCCGGACCGCCGTCGCACCATGATGATCCGGTCCTCGTACGACGGCGGACGCACCTGGGACAGCGTGGACCGCGGCACGGTCGTCACCACCGACTGGTCCGGCTACTCGGACCTGGTGCGCGCCGACGCCGGCAGCGTGGGACTGCTGTACGAGGGCGGCGCGGTCGACGCCCGCGACGAGATCCGCTTCGCCCGCTTCACCGAGGACTGGCTCACCCCGCGGCGCGGCCCGGACCCGACGACGCCCGACCTCGCCCCGCACGCCCGGCGCTCCGCGGTCCTCGGCGGAGCCCAGGAGACCGACGGTGTGTTCGGCGGAGCCCTCGCCTTCGACGGCAGGGACGACGCCGTCCGGTTGCCGTACCAGGACCGGCTGCCGCTCGGGACGAAGGACTTCACCGCCACGCTGTGGTTCCGCTACACCGCCACCACCGGCGAACAACCGCTGCTGTGGATGGGCGGCATCGGTACTACGCAGCCCCAGGTGTGGCTGCGCGGCGAACCCGCCTCCAACCGGATCACCGGGCTGATCACCACCCGCAACGGCGCGTCGGCCCCCACCACGGCGTCCGTCCGCACGACGGGCGCCTACAACGACGGCCAGTGGCACCTGTTGGCACTGCGCCGCGGGCAGGGGCAGCTGACGCTGTTCGTCGACGGGACCGCCGTCAGCACCGCGGACGTGCCCGGATCGGTCAGCCGCAACTCACCGTTCGGTGTGCACATCGGCCAACGAATGGACAGCCGCGCGTACTTCACCGGAGCCATCGACGACGTCCGCGTCCACGACCGGGCGTTGAGCGACGCCGAACTGGCCGGGCTGCGCACCCACCAGGAAGCCGTGACCCCGGACACCGTCCTGTGGCTGCCCATGGACCATGTGAGCGGAGCCCACTAACGTCCCGTCCGTGCCCGACGACGCACGAGCACGACGGCGGAACGCGACCGGGGCCGGCCTCCTGCTGGCCCTGGTCTGCACGGCCGTGCTGCTCACCGCCCTCCCGGACCGCGACCGGGAGGGCGGCGGCACGTGCGCGCCCCGCACACCGCGGTCCTGGAACGCGGCCGCCGCGCTCACGGGCGAGTTCGCCCGGTACGGGGACGACCCCACGCGCACCGACGACTGGACCGGCGGCGACGGCACCCATTCGGTGCGGCTGCCCGACGGGCGGGTGCTGTGGCTCTTCTCGGACACCTACCTCGGCCAGGTGCACGGACCGCCGAACCCCGTCGGCGAGTCGTACGCCTGGCGCGACACGAACACTCCGCTCGTACGCAACTCCGCCGTCGTGATGTCCCGCGACGGACGGCTGCGGACGACGCTGCCGGCCCCGGTCTTCCCCGACCCGGCGCCGCAGCAGTGGCGCTGGCCGGTCGCCGCCCGTGTCGAGCCCCGCTCCCCCGGCTCCGCGGACCAGGTCGTCCGCGTCCTGCTGTGGACCCGCACGGCCGGTCAGGCGCCCTGGATCTACGGCGTGCCGACCGCCACCGAGGTCGCCACGCTCTCGCTGCCGGATCTGCGCCTCGAAGGCATCACCACCGTCCTGGACCAGCGTGCCGTCGCCGACGCCTCCCGACGGGTGCTGTTCGGCACCTCGGCCGTCGACGCGGGCGAGTGGACGTACGTCTTCGGCGGCGACGACGGGCAGGCCGCCGCACGCCCGGTGTCGCGGGCCTACGTCGCCCGGGTGCCGCACGGCCGGCTCGCGGAGCCGGGCGCCTGGGAGTACTGGGACGGCTCGGCCTGGACGGTGCGGGGGCACCCTGCGCCGGTCCTCGGGGACGGGCGGCGCACGGGGGTGGGCAGTGCGTTCACGGTGCTGCGCGAGGGCGGCACGTACGTCCTGTTCACCATGGCGGCGGGCACCGCGGGGCTGACGACGATCACGTCGTACTGGGCGTGTTCGCCGACCGGCCCCTGGCACGGGCCCGTCCGGGGCTTCAGCCCCGCGCTCCCCCGCGGCGACGTGGCCGCGTACAACCCGCAGGTCCATCCGGAGCTGGGCGACGGCGACCGGATCGTGCTCAGCTACGACGTGAACTGGCTGACCTCGGCGGGCGCCACCGCGCAGACGAACATCAGCCGGAACGTGTCCCTGTACCGACCGCGATTCGTGACGCTGCGGCTGACCGGCGCGGGGTCGTAGCGGCCTCGGGGTCGCGGGCCCGGCGTTTGGCGATCACCGCGCACACCATGAGCTGCATCTGATGGAAGAGCATCAGCGGCAGCACGGCCAGCGAGGCGTGCGCGCCGAAGAGCACACCGGCCATGGGGAGTCCGGAGGCGAGTGACTTCTTCGACCCGGCGAACTGGATCGCGATCCGGTCCTCCCGGCCGAAGCGGAGCGCCTTCGTGCCGTACCAGGTGAGCGTGAGCATCACGGCGAGCAGTACGGCCTCGACGAGCAGCAGTCCCGCCAGCCGCACGGGGCTCACCTGGTGCCAGATGCCCTGCACCATGCCCTCGCTGAACGCGGTGTAGACGACGAGCAGGATGGATCCGCGGTCGACGTAGCCGAGCACCTTCTTGTGCCGGGTGATGAACCCGCCGATCCAGCGGCGCAGCACCTGGCCCGCGAGGAACGGCACCAGCAGTTGCAGCACGATCTTGACGAGCGAGTCGGTGGAGAAACCGCCGCCGCTGTTGCCGAGCAGGGCCGCGGCGAGCAGCGGGGTGATGACGATGCCCGCCAGCGAGGAGAAGGAGCCCGCGCAGATCGCGGCGGGCACGTTGCCGCGCGCGATGGAGGTGAACGCGATCGACGACTGGATGGTCGACGGCACCAGGGTGAGGAAGAGCAGTCCGGTGTAGAGGTCGTGCGTCAGGAACACCGGCTCCAGCCCGCGGGCGGCCAGGCCGAGCAGTGGGAAGACGACGAAGGTGCAGGCCAGCACCGTGCCGTGGAGCCGCCAGTGCTTGAGCCCCTCCAGCGCCTCACGGGTCGACAGACGCGCCCCGTAGAGGAAGAAGAGGAAGGCGATGGCGGCCGTGGACGCGCCCGACGCGACGTCGGCGGCCGTACCCCGCGCGGGGAAGAGGGCCGCGAGGCCCACCGTCCCCAGCAACAGCAGGATGTACGGGTCGATCGGCAGCCGGCTCGGCCACTTCAGGCGTTTCACGGTGCTCCACTGCTCGGTTCTGTACGTAGGTCGTGTCGGTCGCACGAGGTCGGGTCGTGCCCTCTCCATCGTCCTCTCCCGGACCGCGATCGGGAATCCGTCATACCGTTCTGACTGTCATCACGATTCGCGATAACGTGTCCCCGTGTACGACCCTTCCCAGCTGCGTACGTTCCTGGCGGTGGCCCAGACGCTCAGCTTCACGCAGGCCGCCCGCCGGCTCGGGCTGCGGCAGTCCACGGTCAGCCAGCACGTGCGCCGCCTGGAAGACGCCGCCGGACGCCAGTTGTTCTCCCGCGACACGCACTCCGTGGAGCTCACGGAGGACGGCGAGGCGATGCTCGGCTTCGCCCGCCGGATCCTGGCCGTGCACGAGCAGGCCACGGCGTTCTTCACCGGGACGCGGTTGCGCGGCAGGCTGCGGTTCGGCGCCTCCGAGGACTTCGTCCTCACCCGGCTCCCGGAGATCCTGGAGGGCTTCCGGTACGACCATCCCGAGGTGGACCTGGAGCTGACGGTCGAACTGTCGGGCACGCTCCACGAGCAGCTCGCCGCGGGCAAGCTCGACCTGGTGCTGGCGAAGCGGCGGCCCGAGGACCCACGCGGCGAACTCGTCTGGCACGACGGACTGGTGTGGATCGGCGCCGAGCGGCTGCGCCTGGACCCCGACCGACCCGTCCCCCTGATCGTCTACCCGCCGCCGGGCATCACCCGCGCGCTCGCCCTGGAGGCCCTGGAGCGCCAGGGCCGCCCCTGGCGCATCGCCTGCACCAGCGGCAGCCTCAACGGCCTGATCGCGGCGGCCCGGGCGGGTCTCGGCGTGATGGCGCACTCCCGGGGGCTGATCCCGCCGGGCCTGGTCCGCGTACCGGAACGGGCGGGGCTGCCGGAGCTCGGCGAGGTCGACTTCGTGCTGGTGCACGGGCGGCGGCGCACGTCCGCGCAGGGCGCCGCGGACGCGCTGGCGGCGGCGATCCTGGCCGGCGGCGACCGGCTGCACCGCGGGCGGCGCGTGTGACACGGCCGCCCGGCCGCGGTCAGGGCGCCTTCGCGTAGGTGAGCTGCTTGACCCGGCGCAGGAACGGCGTCGTCTCGACGTGCTGGACGCCTTCGAGACGGCCGATGCCCTCGCTGAGATAGCCGTAGAGGCCGGCCGTGTCGCGGGTGACGGCGGTGACGACGATGTTGGAGGGCCCCGCGGTCGCGGAGGCGAAGGCGACCTCGTCGTGGGCGGCGAGGGCCTCACCGACGGACTGCAGGGCCGCGGGGGCCGCCGTGATCCACAGGCAGGCGGCGAGGGGGTGGCCGAGCAGCTCGGAGTGGTACTCGATGTCGATGTACACGGCGCCGGAGGCGAGCAGTCCGGCCAGGCGGCGCTTGACCGCGGACTCCGAGCGGCCGGTGGCCCGCTGGAGTTCGGGGTAGGTCGCGCGCCCGTCCCGCTCCAGGGCGGCGACCAGCGGCTCGTCCTCGGGGTCGATCACGACGGTGCCGGCCGTGCCGTCGGCCTCGGGCACGTCGCGGCGCAGCGCGGCGATCTGGTCGTCCGCCAGTACGGCGAACTTGCCGAGCCAGCCGTTGGGGCCGCCGAAGAAGCGGTGGAGCAGTTGGTGGGCGCGGATCTCCATGATGCTCGGGGTGCGCGGCAGCTTCCCGAGCAGCAGGTCGTCGTGGTCACCGGGGCTGCGCGGACGCGTCATGCAGACGACCTCGGTGCCACCCGAGGCGAGCCCGATCCACGCCGTGTCGGGGCGCTTGGCCAGCGCGTCGGCGATGGCGTGCGCGCTGTCGGGGGCGCAGCGCAGCCGCAGCATCCAGTGGTCCTGGCCGAGCCGCTGGGCGTCGCGGACGGCGACGACGCGCAGCCCGGCCTCCGCGCACAGCCTGCGGTAGCGCCGTGCGACGGTCTGGTCGGAGACGCCGAGCACCTCGGCGATGCGGCTGAACGGCGCCCGGCCGTTGACCTCCAGCGCGGCGAGCAGCCGCAGGTCGAGCTCGTCACCGGCGTGGGATTCCATCTCTGCGGGACCTTCCTCTGTCGGATTCCGTCGATCCGATGCCCGCGGCGACCGCGATCATCCGTCCGGAGCTCATCGTACGGAGGCATACGCATCCGTGGCACGAGGAGTTGAGGACATGCGTACATGGGGGCCGCTCACGGCGATATGCCTGGGCACGTTCATGTTGCTGCTGGACGTGACGATCGCCGTCGTCGCGCTGCCGGACATGGCGCGGGCGCTGGACGCGTCGCTGAGCGATCTGCAATGGGTGATCGACGGGTACGCGCTCGCACTCGCCGCGCTGCTGCTGGGGGTCGGGGCGGCGGCCGACATCCTCGGAAGGCGCCGTGTGCACGTGGCGGGCGTCGCGCTGTTCGCGGTGGCGTCGCTGCTGTGCGGGCTGGCGTCGGGGCCGGGGATGCTGGTGGCCGCGCGCGGTCTGCAGGGTGTGGGCGCGGCGGCGATGTTCGCGACGACGCTGCCGCTGCTCGGTTCCGTCTACCAGGGGCGGCAGCGGTCGGCGGCGCTCGGCGTGTGGGGCGCGGTCAGCGGCGGCGCCGCGGCGGTCGGGCCGGTACTGGGCGGTCTGCTCACCGAGGGGCCCGGCTGGCGCTGGATCTTCTTCGTGAACCTGCCGGTCAGCGTGGCGTCGGTGTGGCTGACCCTGCGCGTGGTGCCGGAGTCGCGCGGTCCGCGCGGGATGCGCATCGACTGGGCGGGCACGGCGGCGTTCGCGTGCTTCGCCGGAGCGACGACGTACGGGGTGGTGCGGGCCGGTTCCGACGGCTGGACGTCGGCGGTCACCACGGGTTCGTTCACCGTCGCGGCGCTGGCCGCCGTCGGGTTCGTCCTCGTCGAGCAGCGAGCCGCTCACCCGCTGCTCGACCTGTCCCTGCTGCGCAAGCCCTCGTTCGTGGGGGTGATGGCGGGCGCGCTCGCCTTCAACGGGGTGGCGTTCGGGGTCGTCCCGTACCTGTCGATCTGGATGCAGACGGTGCTCGGCATGAGCCCGGTGCGCGGCGGGCTCACGCTGCTGCCCATGACGGGCGCGTCCGTGGTGGTCGCGATCCTCGCCGGCAAGCTGCTGCACGGGGTTCCGGCCCGGCTGACGATCGGCGGCGGGCTGCTGCTGATCGGCTCGGGCGCGATCTGCCAGGCCGTCCTGGACGCGGGCAGCGGGTGGACGGCACTGGTGCCGGGCCTGGTGCTGGTGGGCACCGGCACCGGCTTCGTCTCCCCCGCGATCGCCGGCGCGGCGCTCGCGGCGGTCCCGCCCGAGCGGGCGGGCATGGCGGGCGGCGCGGTCAACACGGTCCGGCAGCTCGGCTACGCCCTCGGCGTCGCGGTCTTCGGCACGGTCCTGACGTCCCGGATGCGGGACACGCTGCCGCACGACGCGGCGCACACGCTCGCGGGCGGCGGCGCGGGAGCCCTGCGCGGCGCGTTCCCCGAGCACACGCTGCGGGCGGCGTTCGCCTCCGGACTCGACACGGCGTCGATGGCCGCGGGAGTGACGGGAATGGCCGCCGGGGCGCTGGTACTGGTGCTGGTGCGGACACCGCGCCCCGTGGCGAGCCCGGTCGAGGCACCGGGCGAGACGGTGGCTGCACCGCGCGGGTGACACGGGCGGTGCGGTGACGGCGCCGCGCGGTGTCACCCGGCCGGGACGGGGGCGGTTTCCGGGGCGATCGCCCCGGAAACCGCCCCCGTCCCGCGATCGACGGCCGCCCCTTCCCCCGCAAGGCGCACAGCCCGCTGCCCGCTGCCCGCTGCCCGCTGCCCGCTGCCCGCTGCCCGCTGCCCGCTGCCCGCTGCCCGCTGCCCGCTGCCCGCACGGCAACGACGGGGCCCGCCCGGACGTACGCGGCACGAACCGGCCGGACCGCGCCGGACACACTCGACACGAACCCGCCGGACCGCGCCGGACACACTCGACACGAACCCGCCGGACCGCGCCGGACCGCGCCGGACGCATGGCGCTCGAACCGGCCCGGCTGCCCCAAACGCGCGGCCGCACGACCCGATCGGCCCCGCGCGGCCGCACGACCAGCCCGGCTCCGCACGGACGCACGCCGGCACGGACAGCCGGTCCCGGGCCGCGCTGAAGCGGAGGGGCAGGTCGCACGGGGTGGAGGAATGGATTCCGGATCTTCGGGCAGAGGATCCGTCGAGGCCTCGCCCCTGCGGAATCGGATGCTCCACATCCGGTTTACAAGATGCCGTCCACCGTAATCGGGTCGTACAGATTCCGTGGAGATTGCGGGCCAGAAACTTACGGAACCGTAAGGGATTCTGTCCGGCCCTTCCCCTTGTGAGGGCATTTCCGCGGCTGACCTGTGCATTCGCCGCGACGACCGGTGGTTCGACCCCTCTCCCGCCCGGCGGCCGGGTGGGGTAGCTTTCACGGCGCTGTGCGGAGCGCCACGAGGAGCGGGATTGCGCGAGTTCACCAACCCCCCATTGGCGTCGGCGCCGCCGGTGGGCGGCCTGGCCGACGTCGTCTTCGACCATGCCCAGGAAGACCCCCTCCACGTCGCACTCGGACGCAAGGACGACCAGGGTCAGTGGCGTGACGTCACGTCCGCCGAGTTCCGTGACGAGGTGCTCGCGCTCGCCAAGGGTCTGCTGGCCCACGGCATCCGCTTCGGCGACCGGGTCGCGATCATGTGCCGCACCCGGTACGAGTGGACGCTCTTCGACTTCGCGCTGTGGACGATCGGCGCCCAGGTCGTGCCCGTCTACCCCACCTCCTCCGCCGAGCAGGTCTTCTGGATGCTGCACGACGCCCAGGTGTCGGCGATCATGGTGGAGCACGAGGACCACGCGATGACCGTCGCCACGGTCGTGGACCGGCTCCCACAGCTGCACCAGCTCTGGCAGCTCGACGTGGGTGCGGTCCAGGAGCTGTACGAGGCGGGCGCGCACATCGACGACGAGGTGGTCCACCGGCACCGCCGGGCGGTCACACCGGAGTCGATCGCAACGATCATCTACACCTCGGGCACCACCGGGCGCCCCAAGGGCTGCGTCCTGTCCCACTCGAACTTCATGTTCGAGGCGGACACGGTCATCGAACGCTGGGAGCCCGTCTTCCACTCCAAGCGCGGCGACCAGGCGGCCACCCTGCTGTTCCTGCCGCTCGCGCACGTCTTCGGGCGCATGGTGCAGGTCGCCGCGTTCCGCGGGAAGGTCAAGTTCGGCCATCAGCCGCAGCTGAACGCGGCCGCCCTGCTGCCCGACCTGGCCGCCTTCCGGCCGACGTTCTTCCTCGCCGTCCCGTACATCTTCGAGAAGGTCTTCAACGCCGCCCGCCGCAAGGCCGAGAAGGAAGGCAAGTCGGGGCCGTTCGAGAAGGCCGTCGAGGTCGCCGTGCGCTACGCCGACGCGACGGAGGCGAAGGCGTGGGGCATCGGCCCCGGCCCGTCCGCGAGTCTGCGGATGCAGCACCAGCTCTTCGACAAGCTCGTCTACTCCAAGGTGCGGGCCGCGATGGGCGGGCGGGTCAAGCACGCCATGTCGGGCGGCTCGGCGATGGACCGGCGGCTCGGACTGTTCTTCGCGGGTGCCGGCGTGTTCATCTACGAGGGGTACGGGCTCACCGAGTCCACGGCCGCCGCGACGGCCAACCCGCCGGAGCGCACCCGGTTCGGCACCGTCGGGCAGGCGATCCCCGGCACGACGGTGCACATCGCCGACGACGGCGAGATCTGGCTGCACGGCGGCAACGTCTTCCAGGGGTACCTGAACGACCCCAAGGCCACCGACGCCACCCTGCACGACGGCTGGCTCGCCACCGGCGACCTGGGCTCGCTCGACGAGGACGGCTACCTCACCATCACCGGGCGCAAGAAGGAGATCCTGGTGACCTCCGGCGGCAAGAGCGTCTCGCCGGGGATCCTGGAGGAGCGGGTGCGCGACCACCCGCTGGTCGCGCAGTGCATCGTCGTCGGCAACGACAAGCCCTACATCGCCGCGCTGGTCACCCTCGACTCCGAGGCCGTCGAGCACTGGCTCGGGATGCGCGGAAAGCCGCAGTTGTCGCCCGCCGAGCTGGTGCGCGATCCCGACCTGGAGACCGAAGTGCGGCGCGCGGTGGTCGCCGCGAACACGCTGGTCTCCCAGGCGGAGTCGATCCGGACGTTCCGGATACTGGCCCACCAGTTCACCGAGGAGCACGGGCTGCTGACGCCGTCGCTGAAGCTGAAGCGGAAGGCGATCGAGAAGGCGTACTCGACCGAGGTCGAGGCCCTGTACCAGGCGTAGAGAGGCCCTGCACCAGGCACAGACCGGTCACCCCGGTGGGCCGCGACCTCGTTCCGGCGAGGCCTGGGCCCCTGCGCGCCCGCGCCCAGGAGGGCGCCCGGGGCCCACACCCTTTGCTTTCTGATGGTTCGTCATTTATCGATGCGTCAGATATTGACGCTCCGTCAGATTCCACGGACACTTTCGGTCATTCTCAGGAGGGGGACCGACCGTGTCGCGACCGATCCGCACCATGACCGTCGCCGTGGCCGCACTGCTGCTCGCCACCGCCTGCAACTCGGCCGTCGGCGGCGGGAGTTCGGACAAGGCGGGCGGCTCCGTCCGCGGGGTGACCGCGGACTCCGTCAAGGTCGGCGGGATCGTCTCGATGACGACCGCCACCGGGTACTCGAAGAAGGACACCGATCTCGGGGCCAAGGCCCGCTTCGACCGCGCGAACTCCGAGGGCGGAGTCAACGGCCGCACCATCGACTACCTCGGGGCCGAGGACGACGGACAGGACCCGGCCAAGAACCTCGCCGCGGCACGCAAACTCGTCCAGCAGGACAAGGTGTTCGCCATCGCTCCGATGAGTTCGACGACCTTCTCCGGAGCGGACTTCCTGCAGAAGGAGAAGGTCCCCACCTTCGGCTGGGGCACCCTGCCCTCCTTCTGCGGGCCGACGTACATCTACGGTTTCGGCGGCTGCATGGTGCCGATGCCCGGCGGCACCATCTCGCAGACCTGGCCGGAGGGGCTCAAGCAGGTCACGGGCGGCGCGCGGGGCAGGTCGGTGGCGATCCTGGCCAACGACAGCGACGCCGGCACCTTCGCCATCCGCACCTACCGGCAGAGTTTCGCGTCGGCCGGCTACGAGGTCACCTTCGCCAAGTCGTCCGTGCCCGCCGGAGCCGTACCGAGCGACTGGTCGGCGTACACGAAGGAGATCCTGCGCAGCGACGGCGGCAAGGCCCCGGACGCGGTGGTCTCCGTGATGCAGACTCCGTACAACATCGGCCTGTTCACGGCTCTCAAACGGACCGGGTACGACGGGGTGCTCACCGATCCGACGGACTACGACCCCGCCCTGCTCGCCAAGAGCGCCACGAAGAAGGCGCTCGACGGGGTGCACATCCTGCTGTCCTTCCAGCCGTTCGAACAGGACACCCCGGCGATGGCACAGTTCAAACAGGACATCAAGAAGGCGGCGGGCAAGGACGTTCCTCTCAACATGCACATGATGACCGGCTACATGTCGGCCGACCTCTTCCTGGCCATCGCCGAGAAGGCGGGCAAGAACCTGACGGTGGCCTCCTTCCAGAAGGCCGCGAACTCCTTCTCCGACACCGGCACCATGGTCGGCGACCGGGCCGAACCCAGGGGCCGCAAGGAGTCGTTCGGCTGCGGGGCCCTGGTCCAGCTGAAGGACGGCCGGTACGTCGTGTCGGCGCCCTTCAAGTGCTACACACCCATCCCCTTCAAGTAGCCGACACCGAAGGGGGCTGGGAATGTCGGACCTGCTGGGGTTCGTCCTGAGCGGGCTGGTCTCCGGCGCGCTCTACGCACTGCTGGCCACGGGACTCGTCCTGTCGTACTCGGCTTCGGGGCTGTTCAACTTCGCGCACGGCGCCACGGCGTACCTGTGTGCGCTCACCTTCCACGAACTGCACTCCGGCCTCGGCTGGCCGGCCGTGCCCACGGCCCTGCTGCTGGTGTGCCTCCTCGCCCCAGCGCTGGGCTGGGGCCTGGACCGGCTGATGTTCCGCAAGCTGGCCCGGGCCGGCGAGACCGCCCAGATCGTCGCCACCATCGGACTGTTGGTGGCTCTGCCCGCCCTCGGCCTGTGGATCGTCGAACTCCTGGCGGACGCGGGCGTGTCCGTCGCGCCCGCGGAGAACCAGTTCGGGCTTCCCGGGGTCGGTCCCAGCCCCGCGAAGTCCTGGCAGCCGGTCGACGGAGTCGGCGTCGACTCCGATCAGTTGATCACCTGGGTGACGACCGCGGTGGTCGCCGTCGGCCTGTGGGTCCTCATGCGGCACACCTCGCTCGGCCTCCGGCTCCGCGCGACGGTGGACAACCGCTCGCTCGTCGAACTGCGCGGCATGAGCGCCGACCGGTTGTCGTCGGTCGCGTGGATGCTGTCCTCCGCGCTCGCCGGACTCGCCGGCGTCCTCGCCACCCCCCTTCTCGGCCTGTCCGCCCACGACTTCACTCTCTTCCTCTTCGTCTCGGCCACCGCCGCGGTCCTCGGCCGCTTCGCCTCCGTGCCGCTTGCCTTCGCGGGCGGCCTGGGCCTCGGCGTTCTGCAGAACCTGGTCGCCGGATACGCGTCCTTCGCCGACGGCATCACGGGATTCCGCACGGCCGTCCCGTTCCTGATCCTCTTCGCCGGGCTGCTGGTGCTGACCCGGCGGCAGCGGACGGCGGGCACCGCCGCCGCCGACGCGCCGCCCGCCGACTATCTCGCCGGCCGCTCGTGGGCGCGGCGCTGGGGCCCGTGGACCGTCGCCGGGATCCTGCTCGCCGTCTCCTTCTACACGGTCACCACCCCGTTCTGGAGCGGCCTTCTCGCCCAAAGCCTGGCTCTCTCCCTGGTGTTCGTGTCCTTCACGGTGGTGACCGGGCTCGGTGCGATGGTGTCCCTGGCGCAGGCCACGTTCGTGACCGGGGCGGCGCTCGTGGCGGGCCTGCTGATGAGCCACGGTTGGCCGTTCGCGGCGGCCCTCGCCGCGGGGACCTGTGCCGCCGCGGTCCTCGGCGCCCTGGTGGCCCTGCCCGCGCTGCGCCTCGGCGGACGTGCGCTCGCCCTCGCGACGCTCGCGCTGGCCTTCCTCGCCGACCAGGTCCTCTTCCAGACGGGCCTGCTGCGCAACGGCGACACGGGGTGGGCGGTTCCCCGACCGGTCGTCGGCCCGGTGGACCTCGGCGACGACCGGGCGATGGGTGTGGCGATGACCGTGCTCGTCGCCCTGGCCGTCGCCGGGCTCAGCGCACTGCGGCACTCGCCGTCGGGGCGCGCGATGCTGGCCGTGCGCTCGGCGCCCGCGGCGGCCATGGCCTCGGGCGTGTCGGTGATCCGCACCAAGCTCCTGCTGTTCACCCTGTCGGCCGGGATCGCCGGGTTCGGCGGAGTGCTGTACGCGTCGTACAGCACCCGCGTCACGGCGACCGATTTCACCGCGATGACCGGGCTGATCTGGCTCGCGGTCGTCGTGGCGGCGGGCGTCCGGCGCCCCCAGTTCGCCGTCGTCGCCGGGCTCGTCTACGTCGTCGTACCGCATCTGCTGGCGGACCACGTCACCGAGTCGGCGCAGCTGCCGGTGGTCCTGTTCGGTCTGGCGGGTCTGGCGCTCGCCAACGACCCGGACGGGTACGCGGCGGCCGTGTCCACCCGACTCCACCGCAGGCGCACGGCCGAGGCGCCGTCCGCTCCGGCCGGGCCCGCCTCTCCCCCGTCGCCCGGTGCCGTGCTCGAACTGCGCGACGTCCGGGCCGGATACGAGGGCGCCGCCGTCCTGCACGGTGTCGACCTCGCGGTGCGCCCCGGCGAGATCCTCGTCCTGCTCGGCCCCAACGGCGCCGGGAAGAGCACCACGTGCGGCGTCGCCGCCGGACTCCTGACGCCGTTCACCGGCCGGGTGTACGTGGCCGGGGTCGACGTGACGCGGGAGCGGTCCCTCGGGCGGTCGCGGGCCGGGGTGCTGCTGGCGCCCGAGGGGCGCGGGATCTTCCCGTCGCTCACCGTCGAGGAGAACCTCGCGCTGCACCTCCCGGCGAAGGAGGCACGCGAGGCCGTGTACACGCGCTTCCCCGCCCTCGCCGCGCGCCGCGGCGTCGGCGCCGGTTCCCTCTCCGGCGGTGAGCAGCAGCTGCTCGCCCTCGCACCACTGCTGCAGAATCCGCCGCAGGTGCTGATCGCGGACGAGCCGTCGCTCGGACTCGCCCCGCGCCTGGTCGCCGAGGTGTTCCGGCTGCTGACCGAACTGAAGGAGCGGGGCACCGCGGTCCTGCTGGTCGAGGAGAAGGCCACCGAGGTCCTCGACGTCGCCGACAGGGTCGCCCATCTGAGCCAGGGGCGGGTGACGTGGTGCGGTCCGCGCGACCAGGTGCGGGCCGACCGGCTCACCGAGGCCTACCTCGGGGCCGCCGCACCGGGGGCCCGCAGGACGCCCCGGGCCGACGCCGAGGAGGTGCCCCGGACGTGAACGCCCCGGTACTCGAAGCGGTGGGCATCGGCGTCCGCTACGGCGGTGTCCGCGCGGTCGACGACGTCGGCCTCACCCTGCGGCCCGGCGAGATCTGCGGGCTCATCGGGCCCAACGGCGCCGGGAAGACCACACTCTTCGACGCGCTGTCCGGGATCCGCCGCCCCGACGCGGGGCGCATCCTCCTCGACGGCGCGGACATCACACGCCGGTCGCCCGTCTGGCGGGCCCGTCACGGCGTGCGCCGCACCTTCCAGCGACAGCAGCTCTTCGGCCGGCTCACCGTGGCCGACAACCTCCTGGTGGCGCAGGAGTGGCGCGGCGGGGGCGGCGGTCTGGCGGCCGATCTGCTGGCGGCGCCGACGCGCCGCAGACACGAGAAGGCCCGCCGGGAGCGCGCGGCGGCCGTCCTGCACGAGTGCGGGCTCGACGACGTCGGCACGGTGTACGCCGGCACTCTCCCGGTGGGCCGGGCCCGGATGGTCGAGCTGGCGCGTGCGGTCGTGGAGCCGCCCCGGGTGCTGCTGCTGGACGAACCCACCAGCGGGATGACCGCCGGCGGGGAGGACCGCCCGCCGGACGGCGGGCGTCCGGCGGACGGCACCGGTCGGCCGGTGTCGGACGTGCGGCTTCTGGCGTCGGTGGTCCGCCGGCTCGCGGACGAGGGCGCGGCCGTCCTCCTCGTCGAGCACGACGTCGGCTTCGTCATGGAACTCTGCTCCCGCGTCGTCGTGCTCGATCTCGGACGGGTGCTCGCCGAAGGGACGGCCGCCGAGGTGCGCGCCGACCCGAGGGTCAGGGACGCGTACCTAGGCACCGCGACCACCCACTGACCTCCCGTCACCGGACGGCCCTGGCAAGGCGGTTGTCGTCAGGCGTGCGCGGCGAGCGGGCAAGCAGCGGCGCACTCACACCAGTTGGTAGCCGCGCAGGTTCGTGAGCAGCAGATAGCAGTCCTGGAGGGATCCGGAGGTGTCGCCGAGGGAACGGTAGATGCCCCACTTGGGCCGCACCCGGTCGGCGAGGAAGGTGTCGACGCCCGTCCTCGACGCGTCGACGACCGTGGTCGCGCCGTTCTTGAGGATCCAGCGCACGGAACCCGCCGAGCCGTTGCCGACCTTGATCTGGAAGTCGACGTCGATCCACCGGTTCTGGAGCGGCTCCAGGTCGGTCCTGCCGACGAGGACGTCGGCGACGGCCAGTCTGAGCTCGACGGTCTGCACGCCGTTCACGCGTCGCAGGGACTGGACGACGATGGGCGAGGTCCCGTTGCCGGGCTGCTTCATCTGCATGATGTGGGTGAAGGTGGTCGTCGCCTTGAGCGAGCTCGGGATGTACATCGAGTACGTGACCCGCCAGGTCTGGCCCTCCTGCCACTTGAGGTAGCTGCTGCCGCCCGTGCGCAGTCCGGTGACCTCCTGGCGCTGCCGGTCCGTGGAGGTGTCGCGGTCGACGGTGTGCATGGTGAACCGCCAGTTGTCGCCGCTCGTCCGGATGTGCGGCCGGCCTGCCGGGTGCGAGTCGGCGCGGTCGTCCTCGACGGTCTCGAAGGCGCCCAGGCCGTCGGCGCTCGCCGACGGGGACCACTTCAGCTGCCAGGAGGCGGCGTGGGCGGTGCCGGCGGGGAGGCCGGCCGCGGCCGCCGCCGTGGTGCCGAGCGCCGCGCCCAGCAGGGTTCTTCTGGATGTGCTCATGACTGACTCACCTCGTCCTGGTGGGGGGTGTGCGCGTCGGACCGGGCCCGGACGCATGCGAGGGTCGTTCACATGCATGCACGTTGTTCGCCGACGTGTTCGGCGATGCGTACAGAGTCGCGGGATGACGGGTTATGGTCAATGGTCCGGACCGAGGGACCGGGACCCCTTTCCGGCCAACCTCCGCCGACGCGCGGCGCCGGCACCCGGCCCCCACCATGGATCCACAGGGAATCCACCGGTCAGGAATGCATCACGGCGCGTGATCGTTGACCATGGGAGTACCACCCGACGACTGAAGGATCGAGAGCTCGTGAGCAAGGTCCCCCCGATCATCCTGAACAACGGCGTCGAGATGCCGCAGCTGGGCTTCGGTGTCTGGCAGGTGCCGGACGACGAGGCGGAGCGGGCTGTCGCCACCGCGCTGGAGGCCGGGTACCGCAGCGTCGACACCGCCGCGATCTACGGCAACGAAGAGGGCACCGGCAAGGCCATCGCCGCCTCCGGCATCCCCCGCAAGGACCTCTTCGTCACCACCAAGCTCTGGAACGGCGATCAGGGGTACGACTCCACGCTGCGCGCCTTCGACACGTCCCTGGAGAAGCTCGGCCTGGAGTACGTGGACCTGTATCTGATCCACTGGCCACTGCCGTCCCGGGGCACGTACGTCGACACGTACCGGGCCTTCGAGAAGATTCACGCGGACGGCCGCGCGAAGGCCATCGGTGTCTCCAACTTCCTTCCGGAGCACCTGGAGAAGCTGATCGAGGCGACGTCCGTCATCCCGGCGGTCAACCAGATCGAGCTGCACCCGCACCTCCAGCAGCACGCGGCCCGCGAGTACCACGCCGAGCAGGGCATCGCCACCGAGGCCTGGTCCCCGCTCGGCCAGGGCAGGGGCCTCCTGGAGGTCCCGGCGATCGTCGCCATCTCCCAGAAGCACGGCCGCACTCCGGCTCAGATCGTGTTGCGCTGGCACCTCCAGTTGGGCAACATCGTGATCCCGAAGTCCGTGACCCCGGCCCGGATCGAGGAGAACATCGACGTGTTCGACTTCTCCCTGGACGCCGAGGACATCGCCGCGATCAGCGCGCTCAACGAGGACCGCCGCCTGGGTCCCAACCCGGCGACGTTCGACATGGGCTGAGCCGTTCCGGAACACCTGCCGGCCCGGACGCGCACTGTGCGTCCGGGCCGCTGTTCTTCCCAACTCCCCGATTCCCCCGGGCTTTTTGAGCCCCGGCGGCTTGGACCGGACCAAGTCCCCCGCAGGGGTTGACGCGGTCATGCAAGCGGGTCCACCTTGTACGGCAACCCGGTAAGGAAAGTTTCCTAACAGAAGGGTCCCCCACAGTGCGTTCTCGAACACTGACCCTCGCCGCGGCCGCGGGCGCCGCGCTCCTGGCCACCGCGGCACTCCCGGCCAGTGCCTCCGGCACCACCACCCCCCGATCGGCGCAGGAGGGTTCGGTCAGCGCGGCCGACCTGCTCGCCAAAGTGACGTCCTGCTCGCAGATATCGAACGGCAAGTACCGGACCGACGAGGAGACCTCGGCCACCGTCCCCGTCTGCGGCAAGAACGGCGCGGTGTTCTGGAAGGCCGACATGGACGTCGACTGCGACGGCCAGGTCACCACCAAGTGCAACGGCGACACCGACCCCTGGTTCCAGGACGACACCGCCTTCCACCAGTCCGACGGCAAGCCGCTGCGCGCGGACTCGCTGCCCTACGTGGTGGTGCCCAGCTCCAGCAGCATCTGGAAGTACACGAGCGCGGGCATCAAGGGTGGCGGCGTGGTCGCCGTCATCTACAACAACAAGGTCGAGTACGCGGTCGTCGGCGACACCGGCCCCACGCAGATCATCGGCGAGGCCTCGTACGCCACCGCGAAGGCACTCGGGATCGACCCGAACCCGGAGACCGGGGGCACCGACTCCGGCGTGACCTACATCCTCTTCAAGAACTCGCAGGTGTCCCCCATAGAGAGTCACAGTGCGGCCGTGTCGCTGGGTGACTCGCTGGCGAAGAAGTTCCTGCAGAACAACTGACCTGCCCTGCCCAGGCGTCGGGGGAATCGCGTGCCGTGCGCGGCCGGTCGCGCGATTCCCCCTCGCGCTCGCGCGGCGGGTCAGACGGGCTGGCCGACCGGTCGTACGACCACGGTGTTCACGTCGACACCGCTCGGCTGCCCCATCGCCCAGACGATCGACTCGGCGAGCTGGTCCGCGGTGAGCAGATGGCCCGGCGGCAGGCTGCCGTAGGCGTCCCAGAACGGGGTCTCCACGCGGCCGGGCGAGATCAGCGTCACGCCGACGCCGTGTTCGGTGACCTGCCGCCTGGTGTTCTCGGCGAGTCCGGTCACCGCCCACTTGGTCGCGCCGTAGATGTTGCCGGGCGTGAAGACGTGTCCGGCGACGCTGCCGATCAGCACGATCCGGCCCTTGCTCGCCTTCAGCGCCTCGATGGAGGCCCGGATGAGGAGCGCCGGACCCAGCACATTGGTCAGCACCATCTCGGGCCACCCCGCCGGGTCACCCTCCGCGACGGTGTCGTGCGTGGCGAAGCCGGCGTTGGCGACGACGGTGTCGAGCCGCCCGAACTCCTTCAGCGTCGCCTCGACCGCCGCCGCCACGTGCTCGTAGTCGGCCGCGTCGCCGGGAATCGTCAACAGGCCCTCGGGGCGCCCGAGTTCCTCGGCGAAGGCGTGCAGCCGCTCCTCACCGCGGCCGGTGACGGTCACCCGCTGCCCGGCGTCGAGCAGCCGCCGCGCGACCGCGGCGCCGATACCGCTCCCGCCCCCGGTGATGAGCGCGACAGGAGAGTCGGTCATGGTTACCCCCATATGAGTTCGGTGAACGCCGCGAGTTCATCACTTGGAGCACTCTCGAAGTCAAGGCCCCGGAGTCCCGGCCCGGCATCGGCGCAGGACGACGGGCCGGCGTGCACGCTCGGCGGAGGCCCTGACGCACGGGGTCCCGTCGCGGCACCGCACACCTCAACACATCCGCCGGAACGGCACGTCCGGCAGGTGGGCGCGCCACTGGTCCCGGGTCGGTCCGCCGCCCGCCCGCGCGCACACCGCCGACGCGGCCCGGGCGGGTGCCAACTCGACCGTACGCGAGCCGAGATGCGGGGTGGCCACATGCAACTCCCCGCTGTCCGTGCCGAATCCCAGCGCGAGGACGGGACCGTCGCCGACGGGCAGCTCCGCCCCGCGCAACCGCGGTGACGCCGTCTCCCACACCCGCACCGAACCGTCGGGCGTGCTCGCGGCCAGCAGCGAGCCGTCCCAGGAGAAAGCGAGCACGGGCGGTTCGACGGTGGAGCCGGCGGCCGTCAGCACGGCGATCCGGCGCCGCCCGTCCCCGTCCCACAGGGTGAGCCGCCCCTGCTGGTCGGCGACGGCCACGAGACGGCCGTCGGCGCTGAAGGCCGCGGTACGGAGCAGATCCTCGCCTCCGAACCCCTTCCTGCGCCCGCCCGAGGCGAGGTCGATCAGCACGCCTTCGGCGGTCAGCGCGGTGCGTCCGGAGGGGGCGACCGCCCTCGGGTCGTCGTTGCCCGTGCGGACCGTGCGGGTGCCGGGGCGTGTGCCCTGCCGTACGACACGTATCCCGTCCCGGACGCCGACGGCGATGTGCACGGTGCCGTCCGTCGCGACGGCCCGCGCCGCATGGTCCTTCGCGGGGACGGCGGGCTCGCCGTGGGCGCCGAACGCCGCGGCGGCGGCCGGGCTCGTCCGCCAGGCCGGACCGACGAGTCCGTGCAGACGCAGCGTGTGCACGACCCCGGCCCCGGACGAACCCTCGCGGTAGCGCAGGACGCCCTCCCGCGGGTCGAGCCGGATGTCGGTCACGGCCAGGGTGCCGACGGGGAAGGTGATGAGCGGCTGCCGGGGACCGCCGTCCGCGGGTGCCGGTGCGTCCGTCCTCCACAGGGCCAGCGCGCCCGGGCTCCAGGTGAGGGCGTAGCCGCCGGTGGGGTCGAACTCCACCGCATGGACGGCCGCACCGGGCGTCGGCAGCAGGGGACGCGCACGGCCGGCGTGGAAGTCCCAGGTGACGACGCCCTCATCGGTGCCGGCGGCCAGGGCGCGGTTGTCGGGTGTGAAGACCGGCTCGTCCGAGCCGCACAGCAGCCGCGCGGTCCGCTCGGGCGCCTCCGTGGCGATCCTGTGCCGCTCGACGAGGTCCCAGACGCGCAGTTCCGCGCCGTCGTGCGTGCACCGGGCGAGGAAGCGGCCGTCGCGGCTCAGCACCGGCAGCGGCCCGTCGGGGTCGCCGTTCCGGTGGCGGAGGAGGACCCGTTGCCGGAGGGCGTCCCACACCTCGACGGTGGCGCGACGGCCGTCGGTGTCCCGTTCCGGGCGTCGTACGACGAGAGTGCGGCCGCTGGGACCGAACGCGGCGTCGGTGTCCGTCCAGTCCCCCGGTGCGATGCGGTGGACGGCACCGGTCGCGAGGTCCCTGACCACAGCGCCGCCGCTGCGTTCGCGGTAGACGATCCTGCGGCCGTCGGGGCTGACGTCGACGATCCCCCACGACAGTCCGGGCAGCGTCACGGCGCGGGTGCGCCGGTGGGTTCGGACGTCCCACTGAACGACCCGGTCCCGTACGACGGTCGTGAGCTGCCGGCCGTCCCTGCTCAGCCAGGAAGGGGCGTTGGTGGCACGGTCCCGCACGGGCTGGGTGAAGGCATCCTGCTCGCTCTGGCCCGCCGCGGCGCGCAACGCCTCTCGGGTCTCGGGCAGATCGGCCGTGCGCCAGGCCGCGAGCGCCAGGCGCATCGCGGTACGCGGATCCGTGGGCCGCAGGGTGTCCGCGAAGGCGGCGACGCGGCGGGCCTCCGCCTCGTCCCGCTGCCGTTCGCTCACGCCGCTCTGCCGCCAGGCGGAGACGCCCGCCACGACGGCGAGGCAGAGGAGCACGGCGAGCCCGGCCGCCAGGGCCCTGAGCCGGCGGGCCGCACGGGCCGCGGTCCGGCGACCATGCTCGTACGCCGTCACGCTCGCCGCCAGGAAGTCACGCTCCAGCGGGCTCAACTCGCCCTGCCGCGTGCCGAATTCCTCCTGGGCCTCGGTCAGGCGTACACCCCGGTAGAGCGCGCCCGTGTCCCGGCCCAGCCCCCGCCAGACGCCCGCCGCCTCGGTGAGGCGGCGGTGCGTCCGCAGCCGTTCGCGGTCCTCGTCCAGCCAGCCGCGCAACCGGGGCCAGGCGCTGATGAGGGCTTCGTGGGCGAGCTCGACGGTCTCGTCGTCCACGGTCAACAGGCGGGCACCCACGAGCCGTTCGAGTAACCGCCCGGTGGCCGCTGTGTCACCGAGTTCGTCGCGGCGGACCGGACGCCGGGTGTCCTCGGCGCCGTCGCCGGGGTGGACCAGGCGCAGCAGCAGCGCCCGGACCGCGACCGCCTCGGCCGGGGTGCAGCGCCCGTACACCTCTTCCGCGGTGTGTGCGACGGCGCCCTGGACCCCGCCGACGGACTCGTACGCCGCGAGGGTGAGGGTGCGTGCGCTGCGGCGCCGCCAGGTCTCCCGAAGGGCGTGGGCCATCAGCGGCAGGCCACCGGGTTCACCGGTCACGTCCGCCACGATCCGTGCGGTCAGGGCGCGTTCGACGACGACGCGCCGCGCCGCGGCGGGCCGCACGACCGCCTCGCGGAGCCGCTGGGGCGTCATCGGCCCGACGAGCAGGGTGGATTCGCGCAGCGCCTCGGCCAGCCTGCCGTGGTCGGCGCACCGCCCGTAGAAGTCGGCGCGCACCCCGATGATCACGCGCAGTCCGCTGCCCGGCTCCAGGGCCGTGAGCAACCGGCCGATGAACCGGTCTCGTTCACCGGGGTCGGCGCAGAGCGTGAAGACCTCCTCGAACTGGTCGACGACGAGCAGGGTGTCGCCCGGCGCGTCGTGCGGGACGAACAGCGCGTCCGGTGTCCTGGCGGGGTGCGCGCCCGGGGTGAGGATGCGGATGGCGGCGGGCACGAGGGAGGGGCGCGGCAGTTCACGCCCGCCGCCCGGTGGCACCCCCGTACTGCCCGGTGCGCCTGCCCCTGCGCGTCCCGGGCCCGGCGACACGGCCGCTTCGGGGGTCTCCTGCCGCAGTGCCGGGATCAGGCCCGCCCTGAGGAGGGACGACTTGCCGCTGCCGGAGGCACCGACGATCGCCGAGAACCTGGCGCGGCCGGTGAGGGCCAGCAGTTCGGCGATCAGGTCGTCGCGGCCGTGGAAGCGGTCGTGGTCGGCGGGCTCGAAGCGGGCGAGCCCCGGGTAGGGGCTGTCGGCGCCGTCCTCCTCGGCTGCGTCCGCCCGCTCGGCGGCGGCCTCGTGCCAGCGCTTCTCCCACTCGGCGGTGTCGCCGCCGCACGCGGTGACGTACGCGAGGAGCACCGCCGGCGTGGGCAGCCGTTCGCCCGACGCGGCGGCGGACAGGGTGGGCCCCGAGTAGCCGGCGCGGCGCGCCATCGCGCGGTAGGTCGGGGTCCCGGCGTCGTCACGGAGCTTGCGCAGCTCGTACGCGAAGGCCGGCACCGCGCCGTCCGCCGGGTCCAGCGGCTTCTCCCGACGTCCCACCCGTTCCTCCCCCCGTCCGGGGCGGCCCGGGCCGCCCCGACGCTCCCACCTGGATTGATAGGTCCCGCGCGACGGGGCTGCCCATCAATGGTCCGGCGTCTGGACTCGGCGGTGTACGCCCTCGGGCCCCGTCAGCGGGGGCCGCGAGGTTCCGCCACGCACCGGAGCCGGTCATCGCCACCACACACACTTCCAGACCGCCGCACGCCCTCGAACGGTTGACGGCAGCCGCGCCCCGCGCACCCCTCCCGGTGCTCGCTCCCGCCGTCGTGTCCCTCACCCTCGGGCTGTGGGGTATCCGGCGGGGCGGCACCCTGTGGCGCGACGAGGCGGTCACGTACGACATGGCGCGGCGCGACCTGCCGGACCTGTGGGCGACGCTCGCCGGTGCCGACGCCGTGCACGGCCTGTACTACCTGGTGATGCACGCGCTGTTCGCGGTGTGCGGCGGACTGGACCCGCTGCTGGTGCTGCGGCTTCCCTCGGTCCTCGCCACAGCGGTGGCGACCGGCGCGGTCGCCGCGCTCGGACGGCGCCTGGCCGGGCCGGGCGCGGGCCTGCTGTCGGGAACCGTGTTCGCCCTGCTCCCGCAGGTCCAGCGGTACGCGCAGGAGGGGCGGTCCTACGCCCTGGTGTGCGCCCTGGTCGTCTGGGCGACCGTTCTGCTGGTGCGGGCCGTGGAGCGGCCGGGCCGCCGGGCCTGGGCGGGCTACGGCGCGGTGCTGCTGACGGCGTGTCTGCTGCACGAGTTCGCCGTGCTGGCGCTGGTGGGACACGCCCCGGTGGTGCCTCGCGCGGTCCGCCGCGGCTGGGCCGTGACGGGCACCGCGGTGCTGGCCGCGGTGGCGCCGCTCGCCGTGCTCAGCGCGGGACAGTCGGCGCAGGTGGCCTGGATCGGACGGCCGGGGGCCGGGGCGATCGCCGGCTTCGCGGGGACGGGCGCCCTGGCCCTGGCCTGTGCGCGAGCGCTCGGGCGCGGCGGCGCGCACCGCGCCCGGCTGCCCGTGTTCGCGCTGTCCCTCCTCGTGCTGCCCGCCCTGCTCCTGCTGCTGGTGTCCCTGGCCGAACCCCTGTACGTGGACCGGTACGTGCTCTACTGCCAGGCCGGCACCGCTCTCCTGGCCGGTGCGGCCCTGGACCGGCTCGTGCGGGCCCGGCGGACCCGCGTGGTGGCGGCGACCTGCGCGGGCGCCGCCCTGCTCGCGCTGCTTCCCGCGAGCCTGCACCTGCGCACACCGCAGAGCCGCACCGACGACGTCACCGCCGTCGCCCGCGCCCTCGCACAGGCCAGGACGGGCGGCGGCGGTGTGCTGTTCATGCCGGCCCGGCGCCGGGTGTGGTCCCTGCCGGATCCCGGCTCGGTGCGCGGGCTGCGCGACCTGGCCCTGGACCGGGGACCGGTCGCCTCGCACACCTTGTACGGCACGGAGGTGCCTGCGGAGGTGATCCAGGCACGCATGCTGGCGACTCCCAGCATCGTGGCCGTCCGCGACCCCGCGGGTCAGCCGCTCGACGCGACCCCGGGCGAGGCCGTCAAGCGGCGGACCCTCGCGGCGCACTTCGTGGAGTGCGGCACACGGCGGGTGCGGGGCGCGCGGATCACGGTGTTCGCCCGCCCCGGCCGGTGCCGAGTCCCGCGGTCACGCGGGCTTCACACCGACGTGAACGGTCATCGCCGTCAGCAGGAACGCGTCGGGGCGGTGGTGCACGCTCGCCTTGTCGTCCGGGTCGACCAGCCGGTCGAGGGTGGCGACGTCGTCGGCGTCCAGGGCCTCGGCCAGGCCCTCGCGGCGCCGGGTGAGGGAGCTGACGACGAAGGCGCGGGCCTCGTCGGAGAGCGGGGCGGGCAGGTCGAGGAGGAACGTGCGGGTCGCCGTGTGGCGCAGCCCGGCGGCGGTCAGCAGCGCGGGCCAGTCCTCCGGCTCGGTCACCGCGCCGGGCAGGTCGGCCCGCATCCTCGCGAACCACTCCTCCTGCGCCGCGTCGACCCGGGCCTGGAGACCGGGTCGGCCGATGCCGAAGTCGCGCGGCAGGAACCGGCTGGGCAGGCCGCCTTCGAGGAGGGCGAGCACGCCGCCGGGCGCGAGACCTTCCGCGAACCCGGCGAGAGCGGCGCGCTGGTCGCCCACGTGGTGCAGCGACCTGCTGGCCCACACCAGGTCGGCCGGGTAGTCCAGGAAGCCGAGCCCGTCGGCGAGTTCGGCCTCGACCGTGCTGAACCGGTCGGCGACACCGAGCCGCTCGGCGCGGACGCGGGCCTCCGCCAGCAGGGATCCGGCGACGTCCACGGCGACCACGCGCGCCGCCGGGAAGGCGTCGGCGAGGAGGCAGGAGATGACGCCGGGGCCGCTGCCCGCGTCCACGACCAGTTCCGCTCCGGGGCGTACTTCCCGCAGCCAGGCCGCGGCCTCGACGTAGGCCGGGGCGTACAGCTCGGCCTCCTGCACCAGCAGCGGAAGCATGTCGGCGAAGTCCACATGGGTGTGGTCGTGCGGGGCGTGCCCGTGCGAGGTGTGGTCGTGCGAGATGTGGTCGTGGTGCTGTGGCATGGTCGCGGGCCTCTCGTTCGGCATGCCGACAGCGTGCGCCGGCGCTCCCGGAAACGGCCAGCCGTATTGCTCGAACGGCAAAATCCCGGTACGCCCGTCCTCCGTCCGTCCGGGGCGGCCCCATGGGTGGCAGCGCGGTGCGGCGCCGCGTCACGGAGGACCGCCGCGGTGGGTGCGCGATCCACCGGGGCCCGGCCGTTGCGACCCGGCCCCGGCGGATCATCCGCTCGCCGGGACTACAGCGCCGGGTAGGCGTTCGCCATCAGTTGCTGGAACTGCGCGGAGAACCAGTGCCCGGACAACGGGGCGTTCGGCAGGGCGCCGGACAGGTTGTTCCCGTTGCGGGCGTTGCCCGTGTACGTCGGGTCGCACATGCGGTCGAAGCCCTTGCCCTCGTCGTTCGAGATCGCCGAGCTGGAGCCGTCGGACTCACCCGGGGGCTTCATCCACACGTACGCGTCGATGCCCGTCGCCGGGGCGGCCTGCGGACGCTCGCCGAGGCCGGCACCGGACTGGTTGCACCAGTTGCCGATGTGGATGCGGCGGTCGTAGCGTCCGCCGTCGACGTAGGTGTCCACGCTGGTCGTCGCGCCGGGACCGGTGGGCCGTGCGCTGCCGCCCCAGCCGTTCCTGGAGGTGTCGATCAGCATGCCGATGCCGGAGTTGAAGCCGACCGAGACGAGCTGGTTGCGGAAGGCCTGCGCGTAGGACAGCTCGTCGACGTACCGGTTCCAGTCGACCCACTTGGACTGGCGCACCGTGGTGCCGTTCACCGAGTCGTTGACGGTGAAGTTGTTCTCCTTGAGCGCACTGTAGTTGGCGGTGTTGGTGATGAAGCCGTGCACGTCGTCGACGGTCGCGCCCTCACTGGTCGCCGCCTGCTTGAACAGGGTGGCGGACGGGCCGAAGTTGTCGTCCCAGCCGAGCCAGCCGTGGTGTCCGGCGTCGATGTAGTTGTAGACGTTGGGGATCGCGCCGAGCTTGGCCAGGGCGTAGCCGACGCCCTTCACGTAGTTGCCGTTGGCCTGCATGGTGTCGCACTGCGGGGTGGCGGTGGCGCGGCTGCCGGTGTTGGTGACGAGGTTGGGCAGCGAGTCGATCTCGATGGTGGTGACGATGCGCAGCGAGGCGTACTTGCTGTCGGAGAGGATCGCCGCGATCGGGTCGATGAACTGCGTCTTGTACTTGTCGATCTCCGTCGGGCCGAGTTCGCCGTTGGACGCGAGGGCCGCGCAGTCACGTCCGGGCAGGTCGTAGACGACGAGCTGGACGACCTCTTCGTTGCTGCCCTTCTGGGCGAGCGCCGCGTCGAGGTGGGCGCGCAGACCCATGCTGCCGCCCGCGCCGTTGATGGCGGCGATCCGGTCGAGCCAGACTCCCGTGGGCTGGTTGGAGATCCGGCTGCCGCCGGGTTCGGCCGCGGCCTTCGCGGACCACTCGGGGTTCACGTACACCTTGGCGCCGGCGTAGGGGTTGTCGACCCTGCCGGAGGGGTCCGGACCGGGGTCGGGGTCGCCGCCGCCCCCGTCGTCGACGTTGCAGGTCACGCCGTCGAGCGTGAAGCTGGTCGGCAGGGCGTTGGTGCCGCTGTAGGAGGCGTTGAAGCCGAAGCTGACCGAACCGCCGCTCGCCAGGGTGCCGTTGTAGCTCTCGTTGGCGGCGGTGACGGCCGTGCCGCTCTGGGTGATCCTGGCGTTCCAGCCGGAGGTCACCTTCTGGTTGCCGGCGTACGACCACTTCACCGACCAGGACGACTTGGCGGCCGAGTTGTTGGTGACGGTGACGGCGGTGGTGAAGCCGGTGTCCCACTGGTTCTGCACCTTGTAGTCCACGGTGCAGGGGACGGCGGCGATGCCGGGTTCGGGGGCGACGACGGCGGCGGCGGTGCCGGTCGTGGTCGCGCCGCCGAGGAGGACCAGGCTCGCCAGTAACGCTGTTCTGGTGCGACTCATGAGTGCGGGTGTCCTATCCGTTGACGTGTGTGTCTCATCCGTTGAGGGCGCGCAGGTGGTCGCGCAGCCCGATGCCGTACGAGGTGGGGGTTCCGTCGTAGTCGGAGATCAGGGAAGGGCCCGAGGAGCAGTCCCAGGTGTTCCAGGTCCAGCCGAGGTAGGAGAGGTTCCGGTCGTCGAACCACTTCATGACGGTGTCGACGAAGCCGTGGGAGCAGGTGTTCTCGCCGATCTCCCCGGCCACGAGCGGGACCTGGGCCGCCACCGGGGCGAGCGTCGAGTTCCAGCAGCTCTCGCTCGCACAGGTGTTGAAGTTGTAGACGTGGTAGGCGGCGACCAGATTGCCGGTGGGATCGGACGGCTTGTACGTGAGCCACTGACTGAGGTCGTTGGAGTACGCGAGACCGCCGGCCAGGATGAGGTTCTTGGCGCCGGTGCCGCGGACGGCGTCGACCAGGTCCTGCATCCCGGCGACCTCGTAGGAGATGCCGGGGCAGGTGCCGCCGTCCCGCCAGCAGGTCCACGCCTGGGTGGTCGTGGACGTCGCGCGGTCCGGGTAGGGCTCGTTGAACAGGTCGAACGCGACGGCCGGGTCGTCCTTGAAGGTGCCGGCGACCGAGGACCAGAACGACGGGGTGTACTGCGCGTCCGGCATCGGCTTCTGGCAGGTGGCGTGCACGTCGGAACAGCCGGCGGAGTTGCCGGTGTACTGGCCGTAGCTCCAGTGCAGTTCGACGAGCGGGGTCATGCCGTGCGCCTCGACCTTGGCCACCAGGTCCTTGACGGCGGCGATGTAGTTGGCACCGCCGTACTCGGGTTTGATGTTGGACAGGCCGAGCCAGCACTCCTCGTTCAGCGGGATGCGGACCGTGTTGGCCTTCCAGTCGGCGATCGCCTTGACGGCGGCGTCGTCGACCGGCCCGTCGAAGATGCCGTAGCCCTGGACGCACATGAACTCGCCGCCGGAGCGGTTGACTCCGAGCATCCGGCGGGTGGCGCCGCCGGCGTCCACGAGCTTGTTCCCGGACACGTGGAGCTTCGGCGCCTCGCCGGTGGGGGGCGGATCGGTGGGCGGTGGGTCGGTGGGGGTCGGCTCGCCGTCCACGTTGCACGCCGTGCCGTTGAGCTTGAATCCGGTCGGTGCCGTGTTGCTCCCGGACCACGAGGCCAGGAAGCCGGCGCTGACGCTCGCGCCGGAGGCCAGCGAGCCGTTCCAGTTCTCGTTGGCCGCCGTCACCGACGTGCCGGACTGGGACCACTTGGCGTTCCAGCCCTGGGTGACCTTCTGGCCCTGGGCGAAGTCGAAGGTGAGGCTCCAACTGCTCACCGAGGCCATGTTGTTGGTGATTTTCACGGCGCCCTGGAAACCGGCGTCCCACTGGTTGGTGACGGAGTACTCCACCGTGCACGCGGGAGTGGCTCCCGAGGCCGTGACCGTCGGCGCGATCGCCGTGCCCACGAGGGCGACGGCGGCGCCGACGAGTAAAAGTCCTGAACGCGGGGGGTGTCGCATGAGCGACTCCTTGCAGCTCGGGCGCGTCGTGACGGACGCGTCGACTGATGGAATCGCTCCCACTGGTGCGGTTGAAGTTAGCGCCAAGTGTCCGCGAAGGACAGAGGTGTCGCGTTGTTGATCAATCGAATCATTTCGACTCACCGAGCACCTTGACCGCTCACAGCCCGCTCTCCACTATGGGAGCGCTCCCACTGGTTCAAGGCTTGTTGCTCCTCCCCCATTCTCCGAGCCGCAAGGAGGAACCAGCACATGCTCCCCAGACCGGGACGTCGCACGTCGCGACGTCTGTGGACCGCTGTCGTGGCGGCCCTGGCACTCCCCCTGACGACCCTGGCGACGGGTACAACTCCCGCACACGCAGCGGCAGTTCAGTGCAGCGTCGACTACAAGACCAATGACTGGGGCTCCGGATTCACCGCGGATCTGACGATCACCAACCGCGGTACGGACGCGATCACCGGCTGGACCCTCAGCTACGCCTACACGGGCAACCAGACCCTCACCAACGGCTGGAACGGCGCCTGGTCCCAGTCCGGCAGAACGGTCACGGTGAAGAACGCGGACTGGAACGGGACGATCGCCGCCGGGGCCGCCGTCACCACCGGCGGCCAGTTCACGTACAGCGGCACCAACACCGCCCCCACGTCCTTCGCGGTCAACGGCACCACCTGCGCCGGCGCGCACCAGCCGCCGGTGACCGTGCTGACCAGTCCCACCGCGGGAGCCGTCTACTCCCAGGGCGACGCCGTACCGCTGGCGGCGACCGCGGCCGCCGCCGACGGGGCGACCGTCAGCAAGGTCGAGTTCTACGACGACACCACGCTGCTCGGCACCGACACGAGCTCGCCGTACACGCTGTCGGCCAATGGCTTGACCGTGGGCAGTCATTCGCTGATCGCGAAGGCGTACGACAGTCTCGGCGCGTCCGCCGACTCCACGCCGGTCGGCATCACCGTCGCCTCGGGTCCCGCCGTGGTGGCCTCGCCCTCCCAGCTCGGCGTCCAGCAGGGCAGGACGGGCACCTTCGACGTGAAGCTGTCCACCCAGCCGTCGGCGAACGTGACGGTCGCGGTGGCCCGGACGGACGGCAACACCGGCCTGTCGGTCACGGGCGGCTCCTCGCTCACCTTCACACCGTCGAACTGGAACACCGCGCAGAAGGTGACGATCACCGCCGACGCCTCCGGCACCGGCGCCGCCACCTTCACCGCCTCGGCGACCGGCCACACCAAGGCCACGGTCACCGTGACGGAACTGGCCGCCTCGAAGGCGTACGACGCACGGTTCCTGGACCTCTACGGCAAGATCACCGACCCGGCGAACGGCTACTTCTCGCCCGAGGGCATCCCCTATCACTCGGTGGAGACGCTGATCGTCGAGGCGCCGGACCAGGGACACGAGACGACGTCGGAGGCGTACAGCTATCTGATCTGGCTGCAGGCCATGTACGGGAAGGTCACCGGCGACTGGTCCAAGTTCAACGCCGCGTGGCAGACCATGGAGACGTACATGATCCCCACGCACGCCGACCAGCCGACGAACTCCTTCTACAACGCCTCGAAACCGGCGACGTACGCCCCTGAGCTGGACACCCCGAACGAGTACCCGGCCAAGCTCGACACGGGCGTCTCCGTGGGACCGGACCCGATCGCCTCCGAGCTGAAGAGCGCGTACGGCACGGACGACGTGTACGGCATGCACTGGCTCCAGGACGTCGACAACGTCTACGGCTACGGCGACGAGCCCGGCAAGTGCGAGGCGGGCCCGACCGCGACCGGCCCCTCCTACATCAACACCTTCCAGCGCGGCGCGCAGGAGTCGGTGTGGGAGACGGTGCCGCAGCCGACCTGTGACGCCTTCAAGTACGGCGGCACCAACGGGCACCTGGACCTGTTCACCGGCGACTCCTCGTACGCGAAGCAGTGGAAGTACACCGACGCGCCCGACGCCGACGCGCGCGCGGTGCAGGCCGCGTACTGGGCCGACGTGTGGGCCAAGGCCCAGGGCAAGGGCGGCGACGTGTCCAGCACCGTCGGCAAGGCCGCGAAGATGGGCGACTATCTGCGCTACGCCATGTACGACAAGTACTTCAAGAAGATCGGCAACTGCGTCGGCCCGTCGACGTGCGCGGCCGGCACCGGCAAGGACGCGTCGCACTATCTGCTGTCCTGGTACTACGCGTGGGGCGGCGCCACCGACACCTCCGCGGGATGGGCCTGGCGGATCGGCTCCAGCCACACGCACGGCGGCTACCAGAATCCGCTGGCGGCCTACGCGCTGAGCTCGAACGCCGACCTGAAGCCCAAGTCGGCCACCGGACAGGCGGACTGGGCCAAGTCGCTCGGCCGGCAGCTGGAGTTCTACCGCTGGCTCCAGTCGGACGAGGGTGCCATCGCGGGCGGCGCGACCAACAGCTGGGCGGGCCGCTACGCGACCCCGCCGGCCGGCACGCCGACCTTCTACGGCATGTACTACGACCAGCAGCCGGTGTACCACGACCCGCCGTCCAACCAGTGGTTCGGCTTCCAGGCGTGGTCGATGGAGCGGGTCGCCGAGTACTACCAGCAGACGGGGAACGCGAGCGCCAAGGCGATCCTCGACAAGTGGGTCTCCTGGGCGCTGTCCAAGACGACCGTCAACCCGGACGGCACCTATCAGATCCCGTCCACCCTCCAGTGGTCCGGCGCCCCGGACACCTGGAACGCGTCGAGTCCCGGCGCCAACAGCGGACTTCACGTCACCGTCGCCGACTACACGAACGACGTCGGGGTGGCCGCCGCGTACGCCAAGACCCTGTCGTACTACGCCGCCAAGTCCGGCAACACCCAGGCGAAGACGACGGCGAAGGCGCTCCTCGACGGCATGTGGAGCAACTACCAGGACGGTCTGGGCATAGCCGTCCCGGAGACCCGCGCCGACTACAACCGCTTCGACGACGGCGTGTACGTCCCGAGCGGCTTCAGCGGCACGATGCCGAACGGCGACAAGATCAACTCTTCCTCGACCTTCGCCTCGCTCCGGTCCTTCTACAGGAACGACCCGGCCTGGTCGAAGATCGAGAGCTATCTGGCGGGCGGCGCCGCGCCCTCCTTCACGTACCACCGTTTCTGGGCCCAGGCGGACATCGCACTCGCCATGGGCTCGTACGCGGAGCTGCTCGAATAGTCCCCGCTGAGGCTCCGTGTACACGGCCCTGTCCCTGACGGCAGGGCCCCGGCCGGGCGGTCCCTCACCCGCACTGAGGGCCGCCCGGCCTTCGCGCCTTTCCCTCCCCCCGCATTCCCCGGAAAGGACCCCACCGTGCGCAGAACCCGCATCCTGACGGCCGTGCTCGCGCTCGCGGCCGGATTACTGGCCGGCACTCCGCCCGCACTGGCCGCGGACGCCCCGACGGCCGCCGGCTCCACGGACACCACGCAGACGGCGGTCGCCGCGGACACCTACACCTGGAAGAACGCCCGGATCGACGGCGGCGGCTTCGTCCCCGGCATCGTCTTCAACCGCTCCGAGAAGAATCTCGCCTACGCGCGCACCGACATCGGCGGCGCCTACCGCTGGACCGAGTCCACCAAGAGCTGGACGCCGCTGCTCGACTCGGTCGGCTGGGACGAGTGGGGCCACACCGGAGTCGTCAGCCTCGCCTCGGACTCCGTCGACCCGGACAAGGTGTACGCCGCGGTCGGCACGTACACCAACAGCTGGGACCCGACCGACGGCGCCGTGCTGCGCTCCTCCGACCGGGGCGCCAGCTGGCAGAAGGCCGATCTGCCGTTCAAGCTGGGCGGCAACATGCCCGGCCGCGGGATGGGCGAGCGGCTGGTCGTCGACCCCAACAGAAACAGCGTGCTGTATCTCGGCGCGCCCAGCGGCAAGGGGCTGTGGCGCTCCACGGACTCCGGGGTGAGCTGGTCGCGGGTCACCGCGTTCCCCAACGCCGGCAACTACGTCCAGGACGCCACCGACACCAGCGGCTACGCCTCCGACAACCAGGGGATCGTCTGGGTCACCTTCGACGAGTCGACCGGCACGAAGGGCAGTACGACGCAGACGGTCTACGTGGGCGTCGCCGACAAGGACAACGCGGTCTACCGCTCGACGGACGGCGGCACGACCTGGACCCGGCTCGCGGGACAGCCCACCGGCTACCTCGCCCACAAAGGCGTGCTCGACGCGGCGAACGGCTACCTGTATCTCGCCTACAGCGACAAGGGCGGACCGTACGACGGCGGCAAGGGCCGGTTGTGGCGGTACGCGACCCGCAGCGGGACCTGGACGGACATCAGCCCGGTCGCGGAGGCCGATACCTACTACGGGTTCGGCGGACTGACCGTCGACCGGCAGCACCCCGGCACCGTGATGGCGACGGCGTACAGCTCCTGGTGGCCGGACACCCAGATCTTCCGGTCCACCGACAGCGGCGGCACCTGGACGAAGGCCTGGGACTACACGTCGTACCCGAACCGTTCGAACCGCTACACGATGGACGTCGCCTCCGTGCCCTGGCTGACCTTCGGCGCGAATCCCGCACCGCCCGAGCAGACCCCCAAACTCGGCTGGATGACCGAGGGGTTGGAGATCGACCCGTTCGACTCCGCACGGATGATGTACGGAACGGGCGCGACGATCTACGGCACCGAGAACCTGACCGACTGGGACACCGGGGGCCGGTTCACCGTCGAGCCCATGGTCCGGGGCCTGGAGGAGACGGCCGTCAACGACCTCGCCTCTCCCCCGTCGGGTGCTCCGCTGCTCAGCGCGCTCGGTGACATCGGCGGATTCCGGCACACGGATCTCACCAAGGTCCCCTCGATGATGTACACCTCACCGAATCTCACCACCACGACGAGCCTGGACTACGCCGAGACGAACCCGAACACGGTGGTCCGGGTCGGCGACCTCGACTCCGGCCCGCACATCGGCTTCTCGACCGACAACGGCGCCAACTGGTTCGCGGGCACCGACCCTTCGGGCGTCACCGGCGGCGGAACGGTCGCCGCGGCCTCGGACGGCAGCCGCTTCGTGTGGAGCCCGTCCGGTACCGGGGTGCAGTACACCACCGGGTTCGGTACGTCGTGGTCGGCGTCCTCCGGCATCCCGGCCGGGGCGCGGGTCGAGTCCGACCGGGCCGACCCGAAGACCTTCTACGGCTTCAAGTCCGGGACGTTCTACGTGAGTTCGGACGGCGGCGCCACCTTCACCGCGTCCCCGGCGAGCGGACTGCCGAGCGGCGACAGCGTGCGCTTCAAGGCGCTGCCGGGCACGAAGGGTGACGTGTGGCTGGCGGGCGGCGCGAGCGACGGGGCGTACGGGCTGTGGCACTCGACGGACGGCGGCGCGACCTTCACCAGGCTGGCCGGAGTGGAGCAGGCCGACACCATCGGCTTCGGCAAGGCCGCCGCCGGCGCCTCGTACCAGACGCTCTACACCAGCGCGAAGATCGGCGGAGTCCGCGGGATCTTCCGGTCCACCGACAAGGGCGCGACCTGGACCCGCATCAACGACGACGCCCACCAGTGGGGCTGGACCGGCGCGGCCATCACCGGCGACCCGCGGGTCTACGGGCGGGTGTACGTGTCGACGAACGGGCGCGGGATCGTCTATGGCGACACCTCCGACACGAGCGGCGGCGACGGCGGCGGCACCGATCCGGCACCGACGGGTGCCTGCGCGGTGACCTACCGGATCACCAACCAGTGGTCGGGCGGCTTCCAGGCGGACGTGACCCTGACGAACAGCGGCACGAGCGCCTGGAACGGCTGGACGCTCGGCTGGACCTTCCCGGACGGCCAGCGGATCACCCAGCTGTGGAACGCGGACCACACCCAGGACGGCACGGCCGTGACCGCGAGGAACGTGAGCTGGAACGCCACCGTGGCACCGGGTTCGTCGGTGGCCTTCGGCTTCACGGGCAGCTGGACGGGCTCGAACACGAAACCCAAGTCGTTCCGACTCGACGACCGGACCTGCACGGTGACCTGACCGGCCGGGGATCCGGACCCGCCCGGGGCAGCCGCGCGAGGGGATCGCGCGGCTGCCCCGGCCCGTTCCCCGCGGGCGCCGTCTCAGCGGATCACGGCGCGTACACCGCGGGCCGTGGCGCGGTCGGCATGCCGTCGCCCAGGAAGAAGCTCGGGTGCGGGGGCTGGTTGTAGGCCGTGTTCTGCCAGGCCAGCGCCGTGCGGTACTGGGTGTCGTGCAGCAGGGTGGTGATCTTCGTGGTCGTCTCGTACGGCGTCGAGTAGATCCGCAGCGCCGTGTTGTCGGTCGTCGGCCAGACGACCTCCTCGCGCCAGTCGCCGAACAGGTCTCCGGACAGCGACGGGGTCGCCTTGGTGCCGTTGTTCGAGTGGACGCCCGCGCCGGTCAGCAGGCGGGTGTCGGCGGACGTGCCGTACTTGTCGACGTGGGTGCCGTCGAGGAGTTCACGGACCGGGTCGCCGTCCCACCAGGACAGGAAGTTGGCGCTGCCCGGCTTGCGGTTCGCCACCACGGTCCCCTTCGGGTTGCGGACGCCGTCGGCCCTGGAGGACCAGGACTCGGCTCCCGCGCTGCCCGCCCAGACGTCCCCGGACACACCCCTGCCGTTGTCGCCGTCGGCGGCCGTCGACCACAGGACGGCGCCGGTCCTCGCGTCCGCCATCCACGACGACGGCTTGCTGGAGTCCTCGTCGACCTTGAACTCCTCCAGGCCCGCGCGGGACGGGTCGAGATCGCCGACGTGCATCGCGTCGCCGTGGCCGTTCCTCGTCGTCCACAGCCCGGAACCGTTGTCGTCCACCGCCATCGAGCCGTACACGATCTCGTCCTTGCCGTCGCCGTCGACGTCCGCCACGGACAGCTGGTGGTTGCCCTGGCCGTCGTAGCCCTTTCCGCTGTTGGTCGAGGAGTTGGTGTCGAACGTCCAGCGCCGGGTGAACGCGCCGCCGCGCCAGTCCCAGGCGGCGATCACGGTCCGGGTGTAGTAGCCGCGCGCCGTGATCAACGAGGGTCGGCTGCCGTCCAGATAGGCGGTCCCGGCCAGGAACCGGTCGACGCGGTTGCCGTACGAGTCGCCCCAGGACGAGACGGTGCCGCGGGCCGGGACGTAGTCGACGGTGCCCATGGCGGCTCCCGTCAGGCCGTTGAACATGGTCAGGTACTCGGGTCCGGACAGGACGTAGCCGCTGGAGTTGCGGTGGTCCGCGGAGGAGCTGCCGATCACCGTGCCCCGGCCGTCCGTCGTACCGTCCGCCGTCTTCATGGCGACCTCGGCCCTGCCGTCGCCGTCGTAGTCGTACACCTGGAACTGGGTGTAGTGGGCGCCCGAGCGGATGTTCCTGCCCAGGTCGACGCGCCACAGACGGGTGCCGTCGAGCTTGATGCCGTCGACGATCGTGTTGCCGGTGTAGCCGGACTGGGAGTTGTCCTTGGCGTTCGTCGGCTGCCACTTGAGGACGAAGTCGAGCTGTCCGTCGCCGTCGAGGTCGCCGACGGAGGCGTCGTTGGCCTCGTAGGTGTAGGCGACTCCGTCGGGTGTGGTGCCGCCGGCGGGCGGGGTGAGGGGCACGTCCTTGTAGCCGCTGCGGAACTGGACGGCGTGCACCGAGTCGCCCTGCTCCACGCCGTTCACGATCGCGCGGACCGTGTAGTCGGCCTGCGCGGGCGCCCCGGAGTGGAAGTAGTTCGTGGAGCCGGTGACCGGGGACGGGTTCACCTTCGTGCCGGCCCGGTAGACGTTGAAGGACACGTCGTTCGGGTCGGTGCCCAGCCAGCGCCAGCTGACCAGGTTGCCGCTGTCGGTGTGGACGCTGACGACGCCCCGGTCGAGGGCCTCGACCTGCCGGGCCGTGGCGGCTTCGGCCGATCCGGTGCCGAGCGCGGTGAGCCCGGCGGCGACGAGTGCCGCCGCGGCCGCCGTCGCCGAGCCGATCACGCGTCCGCGGTGCTGCCTGTGCGGGTGCTGCACGATGGGTACCTCCTGGGAGGACAGACGGATTCCGTCCCCTCGGTCGCCGCCGCCCGCACGGGAGTTGCCGCTTCTCGGCAAGCGCTCTCTATCCGTATCGGCGCGCCAGCTCCCGCACCGTCGCGGCGATCCGCTCGCGCAGCTCCGGCGGCTCCAGGACCTCGACGGCCGCACCGAGCCGCAGGAAGTCGTCGTGCGCCTGGTCCACGGACTCGATGGGCACGGTCACCCGCGTCCAGCCGTCCTCGTCCGTACGGCCGTCGGCGGCCACCGCGTCGGCCAGTGGTCCGCTCGGACGGCTTCCGGGAGCCAGCCGGACGACGGCCCGGCCGCGGCGCAACCGCCGGTGGAAGTCCTGCTGGTACGCGGTCCAGTACGCGGCCAGGTCGAAGTCCTCGGGACGGGTGAACTCCTCCTCCGTCGAGGCCAGTTCGAGGATCTGGTCGACGCGGTAGGTGCGCGGGCCCGGTCCCGCCACGACGTACCAGCGGCCCGCCTTGAGGACGAGACCGTACGGCTCCAGCCGGCGCTCCACGTCGGTCGGCTCGCGCCAGCGGCGGTACAGGATCCGCAGGACGCGCCCGTTCCACACCGCGTCGGCCACCGCCGGCAGGTACGGGGTGTCGTCGGCGTCCGCGTACCAGCCGGGCGCGTCCAGATGGAAGCGGCTGCTGATCCGGTCCGCGTGTCCCCGCAGCTCGTGCGGGAGGGCGGCGCGCACCTTCAGCCGGGCGGCGGCGAGGACCGGGCCGAGGCCGAGTTCGGCGGCCGGTCCGGGTACGCCCGCGAGGAAGAGGGCCTCGGCCTCCCCGGCGGTGAGGCCGGTGAGACGCGTCCGGTAGCCGTCGAGGAGCCGGTAGCCGCCCGCGTGGCCCGCGTCCCCGTACAACGGCACGCCGGCCGCGCCCAGCGCCTCGACGTCGCGGTACACGGTCCGCACCGACACCTCCAGCTCCTCGGCGAGCTGGGCGGCGGTCATCCGGCCGCGGGTCTGCAGCAGGAGGAGGATCGAGACGAGTCGGCCGGCTTTCACTGACACAGGATGTCAGTGGAGCGGGCCTAGCGTCCGGTCATGGCTTCGACGACCTTCTCGGCCTCCCCTGGCTTCCGGGAGAAATTCCTGACCGTGCCGCCGCCCATCGAGGTGGCGGGGCGGCACATCAAGCGCTACCACGTCACCGAGGACCCCGCCGGCATCGCGCCCGAGGTCGAGCGGGCGGCGTACGCGATCCTGCCGCGGCTGCTCCCCGAACCGGACGGCACCCCGCCGGCCAGCTTCGTCGTGCTGCACCGCGGCGGCGACGACGGCGCGTACCTCAACGTCTACAGCTGGGTGTGGGACAACGTCCTGCAGTTCGGCGGCGCGGCGGCGGGCCAGCCGGTACTGGGCTGCCCCGACCGTGACCCCACGCACTTCGTCGTGCCCGGCCGGCCCTGGATCGGCTGCGTCTGGGAGCTGCCGCCGATCCTGCACGAACGCGACGCCTGGGTGCGGCATCTGCTCGCCCCCGACACCCCTGACCTGGAGGCCTACCTGGCCGACTCGCTGCCCGAGGGAACCACGGGAGACCGCTCATGAGCACCCCGCACGACTTCGACTTCCTGCTCGGCGACTGGGACGTCCACAACCGCCGGTTGACCGACTTCCTCGACCCGGACGGCGGCTGGGAGGAGTTCCCCGCCACGAGCCACTGCCGGAGCCTGTTCGACGGGGCCGCCGACATCGACGAGATGGACGTGCCGGACCTCGGCTGGAAGGGGCTCACCCTGCGGCTCTTCGACCCGGAGGCGCGCCGGTGGTCACTGCACTGGTCCAGCAGCCGCAGCGGCAGGCTCTTCCCTCCGATGTACGGGTGGTTCGGGCCCGACGGGCGCGGCGAGTTCCTCGGGGACGACACGCACGACGGGAAGGACGTACGGGTGCGCTTCGTGTGGTCGGGGATCTCGGCGACCACCGCCCGCTGGGAGCAGGCCTTCTCGGTGGACGGGGAGCGGACGTGGGTGACCAACTGGGTCATGGAGTTCACCCGCCGCGAGCCTGTGTGACGGCGGGCCGGCTCAGACCCGGCGGTACGCCCGCAGGGTGAACTCGGGGTCCGGGCGCGGCGAGTCGGGGTCCGGCAGGGCCTCGACGCGGTCGGCGAGTTCGGTGCCGCCGGCGGGGTAGATCGCGCCGTCCCGGATGCGGCGGGCCAGCCGGCGCGGGACGCGGCCCTGGCCGTGTCCCGGGAAGCGGGCGATTCCGCTCGGGAGGAGGCCGTGCGCGGCGGCGTACGCCGTGACGAGCGCGGCCGAGTCCGCGGCGTGCCCGGTGCGGTAGGGCGCGGCGAGCACGTCGATGTCGCTGTCCACATGGTGGGCGGCGTCCTTGTCGACGGTGGTGACGAGGACGCCGCCGGGCCGCAGGACACGTGCGGCCTCGGCCACCACGGCTTCCGCGTCGGCCAGCAGGTGCAGCAGCCAGATGACCGTGAGCGCGTCGAACGAGCCGTCCGCGAAGGGGAGTCGACGGGAGTCGCCGAGGACGACGGCGCCCGGCAGGCGCGCCGCGGCCGTGCGGACCATGCCCGCGGAGGAGTCGACGCCCGTCACCCGCAGTCCGGGCCTGCCCGCGGCGAGGCGTCGCGTCACGATCCCCGTGCCGCAGGCGACGTCGAGCAGGTTGCGCGCGCCCGCCGGCACCAGCCCGAGGGCCGAGCCGGCCGCCGCGGCGGCGCGTGGCTCGCCGCCCCGCGTCGCGTCGTAGTCGTCCGCTTCCCTGTCGTAGTCCAGCACGTGGGTCAGTGTGCCCCGTGCCCCGGTGCCAGGTCCTCCACCCTGCGGGCGAGACGGAAGTCGAGTTCGGTGACCGCGCCGCCGATGCTGTGCGTGTTCACGGTGAGGTGGATCGTGTTGTAGCCGAGGGTGAGGTCGGAGTGGTGGTCGAGCTCCTCCTGCACCTGTGCGATGTGCACCACCATCGCGGTGGCCGCGAAGTGCGAGCCGAGCCGGTAGGAGCGGGCGAGGCGGTCGCCGTCCAGCGACCAGCCCGGCAGCTCGGCCAGCCGGTTCTCGATCTCCTTCTGCGACAGCGGCTCGACGGCCATGACCTCGCTCCTCTCGGGGGGAAGGGGGCTGCGGGTTCCCGCATTCCTCAGCGTGCCACAGGGGCTCGCGGCCGGCTCCGTGGACGCTGGGCCGGTCTCGGCCTCTCGGGCCCGGGCCGGCCTCGTTGCCTGGGTTTCGGACGGGTCGGGCGCGTGCCCT
>NZ_MLCE01000032.1:130056-266457 GCF_002300165.1 Streptomyces sp. Tue6028 | reverse complement strand
GGGTCGGTAGGGGCCGGATTCGTTCCCCAGGGTCGGTAGGGGCCGGATTCGTTCCCCGGGCTCCGCAGGGGCCGCCCTCGGTCCCCGGGCTCCGGAACGGCCGGCCCCGTTCCCCGGGGTCGGGAGGGACCGGCCTTGTTCCCCGGGCTCCGCAGGGGCCGACCTCGGTCCCCGCGCTCCGGAACGGCCGGCCCCGTTCGCCGCGCTCCGGAAGGGCCTGCCTCGTTCCCGCGCTCCGCGGGGTCGCAGGGGGCGGTCCCGCTGCCTCGAACGCCGGAACGGCGGGGAGCCGCCCCGACTGAGGTCTCCGCCGACCGGGGCCCGCGCCGACTGAGGTCTCCGCCGACCGGGGTCTCCTCGGCAAGAGCTTCCCCCAGCCGGGGCCTCCCATGGCCGGGGCCTTCCCCGGCACGGGACGCCTGCCGGGGGACGAATACCGCGGCGGTGCCCGGCACGGGACGCCTGCCGGAGAACGAATACCGCGGTGGCGCCCGGCAGGGCTCAGCGCCGGACGCACTCCGCCGCGAAGTCGTCGGCGGTCGCGGCGATCCACGCCCGTCCCTCGACCTGCTCCAGCCACTCCTGCGGAAGCCCGTGGTCGCCGTGGCGTGCGCCGAGCAGGTTGCCGCAGATGGCGCCGGTGGAGTCGCTGTCACCCGAGTGGTTGACGGACAGCAGCAGTGCTTCGGCCACACGGGGGCGGGCCAGCGCGCAGTACACCGCGATGGCGAGGGCCTCCTCGGCGACCCAGCCCGCGCCGAGCCGCTCCACCTGCTCCGCACCGGGCTCACCCGCGTCGGCCAGCTCCAGGGCGCGCCGCAGGGCCGCCGACGTCTCCTCGTGGCCGGGGTGCCGGGCGAGCAGCCTGAGCGCCCGCAGGACGGAGCTCTCGACGGACTCCCCCGCGACCAGGTGCACGACCATCGCGGCCAGCGCCCCGGCGGCGTAGTACCCGGTGGGGTGGCCGTGGGTCATCTGGGCGCAGCGGGCCGCGAGCCCGAAGCCGACGTCCTCCGTCACGGGGCCGAGCCCGAAGGGCGCCGAGCGCATGACGGCACCGCACCCTTTGGACTGGGGGTTCACCGCCCCCGGCGGCCCGAGCCGCAGAGCGGGATCGGGGACGTGGTCCTGTTCGAGCCCGGAGAGGCAGGCGTTGCCGGGGGCGCGGCGGGCGTAGAGCCAGGGCTGCGCGGCGAGACCACCGGTGGGGCCGCCGTATCCGCCGGGGCCGTGCCCTCCTGAGCCGGAGAACGCGCTGTCCGCGGGGCCGGGCCTGCGTTGGGTCTCCAGCCACCGCTCGTAGGCCCAGCGCACCAACCGCGGGGCGCCGCCTCCGATGCCCTTGCGGCGCTCGCGTGCGTGGGCCTGCCCGAGCCCCTCGACGGTGAACAGCGTCATCTGTGTGTCGTCGCTGACCCGTCCCACGACTCCGTCGGCGTCGGGCACGAGACCGGTCACGCCCCGGGGACCGTGCGCGGAGCGGATCCCTTCGAGGGAGACGAACTCGATCGGATAGCCGAGGGCGTCGCCGATCGCGCCGCCGAGCAGGCAGCCGCGCACGCGTGCGCGGTAGACCGCCTCGGTCTGCCAGTCCGGACGCCCGATCCCTGTCCCGCTCACTCGCCGATCTCCGTACCGCTCACTCGCCGTCCTCCGTACCGCTCACTCGCCGTCCTCCGTACCGCTCACTCGCCGTCCTCCGTACCGCTCACTCGCCGTCCTCCGTACCGCTCACTCGCCGATCTCCGTCCCGCTCACGAGCCGATCCTCGGCCGTGGTGGCCGCTGCCCGGCCGCCGTCGCCGTTCCTCGACTACCGTCCTCGTATGAGGATTGTCGCGTCCGGAACCGCCATGCTTCCCAGCGCCCCCGCCGGCAGAGGCACCGTGCACGGCGTCGGCAAGGAGCGCCGTCCCGAGGAAGGCGTCGGCCCGCTGCTGCGCGGCTGGCGGGAGCAACGGCGGGTGAGCCAGCTGGAGCTCGCGCTGCGCGCGGGATCCTCGGCCCGTCACATCAGCTTCGTCGAGACGGGCCGCTCCCGCCCCAGCGAGGAGATGGTGCTGCGTCTCGCGGAGCACCTGGACATCCCGGTGCGGGACCGCAACGCGCTGCTCCTCGCGGCGGGTTACGCGCCGCACTATCCGGAGACGCCGCTCGACGACCCCTCGATGGACGCCCTGCGCGAGGGCATGGAACGGCTGATCCAGGGCTACGAGCCGTATCCCGCGCTGGTGGTGGACGCCACGTACAACGTCCTCGCCGCGAACCGGGGTATCGCCATGCTCCTGGACGGCGTCCCGGAGCACCTCCTCGAACCCCCGCTGAACGCGATGCGGCTCACCCTCCACCCGGAGGGGCTGGCACCGCGCATCCGCAATCTGCGCGCGTGGCGCGATCATCTGCTCGCCCAGATGGACCGTCAGATCGCCCTGCGCCGCTCGGAACCGCTGCGTGCGCTGTACGAGGAGGTGGCGGCGTATCCGGTGCCGGAGCCGGAGGAGGACGACGAACCCATGGGCCCGGTCCCGTACTTCGCGCTGCCGATGCAGATCGAGCACGAGGGCCGGACCCTGTCGTTCATCTCGTCCATCTCCACCTTCAACACGCCGATGGACGTGACCGTCGCCGAGCTGGCCATCGAGACGTTCCTCCCGGCCGACCCCGCGACGGTCAAGTACCTTCGATCGATACTGTCCTGAGGTTCACCCGGCTCAGGCCTCGCGGGCCCGCAGTGCCGCGTACTGGAGCGCCGCGAAACCCGCCACCGTGAACGCCTGCAGCACGCCCCACACGGCGCCCGCGGTGCTCGGTGACAGCCACAGGGCGACGGCTGCGAAACTCAGCAGCGTCCAGGCCAGGTTGGTCTCGATCACGGCACGCACGGCCCACGTGGAGGGCTCGGGCCGCGAAGCGAGCAGGCCTACGGCCGCCGCGTACACCGCGAGGACGAGGCCGAGTTCGAGCAGCAGGTCGGACCCGACCCCGAGCAGCCTCCCGAGCGGCCCGGAGGCGGCCAGGTAGGCGACCGCGTTGGCGCCGGTGACCAGGGCGTCCAGCACCAGGAACCGGCGCAGCGCGATGCGCGGCTCGGTCGTACGGGCCAGGGCTGCGAACTGGGTTGCGGACATGGCGGATCACCCTCCGTCGAGGTCGGATTGCAGCGGGACTTCTGCAGGGGTTCCTGCAGTTGAGATGCCTGGCCCCCGGACCGGAGTGCGCCGGCCCGGGAACCAGTACGCCCACCATGCCGGGCGGCCCGGGTGCCGGTCGATTACGTCGGAGGTAATCGACCCTCCACTGATCACCGGGCAAGCTTCCAACGCCCCCCGACGACCCCTCTCACGGCCACAGCCCCGCAGCCCCCCGGCCCCCGCACCGACAGACGCGCCGTACCGCAGCAACCCTTTGTCATGTCCCTTACTGACGGGCAGGGTGAGTCTCCCCGAGGCGGTCAGGTCGTCGCGGGGACGCCGGGCCGTCACCGGGCGGGCCGGTCACAAGGAGGGGATTCCGTGCCGGTTCTTCACGGTCGTCCGCGCACGCCCACGCGCGCCCCGGCGTACAGCCGGGGTCGCCGACATCTGTCTTCAGCTCTACTCACCTTGCTCATGGGCCTGTTGGCCGCCCTCGTCGCACCCGCCACCGCGAGCGCCGACCCCGGCGATCCGAATCCGAACATGATCGACTGGACCGTCGTCGACAGCTTCCGGGGCACGGCGGGCAACGACATCCCGTTGCGGGAAGGGCAGAGCGACTGCAAGACGCCCCAGTGCAACCCTCCCGTGGACGGCTTCGGCAGGCGGCACATCCTGGAACACGGTGTGGTGCCCGACCACGACGACATCCAGGAGACCGTCGGCACCGAGGGGTTCTGCGTCCCCGCTCCGGACAACCGGGTGATCTGCACCAACACGGACGCCAGCCTCGTCGTCGTGTACGTCACCCACAACGACCCTCGCTCGGGCGACGGAAGGCCGTTCGGGATCATCACGGCCTACTACTTCCTGCCCTGCTTCCAGGCTGCCGCCTGCCCCGGTCCGGAGCAGCCCCACAAGGTGGACACAGCCCTCACCTACACCGGTGCCGACAGCGCGGTGAACGGATCACCGGCCCGCCTCTCGGCGAAGCTCACCAACGACTTCGGGACGCCGGTCGACGGCCGTGCCGTGCGGTTCGCCCTCGGCACGGGGGCCACGCAGCAGACGTGCACCGGCACCACCACGTCATCGGGCACGGCGACCTGCACCATCGACTCGGTCGACCAGCCGCAGGGCGCGTCGAACGCCGTACCTGTCGCCGTCACCTTCGGCGGCGACGACGACTACAACCCGTCCGGCACGTCCGCCGAACTGGGCCTGACCTCGCCGACCGAACTCGACTACACCGGCGTGACACACCTGGCCGACGGGACCCCGGCCCGACTGGCCGCCGAACTCACCGACTTCCGCGGAGACGCGGTGGCCGGGCGCACCGTACGCTTCGCCCTCGGCACCGGGGACGACGAGCAGACATGTACGGGGACGACGAGCGACACCGGGACCGCCGCCTGCACCGTCGAGTCGGTGGACCAGCCGCTGACCGACGCCGCCACCGTCCCGCTGCACGCGTCCTTCGCCGGTGACGCCGGCTATCTCGCCTCCGACACCTCCGCACGGCTGAAGCTCCAGTACGCGACAGGCCGCTCCTACGGCATGTCGGCGCACGTCGACCTCCTCGGCGTACCGCTGCTGGAGATCGATCCGCAGCCCGACACCGGAACCGTCCGCACGGCGGACGCGACCGCGACCGACACCCCGTGCTCGGCCGCGTACACCTCGCCCCTGCTGTCCGCGCAGAAGCTGTGCCCCGAGGTCACCACGACGCTCGCCCCCGGCAAGGTCACGGCGGTCTCGACCGTGGCGCAGGCCCGCATCGGACTGCCCGGTGTGCCCCTCATCGAGGTGTCCGGGCTCACCGCGACCGCCAGCAGCCGGTGCGGCAAGGCCACGGGCAGCACCGCGCTCACCCTGAAGATCGCGGGAGTTCCGGTTAACGTGTCGGGTGATCCGAATACGGAGATCCCGCTCGTCGGAGGTGGCCGGCTCATCGTGAACGAACAAGTGCCCTCGACCGCCGCCGACTCCGGCGTCAAGGTCAACGGCGTCCACCTCGTCCTTCCGGCCGGCGGCGGTGAGGTCGTCCTCGCCTCCGCGGACAGCGCGATGCACAACTGCGGTGACTGACCCCCGCGTCGACCCGGGCGGGCCGCAGGAGTACACGGACGTGTTCCTGTGGTCCGCCCGCCGGGCCGTCCAGGACCTGTGCGAGCGGCGGGGCGCCGAACTGGAGTCGCTCACCTGCGAGGTCGTTTCCGGCGGTGCGGGCGAGGTGGTCGTCGCCGCCACGACCGTGGTGCACTTCCGCGGTCGCCGCTGTGTCTTCCGCCGCGGGATCTGGCCGCCGAGCCACCCCGCCGCCACCCGAGCCGCCGTCTACGCGTCCGTACTGGAAGAGTGCCTGCTGACGCGGGTGCGCCCCGGGCTCGGCGACGACGCGTCGCCGGTCGATCTCTGAGCGCGCACGCACCGGCGCTCGCACCCCGGAGCTCACAAAGCCCGCTGCCCACCGGTCCGTTGGCCCGGACCCCCTGAGGGTTCCCCGCGAACATGACACACTGCACGCAGACTTCGGCGCGTGGGGAGGCGTGGCGTGAGTGAGCGGCGGGCTGCGCCCACCGTGGGGCAGGTGGTGCTGGGGCGGCGGTTGCAGGAGCTTCGGGAGGCCGCCGGGCTGAAGCGCGAGGAGGCGGCCCGGGTGCTGCGGGTCGCCCCGGCGACGGTGCGGCGTATGGAGATGGCCGAGGTCGCCCTCAAGATCCCTTACGTGCAGATGCTGCTGGAGACGTACGGGGTGGCCGACGGCGAGGTGTCCGCGTTCGTCGCCCTGGCCGAGGAGGCGAACCAGCCGGGCTGGTGGCAGCGTTTCCACGACGTGCTGCCCGACTGGTTCAGCATGCACGTCAGTCTCGAGGGCGCCGCCCGGATGATCCGCTCGTACGAGCCGCATTTCGTTCCCGGTCTGCTGCAGACCGAGGACTACGCGCGCGCCGTGCTGGAGGCCGGGACGGTCGGACAGACCGGCCCCGAGGCCATAGAGCGGCACGTCGCGCTGCGCATGAACCGGCAGAAGCTGCTCACCCGCGAGAACCCGCCGCACCTGTGGGTGATCATGGACGAGACGGCGCTGCGCCGGCCCGTGAGCATCGACGGCGGGGTCATGCGCGACCAGATCGACCGGCTCCTCGGGGCCATGGAGGGCGATCACGTCACGCTCCAGGTCGCCGAGTACGCGAGCGGCCCGCACCCGGGGACGTACACGTCGTTCGCGTTGTTCCGCTTCGCGGAGCCCGAGCTGCCGGACATGGTGTACAGCGAGTACGTCACCGGCGCCCTGTACCTCGACTCGCGCCCGGAGGTGTCGCAGCACCTGGAGGTCCTCGACCTCATGTCCGCCCACGCGGCGTCCGTACAGCGCACCAGGAAGATCCTCCAGGAGTTCCGCGAGAGCTTCTGAGACGCCGTCGCACCCATCGAGCACCTTGAGGAGCAGCCGCATGACCGAACGTGAAGCCGCGCCCACCCGCGTGGACACCAGCCGGCCCCACCCCGCTCGCGTCTACGACTGGTGGCTGGGCGGCAAGGACAACTACCCGGTGGACGAGGAGCTGGCGCGCAGGATCCTCGCGGCGGACGGCACCGCGGTGCGCGGGGCGCGTGCCAACCGCCGGTTCATGCACCGGGCGACGCGGGCCGCCGCCGACGCGGGGATACGGCAGTTCCTGGACATCGGGACGGGCATCCCCACGGAGCCGAACCTGCACCAGGTGGCCCAGGGCAGCGCGCCGGAGTCGAGGATCGTCTACGCCGACAACGACCCGATCGTGCTGCGTCACGCGCAGGCGCTGCTGCACGGCACCGCCGAGGGCTCCACCGAGTACGTGCACGCCGACGTCCGGGACCCCGAGACGATCCTGCGGCTGGCCGGTGAGTCCCTGGACCTCTCACAGCCCGTCGCGCTGTCGCTGGTCGCGCTCACCCACTATCTGGGCGATGCCGGCGAGGACGACGTGTACGGGCTGCTGAAGGGGTATGTCGACGCGCTCGTGCCGGGCAGCTTCCTGGTGCTGTCCCAGGTGACCTCCGACATCAGTCCGGAGGGGGTGGCGAAGGCCGCCGAGCTGTTCCGCCGGAGCGGTACGCCGTTCTATCCCCGTTCGCGGGCCGAGTTCACCCGGTTCTTCGACGGTCTGGAGCTGGTCGATCCGGGCGTGGTGGCGGTCTCCGAGTGGCGCCCGGAGGAGGAGGACCTGGCGGCGCAGGCGGAGGGTCCCGTCCCGGTGTACGCGGGGGTCGCCGTCAAGTCCTGACCCGTACGGGTGCCGTGAACGGGTGCGCTCCCGCGCCCGCCCCTAGGTTCGAGACACGGGGTGAGCAAGGGAGCGCACGTGACGGACACGCGGACACCGCCCACCGAACCGGGCGCGGCGCTGCTGCGTGCCGGACGGTTCTTCCGCCACGGCACAGCGGCACCCGACCTGCACAGCATCGGGCTGACCGGCGGCCGCGAGGCGGACTCCTTCTACCGGGACCGCTGGAGCCACGACAAGGTCGTGCACTCGACGCACGGGGTGAACTGCACCGGTTCCTGCCGTTGGAAGGTGTACGTCAAGGACGGCATCATCACGTGGGAGACCCAGGAGACGGACTATCCGTCGGTGGGGCCCGACCGTCCCGAGTACGAGCCGCGCGGCTGTCCGCGGGGCGCCGCGTTCTCCTGGTACACGTACTCCCCCACCCGGGTCCGTCACCCCTACGTCCGGGGCGTCCTGCTGGAGATGTTCCGGGAGGCGAAGGGGCGGCTGGGCGATCCCGTGCTGGCCTGGGCGGACATCCAGGGCGACCCGGAGCGCCGCCGCCGCTACCAGCGGGCGCGCGGCAAGGGCGGCCTGGTGCGCGCCGGCTGGGACGAGGCGGTCGAGCTCGTCGCCGCGGCGCACGTCCACACGATCAAGACGCACGGCCCGGACCGCATCGCCGGGTTCTCCCCCATCCCCGCGATGTCGATGGTGTCGCACGCGGCCGGGGCACGTTTCATGAGCCTGATCGGCGCGCCGATGCTTTCCTTCTACGACTGGTACGCCGATCTGCCGGTCGCCTCGCCGCAGGTCTTCGGCGACCAGACCGATGTGCCGGAGTCGGGCGACTGGTGGGACGCCGCGTACCTGATGATGTGGGGTTCGAACGTCCCGGTGACCCGGACGCCGGACGCCCACTGGATGGCGGAGGCCCGCTACCGCGGCCAGAAGGTGGTGGTGGTCGCGCCGGACTACGCGGACAACGCGAAGTTCGCGGACGAGTGGCTGCACCCTCATCCCGGCACGGACGGCGCGCTCGCCCTCGCGATGGGGCATGTCGTCCTCAAGGAGTTCTTCGTCGACCGTCGAACGCCCTTCTTCACCGACTACGTACGGAAGTTCACCGATCTGCCGTTCCTGGTGACGCTGACTGAGAAGGAGGACGGCGCGTACGTCCCCGCGAAATTCCTGCGCGCCACCGAGGTGGGCCGGGCCGGCGAGGGCGCCGAGTGGAAGACGGTGGTGCTGGACTCGGTGACCGGCCGGGCGGTGGTGCCCAACGGCTCTCTCGGCTTCCGCTGGACGGAGTCCGGCAAGGGTAGGTGGAACCTCGAACTGGGGGACATCGAGCCTACGTTGACGCTGTACGGGCACGAGGAGGCGGGCGGGGTCGAGGTGCTGCTGCCGCGCTTCGACACCGAGGGCGGCGAGCACGGCCAGGGCCGTGGCGACGTCGTGCGCCGGGGTGTTCCTGCGACGCAGCTGGGCGGGCGCGGAGGTCCGCTGGTGACGACGGTCTTCGATCTCCTGCTCGCGCAGTACGGGGTGGGACGGCCCGGACTGCCGGGCGACTGGCCGTCCTCGTACGAGGACGCCGGGACGCCGGGAACGCCCGGCTGGCAGGAGGTCCACACGTCCGTCCCGGCGGCCAAGTGCGTCAGGATCGCCCGGGAGTTCGCGCGCACGGCCGAGCGGTCGCGGGGCCGCTGCATGATCCTGATGGGTGCGGGGACCAATCACTGGTTCCACTCCGAGACGATCTACCGGGCGTTCCTCGCGCTGCTCCAGCTCACCGGCTGCCAGGGCCGCAACGGCGGCGGCTGGGCGCATTACGTGGGCCAGGAGAAGTGCCGCCCGGCCACCGGCTGGGCCACGCTCGCGGGGGCCGGGGACTGGAGCCGGCCGCCGCGGCAGATGATCGGCACCGCGTACTGGTTCCTCAACACCGACCAGTGGCGCTACGACCGGTTCGCGGCCGACGTGCTCGCCTCCCCGCTCGGCGAGGGCCGCTTCGCGGGCATGACGGCGGCGGACTGCCTGGCGCTGTCGGCTCGTATGGGGTGGATGCCGTCGTATCCGACGTTCGACCGCAATCCGCTGGAGCTGGGTGCGTCGTTCGGCGATCCGGTGGCGAACGCGGTGGCCGAACTCCGGGCGGGCACCCTGAAGTTCGCCTGCGAGGACCCCGACGCGCCGGAGAACTGGCCGCGGGTGCTCACCCTGTGGCGCGCCAACCTGCTGGGCTCGTCGGCGAAGGGCGCCGAGTACTTCACCCGGCATCTGCTGGGCACCCACTCGTCGCTGCGCGCCGAGGAGGCGGAGCCCGAGGTCCGCCCCCGGGACGTGACCTGGCGGGAGGAGGCCCCCGAGGGCAAGCTCGACCTGCTGCTCTCCCTCGACTTCCGGCAGACCTCCTCGACGCTGTTGTCGGACGTGGTCCTGCCCGCGGCGACCTGGTACGAGAAGCACGACCTGTCGACCACCGACATGCATCCCTACGTGCACTCCTTCGCCCCGGCGGTGGACCCGCCGTGGCAGGCCCGCACCGACTTCGAGACGTTCAAGGCGATGGCCGAGCGGCTGAGCGAACTCGCCGTCGACCATCTCGGCGTGCGCAAGGACCTGGTGGCCACCGCTCTCCAGCACGACACCCCGGGCGAGGTCGCCCAGCCCGGTGGGGTGGTACGCGACTGGAGACGCGGCGAGTGCGATCCGGTGCCCGGCGAGACCCTGCCGAACCTGGCAGTGGTGGAGCGCGACTACACGGCGATCGGCGCCAAGTTCACGGCGCTCGGCCCGCTGGTGGAGCGGCTGGGGCTGCCCGCGAAGGGCATCGCCCTGCGGCCGGACGAGGAGGTCGAGCACCTGCGGGAGCTGAACGGCGTCGTGCGCGGCGGCCCCGCCGACGGGCGGCCCGCGCTCGACACGGCGGTGAAGGCGGCGAACACGATCCTCGCGCTGTCCGGGACGACCAACGGTCGTCTGGCCACCCAGGGGTTCCGCACCCTGGAGGCACGCACGGGGCAGGAGATGGCGCACCTGGCGTCCGAGCACGAGGGCAAGCGGATCACGTACGCGGACACCCAGGCCGCGCCGGTGCCGGTGATCACCTCGCCGGAGTGGTCGGGCAGCGAGTCGGGCGGCCGGCGCTACACCGCGTTCACCCTCAACACCGAGCACCTCAAGCCCTGGCACACCCTCACCGGACGTCAGCACTTCTTCCTGGACCACGACTGGATGCACGAACTGGGCGAGGCACTGCCGGTGTACCGGCCGCCGCTCGACATGCACCGGCTGTTCGGTGAGCCGCGCCTCGGAGCGGACGGACAGGCCGAGGTGACGGTCCGTTATCTGACGCCGCACAACAAGTGGTCCATCCACTCCGAGTATCAGGACAACCTGTTCATGCTGTCACTGTCGCGGGGCGGCCAGAACATCTGGATGTCCCCCGAGGACGCGGCGGCGATCGGCGTGCGGGACGACGACTGGATCGAGGCGGTGAACCGCAACGGCGTGGTGGTGGCCCGCGCGGTGGTCTCGCACCGGATGCCGGCGGGCACGGTCTACATGCACCATGCTCAGGAGCGCACGGTGAACGTCCCGAAGACGGAGGCCACCGGCAGGCGCGGCGGCATCCACAACTCGCTGACCCGGCTGCTCCTCAAGCCGTCCCATCTCATCGGCGGTTACGCCCAGTTGTCCTGGGCGTTCAACTACCTGGGCCCGACGGGCAACCAGCGCGACGAGGTGACGGTCGTCCGCCGCCGCAGCCAGGAGGTCGAGTACTGATGCGTCCGATGGCCCAGATCGCGATGGTCATGAACCTCGACAAGTGCATCGGCTGCCATACCTGTTCGGTGACCTGCAAGCAGGCGTGGACCAACCGCAGCGGCATGGAGTACGTCTGGTTCAACAACGTCGAGACCAGGCCGGGACAGGGCTATCCCCGTCGCTACGAGGACCAGGAGAAGTGGCGCGGCGGCTGGGAGCTCAACCGGCGCGGCGCGCTCAGGCTCAAGGCCGGCGGACGCCTCCACAAGCTCGCGGGTATCTTCTCCAACCCCGAACTCCCGGAGATCAAGGACTACTACGAGCCCTGGACGTACGACTACCGGAATCTCACCGAGGCCCCGCTCGGCGACGACTTCCCGGTGGCGCGGCCCGTCTCGCAGCTGACCGGGAAGCCGATGAAGATCGAGTGGTCCTCGAACTGGGACGACAACCTGGCGGGCGCCCCGGAACTCGCCGAGCAGGACCCGATGGTGCAACGTCTGCGCGAACAGGCCTCGGAGAAGGTGAAGTTCTCCTTCGAGGAGACCTTCATGTTCTATCTGCCGCGCATCTGCGAGCACTGTCTCAACCCGTCGTGCGTGGCGTCCTGTCCGTCGGGCGCCATGTACAAGCGGACCGAGGACGGCATCGTCCTGGTCGACCAGGACCGCTGCCGGGGCTGGCGCATGTGCGTCACCGGCTGCCCGTACAAGAAGGTGTACTTCAACCACCGGACCGGCAAGGCCGAGAAGTGCACGCTGTGCTATCCGCGGGTGGAGGTCGGGCTGCCGACCGTCTGCTCCGAGACGTGCGTGGGCCGGCTGCGCTACCTCGGGGTGATGCTCTACGACGCCGACCGGGTCACCGCCGCCGCGTCCACCGCGGACGACAAGGCCCTGTACGAAGCCCAGTTGGGCGTGTTCCTCGACCCCGAGGACCCCGCCGTGCGCAGTGCCGCCGAGGAGGCCGGGATCCCGCACGACTGGGTGGAGGCGGCCCGGCGCTCCCCCGTGCACGCCCTGATCAGCAAGTACCGGGTGGCGCTTCCCCTGCATCCGGAGTACCGCACGATGCCGATGGTCTGGTACATCCCGCCGCTGTCCCCCGTCGTCGACGCGCTGACCGGGACCGGGCACGACGGGGAGGACCTGGACAACCTGTTCGGCGCGATCGACACCCTGCGCATCCCCCTCGAATACCTCGCCGAGCTGTTCACCGCGGGTGACGTCGGACCGGTCCGCGCCTCCCTCGGCAGACTCGCCGCCATGCGTTCCCACATGCGCGCCCTCAACCTCGGCGACCCGCCCGACGCGTCGATCGCCGCGTCGGTCGGCATGAGCGGCACGGAGATCGAGGAGATGTACCGGCTGCTGGCGATCGCCAAGTACGAGGAGCGGTACGTGATTCCGACGGCCGCCGTCGGGGACGCCCGGCGTCTGGAGGAGTCCGCGCTGCCCGACGGGTGCAGCCTCGACTACGAGGGCGGGCCCGGCATGGGCGGCGACGGGCCCTTCGGCCAGGACTCGGGCCGCAGACGGCTGCCGCTCGTGTCCGTGGAGAACTTCCATGTCCTGCGCCGGCGGCAGACGACGGACCGGGAGGACACATGAAGCCGCACGCCGTGCTCTACCAGGCCGCCGCGTACTGCCTGTCGTACCCGGACGGGACGTTCCGCGAGCGGCTCGGGCTGCTGCGCGCGGCGGCCCCGGAACTCGCGGAGTTCCTCGCTCACGCGGCGGCCGAGCCGGCCCAGGACCTCGCCGCCCACTACGTCCAGGTCTTCGACTTCAAGAACCGGCACAGCCTCTACCTGAGCTGGTGGCGCGACGGCGACACCCGGCGGCGCGGCATGTCGCTGGTGCGCTTCAAGCAGGTGTACCGGGAACACGGCATGGAGTTCACCGGTGAGGAGCTGCCGGACTTCCTCCCGGCGGTCCTGGAGTTCTCCGCGCACGCCGGGCCGTTCCTGCTGCGCGAGCACCGCGCCGGGCTGGAGTTGCTGCGTCTTGCGCTCACGGACTTCGGGACGCCGTACGCGTCGGTGCTCGACGCGGTGTGCGCCACGCTCCCCGGCCCCTCCCCCAAGGACCGTTCCGAGGCGCTCGCGCTGGCCCGGTCGGGGCCGCCGCGCGAGGACGTCGGCCTCGAACCCTTCGGCGGTCTGGAACCGTCCGGCGGCCACGGTCCCTTCGGCGGCCCGGCGCCGTTCGGCCCCGCCGCTGCCGAACCCCTCGCCGGCATCGGAGAGAACTCATGAGCACGCTCCTGTGGGGCGCCCTGCCGTACATCGCCTTCGCACTGCTCGTCGCGGGACTCGTCTGGCGCCACCGCTACGACAAGTTCGGCTGGACCACGCGCTCGTCCCAGGTCTACGAGTCGAGGCTGCTGAACATCGCCTCCCCCGCCTTCCACTACGGAATCCTGTTCGTGCTCGCCGGGCATCTGGTGGGGCTGTTCGTCCCGGAGTCCTGGACGCGGTCGCTCGGCGTCAGCGAGCACACGTACCACCTGTTCTCGCTGTACGGGGGTACGGCGGCCGGTGTCCTCACGGTGCTCGGCATCGTGCTGCTGATCTACCGCCGGCGCACCAACTCACCGGTGTTCCGCGCGACGACCGTCAACGACAAGCTGATGTACGTGGTGCTGCTCGGCGCCATCGTGCTGGGCATGATCGCGAAGCTGGCGCACACCTCCGGCGACGGCTACAACTACCGCGAGACCATCGCCCCCTGGGCGCGCAGTCTGTTCACACTGCGGCCGAGGACGGAGCTGATGGAGGGGGTGCCGGTGCTGTACCAGGTCCACGCGGTCATCGGGATGGCGCTCATCGCGCTCGTCCCGTACACGCGGCTGGTGCACATGTTCAGCGCCCCGGTGCAGTACCTGTTCCGGCCGTACGTCGTGTACCGCTCCCGCGACCCGAGACAGCTCGGACCGCGGCCCCCACGACGCGGCTGGGAGCGGACGGACGCCTGACCCGCACGCGCACGCGCACGCGGCCAGGCTCGCCCGCCCGGCGGCCGGTCAGGCGGCGCCGCCCTTCGCCTCGCCGTCCCTGGTCTCGTCGACGATCTCCGCGTCCACCACGCCCTCCTCGTCGCCCTGTGCCTGCTCGGTGGGGTGCTCGTCCTGCGGGGGCCGGTCCCGCTGGGCCTGCGCGTACATGGCCTGGCCCATCTGCTGGCTGACGGTGGCCAGCTTCTCGATGCCGTCGCGCAGCACGGCCGTGTCGGTGGAGCCCTCCAGGAGCCTCTTCAGGTCGGCCGCCGCGGCCTGCACCTCCGTCCTGGTGTCCGGCGGAACGCGGTCCTCGTTCTCGCGGAGGAACTTCTCCGTCTGGTAGACGAGCTGCTCGGCCTGGTTGCGGGTCTCCGCCTCCTCCCGGCGCCTGCGGTCGTCCTCGGCGTACTGCTCGGCCTCGCGCATCATGCGGTCGATGTCGTCCTTGGGCAGCGCGGAGCCACCGGTGACGGTCATCTTCTGTTCGCGACCGGTGGCGAGGTCCTTCGCCGAGACGTGCATGATGCCGTTCGCGTCGATGTCGAAGGCGACCTCGATCTGCGGGACCCCGCGCGGCGCGGGCGGCAGCCCGGTGAGGTCGAAGACGCCGAGCTTCTTGTTGTACGCGGCGATCTCCCGCTCGCCCTGGTAGACCTGGATGCCCACCGAGGGCTGGTTGTCCGCGGCCGTGGTGAAGATCTCCGAACGCCTGGTCGGGATCGTCGTGTTGCGCTCGATGAGCTTGGTCATGATGCCGCCCTTGGTCTCGATGCCGAGGGACAGCGGGGTGACGTCGAGCAGCAGCACGTCCTTGACGTCGCCGCGGATCACTCCGGCCTGCAGCGCGGCGCCGACGGCCACGACCTCGTCGGGGTTGACGCCCTTGTGCGGGTCCTTGCCGGTGAGCTCCTTCACCAGATCGGTGACGGCGGGCATACGGGTGGAGCCGCCGACCAGGATGACGTGGTCGACCGCCGACAGTTTCACGCCCGCGTCCTTGACCGCCTGGTGGAAGGGGGTGCGGCAGCGGTCGAGCAGGTCCGCGGTGAGCTCCTGGAACTGCGCCCGGGTCAGCTTCTCGTCGAGGTGCAGCGGGCCGTCGGCGGTGGCGGTGATGTAGGGCAGGTTGACGGTCGTCTCGGTCGAGCTGGACAGCTCGATCTTGGCCTTCTCGGCGCCCTCGCGCAGCCGCTGGAGCGCCATCTTGTCGTGGCCCAGGTCGATGCCGTGCCCGGCCTTGAAACGCTGGGCGAGGTGTTCCACGATCCGCTGGTCCCAGTCGTCGCCGCCGAGCCGGGTGTCGCCGTTGGTGGCCTTCACCTCGATGACGCCGTCGCCGATCTCCAGGAGCGAGACGTCGAAGGTTCCTCCGCCGAGGTCGAAGACCAGGACGGTCTGCTCCTCGCCCCGGTCCAGCCCGTACGCCAGGGCCGCCGCCGTGGGCTCGTTGATGATGCGCAGGACCTTGAGCCCCGCGATCTCGCCCGCCTCCTTGGTGGCCTGGCGCTGCGCGTCGTCGAAGTAGGCGGGTACCGTGATCACGGCGTCCGTGACGTCCTCGCCGAGATACGCCTCGGCGTCGCGCTTGAGCTTCTGCAGCACCCGCGCGGACAGCTCCTGCGCCCGGTAGCGGGTGCCGTCGACGGAGCCGCTCTCCGGGAAGCGCCAGCTCACGTCGCCCATGTGACGCTTCACGGAGCGTGCCGTGCGCTCCACGTTCGTGACCGCCTGCCGCTTGGCGACCTCGCCGACGAGCACCTCGCCGTTCTTGGCGAAGGCCACCACGGAGGGTGTGGTGCGCGCGCCCTCGGCGTTCGCGACCACGGTGGGGTCGCCGCCCTCCAGGACGGCCACCACCGAGTTCGTCGTCCCGAGATCGATCCCGACCGCACGTGTCATGTCCGTCCCCTTCCGCGAACTCTGCCCAATATCCAGCACAAAACTTGAGTGCCTGGTTGTCAATGGGACGGATGCCCGCTGCCGGGGGTCGCCGCGGCCCGGCGGGACCGTACGGGGCGGGCGCGAGGGGCCCTCCCGGCGGGCCGCGGCGGTACGGCGGCCCGGACACAGCGCTGCCGCGGCCCCGGGAGGGGAACCGCGGCAGCGGTGCGGGCGGCTGTCAGGCGAGCTTCGCCGACAGGGTGATCGTCGTGCCGGTCAGCGCCTGGCTGACCGGGCAGTTCTTCTTGGCCTCCTCCGCCGCCGCGACGAAGCCGTCGTTGTCGAGGCCGGGCACCGTGCCCTCGACGGTGAGGTGGATGCCGGTGATGCCCTCGCCGGGCTGGAACGTGACGTCGGCGTTGGTGACGAGCTTGGCGGGCGGGGTACCGGCGCCGGCCAGGGCGTGCGACAGCGCCATGGAGAAGCAGCTGGAGTGGGCGGCGGCGATCAGTTCCTCGGGGCTGGTCTTGCCGTTCGCGTCCTGGGCCCGCGACGCCCACGTCACCGGCTGCTGGCCGATGCCGGAGGAGTCGAAGGTGACGACGCCGTTGCCTTCGAGCAGGTTGCCTTCCCACACGGTGTGTGCGGTGCGCGTGGTTGCCACGATGAGTCCTTTCGCGTGTGTCCCCCTCCCGGGGGCCGTGTCCTCATCCGATCACACCCGGGCCCCCCGCACCCACCGGATACGACGCCGACCTGCCGGACCGTGCAGGTGATTTCCCCGGCGGGGGCGAAGGGCGGGGGCGAAGGGCGGGGCGAAGGGCGGGGCGAAGGGCGGGGCGAAGGGCGGGGCGAAGGGCGGGCCTGTCGGCCCGAGCCGGTCCGGGCCGGGTCAAGTGCTCGGGGAGTCACGGGATTCGGCGGGGGCGCCTCCCGCGGCGGGCGCGCCGCGGCCCGCCGCGGAGGCGTCACCGCACCCGGAAGACCGGCCCGCGCGCGGTGAACGGGAGCCGTGCGCCCTGCGGGATCAGGTACGCGTGCTCGCGGCGCACCCGCAGCACGTCGCACTCACCGTCCGTGATCACCAGCACGGGCGCGCCCGGCGGGAAGTCGTCGGCGCGGTGCAGCAGGTCGATGCCGGGCTGCAGCACCGTGCCGCCGCGTCCGTGCACGCGGACGCATCCGGCGATCTCGGTCGGCGGCAGATAGCCCGCGTCGTGCGGCGCGGCGTCGCAGAAGACGACCCGGGCGGCGGGCACGTCACGGGCGTCGGCGTACGAGGCGATCGCGCCCAGGGCCTTGCCGAGCAGGGTGCGGTCCATGGAGGCCGAGGTGTCGAGGACGACGCCGAAGGTGCAGCGGGCGATCTCCTCGGGCGGGAAGTGGCGGCCCGCGCGCGGGATGTCGGGGGTGGACGCCTGGCGGCGCGCCGGACGCGCGTAGCTGCGCACCGGCTCGGGACGGGGCACGAACTCGTCGAACCAGCGGGCCAGTCGGGCGTCCCAGGGCAGCGGGGGGTGGCTGAGCGCGCGGATGTCCTCCACCAGTCCGCCCGGCAGGTAGCCGCGCTCCTGCTGCTGGTGGAGGTCGAGGCCCTGGGCGAGTCCCCGGCGGTAGAACTCGTCGAGGTCGACGTAGTCGCGCGGTGCGCCGAGCGGGCCGCCGAGGATGTCGCCGGCGCCCTTGCCGCGCAGCGTGGACAGGCGTCGTGCCCGTCGCAGGTCGCCGGCGATCCGGTCGTAGACCTCCTCCGCGGACAGGTCCTTGAGGTCCGGGTCGTACAGCAGCCCTTCGGGCATCGTGCCGATCTGCATCTCGCACAGCCAGCCGTTGACGACGTAGTCGGCGGCGACGTTGAAGAGGTACGGGTCGCGGGGGCCACAGCGGTCGCCGTGTCTGAGGGCGGCGTGCAGCATCTCGTGGGCGAGGACGAACCGCCACTCCTCGTCGTCGAACCGACGGAGCGGGTTGATGTAGATCTCGGCGGCCTCCGCGTCGACGGCGGCGACGGAGATGCCGTGGGCGCGGGCGAGTTCGGCATCGGCGACGACGGTGATGCCGGCGGCGACGCCGCCGAGCAGCGGGTAGGAGGAGACGAACCAGCTCAGCGCCCGCTCCCAGGGCTGGAGCCGGACGGGTCCGCCGCGCATGGAGGCCCGACGGCCGCCGGCCATGTCCATGGCCGCGGACACGGTGCGGGTCAGGGCGTGCGCGAAGGCGGTCGGCCAGTCCGGCGGGCTGCCGCCGGTCCAGCTGTTCCACGGCACCAGCACCTGGTCCGGCGCGCCGCCTGCCGTGCCGCAGTGCTCGTACATGGGCGGGATGCCGTCCCGGCGCCAGCGTGCGGCGAGCTTCTCCTCGTCGCCGTCGGGGTAGGAGGCCGGCAGGTCTTCGGGGGTGAGCCCGATCGGGAGCCCGAGCAGGAAGCGGTTGACCACGACGCAGCGGGCGGCGAGGGCGTAGCGGTCGGGCTGTTCGCGCTCGCCGGTCGCGGCCGGTACGTGGCCGAAGCCGAGGTGGATGACGGCGTGGGCGACGGCCCAGGCCCAGGCGGCGGGTTCGGCGCGGCGGGTGGGGTGGACGTGCAGGACGCCGCCGGAGTCGACACGCACCAGTCCGTCCCGGGGCGCCCGCGCGCAGCTCTCCTGACGGCAGGTGCTGAATCCGACGGCGGCCAGCGCACGGTTGGCGCGCACCAGCCGCATGCCCTCGGCGAAGGCCTCGGCGGCCGGGTCGGGCTTCTCCTCGGGGTCCTGGGCGCGGCGCCGGCTCACTGCCGGGCCTCGACGAGGCGCGGCATGTCCCGGGCCGCCTCCACCAGGAACCACGCGGGCAGGACGGGATTGCCGTCGGTGTCGCCGGCGATGACGGTCTGGGCGACCTCGACGGAGATCTCGGCGAGCTGGACGAGGAGGGACTTGGCCCGGTACGCGGTCTGCCGGCCGTTCTCGGAGAGATGCTCCCGGTCGGCGGGCAGTTCCTTGACGAGTCGGCCGCGGAAGGACTCGGCGAGGTAGTAGAGCAGGTCGCGGTCCTCGGGGCGGTGGGGCCAGCGGGCGTCGCCCTTGACGATCGCCTCGATGCCGAAGCGGCTGCGCACGATCTTGACGTAGCCGCAGAAGGCGACGGCGTGCGCGGGGGTCAGCGTGCCGTGCGCGATCACCTTCAGCGTGGCTTCGTCGAGGGCGGCGCCGAAGGAGTGCAGGGCGTCGGAGAGCATGTGCCAGGAGCGGGGCGTGGAGAAGGGCTCCTCCGTCTTCGGCGGCTTGGACCACAGGTGGTCGGGCCGGTCGGCGAGGTGGTCGAGGATCCAGGGGTGGATGTCGTGGGCGGCGGCCCAGGCGAGCCAGTCCTTCGGCGACGCCTCCAGGTGCACATGGGTGAGGCGGTTGACGAGGGCCGAGGCGATGGGCCGGGCCAGCGCGTTGTCGGTCGCGCGGTTGCCCGCGCCGATCACGATGGAGCCCTTCGGCAGTTCGTAGGTGCCGATGCGGCGGTCCAGGATCAGCGAGTAGAAGGCCTTCTGGACGTCGGGGGTCGCCGCGTTCAGTTCGTCGAGGAACAGGCAGTACGGCTCGTCGCGGGCGATCGCCTCGGGCGGACAGAACACCGAGCGGCCGTCGCGGATCTGCGGCACGCCGATGAGGTCCTCGGGGGCCAGCTGGGTACCGAGCAGGCTCACGCACTCCAGGCCCAGCGATTCGGCGAACTCCCTTACGAGGGAGGACTTCCCGATGCCGGGCGCGCCCCAGATGAAGACCGGCCGTACGGTCGCGAGACCGAGCAGCAGTTCCGGTATGCGGGCGGGGGTGACGGCGACGGCTGCCTGCACGCAGGGACTCCTCGGGGTTGTTCGACAGGGGACCGCAGGTGCGCGGTGTCCGATGCGAACAGTGTGGGCACCGGTGCCCGGCCGTCGCAGCCCATTTTCTCGCGTGCGGGACCGCTCCCCGCCGCTCGCGGGACCCTTCCCGAAGCGGCACCTGAGGCAGCGTGGCATGCCCGGGGCGCTGCCCCGATGGCCGGTATGCGCGCTGGGCAAACCCCTGCCGCGGTGACATTTTGAGGCCCCCTCGCCCCTCCGGGACCGAGCGCGGCGAGGTGGACCATCAGGGGGTTTGACCATGCGCATGATCTACTCGGACCGTGGTCCGTCACCGCTCGACTCGGGCAAGCCCGGCGCTGCCGGCCGGGATTCGACGTTCGGCTGGTGGGGCGCGTTCAGCATCCAGAAGTTCGTGAACCAGAACCCGCTCTCGCACACGCACGAGGACGCCACCGGGTGGCTCGCCTATCTCCAGCAGTTCTACGACCGCAACTTCTGGTTCGCGGACGGCGGCGCGCAGGTGTGGGCGTACGAGCAGGCGTACGACAACTGGCAGGACCGCTACGGTGTGGACGCCGTCGTCGCCGTCTACCACTCCGGACACGGCGGCATGGACGGCAACGGGGTGTTCTTCGCACCGCTCGGCGCGGTGTGGGACGGCCGCAGCGACGCCGTGTCCAGCAACATGGCGTTCGGCGACGAGAAGGTGAACTACGTCTTCTGGTCCACCTGCAACTCGGTGCGCGTCCTGGACGGGCACACCCCGATCCGCACCTGGGCGGGCCCCAACCTCGGGTCACGGATGCTCTTCGGGTTCGAGTCGACGAGCATCGACAGCCCCGACTACGGCCGGAAGTTCTGGGAGAAGTGGCGGGCCGGGCAGACCTTCTGCGACGCCTGGCTGAACGCCTCGTGGGACATCTACCACGGGCAGGCGCCGTCGGTCGCGGCCACCGGCCCCACGCAGGCCGAGGCGACGAACCGTCTGGGCTCCGAGCGGAACTTCTTCCGCGAGCACGTCTCCGACGCGTGGTACGCCTGGCGCTGGTACTACGCCCGCAGCAGCCTGCGCGAGGCGGCGACCGTCGTGCCGGAGCTGACCGTGCAGCTCGCGCCGCGCGACCCGAGCGCCGAACTCGCCCGGCTCGGCCGGCTGGCGGACTTCCCGCAGGCCGCCCTCCAGGAGGTCCAGGTAGAGCGGCAGGGAGTGCTGAGCGCGAACTCCGGCGACCGGTACGTGGCGACGGCACCGCTCGCCGCGCGCTGGGTGAGGCTCGCGGAGGCCAACCACCGCAACACCGAGCAGCTGGACACCGGCCGGGCGGTGGATCTGGCGCGCGCCTTCGCCGAGCAGCACGCGGACGGCGCCGAACTGGTCGTGGAGTCCGTGCACGACCTGTGGCAGAACTCCGGCACCAAGGACGGCTCGCGGCTCGGTGAACCCGTGTCACTGGAAACACATGTGACGTTCCGTCAGACCTTCGACGGGATCCCGGTGATCACGCCGGGCCGGGGCGAGATCCGGGTGGCGCTGGACAACGACGGGACCGTGGTGCAGGCCCACCTGTCGACGCGTGAGGCCGCGGGCTCGACGCGCACGCCCAGTTCGGTGGTGGCCCCGCCGTCCGGCGAGGGGCCGCGGGCCGCGGTGGCGCCGCTCCCCCGCGACCCGGCCGAGTCGCTGGCCGCGGCCCAGCTCCGGCTGGTCGAGCATCTCGCCGTGGTGGGCTCGGACGCCGAGCGCCCGGCCGACGACGTACGCCGTCGGCTGGAGATCCGCGACGTGCCGGGCACCTCGCAGGTGGGCTACGAGATCGAGGGCAATGAGGCGTTCCCGGCAGCCCGCAAGCTCATCGAGATCGGGCAGGCCGACAGCATGTTCAGGACGCGGCGCTGGGTGGTCGCACCGCTGGCGCGCTGACGGGGGCGAAGGACGCCCCGCGGGCCCGGCCGGACGGTGCGCGTGACACCGCACGCCGGCGGCCGGGCCGTCAGACGACGCGCTCCTTCGGGGGTGCGTCAGGAGGCGCGCTCCTTCAGGCGCACGTCAGGCCGCGCGCTCTTTGGAGGGCTCCGCCAGCGGCACCTGAGGGCCGTCGCACTCGCGCAGCCACCGTCTCAGCACCTGGTGCACCTGCTCCGCGCCGACGAGTTCGGCGCTGTCCCCGACCGGCGCGGACAGCATGACCGGCGACAACAGGAAGGGCCGTCCCTGGGCCCCGCCGAGTCCGCCGTGCGAGCCGATCTGCTCCTCGAAGGCGAGCACCTCGCCCTCCTCGGGGTCGTACCAGGAGTTGACCATGATGTCGGCGGTGTGCGGGAACGAGTGCGTGCGCCGTACGGCGTCGGCCGCGCCCGGCCCGAAGTCGGCGAGCGGACCCGGGTGTTCGTCGTCCAGCTCGTCCAACGGCACCTCCGCGCCGTTCGCGGCGAGGACCAGTGCGCCGTACTCCTCGCTGCGCACGAGCACGAAGCCGACGCCGGGGTGGTTGGCCAGCGTGGACAGCAGTGCGGGATGACGGCGGTCGATCTCCTCCCTGCTCATCCGGTGCGGCACGTCCGGGAAGGAGATCAGGCCGAGATTTCCGGAGGCCAGCACGATGGGCTCGGAGCGGCGCCGCGCGGGCCGGTGCCGCTCGCCGCCCTCCTCGACGGGCCGGCGCAGCGCGGCCCGTACGGCGGCCCGCGCCTCGGCGCCGCTGTGCGTGCGCTGCGCCTTGCGCGGCACGGGCAGTCCGCAGCCGGCGCGGACCAGGTTGCCGAGACTGAGGCCGTATCGGGTCAGGAAGGTCTCGCCGGGGCTCTGGCCGTGGTCGGACAGCAGCACGATCCGGTAGGGCCGGGGGGCGTGCTCGGCGACCTTCGCGATCAGCGCGAGCGAGCGGTCCAGCCGCTCCAGCACCTTCTCGGCGTCCCGGCCGCGCGGTCCGGAGTGGTGCGCCACCTCGTCGTAGGCGACCAGGTCCGCGTAGACGGCGTTGCGGCCGGCGAGCATGTCGCCGATCACCGCGGCGACGACGACGTCCCGCTCGACGACGGTCGCGAAGGCGCGGACGACGGGGTAGAGCCCGCCGCGCTTGACGCGTGGCCGCCGCTTCTTCGCCCGGGCCCGGGTGGACTGGCCGATCTCCCGGAAGACCTCGGCGACGAACGACATGGCGGTCCGTACGGCGTTGGCGGGGTCGGAGAAGTAGGCGAAGTACCCGGCCCGCGAGCGGTTCTCCCGGCCTCGGCGCGCGGCCACGGACAGGACGAGGGCGAGTTGGTCGGCACCGCCACTGAACAGGTTGCCGCGGCTCGCGCCGTCGACGGTGAGGAGCCCTCCGTCGCCGGTGTGCTCGACGGCCCGGCGCTGGAGTTCGGCCGCGCTGGTGGGCCGGTTGCAGACCATGACCTCCTGGCTGTCCTTCTCGTACCAGCGGAAGGCCGGGATGTCGTGGTTGCTGCCGTGCAGGATGCCGAGCTGGCTGGCGCCGGTCTGGCTGGACCAGTCGGTGCGCCAGGGCGTGAGCCGGTGGGTGGGGCGGTCGCCGCCGAGCCACCGCGCCACGGTCGGCATCAGGCCCTTCCCGGCGGCCTGCACGAGGAGGTCGTGTCCGACTCCGTCGAGCTGGACGAAGACGGCACCGGGAGTCGAGGGCCCGGCCTGCCCGTCGCCCCGGCGGCGGCGCCGGTCGGCGAGCCGGTACAGTCGGCGCCGGTACGCGTCGTCGTCCCGTACGGCCAGGGCACCGCCCGTGGCGGAGGCGACGGCGGACATCACGGCGGCGACGACCACCGCGGTCTCCGGGGCGGCCTCACCCTGCCCGGAGGGGCTGATCCGCAGGGCGAGCAGCAGCAGCGACCCGTTGAGGAAGAACACGAGGAGGCCGAGCACGAGGGCGGGCACCAGCAGCAGGGCCCGCACCAGCAGCGGCCACACCAGCGACGACAGCAGACCGAAGACGCCCGCTCCTGCCGCGGCGGTGACGGCGATCTGCGTGGCGCTGTCGCCGTCGTCCGACTGGAGCTGGAAGTCGGGCAGCAGACCGGCGAGGACGAGCATCGTCGCCGTGGACGCGGCCCAGACGGTGATGCTGCGCCACACTCCGCTGAGGAACCGCCGCCAACGTCCTCCACCCACGCCCAGTCCACCTCGCCTCGCGGCCCGCCCGGTCCGCGAGGCCTGCTCCCACCCTGTCACACCGGCGGCACCGGGCCACGGCCCGTTCGCCGCGCGGGACGCACGTCAGCGGCCGTCGTAGCCCGCCGTCGGCATCGACAGACGGCGGTGGATCCGGGCCTTCATCTGGGCGTCGTACGAGGGTTCGGCGCAGCCGACGGTCTCCACGCGCACCCCGCGGCGCACGCACTCGGCGGTGAACTCGTCGACGGAGACGAGAGCGCGCTCCAGGACCCGGCGGCTCGGTGCGACGAACAGGTCGACGAGACCCGCCTCGACGTCCTCCCACAGGGTGCGGTGATCGGTGCGCAGGCCGCCCACGAGCAGTTCCCGCGTGACCACGTAGCCCCGCTCGGCGGCCCAGCGGGCACAGATCGCGTGCTGGCTGCGGGAGTCGACCAGGAACGGGTCCGCTTCGAGCTCCTCGAGAGGGATCAGGCTGGCGATCGCCGTGACCCGCAGCGCCCGTGAGCGGTCCCGGTCGAGCGGGTGGCCCGGCGTGTGCGGACCGCGGGCACCGCTCGGTCCGAGCGGACGGTCCGGCGTGTGCGGGCCGGGGCCGCCGTGCTCCGGCGGGAACCGGCCGGCGCCGCTCTCCTCCAGCGGGAACCGGCCGGCGTGCGGGACCGAGGCACCGCGCGCGTCTCCCATGGCGTCCCCCTCACCTCCGGGTTTCGCCGCCGACCCTACTCCTGCCCGTAGGCTCGGGGGGAGTCGCGCGAAGGAGGCAAAGAAGTGCCGGTGGAGATCACCTGGTGGGGGCATGCCACCTGCACGCTGGAGGACTCCGGGACACGCGTGCTCACCGACCCCCTCTTCGCGCGCCGGCTCGCGCACCTGCGGCGCAGGCGCGGGGCGCCGCCCCCGCCCGAGGCCGCGGTCGCCGACGTGGCGCTCGTCTCCCATCTGCACGCCGACCATCTGCATCTGCCGTCGCTCGCGCTGCTCGCGCCCGGCACCCGGCTGCTCGTGCCCGAGGGCGCGCCGCGCGCGGTGCCCGGGCTGCGCCGGCTGCGTCATCTGCTGCTCACGGAGGTGGCGCCCGGCGACCGGATCCAGGTCGGTGACCTGGTCGTACGGGCCGTCCCGGCACGGCACGACGGACGCAGGCTCCCGGTCGGACCGCACCGCTCCCCCGCCCTCGGATACGTGGTCGAGGGTGAGGCGCGCACGTACTTCGCCGGGGACACCGGCCTGTTCCCGTCGATGGCGGAGGAGGTCGGGCCGGTCGACGTGGCGCTGCTGCCGGTGGGCGGCTGGGGTCCGTACCTCGGTGAGGGCCACCTCGACGCGGGGCGGGCCGCGCAGGCGCTCGCCCGGTTGTCGCCGCGCAGCGCGGTGCCGGTGCACTACGGCACGTACTGGCCGATCGGGATGGACGCCGTGCGCCCCCATGAATTCCATGCGCCGGGCGAGGAGTTCGTGCGCCTCGCGGCCGAGCACGCGCCCCTGGTCTCGGTGCACCGGCTCGGTCACGGCGAGAGCGTCCGTCCGGAGGTCGCGCGGTGACCGCGATGACGGCGATGACGGCGATGACGGCGACGGAGCTGTCCCGGGGCACGGTGCGCGGCCCGGGACGCGGCGACGGCGCACGACCGGGGGTCGATCGGTGATATCCCTGTCCGCCGCGGCCACCAGCGTGTCGCCCGAGTCGACCCAGCAGGCCATCGGTTACCCCACGCTGTTCCTGCTCGTCCTGGTGGGCGCGCTCGTCCCGGTGGTGCCCACGGGAGCGCTGGTGAGTTCGGCGGCCGTGGTGGCCTTCCACCAGACGGCGCCGTTCGCGCTGCTGATGGTCTTCGCCGTCGCGTCGCTCGCGGCCTTCCTCGGGGACGTCGCGCTGTACTGGCTCGGCCAGCGCGGCATGCGGTCCAAGAACGGCTCCCGGTGGCTGGCCACGCTGCGCGACCGCGCCCCCGAGGAACGCCTCGGCCAGGCGCAGGAGAAGCTGAACGACCACGGCATCGCCGTCCTCGTGCTGTCCCGTCTCGTCCCGGCGGGCCGTATCCCGGTGATGCTGGCCTGCCTGCTCGCGAAGATGCCGCTGCGCACCTTCGCCCGCGGCGACGTGCCCGCCTGCCTGGCCTGGGCGGTGACGTACCAGCTGATCGGCATACTCGGCGGTTCGCTGTTCAGCGAGCCGTGGGAGGGCGTGGTCGCGGCGGTCGCGGTGACGCTGGCGATCAGTGCCGCGCCGAGCCTGTGGCGCAGGGTGCGGAAGCCGGCCACGTAGACCGGGGCCGCTTCCGCGGGGCCCGCGAGCGCTTCCGCGGGGGCGGACCGGGCCCGGCGTCCGCGAGCGCGCAGGGGCCCCGTTGTCGCCGGGGCGCGCAGGATCCCCGGCGTCCGCACGGACGCGGGGCCGGTGGCTCAGTCGGGGACGCGGGAGGCCGCGAGCACGCGTGAGGCCCCGACCGGCAGGTCCCACAGGTCCTCCCGGGGCAGCCCTTCCTTCTCCCAGGCCGCCCGCACCCGCGTCAGCGGCTCCAGGACGGGCTCGGCGGACAGGACGAACGTGCCCCAGTGCATGGGCGCCATGCGGCGGGCGCCGAGATCCACCGCCGCGCGGACCGCCTCCTCGGGGTCGCAGTGCACGTCGCTGAGCCACCAGCGGGGGTCGTACGCCCCGATGGGCAGGAGGGCCAGGTCGATGCCCGGGTAGAGTTCGCCGATCCGGGAGAACCAGTGGCCGTAACCGGTGTCCCCGGCGAAGTACACGCGCCGGCCGTCGGGCGCGGTCAGGACCCAGCCGCCCCACAGCGTGCGGCAGGTGTCCGCGAGGCTGCGCTTGGACCAGTGGTGCGCGGGGACGAAGTCGAAGCGGACTCCGCGCAGTTCGGCCGCCTCCCACCAGTCGAGCTCGGTGACCTGGCCGAACCGGCGGCGCCTGAACCAGCCGCCGAGCCCGGCCGGTGCGAACACGCGTGTCTCGCGCGGGAGTCGGCGCAGGGTCGGCGCGTCCAGATGGTCGTAGTGGTTGTGGCTGATCACCACCGCGTCGATCCGCGGCAGCGCGCTCCAGGCCACGCCGACCGGGGTGATCCGGGCCGGGGTGCCGAGGATCTTGCGCGACCACACCGGGTCGGTGAGGACGGTGAGCCCACCGATCCGCACCACCCAGCTCGCGTGCCCCGCCCAGGAGACGGCGACCGTACGGGCGTCGACACGGGGCAACGGCCCCGGCTCGTAGGGCAGTCGCGGAATGTCGGCCAGCCCCGCGGTCCCGGGGCGCAGCGCCCCCTCGCGCGCGAACCGGGCGAGGGCCCTCAGCCCCGGCAGCGGCGCGGTGAGCCGGTCCGCGAAGGACCGTGGCCAGCGCCGCTTCTCGCCGAGCGGGCGGGGCTCGGCGAGGGGCCGGGGACCGGCGAGGGGACCGGGGGCGGCAGCGGGACGGGAATCGGCGAGAGGACGGGCGTCGACGAGGGGGCCGGCCTCGGCCGGCGCGGCGAGGGGAAGGGGTGAGGACACGTGCCCGGCCGCCGCCGGGCTCGCACAGGACGCCGGATCGTCGGCGTCCTCGGTGGTCGTGCTCGTGGTCGACTCGGACTGCTGCGTCATCGAGGAGGCTCCCATCGCTGAGCTTCGTCGCGGAGATCGTCGAAGGCAGACCCCAACAGGGTCAACGCCTGTTGCACATGCGGCAGTTCCAACGGTGAGGGGGCGGTGAGGCATTCCTCCCGCTCCTCGTCCGTGGTGCCGAGCAGCGGCCCCGTGCCCAGGCGTACGCGCAGCGCGGCGAGGTCGTCGCCGAACCGATGGCCGCCCGGCGCGGGCATCCCGAGCCGGGCGGTGAGGAAGTCCTCCAGGTCCTGGGCGTCGCCCACACCGTGCGCGCCGAGCGCGGTGCGGAAGGGGCCGAGGTCCGCGTACAGGTGTCTGCCCGCCTGCGGGGGCCGCGCGAGCGCGCCCGCGCCGACCACCGCGCGGTGCGCGGCCCGGGCCACCTCCGCGTGCAGGCGTACGGCAGCCGCGAGCCGCTCCGTGACCACCTCCGGCTCGCCGAGTGCGTACGTGGCTGCCGCGGCGACCGGTTCCGCGACGCGCGCCCCGAGCACGGTGAGCACGTCGAGGACCTGCGAACGCAGCCGCGCCCCCGGGTCGTTGTCGGGGAACCGGGCGACGGCGGCCGGCCAGCCCTGCGGCAGGAACGGGCCCGCGAGGTCGGTGAGGACGGTGACCCGGTCGGGGAGCATCTCGGCCGGACTGAGCAGCACGGTGTCGTGCGCCCGGTGCACGGTGTCGCGCCACGTCTCGTCGCTGACGACGTGCAGCCCCTCGCCCGCCGCCGCCTCCACGGTCTCGTGCACCAGTTCGGGGGGTGCGACGGTGGCGGTGGGGTCGTCGGCCACCGAGAGGACGACCAGGCGCGGATCGCCGCCCTCCGTGCGGATCCGGCGGACGGTCTCCAGGAGGGCGTACGGGTCCGGGACGCCGCCGCACTCGGCGGGTGTCGCCACATGGAAGACGGACCGTCCCAGCAGGCGGGCCTGCGGCTCCCACCACGCGGCGCAGGGACGGGGCACCAGGACGTCGCCGCCGAGCGCGCCGGTCAGGGCGAGGAGCAGCGCGGGAGCGCCGGGAGCGGCGGCCACCAGGTCGGCCGTCGCGGGCAGTCCGCGGCGGTTCCAGTAGCCGCAGGCCGCTGCGAGGAGTTCGGGTCCGCCGCCGCAGGGCTCGGCGCCGGCCGGGCCGGCGGCAGCGGCGAGCACGGAGCCGAGGGCGGGCAGCACGGGCAGGCCCTGGCCGGGCAGCGGCGGGCCGTAGCGGACCGGGCCGTGGTCTTCCGGATCCGTCCGCCGCATGAGTGCCTCCGCGCAGTCCGTGGTGCCGTGCCCTGTCCGGGTTCCCGTCCCGGCACGGCCCTCGGCCGTCTGCGTACCCACGGTGCCACCGCCCCATGGGCACCCGGCCGGGCCGGGCCCCGCCGCGGTGTCAGCGCCCCCAGGTCCTGCGCCGGCGGCGCAGGCGGTGCACCGCAGCTCCCACGGCCCCGGCGATGAGGACGCTCCCGCAGATCAGGGCGGGGACGGAGTCGGTGAAGGTGCCGCCCGAACCGGCGTCCACCCCGCGCTGGACGGCCGCGGCGCCGTACTCGTCGGTGCCGTGTTCCCCGCCGGTGCCGTCCTCCCCCGTCTTCCCGTGGTCCTCGGCGCCGCCCTCGTCCTCGGCCTTCCCGTGTTCGCCACCGGTGCCCCGGGCCACGGAGTAGGAGGCGCTCCAGGGCTTGGACCGGCCGCCGGCCTCGGCGGGGCAGGCACCGTCGACACCCCACTTGGAGTCGGCGTCGGAGGCGCTGCCCCCGGTCGGGATGCGGGCCGTGCCGCGGTACGAGACGGCCGTGGCGCCACCGGGATCGGCCACACCGGCCGTGCCTGCGGGGTCCGTCAGACCGGACGTACCACCGGGGTCCGTCAGGCCGTTGGTACCACCGGGGTCCGTCTGGCCGTTGGTACCACCGGGGTCCGTCAGACCGGACGTGCCTCCGGGATCCGTCAGGCCCGTCCCGGTACCCGGGTCCGTCAGTCCCGCCGAACCGTCCGGGTCCGTCAGACCCGCCGAACCGTCCGGGTCCGTCAGACCCGCCGAACCGTCGAGGTCCGTCAGACCCGCCGAGCCGTCAGGTTCTGTGAGACCCGCCGAGCCGTCGGGATCGGTCTGCCCGGTCACGCCTCCCGGATCCGTGAGACCCGCCGCGCCACCGGGATCCGTGACACCGGGTGTGCCCGGCGCCTGCGTCGGACCGGGCACGCCACCCGGATCGGTGGTGCCCGACGTCGTTCCCGCACCCGGTGCGCTCTGTGGACCCCCCGCTCCGGTCGCGCCGTCCTGGACGCGGTGCAGCTGGATCTTGCCCTCCTCGAACCCCTTCGAGGTGGCGTCGATGGACTCCGGCGGGGCACCGGTGAGCTCGTCGCAGGTCACGGAGATGGTCACGGTGCCGCCGGGTTCCACGGACCCCGGGCTGACCTTCGCGTCCGGATCCGCGGACGCGGCCGACGCGGAGGCACCCAGGGCGGCACCGGCCAGGGCGAGGGCGGACAGGGCACGGGCGGTGCGGCGCATGGAGGGGGCTCCTTCGGCAGGGCGGTTTCCCGAGGAGCACGGCCGTCGCGCTCCTCGGGCCCATCACAGCCCGCCCCGCTGCGGGGCGCGCGCGGCCGGACACCATTCGCGGGAAAACGGGCGTCCGAGCGGGTGACACCGCACGGCCCGCCCGGTGTCCGCCGGCGCCGCGCGGGACAGCCGCCGGCCGGCGCCCGCGGCCGCTCAGCCGGACAGGGAGAGCAGCTCCCGCTCCAGCCCGCGGCCACGTCTGTCCACGACGGCGCCGGCGACGTCGGTGAGTTTCCGGTTGGTGCCCTGCGAGATCCGGCGCAGCACCGCGAAGGCCCGGTCCGCGTCGCAGCCGAGGGCGTGCATGACGATGCCGCAGGCCTGGTCGACGACGGGCCGGGAGCGCAGCGCCGCGCCCAGCTGGTCCAGTTCGGTGAGGGCGGCACGGTAGGAGAGGTCGCGGACCAGACAGCTCGCGGCGAGGTCGCCGAGCGCGCGGGCGGGGCCGTGCGGAGCGTCCTTCAGGGCGCCGGGCCGGAAGCTGTAGAGGCTGAGGGTGACGGTCAGCCCGGACCGCCGGAAGGGGATGGTGACGCTGGAGCGGACGCCCGAGTCGAGGGCCATCGCCCGGTACTCCGGCCAGCGCTCCTCGACGAGCAGGTCGGCCGAGTCGACGGGTCCACCGCGTTCCACGGCGGCCGGGATCGGTCCGTCGCCGGACCGAAGCTGCACCGACACGAGCCCGGCCAGATCGGGGTGGGTCACCGCGGCGGGGCGCTCCGCGCCGCCGCGGGACACCGTGCTGCTCGCGCCGCAGCAGTCGACGGTGCAGCGCGCGGCCTGCTCGGCGAGTTCCGACAACCGGCGTCCCGGATGGGCCGAGTCGGGTGACTCCGCGCCCAGTACGCCGAGTTGACCGTTCTCCGGCGTGATCGGCATGATCGCCTCCTCCGCTCCATCCGCTCCTCTCCCTCGGCGCCTTCCCGCTCACCTGCGCGGAAAACGGGCCCTGCGGGTTCTCCCCCCGGCCCACCCGGAACGGCGGGTTCGGGTTACGTTCGTCGCATGGCGGAGACGGGCGAATTCGGTGAACAACTCGCGGATTTCGTGCGCCGTGTCGCGGAGTTGAAGGCGGCGCGGTCCGTTCCGGCCGGCGACCTGCCGACCGTGCTGGACGCGGCGCTCTTCGAACTCGACCATGTGGTGGACCGGTTGTGGCCGTGGTTCCAGCGGCTGTCCTCGGACGGCGTGACCGCCATGGCCTCGGTGGACCGTCAGGAGCAGCAACTCCTCAAGGCGCTCTTCCAGCGGGTGCCGGTGCCCGTCGCGCTCGTGGACCGCGAGACGGTGGTGCGCAGACTGAACTTCGCCGCGACCGCGCTCGCCGGTGTCCGCGCCGGTTACGCGACCGGCCGGCCGCTGACCGGGTTCCTGGCGCACGCCGACCGGGCCGCGTTCCGTTCGCAGGCGGCGGCGGTGGCGCGCGGCGAGGGCGACCGCGGCCTCACCGTGCACCTCCAGCAGGAGCCGTCGGTGCCGGTGCGGGCGACGCTCACCGCGCTGCGCCCCGGCGGGGAGCCCCGGACCGCCGTGCTCGTCGTGCTGCAGCCCGCGGACGACCTGGTGCCGTCGGGGCGGGACGCGCCCGGCCCCGCGGTGCCGAGTCTGTCCGAGACCACCCGGCGGGCGGCGCTGATGGACCTGGTGGACGCCATGGCCACGGCGTTGCTGAGCCTGCCCGACGAGGGCGCCGCACCGGCCCTCGAACGCGCGGCGGGGGTGCTGCACGGGCGGTTCGCGGACTGGGTGGTGGCCGACTCGGGCGCCGCGCGCCTGACCCGTACAGCGGTCCTGGGACCGGCGCAGTGCGCCGAGGAGGTGGCGGCCCTGGCCGGGCAGGATCCCGCCGCGTGCCCCCTCGTGGTCGAGGCGGCGCGCGGCGGTTCGACGGCACTTCAGGTGCGGCCCGAGGACCCGGAGGCCTTCGGCCGTGACGCCTCCGGCGCGCCGGTCCTCGTACGCGCGAACGTGACGTCGTTGCTGTGCGTGCCGCTGACCGGCGCGTCAGGGACCGTGCACGGCGTGCTGACGCTGTTCAGGAGCGGGACCGGGCCGGCGTTCTCCATGGCGGAGGCACAGGCCGTGGACATGATGTCGCGTCACATAGCCCTGGCCATGGCGCGGTTGAACTGACCGGCGGCCCGCGGGCTACGCCGCGTCGCGCATGACCTGGTCGCGCAGCCGGTCGCAGCAGCGGCTGATCAGCCGGGAGACGTGCATCTGGGAGATGCCGAGTTCGTCGGCGATGCGGCTCTGGGTCATGTCGCCGAAGAACCGCATGTAGAGGATGGCGCGTTCACGTTCGGGCAGGGCCTGGATACGGGGCTTGACGGCCTCGCGGTCGACGACGGTGTCGAGCGCCGGGTCGGCCGAGCCGAGCGTGTCGCTGAGCGAGTAGCCGTCGTCGCTGCCGGGCAGTTCGGCGTCCAGGGAGAGCGCGGTGAAGCTCTCCAGGGCCTCCAGGCCGGTCCGGACGTCGTCCTCGCTCATCCTGGCGTGCTCGGCGATCTCGGCGGTGGTGGGCCTGCGCCCCGGCACGGTCTGCGCGAGGTCCTGGCAGGCGAAGCGCACACGGTTGCGCAGGTCCTGGACCCGGCGCGGCACGTGCAGGGTCCACATGTGGTCCCGGAAGTGGCGCTTGATCTCGCCGGTGATGGTCGGCACGGCGTAGCTCTCGAAGGCGTTGCCCAGTTCTGGGTCGTAGCGGTCGACGGCCTTGACCAGGCCGAGAGCGGCGACCTGACGCAGGTCCTCGTAGCTCTCGCCCCGGCTGCGGAAACGGCCCGCGAGCCGTTCGGCCATGGGCAGCCAGGCCTCGACGATCCTCTCGCGGAGCAGGTCGTGCTCCGGGCCCGGGGAGAGCCCGGCGAGTTCGCGGAAGGCCCCGACGGTATCGGGGGCGTCGTCGTGCGGATGGTGCGTCGCGCTCGCTTTGGTTCGCATGATGCGTCGCAACTCCCTCGGGGGGTGCCTTGAGTTGGACAGTCACCGTGGGAGCGCGCCCGTGCGCCGGACGGGTACACCCGTGGCGCGGTTCGCCGCTCCCACGGACGTGCCTCCTGTCCGAAGCACTGGGGCTGCGTCTGCCCCGCCGCATGCGGGACAAACGCCCGGTCCCGCCGGGGACCACTCGCGGCCGCACGGGGGTTGAAGGTCCCGCCGCACAGGGAGCGGCCTCCCCCGTCTGCCGCGAGCGCGGCCGAACAGGCCGCTGACCAGGCCGATGTACGCGCGCGTGAACGGGCGTGCGTACGCACGTGTCGAGCGCGGGCCGACGGGTACGCGCTCACCACCCCCGAACCTCTGGAGGGACAGATGCAGCGAGGCAGTGACCGCTTGAGCGTCCACCGGGACGAGGAGATGAAGCACGAACTGCGGGACGTGCTCAGGTCCGGACACCCGACCCGGACCGACGAGTGGCACGATCCCGAGCCCGTCGCCGACGACGACCCGCCGATCACGGTCGGCCCCGTCGTGCCGAACCGGTCACCCGGCTCCCTGGAGACGCTCCGGCTGGAGCTCGCGCGGTTCCTGGGCCGGACGTCGTTCCCGGCCGGACCCCGCGAGCTGATCGGCATACTGCGCGGCAAGCACGCACCCGACAGCCTCGTCGAGGCGCTGGAACTGCTGCCGCCCGAGGAGCGCTACGGCACCGTCCACGAACTGGCCGAATCGGTCGTGGGAGCCGTCAGGACGCGTTAGCGAGGGCATGGCCGCCGGGACCGGGGGTACTGCGGGTGGCATCGTCCATCACCCGGACACCCCCGGTCCGGGACGGCAGGAAGGCCGGCAGACATGGCAGTTTTCGTCAGGGACGTCATGACGCCGGGCGTCGTCGCGGTCCGCCCGGACGCCTCACTGGTGGAGGCGGCCCAGCTGATGCGCGCCCAGGACGTCGGTGACGTCCTGGTGGCCGATCACGAACTCGTCGGGATCCTCACCGACCGCGACATCACCCTGCGCGCCGTGGCCGACGGCGCCGATCCGCTCACGGTGAGCGCGCGGGCCGTCTGCACACCGCATCCGGTGGTGGTCGGTCCGGACGACGCCCTGGTGACCGCGGTGACGCTGATGCGCGACCACGAGGTGCGGCGGCTACCGGTGGTCGAGGACGGACGCCCGGTGGGCATGGTCGCCCTCGGCGACCTCGCCGCGGCGCTCGACCAGGACGTCTAGGGGGTTTCGTTCGGATCGGGTCGGATCAGTCCGCGGCGTCCGGTGCGGTGCATCGCGAGGCGGAGGATCACCGCGTACTGGGCGTACTCGGGTGGTCCGACAACGCGGCGAGGTGCCGTGCCGGGCGACGCGGACCCGGGCCGATCCAAACGAAACCCCCCTAGGACTCGACCAGGACGTCCGGGCCACGAAGGACGCCCCCGGGCCGGTCCGTGCCCGTGGGCGTGACGCCGGGGCAGGGGACGTTCGGGAGGCTCAGGGCCGGCGCCCCAGCAGGCACAGCAGCTTCGTCTGTTGGTCCGCGCCGGGCGGCGGCTGCACCGGCTCGGCGAACAGTCCGCTCTCCGCCAACCGGGCGACGTACGGGGCCACTTCGCGCATCGTGAGGGCGACGAGGTCGGCGGGGAGCTGCTCGTCCGCGCCGATCGCGCGGGACAGGTCCCAGGCGTGCACGACGAGGTCGGCGGTCATCTGCGCGCAGTAGGCGTCGGCGCCGGTGTCGCCGTACGAGAGGTGGACCGTGCGGTCGAGGGCGCGCGGCGCGCCGAACGCCTCACGGGCGGCGTGGGCCGCCGTCTCCCAGGACGCCGCGGGGTCGGAACCGAGCATGTCGCCGTCGAAGGTGTCGCCGATCGCCTCCACGGTGGCGCCGTACCGCACCAGCGCGGGCACCCACAGCTGCTCGGAGACGAGATGGTTGACCAGGTCCCGCACCGTCCACTCCGTGCACGGCGTGCCCGCCTCCCACTGGTCCGCGCGGACCTGGCGGACCCGGTCGCCGAACAGGTCCAGGGCCTGCGTGTGCCGTGTCAGCAGGGGGTCCGGGCCCGGGGCGGCGAGCGGTCCGGTCCTGTGTTCCGTCGTGGGAGTCATACGGCTCAGGCCCCTCCGGGCGTCCGCTCGCGGGCGCCGTCGCGTGTGCGGCCCGCGACGACCCGGCGGCGCGGATGGCGGCGCAGGTACTCGCCCTCCAGCTGCGCCATGCGTTCGTTGTGGACGCGCAGGGCGTCGTTCGAGCCGTGCAGGAGCGTGTCATGGCGCGTGCGGTGGATCGTCTCCAGCTCTTTCATCAGCTGCTGGTCGTCCAGACGGCCCGGGTCGACTCCGGTCATGGTGGTACCCCGCTCGTCGTGTCCTACGGTGCGGTCCGGGTACCGGCCCGGCGAGCATGGTCCGAGCGGCATCCGGGAGGGGCCATGGAGCTCGCCTTCCTCCCTCCACCTTACGAAGATCCGCGGCCCTCGGCCTCCGTGTGCGCCGAAGGAGCGGCGCGCCGGAGGCCGGGACGAGCCCGGGCGAAAGGCCCGGGCCGGGCCCCGCACGGCCCTGGATCAGCGGCTCACCTGGCACGCTCCACGCGGCGCTCGTCCCACACCGGCTCCTGCGTCTCCCGCACCCGCCCGTCGGACCCGAAGACCAGATAGCGGTCGAAGGAGCGGGAGAACCAACGGTCGTGGGTGACCGCGAGGACCGTGCCCTCGTACGCCTCCAGCCCTTCCTGGAGGGCTTCCGCGGACTCCAGGTCGAGGTTGTCGGTCGGCTCGTCGAGCAGCAGGGCGGTGGAACCCTCCAGTTCCAGGAGCAGGATCTGGAAGCGGGCCTGCTGGCCGCCGGAGAGTCTGTCGAAGCGCTGCTCGGCCTGCGCGGTCAGCTCGTAGCGGCGCAGCCGGGACATCGCGGCGCCGCGGTCCTGGGAGTGCTCGGTCCACAGGGTGTCGAGCAGGGTGCGGCCCTCCAGCTCCGGGTGGGCGTGCGTCTGCGCGAAGTGACCGGGCACCACGCGGGCGCCGAGCTTCCACTCGCCGGTGTGGGCGACGGTGTCGCCGGCGAGCAGACGCAGGAAGTGCGACTTGCCGGAGCCGTTCGAGCCGAGGACGGCCACCCGTTCGCCGTAGAAGACCTCCAGGTCGAAGGGGTGCATGAGTCCGGTGAGCTCCAGGCCCTTGCAGGTGACGGCCCGCACGCCGGTGCGTCCGCCGTGCAGCCGCATCCGGATGTCCTGTTCGCGCGGCGGCTCCGGAGGCGGTCCGGCCTCCTCGAACTTCCGCAGCCGGGTCTGCGCGGCCTGGTAGCGGGACGCCAGCTCATGGCTGATGGACGCGGCCTGACGCAGGTTCAGTACGAGTTTCTTGAGCTGGGCGTGCTTCTCGTCCCAGCGGCGGCGCAGCTCCTCGAAGCGCGCGAACCGCTCCCGGCGGGCGTCGTGGTACGTCTCGAAGCCGCCGCCGTGCACCCAGGCGTCGGCTCCCGTGGGGCTGGGCTCGACGCTCACGATCTTCTCGGCCGCGCGGGCCAGCAGTTCCCGGTCGTGCGACACGAAAAGGACGGTCTTGCGGGTCTCCTTGAGGCGTTCCTCCAGCCAGCGCTTGCCGGGGACGTCGAGGTAGTTGTCCGGCTCGTCGAGCAGGAGCACCTCGTCGGTGCCGCGCAGCAGGGCCTCCAGCACCAGGCGCTTCTGCTCACCGCCGGACAGGGTCCGCACCAGACGCCACTGCGCCTTCTCGTACGGCACGCCGAGCGCCGCCGTGGTGCACATGTCCCAGAGGGTCTCCGACTCGTATCCGCGCACCTCGGCCCAGTCGGCGAGCGCCTGCGCGTAGCGGAGCTGGGCGGCCTCGTCGTCGACGGTCATGATCGCGTGCTCGGCGGCGTCGACGGCCCCGGCCGCCTCGCGGATCCGTGGCGGGGCCACCGACACCAGCAGGTCCCGTACGGTCGTCTCGTCCCGCACGGAGCCGACGAACTGGCGCATGACGCCCAGCCCGCCCCCCACGGTGACGGTCCCCCCGTGCGGTTTGAGCTCTCCCGAGATCAGCCGCAGCAGGGTCGTCTTGCCGGCCCCGTTGGGCCCGACCAGGGCGACGACGGCCCCTTCTCCCACCCGGAACGACACATCGCCGAGCAGCGCCCTCCCGTCGGGCAGGTAGTACTCAAGGTGCGCGGCTTCGAGGTGTCCCATGAGGAGGCATTCTCGGTGGACCCGGCGCCGCGGGGCAAACGTGTATTCGGCGCGACGCCGGACATCGCGGGAGGCGCGACGCCGGACATCGCGTGAGGTCGGGGCGCCGCGGGGTGTCCGGGGACGTCGGAGGACGTCGCGGGAGGCCCGGGCGCGCGCAGTGTCCGAGGACGTCACGGGAGCCGGGGGTGGGGCGCTGGGCGCCCGAGGGCGCCGGAAGACGTCACGGACGGCCGGGGGCGGGCGCTGGGCGCCCGAGGGCGACGGAAGACGTCACGGACGGCCGGGGTTGGGCGCTGGGCGCCCGAGGGCGCCGGAGGACGTCGCGGGAGGCCGGGGGCGAGAAATCTCCGGTCCGGGGTATGCGGAGTGCCATGACCCTGACCCCAGACGTCGACCTCACGCTCCGCCCCCCGGGCCGCCACGTCCTGCGGGACCGCCTGCTCTCCACGGACTCCGGCCTCTTCGAAGCGGTCGCGGCGCGCCACTGGCCGGGCGGCGACCGCGTGCTGCCCCGTCTGAGCCGCAGTGCGAACCACGGCGTGCTGTGGTTCGCCACGGCCGCGGCGATCGCCGCGAGCCGCACCCCGAGGGCGCGCCGGGCCGCCGTCCGGGGCCTGGCCTCGCTCACCCTCGCCTCCGCGGCCATCAACACGATCGGGAAGCGGTCGGTACGCCGCTCCCGTCCCGCCCTGGACCCCGTCCCGCTGGTGCGGCAGCTGAAGCGCCAGCCGATCACCACGTCGTTCCCGTCGGGGCACGCGGCCTCGGCCGCGGCCTTCGCGACGGGCGTCGCCCTGGAGTCCCGGGGGTGGGGCGCGGCCGTGGCTCCGCTGGCCACGGCCGTCGCGCTGTCCCGTGTCTACACGGGCGTCCACTTCCCGAGCGACGTCCTGGCGGGCGCGGCCCTGGGCGTGGGCGCCGCGTACGCCGTACGGGCCCTCGTCCCGACCCGTGACCTGGGCCGCCCGGCCGGGCGGCCCCGCGTGGGCGCGCCTGCGCTGCCCGAGGGCGAGGGTCTGGTCATGGTGGCGAACACGGGTGCGGGCACGCCGGAACGGGTCCGGGCCCTGGCCGACGTGCTGCCGAGGGCGGAGGTCGTCGAGTGCGAACCGGCCGACGTCGGGGCCGAACTGGAGAAGGCGGCGGCGCGCGCCCGGGTGCTCGGCGTGTGCGGCGGTGACGGCACCGTGAACGCCGCGGCGGAGGTCGCGCTGCGCCACGGCCTGCCGCTCGCCGTCCTGCCGGGCGGCACCCTCAACCACTTCGCGCTCGACCTCGGTGTGGAGGGCGAGCGCGATCTGAGCCGTGCCCTCCAGCGGGGCGAGGCGGTGCGGGTGGACGTGGGCCGCTTCTCGGCGGGCCGCAAGGGGGGCATCTTCCTCAACACGTTCAGCCTGGGCGTCTACCCGGAGCTGGTGCGGGAGCGTGAGCGCTGGTCGCCGCGGATCGGCGGCTGGCCCGCCGGACTGCTCGGCGCGGTGCGCGTCCTGCGCGCGGACCGCCACCCGCTGCACGCCGAACTCGGCGGCCGCAAGCACCCGTTGTGGCTGCTGTTCGCGGGCAACGGCACGTATCACCGGATGGGCCTCGCGCCGGCCCGGCGCTTCGACCTGGCGGACGGAAAGCTGGACGTGCGGGTCGTGCACGGCGGACGCCACCCGGCGATACGTCTGCTCGCCGCGGCCTTCGCGGGACCGCTGACCCGCTCCCCCGCGCACGCCGCCGTCCGGGTGCGGAACCTGCGCATCGACGGCATCGCCCCCGGCACGCTCCTCGCCCACGACGGCGAAGTCACCGAGGTGGACGGCCCGGTGACCTTGCGGAAGACGCCCGAGGCGCTGACCGTCTACTGCCCGCTCCCCTTCGACGGCCAGGAAACCGGCTCCACCGCGTGAAGACGAGATCGTCCACATAGCAAGATGTCGGTCTCATCATCCGACATGAGCGCGTACGGTGATGCCATCGCCTCGCGGGGTGCGCACGCGGCCCCGCGAGGTCCCGTACGACGCGAAGGGGAACGGTCATGTCGAAGTCGCAGGAGACCGCCGTCTACACGCACGGCCACCACGAGTCGGTGCTGCGCTCGCACACCTGGCGCACCGCCGCCAACTCGGCGGCCTACCTGCTCGGTTCGCTGAAGCCCCACATGAAGATCCTGGACATCGGCTGCGGTCCCGGCACCATCACCGCCGACCTGGCCGCACACGTCCCCGACGGACACGTCACCGGCGTGGACCACGCGCCGGGCATCCTGGACCAGGCCCGCGACCTGGCCGACGAACGCGGCCTGGACAACGTCGAGTTCGCCGTCGCGGACGTGCACGCGCTGAAGTACCCGGACGACACGTTCTGCGTGGTCCACGCCCACCAGGTACTGCAGCACGTCGGCGATCCGGTCCAGGCGCTGCGCGAGATGTACCGGGTCACCAAGCCGGGCGGCTTCATCGCGGTCCGCGACTCGGACTACTCGGCCATGACCTGGTACCCGCTGTCGCAGGGCATGGACGACTGGCTGGACCTGTACCTGCGGGTCGCCCGCGCCAACGGGGGTGAGCCGGACGCCGGACGCCGTCTCAAGTCGTGGGCACTGGCCGCCGGCATCCGGGACGTCTCGGCCTCGTCGAGCACCTGGACCTTCGCCACCGAGGACGAGCGGTCGTGGTGGAGCGGGCTGTGGGCCGACCGCACGGTGGCCTCGGCGTACGCGGAGCGGGCCACACAGGCCGGTCACGCGACGGCGGAACAGCTGCGGGCGGTGGCGGACGCCTGGCGGGAGTGGGGGCGCCAGGAGGACGGCTGGTTCTCGGTCCTGCACGGAGAAATTCTCTGCCGCAAGGAGGTCTGATTCTCCGGTTCCGGGAAACTCGGACGTGCAGGAGGTCAACACTATGGTTCCCATCCTGCTGGTACTGCTGCTGGTCCTGATTCTCTTCGGTGCCGGTTTCGCGGTGAAACTTCTCTGGTGGATAGCGCTGGTGGTGCTCGTCCTGTGGCTGCTCGGATTCCTGGTGCGCGGCACGAATGCCGGCGGCGGCAGGGGCCGGTGGTACAGGTGGTAGCCATTCCCGTCTGATTCCGTGAGCTGTCCGGAGTTCCGTGAGAGAGTTCCGGGAGAGCCAGACGAGCGGCCCGCGGACCGGTCATCCGGTCCGCGGGCCGCTCGTCTCATGCCCCGTGCAGGTCAGACGTGATGCACGGTCGTGTCGCACGCAGGCCATGCCAATTCGCCCGCGAACGCGGATTCTCCGGTGAAGGCGTAGGCCGCCCACGGGCCGGTGAATTCCACCCGCAAACCTGTCTCCTCATGCTGTGCGCGACGCACACGCTCCACGAATTCCTCCGATTTCATTCGAGGAACCAGATAGGCGGCGTCGAGCACATTCGTGCCGGACTTCCCGGAGAGCTCCACATTGCGTGGCGGATGCAAACACGCGCCCTCGGCGCGGCGCGACAGGTCGTCATGCAATTGCCGGGCGTATTCCTCGGCATTCGCCGGAACCCGGCCTTCCGCCGCCGCACCGGAAATCCCCGCGCGGTCCGGGCCGGCGCCGTCGAATGCGGCGGGCCGGCCGGTCTCCGCATAGATCCGCACGCGCCATTCCACCCGCCCCTCGATCCGGTCGAGTGCGCGCACGAACCGGTCGTGCCCTTCCTGCATCATCAGACGCACGGCGGCGTCGTCGCGGAGCACCGTGGCGAGCCGCAGGGGCAGCGGGCTGGTGACGGTGGTGAGCGCGTCGACGACGCACTCGTGGGCCAGGGCGGTCTCGCCCACCCATTCCGGATCCCGCAGATGACCGCGCAGCGGCTCCACGGCGAAGTCCTCCTCCGGGACCGTACCGACCACGGCGACCAGGTCCTCGTGCAGGACCTGGCGGGCCGGGGCTCCCGCGACACCGGTCAGCTCGGCCGACAGGGCCGCGGGGAACGGCCGGCAGATCGCGTAGACGTACCGCAGACCAGTCATGCGCTCTCCTCCTTCGGGCCCGGTCGGCGCGGCCTCGGCATCGTCCGCCCGCACGCGCCGCTCGGCATACCTTCGCGTCTTCCTCCGTCCTCGCCGCCGCTCAGCGCACCATCGCCGTCTCCACCAGGAGCCGCGCGGCCGCGGCGATCGCCTCGGCGTCGATGCCCGCGGCGTGCAGCTGCTCGCCCGGGCTCGCCGAGCCGGGCATCGTACGGACGGCGAGGCGCACCAGGCGGGGCACCGGCCGGCCGTCCAGGAAGGCGTCGAGGACCGCGTCCCCGATGCCGCCCTCCTCGCGGTGGTCCTCGACCGTGACGAGGCAGCCGGTCTGTTCGGCGGCGTCCCGCAGGGTCCGGCGGTCGACAGGCTTGACCGAGTAGAGGTCGACGACCCGCACCTGGATGCCCTCGCGGTCGAGCGCCTCCGCGGCGGCCAGCGCCTCGTGGACGGTGACACCGGCCGCGACCAGAGTCAGCCGGTCCTGGCCACTGGCGCGCAGCACCTTGCTGCCGCCGACCGGGAACTCCTCCGTGGGGCTGTAGATCACGGGGCCGGCGCCGCGCGAGGTGCGCAGATAGCGGATGCCCTGCAGGTCGGCCATGGTGGCGACGAGCTTGGCCGTCTGGTTGGCGTCGCACGGATACAGCACGGTCGTGCCGTACAGCGCGCGGAACATCGCCAGGTCCTCCAGGCCCATCTGGGAGGGCCCGTCCTGCCCGATGGCCACGCCCGCGTGCGAGCCGACCAGGTTGATGCCGGAGCCGCTGACCGCCGCCATGCGGACGAAGTCGTGGGCGCGGGTCAGGAAGGCGGCGAAGGTCGAGGCGTAGGGCACCCAGCCGCGGCTGGCCATGCCGACGGAGGTGGCGACCAGTTGCTGTTCGGCGATGTAGCACTCGAAGAAGCGGTCGGGATGCTCCTTGGCGAAGAACTCGGAGCGCGTCGAGTCGCTGACCTCGCCGTCCAGGGCCACGACGTCGCCGCGTGCGGTGCCGAGCGCGGCGAGCGCCTGCCCGTAGGCGTCCCGGGTGGCGACCTCGTCGCCGGTGTCGTACCGGGGCAGGTCGAGGTGCCCGGAGTGCGCGGCGTGCACGGTCCGTGCGGCGGGCGGCTGCTGGACCTCCACGTGCCGGTCGTGGACCCCGCCCAGCTCCGCGACGGCCTCCTCGGGGTCGGGCAGCGGCTTGCCGTGCAGGCCCTCACGGTCCTGGACGGAGGCGACGCCCTTGCCCTTGAGGGTGCGGGCGATGATCGCGGTCGGCTGTCCGGCGGTGGATACGGCCTCGCCGAAGGCGCGGTCGATCGCGTCCACGTCGTGCCCGTCGACCTCGACGGTGTGCCAGCCGAAGGCCCTGAAGCGCCGGGCGTAGGCGTCCAGGTCGTGGCCGTGCCGGGTCGGTCCGCGCTGTCCGAGGCGGTTGACGTCGAGGATCGCGACAAGATTGTCGAGGTGCTCGAATCCGGCGTGCTCGGCGGCCTCCCACACGGAGCCCTCGGCGAGTTCGCTGTCCCCGCACAGCACCCACACCCGGTAGCCGGTGTGGTCCAGCCGTTTGCCGGCGAGCGCGACGCCCACGCCGACGGGGAGCCCCTGTCCGAGGGAACCGGTGGCGGTCTCCACCCACGGCAGCCGCCGGGGCGTGGGATGGCCCTCTAGCCGGCTGCCCCGCTTGCGGAAGGTGAGGAGCTCCGGCTCGCTGATGGCCCCCGCGGCCTTGTAGGCGGAGTACAGCAGGGGCGAGGCGTGGCCCTTGGAGAGGATGAACCGGTCGTTGCCGTGATGCTGGGGGCGTTCGAAGTCGTAGCGCAGGTGGTTGGCCAGCAGTACGGCCATGAGATCGGCCGCGGACATCGAGGACGTGGGGTGCCCGGAGCCCGCGGCGGCGGCCGCGCGCACGCTGTCCACACGCAACTGACGTGCCAGCTCGTTGAGTTGACGGGTCTTCATGACGCTCCTTCCGGTCGGTCGGCGTGCTTCGCCGGTGCACCGGGCACTCGTGCCAGTTCCGGCGACGCGGTGTCCAGGGGGACGGACCACGAGCGGACCAGACCGAGCTGTACGGCCTGGCGCGGGAGTACGGCGTCCAGCAGCCAGTCGGCGGCGACGCGGACACGGTTCGCCGGCATGGCGGCGAGGTGGTAGCCCCGGGTGACCGCTCCGGCGACGGGCCCCGACAGCGGGACGCCGAGCGGGTTGGCGGCGGCCTTGGCTCCGCCGAGGTCGACGGTGAAGCCCAGGTCGCGGTGGTGGTAGGCGCGGCGGCTGCCGATGCCGAGCGAGGCGGCGACGTTGCGTCCGGCGATCCGTCCGTGCCGCCAGGCGTGCTGGGCGGTCATCGGCGTGTACTGCCCGGGCCGGTCCAGATCCGGTACGGCCGCCGCGTCCCCGCACGCGTACACCTCGGGACGGCCGGGCACCTGGAGGTACGGGTCGACGAGCAGCCGACCGTGCTCCAGGGGCCGGTCGAGTCCCGCGACCAGCGGGTCGGGGCGGACGCCGACACACCACACCAGGGTCCGGGTGTCCACGAACTCCCCGTCGCTGAGCCGGACCCCGGTGGGCGTGGCCTCCTCGACGGACGTCTGGGTGCGCACGTCGACGCCGCGCTGCCGCAGCACGCGGTCGGCGGTGCGCGAGAGCCGCTCGTCGAGTTCGGGCAGGACGCGCGGCGCGACGTCGAGGAGCAGCCAGCGGGGCCGCATGCCGTCGTACAACGGCTGTTTGCGCACCAGCGCGTCGGTGAACAGCTTTCCCTGGGCGGCGACCTCGGTGCCCGTGTAGCCGGCGCCCACCACGACGAAGGTGCAGCGTGCGGCGCAGCTCTTCGGGTCGTCGGTGGCAGCGGCGAGCTCCACCTGCCGGGTCACGTGATCCCTGAGGTAGAGCGCCTCGGGCAGGCCGCGGAAGCCGTGCGCGTACTCGGCGACGCCCGGCACGGGCAGCAGTTTGTTGACGCTGCCGACGGCGAGGACGAGGCGGTCGTAGCCGAGGGTGCCGCCGTCCCCCTCCGGGCCGGTGTAGTGCACGGTGCGGGCGTCGAGGTCGATGCCGTCGGCCTCGCCGAGCACCATGCGCACCCGCGGCAGGGTTCCGGTGAGCGAGACGGTGACGCGGCGTGGCTCCAGCACACCGGCGGCCACCTGGGGCAGCAAGGGCAGATACAGGAAGTAGTCGGTGGGGTTGAGCAGGGTGATGTCGGCCTTGTGCCGGGTCAGCCGCGACAGGACGCGGGCCGTCCGGTACCCGGCGAAGCCGGCACCGACGATCAGGATGCGGGGTCGACTCACGGTTCGCCTCCGGCGGTGTCGCTCGTACGGGCTCTTCCGCGTCCCCAGGGCGCGGGCACCCAAACACCGGCGCCCCCAGCGTCTCACCCGTGTCGTCCGGGTTCACGTCGGGAGCGCCGCGGCGACGAGTCGCCGTCACCGCAGGCGGCGTGCGGGACGGTCACCGCACGCGGTGTCCGTCACGCGCGGTGGTGGGGCGCATCCGGATAGTCCGTTCCGGGAATGTGGGGGGTGCTGCCGGGGGCGCCCGGGGGCACGGGCGGGACCGGCGGGTAGGGCATGCCGAGGCCGCTGGGCGGAGTGGCCGGGGCCGAACCGCCGACGACGTGGTCGGGATCGGTGGGCCGGTGCGCGGTGTGTCCGTGCGGGTGCGTGGACGGCCGGGCCATGCCGCGCAGCACGAAGGCCGCCACCCCGAGCAGTGCCGCGGTGATCAGGGCGGCGGCCCAGCCGGGCAGCCCCGCGGCGAGGCCCAGCCCGATGGCCAGAGCCACCGCGGCGCCCGCGTACAGGGCCAGGGCGCCGGACGCCGCGTACAGCGTGGCCGTGCGGCGCTGTTTGCGGGTCTGTTCGCGCAGCTCGTCCCGTACGGTCTCGCGGGCCACCTGCGCCAGCTCGTCGACGAGGTCCTTGTCCAGGTGTTCCAGATGATCCAAGCGTTCCATGGCCGCCGAGTACCCGGCCCGGCAGAGGCGTAACGCGAGGTCGGCGGCCGGTCCGGGGAAGGACCCGGGCGGCTGCGCGCTCCAGCGGACGGGCGGGTGCGGTGCTCCCGCGGCGTGCGGGATCCGTGCGAAACGATCTCCCGTCCGGGCGGCCCCAACTAGGCTCCTCCCATGGAGATTCTGGGAGCCACGCTGCGTATCTGCGTCGACGACCTGGAGGCCTCGGTCCCGTTCTACGAGAGACTCGCCGGCGGGAGCGCGCTCCGCTTCGAACGCGGCGGTGTCTCCGTGGCCGCGGTCGGGTGCTTCCTGCTGATGAGCGGGCCCGAGGCCGAGCTGGAGGTCCTGCGCAAGGTCGCCGCCACCATCGCCGTCAAGGACGTCGACGAGGCCCACCGTGTCCTCACCGACTCGGGCGCGCACGTGCTCGCGGGTCCCGTCGCCACTCCGGCGGGCCGCAATCTGATCGCCATGCACCCGGACGGATCGGTGTACGAGTACGTGGACCGCCGAGCGGAGTAGCCGTCCGGAACGGGTCCGGCCGGCCCCGGGGGCTCCGGAGCGGCTCCGGCCGGCCCCACCGCGGCTCCGGAGCGGATCCGGCCGCCCCCACCGCGGCTCCGGTGCGGGTCCGACCGCCCCCACCGCGGCTCCGGTGCGGGTCCAACCGGCCCCACCGCGGCTCCGGTGCGGGTCCGACCGGCCCCACGGGGGCTCCGGTACTGACGGAGCCCCCGGCGGAGATCCGGGGCGCGCGCCTCCGGCCGTTCAGTCCGTGGGCGGCCGCATGCGGAACTCGTACCGCGCCGGCAGCGGATCGTCGGTCAGGCGGGCCCACACCTGGGACATCACCTCGGCGCCCTCCCGCAGGTCGGCCACCTCGAACCCCTCGTCGAAGACGGCGCGGGCCGCGGGCACGTCCCCCTCGGCGAGCAGCAGCTGCGCCTCGATCAGACGGAACCTGCCCCGCGCGCGGGTGCCGGACCCGAGCCGCTCCCACACGGACCGCGCCTGACGGGTCCGCCGAACCGCGAGGAGCGCCTCCACGGCCTCCCGCCCCAGCGCGGTCGTCACCGCGGTCCACACCTCCCCGGAGTCCCGCCGCTCGCGGCACAGGTCGTCGAACGCCTCGACGTACCGGTCGGCGGCCCGCTCCTTGTTGCCCGCCTGCGCGTCGGCGACGGCCAGACAGCGGAGCAAGGGCCACAGGGACGGGGCGAGTTCGAGGGCACGCTCCCAACTGCGCACGGCCTGCGCCGAGTCGCCGGCGTGCCACTGGGCCACCCCGAGGTGGTACTCGGCCAGCGGCACGGCCGGAGCCGTCTCCAGCATGTCCCGCCAGTGCGGGGCGACCAGCGTCTCACCGGGCGGCCCGACCCGCCGGGGCTCGGGAAACGCTCCGGTGCGCAGGAGTTCGAGCCAGGGGGCCTGCGCCTCGCCGAGCGTGGACTCCTCGAACGGCGTGCCGGGCAGCTTGTGGGCGGACCGCAGGACCTCCAGCGCTCCCCAGCCCGATCCGACGGCGAGCACCTCGCCGGGGTCGGTGTCGGCGTGCGGCAGCCAGGCGGCGTACGCGGCGTCGACGTCCCGGCGCGGCAGGACGTCCTCCAGCCGGGACTCGGCCTCCGCACGCGCCGCCGCCCAGTCCTCGCCGTGCGCCGCTTCGGCTCCCACGGTCAGCGGCCCGTAGGCCTCCAGCCAGGAGAACTCGCTCTCCGCCTCCAGCCGTACGTGTTCGAGCTGCGTGCGCGCCAGTCCGGCCTGGATCTCGCAGTAGCCGCCGGTCCCGGGCTCGGTGAGCCACTCCTGCCAGCGCCGCCCGCCCGGTCCCGAGCCCCACACGAACAGCTTGCGTCCGCGCAGCAGGTCGGTCGAGGTCTGCACGAGCGCGTCGCCCGCCTCGTCGACCGCCGCGATCCAGCGGCGCTGCCCGTCGGGCACCTCGTAGAAGAAGTCGGCCGGGAAGTGGCTGTTGAGCGGGTACGTCCGGTCGGCGTCGTCGTACGACGGCACCGGTATGCGCCGCAGCCGGCGCTCGTACCCGAAGTGCCAGGCCTCGTCGGCCGGCGCCAGGACCCTGCGCTCCTCGGGGACCGCGATGTTGGACCACCAGTACACGGGCGCGGGCCGCTCGTGCGGATTGCGCACGCGGACGCCGACGTACAGGAAGTCGGAGCCGTCCGGCAGCCACAGATCGACCTGGAAGGGGAGGTCCCGCAGTCGCTCCCACTCCCACAGGCGCAGCATCTCGCCGCCGTCGGGGGCGGGCACGCGGGCGGCGTGGAGGGGTGAGCAGGACAGGGTGGTGTGGCCGGTGGCGCCGATGTTCCACTCGATGCCGCCGGAGAACCAGGCGCCGTTGAGGGCGAAGCAGGCGGGCTGCACCACCGGGTTGCGGTAGAGGAGTTCACGCTCGGTGGGTTTGTGCAGGAGCGAGACGATCCGGCCGCCGAGGCCGGGCAGCACGGTGGCGCGCAGCCGGTCGTTCTCGATGACGACGGCGTCGAGTTCGCGGGGCGCGCGCGCCCTGCCGTATCCGTCCCGGATGCGCTCCGGCAGGACGCTGTGCAGGGGCTCGTAGCCGATCTGCCGGGCCATGTCGCGCGGCAGGCCCTCGCGGTCCCGCTCGTCGATGCGATGCGCCTCGTCGAGGGTCAGCAGCGGAGGCAGCGGATTGCTGGGACCCAGGTCCGCCGCCGGGAGCGTCAGTACGTCACGTCGGATCGTCGTCACGATGACCATGGAACATGGTCCTGCGGGAAGTGACCAGGGGCTGTGCTCGCAAGAATGCGGTCAGGATTCCGCAAAGGCGGCGACGACGATGTCGGCGAGCAACTGCCCCGCCGTGCCGTCCGGGTCCAGGTCGGGGTCGTAGATGGTGACGTTGAGGCCGACGCAGTGCGGGGAGCGCACCAAGGGGCGCAGCAGGGCGAGGAGTTCGTCGGGGAGCAGTCCGTCGGGGTCGGGGCTGTCCACGGCGGGCATCACCGACGGGTCGAGGCAGTCGGCGTCGAGGTGCACCCAGAAGCCGTCGAGGTGCGGCTGTTCGAGGGTCTGCACGGTGGCCCGCGCGAGGGCGTCGGCACCCCACTCGCGCAGTTCTCCGACGGTCACCGAAGGGATCTTCAGCGCGGCGAGCTCGTCCCGCTCGGTGTCGTAGTCGCGGATGCCGAAGAGCCGTACGTCCTCGTCGCGCAGATAGGGCCGCAGCCCCTCCAGGTCGGTCAGGTCGTCCTGGCCCCGGCCGGTGGCCAGGGCGAGTTCCTCGCCGCCCGCGGCGCCGATCCGGTCGGAGTTGCCGGGGTGGCGGAAGTCCGCGGATCCGTCGACGGCGGCGAGTCCGTAGCGGCCGATGCGGCGCAGCGCGAGCGACGCGCCCAGCTGGATGGAGCAGTCGCCGCCCAGGACGACGGGCAGGTCACCGGCGCGGACATGGTGCTCGACGCGGTCGGCGAGCTTGACGGTGTACGCGGCGATGGCGGCGGCGTTGAAGACGCCGTCGCCCTCCTGCCAGTCGCCCCGGTCGTAGCGCGGCGGGACGACGACACCGCCCTCCAGGGCGCCGAGCCGCTGCACGATGCGCTGCTCGCGCAGGGCGCCGGCGAGCTTGTAGCAGCCGGGGACGGTGCCCGGCGCCGGGGGCCGCAGGCCCAGGTTGGAGGGCGCGTCGAGGACCACGATGGTGCGCATGGGCTCATCCTCTCCCGGCGTCCGCCGGGCGGGAAGAGACCATCTCCGCCGTGATCGCCCAGCGCTCGTGGTCCCGCCAGACCCCGTCGATGCGGATGAAGTCCGGCGAGAAGCCCTCCAGTCGGAAACCGCACTTCCGGGCGAGCGCGAGGGAGCCGGCGTTGCCCGGCTGCGCGTTGATCTCCAGTCGGTGCAGCCCCATCGCGCCGAAGGCGTACCGCACGACGAGGTCGAGCCCCTCGGCCATCAGCCCGCGGCCCGCGGCGTGCGCGAAGGCGCCGTACCCCAGCGCGCCGCACAGGAAGCCGCCCTCGACGATGTTGTTGATGTTGATGAACCCGGCGATGCCCCCGTGGTCGCGTTCGCAGACGAGGAAGCCGGCCTTCGTCGGATCGTCGATGAGCCGTCCCGCGTACCGGGCGTAGGCGTCGGCGCTGTCGGGCGGGAAGAGCCAGGGCTGGTGCAGTTCCTTGCTCTCGCGGGCCCGGGCGGTGAACTCCGCGCCGTCCTCGTGGGTGAAGTGGCGTATGCCCACACGAGGGCCTTCGGCGAGGTAGTCAGGCATTCCGCCACCTTACGCGAACGGGTGTTTCAGCTCCGGCGCTTCCTGACGGCGTACGCGCCGCAGAGCCCGCCGATCGCGCCGGTGCCGAGGAGGGCCATCCACAGCGGCATGGTCACCTCCGGGCCGAGCAGCCGGATCTTCGTGCTGTGCCTGTTCTCGAAGACGAAGATCAGGGTGAGCAGGGCCAGGGCCGCGATGCTGATCCTGCCGGGGGTCGCCGGGCCGCCGCCGCTGCCGTTCCCGCCCGCGCTCTCGGAGGTCTTCGGGCTCATGCGCCCAGCATGGGCGGCGCGCTCGCGGCACGCGCGGTGGGACGTTCCTACGGGTGACCCGTGACCGCCCCCGGTCACGGGTCACCCTGGCCGGTCGCCGGGTTCCGTCGGTCCCCGCGTCAGTCCCCGACGACCGGCAGCTCCAGTACTCCGGTGTCCCCCGGTGAGCTGGTGACGGTCACCGGCTTCACCCCCTTGTTCCCGAAGTAGGCGTCGTCGCTGGCGGCGACGACGAACCGGAGCCGGTGTCCCGCCTCGTACCGGTGCACGATCCCCGGCAGCGAGACGGTGAAGCGTCGCGTGACGTCCGGCACCCGCACCGGTGCCACCAGGCGGTGCACCAGCGTCTTCGTGCCGTCGGGCGCCACGTCGTAGAGCTTGGCGAAGAGGACCAGTCTGTCCGCGGCGTCGCCGGAGTCCTGCACACGCTCCGTCCTCGGTGAGACGACCTTCAGCGTGGCCCGGGGCGCTCCGACCACGTCGACCGCGCGGGGCAGCGGTTCGCTGGTCCAGCCGAGATAGGTGCCCGGTGTGTCGTACGGCGCCGGGTCGGGCAGTCCGACGACCCCGGCGAGGGAGCTCTCGGAGTGGCTCGTGGGCAGCGGCAGGTTGCGGTACTCCCGGCCGGCGCGCGCGACCTTCTTGCGGTCGTCGACGAGCTTGCCGTCACCGGACAGGTAGAGCGTGCGGTTGAGCGAGGGCAGCCGGCCGGCCGTCGCGTAGGTGTGAGCGGGGTCGGCGATCCAGTCGCGGTAGTACGCGAACGCGGGTCCGGTGTCGGTGTTCTCACGGTGCCTCAGATAGCGGTCGAACCAGGCGAGGATCCGTTTGCCGACGTAACTCGTCTCCAAGTTGCCCTGTGACAGATTGAGTTCGCCGCTCGCCGGGTCGGTGAGCCCGCCGCTGTGCCCCCACGACTGCCAGATCATCCTGGTCGTGGTGCCCTGGGCCTTGAGCGCCTTGTACGTCGCCGTCGCCTCGTTGAGGTTGAACAGGCTGTCGGACTGGCCCTGCACGAGGAGGGTCGGCGCGCGTACGCCCCGCAGATAGGAGACGGGCGAGACGCTGCGGGCGTACTCCAGCAGCGGCCCGGTCCTGGCCGCCGGGTAGCTGCCCGAGTTGAGGGTCCGCACCGTCCGGCAGGCGTCGCTCACGAAGTGCAGGCAGGTCAGGTTGTTGATGCGAGAGGGGTCCAGGTTCGGTTCGGTCAGCGGCTGGGTCTCGCCGATCAGGTAGAAGCCGTTGGCCCACTGCCATTTGAAAGCGCCGGGCACCTCGCTCGCCCCGACCGCGTTGTTGGGGTCGAGGGAGTACGCGAGGTCGTGCCAGGTGATGAGGGGGACGAGCGCGTCGACGCGGTGGTCCACCGCGGCGGTGGCCATCTGGACGGCGCCGCCGTACGAGCCTCCGATCATGCCGACGCGGGGATCGGCCTTGCCGTCCCGTGCCACGTAGTCGGCCCGTGTGCCGTCGTCCGCGGCGCGTGTGCCGGCGAGGAAGTCGACCAGCCGGGAGGCCGCCACGCCGTCGATGCGCGGGTCGTCGAGGGAGATCAGGCACCCGGACCTGCCGAAGCCGAGCCCGGAGTAGACGAGTCCCACATAGCCACGGGCGGCGAAGGCCTTGCCGATCGCGTCCGTCGAACCGTCCGACTTGCTGCCGCCGAAGCCGTTGGTGGCGAGCACGGCGGGTGCGGGGTGGTCCCGGTCCACACCCGCGGGCCGGTACAGATCGGCGTCGATCGTGCAGGTGCGCCCGCCAGCCTCGACCGTGAACGTGAGCGCGGTGACGGAGTACGGGACGGGCGCGGCGGACGCGGGTGCGGTGAACGCGAGCGGAGCCGTGAGCGCGGCTCCGAGAGCCAGGGCGAGCGGGACACGGGATCGCCGGGGGCGGGATCCGGGTACTCGCGGGCGACGGGACACATGGACCTCCACGGTGAGGACGACCCGAATGAGCGCGAAACGACTACCGACCGGTAAGTACCGGCCGGAAGTCATGCTGTGACACGTGTCAGACGGAGGTCAATCACCGTGCTGCATGGTGTTGACGGAGATTCAGTGAACAGGCCGCGTCCGCGACCGTCGGTCACGGCGGTCGCGGACGCGGCCCGGGAGCTTCAGGCCAGGGCGGGTTCGTCCAGCGTCAACGTCCCTGCCTCGGCGTCGAGTTCGGCCGGAAGTCCGAAGGGTGTGGTGAGCGCGCCCTCGCAGTGCCCGAAGCCGAAGTGCTCGGCCACGGGCACGCCGAGACCGCCGAGCCGGTCGGCGAACACCGCGCGCACCTCTTCGTAGGGACCGCAGTCCTCCCAGGATCCGAGGGCGATCCCGGCGACCCCGTCGAGCCATCCGGCGCGCAGCAGCTGCGTCAGGATGCGGTCCAGTCGGTACGCCTCCTCGCCGATGTCCTCGATCAGCAGGAGCCCTCCCCGGGCGGAAGGACGCGCGTGCGGGGTGCCGAGGCCGGCGGCCAGCAGGGACACGCAGCCGCCGAGGGTGACTCCCCGGGCGCGCCCCGGCACCAGCGCGGTGCCGCGGCCCGAGGCGATGGTCCGCACCGACTCGGGCTCGAAGAGGGTGGCCCGCAGATGTTCCTGCGCCCGCGCGTTCTTCAGGAAGTCGATGCCCGCCACCATCGGGCCCTGAAGGGTCGCGAGGCCCACTCGGGTCGCGAACGCCTCGTGCAGCGCGGTGATGTCGCTGAACCCGAGGAAGACCTTGGGCCCCGCGGCGCGGATGGCGTCCCAGTCGAGCAGGTCGATCATGCGCTGCGCGCCGTATCCTCCGCGGGCGCACAGCACCGCGGACACGTCCGGGTCGCACCAGGCGGCCTGGAAGTCGGCGGCCCGGTCGGCGTCCGTGCCCGCCAGATAGGCGAAGTCGGGGTGACGGTCGAGGACATGGGGTGCCACCACGGGGTCGAGATGCCAGCCGCGCAGAATGTCCAGGCCCGCCTGGAGCCGCTCCTCGGGGATGGGGCCGCTGGGCGCGACGACGGCGACACGCGCCCCGGGGGCGAGTCGTGCGGGTCGGGTCAGGGGCTCGGTGGTGGTCACTCGGCGTGCTCCGGTTCCTGGCTGAGGGGTGTCACTTGGCAAGCTCCAGGGTCGGGACACCGGGCGGGTGCAGTCCGAAGACCTGGGCGTACAGCGAGAGTTCGGACTCCAGGACCCGCACCATCGTCTCGGCCCGCCGGAAGCCGTGCCCCTCGCCCTCGAAGGCGATGTAGGCGTGCGGGACGCGGCGGCCGTGCTCCTCCAGACTGGCCAGGAACCGCTCGCACTGCACGGGAGGACAGATCGCGTCGTCGAGCCCCTGGAGCAGCAGGAACGGCGCGGTGATCCGGTCGGCGTGCTCGGTGGGCGACCGCTCCGCGTACCGGCCGGGCACCTCGGCGATCGGGCCGACCAGGCTCTCCAGATACCGCGACTCGAAGTCGTGGGTCTCCCCCGTGGCCCAGCCCGCGAGGTCGAGGATCGGGTAGATGATCGTGCCGCAGGCGTACACGTCGGTGCTCGCCAGGGAGGCCGCTGTGGTCCAGCCGCCCGCGCTGCCGCCGCGGATGGCCAGCCGGCCGCGGTCGGCGGTGCCCTCCGCGGCCAGAGCCAGTGCGACGGCCGCGCAGTCCTCGACGTCAACGACGCCCCACTGCTCGCGCAGCCGGTTGCGGTACTCCCGCCCGTGGCCCGTCGATCCGCCGTAGTTGACCTCGGCGACGCCGATCCCGCGGGAGGTGAAGTAGGCGATCTCCAGGTCGAGGACGAGGGGTGCCCGGCCGGTGGGTCCGCCGTGCGCCCAGACGACGTACGGCGGCAGCTCGTCGCCCGCGGCCACGTGGCCGGGGTGGTGCGGCGGGTAGATGTGGGCGTGGATCTCGCGCCCCGCGGGACCGGTGAAGGAGCGGATCTGCGGCTCCGGGTAGTACGCGGGGTCCACCGGGTCCTCGTGCCGGGCACCGGTCACCCGGGCGCGGCCGGTGCGGGCGTCCAGCTCGACGACCTCGTAGGCGCTGCGGGGGCTGGCCCCGACGCCCATGATCCTGCTGCCGTGCACGGCGAGGGTGGGCGCGAACTCGGTCCAGGGGCCGGCCGCGTCGACCACCTCACCGGTCTCCGGGTCCAGGACGCCGAGGGCGGTGGCGCCGCGCCCGTGTACGACGGCGATCAGGCCGGTCTCCAGCGGGGCGAACCAGCGGTGTCCGACGCGCCACAGCGGACCGCCGAACTCCTCCTCGCGCGGGCACAGCGCCACCGGGCCGCCGTCCGGGTCCAGGCGGTACAGATTCCACCAGCCGGTGCGGTCGCTCGCGTACAGCAGGCTGCCGTCGGGTGCCCAGTCGGCCTGGACCACGGACTCCTCGGGACCTCCGGCGACGGACCGCGCGGCGTTCAGGGTGCCGTCCTCGGCCACGTCGGCGAGGATCACCTCCGTCCCGTCCCACGGCATCCGGGGGTGGTCCCAGGCGAGCCAGGCCGCCCGGCGGCCGTCCGGCGAGAGGCGCGCCCCGGTGACGAACCGGTGCCGCCCGTCGCTCAGTTCCCGGACGGCGTCGCGGTCCTCGGCGGCCGACCCGTCCAACGGTACGGCGGCGAGCACCCGCCGTACGTCGGAGGGGCCCTCCCCGGTGAACTCCTCCAGGACGCACCACACCTCGCCGCGCTCCAGCCGCAACTGCGGGTCCACCCAGCGCAGTCCGCCGCCGACCGTGGAGAGAGGGGTCAACGGCGTGGGTGTGCCGCCCGGTTCGTGCCGGTAGAGCCGCTGGTCGGCGAAGTTGACGAACACCGTCAGGGGTCCCTCGGGGCGCATGACCCCGGCCCACGGCTGTCCGCCGTACTCGATGACGCGGCTGCGCACGTTCCACGGGGCCGGCAGCAGGGACTCCTCCGTGCCGTCCGCCCGGCGGCGGACGAGCGTGCGGCGCCCGCCCTCCTCGGGGCGGGGCTCGGTCCACCAGGCCTCGTCACCGACGAAACCCACGAACTCGGGGTGGCCGTCGTGCGCCGCTGCCAGTGTCGCGTCGATGGGCGAGGGCCACGATCCGTACGCCAAGGTCTGCATGCCGTCCCCCTAGGCCGTGCGCAGAAAGCGGTCGAGGACGCGGACACCAAAATGGAGCGCCTCGACCGGGACGCGCTCGTCCACGCCGTGGAACAGGGCCTGGTAGTCGAAGCCCTCCGGAAGCTTCAGCGGGGCGAAGCCGTATCCGGTGATCCCGAGGCGCGAGAACTGCTTGGCGTCCGTGCCGCCGGACATGCAGTACGGCACCACATGCCCCTCGGGTGCGAACTCCTCGACGGCCGCGCGCATCTTCGCGTACGTCGCGGAGTCCAGCGGTGCCTGGAGGGCCACCTCCCGGTGGTGGAACTCCCACTCGACATCGGGTCCGGTGAGTCGGTCCAAGGTCGTGCGGAACTCGTCCTCGCCGCCCGGGAGATATCTGCCGTCGACATAGGCGACGGCCTCACCCGGGATCACGTTGATCTTGTAACCGGCTTCCAGCATGGTCGGGTTGGCGCTGTTGCGCACGGTGGCCTCGACGAGCGCGGCGGCCGGTCCGAGCTTGCCGAGGAGGCCGTCCACGTCGTCCAGGTCGGCGTCCACGCCGTACAGGGCGGCCAGTTCCGTCAGGGCCGCGCTCACGGTCGGGGTGAGCCGCAGCGGCCACTCGTACTCCCCGATGCGGGTGATCGCCGCGGCCAGCCGGGTCACCGCGTTGCTCCGGTTCACCTTCGAGCCGTGCCCGGCGCGCCCGCGCGCGGTGAGCTTGAGCCAGCCGGTGCCCCGCTCGCCCGCGGCGATCGGATAGAGCTGCCGGCCCGCTCCGTCGTGGAAGGTGAACGCCCCCGACTCGCTGACGCCCTCGGTGCACCCCTCGAAGAGCCCGGGGTGCTGATCGGCGAGGAAGCCCGAGCCGTCCTCGGCGCTCGCCTCCTCGTCGGCGGTGAAGGCGACGACGATGTCGCGGCGCGGACGCACGCCGGTGCGCGCCCACTCGCGGACGACGGCCAGGATCATCGCGTCCATGTTCTTCATGTCGACGGCGCCGCGCCCCCAGACGACACCGTCGCGGACCTCGCCGGAGAACGGGTGCACGCTCCAGTCCTCCGCCTGCGCGGGCACGACGTCGAGATGGCCGTGCACGAGCAGGGCGTCGGCGGACGGGTCGGTGCCCTCGATGCGCGCGACGACGTTCGTCCGTCCGCGGGTGCGCTCCAGCAGCGTGGGCTCCAGACCCGCTTCCGCGAGCAACGCCGCGGCGTACTCGGCGGCCGGGCGCTCCCGGCAGTCGCCTCCGCCGCGGTTGGTCGTGTCGATACGGATGAGCTCGGAGGTGAACCTCACGACCTCGTCGAGTGCCTGTGCGTCAGCCATACTGCTCCTCCACCGCGGCCGAGACGATCGTGGTGACCGCCTTGAAGGTGCGAATCCCCTCGTACATGGTGTCGCTGGTGTAGGCCACCTTGCGCTCCCCGATGCGATCGACACCGGGCACGACCGTGGCGGCCATCGACAGATGCTCGGCGTCGAACTCCAGCGCCACGGTGAACGGGCCGCCGACGACGGGTTCGTGACGCACCGCCAGCGCCGCCGCCTCCTTGGCGGCGGCCCGGATGTCCGCGGCGGTCCTGGCGGGTGTGCGGCACACCGCCGCATAGCGCGAGACGTGGTCCTTGACGGCGACCTTCAATGCCTCCGGCGCGTAACCGAGCGCGTCCTCGCAGGCCACGTCGTCGCCGGTGACGAGGACGACCGGCACTCCGTACTCGGCGACTACATGGGCATTGAGCAGGCCTTCGCTGGCGCGGACGTCGTTCACCCACACCCCCGTGATGGAGTTCGCCAGGTAGGTGTGCGCGAGGACTCCCTCCATTCCGGCGCCCGCGTGATATCCGACGAAGGCGATGCCGTCCACGTCGGCGTGCTGCACGCCCTCCACCATGGACAGCGACTTGTGCCGCCCGGTGAGCATCTGTGCCCGCTCGTCGAGCCGCTCCAGCAGGAGATTGCGCATGGTCCAGTGCGCCTCGTTGATCAGCACCTCGTCGGCGCCGCCGTCGAAGAAGCCGAGCACGGCCGCGTTGACGTCGGAGGTGAACAGTGAGCGGCATCGCTCCCACTGCTCGGTCCCCGGCAGCACGTCGGCCGGCCAGGTCACTCCCGTGGCGCCCTCCATGTCGGCGCTGATGAGGATCTTCATGACTCGAAACCGTACGCGCTTCGGCCCGGACCCGGCAGAGCCTGTGGACAACTCTCACCGGTCCAGACCACTGACGTCACCCGGTACGCCCCGCCACCAGCCATTTCGACGGAAGTTCGATGCGCGTGCCGTCCGCCCTGTACTCGGTCGTGACGAGCGGGAGTTCACCGTTCGCCAGGACCGTGAGGCCGGCTGCGCGCAGATACTCCGGGACGGCGGCATCCGCGACCTCACCGGGGGCGATGCCGTGCCGGAACACCGGAGCCAGCTTGGCGGGCGGGCCGTCGGCGCCCTGCGCCAGACCGCGCAGCACGGCTCCCGCGGCTTCGGCGAGTTCGACGAGGAAGACCCGGCCACGCTCCCCCACCAGCGTCGCCAGCCCGTCCACCAGCGGCTGCCGGTCGTCCGGCTCGGCCTGGTGGAGGACTCCGCGCATGTAGACGTTGGCGTCGCCGAGCTCCGCGTGCAGGGTCTGCGCCTCGGTCTTCTCCGCGGCGTCGAGCTGCCGGTAGCCGGCCTGACCCGCCGGGTCGGCCTGGCGTGCGTGGTCGAGCGCGGCCGCCGACAGGTCGGCGCCGACGACGTGCGGGAAGCGGTCGGCGAGGAAGCGCGTCTGGGTGCCGTTGCCGCAGCCGAGGTCCACGACGGGCAGGTCCCGGGCCGCCAAGTGGGGTTCGAGCAGGGCGAGATGGACACCGGCGGTGAGGGCGGGCTCGGCGTCCCAGAAGACCGCTCCGGGTTCGTCGGGCGCCTCCTGCCAGAAGCTCTCCCAGGCCTGCCTGTACCGACTCGTCACACTCATGCCCGCTCCCCGGGTCGCGACCGCAGCCCGCCGGGACCTGGCAGGCGAGATCGGTCTATCGCGCCCGGCGCACGGCGACAAGCGGACGGCGCGTTCCTTCACGCCACTTTCGGTCCGCGTACCCCCGGCGCACTTCGCGCGCCCCCGCCCGGTGGCCGCCTGCGCCGCCGTTCAGCGCCGCCGTGGCAGGGTCAGTTCGAACCGGACGGACTTGCCCGCGCCGGTCCGGCTGGCCCCCCACTCGCGGGCCAGGGTGCTGACGACGCGCAGTCCGCGCCCGCACTCGTCGGCGGGCCCGGCGCTGAGCAGCGTCGGCAGTGTGTGGTCGTCGTCGGCCACCTCGCACAGCAGGGTGTCGCCGCGCACCAGCCGCAGCTCGATGCGCCGGCTGTGCGCGTGGCGCACGGCGTTGGTGACCAGCTCGCCGACCATCAGCTCGGCGTTGTCGGTCAGTCCGCCCAGGTCCCACGCGTGCAGCTGTTCGCGGACCACCGCGCGCGCCCTGCCGACCTCCACCGGGTCGAGCGCGAGGCGCCATTCGGCGACGTCCTCGGGCTCGATGCCGTTGAGGCGGGCCATCAGGAGGGCCACGTCGTCCTTGCGTCCGCCGCGGGTGTTGAGGGAGCGGATGATGGTGTCGCAGGCGTCGTCCATGGACGCGGCGGGGTGCGCGGCGGATTCGCAGAGCGTGGCGAGGCCCACGCCGATGTCCTCGCCGCGGACCTCGACCAGACCGTCGGTGCACATCACGAGCCGGTCGCCGGGCGTCACGCGCACGCGTACCGACTCGAAGGGGACTCCGCCGACTCCGATGGGCGCACCGGTCGGCAGGTCGAGCAGCTCGCTGCGCCCGTCCCCGGCGTGCACGAGGACGGGCGGGATGTGGCCCGCGTTGGCGATCTCCAGCTCACCGGCGATGGGGTCGTAGACGGCGTACAGGCACGTCGCCAGGTAGGTGTCGCCGAGTCGCTGGGCGAGGTCGTCGAGATTGCGCAGGAGCTGGGCGGGCGGCAGGTCGAGCGCGGCCATGGTCTGCACGGCGGTGCGCAACTGGCCCATCATCGCGGCGGAGTTGAGGCCGTGCCCCATGACGTCACCGACGACCAGTGCGGTGCGGGAGCCGGGCAGCTTCACGGAGTCGAACCAGTCGCCGCCGACGCGGCCGAGGAGCGTGCCGGGCAGGTAGCGGGTCGCGATGTCGCATCCGGCCATGCGGGGCGCGATGTGCGGCAGCATGCTCTCCTGGAGGGTCTCGGCGACGCTCTCCTGGTAGGTGTACATGCGGGCGTTGTCCAGCACGAGGCCTGCGCGGGCGGCGAGTTCGGCTCCGGTGACGCGGTCCATGTCGTTGAACTCGATGCGCTCGGGGTGGCGCAGCAGGATCATGAACCCGAGGACCACGTTGCGGGCCTTCAGGGGGACGACCAGCATGGACCGGCCGGTGATGAGCGGTCGGATGTCGCGCTTCTCGAACTGCGCGGCGATCATGTGGCCCATCTGCTCGCTGATGCGCGGCACGAGCACGGGCTCACCGGTGGTCATGCACTGGAAGAACGGGGTGTGGGCGGGGAAGGGCATGGCCTCGCCGACGGGTACGACGTCGTCCCAGCGGCCCGGCTCGTCGGTGTGCTCCAGGGCGACGCGGTGCCACATGGTGGTGGTGTCCGGCACGCCGTCGTGGAACCCCTCGCCCGCGACGACCTGTTCGCGCAGGTAGGTGCCCGCCACGTCGGTGAAGCGGGGCACGACGGCCCGGCTGACCTCCAGGATGGTCTGCGCCAGGTCGAGGGAGGTGCCGATGCGTCCGCTGACTTCGTTGAGGAACTCCAGTCTCTCGCGCACCGCGACGTATTCGAGGTCCGTGCCCTCGTCCTGGTCGTCCTGCGGCACGGGCTCGCCGGAGGCGGCGGCCCGGGCGGCCCGCGCGCGGCGCGCCTTGCGCTCGGCGCGCCGGGGGACGCCCCAGTCGGGGGTGACGGGCACCCGGTCGTTCTGGCTGAACTCCAGGACGGGATAGCCCAGTTCGAGGACCTGCGCGACGATGCGGGCACTCTCGCCGACGCTCATGCTGGGCAGGATCTCGGGGAGCCGGCGGGCCAGTTCCTCCGCGCCGGGGAAGTCGGTGTGCAGGGCGAAGCCGGGCGCGATGCGCTCGATACCCGCGCCGGCCACGGGGTGGCCGTCCGGGTGGGCGGGGTCGCCCTGGTCGCCGAGGCGGAGTGCGGCCGCGTCGGCGGCGAGCACCAGGAGGCGTTCGCGTCCGGGGCCCACCAGCGGGTACGCCCACCACAGGACGTCGATCCGGTCGCCGTCGTCGGCGCTGAGCCGGGCCCGCCCGGCGGCCGGGTAGGCGAGCCGTCCGTCGAGGGACGTCTCCAGGCCGGGGCCGAGGCCGTCGTAGGCCGCGTAGGCCCCGTAGGGAGCGGCGTCGTCGTCCTCAGGCAGTGCGCCGGAGACGGGCAGCAGGTCCGCGGCGAGACGGCCCACCGCGTCTTCCTTGGGGGTGCCGAACAGGCGCCTGGCACCGGTGCTCCAGTGGGATACGAGTCCACCGCGGTCCACGAGGACGACGGCCAGAGGGATGCGGCCGACGGCGGTGTGGTCCGCCGTGCCGTTCCCAGCTCCGCGGCTGGGAGTCGTGCCCACTTCGGTGCCACGGTCCATGGCCCAGGCCCTCTCTCCCCACGGCTCCGCAAGATCTGTGCCGCCCCCCTTACCGTACGGCGGGCTCCCGTCATGATGTGTGTCAATACGGGAATTGACCTCTCCGGGGGCGGCTCCGGCGCGTGGTCCGCCGGGCGTGCTCCGTCGCGCCACCCGGATGCGCCGCCGACTCAGCTGCCCGGGTCCGCGGGCGTGCTCCGTCGCGCCGTCCTGAGGCGCTACCGGACCGCCGAGTCCGCTGCCCGGGCCCGCGGCCGGGCGCTCCCGCGGCCGCGCGTCCGTGTCGGCCCGCGCCGACCCGCGTCAGTCTTCGTGTCCCAGTTGCAGGTCCCGTTCCGTCCGGCCTCCCCCGGCGACCTGGAGCACGGTCGCCACCGGCGGGTAGCCCGCGGCGATGACGGTGTACTCACCGGAGGACAGGTCGACGAACCGGAACGTTCCGTCCGCGCCGGTGGTCAGGGTGTCCACCACGTTGCCCGCGGCGTCCAGGAGGGTCACGCGGGCGTCCTCGACAGGGCGTCCGCCGCCCGCCCGTACCGTCCCGCGCAGCACGGCACCGCCCGCGAGCTCGACGTCCTGGCGGGTCTCGCGGGCGGCCTGGACGGAGACGGGGAGCGCGGCCGGGCGGAACGCGGGAGCGCTGGCGGCGAGGGTGTACTCGCCCGCCACCAACTCCGTCATGACGTAGCCGCCTTCGCGCCCGCTGCGGGTGGTGGCCACCACCTCGCCGTGCACATTGGTGAGGGTGACGGTGGCTTCCCGTACCGGGGTGCCGTCCGCGGTGAGCACACTGCCGGCGAGGCGTCCCGCGCCGCCGAGCACGACGTCCAGCTCCACGGGACGTTCGCCGACGGTCACCGAGACGGCCTGCGGCTGGTGGCCGCCGGCCGCGGCGATCAGGACGTACGAGCCGGATCCCGGCGTCGACAGTGCGTACCGTCCGTCCTCGCCGCTGGCGCCGCGTCCGATCTGGGCTCCCGCGACGTCGATGAGCGTGAGCGCGGCGCGCGGTACGACGGTGCCGTCGGGGTGCTGCACCGTGCCGCAGACGGGGACTCCGGCGGGGTACGGCGAACGGCCCGGCGGGATGTGGGCGGTGGTGCGGGAGGTTTCCGGTTCGGCGGCGGGGGCGTTGTGGGACACCAGGGGTTTCTCCTTGAGGAAGAAGGCGATGGCCAGGCCGAGGGCGAGCACCGGGACGAGGTAGAGGAAGATCCGCGGCATGGCGTCCGCGTAGGCCCCGATGTAGTCGTCGCGCAGGGCGGCGGGCATCGCGTGGACGAGCTGCGGGGTGAGGGACTCGGAGTCCCCGAGGGCGTCCTGCCCGCGCGTGGGCAGGCGCTCGGCGAGGGCGTCGGCGAGCCGGTGGGCGAACAGGGTGCCGAAGACGGCGGCCCCGACGCTGCCGCCGATCTGCCGGAAGTAGTTGTTGGCGCTCGTCGCGGTGCCGAGGTCGGCCGGGGGCACGGAGTTCTGGACGGCGAGGACCAGGACCGGCATCACCAGGCCGATGCCGGCGCCGAGGACGGCCATCCAGATGCTGTAGTGCAGCCGGGGCGTGTCGGCTTCGAGGCGGGACAGCAGCCACATGCCGACGACGGAGAGGGCGCTGCCGAGGAGCGGATAGGGCTTGTAGCGGCCGGTACGGCTGATGAGCTGCCCGGAGACGATGGACGCGCCGACGATGCCGCCCATCATCGGGAGCATCAGGAGTCCCGATTCGGTGGCGCTGGCCCCGTCGACCATCTGCAGGAAGGTGGGCAGATAGCTGGCGGCGCCGAAGAGGGCGACGCCGATGACCAGTCCCACCAGCGCCGTGACGTTGAACACGCCGTCCTTGAACAGCCGTAGCGGGATGAGGGGTTCGGGCGCGACGCTCTCGACCACGAGGAACAGCAGTGTCGCCATGAGCGCGCCGGCTCCGAGTCCGAGGATGACCCGTGAACCCCAGGCGTACTCCGTGCCGCCCCAACTGGTCAGCAGCACCAGGCAGGTGGACGCGGCGGCGAGCAGGAGCACACCGAGGACGTCGATGCGTCCTCTGGCCTCGGGCTTCGGCAGTTTCAGCACGACGGTGACGACGGCCAGCGTGAGCAGCCCGAACGGCACGTTGATGTAGAAGCACCAGCGCCAGGACAGGTGGTCGGTGAAGTAGCCGCCCAGCAGGGGGCCCGCGACGGACGCCAGGCCGAACCCGGCCCCGATCAGCCCCATGAAACGGCCGCGTCGGCGGGGCGGCACGATGTCCGCGATGATCGCCTGCACGCCGATGAGGAGACCGCCCGCGCCGACGCCCTGGAGCGCGCGGAAGGCGATCAGCTGGTCCATGGTGCGCGACCGGCCGGCGAGTGCCGAGCCGATGACGAAGACGACGATCGCGAACTGGAAGACGCCCTTGCGGCCGAAGAGATCGCCGAACTTGCCGTAGACCGGGAGTCCGACGGTGGAGGTGAGCAGGTAGGCCGTGATCGCCCAGGACATCTTGTCCAGGCCGTGCAGCTCCCCGACGATCTTCGGGAGCGCGGTGGCCACGATCATCTGCTCCAGGGCGGCCAGCAGCAGGGCGAGCATCAGCCCGAAGAAGACCAGACGGATCTGGCGCGAGTCGAGTTCGGCGGGCCGGGCGACCGCCTCCACGGCGTCCTTCGGGGGTGCGGTACCCGGCTCGTCCTGCACCAGAGTGATCCCGCCCACGTGCCGCTCCCCTCGTCGCGCCCACCGCACAATTGCCGCTTATCGCGACAACTGCGAGCAAGCGCGACGAGTTACGGCACGACGTCGCGCGACAGGGAGATCCACCCGAAACGGTGAGGACCGCAACGGGCCCTGGAGCGCGGCCCCTTGGGCCGGACGCCTACGCCCTGGGACCGCTACTTCTTCTCGGTCTCGGTCGCGAGCCTGACGAGCACCGCGTCGTAGATCCGCCCGAGACCCTTGGGCGCGAAGGTCTTCTCGAAGAAGCCGCCGATGCCGCCCGCGCCGTTCCAGACGGTGGTGACCACGACACGGGACGAACCCTCGCCCGCCGGCGTGACACGCCAGGTGGTGACCATCGAGGAGTTGCGGTCCTTCTCGACGAGCTCGCCGTCGGTGGGCTCGCTCACCTCGAGCAGGCAGTCGCGGACGCGCTTGCTGGTGGCCTGCAGCTTCCAGTGGACGAGGGTGCCCTCGCCGTCGCCGCCCTCGCGCACCTCGTACTCGCTGAAGTGCTCCGGCAGCAGCTTCGCGCGCGTGCCGGTGTAGTCGGCCAGCGCGTCGAACACCGCCTCCGCGTCCGCCGCGATGACCCGCTCCGTCGTGGCCTCGACCTGCGCCATTGCACTTCCTCCAGCACTTGGTTCCTCGGGGTGTGCGGCCAGCCAACCACCAGGCGGCCCGGCCGCCCAAATCGGGGCCGGGCGGGGCCTCCCGGGCGATGCAGGTATCCGGTCGCACGATCAAGGGAACATGTGTTCTATTCTGTGGTCAGTGCTACCGAGGAGGCGCCATGCGCTGGGAGAACCTCACCGTGGACCCCGCCGGGGACCCGGCCCGCGACGCCGCGCTGTTCGGCGCGGACGCGGTGACCACCCGTACGTTCGACACCCCCGAGTTCCGCGGGATCACCTTTCACGAGATCTGGGCGCGATCGATCGTGAACCGGGTGCCGGGGGCTTCGCGCATGCCCTTCGAGTGGACGGTCAACCCCTACCGGGGGTGCACGCACGCGTGCGTGTACTGCTTCGCGCGCAAGACCCACAGCTATCTGGACCTCGACACCGGGCTCGACTTCGACTCCCAGATCGTGGTGAAGGTCAACGCGCCGGACCTGCTGCGCCGCCAGCTCGCCTCGCGCCGCTGGCACGGCGAGCACATCGCGATGGGCACCAACGTCGACTGCTACCAGCGGGCCGAGGGCCGCTACCGGCTGATGCCCGGCATCATCGCGGCCCTGCGCGACCACGCGAACCCCTTCTCGATCCTGACCAAGGGCACGCTGATCCTGCGCGACCTCGACCTGCTCAGGCAGGCGTCCGAGGTGACCGACGTCGGCATCTCCGTCTCGGTGGGCTTCACCGACACCGAGCTGTGGCGCACGGTCGAGCCGGGCACCCCGGCTCCGGAACGCCGCCTGGACGTGGTGCGCACCCTGACGGACCACGGCATCGGCTGCGGTGTGCTGATGGCGCCCGTCATCCCGTTCCTCGGCGACCACCCCGCTCAGCTGCGCGCCACCGTCCGCGCGATCGCCGCCTCGGGGGCCACGTCCGTGACCCCACTGGTCCTCCACCTCCGGCCCGGCGCCCGCGAGTGGTTCATGGCCTGGCTGGAACGGCACCACCCGTACCTGGTCCGCCGCTACGAGCGTCTGTACGCGGAGGGCGCCTACGCCCCGAAGTGGTACCAGCGCCGGATCACCCGTCAGGTGCACGAGCTGGCGCAGGAGTACGGCATCGGCCCCACGCGCGCGGGGATGCCGCGCAGGGTCGCCGCCCCCGAACCGGCCGCTCCCGAATCCGTGGCTTCCGAGCCGACCCAGCTGACGCTGCTGTGACGACCGCGCGGCGCGCCACCCGTGCCGCATGAACTCCCAGGACCGGTCCATAGGCGTCCGTGAACACTTCTGACGGCATCCGAGCGATCCCGCGGCTCAATCGGGTCAAGTCTTGTCAGAACCGGTTCCTCCGGCCTCCCTTTCCGGCACGATGCGGCGAAGGCCGTGGCGTGCACGGCTCAAAACCTCCGTCCTGGGAGGCCTTATGAAGAAACGCGCAGCTGCTCTGTGCGGGGCAGCCGCCGTGGTGGCCGGGATGATCACGTCGATCCCGGCCGACGCGAGCGCCGGCTCCGCGACCGCACCGCGCACCACCCAGACCGCCAAGCTCACCTGGAAGAAGTGTGCGACCAGCGACTATCCGACGCTCCAGTGCGCGTCGGTGAAGGTGCCGCTGGACCACTCGCACCCCGACGGGCGGAAGATCACCCTCGCCCTCTCGCGCGTCCCGCACACCGCCGCGAAGTCCCAGGGACCGTTGCTGGTGAACCCGGGCGGCCCCGGCGGCAGCGGACTCACCCTGGCCGGATTCGTCGCCTCCTCGCTGCCGAAGTCGGTGGCCGCGCAGTACGACGTCATCGGGTTCGACCCGCGCGGCGTCGGCAAGAGCGAGCCCGCCCTGGACTGCAAGCCGGGGCACTTCGCCCCTGTCCGCCCCGACTCGGTGCCCGCCACTCCGGCCCTGGAGAAGGCCAACCTCGACCGCGCCAAGGCCTTCGCCACGGCGTGCGGCAAGAAGTACGCGAGCCTGCTGCCGTACATCGACACGGTCAACGCCGTCCGCGACATGGACTCGATCCGCGGCGCGCTCGGGGCCAAGAAGATCAACTACTTCGGCTACTCGTACGGCACCTACCTGGGCGCCGTGTACGCGAAGCTCTACCCTCAGCGCGTACGCCGCCTGGTCCTGGACTCCATCGTCGACCCCGTCGGCGTGTGGTACGACGACAACCTCGGGCAGGACTACGCCTTCGACGACCGCCAGAAGGCCTTCCTGGCGTGGATCGCCAAGCACGACGCGACCTACAAGCTGGGCACCGACCCGGCCAAGGTCGAGGCCAAGTGGTACGCGATGCGCGACGCGCTCGCCAAGAAGCCCGCACAGAAGAAGGTGGGCGCCTCCGAGCTGGAGGACACCTTCATCCCCGGTGGCTACTACAACGGTTACTGGCCCCACCTCGCCCAGGCGTTCTCGGACTACGCGAACGGCAAGAAGAGCGACTCGCTCGTCCAGGCGTACGAGGACTTCGGTGCCGTGGACGCCTCGGGCGACAACGGCTACAGCGTCTACACCGCGGTGCAGTGCCGTGACGCGTCCTGGCCGAGGGACTGGAACCAGTGGCGCAAGGACAACTGGGCGGTGTACGAGAAGGCGCCGTTCATGGCGTGGAACAACGCCTGGTACAACGCGCCCTGTGCCTTCTGGCCGACGCGCTCGCTGCGGCCGGTGGACATCTCCAACAAGTCGCTGCCGCCGGTGCTGCTCTTCCAGGCCACGGACGACGCCGCCACCCCGTACCAGGGCGGTGTCACGGTCCACCGCAAGCTGCGCGGCTCCAGTCTGGTCGTCGAGCAGGGCGGCGGGAACCACGGCATCACGCTGAGCGGCAACGCCTGCCTGGACAAGTACCTGACGGCGTATCTGACCGAGGGCAAGGTGCCGCACGGCAGTGGTGAGGCCGACGCGGTGTGCAAGAAGCTGCCCGACCCGGAGCCGCTGAAGGCGAAGGCCGCGTCCTCCTCCTCGCGGGGTTCGACGCTGCACGGGCTGCTCGGCTTCCGAGGCTGATCCCCGCCGGCCGAAGGCCCGTCGGGGGCGTTGTCGGACCCGTGGTCCACCATGGACCCATGACCGAGCCGATGCGCGTCCACGCCCCCGACGGGCCTGTCCCCGCCGCCACGCCGCCGTCCCCGACGCCCCACGGGGACGGCGGGGAGAGCAGCGCGTACGGGATGGTGTGCGAGTGAACGGGCTCGTGATCCGCGAGATGACCCTCGACGACTGCCCGCACGTCGCCGAGATCCGTGTGCGCGGCTGGCAGAGCGCGTACCAGGGTCTGGTACCGCAGTCGTACCTCGACGGGCTCAGCGTGGCCGAGGACACGGCGCGCCGGCGCGCGTTCTTCGAGCGGGGCGACGGCGATGTGGTGAACCTGGTCGCCGAGCGACAGGGCGAGCTGGTCGGCTGGGCCTGCCACGGACCGTACCGGGACGGTGAAGTCCGCACCGGCGACATCGAGTTGTACGCGATCTACGTGTGTCCCGACCGGGTCGGCAGCGGGATCGGGCGGGCTCTGCTCGCCGAGTCCGTCGCCCGGTGCGCGGCGGCCGGTCACGAGCGGATGCTGCTGTGGGTCCTCAAGGAGAACGCCCCGGCCCGCCGTTTCTACGAGCGATCGGGTTTCGGACCGGACGGCGCAGAGGAGCCCTTCGAGGTCGACGGTGTCGCGATACCCGAGGTGCGTTACGCGCGCCCCCTGGCCGGTACCGCCCTCGCCTGAGCCGCCGACGTCCCCGCGAGGCTCCGGGCGGTCCCGTCCCGGCGCCCTCCGGCCGGCACCGCTCCCACCGAGCGCCCGCACGCCTTCCCTGCGATCCCGCACCCCGGCCGACCCGCACCGTCCGGCCGACCCCGCACCGTCCGGCCGACCCCGCACTTCCCGGTCCGCCCTACCCCTTCCGAGCGGGCAGCAGGGCCAGTGCGTGGACCGCCGCCTCCGCGAGGGCCGGATGGGCCAGCGCCTCGCTCAGTACGGGTCTCGCACGCTCGTCTCCCAGTGCGCCGAGGCCCTGCACGCACGCGAGGGCCACGCTCCGGTAGGGGTCGTGCGGACGCAGCCGGCGCTCCAGGGTGGTGATCAGCGCGGGCACCGCCTCGGGGGCGCGCAGCTCGACGAGCAGCCGTATCGGATGGAGGGCGTAGGCGACGCGCAGCTCGTTCGTGGCGAGCGCCGCCGCCGCGCGGGCGGTGCGCGGATCGCCGAGCCGTGCCAGCGCGTACGCGGCGGACGCGCAGCGCTGCGGGTCGCGGTGGTTGAGCAGCAGGACGAGTGCCTCGAAGGCCCGCCGGTCCCCGGCCAGCCCGAGCCGGAAGGCGACCAACTCCCTGGCCCACAGCGGCTGTCCGGTCTCCGTGAGCGCGGACGCCAGTGCGTCGGCGTCCTCGGTCGCCACGAGCCGGTCGTACTCCGCCGAGCCTGCGGCCTCGTTCCGTAGACGCTCCGTGAGTGATCGCAACTCTTCGTCCATGACGCCGAGCCTAGAGAAGCGCGTGGGGCGTCGGGACGTACATCACAAACTCGGGGGCTGGCGCGCTCGTTACCGGCGGGTTAAGCTCAGACGAGCGAGTTACCCACTCGCCTCACCCTTGCAGTGGCCTGGTGACGCAGCCGCCGCAGGAGCAGTCGGTTCGGTGCCTCAGGTACCGCAGTACGACACGGCTTGGGACAGGGCCGGTCGACTTCACCGTTCGTCGGGGTGCGCGTTCCGAGCGCCTCGGGACGGACCGGGCGTGTGCGCCAGTCAGCCCGGCAACACCCGCAATCTCCGCACCATGTGCGCCCGTCGGCGTACCCCATGTGCACTCCTCAGTCGTCACCCTCTTCCTGGAGTCCCGCGATGGCCACTCCCCTGTCCGACACCCCTCTGCCCCAGCTCAAGACCGTCGCCGTCGTCGGCCTCGGCACCATGGGCACCGGCATCGCCGAGGTCCTCGCCCGCGCCGGCCGCGACGTGATCGGCATCGACATCAGCGAGGCCGCGGCCACCCAGGCCGTCGCCGCGCTCGAAGCGTCCACGGCCCGCGCCGTGCAGCGCGAGCGCCTCACCGAGCAGGAGCGCGGCGACGTCCTCTCCCGCTTCCGCACCTTCACCGAGCTGGCCGCCGCGGCCGACGCCGACCTGGTCATCGAGGTGACCCCGGAGTCGTACGACATCAAGCAGCAGGTCTTCCGGGAGCTCGACGCCGTCGTGCGCCCCGAGGCCATCCTCGCGACCGGCACCAACGCGCTGTCCGTGACACGGCTCGCCGCCGACTCGGCCCGCCCCGAGCGCGTCCTCGGACTGCACTTCTTCAACCCGGCCCCGGCGATGAAGCTCGTCGAGGTCGTCTCGTCCGTGCTGACCTCCCCGCAGGCCGTCGGCGCCGTCACCGACCTGGCGATCGAGCTCGGCAAGGAGCCCGTCGCGGTCGGGGACCGCCCCGGTTTCGTCGCGGACGGACTGCTGTTCGGCTACCTCAACCAGGCCGCCGCGATGTACGAGGCGAAGTACGCCTCCCGCGAGGACATCGACGCGGCGATGAAGCTCGGCTGCGGCCTGCCCATGGGCCCGCTCGCGCTGCTGGACCTGATCGGTGTGGACACCGCGCGCACGGTCCTGGAGGCCATGTACGCCGAGTCGCACGACCGGCTGCACGCCCCCGCGCCCATCCTCAAGCAGCTCAGCGAGGCGGGCCTGACCGGCCGGAAGTCGGGCCGCGGCTTCTATTCCTACGAGGCCCCCGGCAGCGCGACCGTCGTGCGGGACGCGCTCACGCCGCTGGAGGGCGCCGCCCTGGTCCCGGGCCGCACCGTCCGCTCCGTCGGCGTCGCGGGTTCCGGCACCATGGCGTCCGGCATCGCCGAGGTCTTCGCGAAGGCCGGGTACCAGGTCGTCCTCGCCGCCCGCAGCGCGGAGAAGGCGCAGGCCGCCAAGGCCCGTATCGGCAAGTCACTTTCGCGCTCTGTCGACAAGGGCCGGATGACCGCCGAGGCCGCCGCGCAGACCCTGGACCTGATCACCCCGGCGGGCACGTACGACGCGTTCGCCGACGTCGACCTGGCCCTGGAGGCCGTCGCCGAGGACCTGGCGATCAAGCAGCAGCTGTTCGCCACGTTCGACAAGGTCTGCAAGCCCGGGGCGATCCTGGCCACCACCACGTCGTCGCTGCCCGTCGTGGCCTGCGCCCGCGCCACCTCGCGCCCGCAGGACGTGATCGGCATGCACTTCTTCAACCCGGCCCCGGCGATGAAGCTCGTCGAGGTCGTGCGCACCGTGCTCACCGCCGACGACGTGCACGCCACCGTGCGCGAGGTCTGCGCGAAGGTCCGCAAGCACCCGGTGGACTGCGGCGACCGCGCGGGATTCATCGTGAACGCCCTGCTGTTCCCGTACCTGAACAACGCGATCAAGATGGTCGAGGAGCACTACGCGACGCTCGACGACATCGACGCCGCGATGAAGCTGGGCGGCGGCTACCCGATGGGGCCCTTCGAGCTGCTGGACGTGGTCGGCCTGGACGTCTCGCTCGCCATCGAGAAGGTCCTGCACCGCGAGTTCCGCGACCCCGGCCTGGCCCCCGCGCCACTCCTCGAACACCTGGTGGCCGCGGGCTGCCTCGGCCGCAAGACCGGCCGCGGCTTCCGCGAATATGCCCGGCGCTGAGCGTACGGGCGACTGGTTCGCGGAGAGCCCCGACTGGGGCGGACTGCTCGACCCGGCCGGACACCCCCCGCCCCAGGAGGGCGGGGGGATCCCCGGACATGCGCGCTCTCCTGCGCACATGCAGTACGTTCGGGTCATGTCCCAGCCCGCCAAGTCCTCACGTACACCAGCCACGCCCGACGCACCGGAAAGTGCCGCCGGCAGTCGCGCGGCCGCTCAACGCCTCAAGATGCGCCGGGAACTGGCGGCCGCGGCCATGGAGCTGTTCGCGACGAAGGGGTACGAGGCGACCACCGTCGACGAGATCGCGGCCCAGGCCGGAGTGGCCCGCCGGACCTTCTTCCGCCACTTCCGCTCCAAGGAAGAGGCGATCTTCCCCGACCACGACGACACGCTGATCCGGGCCGAGGCCGTGCTCAACGCGGCTCCCGCGCACGAGCATCCGCTCGACACCGTGTGCCGGGGCATCAAGGAAGTCATGAAGATGTACGCGGCGCGGCCCGAGATCTCGGTCGCCCGCTACAAGCTCACGCGTGAGGTACCCACCCTGCGCGAGGCCGAGATCGCGTCGGTGGCCCGCTACGAGCGACTCTTCACCCGCTATCTGCTGGGCCACTTCGACGAGCACGCGCATGACGACGACGCCAACGACGACCCGCTGCTGGCCGAGGTGGCCGCGTCCGCCGTCGTGACCGCCCACAACCACGTGCTGCGGCGCTGGCTGCGGGCGGGCGGCCAGGGCGACGTGGAGGCACAGCTCGACCACGCCTTCGCGATCGTACGGAAGACGTTCGGCAACGGGATCGGCGCCGGGCGGGAGACCACCCCGCGTTCGACACCCGCCTCCTCCTTCACGGAAGGCGACGTGCTGGTGACCGTCGCCCGGGTCGACGCCCCGCTCGACCAGGTCATGCGCACGATCGAGCAGGCGCTCAAGGAGCGTCCGTAGCCGCTTCGTCCGCGCGCCGCGCCGACGCCGCGGCGCGCACCTCCGAACCGTGACCGCTCCGGACTCCGAGACGGGCCCCGGCCCCAGGTCCCAGGCCGCGCCACTCCCCAGCCGCGCCGCCGGCACCGGGGCCCGCACCTCCGAACCGTGACCGCTCCGGACTCCGAGACAGGCCCCGGCCCCAGGCCCCAGGCCGCGCCACTCCCCAGCCGCGCCGCCGGCACCGGGGCCCGCACCTCCGAACCGTGACCGCTCCGGACTCCGAGACAGGCCCCGGCCCCAGGCCCCAGGCCGCGCCACTCCCCAGCCGCGCCGCCGGCACCGGGGCCCGCACCTCCGAACCGTGAGGCCTCCGGCCCACGAGCCGCCTCAGCCTCAGACCCCGGGCCATGCCACGCCTCATCCCCGGGCCGCCACGCCCCGGCTCCCCGGCCGCGAAGATCGCGGCCTTCGCAGGTCCCGCCGATCGTGCCGCGAGCCGTCGCGAACGGCGGGCGCCCACGCATCCTCGCCCCGCCCTCGCCGCACGGTTCCACGCACTCCCCCGGCGTCCCGAACGCACGCGGGCAGCGCCCCCGCTGTGACATCCGGCGGACCACGACAAGACCTCCCATAGCCACCTACTCGACAGTAGCTTTGATCGATCATCGCTCATTTGTTACGTAAAGATTTCATCTGAGGCCAACTTCTGGCACTCAGTGCCTTGTCAGGTGACACGCGGTGTCATACGTTGAAGGAGTCCGGGCGGCCGGCGTGCAGAGACCTTTCGTACGCCGGCTGTCCCCGCAAGCCCCCCAGGCTGCGCGCCCGGACGCCTGCGTCACAGGCAACCTCCTGCGCCGACCAAGCGCCGCCACAGCACCACCTCCGCCGAACCGACGGCACCCCTCACACCCTCAGCAGCACCGACGTAACCCTCAGCGTCTTCCCTCAGGACGCTCATCGCCGGAGGCAACACCGTGAAGGAAATCCTGGACGCGATTCAGTCCCAGACCGCCACGTCTGACGACTTCGCCGCTCTGCCGCTCCCCGAGTCCTACCGTGCGATCACCGTGCACAAGGACGAGACGGAGATGTTCGCCGGGCTCAGCACCCGCGACAAGGACCCCCGCAAGTCGATCCACCTGGACAACGTGCCGGTGCCGGAGCTCGGCCCGGGCGAGGCCCTGGTGGCCGTCATGGCCTCCTCGGTCAACTACAACTCCGTGTGGACCTCGATCTTCGAGCCGCTGTCGACCTTCGGCTTCCTGGAGCGCTACGGCCGGCTCAGCGAGCTGACCAAGCGCCACGACCTGCCGTACCACATCATCGGCTCCGACCTCGCGGGCGTCGTCCTGCGCACCGGCCCGGGCGTGAACGCCTGGCACCCCGGCGACGAGGTCGTCGCGCACTGCCTGTCGGTCGAGCTGGAGTCCTCGGACGGCCACAACGACACGATGCTCGACCCCGAGCAGCGCATCTGGGGCTTCGAGACCAACTTCGGCGGACTCGCCGAGATCGCCCTGGTCAAGTCCAACCAGCTGATGCCGAAGCCCGACCACCTGTCGTGGGAGGAGGCCGCCGCTCCCGGTCTGGTGAACTCCACCGCCTACCGGCAGCTGGTCTCCCGCAACGGCGCCGGCATGAAGCAGGGCGACAACGTGCTGATCTGGGGCGCGAGCGGCGGGCTCGGCTCGTACGCCACCCAGTTCGCGCTGGCCGGCGGCGCCAACCCGATCTGTGTCGTCTCCAGCGAGCAGAAGGCGGACATCTGCCGCTCGATGGGCGCCGAGGCGATCATCGACCGCAGCGCCGAGGGCTACAAGTTCTGGAAGGACGAGCGCACGCAGGACCCGAAGGAGTGGAAGCGCTTCGGCAAGCGCATCCGCGAATTCACCGGCGGCGAGGACATCGACATCGTCTTCGAGCACCCCGGCCGCGAGACCTTCGGCGCCTCGGTCTACGTCACCCGCAAGGGCGGCACCATCACCACCTGCGCCTCGACCTCGGGCTACATGCACGAGTACGACAACCGCTACCTGTGGATGTCGCTGAAGCGGATCATCGGCTCGCACTTCGCCAACTACCGCGAGGCGTGGGAGGCCAACCGTCTGATCGCCAAGGGCAAGATCCACCCGACGCTCTCCAAGGTCTACTCCCTGGAGGACACCGGGCAGGCCGCCTACGACGTGCACCGCAACCTCCACCAGGGCAAGGTCGGCGTGCTGGCGCTCGCCCCCGAGGAGGGTCTGGGCGTCCGCGACCACGAGAAGCGCGCCCAGCACATCGACGCCATCAACCGCTTCCGGAACGTCTGAGGTCCCCAGATGACTGAGCGTCAGAAGGACCGGCCGTGGCTGATGCGCACGTACGCCGGTCACTCCACCGCCGAGGCGTCCAACGAGCTGTACCGACGCAACCTCGCGAAGGGCCAGACAGGCCTGTCGGTCGCGTTCGACCTTCCGACGCAGACCGGTTACGACCCCGACCACATCCTCGCCCGCGGCGAGGTCGGCCGGGTCGGGGTCCCGGTCTCCCACCTCGGTGACATGCGCCGTCTGTTCCAGGACATCCCCCTGGAGCAGATGAACACCTCGATGACGATCAACGCCACGGCCATGTGGCTGCTGGCGCTCTATCAGGTCGTCGCCGAGGAGCAGGGCGCGGACATCACCAAGCTCCAGGGCACGACCCAGAACGACATCGTGAAGGAGTACCTGTCGCGGGGGACGCACGTCTTCCCGCCGGGCCCCTCCCTCCGTCTGACGACGGACATGATCACCTACACGGTGAACCACATCCCGAAGTGGAACCCGATCAACATCTGCAGCTACCACCTGCAGGAGGCGGGCGCCACGCCGGTCCAGGAGATCGCGTACGCGATGTCCACCGCGATCGCCGTCCTGGACGCGGTGTTCGCGTCCGGCCAGATCGCCGAGGACCGCAAGGGCGACGTCGTGGCCCGCATCTCCTTCTTCGTGAACGCGGGTGTCCGCTTCGTCGAGGAGATGTGCAAGATGCGGGCGTTCGGGCGCATCTGGGACCAGATCACCCGCGAGCGGTACGGCATCGAGAACCCCAAGCAGCGGCGTTTCCGGTACGGCGTCCAGGTCAATTCCCTCGGTCTGACCGAGGCGCAGCCGGAGAACAACGTCCAGCGGATCGTGCTCGAGATGCTGGCCGTGACCCTCTCGAAGGACGCACGCGCGCGTGCCGTGCAGCTGCCCGCCTGGAACGAGGCGCTGGGCCTGCCCCGGCCCTGGGACCAGCAGTGGTCGCTGCGCATCCAGCAGGTGCTCGCACACGAGAGCGACCTGCTGGAGTACGAGGACATCTTCGAGGGTTCGCACGTCATCGAGGCCAAGGTGTCGGCCCTCGTCGAGGAGTCGCTGGCCGAGATCGACCGCATCCAGGAGATGGGCGGCGCCATGGCCGCCGTCGAGTCGGGCTACCTGAAGTCGCAGCTCGTCTCCTCGCACGCCGAGCGCCGCGGCCGTATCGAGTCCGGCCAGGAGAAGATCGTCGGCGTCAACATCTTCGAGTCCACCGAACCGAACCCGCTCACGGCCGACCTGGACGCCGCCATCCAGACGGTCGACCCGGCCGTCGAGGCCCGGGTGATCGGCGCCCTGGAGAACTGGCGCGACACGCGCTACCAGCCTCCGTTCAACCACCCGCGTCCGTGCAAGGCGCTGGAGCGGCTGAAGGCGGCCGCCAAGGGCACCGACAACCTCATGGAGGCCACCCTGGAGTGCGCCCGCGCCGGGGTCACCACCGGCGAGTGGGCCGGGGCCCTGCGCGAGGTGTTCGGCGAGTTCCGCGCGCCGACCGGTGTCTCCTCCGCGCCCGTCGCGGTCACCGCCGAGGAGGGCACCGCGCTCGCCCAGGTCCGTCGCAAGGTGGAACTGACGGCACGGGACCTCGGTGTCGGCAAGCTCCGCTTCCTGGTCGGCAAGCCGGGCCTGGACGGACACTCCAACGGCGCCGAGCAGATCGCCGTGCGGGCCCGCGACGCCGGCTTCGAGGTGGTCTACCAGGGCATCCGGCTGACGCCCGAACAGATAGTGGACGCCGCTGTCGCGGAGGACGTGCACGGTGTCGGGCTGTCCATCCTGTCCGGCTCGCACGCCCAGTTGGTGCCGGACGTGCTGGAGAGGCTGCGTGAGGCCGGCGCCGCGGACATCCCGGTGATCGCGGGCGGGATCATCCCGAACGCCGACGCCGAGCAGCTGCGGGCCGCGGGAGTGGCCGCGGTCTTCACACCGAAGGACTTCGACATCACCGGAATCATCGGCCGTATCGTCGACGAGATCCGGAAAGCGAACAAGCTCGACCCCCTGGAGGTCCCCGCATGACCACGCCCGTCAACCGTCTGCGTCCGCGTCGCTCCTGCCTCGCGGTACCGGGGAGCAACCCGCGTTTCCTGGAGAAGGCCCAGGGCCTCCCCGCGGACCAGGTCTTCCTCGACCTGGAGGACGCGTGCGCGCCGCTGGCCAAGCCCGGGGCACGGCACACCATCGTGAAGTTCCTCAACGAGGGCGACTGGACCGGCAAGACGCGGGTCGTGCGCGTCAACGACTGGACCACCGAGTGGACGTACCGCGACGTCGTGACCGTCGTGGAGGGCGCGGGCCAGAACCTCGACTGCATCATGCTGCCGAAGGTCCAGGACGCCCAGCAGGTCGTGGCGCTGGACCTGCTGCTGACGCAGATCGAGAAGACCATGGGCTTCGAGGTCGGCAAGATCGGCATCGAGGCGCAGATCGAGAACGCCCAGGGCCTGAACAACGTCAACGAGATCGCGACGGCCTCCCAGCGCGTCGAGACCATCATCTTCGGCCCGGCCGACTTCATGGCGTCCATCAACATGAAGTCGCTCGTCGTGGGTGAGCAGCCGCCCGGCTACCCCGCGGACGCCTACCACTACATCCTGATGAAGATCCTGATGGCCGCCCGCGCCAACAACCTCCAGGCGATCGACGGCCCCTACCTCCAGATCCGGAACATCGACGGCTACCGCGAGGTCGCCCAGCGCGCCGCCGCGCTCGGCTTCGACGGCAAGTGGGTGCTGCACCCGGGCCAGGTCGAGGCGTCCAACGAGATCTTCTCGCCCTCCCAGGAGGACTTCGACCACGCCGAGCTGATCCTGGACGCGTACGACTACTACACGTCCGAGGCGGGCGGCAAGAAGGGTTCCGCGATGCTCGGCGACGAGATGATCGACGAGGCCAGCCGCAAGATGGCCCTGGTCATCTCGGGCAAGGGCCGGGCCGCCGGCATGCAGCGCACCAGCAAGTTCGAAGCCCCGGAGGCCTGAGCACCATGCAGTTCGGACGCACCTACGAAGAGTTCGAGGTCGGCGCGGTCTACAAGCACTGGCCCGGGAAGACGGTCACGGAGTACGACGACCACCTCTTCTGTCTGCTGACCATGAACCACCACCCGCTCCACATGGACACGAACTATGCGGAGAAGACGACAGATTTCGGGAAGAACGTCGTCGTCGGCAACTACATCTACTCGCTGCTCCTCGGCATGTCCGTGCCGGACGTGTCGGGCAAGGCGATCGCCAACCTGGAGATCGAGTCGCTGCGGCACGTGGCGCCGACCTTCCACGGCGACACGATCTACGGCGAGACGACGGTCCTGGACAAGACGCCTTCCCGGTCCAAGTCGGACCGCGGGATCGTCTATGTCGAGACCAAGGGCTACAAGCAGGACGGCACGCTGGTGTGCGTGTTCCGCCGCAAGGTGATGGTCCCCACCGAGACGTACATCAAGGAGCGTGGCGGCGAGCAGCCCGGCCGTCCCGAGCCGACCGCACCTGCGGACAAGAAGACGGAGAAGTAGCCATGGCGCGACTCGCCCAGACCGCCGGTCTGACCGACATCCAGCAGGAGATCCTCTCCACCGTCCGCGACTTCGTGGACAAGGAGATCATTCCGGTCGCCACCGAGCTGGAGCACCGCGACGAGTACCCGCAGCAGATCGTCGACGGCCTCAAGGAACTGGGCCTGTTCGGCCTGATGATCCCGGAGGAGTACGGCGGCCTGGGCGAGTCCCTGCTCACGTACGCGCTGTGCGTGGAGGAGATCGCCCGCGGCTGGATGTCGGTGTCCGGCATCATCAACACGCACTTCATCGTGGCGTACATGCTCAAGCAGCACGGCACACAGGAGCAGAAGGACTACTTCCTGCCGCGGATGGCGCTGGGCGAGGTGCGCGGCGCGTTCTCGATGTCGGAGCCGGGTCTCGGCTCGGACGTCTCGGCGATCACGTCGAAGGCGGTCAAGGACGGCGACGAGTACGTCCTGAACGGTCAGAAGATGTGGCTGACGAACGGTGGCTCGTCGACCCTGGTGGCCGTCCTCGTGCGAAGTGACGAAGGACACCCCGAGGGCACCGCGCCCCACAAGTCGATGACGACGTTCCTGGTGGAGAAGGAGCCCGGCTTCGGCGAGGTCCGTCCCGGCCTGACCATTCCCGGGAAGATCGACAAGATGGGCTACAAGGGCGTCGACACGACCGAGCTCATCATGGACGGACTGCGCATTCCGGCCAATCGTGTACTCGGTGGGACGACCGGCCGAGGGTTTTACCAAATGATGGACGGAGTCGAGGTCGGGCGCGTCAACGTCGCGGCCCGTGGCTGCGGTGTCGCCCAGCGTGCCTTCGAGCTGGGTGTCTCCTATGCCCAGCAGCGTCACACTTTCGGCAAGGCGATCGCCCAGCACCAGGCCATCCAGTTCAAGCTGGCCGAGATGGCTACCAAGGTCGAGGCGGCCCATGCCATGATGGTGAACGCGGCACGCAAAAAGGACTCCGGGGAACGAAACGACCTCGAAGCGGGGATGGCGAAGTACCTCGCCTCCGAGTACTGCAAGGAGGTCGTGGAGGATGCATTCCGGATCCACGGCGGCTACGGCTTCTCCAAGGAGTACGAGATCGAGCGCCTCTACCGCGAGGCCCCGATGCTGCTGATCGGTGAAGGTACCGCCGAAATCCAGAAAATGATCATCGGGCGCAGGTTGCTCGAAGAGTATCGACTCCAGGGCTAGATGTCGTGATTCGGGGTGTTTTCTTCGCGAAGAAGATCACACCCCGTCAACACTCTTCGGCCGCCGACTCGGCTTCCTGGCTTGCCCAGTTGCGGCCCGCGACCGGTACGATCGCCGGAAAGCCGCCGTCCCCCGTTCCAGCGCGGCATCATCCGCTACGAAGGTCATCCATGCCCCACAGCCAAACCTCTGCACAACGCGGCCGCGTCCGCCTCGCGCGCGGAGCATCGCCGTGGCTCCTCCCGACCGTGGCCACCGCAGCACTCAGCCTGGCCCGCGCGCGCCGCTCCGGCGCCGCCAAGGCCGTGGCCGTACCCGCCACCGCGCTCGCGGCCGGCATGCTGTGGTTCTTCCGCGACCCCGAGCGCGAGATCGCCCAGGGCCGCGTCATCTCGCCCGCCGACGGTGTGGTGCAGAGCATCATGCCGTGGAAGGACGGGCGCACCCGCGTCGCGATCTTCATGAGCCCGCTCAACGTCCACGTCAACCGCGCGCCGCTCTCCGGCACGGTGACGTCGGTCGAGCACATCCCCGGTGGGTTCGTTCCGGCGTTCAACAAGGAGAGCGAGAACAACGAACGCGTCGTCTGGCACTTCGACACCGAGCTCGGTGACATCGAGATGATCCAGATCGCCGGCGCGGTGGCCCGTCGCATCGTCCCCTACATCCCTCAGGGCACCAAGGTGGAGCAGGGCGACCGCATCGGCCTGATCCGCTTCGGCTCGCGCGTCGACATCTACCTCCCCGAAGGTGTCGAGGTCGATGTGGAGGTCGGTCAGAAGACCGTGGCTGGGGTGACTCGAATTGACCGTGATTGATCCTGAGACACAGGCCGGCTGGGTGCCGGAGGCCGAGGACGTGGACGACGAGGAGGAGATGCCGCTCTCGCTCCGCCTCTCAATAGCGGACACCCTCACCCTCGGCAACGCCACGTGCGGCTTCATGGCGGTGTACTTCACCACCACCGGCATCCTGATCCCGCACCTCACGGGCAGCCAGGAGACGGGCATGGCGCGCCACAGCGCCGCCACGGCCGTCATCCTCATGCTGTGCGCCGCGGTCTTCGACCTCTTCGACGGTCTGGTCGCCCGCAAGCTGCGCTCCTCCCCCATGGGCGCGGAACTGGACAACCTGTCCGACCTGATCAGCTTCGGACTCGCGCCGGCGTACTTCGTGCTCGTCTACGGCATGGTCGCGGACGACGCGCACCAGCGGGTGGCGGCGGTGGGGGCCATCGTGGTCCTGCTCGCGGTCGTCCTCCGCCTCGCGCGGTTCTCCTGCGTCACGGTCAAGGACGGCACCTTCCAGGGCATGCCCTCGCCGTTCGGCGCGTTGACCGTCGTCTCCATCGTGCTGCTGGAGCTGCCGTTCGTCGCCACGCTCATGGCGATCATCGGCACCGCCTGGCTGATGGTGAGCCGGGTCGAGTACCCGAAGCCGCGGGGCCGCCTCGCGGTCGCGATGCTCTCCTGGATCGTGCTCAGCATGGGTCTCCTGGCGGCCTGGGCGTTCGACGCCCCGAGCGGCCAGCTGCTCCTTCAGACGGGCTGCGCGCTGCAGCTGGTCATGGGCGCGGTCATCCCGCTCTTCGCCACGGCCCGGAGGGTGAACAACTTCCGGGACAACCGTCGCGAGGCACGCGCGGCGCAGCTGCCGTAACACCCCGTACGTCGCCGAAGGGCCCCGAACCGGATGGTTCGGGGCCCTTCGCGTGCGTGGGGCGGGGTGTCACGAACCGGGCGTGTAGCCCTCCGCCGCGGACGAGGCCTCGGCCTCGCGGACCACCTTCATGCCGCCCACCGCGCTCTTGTCGGGCCGCAGGATCACGCTCTGCTTGGACGACGCCGACTTCGGATCGCTGAAGTCCTGCGTGATGCCGAAGCCCGGGTCGAAGGCGTTGATGGTCAGCAGGGCCTTGTCGACGCCCTCACGGGTGAGGTCCTTGGCCGCGCACGCCTTCTTCAGGGCCTCGCCGAACGCGGCGGCGGCGGTCCAGCCGGCCACCACGCCGTTGTCGAGGGAGTCCTTCGGGTAGGCGGCCTTGTAGTCCTCGACCAGCTTCTTGGCCTGGGGCGTGTCGGCCCCGATCGGCAGCGACGGCGAGGCCACGTAGTAGTTCGCCGTCAGGGCGGGACCCGCCTGGGTGGCGAGCAGCTGCGGGGCGAAGGCCGAGTTGTTGCCGATGATCGGCACGGGGAACTTGCCGGCCGCCGCGACACCCACCAGGGAGGCCGCCTGCCGCGGGCCCGCGCTGATCACGATGGCCTTCACCTTCGCCTGCTTCAGCGCCGCGACCTGTCCGGTCATGTCGTTGTCCGTCGGTTTGATCTTCTGCTCGACGACCTGGAGCCCCGCCTTCTTCGCCATGTACTTGGAGCCGGCCAGCGCGTTCTCGCCGTAGTCGCCCTCGAAGTACACGTGGCCGATCTTGTCGCCCTTCTTGAGGCCCTTCTCCTTCATCAGGAAGTCGATGGCGTTGATGGTCTCGATGTCGTACGTGGAGCCGATGACCCGGATGTACGGGCTGCCGAGCAGGGTCGCGGACCAGGCCTGCGGCAGGACCAGCCCCTTGTCCTGGCCGTCGATCCGCTGCTTGACCGCGGCGACGAACGGCGAGCCGATGAACTGCGTGAAGCCGAGCACCTTGGGCGCCAGCTCGGTGTACCCGGAGACGGCCTTCTGCGGGTCGTACCCGTGGTCGCGGACCGTGAGGGAGAGCTTGTAGCCGCAGACCCCGCCGCTCGCGTTGACCTGCTTCACATAGAGCTGCTGGGCCTGGGTGACGCTCTTGCCGAGGGTCGCGTACACCCCCGTCATGTCGGTGAGCACCCCGAGCGAGATCGTCTTCCCGGAGATCCCGTCACCGGTCTTCACCCCGCCCGCCGACTGCTTGTCTCCGTCGTCGTCCTTGGCCTTGGAGCTGCAGCCGGCCAGCACGAGCAGTGCCGCCAGTGCCCCGGCGGCCACCTTGGCCGTATGTGTCGTTCTCATCGTTCCTCCCCTGGAGTGGCCCCTGAACCGGGACTGACGCGGCGCCGGGCGGCCAGCCTGACCAGGCCGCCCGGCAGGAAGAGCACCACCGCCACGACGGCGGCGCCGTACAGGTACCGGGCTGCCTCGCCCGGTGCGATTCCGCCCGTCCCGGGGTCCGAGACAAGGGGCAGTGCATCGCTGTAGCGGGTCAGCAGCTGCGGCAGCAGCGAGACGAAGACGGCCCCGACCACCGCCCCGGCCACCGATCCGAGCCCGCCGATGACGATCATGGCGAGGTAGTCGAGCGAGAGCGTGATCCCGAAGTAGTCGGGCACGGTCCGCTGGAAGACCAGGGCGAGCAGGACCCCCGCCAGACCCGCGTACATCGACGACAGGACGAAGACGGCGGCGCGGTAGCGGGCGACCGGCACCCCCATCACCCCGGCGGCGATCCGGTGGTCGCGGATCGCGTTCATGGCGCGGCCGGGCCGGCCGCGCAGCACCCCCCGGGCGAAGAGGGCGCAGCCCAGCAGCAGCACCAGCCCCGCGTACCAGAGCTTCTCGGCGGAGCCGAACGGCACGGCGGCGACGACGACCTCCCGGTCGTCGAAGGTGAGGCCGAACAGACTGAGCGGGGGTACGTCGCGGCCGTTGAAGCCGCCCGTCAGGTCACGCGCGTTGAACAGCACGTGCTGGCCGATGAAGATCAGCGCCAGTGTGGCGATGCCGAGATAGGCGCCGCGCAGCCGGCCCGCGATCGGGCTGAACAGGCCTCCGGCGACACCCGCGACCAGGACGGCCAGCACGGCCGCCAGCCAGCTCGGCAGTCCCAGACCGGTCAGCCCGTCGCCCCCGTCGGCGGCGAACACGCAGTAGCCGTAGGCGCCGACCGCGAGGAAGAAGGCATGGCCCATGGAGAGCTGCCCGGTCGCGCCGGTGAGGAGATTGAGGCCGATCGCGCCGATGGCCGCGGCCATCGCGAACAGCCCGGCCTGGAGCCAGAAGCGGTCGAGATAGAAGGGCAGCGCCAGCAGCAGGACCGCACCGGCCACCCGGACCCAGGTCCGGACACCGGGCAGCCGGAGCGTGCGGTGACGAGCGGGCCGGGTGGTGCCGGTCGTCTCGTCACGGGCGAGGACGTCAGACACGGGCGAGCTCCTTGGTGCCGAACAGCCCGGCGGGCCGGATGAGCAGGATCGCGACCATGACCAGGTAGGGAGCGAGGTCGCCGAGGCCGCGTCCGAGGAAGGTGAGGTCGCTCTGGTAGCCGGTGGCGAGGGACTCGGTGATGCCGACGAGCAGCCCGCCGACCAGCGCGCCCGTCGTCGAGTCGAGGCCGCCGAGGATCGCCGCGGGGAACGCCTTCAGCGCGGCGAGGGAGGTGGCCCGTTCCAGTCCCGGTGTGGGGAAGACGGTCAGGAACAGCGCGGCGACGGCGGCGAGGCCTCCGGCCACCGCCCACGCGCCGAGCGACACCCGGCCCAGCCGCACACCCATCAGTGCCGCCGTCTCCGGGCTCTCCGCCGCCGCGCGCATCGCCACGCCCCAGGACGTGTACCGGAAGACCAGCAGGAAGGCGGTGATGAGCAGGGCCGCGGCGACGAACGCGGCGATCCGTGTGTGGGCGAGCGAGACCGGCCCGACGGTGAGCACGGCGTCGCCCCACGGGTCGCCGAGCGCGAGCACGTCGGTGCCGATGCGCCGGGTCAGTTCGGTGGTGAGCAGGATGTCGACGCCGATCGTGACGATGGCGAGGACGCTGTGGTCGGAGCCCCGGTAACGGCGCATCACCAGGAACTCCACGGCGGCCCCCACCGCCGCGGCGCCGGCGATGCCGACGAGGAGCGCGGGCCAGAAGCCGATGTCGTCGTGGAGGGTCGCGGTGACGTATCCGCCGGCGAGGAGCAGCGAGGCGTGGGCGAAGTTCACGACCTCTGTGGCCCGGAAGATGACGACGAAGCCGAGCGCGATGAGTGCGTAGACGGAGCCCAGCGAAATGCCGTTGAGCAGGAGTTCGGCGAAGGTGCTCATGAGGTGCTCTCCTCCTCGTCGGCGCGCTCGCCCAGATAGGCGCGCACCACCGCCGGATCGTTCTGTACGTCGTCGGGTGCGCCGTCGGCGATCCGGCGCCCGAAGTCGAGTACGGTCACCGCGTCCGCGAGCCGCATCACCACCCCCATGTCGTGTTCCACCAGCAGGATCGAGATGCCGAGGCTGTCGCGGACCCCCGCGACGACCGCGGCGGTGCGGCGCCGTTCGTCGGCGGTCATGCCGGCGACGGGCTCGTCCAGGAGCAGGATCCGGGGCTCCATGCACAGCGCCCGGGCGAGTTCGGCGAGCTTCTGCTGCCCGTACGGCAGTGATCCGGCGGGCCGGTCGAGGCAGTCCTCCAGGCCCACGAACGCGGCGATCTCGCGGACACGTTCGCGGTGCCGCCGTTCCTCGCGCGCCGCCGCGGGCAGCCGCAGCCCCGCGGCGAGGAAACCGGTGCGGGTCAACCGGTGGCGGCCGAGCAGCAGGGAGTCCTCGACGGTGGCGTGCGGCGGCAGGGCGAGATTCTGGAAGATCCGGGCCACGCCCAGTTCCGCGATGCGGTGGGGCGGCAGACCGGTGAGCTCGTGGTCGCCGAAGCGGACACTGCCCGACGCGGGCCGGCAGACACCGGAGAGCACGTTGAAGCACGTGGACTTCCCGGCGCCGTTGGGGCCGATGAGGGCGTGCACGGTGCCCGGCCGCACGGTGAAGCCGACCGCGTCCAGCGCGGTCAGCCCGGCGAACCGGACGGTGACGTCCCTGACGTGCAGCGGGGGGACGTCGGCGATCGTGCCGTGCGCGGGTGCGGGAGCTTCGGCGGCGTCGCCCGGCACGGCGACGCCGGAGGAGGGCTGGGCCTTGGCGGGGCCCGGTGTTGCGGCTGTTTCAGGTGTTTCCACTGGTGCTGTTCACCCCTTCCAGCGGGACAGGGCCGGCAGGCCGCCCGCTCGGGACACGTCGGCCGCCGCGTCCTCGTCGGTCACGCCCAGATAGCGGCGGCGCACCTCGTCGGAGGCGGCGAGCGTGTCGGCGGGGCCGGAGAGGGTCACCTCCCCCACCTCCAGGACGTAGGCGCGGGACGCCAGCCGCAGGGCGAGCGCGGCGTTCTGCTCGACGAGCAGGACGGAGGTGCCCTGTTCGTTGATCTCCCGCACGGTGTCGGCGATCCGGGCGGCCATCAGCGGGGCGAGCCCGAGCGACGGCTCGTCCAGGAGCAGCACCTTCGGGGAGCCCATGAGTGCCCGGCCGACCGCGAGCATCTGCTGCTCGCCGCCCGACAGCAGTCCCGCCCGCTGCTGGGCCCGGTCGGCGAGGACGGGGAAGAGGTCGTGCACTCGGCGCAGGGCACGGGCCCGCTCCGCCCGGCCGCCCGAGCCGCCGAGCGCGCCGGCACGCAGATTGTCCGCGACCGTCATACGGGCGAACACCCGCCGTCCCTCCGGGACTTGGGACACGCCTGCGGCGACCACCCGTTCCGGCGGCAGCCGGTCCAGTGGGCGCCCGCCCAGCGAGACCGTGCCGCCGGTCACCGCTCCCCCGTGGAAGGAGAGGGTCCGGCACACCGCCCGCAGCAGCGTCGACTTTCCCGCGCCGTTGCTGCCGAGAACCGCCACCACGGCGCCTTCGGGCACCTCCAGCGACACCTGACGCAACGCGCGCACGGGTCCGTATCCGACCGACAGATCCCGCACGAGCAGAGCGGATCCGCCCATGGCACCTCCCTTTCCTCGCTCGGTGTGGCGCTCACCTCAGCACCGGCGGGGACGCCCGTCCACGGGGTGCGGACGAAACGCGGCGGGAGCCCAGAGGTGACGTCGGCCGGTTGTGCGCGCGCACAACACCGCGTGTCAGGGGCCTGTCCGGCAGGGTGCCGCGGTGGCATCCTCCGGCCATGGGACGGCGCAGACCGCGGACCGGTCATGACTGGAAACTGCTCGGGGAGTCCTGCACGGCGCTGCTGGAGCGACTGCCCGAGCTCGTCGACGAGCACCTGCGTCAGCTCGCCGAGCACTCACCGGTCTACGGGCAGGTGCTGCCGTACGACCAGCAGTGGCAGGAGGCGGAGACGGCGATGCGCATCGGCATCCAGACGATCTCGGCACCGCGGGACTCCCCGCGCCGCGATCTGGAGCACGCCGAGGACGCGGGGCGCCGCCGCGCTCAGCAGGGACTCCCTCTGGAACTCCTCGTCCACGCCTACCGTGCCGCGGGCTATCTCGTGTGGGACGCGCTGCTGGAGGGGGCCGCGGGCCGGGAGCCGGAACGGCTCGCGGTGCTGATGCGGTCCGCGACGATGGTGTGGGCGGCCGTGGACGCGCAGGCCGCCGTCGCCTCCGATGCCTACCTCGCGACCGAGAAGGAGCTGCGGCGCCGCACCGACGAGCAGTTGCAGGCCCTGCTCGACGCCCTGCTCGAAGGCAAGGAGGCGCCCGGGCTGGCGGCGCGGGCCGCCGCGGGGCTCGACCTGCCGGAGCAGGGGCCGTACGCCGTGGTGGTGCTGCGGCCCGACCGCCGCGACGGACGGGACGCGTTCCCCCGGCCCATGCGGGGAGCGGGTCTGCGTTTCATCTGGCGGATGCGGACGGACTGCGAGGTCGGTGTGGTCGCGCTGGGCCCGGGGCAGGGCCTGGACGCCGTGGCGCAGCTGCTGGACGGACGCCATGCGGGGCCGGGTGGCATCAGTCCGGTGGTGTCGGGCCTCGCCGAGCTGGGCCGGGCGCGGCGGATGGCCGAGCTGGCGTTACGCACCTGTCCGCCGGACGCGACACATGTCGTACGCCTCGACCGGCGGATGCCGACGGCGCTGGTGGTGAGCCAGCCGGAGCTGGCGGGGCAGCTCGTGTCGGACGTGTTCGGCGAGCTGCTGGCGCTGGACCCGGCGGACCGGGCGGTGCTGCTGGAGACGCTCGACGTGTGGCTGGCCTGCGAAGGCTCCGCGGGCCGGGCGGCAGGGCAGCTGTACTGCCACCGCAACACGGTCTTCAACCGGCTGCGGCGGCTGGAACAGCTGACGTCGAGATCCCTGGCCCGGCCCCGCGACCTGATCGAGATGACGCTGGCGCTGGACGCGTACCGGCTGGCCGGGGGCGGGGCGGCGGCCTGAGGCGGCACGGACCCCTCCGGCCGGGGCGAGCGCCGCCCCCGCACCACGGATCCCGCCCCTCCGGCCCGCGCCGGCATCGCCCGTACCCGGAGAGCACTGCCCCCGGCAGAGGGCCCGCCGTCTCGGGGAGGATCACTGCCCCGGCCGCGGCCCCCTCACGGCGTCTCAGCCGAGGAAGTCCCGCCCGATGTTCTCCGCGACCCGCTCCAGGATGGGGCCGGCGTCCGCGATGCACTTCGCGACGTCGGGCTCGACCTCCGTCAGCGCGTACGCCCGCCTGATGCCGGCCTGTCCGAGCACCTCGGGAGGAAGGGCGAGGCGCCCGCAGACCGCGACGACCTCCTTGCCCGCCGCGCGTGCGGCGGCGGCGACGCCGGCCGGGGCCTTGCCGTGCAGGGTCTGCTCGTCGAGCGAGCCCTCACCGGTGACGACGAGGTCGGCGCGGTCGAGGGCCGGGGCGAAGCCGAGGACGTCGAGCATGACCTCGATGCCGGGACGGAAGCGGGCCCCGAGGACGAGCGCCCCGTACCCGATGCCGCCCGCCGCACCGGCGCCGGGCGCCGCCGCGTACTCGGCGGCCCGGGCACCGATCGCCTTCTCCAGGACCGTGGCGAAGTGCGCGAGCGCGGCGTCGAGAGTGGCCACGTCGTCGGGGCTCGCACCCTTCTGGGGGCCGTAGACGGCCGGGGCGCCCTTGGGCCCCGTCAGCGGGTTGTCCACGTCACTGGCGAGCACGAAGTCGACCGAGGAAAGCCGGGCGTCCAGCGCGGAGAGGTCCGCGCTCGCCACGTCGCGCAGCGCCGCGCCGCCGGGTGCGACCGGCTCGCCGTCCGCGTCCAGGAAGCGCGCTCCCAGCGCGGCCAGCATGCCCGCGCCGCCGTCGGTCGTGGCGCTGCCGCCGACGCCGAACACGATGGTGCGCGCACCGGCGTCCAGCGCGGCGCGCAGCAATTCGCCCGAGCCGTACGTCGACGCGGTGAGCGGCGCGAAGACCCCGGCGGGCAGCCGCTGCAGCCCGCTCGCCTCGGCCATCTCGACCACGGCGGTGTCTCCGCGCAGCGCGTACGCAGCGGTCACCTCGTCGCCGAGCGGCCCCGCGACGCGCAGCTCGCGCCGCTCGAACCCGGCCGCGACCGCCGCGTCCACGGTCCCGTCGCCTCCGTCGGCCACGGGCAGCGCCTCGACCTCGGCGCGCGGCGCGACCCGGCGCAGTCCGGCCGTCACCCGTTCCGCGACCTGCACGGCCGTCAGCGATCCCTTGAACTTGTCCGCGGCGATGAGCACACGCGGGGTCCGATTCACTGCAGCGTCCGCCACCTTGCATTCCCCTTGCTTTCCGGGCCTTGCTCACGTCAAGGCAGTCGCGCCGCTGCGACCTTAACCGGAGGAAGCCCCCGCCGTCATGCCCCGCCCACCTGCCGGAACCGTCCCGCTCCGTGGACCGCGACGGTCCGATCCGTGGATCACGGCGGCACGGCCCCCGGGGTCCGGTCCATGGATCACGGCGGCACGGCCCGGTCCGCGCCGCAAGGGGCCGGCACCCGGCGGCGTCCGGCGGCCCGGGGCGTGCGACGCGGCGAAATGGTCCGGCGCCCGGAGGCACCAGCCTCGCCGAACACCGCGCGCGGCCGCCCGTAATTGGGTAAACCGGAGCTATGACCCCTGTGGGCACTGAGCTCGCGGACCGCGTCCTCGGGGGCTGGCTGGGCCGGATCGCGGGCAACATGCTCGGCAAACCGGTCGAGCAGGGCGACCACTGGACGCGGGATCGCATCGACCGCTATCTGCGGCAGGCCGCGGCCCTGCCGCTCACCGACTACCTCCCCGAGCCGGCCGATGACGGCAACGGCGAGGAGTTCGCGCTGCGCCCGGAGTGGCGGAGTTGCGTGCGCGGCCGTATCCACGGCAGCTGCCGTGACGACGACGTGGACTACGCGATCCTCGGGCTGGACCTGCTGGAGACCCACGGGTTCTCCTTCAGCACCGAGCAGGTGGGCGACCTGTGGCTGCTGCGGCTGCCGTATCTGCAGACGTTCACGGCGGAGCGCGCCGCGTACCGCAACCTCGCGAACGGACTGAAACCGCCACTGACGGCCACCTACGACAATCCGTACCAGGAGTGGATCGGGGCGCTCATCCGCGCCGACGTCTACGGCTGGACCTGTCCTGGTCTTCCGCGCCGCGCCGCGGCTCTGGCCCGCCGGGACGCCGTCCTGTCGCACACCGGCAACGGCGTGTACGGGGCGATGTGGGCGGCCGCGCTGGTCTCGGCCGCGTTCACGGCACCGACCGTGCGGCACGCACTGGACACGGCGCTGACGGTGATCCCCGCGAGCAGCCGCCTCGCCCGCACGGTGCGCCGGGTGCTCACGCTCCACGAGACCCGGATGACCTGGGAGGACACGCTCAGCACGGTCGCCGAGGAGACCGCGGGCCTCGGCTGGATCCACACCGTCCCGAACGCCGCGGTCCTCACGGCGGGGCTGCTCTACGGCGACGGGGACTTCACCCGCACCATCACGCTGACCGTCCGCGGCGGCCTGGACACCGACTCGAACGGCGCGACGGCGGGCTCGGTCGCCGGGGTCCTGTGCGGGGCGGACGCGGTTCCGGAGCAGTGGAAGGACCCTCTGGAGGACACCGTGCGCAGTGCGGTGTTCGGCTTCGACGGGGTGCGGATCAGTGAGCTCGCGTCCCGCACGGTCGCTCTCGCAGAGGCCGGCAACGGTTCCTGAGCCCCTGGGCCGGTGGGCAGCTCGGCCGGTGGGCAGCTCGGCCGGTGGCCGAACTCACGCGGCTGAGCTCGCACTTCGCGCCGGTGAGTCCGGGGACGGGCGGCGCAGGCTGGTTACCCTTCGGGCATGACCACTCCGGACTTCGCCACGTACATCGCGGGTCTGCCCCGCATCCTCGCCGGGGCGGCCGCCCTGTTCCGCGACGCCGAGGGGCGGGTGCTGCTCGTCGAACCGAACTACCGGGAGGGCTGGGCCCTGCCGGGCGGCACCGTCGAGTCGGACGACGGGGAGACCCCGAGGCAGGGCGCGCGCCGGGAGACCGCCGAGGAGATCGGTCTGGACGTCGGCCTGGGCCGGCTGCTCGCGGTCGACTGGGTGCACGGGACGGCGCGGCCCCCGCTGGTGGCCTATCTGTACGACGGCGGCGTCCTCGACGAGAGCGCGCTCAAGTCGATCCGCCTCCAGGAGGAGGAACTGCTGTCCTGGCGTCTGGTGCCGCGCGAGGAGCTGACCGACCATCTGCCGGGCGCCCTGGGCCGACGGGTCCTGGCCGCCCTCGACGTCCTGGCGGACGGCGGGGGCACGGTGGAGCTGGAGAACGGCCACCGGGTGGGCTGACCGCCGTCCTCCAGTACTCCGCCTCGCCCCATCCGTGGCAGCCGCCTGTCTCACGGCGGAGTCGGCGTCCGGGCAGTGCGCCTCATGCAGCGTCGGATACAACCGCAGCAATATGACATGACCGGATCGACGTCGGCCGGCCGACCCGCGGGAGGGGCCCGGAGGTGCCCCCGAACGGCCGCACCTGGGGCCAACTGGGGCTGGTGGCCCGAAGACTGAGCCATCAGAACGCACGAGTTAGACCAATCTATGGAAAAAAGCCGTGTTGCGCCGGGGCTCACACCATGACCGGTCGCTCAGGGTCCAACCTCGCACTCGGATTCGGGACATCACCCGGACCTGATGAGGCAAGGAGCACCCTGATGAGTCCTGAGTACAGGACGACTTCACTTCTCGGGCCGCTGGCGCGGGACAGGTTCAAGAAGGCCGGAATGGTGGCCTCCCTCGCTCTGGTCCTGGCGACCAGCGTGGTGAGCCCCGCCGCCGCTTCGGCACGGGCCGTGAGCGACCACGCCACTGCGACGAGCCGCTCCGGCGGCGACAACTGCAAGGACGAGTCGAAGCCCGACAAGACGAAGTCCACCGTGCCGTACGGCGAGGACGGCAAGGACAAGTGCAAGGGCGCGACGGGTGCCACCGGCGCCACGGGGGCGACCGGCGCCACGGGCGACACGGGCGCCACTGGCGGCACCGGAGCCACCGGTGACACGGGTGCGACCGGCGGCACCGGAGCCACCGGTGACACGGGTGCGACCGGCGGCACCGGAGCCACGGGCGACACGGGTGCGACCGGCGGCACCGGAGCCACCGGCGGGACGGGCGCGACCGGCGGCACGGGCGCCACGGGAGCGACGGGGCCGTGCTCCGACATCGACGCTCAGCAGGACTCGAACAACTTCGAGCTCCGTGCCACCGAGGCCGCCGGAATCGTGTACGCAGGTGTCCACGACCTCCGGGGCAGCGACCCCCGGAACTTCCTCTGGACCGACCTCAGCGGCAACGACGACTACCCCAACGGTGGGGAGGACCCGAACGGGTTCCCCATCGGCACTCCCTGTGGGGTTTCCATCAACGGCCAGAACCAGGGTCAGGGCCAGAGCGGTGCCATCAAGATCGACACCGTCACCACGACGGGACAGGTCTGGGAGACGACCTGCGTGGTGAACGTCGGAAACGACCCGATCGACCTGACCTGCGACCAACCCTGGGTCGAGCTCAACCTCCAGCCTGAAGCCGGCGCGGTGAACGGCGGGCGGGACATCACCCCCATCCCGTGACCGGTCTGATGCGCACGGCTCGCGCGGCATGAGTCCAACCGGCCGGCACACCGCATGAGGGGCGTCCGACGGGTCGTGACAGACCGTCGGACGCCCCTTGAGGCATCTCGGAACGGACTAGTTCTCGTCCTTGCGTACGAGCAGGCTCACCGTCATACCCGTCACCGACGCGCTCGTGGACAGCTTGTACTGGCGCTGCAGGGCGTCCGCCTGCATCGGGTTGATGGCGGCGAAGGGGAAGTCGGCGCCCTGGGTCAGCAGCCAGATGCGGGGCTCGCCCTTGAGGCACTGGACCGGGACGGGGCACTCGACCGCGTAGAGGTCGTCGATCTCGGCGGGGGTCTTGGCCAGGAAGACGTCACGCAACTTCAGGTCGTGGGGCAGGTAGTACTGGACTCCGCCGTCGAGCTTCCAGGTGTTCGCACGGTCGTAGACGACCGCGTCTCCGGGCTGGTACCGCTGCTTGATCACGTCGGCCGCCGCCGCGTAGTCGAGGGTCACAGGGGCGTCATGCTCGTACGGCCCCCGCATCTGCTTCTGGTCGGACAGGGTGAGGACGGCCAGCGCCACGACGAGGGCCGCGGTGGCTCTCGGGGAACGGGAGGCCGCGGCGAGGCCGGCGCCGGCGAGGAGCGCCCAGGCCGGGAGGGTGAAGAGGACGTAGACGTTGCGGAAGTAGGAGACCTCGCCGTGCGAGGCGAGCCAGACGAGGACGGGGGGCAGAAGGGCCCAGGTACCGCACAGGAACAGGGGAGCCTTGCGCGGCGAGCGGGCCAGCAGGGCAAGGGCGATCAGCGCTCCGGCGCCCAGGGCGGAGGCGAAGACGTCACGCAGCATGGCGAGCAGTGCCCACGCGTCGGGCTCCGGGACCCAGTACAGCTGGCGATGGGCCTGGGAACGGCCGAGCAGGACGACCGGGGTGACGCAGCCGGCGGCGACCAGGAGGGCGAGGGCGGACTTCCACCACAGGGAGCGGTTCTGTCGCGCCTGGGCCGCGAGCACGCAGGCATGGGCGACCACGACGGACAGGGCGATCAGGTGGAGGAGTCCGACGACGGCCAGCGTGAGCGAGTAGGCGGCCCATCGCCAGGGGCTGCGGGGGTTGTCCAGCGCACGGAGCAACAGGAGCGTCGCCAGGGCGACCATGAAAATCACCAGAGCGTAGCTCCGGGCTTCCTGGCCATAGCGGCTCACTGCCGGGACGAGCGCGAAGAGAATTCCGGCGAGAATTCCGGCACGGTACCCGAAGAACCGGTGTCCGATGAGACTCACGACGGACGCGGCTCCGGCCACGGCCAATACAGTGGGAAGCCGCAGGGAAATGACGGAATCCCCGAAGATCCCCACCCACAGGTGCATCAGCAGATAATACGTGCCGTGCACGGCGTCGACGTTTTGGAGAGTGGCGAGGATCTGGCCGGTGCTGCGGTTCACCATGTCCCGGGTGACCAGTTCGTCGCGGCCCAGCAGCGAGTCGGCCATGCCGTGACCGACCAGGGCGAACGTGAGGGCGAACGGCCAGAGCCACAGCCCCGCCCGGCGACTTCTGGACTCGGCGGCCTCGACGCTCCGGTCTTCCTCGCGTGGAAGAGGGAGCGGCGCGGTGATTACCATGAAAATCTCCCATGCCCGACAGCAGCAACTGCTCACTTATACAGAGGCGCGGGCGGCGGGGATGGCAGGCAGGTCGAGCCACCACCTGTATGGCCGTCACACCTTCAGTTGCGGTCCTTGCATGGGGTTTCATAATTCACTAAAGTCGCCGACTGATCCTTTTCATCACAGAAAAGAAAAAGTCATGAAAACGGTCTGCCTCAATATGATCGTCAAGAATGAGGCGCATGTGATCAGACGCTGCCTCGAATCCGTGCGCCCCCTTGTCGACTCCTGGGTGATCCTCGATACGGGCTCGACCGACGGCACCCAGGACGTCATCCGCGAAGCCCTCGCCGACCTGCCCGGGGAGCTGTACGAGAGCCCGTGGAAGGGCTTCGACCTGAGCCGCAGCGAGGCGATCGGGCTGGCACGGGACCGTGCGGACTATCTCCTGTTCATCGACGCCGACGACGTGATGGAGACCGTTCCCGGCTTCACGATGCCGGAACTGTCCCACGACTGCTACGACTTCGAGGTACGCCACGGTTCCCTCGTCCACTGGCGCGCGACGATGGTGTCGACCCGCCTCCCCTGGCGGTACGTGGGCGTGCTGCACGAGTACCTGGAGTGCGACACCCGATTCGACCGGGCGACCTTCGAGGGCGCGTGCATGGTCATCATGGGCGGCGGCGGGCGTCTCCAGGGCAGTCAGCGGGAGAAGTACCTCCGGGATGCCGCGGTCCTCAAGGGCGGGCTCGCCAAGGAGCCGGACAACCCCAGGTACCAGTTCTACCTCGCCCAGAGCTGGCGCGACGCAGGTGAGACGGGGAAGGCGCTGGCCGCGTACGACCGGCGCGCCGGCATGGGCGGCTTCGCCGAGGAGGCGTTCTGCGCCCGGCTCTACGCGGCCCGGCTCGCGGTGGAGCTCAAGCGCCGATGGCCCGAGCTCATCTCCCGCTTCCTGGAGGCCCACGAGTCCCGGCCCACGCGGGTCGAACCGCTCGGCGAGCTCGCGCGCCTGTGCCGCGTGAAGGGAGAGCGCTGGCCGCTCGCGTACACGTTCGCACGACGTGCCGTCGACATCCCGCAGCCGCAGGACATCCTGTTCGTCGAGCACAGCTGGTACGAGTGGCGGTCGCTGGACGAGCTGGCGGTGTCGTCGTACTGGATGGGCGAGTACCGCGAATCGCTGGAGTGCTGCGAGAAGCTGCTGGACGGCGGGAAGCTGCCCGAGGAGCATCGTCCGCGCATCGTCGCGAACCGGGACTTCGCGCGGGGGAAACTGCGCTTGGGTGCCGGGTCGGGCGCACGGACACTCGTCGGTGGATGAGGTTCGTTCCGTGCGGGGCGAACGATATCCGTTCGACCCGGTCCCCGGCCCGACCTACCCTCGGTCCCATGAACAGGCCCCTCGTCGCCATTCTGAGCGGCGCCGGTATCAGCACGGACTCCGGAATCCCCGACTATCGCGGTCCCCAGGGGCTGTGGCGACGGGATCCCGAGGCCGAGAAGCTCGTCACGTACGAGTACTACATGGGTGACCCGGAGATCCGGCGCCGCTCGTGGCAGATGCGGCGCGGGAACCGGGCGTTGGAGGCCGAGCCGAACGCGGCGCACCGGGCGGTGGCCGAGTTGGAGCGGTCCGGGGCACCGGTGCGGGTGATCACGCAGAACGTGGACGGGCTGCACCAGCTGGCGGGCATGCCGGCACGCAAGGTGCTCGAACTGCACGGCACCGCGCGGGCCGTGGTGTGCACCGAGTGCCACGCGCGGGCGCCGATGGAGGACGCCCTCGCGCGCGTCGAGGCCGGCGAGGACGACCCGCCGTGCCTGGAGTGCGGTGGCATCCTCAAGTCGGCGACCGTCATGTTCGGCGAGCGCCTCGACCCGGTCGTCCTCGGCGAGGCGGTCGCGATCACCAAGGCCTGTCAGGTGTTCATCGCGGTCGGGAGCAGCCTCCAGGTGCAGCCGGCCGCCGGGCTCGCGGGGGTCGCCGCCGATCACGGGGCACGACTGATCATCGTCAACGCCGAGCCGACGCCGTACGACGACCTCGCCGACGAGGTCGTGCGGGAACCGATCGGCACGGCGCTGCCCGAGCTGCTGCGGGGGCTGGGGAGCTAGGGCGTTTTCGTTCGGCTCATCGGATCGTCGGTCCGGTACGTCGTCGACCGGTGCACGGTGGGCGCGGAGCGAGCCGTTGCTCCCGGACCGGCCACCGCTGCGGGGTGGCCGCTGTCAGAGCACGCCCACCAGCACGATGACCAGGGCAGGCAGTGCGATGAAGACGGTGCCGAGGTAGACGGCGAGGACCCACCGGTGCTCGGAGGCGACGCGGGCGAGGTTCTCGGCGCAGAACAGCGGTACGGGACGCAGGAGCGGTATCACGTAGATCACGACGATCGCGAAGAGGTTGTAGATCAGATGCACGAAGGCTGCCTGCAGGCCGATCTTCGCGTCCTGTCCGACGCCTGCGAACGCCGCGAAGACCACCGTGAACGTCGTGCCGAGATTGGAGCCGACGACGACGGGATACACCTGCGCCGGTGTCAGGATGCCTGTTCCGGCGAAGGGGACCAGCACGGACGTGGTGATGGTCGAGGACTGGGTGACGACGGTCACTCCCATGCCTGACGCCATGGCGAGGTAGGCGTTGCGGCCGACGGCCTTGATCAGGATGTCGCGGGCCCTGCCGACCATGAGCAGTTTGAGCAGTTTCCCCAGGTAGCGGACGGCGAGCAGGATCAGCACGGCGCCGATCACGATGGTGAACAGCGGACCGAGTGTGCTGCTGACGTGCGTGGTCGCGTGGATCACTCCGTGTTCCACCGGCCTGGTGGCCGCCCGGATGAAGTTGAAGTGGGCGGGGTTCGGCAGCCAGTCCGTGCCGTACAGCGCATCGGTGAACGTCCCGCTGATGTGTTCCAGCGGATGCCAGATCAGCTCGATCGGGAAGAAGATCAGCAGCGCGAGCCAGTTGTAGAAGTCATGGACGGTCGAGGCGCCCAGCGCCCTGCGGAACTCTGTGCGGTCGCCGATGAAGGTCAGTGCGACCAGGCTCGTCGTCACGGTGGTGCCGACGTTCGCGCCCAGGATGATGGGGATCGCGCCCTGGATGGGCAACGCGCCCGACCCCACCGCGGTGACAGCGATGGCCGTCGTCGTGGTCGACGACTGGATCAGGACCGTACCGAGAACGCCGACGCTCAGCCCTACCCACGGGTGCGCGGCGAAGGCGAACATGGTGTGCGCCGCGTCGGTGCCCAGCCCCGCGAAGCCGCGACTGATGATGCTCACGGCACAGATCAGCAGGTAGATCAGCCCGGCGACACCGCACCAGCCGAGGGCTTTGGCCCCTGCGGGGAGCTGGATGGCTCCGGCGCCGCTCTCGGCCGTGGGGGCCGTGAGCGCCGAGCCGCCGGAAGGGGTTCGCCCGGAGACGTCACCCTTTTTGTGGCTGTTGTCCGGCCCGCTGTCGGATGTGGCTTCCGCCATGGAACAAGGCTACGAGCTCCTGACGAGGGACGCGTGTGGCTGGGCGCCGTACGTGTGCCACGGACGGCCGGCGCCGTCGGCGACCGCGGTTTCTCCTGGCCCGACGCCAGGTGACCATGGTCGCCGGGCCGGCCGGGCCCTCAGAAGAGGGCTCCTCCGCTCTCGAAGTCGAGCAGTCGCTTCTTGCGGTCCAGGCCGCCGCCGTATCCGGTGAGGCTGCCGTCGGCGCCGACGACACGGTGGCAGGGCACGATGATGCCGATGGGGTTCTTGCCGTTGGCGAGGCCCACCGCGCGGGAGGCGCCGGGACTGCCGAGGGCGTCGGCCAGGTCGCCGTACGAGCGGGTCTCGCCGTAGGGGATGCGGCGCAGCTGGTCCCACACGCTGCACTGGAACGGCGTTCCCCGCAGGCTCAGTTCGAGGGTGAACTCCTTCAGTTCTCCCCCGAAGTAGGCCTCCAGCTGGTCGGCCGCCTCGTCGAAGAGCGAGTCGTCGCGGTCGCCGAAGGTCTCGTCCGACGGACGGTGGCGCTGGCCCACCATGTAGAGGTTGGACAGGACACCGTCCGTGGCGACGAGGGTCAGGGGTCCGTACGGGCTGTCGAGCACTGTGTGCCGTTTCGCTGTCATGTCGCGGAAGGTCCTTGGTCGTTGATCCTTGATCCGGTGGTCACACGGGGAGGAAGTTGATCGGGTGGCCGTCCGTCGCCCACAGGTACTGGACGGCGTACGCCCGCCACGGCCGCCAGGCCGCCGCGCGGGCGGTGAGCGCCGCGGGCGTGGAGGGCAGGCCGAGCTCCTGTGCGGCGCGGCGGATGCCGAGGTCGGTGGGCAGGAACGCGTCGGGGTCGCCGAGTGCCCGCATGGCGATGACGTCGACCGTCCAGGGGCCGAACCCCGGCAGGGCGAGCAGCCGGGCCCGGCTCTCCTCCCAGTCGCTCTCGACACCCAAGTGGAGTGTCTTGTCGGCGAGTTGGGTCACCAGCGTGGTGAAGGTGGTCCGCCGGGTGCGGGGCATGGCCAGCGACTCGGGGTCGACGGCGGCGAGCGCTTCGGGCGTCGGGAAGAGATGGGTGAGGCCGCCCTCCGGGTCGTCGACGGGATCGCCGTGCGCGGTGACCAGGCGGGCCGCATGGGTGCGGGCGGCGGCCGTGGAGACCTGCTGGCCCAGCACGGCGCGTACGGCGAACTCCGCCTCGTCGACCGTGCGCGGCACCCGCCGGCCGGGCGCCTTGTCGACGAGCGGGGCGAGCAGCGGGTCGGCGCGCAGCCGGTCGTCGACGGCGACCGGGTCGGCGTCGAGGTCGAGCATGCGGCGGCAGCGGCTGATCGCGACGGGCAGGTCGCGCAGGTCGCTGAGGGTGAGCCGGCACGCGATGTGGTCCGGCATCGGCGTCAGCGCGGCGATCCCGTGTCCGTACGGGAGCCGCAGGGTCCGCCGGTACGCCCCGTCGCGCCACTCCTCCACGCCGGGTACGGCGGTCGCGGCGAGGTGGCCGAAGAGGTTGTCGGGGTTGAGCGGGGCGCGGAAGGGGAGCCGGAGGCTGAGCACGCCCGGTGTGGCGCCGGCGCCGTTCTTCGGCCGGCGGGCGCGCAGTTCGCTCGGGGAGAGCGCGAAGACCTCGCGCACGGTGTCGTTGAAGGTACGGATCGAGGAGAAGCCGGCCGCGAAGGCGATCTCCGCCATCGGCAGGGGTGTGGTCTCGATGAGCAGCCGGGCGGTCTGGGCGCGCTGGGCCCGCGCGAGCGCGAGGGGTCCGGCGCCCAGCTCGGCGAGGAGTTGCCGTTCGATCTGTCGGGTGCTGTAGCCGAGCCGGCCGGCGAGACCGGGGACGCCCTCGCGGTCGACGACGCCGTCACCGATCAGGCGCACCGCGCGGGCGACGACGTCGGCGCGCTGGTTCCACGCGGGAGAGCCGGGGCTGGTGTCGGGCCGGCATCGCTTGCAGGCCCGGAAGCCGGCCTGCTGGCAGGCGGCGGCGCTCGGGTAGAAGGTCATGTTCTGCGGCTTCGGCGGTACGGCCGGGCAGCTGGGCCGGCAGTAGATCCGCGTCGTCAGCACCGCGGTGAAGAACCATCCGTCGAAACGCGCGTCCTTCGACTGGACGGCACGCACGCAGCGCTCGATGTCGGTGTGCATTCCGTTCCGCATGCCTCCAGCATCGGGCACCGGCGAGGGCGGGGCTGGCGAAAAAGCGACATGTACGTCGGCCTGCCTGCGGGCGCCCGGACCGCCCCGCTCACCGGCGCCACGCGGACGCGCGCAGGAGCCGTAGCCCGTTGAGTCCGACCAGCACGGTGGAACCCTCGTGACCTGCGACGCCGAGCGGCAGCGGCAGGTCTCCGAGGAGGTCCCACAGGACCAGGACGGTGATGAACGCACCGGCGAGGACGAGGTTCTGGACGACCAGGCGGCGGGCGTCCCGGGACAGGCGTACGACGGCTGGGATCGCCGCGAGCTCGTCGCGGACCACGACGGCGTCGGCCGTCTCCAGCGCGAGGTCCGAGCCGGCCCGGCCCATGGCGATGCCCGCGTGCGCGGTGGCCAGGGCCGGGGCGTCGTTGACGCCGTCGCCGACGAAGAGGACCTTGCGGCCCGCGAGGCGGCGTACGGCCTCGGCCTTGCCCTCGGGCAGCAGCCCGGCGCGCACGTCGGTGATGCCGCCGGCCCGGGCCACGCCGGCGGCGGCCCGCCGGTTGTCGCCGGTGAGCAGTACCGGCGGCCGGCCCGTGAGCGCGGTGAGCGCCGCCACGGTCCCGGCGGCGTCGGGGCGGAGCCGGTCCGCCAGGGACAGCGTGCCGACGGGGGTGCCGTCGCGGGTCACGAGCACGACCGTGTGGTCGGTGTCGGGGGTGCCACCGTCGGCCGCGGCTCCGGCGTCGCCGTCGTCGGTCACGTACGGGCCCCTGGCCGCGGCTCCGGCGTCGAGCGCACCGCCGTCGGCCGCGGCCCCGGCGTCGAAGGCACTGTCGTCGGTCGCGTCTGCACCCTTGGCCGCGCCACCGGCGTCGAGGGCACTGTCGTCGGCCGCGTACGGGCCCCTGGCCGCGGCTCCGGCGTCGAGGGCACCGCCGTCGGCCGCGGCGCCGGCGCGGGTGTCCGGCCTGCCGACGGTGACGACGGCGCCCTCGACCGTGGCGGTGACGCCCTGACCCGGGCGTGCGGCGAAGTCGCGGGCGGGCGCGAGGCGCAGGCCACGGACCCGGGCGGCGGCCACGACGGCGCGGCCCAGCGGGTGTTCGCTCCGGTGCTCCGCCGCGGCGGCCAGCGCGAGCAGGGCGTCCTCGTCCAGGCCGGAGCCGGGTGCGGGACGCACGGCGGTGACCTCGGGCGCGCCTTCGGTGAGCGTGCCCGTCTTGTCGAGGGCGGCGGTGTCGATCTCGCCGAGGCGTTCCATGGCGAGCGCCGACTTCACCAGGACGCCGTGCCGGCCGGCGGTGGCGATGGCGGACAGCAGCGGAGGCATGGTGGCCAGGACGACCGCGCACGGCGAGGCGACGATCATGAAGGTCATGGCGCGCAGCAGCGCGCCGGTGAGGTCGTCGCCGAAGGCGAGGGGCACGGCGAAGACGGCGAGCGTGGCCGCCACCACGCCCACCGCGTACCGCTGTTCGGCCTTCTCGATGAACAGCTGGGTGGGCGCCTTGGTGCGGGACGCCTCCTCGACGAGGGTGACGATCCGGGCGATCACCGAGTCGGCGGGGTCGCGGTCGACGCGGACGCGCAGCGAGCCGGTGCCGTTGAGGGTGCCGGCGAAGACGTCGTCGCCCCGGGTCTTGAGGACCGGAAGGGGTTCGCCGGTGATCGTCGCCTGGTCGGCCTCGCTGACGCCGTCGAGCACCTGCCCGTCGGCGCCGATGCGCTCGCCGGGGCGGATCAGGAGCACGTCTCCGACGGCGAGGCGCGCGGTGGGCACGGTCTCCTCGCCGTCCAGGGTCTGCCGCGTCGCCGTGGCGGGCGCCAGATCGAGCAGGCCCCGTACCGAGTCGGCGGTGCGGGCGGTGGCCAACGCCTCCAGGGCGCCGGAGGTGGCGAAGATGACGATGAGCAGGGCGCCGTCGAGGACCTGTCCGATCGCCGCCGCTCCCAGGGCCGCCACGATCATCAGCAGGTCGACGTCGAGGGACTTCTCGCGCAGCGCGCGCAGCCCTTCGAGGGCGGGCTCCCATCCTCCGGCCGCGTAGGCGACGGCGAAGAGCGGGCCGTGGGCCCAGACGGGCGCGCCGCCGAGGTCGAGCGGCAGCGCGAGCAGGAAGGCGGTGGCCGCGAGGAGTGCCCAGCGGGCTTCCGGCAGTGCGAGCAGGCGCGTCCGGCGGCGCGGGGTCGTCAGGGCGGGGCGGTCGGTGACGGGTGCTGGTGAAACGAGGGCGGGAGACACACGGGCACCATACAGGAATGCATGAAGACTCATTCATCTCTTCATGTGTGATGGGTAAGATACGACCATGGGTCATGGAGCCGTCACCGCAGCGCAGGACGCCATCCCGCGGGTACGCCTGGACGCGGCCAACGTCGCCAAGGTGGCCACCACGCTCCAGGCGCTGTCGACACCTTCCCGCCTGCTGATCCTCGCGCGGCTGCGCGAAGGGCCGCTCCCCGCCACGGAGTTGGCCGCCGAGGTGGGGATGGAGCAGTCGGCGTGCTCCCACCAGCTGCGCCTGCTGCGCAATCTGGGGCTGGTCGTCGGTGAGCGCAGGGGCCGCTCGGTGGTCTACGCGCTGCACGACCACCACGTCGCCGAACTCCTCGACCAGGCGGTCTATCACGTCGAGCACCTGCGGCTCGGCCTGAGCGACACGGCCGAGTGACGTCCCGCCGGACGGGACACGGGTGGGGTCAGCGGGCCGCTTCGCCCTGAGCCACCTCGACCTGGTGGTGGAAGGCGAGTACCCCGGCCACCGAGGCGCCGGCCGACACGCAGGCGCAGACGATCACGAGCAGGGCCAGCCAGGAGGCGGCGCGGGAGCGGCGCCGGGGAGCGGCGAGGAGGGCCGCGACGCGCCGGGGCACGGGTCCCGCGGTGACCGCGGGGGCGAAATCGGGGCGGTCCGAGCGGACCGCCTGCGTGGCCAGCGCGGCACGGGCGATGGCCCGCGCGGTCAGCTTCCGGTCCCCCACCACGGCGGCGGCCGCCTCGTCGGCGGCGCGCTCCGCGGCGAGCGCGACGGCCGCACGGACCGGGCGCAGACCTGGATGGCAGTGCGCGGCGAGCTCGGCCGCGAGGAGGAAGCGGTGGTGACCGTAGTTGTTGTGGGCGCGTTCGTGGGCGAAGAGCACTTCGCGTTCGCCGGGGGCGAGGCTGCGAAGCATCGCGGTGGTGACGACGATGCGGTGCGGGCGGCCCGGCAGGGCGTAGGCGTCCGGGTGCGGTGAGTCGATGACGCACAGGTCGCCCGCGGCGGGGCGGCGGTCGGCCTGGGTGCGGGCCACCCGGAAGGCACGGAGCTGGCGCCCTGCGGAGCGGGCGAGGGTCCAGGCGCCGACGGTGAGCACGCCGGTGGCGCCCGCGGCGGCGGGGAGGACGACCAGGTCGGACGCGGTGCGCAGCGGATGGACGAGTTCGCCGAGGCTCGCGAGGACCGGCACCTCGAGCAGGCCGTTGAGGACGAGGGCGCCGAGCGCCGCCACGGACGCGCCGGCCAGCACGAGGACCGCGCAGGTCAGCGTCCACAGCGCGGTCACCGGCGCGAGCCGGTCGAGACAGCGGCGGGCGAGCGGCGGCAGCGCGAAGGGCAGCAGCAACGGGAGGAAGAGCAGGGCCGTCATCGCCCACCCGTTTCCGGCAGGCACTCCCCGCCGGGCTCCGTCACACCGTGCTCGGCCGTTCCGGGGGAGCCGTCGGACTCCAGCAGGTCGCGCAGGAGGCGTTCGTCGTCGGGGCTGAGCTGGGCCACGAACCGGGCCAGGGCGGTCCCCCGGTCGTCGTCCCGGTCCAGCTCGGTGTGCATGCGCCGGGCGGTCAGGCCGTGCGGGTCCTGGACGGGGAAGTACGCGTAGCCGCGGCCCTGGCGCTCACGGCCGACGATTCCCTTCTCGTGCAGCCGGGACAGGATCGTCGTCACCGTCGTCCGGGCGAGGCCGGAGTCCAGCTCCGCCTGGACGCGCCCGGGCGTCAGGGGTGCGCCCGCGGCCCAGAGGGCGGCCAGCACGCCGGCCTCGAGCTCGCCCGCCGGCCGGCGTTCGTCCTTCGCACTGCTCATGGACACGATCCTCATCCCGTCATCGTCTACAGTCCAGTAGACCATCTACGGGATTGTAGTCACCGAGGTGCGCCTCGATGCTTCGACGGTACGCGCCCGTCGCGCGTGAGCGGTCGCGCGCGGACGACCGCCCCCGTGGCCGGCCCGGCCCCGCGGTGGCTCACAGGATCCGGCGTCGCACCAGTACGCCCAGCGCCATGAGGCCCGGGAGCAGGGGCAGCCAGGTGGTGAGCAGCCGGTAGCCGAGGACGGTCGAGGCCGCCGCGCTGCCGGACGCCCCCGCGAGAGTGAGCGCCAGGGCGAGGGCGGCGTCCAGCGAACCGAGGCCGCCGGGAGTGGGCAGCAGGACGGCGGCACCGCTCGCGGCGAGGTAGGCCAGGGCCACCTCGACCGGGGGCAGCGGCAGGCCGACGGACTGGGCCACGGCGACGACGACGGCCGCGTGCAGTCCGGCGAACGCGAGCGAGCCGCCCCACAACGCGGCCGCCCGCCCGGGGACCTCGTGCACCGCGCGGACGTCCGCGAGCACCGCCCGCAACGCGCGCCGCAGGAGCCCCGAGAGCGCGATCACGGCGGTGGCGAGCACCAGGACGGTCACGGCCCATGCCGCCGGGGAGACATGCGGAAGGCGCAGGGTGCCGGGGCAGGCGGGCGCCAGCGCGGCGATCAGCAGAGCGCGGGCCACGGCGCCGGCGGTCGCCTTGACCGCGAGCGCGGTCGCCGACCTGGGCACCGGCAGCCCGCACCGGTTCAGGAAGCGGAAGGTGACCGCCCCTGATCCCAGTCCCGCGGGCAACAGATGGTTGGCGGCGCAGGCCGCGAACTGGACCGCCACCAGGCGTCCGGTGGGCAGCGGCCGGACCACGGCGCCCTGTTGGGCGAGGGCCGAACATGCCCAGGTCGCCAGGGTGGCCGCGGCCGCCACGAGCAGCCAGCCGCGGTCGGCGTGGGCGAGCCGACCCGCCGCGGTCTCGATCACCGGCCAGTGACGCCAGGCCAGACAGCCGGTGCAGAGCAGGACGACCAGCGCGACCCCGGCCTGCCAAGGCGTCCGCCGGACGAGGGCGGTCGGGGCGGTGCCGGGTGGGGAACTCATGAGGCCCGGCCTCCCGGTCCGGTGGGGGCGAGGTAGGCGAGCAGGATGCCGACGCGATGGTGTTCCCAGGTCCTGGCGAACGCGGGCGGTCGCCCGCGCCGGGAGGTCAGCACCGCGACCGGCCGGCTCCGTCCGGTCCGCGCGAGGGCCTTCCCGGTCGTGTTCGCGTTGTGCCCCGAGGTCGCGACGGACGCGCACCCGGCGCGGAAGGCGATCGGGACGGCGTCCCGGCCGGTCAGGACGCACGGCGGCCGTACACCCAGCTCGCGCAGGTCGGCGGCGGCGCGGGCCCAGTCGCGACGGGAGTCCGTGGCCTCGCGGACGGTGTCGTCCAGCACGGCGTACTGGACCGCCAGATGGCCGGCGAGGCCGAGCACGACCGCGGTCACGGCCGCCGGGCGCCACGCGCCGCGCGCGACGGTGACGAGACGGACGAGGGCGCCGGCGACCGGGAGGGAGAGGAGCGCGTAGGCGGGGAGCAGGAAGCGCGGGGCGGCGTAGCCGATCATGAACAGATACGGGAACGCGGCCGTCGCGGCGCAGGCCAGCGGGAGCAGCGTGCGCGCCGTGCGCCGGGCCCTGACCGCGGCCACGAGACCTGCCGCGGCCAGCGGGAGCAGCGCGAACCACCACACCATCACGGCGGTGTCGGGCATCGCACCGGTGCAGGGGCGGCACAGGATACGTCCGCCCAGGCTGCGCATCTGGTCGTCGACGGCGATGTTCCAGCCCAGGCCGCCCTGGATGCGGGAGCCGTCGGCGAGCCTCTGGCCGAGACCTCCGTAGCCGGTGTACGCCTCGACGACCCACTCGGCCGCGCCGGCCACCAGGCCCGCGACCAGCGCGACGGGCAGCCAGGGCCGCCCTCGGCGCAGCTCCGGCACCGCGAGGACGAGCAGCGGGAGGGTCGCCCAGACCGCGTCGGTGGGCCGCATCCACGCCATCAGCGCGGCGCCCAGCCCCACGCCCCACAGCGCCGCCCGGTTCCGGGGGGCGGCGCGTGCCCGCAGGAAGCAGGCGACGCACAGCAGGGCTCCGACGGCGACCCAGTAGTTGGGCATGGCCTGCGGGCCGTAGAAGAGGGTCACCCACAGGGTCGCGAACAGGGCGCCGGCCAGGGCGAGCAGCCGCCCCGGGAACAGGTGCCGCCAGGCGCACAGCGCCACGAAGAGGCCGAGCCCCGACAGCAGGGCCAGATACACCCGCAGGAGGGCCGTGGACGACGACCAGGAGGCGACGGGGGCGACGAGCAGGGGGACGCCGCGGGCGCGGGGTGCGCTGAAGAAGGCCGCCGGTGCGTGCCCGCTGACCTGGCTGACATAGACGGTCTCGTCCCAGCCGAGTCCCATGCCGGGCCCCACCAGCAGCAGTTGGGCCAGAGTGAAGGCGACGGCCACGAGGGCGATCCCGCGCCGTCCGCCGGAGTGCCGAGCGGGCGGGTGGCCCGACGGCGGACCGGCCGCCCTTTCGGCACCGGCGAGCGGAATGTCCGCGGTCCTGACCATCGTCCACCCTCCAGCCCTACAAGCTGTAGGGTTCCCACGCCCTACGCGACGCAGGGCAGGGGTCAGATCCGTGAAATCATGGACAAATTACCGCGCGTCTCAGGGCCTCGCAGTCCGGGAACGGCATCCGGGGCGAGCGCCTCCACCCGCCTCGGTCCCCGTCTCCCCCGAGGCCCGGACCGGCCTCCGCTCCCCCTACGCGCTGTAAGGTGGCGACCATGGCTGGCACGAGCCCCCACGGCAGAGCGGACCGGCGCCGCGCGGGCGAGTTGGAGAGCGCCGTGCTCGCCACCCTCTGGGCCACCGACGACGCCCTGACGCCCGCCGAGATCCAGGGCGAGATCGGCGGCGATCTCGCCTACAACACCGTGCACACCATCCTCAAGCGCCTGTACGACAAGGGGTTGGTGCGCCGCGACGTCGACGGGCGGCGCGGCGCCTACCGGCCCACGAAGGACGCGGCCGAGATGACCGCCGACGCCATGCACGAGGCGCTCGACCGCGGGCCCGATCCGATCGCCGCCCTCCGGCACTTCGTCACCGGGCTGAGCCCGCGGGAGGAAGCGGCCCTGCGCGAGCTGCTCGACGGGGACGAGCCGTGAGGTTCGACGTCCATGCGGCGGACGTCTCCCTCGCTCGCGTCCCGTCCACCAGGTGACCGGTCGCTCGCGTCAGCGGCCGGCGGCCGGACGCCGTGGGACGCCTTCCGCGGCTGCCTTCCGGGACACGGCCGACCGGACCCTCGGCGGCTACTTCTCCTCGGAGGGGACCTGTGCGGCGAACGCCCGGTAGGCGGACTCGTCGAAGAGGACGAAGGTGACCTCCTCGACCTCCGTCGGGGTGGCCCGGACCGTCTCCACGGCGATCCTGGCGGCGTCGTCCATCGGCCACCCGTAGATGCCGGCGGACACGGCCGGAAAGGCGACCGTGCGCGCGCCGAGTTCGTCGGCGACGCGCAGGGACTCGCGGTAGCAGGACGCGAGCAGCGCCGAGCGGTCGTCCTCGCGGCTGTACACCGGTCCCACGGTGTGGATCACCCAGCGCGCGTCCAGTTCGCCGGCGGTGGTGGCGACGGCCCGGCCGGTGGGCAGGCCCTTGCCGTACTGCGAGGCGCGCAGCTTGCGGCAGTCCTCGAGGATGGCGGGGCCGCCGCGGCGGTGGATGGCTCCGTCCACGCCTCCGCCGCCGAGCAGCGAGGAGTTCGCCGCGTTGACGACGGCGTCGACGCTCTGCCGGGTGATGTCGCCCTGGACCAGCTTGATCGCGGTCATGCCTGTCTGAGTCTCCTCCACACGGCCTTCGCCGCGTTGTGCCCCGACATGCCGTGGACGCCCGGGCCCGGTGGGGTGGCGGACGAACAGATGAAGACGGCCGGGTGGGGGGTGCTGTAAGGGAACAGGGACAGTCTGGGGCGCAGCAGGAGCTGAAGCCCGGAGGCGGCGCCGCAGGCGATGTCACCGCCCACGTAGTTCGCGTTGCGGGTGGCCAGCTCCGGCGGGCCCGCTGTCGCGCGGGCGAGTACGCGGTCGCGGAAGCCGGGCGCGAAACGCTCCAGCTGCCGCTCGATCGCGTCCGTGAGGTCACCGCTCCAGCCGTTCGGCACGTGTCCGTACGCCCAGAAGACCTGCTTGCCCTCGGGCGCGCGGGTGGGGTCGGCGACGCCGGGCTGCACGGTGATCAGGAAGGGGGTGTCCGGTGCCCGGTCCTCTCGGGAGGCCGCGTGCAGCGCGCCGGCGATCTCCGCACGACTGCCGCCGACCTGCACGGTACCGGCGGCGCGCGCCTCCTTCGCGGTCCAGGGCACGGGCCCGTCCAGCGCGTAGTCGATCTTGAACACGCTCGCCCCGTACCGGTAGTGCTCGTAGAACCGGCCGAGCCCCGCGATACGGGCCAGGGCGGTGGGCGAGGTGTCGAAGACGTACGCGCGGGCGGGCGGCAGGTCGTCGAGGCGCTTGACCTCGTAGTCGGTGTGGACGGTGCCGCCGAGGTCCTTGAGGTACGCGGCGAGCGCGTCGGAGATGGACTGCGAGCCGCCGCGGGCGACCGGCCAGCCCCGGGCGTGCGCGGCCAGCGCGAAGACGAGGCCGACGGCACCGGTGGCGAAGCCGCCGAGCGGGGCGATGACATGGGCGACGAGGCCCGCGAACAGCGCCTGGGCCCGCTCGTCGCGGAAGCGGCGCATCAGCCAGGTCGAGGGCGGCAGCCCCGTGAGGCCGAAGCGGGCGAGGGTGACCGGGTCCCGGGGCAGCGCGGTCAGCGGCAGCGACATGAAGTCCTGCGCCAGCGTGTCCCACTTGGTCAGGAAGGGCGCGACCAGACGGCGGTACGCCCCGGCGTCGCGCGGGCCGAACGACGCGGCCGTCTCGGCGACGGACCGCGACAGCACCGCCGCCGTGCCGTCCGTGAAGGGGTGCGCCATGGGCAGCTCGGCGTGCAGCCACTCCAGGCCGTACCGCTCCAGGGGCATCGCTCGGAACGCGGGCGAATTGATGCCCAGCGGGTGCGCCGCCGAGCAGGGGTCGTGGCGGAAGCCGGGCAGGGTCAGCTCCTCGGTCCGCGCTCCCCCGCCCACGGTGTCCCGGGCCTCGAAGACGGCCACGGAGAAGCCGCGGCGGGCCAGCTCCACGGCAGCGGTCAGTCCGTTCGGCCCCGCACCCACCACGACGGCATCGAGCATCGACGGCACCTTCGGACTCCTTTGTCAGCCGATGGCCACTGGGGATCAGGATATGCCGCGGGACCGACAGCCTTGGCGGCGCGGGGGGTTGGGAAGGGGACACCTCCCGACGTGCGCGGGGCGGTCCACGCCCCCGGGGGCTCGGCGGAGGCACCGGCGAGCTCCCGAGCCCGCCCGGCGGCGCCCTGGTCCCGGCGCCATCGGCTCCCTGCCCCGGGCGCCCTCGGTCCAGCCCCCGGACCAGGCCCGGCGGCGGAACCGGGTGCGTCCGGGGCAGGGCCGTGTCTTTTCGAGGGGCCACTCCCCCATCGGGTTCGGGACGGCCGCGCACGACGGACTCCGCAGACGGCGGCGCACGACGGACTCCGCACGGGCAGTGGTGCCCTCACCGGGGCCGGGCCGCGGCGGCGGACTCCGGGGGCTGCGCCACGGCAGGGGCTGGGGCCGGGCCACTCCGGGAGGGCGGACGCCGACCGGGCCGCAGCGGGCCTCGGTGTCGACCGGGCGGGCCGAGCACATCGACGGCGCCGAACGGGCCGGCCGCCGGGCGGGCTCCGGTGTCACCCGCAGCCGAGCTCGTCGACGGCGGGCTCGGTGTCACGCCGGCCGACCTCACCGGCAGCCAGGACCGGGGCCGTGACCATGCGTAACCCCGGATGGCCGAGCTCGCCGCCGATCGGGGCGGGGCGCTCCGGCCGGGAGGGGCCGGGTCGGCGTCGGGTAAGGCTCACGCCGACAGCAGGGCCACCACGCGGCGGGCCGTGGCCTCGTCCCGGGCCGCGGTGAACGGCAGCGCGTTGCCCCCCGTCACGCGGAACGGCTCACCCGTGAGGGTCAGGTGGGCACCGCCCGCCTCCTCGACGAGGAGCAGGCCGGCGGCATGGTCCCACGCCGCCTCCCATGAGAACGCGACCGCGTCCAACTCCCCTCGTGCCACGGCCAGATACTCAAGGCCGGCCGAGCCGCAGGGACGCGGGACGACTCCCTCGGCGCGCAGGCCGGTCAGCGCGCGCTTCTGGTCGTCCGTGGTGTAGTCCGGGTGGGACGTGGCGACGTCCAGGTCGCGGCCGGGCACCGGCGAGCCGGAGCGCAGGCGCACGCCGTCGAGGAAGGCGCCCCGGCCGCGGATGGCGACGGCGAACTCGTCGCGCGCGGGGGCGTACGTCCAGGAGGCGAGCACGACTCCGTCCCGGGCGAGCGCGACGAGCGTGCAGAAGCCGGGATCGCCGTGCACGAACTGACGGGTGCCGTCCACGGGGTCGACGATCCAGACCGGCTCGGAGCGCTGTATCGCCTCGTAGGTGGCGGGGTCGGCGTGCACCGCTTCCTCGCCGACGACGACGGAGCCGGGCAGCAGTGCGGTGAGGACACCGGTCAGATACTGCTCGGCCTTGCGGTCGGCGTCCGTCACCAGGTCGTGCGGGCCGGACTTCTGGTCGATCTCGTGCGCTCCGAGCTGCCGGAAGCGGGGCATGATCTCGGTCGCCGCCGCCTCGCGGACCGCTTCTTCGACGTCGGAGCTGCGCCGGGCGAGAAACTCGTCGATGGTTTCGATGTCTTCGATCATGGCTCCATGAGAGCACGCGCCGCTGACAATCCCCGCATGCCCGGTGCACTCCGGGTGGAATCCGGATGAACTCCGAGGGGTCCCGCCGTCAGCGTCCGACCGCGTACCCCTGCATCCCCCGCGGATTCGCCGCGGCCGACAGCACGCCCGTCGCGGGGTCCCGCGCGACCGCGCACAGACGTCCCTCCGACCACGCCTCGCCGACCTGGACGTCGTGGCCGCGACGCCGCAGCTCGTCGACGACCGCCTCGTCCGTGCGGGACTCGACGGTGAGGCTGCCGGGGTGCATGCCGCGCGGGTAGAAGGAGCCGGGGAAGCTGTCGTTGTGCCAGTTCGGGGCGTCGATGGCGCCTTGGAGGTCGAGACCGCCGCGTACGGCGGAGCGCAGCGCCACGGCCAGGAAGAAGTGCGTCTGCCACTGGTCCTGCTGGTCTCCGCCCGGTGTGCCGAACGCCATGACCGGGACGCCGTCCCGCAGGGCGAGCGACGGGGTGAGCGTGGTGCGGGGACGGCGCCCCGGTGTGAGCGAGTTGGGCAGTCCCTCCTCCAGCCAGGTCATCTGGAGCCGTGTGCCGAGCGGAAAACCCAGTTCGGGCACGACGGGGTTGGACTGGAGCCAGCCACCGCTGGGCGTGGCGGCGACCATGTTGCCCCAGCGGTCGACGACGTCGAGGTGGCAGGTGTCGCCCCGGGTGCCGCCGTCGGCCGCGACCTCGGGTTCCGGGGCCGTGCGGGCCGACCGTGCCACGGTGGGTTCGCCCGCGCCGGGCGCCGCGAGCGCGTCGAAGCCGGGTTCCCACGGAGCGGGCACGCGCGCGTGCCCGCTCAGCCGCGGGACGCGTCCTCCGGGGCTGCCGGGACGCAGCTCGTACGACGCCTTGTCGCCGACGAGCGCCCGCCGCTCGGCGTTGTACGACTCGGAGAGCAGCTCGTCGAGCGGTACGTCGTCGGCGTCCCCGTACCAGGCCTCCCGGTCGGCCATGGCGAGCTTGCAGCCCTCGACGAGCAGGTGGACGTACTCGGCGGAGCCGTACGCGGGCAGTTCGGGCGGCAGCAGGGCCAGCTGCTGCAGCAGGACCGGGCCCTGGCTCCAGGGGCCCGCCTTGCACAGGGTCCAGCCGCGCCAGTCGTAGGTCACGGGCGGTTCGTAAGTGGCGGACCAGCCCGCGAGGTCCGCGGCCGTCAGGGTGCCGGTGTGGCGCTCGCCGCTGGTGTCCAGGGTGGGGCGGCGGGCCTGGCGCACCAGGGCCTCCGCGATGAAGCCGGAGCGCCAGACCCTGCGCGCGGCCTCGATCTGTTCCACCCGGCCGGTCTCCTCGGAGACCTCGGCGAGGAGCCGGCGCCAGGTCGCGGCCAGGGCGGGGTTGCGGAACAGCTCGCCGGGGCGGGGCGCCCTGCCGTCCGGCAGGTACACCTCGGCCGAGGTCGTCCACTCCGTCTCGAACAGCTCGCGCACCGTCTCGACGGTCTCGCCGACGCGTTCCACGGGCGCGTGGCCGTCCTCGGCGTATCCGATGGCGTACGCGAGGACGTCGGCGAGCGGCTTGGTGCCGTGGTCGCGCAGCAGGAGCATCCAGGCGTCGAAGGCTCCCGGCACGGCGGCGGCGAGCGGCCCGGTGCCGGGCACCAGGTCCAGCCCGAGCCCCCTGTAGTGGGCGACCGTCGCACCCGCGGGCGCCACACCCTGGCCGCAGAGCACCCGTACCTCGCCGCCGGCCGGGGCGAGGATGATCGGGACCTCGCCCGCGGGTCCGTTGAGGTGGGGTTCGACGACGTGCAGGACGAAGCCCGCGGCGACGGCGGCGTCGTACGCGTTGCCGCCGTCCTCCAGGACGGCCATCGCGGACTGCGAGGCGAGCCAGTGGGTCGAGGACACCATGCCGAAGGTGCCCTGGAGCGTCGGTCGGGTCGTGAACATGCCTGCCACCTCGCTGTGCCGAACGATCAACCTCGCCCCCGACTATGGCACTTGCCGCGGCCCGGACGGCAGGCCGGCCCGGCCGGAACGGACGGGCGCCTTCCGGGACGTCCGACGGACCGGACCCGCCGGTCCGGAAGAGCCCGGAATGATCGGAATCATTCGCCGCCGGCCGTCGTTGCTCCTCGTGGAACTGAACGGAGGCGGATCGGTGCACGGTGAGTACAAGGTCCCCGGCGGCAAGCTCGTCGTGGTGGATCTGGACGTCGAGGGCGCGGTGCTGCGCCACGCGCGCGTGGCGGGCGACTTCTTCCTCGAACCGGACGAGGCGCTGGACGCCGTCAATCACGCGCTGGAGGGTGCGCCGGCCGACACCGACGCGGCGGGTCTCGCCGCCCGTATCGACGCCGCACTGCCCGAGGGCACGGTCATGTACGGCCTGACGTCGGAGGGCATCGGGATCGCGGTGCGCCGGGCGCTGGCGCACGCCACCGACTGGACGGACTACGACTGGCAGTTGATCCACGAGGGGCCGCAGTCCCCGGCCCTGCACATGGCACTGGACGAGGTGCTGACCATGGAGGTGGCCGCGGGCCGGCGTGCGCCGACGCTGCGGGTGTGGGAGTGGGGCGCCCCGTCCGTGATCATCGGCAGTTTCCAGTCCCTGCGCAACGAGGTCGACCCGGAGGGCGCCGCCCGGCACGGCATCGAGGTGGTCCGCCGCATCTCCGGCGGCGGCGCGATGTTCGTGGAGCCGGGCAACACCATCACGTACTCGCTCTCGGTGCCGGAGGCCCTGGTCCAGGGCCTGTCGTTCCAGGACAGCTACGCGTATCTCGACGACTGGGTGCTGGGCGCGCTCGGTGACATGGGGATCAAGGCCTGGTACCAGCCGTTGAACGACATCGCGACGGATCAGGGGAAGATCGCGGGCGCCGCGCAGAAGCGGGTGGTCGGGCCCGGCGGCGGTCCGGGCGCCGTGCTGCACCACGTGACCATGTCGTACGACATCGACGCCGACAAGATGCTCGAAGTGCTGCGCATCGGGCGGGAGAAGCTCTCCGACAAGGGGACGAAGAGCGCGAAGAAGCGGGTCGACCCGCTGCGGCGTCAGACGGGACTGGCGCGCGAGGCGGTCATCGAGCGGATGATCGACTCCTTCCGCGGGCGGTACGGGCTGGTGGACGGCAAGGTGACGCCGAAGGAGCTGGCGCGGGCGCAGGAGCTGGCCCGCTCGAAGTTCGGCGCCCCGGAATGGACCGCGCGGGTGCCGTGAGCGGTGCCGCGCGCGGCTCCCGCCCCGGGATGGACCGCGCGAGTGCCGTGACTGATGCCGCGCGGCTCCTCCCGCCAGGGGGTTTCGTTTGGATCAGGTCGGATCGTCCGCGGCGTCCGGTGCGGTGCATCGCAAGGCGGAGGGTCACCTGCGTACTGGGCGTACTCGGGTGGTCCGACAACGCGGCGAGGTGCCGTGCCGGGCGTCGCGGACCCGGGCTGATCCAAACGAAGCCCCCTAGGGGGCCGGTGCCCAGGCCGTCGTGCCCAGGGTGTTCTCCGGGCCGATGTCGAGGGGGTCCGGCAGGCGTACGGTCGTGGTGCTCCGTCCCGCGGCCGGGGCGACCCGCAGGTAGGTGCCGTCCTCCGCGGCCATCCGCCAGTACAGGCCCGCCCGCGCGCTCTCGCCGGGACCGAGCGTGAGTGCCTCGGGGCCGGGGTCCTCGGGTGCCATGGCCACCTGGTCGGTGCCCTCCACGGTCCGCACGCCGGGGATCGGGGCGCCCTGCGCGTCGAGGACCCGGACGGACGGGTACCCCTTCAACTCGTACGCCTTCTTGCCGCAGTTGGTGAGCGTGATGGTCATGGCGCGCAACCCCATGGCCGCGTCGACGGGGCCGGTGCCGACGCGCAGGCCGGACGGCGGGCAGCCGCGGTCCTGCTGGACCGGGACGGCAGGTGACGCCTCCGGCCCTCCGGGGACGGCGGGTGACGTCTCGGAGACCGCGGGGGCGGACGGCTGGGTGGCGCGGGTCCGTGTGGCCGCGGGGGTGGGTTCCCGTGCGGGGTTGCGCTCGCGGTCCAGCTCCGCGGAGAGCCCGCAGCCGCTCAGGGTGAGCGCCAGCAGACAGGCGAGAGCGGCGGGACGGATTCGCTTCCGGTGTGTCGCGATCACGGACCGATGATCGCACGAGGCGGCCTCGACGGACGTCCTCACTCCGCGTGCCCACGCGCCGTGACGAGGCCCGACTCGTAGGCGAAGACGACCAGTTGGGCGCGGTCGCGGGCTCCCAGCTTCGTCATCGCGCGGCTGATGTGGGTCTTGGCCGTCAGCGGACTGATCACCATGTGCGCGGCGATCTCCTCGTTGGTCAGGCCGCGCGCGGCGAGCGCGGTGACCTCGCGTTCACGACGGGTGAGGCATTCGAGTCCCGGCGCCGTGGCCCGGTCGGGGGGACGGGCCACGAACTCCCCGATCAGCGTCCGGGTCACGGACGGGGACAGCAGCGCCTCGCCGAGCGCGACGACCTCGATGGCCTGGAGCAGATCGGCCGGTTCGGTGTCCTTGAGCAGAAAACCGCTGGCTCCGGCCCGCAGCGCCTCGAAGACGTACTCGTCCAGGCCGTAGTTGGTGAGGATGACGACGCGTACGCCGGAGAGCGCGGGGTCGGCCGCGATACGGCGGGTCGCCTCGATGCCCGTCATCACGGGCATCTGCACGTCGACGAGGGCGATGTCGGGGATCTGCGCGCGGACGAGCGCGAGCCCCTGCTCGCCGTCGGCGGCCTCGCCCACCACCTCGATGCCGTCCTCCGCCTCCAGCAGGGCGCGGAAGCCGGCGCGCATGAGGGCCTGGTCGTCGACGAGCGCCACCCTGATCACGGGGCGTCCCCGGGCGGGCACAGTGGAAGGGCGGCCCGGACCGAGAAGCCGCCCTCGGTGCGCGGGGCGGCGTGCAGGGTGCCGCCCAGGGCCTGGACGCGCTCGCGCATTCCGGTCAGTCCGATGCCGGGGACGGGTGCGCAGGAGGTCCGCGCGGTGCCGTCGTCGTCGACGCGAATCGTCAACTCCTGCTGCGCGTAACCGAGTTCGACCAGGACCTTGGCGGGTCCCGCGTGCCGGGCGGCGTTGGTGAGGGCCTCCTGCACGATGCGGTACGCGGCGCGGTCCACGGTCGCCGTCAGGGGCCGTTCCTCGCCGGTCACCCGGAGGTCGACGGCGAGGCCCGCGGCGCGCGCCCGCTCCACGAGCACAGCCGGCGTTCCGGTCGGCTCGTCGGTGCGCAACACCTCCAGGGTGGAGCGCAGTTCACGCATCGCCTCGCCGCTCGCCTCCTGGATGGCGAGCAGCGCGGGCGGTATCTCGTCGCCGCGTTTGCGGGCGAGGTGCACGGCCACCCCGGCCTGGAGCTTGACGATCGAGATGCTGTGCGTGAGCGAGTCGTGCAACTCCCGTGCGATGCGCAGCCGTTCCTCGCCGGCGCGCCGCAGGGCCGCCTCCTCGCGGGTGCGTTCGGCCTCCAGGGCGCGCTGCTCCGTCTGCCGCAGGTACGCCTGCCAGTTCCGGTCGGCGAGGCCGGTGACCAGGGCGCAGAGGAACCAGCCGGTGAGCAGCGTCGTCCGCTCCACGAGCTCCTGGGTCGTGGGGCCCGCGGTCGCGAAGCCCGCGAGGAACGCGACGCTCGCCAGCGCGGCCACTCCGCGGCGACCGGCTCGTGCCGCCGTGTGGACGGCGCTCAGCACCGGGAGCGCGGACAGCGAGCCGGGATGGGCGTGCACGACGTACGCGGTGGTGGTGACCGTGGTGATCGCCAGCACGGCGCGCGGGGTGCTGCGGTAGGCGGCGAGGGCCAGTGAGCCCAGGGCGACGAGGGCGAGGTCGACGGGGGTCGTGTCGGCGTCGAAGGCGGCCGCGGTCAGCACGAGCGCGCCGACGACGACCGCGAGGGCCGTGTCGGCCAGGCGCCTGCGGGTGGCCCGGTCGAGCTGCATGTTCGGCACTTTATGCGGCGGGGACGACACCCGCGTCAGACCTGTGGAGGGCGCCCGGAGTACTCCCGGCGGAGTAGACCGCGCCTTTCCCGGGCCCGGTGGAGCAGCCCGCATCGCCTCCGGGTGTACGACGCCCCCGGGGCCCCGGCCGGGCCAGGGTTCTCACGGCACAGCACACGGCATCCGGCGCCGCCGAAGGTGCCGCTCCCGCCCGAACCAGGAGGCATGACATGCCGCTCTCCAGCCCCTTCCGGTACACCACCCCACCGCCGCCCGACGCGGCGACGGGACGGACCGCCGAGGTCTACGCCCAGCTCTCCGACGACTTCGGCATCGCGCGTCCGCCGACCTTCGTGGTCCTCTCCTCCGCACCCGAACTCATGGCCGCCTCCTGGGCGTTGATGCGCGAGTCGCTCGTCGCGGGCGCCGGCGCGCGGGCGGACAAGGAGCTCGCGGCACTCGGGGTGTCCCAGGCGAACCGCTGCCCGTTCTGTGTGGACGCGCACACGATGCTGCTGCACGCCACCGGCGACCACGCGCTCGCGGAGTCCGTGGCCCGCGGCGACACGCCTGCCGACGCGGAGCACGCGCGTGTACTGGCCTGGGGCCGGGCGACCCGGACCCCCGGCGCGCGGGAGCTGAGGCCGTACCCCTTTCCTGCCGCGCACGCCCCCGCGTTCATCGGCACCGTGCTCTCCTTCCACTTCATCAACCGGATCGTGTCGGCGCTGCTGACGGAGAACCTGCTGCCGGGCAACATCCAGCGGTTCCGGGCGGTGCGGAGTCTGGCGGGGCGCTCGTTCGCGCGGACGGTGCGCCGCCGCCCGGCCCCGGGCGCGGGGACGTCGCTGCTCGACACCACGGACCCCGGTCCCGGCTGGGCGCTCGGCACCTCCGTCGGTCCCGCCTACGCCGCCCTGCGCGACGCCGCCCTGCAGGGCGCGGGACTTCTCGACGAGGCCGACCGGCTGCTCGTACGGGACGTGGTCGGGCGGTGGGACGGCACGCACCCGCCGCTCGCGTGGGACGCCCTGCCGGGCCGGTCCCGCCCCGGGGCACGTCTCGCGCTGCTGGCGGCCCTCGCTCCGTACCGGATCACGGACGAGGACGTGACGGCGTGGCGCGGACCGGAGCATTCCGACCATTGTCTGGTGCATCTCGTGGCGTACGGCGCGTTCGCCGCCGTCGACCGCATCGAGAGCGCCCTGCCCGTGCGCCGGGTCCGGGAGGCGTCGTGACCGCGATCGCCAACTCCGTGCAGGCGGAGGCCTGGAACGGCCCCGTCGGAGCGCACTGGGCCGCCCATCAGGAGCGGTACGACACGATGGTCTCCGGCGTGAACGAGGCGCTGTTCGCGGGCGCGGACATCGCACCGGGCGACCGCGTCCTGGACGTGGGCTGCGGCGCCGGGGCGACCACGCGGATCGCGGCACGGCTCGCCGCGACCGGGCACGCGGTCGGGGTGGACATCTCGGCGCCGCTGATCGCCAGGGCTCGGGAGATCACCGCGGCCGAGGGCGTCCCGAACGCGGCGTACGAGCTCGCCGACGCGCAGGTCCACCCCTTCCCGCCCGCCGGGTACGACGTGCTGATCAGCCGGGGCGGTGTGATGTTCTTCGCGGATCAGGCGGCCGCGTTCCGGAATCTGGCACGGGCGTTGCGGCCCGGCGGGCGACTGGCGTTCGTCTGCCCGCGGCCGGCGGGTCCGGACGTGGAGGAGTCGCGGGCCCTCGGCCTCTTCGCGCGCCTCCTGGAAGGAGCCGCACGGGCCGCCGGACCGCGCTCCGGTGCGCACGACGGGACGGACCCGGCCTCGGAAGCCGGTGCCCGCACCGGGACGGACGCCGCTCCGGCCCCGGAGGACCGGCGTACCTCTGAGACCCGGCCGTCCGCTCACGCCGCGATGACCGCGATGGCCTCGCTCTCCGACCCGGCACGGATCCGCGAGGCGCTGAGCGTGTACGAGGACGTGGCGGTGACGCCGGTCGACACGGAGACGGTGTGGGGACGCGACGCCCCGGACGCGGTGCGCTTCCTGCTGTCCCGCACGCCGGGTCGGCCGATCGCGCCCGACACCCGCGCCGCGCTGGAGGACACCCTGCGCCCGTACGAGACGGCCCGCGGCGTCCGGCTCCGGGCGGCGGTGTGGCTCGTGACCGCACGGCGGAGCGCGCGACGGAGCGTCTGACGGACCGTGAGCCGGTGTCCCGCTGTCACCGCACGGGCGTGGTGTCCCCGCAGTCACCGCACAGGCACGGAGCGAGTTGGCACTACCGCCCCACATGGACTCGTGTGACACTGGCGTCCCGTCCGCAGTGCGGACCCGCTCCGCACCGTCCCCCACGAGAAGTGAGCCGTGCGTTCTCTTCCTCTGCCGCTCGCCCTCACCGCGCGTCTGCTGCCGGTGGCCGTGCTCGCCTCGGCGGGCTGGGCCCTGACGTCCGGCCCGTTCGCCGCGACCCCCACCGCGGAGCATAAATCGCCCCAAAAGAAGACCAGTACGGCATCCGCTCCGTCGACATCGGCGGCCACCAAGACGTTCACGGCGTCGCCCGCGCCCTGCGGAAGCGTGCCGACGGCCACGCTCAAGTCCCTGGTCCCGGGCGCCAAGACGGCAGGCCAGGAGATCCCGTCGACGGACAAGTCGGTGCGCCGCACCTGCTCCTGGAACGCCCTGAAGGGGTTCGACTACCGCTGGCTCGACGTCTCGTACGAGATCAAGGAGTCGGACCAAGCGGCACAGAAATCGTACGAGGGGCGCATCGCGGACAAGAGCGGCGGAGGGGCGGTTCCCGGGCTCGGTGACTCGGCGTACTCCGTCGTGAACCTCACCACCGAGGACAAGCAGCAGACCCGTGAGGGGGTGGTGATCGCCCGCGCGTCGAACGCGGTGGTGATCATCACCTACAACGGCAGCGACTTCGAGACGAAGAAGGCGCCCGGCACCGACGAGATCAACAAGGGCGCCATCAAGGCGGCCAAGGCGGCGGTGGCCGCGCTGGAGGACGGTCAGAAGGGCTGACCGTCCTCCGAAGCGCGCGTCAGGCGGCGGTCTCCTGCCTGCGGCGCAGCAGCGTCAGCAACAGGTACAGCACCAACGAGGTGCCGAGGCCGACCGCCCAGCCGTAGTCGGCCAGGGGTTCCAGCGCGGGGATCGGCCGTCCGTCGACCAGCGGATGGAAGTCGGCGCCGCCGACGGCCAGGACGCCGCCGGTGACGAAGGCGACGACGGCCCGCCAGTTCCAGCCGCCGTCGTACCAGTAACGGCCGCCCGTGCGATACAGGTCCACCAGGTCGAGCCGGGTACGGCGCAGGATCCAGTAGTCGGCGATGAGGATGCCGGCGACCGTGCCGAGCAGGCCGCCGACGAGGCCGAGCCAGGTGAAGATGTAGCCCTGCGGGTCCGCGTACAGCTTCCACGGGAAGATGAGCACGCCGAGCACGCAGGTGACGAGCGCCCCCGCACGGAAACTGACCTTCCGCGGCGCGACGTTGGAGAAGTCGAAGGCCGGTGAGACCAGGTTGGCCGCGATGTTCACGGACAGGGTCGCCACCAGCACGGTCACCAGCGCGTACAGCAGGCCCACCACGTTGTCGGTCTTGGCGGCGAGCTGGACCGGGTCCCAGACCGGCTTGCCGTAGACCGCCTGCGAGCCGGAGGTCACCAGCACGGAGAGGAAGGCGAAGAGGGTCATCGTGGTCGGCAGGCCGAGAGCCTGGCCCCACGTCTGCGCCTTCTGGCTCCTGCCGTACCGGGTGAAGTCCGGGATGTTCAGGGACAGCGTGGACCAGAAGCCGATCATGCCCATGAGGGAGGGCCAGAACAGCTTCCAGAAGTCCCCGCCCCAGCCGAGCGCGGAGGGCTGGTCGAACAGCGGACCGAGGCCGCCGGCCTTGCTGCTCATCCACCACAGCATCACACCCGCGCCGACGAGCACGAAGGGCGCGGCCCAGTTCTCGAAGCGGCGGATCGTCTCCATGCCCCGGTAGATGATCGCGACCTGGAGCGCCCAGAAGATCGCGAAGGACAGCCACATCGTCCAGGCATGGCCGCCGATCTGCGAGGCGTTCGCCCAGCCGTCGCCGAAGAGCTTCCCGGCGAGGAAGTAGATGGCCTCGCCGCCGATCCAGGTCTGGATGCCGAACCAGCCGCAGGCCACCAACGCCCGCACCACGGCGGGGAGGTTGGCGCCGCGAATACCGAAGGAGGCGCGCGCGAAGACCGGGAAGGGGATGCCGTACTTGGGTCCGGCGTGCCCGGTGAGGAGCATCGGGACCAGCACGATCAGATTGGCGAGGGCGATGGTGAGGACGGCCTGCTTCCAGTCCATGCCGACGGCGATCAGGCCGGAGGCCAGGGTCCAGGTGGCGGTGTTGTGGGCCATGCCGACCCACAGCGCCGAGAAGTTGTAGGTGGTCCAGGTGCGCTTCTCGGTGGGGACCGGCAGCAGGTCCTCGTTGGCGTACGGGCCGCTGGGCTGCGGCGAACCAGGAGCGATCTCCACCCGGCCGTCGGCGAGGGTGACTTGGGAGGTCGGCGGTATGGCCGTGGGAGCGATGTCGGTCATGGGCAGGCCAATCGAAGGAGGTGGGACGGGAGAGGCCGTGCGGGTGGCGCCGTTGGGGGGGTGCACTCCTTGGGACACCAGTGGCGGTGTCCCGTGACGAACCTGCTCGGAGCGCCCTGACCCCCTTCCCGGGACGGCGGGAAGGGGGAGTTCACAGGGGATGTACGGGGGCGGGGAGCCCCTACGGGGTCGGGACGCCGCTAGCCGTTGACGGCGGGGATGACCTCGTCGCCGTACGCGTCGATGGTGGCCTCCTGCGCGTCGTGCATGTCGTAGACGGCGAACTGGTCGACGCCCAGCGCACGGAGCGCGTTCAGCTTCTCGATGTGCCGCCCGGGTGTGCCGATCAGGCAGAACCGGTCGACGATCTCGTCGGGCACGAACGCGGTGTCGGGGTTGTCGGCGCGCCCGTGGTGGGAGTAGTCGTAGCCCTCGCGGGCCTTGATGTAGTCGGTGAGTTCGTCGGGTACGGCGCCGGAGTGCTCGCCGTACTTGGCGACGAGGTCGGCGACGTGGTTGCCGACCATGCCGCCGAACCAGCGGCACTGTTCCCGTGCGTGGGCGAGCGCCTCGGGCGAGTCGTCCTCGGTGACGTACGCGGGCGCCGCCACGCAGATCTTCACCTCGGACGGGTCGCGGCCGGCCGCGGCCGCCGCGTCCTTCACCGCCTTGACCATGTACTCGGTGAGGTAGAGGTCCGCGAGCTGGAGGATGAAGCCGTCGGCCTCCTCGCCGGTCATCTTGAGGGCCTTCGGGCCGTACGCGGCCATCCAGACGGGGAGTTCGGCGCCGGGCCGGACCCAGGGGAACCTGACGACGGTGCCGCCGAGGTCGGCCTCGTCGCCGCGCGCGAGTGCGCGGATCACCTTCATCGCCTCGCTTATCCGGGCGAGGGTGTTGGGCTTGCGTCCGGCGACGCGCATCGCCGAGTCGCCGCGCCCGATGCCGCACACCGTGCGGTTGCCGTACATGTCGTTGAGCGTCGCGAAGGTGGAGGCGGTGACCTCCCAGGTGCGCGTTCCGGGGTTGGTGACCATCGGTCCGACCGTCAGCCGCTCGGTGTGCGCGAGGATCTGACTGTAGATCACGAAGGGTTCCTGCCACAGCACGGCGGAGTCGAAGGTCCATCCGTAGGTGAAGCCGTTGTCCTCGGCCCGCTTCATCAGCTCGATGACGCGGGAGGCAGGGGGGTCGGTCTGCAGGACGAGTCCGAAGTCCATGGCGCCACTCCTGGTCGCTCAGAGAAGGTACTGACAGGTGGAGCGGGGGGTGTAGACGCCGTGCCCCGCGCGTCCCGTGAACTCCCGCTCGGTGATGACCGGTTCGCCGCGCGAGAGCACGGACTCGACCCGTCCGGTGACGCGCTTGCCCTCGTACGCCGAGTAGTCGACGTTCATGTGGTGCGTCTCGACCGACATGATCTGTTCGGCGTGCGGGTCGTAGATGACGACGTCGGCGTCCGCGCCGGGCGCGATCGTGCCCTTCTTCGGGTACAGGCCGAACATGCGCGCCGGGGTGGCGCAGGCGATCTCGATCCACCGGCGGCGTGAGATGTGCCCGTCGACGACGGCCTGGTGGAGCAGGTCCATGCGATTCTCGACGCCCGGCAGGCCGTTGGGGATCTTCGAGAAGTCGCCCCGGCCGAGCTCCTTCTGGCCCACGAAGCAGAAGGGGCAGTGGTCCGTCGAGACGACCTGGAGGTCGTTGGTGCGCAGCCCCCGCCACAGGGCCGCCTGGTGCTCCTTGGGGCGAAGAGGCGTGCTGCACACGTACTTCGAGCCCTCGAAGTCGGGCTCGGCCAGGTTGTCCGTCGACAGGAACAGGTACTGCGGGCAGGTCTCGCCGAAGACGTTCAGGCCCTCGTCACGCGCCCGTGTCAGCTCCGCGACGGCCTCCTGCGCCGAGACGTGCACGACGTACAGCGGGGCGCCCGCGACCTGGGCCAGTTTGATGGCGCGGTGGGTGGCCTCCGCCTCCAGGAGCGCCTTGCGGACCTCTCCGTGGAAGCGCGGGTCGGTCTCGCCGCGCGCCAGCGCCTGTTCGACGAGTACGTCGATCGCGATGCCGTTCTCTGCGTGCATCATGATCAGTCCGCCGTTCTCGGCGGAGCGCTGCATGGCGCGCAGGATCTGGCCGTCGTCGCTGTAGAAGACGCCGGGGTAGGCCATGAACTGCTTGAAGGAGGTGACGCCCTCCTCCACCAGCAGGTCCATCTCCTTGAGCGTCTCCTGGTTCACGTCGGAGACGATCATGTGGAAGCCGTAGTCGATGGCGCAGTTGCCGTCGGCCTTGGCGTTCCAGGTGTCGAGGCCCTCGCGCAGCGAGCGGCCGACGCTCTGGACCGCGAAGTCGATGATGGTCGTGGTGCCGCCCCAGGCCGCGGCCCGGGTGCCGGTCTCGAAGGTGTCGGAGGCGAAGGTCCCGCCGAAGGGCAGTTCCATGTGGGTGTGGGCGTCGACGCCGCCCGGGATGACGTACTTTCCGGTGGCGTCGATGGTCCGTTCGGCCGTCCACGCCTCGGCCGCGGGAGTGCCTGTCGCGGCGAGGGCGGCGATCCGGCCGTCCTCGATCAGGACGTCGGCGTGGATCTCGTCGGACGCGGTGATGACGAGTCCACCACGGATGACGGTACGGCTCATGCTCCCTCTCCTTCCGGTCGTGCGTGCACTGAGGGAATACCGAAGCTGTCAAGGGCTGGGGTCAACGCTGTTTCCTCGGGGGAAAGCCGGTGGGACGGGCCGGTCCGCGCGCGGGTCCGCGGGCCCGGCCCCCCGTGCGCCGGGCCCGCGGGACGCGGCGTGGCTACGGGGCGGTCAGCGGCCCGTACGTGCCCGGGGCGCGGTCGCGGTAGAACTGCCAGCGGTCGCGGACCTCTCGGAGCTTGGCGAGGTCCAGGTCGCGGACGACGAGCTCCGTCTCCTTGTCGCCCGCCACCTCGCCGACGAACTGGGCTTCCGGGTCCACGAAGTACGAGGTCCCGTAGAAGTCGTTGTCGCCGTACTCCTCGACGCCGACCCGGTTGATCGCGCCGATGAAGTATTCGTTGGCGGCGGCCGCCGCCGGCTGCTCCAGCTGCCACAGATAGCCGGACAGGCCGCGGGAGGTGGCCGACGGGTTGAAGACGATCTCGGCACCGGCGAGGCCCAGCGCGCGCCAGCCCTCGGGGAAGTGCCGGTCGTAGCAGATGTAGACCCCGATCCTGCCGACCGCCGTGTCGAACACGGGCCAGCCGGAGTTGCCGGGCCGGAAGTAGAACTTCTCCCAGAATCCCGGGACCTGGGGGATGTGGGTCTTGCGGTACTTGCCGAGGTACGAGCCGTCGGCGTCGATCACGGCCGCGGTGTTGTACAGGACGCCGGGCTGCTCCTCCTCGTACATCGGCAGGACGAGGACGAGGCCCAGCTCCTTCGCCAGCGCCTGGAAGCGGCGCACGATGGGGCCCTCGGGGATCTGCTCGGCGTACGCGTAGAACGCCTTGTCCTGGACCTGGCAGAAGTACGGCCCGTAGAACAGCTCCTGGAAGCACAGGACCTGGGCGCCCTGCGCGGCCGCGTCGCGGGCCGCCTGCTCGTGGACCTGGATCATCGATTCCTTGTCGCCGGTCCATGCGGTCTGGAAGACGGCGGCGCGGATCACTCTGCTCATCGGGACCTCCGGTCGCTCGGTGTGCGAGGAGCCTAGGAAGCCCGGACGGCGCCTTTGAGTTGCACCGTGTCACGTCTGAGACGCCCGGCCGTTCCACCGTGTCACCCTTGCGTGGTCCCATGTTTCACCTGAGTCGTCCGGTGTTTCCGTGTCGTTGCCCGTCGTGCTCCCACCGGTGGCGCGGGGCGTGCTCCCGGTGCTGTTGCGCGTCGTGCGCGAGCAGTGCGATGTGTACGGACGCGGCCTGTTCGAAGTCGTCCAGGTCGACGCCCAGACGCGTCTGTATGGCCTCCAGCCGGCGGTACAGGGCGGGCCTGCTGACGTGGTGGAGCTGAGCGGTGCGCGACTTGTTGCGGCCGGTCGCGAGGTACGTCCGCAGCACCGGCAGCAGCTCCTGCTCCACGTCGGCCCCGTACAGCAGCCCGTCGAGCTCCCGCTCGGCGAAGGACTGGACGTGCGGATCGTCGCGCAACAGCCGGACCAGGCCGCGCAGATGCACGTCCCGCAGGCGCACCAGCACCGGCCGGTCCTCGTCGGCGGGCGCGTCGGCGGCGGCCTCGGCGACGTGCAGGGCCTCGCGCAGGCCGCCCGGTACGTCGTCCCAGGCGATGCGCGGGGAGGCGGCGGCCACGGTCGTACGGGTGCCGGTCTCGTGGCGCAGCCGGGCAGCGAAGTGCGCGGCCAGCGCCTCCGCGTCCTGGTCGCGGGCGAGGCTGAGCAGGACGGCCGTGGCCCCGTCCGCGAGTTCGGCGACGAGCCCGGGAAGGCCCACCAGCCTGAGGACGCGGTCGAGTTGTGCCGGGTCGCCGTCCGGCACGACCAGCGGGACGAACGTCCGCCGGTTGACGGGCAGTCCGGCCGCCCGCGCCCTGGGCAGCAGTTGCCGGACCGGTACGACACCGCTCACCAGATCGGTCAGCAGGCCCTGCGCCGACTCCTCCTCCCAGGTGTGCACGGAGCCGCCGAGCATCCGGTGCAGGACCAGCGCCTCGGCGGCGCGGTCGGCGAGCAGCCTCCCGGTCGCGTCGTCGCCGCGGTACCCGCACAGCACGATGCGGCCCCAGCGCTCTCCGCGCCCGCCCAGCTCGGCGCGGATCCACCCGTCGCCCTCGCTGCCGCCCGCCTGCCGCGCGATGCGCTCCCAGTCCCGCAGCACGTCGTCCACCGCGGACCGCTCGCCCGCCGTGGCGAGCACCCGGTGCGCGAGATTGGTGACGACGACGGGGCAGGCGGCGTGCCCGGCGATCTCGTCGAGCATCCGTTGCAGGGGGGCGCCCGCGGTGACGAGCCCGGTGAGCGCCGTGCGCACGGCCTCGGAGAGGCTGACGGCCGCGAACTTGCTGCGCACCAGCCGGGACTGCACCTCCTCCGTCAACTCGGCGAAGGGGAACGGCCGGTGCAGCACCACCATGGGCAGCCCGCACCGCTCGGCGGCCCGGCGCATCACGTCGGGCGGTGCGGGGAAGGCCCGGCCGAGCCCGAGGACGACGGCCGCGGCCTCCGCGCGGTGCAGGGAACGGATGTACTCGGCCTGCGCGTCGGGGTCGCCGGCGAGCAACACGCCGGTGGTGAGCACCATTTCGCCGCCGCTGAGCATGACGCCCACGTCGGCCGCCTCGGCGACGTGCACCCAGCGCACCGGCCGGTCGAGGTGGCCCGCCCCGGCCACCACCTCGGGCTCTCCGGCGAGCACCCGGTCCAGGGTGAGGACCTGGCGTACCGACAGGGCGGGTTCCAAGGCGGTGGTCATGGCGACGTTCCCCTTATGTCCTTGGCTCGGTTCGCTCCGGGGCGCCGTCGCCCGTGCCGGGGAGGCCGGCCGTGCTCGGCTCTCCTTCGCCGTGCTGCTACTGGGCGCGCCGCAGGGCGCGCTCCAGGATCGCCGCGCCCTCCTCCGCCTCCGCGACGGTGAGGGACAGCGGCGGAGCGATGCGCAGCACGCTGGTGTTGTGGCCGCCGCCCTTGCCGATCAGCAGGCCCTCCTCGCGGGCCGCTTCGAGGACGGCCGCGGCCGCTTCCGGGTTCGCCTCGTCGCTGCCCGGCCTGACCAGTTCGACGCCGATCATCAGCCCGCGGCCGCGGACCTCGCGTACGCCGTCGAGCTGCGCGGCGATCGCGCGGAGCCGCTCGATGAGCAGACCGCCGACGCGCCGGGCGTTGCCCTGGAGGTCGTGTTCGAGGAGGTAGCCGAGGTTCGCGAGCCCCGCCGCCATCGTGACCGGCGAGCCGCCGAAGGTGGAGATGGAGTTGGAGTCGAGGCTGTTCATGATCTCGGCCCGGGCGACGACCCCGCCGATGGACATGCCGTTTCCGATGCCCTTGGCGAAGGTGAGCATGTCCGGGGGGCCCGCGTCCGCGTGCGCCTGCCAGCCCCAGAAGTGGTCGCCGGTGCGGCCCCATCCGGTCTGCACCTCGTCCGAGATCCACAGCACGCCGTGCCGGTCGAGGACTTCGCGGAAGGCCGCGTACAGGCCGTCCGGGGGCGTGGTGAAGCCGCCGACGCCCTGGATGGGTTCGGCGATCAGGGCCGCGGGCGGGCGGACATGGCCGAGCAGGTCCTCCAGGTCGTCGACGCACGCCGCGATGAACTCGGCGTCCCCGAGCCCCGCGTAGGGGCCGCGGGTGCGCACGCCGCCGTGGACGTAGAGCGTCTGGAGGGGCGAGAGCGAGGTCGGTGACCAGCTCTTGTTGCCGGTGATGCCGACGGCGCTGAAGGAGCGGCCGTGGTAGCTGTTGCGCATCGCCAGGATCTGGTTGCTCTGCCGGTGGGCGGTGGCGAGCAGCAGGGCGGTGTCGTTGGCCTCCGTGCCGGAGGTGGTGAAGAAGACCCGGGCGTCGGGGATGCCGGACAGCTGGGCGATCCGCTCGGCGAGTTCGACCATCGGCCGGTTGAGGTACAGGGTCGAGGTGTGGATGATCCGGCCGGCCTGTTCGCTGACGGCCTTGGTGACCTCGGGCAGGGCGTGCGCGGTCATCGTGGTGAGGATGCCGCCGAAGAAGTCCAGGTACTTGTTGCCCTGGGCGTCCCAGACGTGCCGGCCCTCGCCGTGGGTGATCTCGATCGGGTCCTCGTAGTAGAGGGCGAGCCAGTCCGGCAACACCGCCTTGTACCGCGCGTACAGGTCCGTCACGGCTGCACCAGCCCTTCGTACGCGTCGGGACGGCGGTCCCGGTAGAACGCCCATTGCTGACGTACTTCCTCGATCAGGTCGAAGTCGAGGTCGCGGACGACCAGTTCCTCGGTCTTGTCGCTCGCGGGGTCCCCCACGAACTGTCCGCGCGGGTCGACGAAGTACGACGTCCCGTAGAAGTCGTTGTCCCCGTACTCCTCCTGCCCGACGCGGTTGATCGCCGCGATGAAGTACTCGTTGGCGACGGCCGCCGCGGGCTGTTCCAGCTGCCAGAGGTAGGCGGAGAGACCGCGCGAGGTGGCGGAGGGGTTGTACACGAGCTGGGCGCCGTTCAGGCCGAGTTGCCGCCAGCCCTCCGGGAAGTGCCGGTCGTAGCAGATGTAGACGCCGATCCTGCCCACCGCGGTGTCGAAGACGGGCCAGCCCAGGTTCCCCGGTTTGAAGTAGTACTTCTCCCAGAAGCCCTTCACCTGGGGGATGTGGTGCTTGCGGTACTTGCCGAGGTAGGTGCCGTCGGCGTCGATCACGGCCGCGGTGTTGAAGTAGAAGCCGGACTGCTCGACCTCGAACACGGGCACCACGACGACCATGCCGGTCTCGCGGGCGAGCTCCTTCATGCGGGTGACGGTCGGGCCGTCCGGCACGGGCTCCGCCCAGCGGTAGTGCTCGGGCTCCTGGACCTGGCAGAAGTACGGGGCGTTGAAGACTTCCTGGAATCCGATGACCTTGGCGCCCTGGCGGGCCGCTTCGCGGGCGTGTTCCTCGTGCTTGGCGACCATGGATGCGGTGTCGCCGGTCCAGGTGGCCTGGACCAGGGCGGCACGTACGACGTTGGCCATGAGCTGCTCCTTCGACGGGACGTCAGAGAGCCTCTACGCCCGTAGACAAAGGCTGTAGAGGCTCGAAAGTAAGCCCCGGGGAGAGCCTTGCCAAGACCATCGTCGTTAACCCGCTGAGTCGATCACGTTTCTTACCCCAGCGGGTGAGTGACGGCACGGGTGCCCCGTCGGAAACACCCGCTCGGGGGCAGCGGTGGCGGTCGGGCGCCCGCCGGTGGGTGGGTCGGGGCCGTGCCGGTGATCCGCCCGTCGCAGCCCTTGTGTGGTCCGGTGGGTCAGTGCGGTGGGGTCGTGTTGCCGTCCGCAACGGGCATGTGATGCACCGGCACGGCCCCTTCGGTGAGACAGCGACTGCGGGTGCGTCCATCGCGGGTTCCCGCCAACCTCTGGAGCCGGGGGCACCTTGCAGCCCGTCCGGCGATTGAGGACGAGGCCGTTCAGGCCGATCGGGGGTCCGGGGGCGGAGCCCCTGGGGGCTTGGGACGGGTAGCGGAGGGGGCGAAGGAACCCGGGGGGCGCCCCCTACCGCGGGCGGGGCCGCGCTACCCGCAGGCGCGCCCCTCTCACGCGGGTCAGGCCGTGTGGCCCGCCACTCTGAGGGCGTGGACCAGGTCCCAGTGACGCTCGTCCGACACCTCCCGCGCGGCCTCCAGGAGCAGCGGGACCAGCCGCTGCGGGTCCGCTTCCGCGCTGCGGGCCGCCTCCTCCGGGGTGCGTACGCGGACGTACGCGCCGAGCAGCGCGCGGATCTCGCGGTCGCGGCCGTCCTCCGCCAGGCCGAGCACGGCGGCCCCGATCTCCGGTGCCGGCCGCGCGACGCCCTGGCGCAGCATCTGGCGACCGTCGGCGCTCCGGCCCGCGGCGGTGAGCGCGTCGGCGGCGGCGACCAGTCGGTCGGCGGGCAGGGAGGCCGCCTCCCACAGCAGCGTCGCCCAGTCCGCGTCGAGGCCCGCGCGGTGCAGTTCGGCCGCGAGCAGCGGGAAGCGAGCGGCGGGCCAGTACGCGGCCTCGACGAGCAGGGCGTGCGCCTCGCCGCTCCGCCCCTCGCCGCGCAGCCGCGTCAGCACCGCCACGGTCTCGGAGGTGGCCCGCAAGGCGTCTCCGTCCACCGGGGCCGTGCGTGGCTGTTCGGGTTCCTCGGCGGCCCCCGCGAAGCGGGCACCCCGGGGCGTGCGCCGAGCGCTCGGTGCGGCCGGGGCGGGCAACGCCTGCACGGCCTGGGGTACGGCCTCGGGGGCGTCGTCCTGCTCCATCATCCCGGCGAAGCGGGCGCTGCCCCGGGGCCGGCGTTTCGATCGCTGCTTGGGGACGGGCGCCATGGTCTCGGCCGTGGGGCGAGGGCTTCCGGACGCTTCTGCGGGCTCTTCGGCGGGCCTCGGGCCGCGCGAGGCCCAGGAAGGATCCTGGGGGCTCGCCAGGGGCTCCGCGGACGCGTGCGGGCTGCTGTGCGGGGCACTGGCACCGGCACTGAGTGGGGCGTGCGGGTGGTGTGCGGCCTCGGCCGGGTCGCTCCACGTCTCTGCCTGCGGGTCGCCGTATCGGGTTGCCTGCGGGGTGCTGTATTCGGCTGCGTGCGGGTCGCTGTGTGCGGTCGTCTGCGGGCGGCGCACCGTACCCCGCGCGTCGGCACCAGCACCAGCCTCCCACCGGACGTCACCCGTCGTCGTGGGCAGGCCGTCCGGTGCGCGTGCCGGCAGCGCGTCGCCGCTCGCCCTGGGCGGAAAGGCGAGCGCGCCCTGCGGGCGCAGGGCGCGGCGGTCGAGGTCGACCATGCGGCGTCGGAGCTCCGCGCAGCGGGCCGAGGCGCGTTCATGGTCGTCGTGGGCCCAGGCGAGGTCGAGGCGGATCGACTCGGCCTCCTCCGCGGAGCCGGCCGAGGGGAGCTGCCGGTTCAGTTCGGCCTGGCGTTCCGCCGCGTAGCGCTGTTCGCGGAGCATGACGTCGAGTCGGTCGCTGAGGGCGTCGCGGCCGCCCGGCCGGGCGTCGTACGCGGCGAGCGAGGCGCCGTGCAGGGCGCGGGCCCGCTCGCCCTCCTGGTCGGCCGCACGGTCGCCGAACTCGGCGGCGAGGTCCTGGAGGAGCGCCGCCACGACGTCCCAGGGCGGGACCTCCCAGCCGTCCAGGCAGGCCCGCATGCCGTCGGGGTCTCGCTGCCAGAAGACCCCGCACCAGCCGCCGGCCTGGTCGAGCCGTGCCATCAGCCCGTTCAGATACTCGGCAAAATCCCGCATTTGCACCGGGAGTTGTCCTACGGCCATCACACGACTCCCTGCCCGAACGGACCACTTCGGTCCGGTAGACAACACGAGTCGTGTTACGGGACGGCTACGGGGAGTTTGCGGACGGGACGCAGAGGGCTCCCGCACGGGGCGCACGGAGGTGTGCGGCCCCGCGCGGCCGACGCGTCACGCCGCCACGGCCGGCGCGCACCGCGCGACGAGGTCGTCCATGGACAGCCCGAGCGCCTGAGCCAGCGCCGCCACCGTGAAGAAGGCGGGGGTGGGCGCGCGCCCGGTCTCGATCTTGCGCAGGGTCTCGGCGGAGATCCCGGCGACGGCCGCGACCGCCGCCATGCTGCGGGCACCTCGGGCCTCGCGCAGCAACTGCCCGAGCTGCTCGCCGCGTTCGCGTTCTTCGGGGGTCAAGGGGGTACGCACCATGCCGCCATTCTAATACCGGTATAGTAATTGGCATGGTGGAACTGAAGACGGACACGTCGATGGACGAGATGTACGAGGCGGGCCAGGTCGTGGGCCGTGCGCTGACGGCGGTGCGGGAGGCCGCGGCGGTCGGCGTCTCGCTCCTGGAGCTGGACGAGGTGGCGCACCAGGTCCTGCGGGACGCGGGCGCGAGCTCGCCCTTCCTCGGGTACCGCCCCTCTTTCGCCCCCACGCCGTTCCCCGCGGTCATCTGCGCCTCGGTCAACGACGCGATCGTGCACGGCGTGCCGGACCACTACCGGCTGCGCGACGGCGATCTGGTCTCCATCGACTTCGGCGCCGAACTGAACGGCTGGGTGGGCGACTCGGCGATCAGTTTTGTGGTCGGCACGGCGCGGGCCGCCGACGTACGCCTGGTGGAGACCGCCGAGCGGGCGCTCGCCGCGGGTATCGAGGCCGCGGTCGTCGGCAACCGCATCGGGGACATCGCGCACGCCGTCGGCACGGTCTGCCGCGCGGCGGGGTACGGCATCCCGGACGGGTTCGGCGGCCACGGCGTGGGCCGCCGGATGCACGAGGACCCGCCGGTCCCGAACGAGGGCCGCCCCGGGCGGGGGCTCCCGCTGCGGCACGGCATGGTCCTCGCCATCGAGCCCATGCTCATCGGCGGCGGCACCGACGGCTACCACGCGGCTCCCGACGGCTGGACCCTGCGCACGAACGACGGCTCCCGAGCGGCCCACGCCGAGCACACGGTGGCCATCACGGACGCGGGGCCGCGCATCCTGACGGCCCGCTGACCGGCCCGTCGGGCACGGGGCGCGGACGACGCGGGGCCGGTCCCGCCGACCCCGTCGCCGTACCGCGCCCGTGGGCTACGAAGCCGGGCGCACCACCATGGCCGAGCCTCCGCCGCGGCGCACCTTCTCCGCCGCGGCCAGCCACTGGCCGTTCGGCAGGCGCTGGACGCCCGTCGCCGCGCCGATCTCGGGGTTCAGCTTGAAGGAATGCCCGATGGCGGCCAGCTGGGCGCTGGTCGCGCTGTCGTACAGGCCCGGTTCGAGTTCCGTCTGAGCCGCGTTGCGTTGGCTGGCCCGCGGCGCGGCGATCGCGTCCACCAGCGGCATCCCGCGGTCCACGAACTCGGTCAGGGTCTGCAGGACGGTCGTGATGATGGTCGCGCCGCCGGGCGAACCGAGCGCCACAACGGGCCGGTCGTGCTTGTCCAGGACGATGGTCGGCGAGATCGACGAGCGCGGACGCTTGCCGGGGCCCGGCAGGTTGGGGTCGTGCACCGCCGGGTTCGCCGGCGTGAAGGAGAAGTCCGTCAGCTCGTTGTTGAGGATGAAGCCGCGGTGCGGGACCGTGATGCCGCTGCCGCCCGTCTGCTCGATGGTCAGCGTGTACGAGACGACGTTGCCCCACTTGTCGGCGACCGTCAGGTGCGTGGTGTTCTCCCCCTCGTACGTCGTCGGGGCGGCCTTCCAGGCGGCGGAGCAGGCCGCCGGGTGGTCCGGGTCACCGGGTGCCAGCGGGCTGGTCAGTACGGCGTCGTCCTTGATCAGGCACGCGCGCGAGTCCGCGTACTTCTGCGACAGCAGTCCGCGGGTGGGCACGTCCTCGAAGGCGGGGTCGCCCACCCAGCGGCCGCGGTCGGCGAAGGCGATGCGGCTCGCCTCTATGTAGCGGTGCAGGTACTGCACGTCACTGGCCTTCGAGAGGTCGGACCGCTCCAGGATGTTGAGCGCCTCCCCGACCGTGGTGCCCCCCGAGGAGGACGGGGCGATCGAGTAGACCTTCAGACCGCGGTAGGAGACCTTCGTCGGGGCCTGCCGCTTCGCCTCGTAGGCCTCCAGGTCCTTGAGGGCGAGCTTTCCGGGGCGCGCGTTGTAGCCGGACGCCGGGTCGACCGGCGGCTTGTTCACGGTGTCGACGATCTCCCGGCCGAGCTTGCCGCCGTAGACGGCGTCGACGCCCTTGCTGCCCAGCTCTTCGTAAGTACGCGCCAGATCGGGGTTCTTGAAGGTGGAGCCGACGACGGGGAGGGAGCCGCCGGGGAGGAACAGCCGGGCGGTGTCCGGGAAGTTCTTGAAGCGGGCCTGGTTGGACTCGGTCTGCGAACGGAAGGTCGCGTCGACCGTGAAGCCGTCGCGGGCGATGCGCTCGGCCGGAGCGAGCACGCTCGTCAGCCGTTTGCTGCCCCAGCTGTCCAGCGCGGTCTGCCAGGTGGCGGGCGTGCCCGGTGTGCCCACGCTCAGCCCGCTGGTGACTGCGTCCGCGAAGGCGAGGGGTCTGCCGTTCTCCACGAAGAGGTTCGAGTCGGCGGTCGACGGTGCCGTCTCGCGGCCGTCGATCGTGTGCACCGTGCGGGACTTGGCGTCGTAGTAGACGAAGTAGCCGCCTCCGCCGATTCCGGACGAGTAGGGCTCGGTGACACCGAGGGCCGCCGCGGTGGCGACCGCCGCGTCCACGGCGTTGCCGCCCTTCTTCAGTACCTCGATGCCTGCCGCGGAGGCGTCCGCGTCGACGCTCGCCACCGCGCCGCCGTACCCGACCGCGACGGGCACCTTGTCCGGCGTGACGGGTGCGCCCTTCACCCCGGCGGAGGGCGGCGCCGCCGCACCGACCGAGACCACCGCGGCCGAAACCGCCAGGACCGCCAGATTCCGCGCAACAGAGCGACTCATCCGTACCTCCAGTCATCAGCCGTCCGCGCAGCGTAACTTCAGCGCACCGTCCCCGTCAGGACCCCCTCGAACACCGTTCCGCATTCCCGCTAGCATGCGCGCCCATGAATGACGACGTCCGCAACATCGTCCTCGGCGTGGTCGCCGCCGGCCTCAGTGCCGCGCTCGGCTGGCTCACCCGTACCTACCTGTGGAAGCGCAAGCTGCGCCGCAAGCAGGCGTTCTTCGGACTGCCGGACAACTCCGAGTCGCTCCTCGTGGTCAACCGTGAGGCGGGCGGGCCTGAACTCACGGTAATGCGCCACGACGTGTTCGCGCTGCTCGAACTGTCCGCGCTGATCAAGGACTGCGGTGCGCATGCCCAGGTCATCGCGCACGACACGGCGCAGCAGGGCTTCGGCGAGCGCACCGAGTTCTGCGTGGGCGGACCGTCGTCCAACCGCCGGATGGCCGCGCATCTGCATTCGCTGCTCCCGGGCATCCGCGTCAACGTCGACCCCGAGCCGGGTCCGGACCGCGGGGCCTTCCAGATCGGCAGCGAGCGCTACCGCCTGGAGTCGGGCAAGAGCGAGTACGTGATCCTCGCCAGGCTGGTCGCGGGTCAGGACCGTGCGACGAGACCGGTCTTCCTCTTCTGCGGCCAGCGGGCGATCACCAATCAGGCGGCGACCCGTTATCTCGCCCGCAATCACGAGCGCCTCGCGCGCAAGCACAACAACGGCTCCTTCGTCCTGCTGCTGAAGGTCGTCAACTCCCAGGCGTACGGCCCCGATGTCGTCGAGGTCGTCGCGGACGTCACCCGGGCCGCCCAGAGCCCGCTGCCCACGCCCGCCCCGCCGCGGAACTCGCACCGGGCCGCCACGTAGCCCGAGGGGCGTTCCCGCACGTGCCGCCGGGCTCCCCGGCGGCACATTTCGTGCCCGGCGTCCAGCACCTGGAGTGCACACTTCGACCCCCTCGGCACTCACTGAATGCACAGTTCAACAATCGTTACTCCCACGTAACTTACCGGCGGGTTACCTCCAGTAAGAGGGCGAGGTTACCGTCGGGTCACTTTGCGCTGACACGAGTGAGGAGTGACCCGTGGGACACGGTCGCAACGCCCTGCGCACGTCCGCCGCCGGCGCCGTCTCGGCGACGCTGCTCGCCGCCGGTCTCGGCCTGGCCCCCGCCGCCTCGGCCGCCGCCGGCACGCCCGGTATCCGCTTCGTCGACATCTCCGGAGACGGGGGTACGGTCCTCAAGGCCAACGTCGTCACCCCCGCGGGCGCCGACGGCACCCGCAGCTATCCGCTCATCGTGCTGCCGACGAGCTGGGGCCTGCCCCAGGCCGAGTACCTCGTCCAGGCCCAGAAGCTCGCGAACTCCGGCTACGTGGTGGTCAGTTACAACGTCCGCGGCTTCTGGCAGTCGGGCGGCGAGATAGAAGTCGCGGGTCCGCCCGACGTCGCGGACGCCTCCAAGGTGATCGACTGGGCGCTCGCGAACACCCCGTCCGACGCGCGGAAGGTCGGCATGGCGGGCGTGTCCTACGGCGCGGGCATCAGCCTGCTGGCCGCGGCGCACGACGAGCGGATCAAGGCGGTGGCCGCCCTCAGCGGCTGGGCCGACCTCATCGACTCGATCTACTCGGGCCGCACCCAGCACGCGCAGGCCGCCGCGCTGCTGGACGGCGCCGGCGCGCTCACGGGCCGGCCGAGCGCCGAACTCCAGCAGACCTTCAAGGACTTCTTCTCCTCCGACCTCTCCAAGGAACAGAGCCTCATCGCCTGGGGCAAGAAGCGCTCCCCGCAGACCTACGTCGACCGGCTCAACGCCAACGGCGCGGCGATCATGCTCGCCAACGCATGGGGCGACACGATCTTCCCGCCCAATCAGTACGCCAAGTTCTACGAGGAGTTGACCGGTCCCAAGCGGCTGGAGTTCCGGCCCGGCGACCACGCCACGGCCGAGGCGACCGGACTGTTCGGACTCCCCAACGACGTGTGGACGGACACCGGACGCTGGTTCGACCACTATCTCAAGGGCACGGACAACGGCATCGACCGTGAGCAGCCGGTCCAGCTCAAGTCGCGCTCCACGGGCGGCTACGAGGGCTACCCGGACTGGAAGTCGGTCGGGAAGGTGTCGAAGAAGCTCGCGCTGCCGGGCACGACCACCATCCACGCGAACGTGGACTCGGGCGCCGACGGCGGGATCGTGTTCCTGTCCAGCATCCTGGACCAGCTCGCCCAGTTGCCCCCGACGGCCTCGATCCCGCTGCTGCCGCGGTGGTGGGCGGCGGTCTGGCAGTCGGAGAGGTACGCGAGCGCGCAACAGGTGCGTGGCACCGCCAGGTTGCACACCACGGTCACCGCGACCAAGGAGAGCGGCACCCTCGTCGCGTACCTGTACGACGTGGGCCCGCTCGGCCTCGGCAAGCTGGTCAGCAACGCGCCGTACACCTTCCACGGGCAGACGCCCGGCAAGCCGTTCGGCGTGGACCTGGAGTTGTACTCCACGGCCTACGACGTTCCGGCAGGGCATCGCCTCGCCCTGGTCGTCGACACGGTCGACCCGCTCTACATCGAGCACAACCCGTCCGGCGCGCAGCTGACCTTCTCCTCGCCGGCGTACGACCCGTCGTATGTGACGGTGCCCCTGCGCGAGCAGTGATCTCCGGCTGCCGCCGGCCGGGCCTGGCCCTGTGAGCTGCTGCTCCCCCTACGGTCTCGGGGCCGTGGGGGGACCCCCACCCGGCAGCAGCGTCCCTGGTTCGGCCGGTGCCCCGTGCACGGCCTCGGTCTTGGGACCGTGCCGCTCCCGCCGGGCCGCCCCGAGGGCGAACCAGTGGTGCGGCATGTACGTCCCGGTGCGCGACGGCGGGGGCGCCACCGGCACGAGGACGAACGGCACATCGTAGTCGACGTTCCGCGCGAGCGGCTTCCCGGTGCGGACGAGCGCCCTGTCGGCCGGCAGCGGCCGGACCTCATGGGCGCACACGTGTGGTGCGGACATGTGCGGCACTCCCCGTTCAGTGCTTGAGCATCTCGGAAAAGAAGTCCTTGGCGCGGTCACTGCGCGGGTCGGTGAAGAACTCCTCGGGGGTGCGGTCCTCGACGGTGCGGCCGTCGAGCGTGAACACGACGCCGAAAGACCATGCCGGCCTCGGCGCGGAGCCGGGCCGAGGCCTCGCTCTCGTCGGGGAGCGGCCGGCCGTCGAGCTCGATCGTCCCTGATGCGATGGTCTCCAGACGGTTGATCGTTCTGTGCAGGGTGGATCCGCCCGGTCCCGACGGGCCGGTGATCACCACCACCTCCCCCGTGCCGACCGTGAGGCTGACGTCTTGCAGGACATGTGGCTCCCCGAGGTACTTGTTCACGTCGTGCAGCTCGATCAACGGATCGACAGCCATACCGGACCTGCCCGCTTTCAGCTCTGTCGATCACGCAAACTATCGACGCAAAAGGGGACTTACGGGACGACACGCACTCGCGACCATTAACCGTATTTGAGGCTGCATAACGGTCGGATCACGGCGCCGGGCGAGCGGGGCCACCCCACCTCGCCCCGGCGCCGCGAGGGCACGGCCTCCGGATCGCACCCGGTCAGCGGGGGTGCGGAACCTTCCCCCACGGGGTGCACCCCGGACGGCGGTCCCCTGAGCGCCCCCTCGGACGATCCGATCGTCGGCCTGGGCGTGTCGCCGGTCGGCGCCCACGAGGACCAGAGGCTTCGTTTGGATCAGCCCGGGTCCGAACGAAACCCCC
>NZ_MLCE01000032.1:62561-128908 GCF_002300165.1 Streptomyces sp. Tue6028 | reverse complement strand
GGTCCACGCCCCGAGCTTCTCGGGATTGCGGACCGCCCAGATATGGGTCACCCGACCGCCGGAGCCGGAGAAGGCCGCCACCGTCACCGTGATCCCGGCGTGCTGGGCCACAAGGCCGGACTGACCGTTGACCGTCCGCTCCAGGAGCGTCAGACCGGGGGCCTTCTCGGCGAAGTGGGCCAGGTACTGGGCGATGCGCTCGCCGCCCTCGACCGGGCGGAGCGCGGCGCCGACCACGCCGCCGCCGTCGACCGTCATCGTGGCGTCGGGGGCGAGCAGACCGACCAGGGCCTCGATGTCCCTGGCCTCCCACGCCTGCTTGAAGTCCCGTACCAGACCGGCCTGCCCCGAGACCGGGGTGTGCGCGGCACGCACCCGGCGCCGGGCCGACGACGCCAGCTCACGGCAGGCCCCCGGCGACCGGTCGAGGATCTCGGCGACCTCCGCGAAGGGGTACCGGAAGACGTCGTGCAGCACGAACGCCACGCGTTCGGCCGGTGTCATCGACTCCAGGACGACGAGGAAGGCCATGTGCACCGACTCGTCGAGCGTGACCTGGTCGGCGGGGTCGACCGCGCGGTTGGTCCACTCCGTGCGGTCGGGCAGCGGCTCGGGCACCCATGCGCCGACGTAGCGCTCGCGCCTGACCCGCGCCGAGCCGAGCAGGTCCAGGCAGACCCGGGTCGCCACCGTCGTCAGCCAGGCGCCGGGCGAGGCGATGGCCTCCTGCTGCCGCGACGACAGCGCGTACCAGCGGGCGTACGTCTCCTGCACGGCGTCCTCGGCCTCGGCCAGCGACCCGAGCAACCGGTAGGCGATGTTGGTCAGATGCCGCCGTTCGCCGAGGACCGCGCTCAGCTCTGTGGTCACGAAGACCGTCCCCCCTGACATTTTCCGAACCTGTGTCGTCGGAATGACGCAACCGTACAGAAGATCCACTGCCACTAGGCAGGAGAGAGGACCGCATCATGGCCATCCGGACACCGGCAGTCCCGCGCGGCACCACATTCCTCCAGGTCGCGGTCGCCCTGCAGACCGCGACGATCTTCCTCCAGGCCGTCAGCGCCGGACTGCTGCTGACCGCGCACTACGGCGAGGTGATGCACAGCGTCGGTGCGCGGGTGATGTACGGCGCGTCGATGTTGTACGTACTCGCCGCGGTGCTGGCGTGGAAACCGGGCGGAGGTTCGCCCCGGCCCGTCCTGCACGCGTCGGGCTTCCTCGCCCTCGCGTCGGTGCAGGTGGTGCTGGGCATCGCACACGTACCGGCGGTCCATGTCCCGCTCGGCATCCTGATGTTCGGCCTGAGCGTGCTGGCGCTGGCGCGCCACCGGTCCGAGGCCGTCCCTTCCTGATCACGGCGCCGACCGGATCACGCCGCCCGGGCCGCGATCGGACGGCCGGGCGGGAACGGCTCAGGCCTCGGCGGCCTCGGCGTACACCTGCGACAGTTCGGGGACGCCCTGCACGGCCCAGTCGAGCCCGGCTTCGACGACGGGGATCTCGCGGCCGGAGGCAAGCCGTACCACCGGGCTGCCGCCCGACCAGACGTGCCACGTGGCCCCGGGAACGGTGCGCACCACGACGGTGCCGAGATACAGGCCCGCGTCGTTCCCCAGCCACGGCAGTGCCTCGGGGTCGTCGCGCCAGCGCGGCAGGAGCTGATCGAGCGCGGTCAACGAAGCGGGCGTGTCGTCGAGTTCGAGCCCCGCGGCCGACGCGTGGGAGCGGAGCAGCTCGCACTCCGAGAGCAGTTCGGCCACGCCCTCCGGGTCGTTCTCGAAGGCGACGGCGAGGCTCTGTCCATGCTCGTGCGGGGTGCGCCCGAGCAGTCTGTCCAAGAAGCGGATGTTCATGACCGGCCTCTCCGTGGGGTGCGATCTCCGACAGCTCCGCGTTTCCGGTATTTCCAAGAATGTATCTTGCGGCAGTTGATCACGGAATCATCTGAATCACGGCGTCGTCACTCCCCGGCCCGCACGTCTCACCGCGAGCATGGCACGCCACCGGCACCTCGCCGCCGGCCGCCGCGAAAGGGTCACGCCACCCACACCACTCGCCGACGCCCGCCGCGAGCGCGTCACACCGCTCGCCGACGTCGCCGCCGCTGCCGCCGCGAACAGGGCACGCCGCTCGCACCTCATGCCGCCGCCCGGCGCGATGGGCCCGCGTCGCCCGCACCGCCTACCGCCGCCCGCCGCGAACGCCCCGCACCCCCTCGCCCCACCCCAGCGCGACCGGCCCCGCCGGCCGTGTCCGTCACACCCTTGCCAAAGGTATTCATCCTTCGTAGAGTTCAACGCAGCATGAGTTCAACAGACGTTGACTTTCATGTTCCGCCACCCCACGACCAGGAGAGGCAGGGCCCGTGCAGAAGATTCCCTTCCAGGTGAACGAGGGCGGGATCGTCGCCCTGCTGCCGAACGGGCATGTCGAGTTCCTCGCCGCGTCCGCACGGGAGCCGATCGAGCGCCACAACTCCGGACAAGCCGTGAGCGCCGCGGAGTTGATGACGCACGCGCTGGCCGATCCGCTGGTGACGCTCGACCGGTTCCATCTGCCCGCCCCGGCCATCGCCTTCGTGGAGACGACGAACCTCTGCAACCTGCGCTGCCGCCACTGCTACGCGGACTCCGCGTTCAAGCGCCCCGACGAGATATCCACCCCGCGCATCAAGCAACTCCTCGACGAGTTCGCCGAGATGGGCGTCCTCCAGGTGTTCCTGACGGGCGGCGAGATCTTCTCGCACCGGGACGCGGTCGAGATCATCCAGCACGCCCGCAGCAAGCCCTTCAGCACGCAGATCTTCACCAACGGCCTGCTGGTCACCGAGGAGCGGCTCGCCCGGATCCCGCCCGGTCAGTCGTTCTTCATCAGCTTCGACACCGCGGACCCCGAGCGGACCGTCCGCGGCAAGATGGACTTCCCCAAGCTCCAGCACGCCTTCGAGATGATGCGCAAGCACGGGCACGTGTTCCGCACCGCCATCTCCGTCCACCGCAACAACATCCAGGACGCCGAGGAGATCTTCGACTGGTGCGCGGAGCGCGGGTACCCCCGGCCCCAGTGGCTGGAGACGCACCCGGTGGGCCGGGCGCTGCTCCACCCCGACATGCTGCTGCGCCCCGAGGACGTCGACGAGGTCTTCGAGGTCTACAAGCGCTGCATGGACCGGTACTCCGCCGAACCCGACCAGGAACCGGTCGCGACGCCCGCCGGTGAGGGCCGGCGGGCCGCCGACGAGATCCGCGGGGTGGACACCATCCAGTTCTGCCAGCGCCTGGAGCGCGCCGTGGGCCAGGAGAAGTGCGGCCGTTCGGTCGTCTACGTGAACAGCCGCGGCGACGTGTACCCGTGCAGCAACTGCATGTCGGGGCAGCTCTACCGGGCCGGCAACACCGCCGAGAAGCCGTTCGCCGAGATCTGGCGGCACGGGTTCGACGAGTTCCGCGACATCCGCTTCAGCGACCACTTGGTGTGCGGCTCGTGCCCGGTGGCCCAGGAGGACATCTGGTGCCAGTTCCGCTGCCCGCCGCTGGCCAAGAACATCACCGGCGACCCGAAGGGCTGCGGCGCCACCGAATACCTCCAGGAGTTCACGCTGCGCTCCGGGCGCTACTGGCGCGACCGCAAACAGCGCAACGTACGCCTGACCCTGACGCCCCGTCAGTCGACGTCGGCCGACCCGTCCGGCCCCACCCGACTCCCGCTCCCGACGACGTGAGCGGGCCCCTGTCCCACGGCGGCGCGACCGCTGCCGCCTCCACCGAAGGGAAGACTGCCATGCCCGAAGAGAAGAAGGTCATCCGCATCCACCTGGAGCCGGGGCAGGAGGGCGTGACCCTGAGCGCCGTCGGAGCCGCCTCGGCCACCGCTCCCGCCGAGACCCTGGTGGAGGCCACCAACATCACGGAGGCCACCGTCATCGAGGTCGAGGTCTGATCCCACGCCTTTGCCGAAGGCGACGAAGCGGTGCACCGCTTCCCGGCCCGTTGAGGGGCGGGCCGGGAAGCCCCGCCGGACGGCAGAGGCCCGCACGCCATCCGTTCCTCCCCCCGACGCGCGGGCCCGGCCCGGAGCGGGGGGACACCATGCCCAGCTCCCTGCGCGGAGCCGGCTGCAGGAGACGAGGTCGCGATGAGCAGGACGGCTGCTTCGGCCGGCACCACAGCACTGCGCCGCCCCGCCGGGGGAACCACGTCACGCCCCGGCACGGGACTCGCGCGGCTGCTCGACCAGAACCCCGCGCTGCGGATCGGTCAGGACGACTACAACATCAACGTGACGGCCAACTACGGTGACCAGCTGTCGACTTCGCAGGTCGCCGCCGCCATCCGGGACCATCCGGGAGCCGGCCGCCCCGCCCACCTCTACTTCCACGTGCCGCTGTGCGCCTACATCTGCCACTTCTGCAACTACGTCAAGCGCAAGGTCGCGGACGGCCCCGAGGGCGAGGCGGCCCCACGGATCTGGACGGACCTGCTGCTCGACGAGTCCGGCCGGCGGCTCGCCCACTCCCCCTGGCTCGCGCACGCCCCGATCGAGTCGGTCTATCTCGGCGGCGGCACCGCGTCGCTGCTCGGCACCGAACAGCTGAAGCGGCTGCTGGACCACGTACGCGCCCGCTACACGCTCGCCGACGACTGCGAGATCTCGCTGGAGGGCAACCCGGACAACTTCCAGCACGACGAGCTGGCCGAGGCCTGCGCCATCGGGTTCAACCGCTTCAGCGTCGGCGTGCAGTCCCTGCAGAGCGAGGTCAACGCGTTCGCCGGACGCGGCCACGACGCCGAGATGTCGCTGCGGGCCGTCGCCAAACTGCGGGCCACCGGCAGGCCGTTCAACGTCGACATGATGTTCGGGCTGCCCCATCAGTCGACCGCCACGGTCGCGGACGACATCCGGCGGCTCATCGACCTGGACGTCCCGACCATCACCATCTACCGCCTGCGCAACGCCGACCGGGCGAAGATGGGCATCGGCAACCGGGCGCTGTGGAACGTCGAGAGCGTCAAGAACAGGCTGCGCGAACAGCACCTGTTCCCGTCGCTCGGCGAGACGTACGCGATGCGCGAGGCCGTCGTGGAACTGCTGCTCGACGGCGGCTACCACCCGAGCCCCTGCGGTTGGTGGAACCGGCCCGGCGTCTACCCGGACGGGAACATCCCGCGGGTGTCCCGCAACAAGTGGCAGCGCCACGACTCGATGATCGCGTACGGGCCCGGTGCGTACGGCTGGCTGACCGGCGACGGGGACACCGTCGTACAGACCCACAACATCGCCGACATCTCCGGGTACGCGGCCCGGCTCAAGGAAGGCCCGGGTCTGCCGCTGGCCTCCGGGCGGCGACTGGCGGGCTACCAGGCCATCGGCATGGTGCTCGGCTTCGCCTTCAAGGCGAACCAGCCCGTCGACGCGGGCCGGTTCCGCCGGCGGTTCGGCGTCGAGCTCTTCCACGACGAACCGTTCGCGGCGGTCTTCGCCGAACTCCTCGAACGGGGCCTCATGGAGCGGGTGCCCGGCACCGCGGAGAGCATCGCCCCCACCCTGGACGGCGAGGCGCTCCACGAGGAGATCATCAGCGTCTACTTCCACCGGCGCATCGGCGGTTTCGCCGAGGCCGTCTGCCACAGGTGAGCCGATGACCGTGCATCAGCGCACCCAGTGGCACCGGGACACCGACGGGACGCGGTACCGCGCCCGCCGGTCCTTCCCCGCCGGTCCGGCCCGCGCCACCGTCCTGCTGGCCGGTCCCGGCAGCGTCTCCGTCCTGGACGGGCAGGGACGGGACGACCTGCTGCTGGAGCAGCTGACCGGCCGGCTGGTCGCCCAGGGCGCGCAGGTGCTCACCTGCGACATGCCGGTACGGGAGCCGAACTCGCCCTCCACGGAGGCCGATCAGCGCGCCCGGGCCGGCCGGCTGTCCCGGCTGCTGGCGGCCCACCGGCACCTGCCCGCCGGACCGCTCGTGCTCGTCGGCTTCTCCCTGGGCGCGCTCGCCCTGCTCCAGCTGCTGCGCTCCGGCGAACCCCGCCAGGCGGACCGTGCGGTACTGGTCGGCACGGTGATCGAGGAGGACGCCTTCCTGACCTCGCACGTCCCGTCCCTCGACCTCGTGTACGGCAGCTTCGACCTGGTGGGCTACGTGGCCGACGCCGACGACGAGACACTGCCGCCCGCCGTGTTCGCCCCGGACATGTACGGCCAGTGGTCGGCGAGCCGGCTGGTCGGGCGGCGCGCCTTCGAGGTCCGCGTGCATCTGCTCGAAGGGCTCGGGCACACCCTCCATCCCTGCGGCCCGGGCCCGTCCCGGGACGCGATCGCGGCGCTCACCGACCTGGTGGGCACCGCTCCGTGACGGACAGACGGCACACGACGCAGAAGGCGGCGCACGACATGCTCTCCAGCCAGCGATTCGACAAGATCGCCGAGAACTTCGCGACCAGCGAGGTGCATCGTTCCAGCCCCACGATGGAGGCCCTGCACGAGACGCTGGGCCCGCAGACCGGGCGTGCCGTCTGCGACGTCGCCTGCGGCGCGGGCCACCTGGGTCTGTCGTTCGCCGACGAGCTCCCCGCTCGTCTCGTCGCGGTGGACCCGGCGCCGAACATGCTGGCGTCCGTCCGCAGGCTCGCGGCGGAGCGCGGCATCACCGTGGAGACGGCCGAGGCCCCTGCCGAGCAACTCCCCTTCGCGGACGCCTCGTTCGACCTCGTGGTGTCCCGCCTCGCCCCGCACCACTTCGGTGACATGCCGAAGGCCGTGAGCGAGATGACACGGCTGCTGCGCCCCGGAGGGCGGCTCGCGGTCATCGACCTGGAGGGCCACGAGGACCCCGCCGTCGACGCGCTCAACCACGAACTGGAGATGCTGCACGACCCGACGCACGTGCGCAGCTACACCCTGGACGAGTGGATCGGCTTCCTCCAGGACGCCGGGCTCAACGTGCCGGTCGCCCGGGGTGCCCAGTCGGAGAGCCGCACCGGGGTGCCCGTCCGGCGGTGGTGCGAGATCGCCTCGTCCGGCGCGGAGGCCGAGCGGGCCATCCGGGCCCGGCTCGCCGAGGCGCCGGCGCGGTACCGGGAGGCCCTCGGTATCCGTCAGGAGGGCGAGGAGTACTTCATCCCCGTGCGCACCTGCATGGTGATCGGTGTGAAGCCGCTCGGCGGGGTGCGCTGAGATGCCAGTTATCAGGCTCTTCTCCCCGGCGCCCAGTCCCGGGGCGGACGTGCTCGGCGAGCTGGCCGACTCGGTGACGGCGCTGCTCGGGCTGGAGCGCGGTCACTGCTGGGTGTGGTGGCAGCGCCTGGAGCCGGACACCTTCCACCGGCCCGAATGGCACGCGGGCGCCGCGGCACCGGCCCCGGTCGGGTTCGTCGTGTGCAAGGAGAGCTACAGCCGGTCGCAGGTGCACCGGCTGCTACGGCTGCTCCAGGACCGCCTGGGCACCCTGCTCGACGTGCCGCGCGAGGAGATCTATCTGACCGTGCAGCGGGCCGCCGAAGGGGAGTTGCTCGTCCGGGGCCGGGTGTGGTCCCTGGGGCAGGACGCCGCGGGACTCGCCCTGGACGGCGACGACGGAAGGACTGGCATGACCGGTGAACCGATCACTGACCTGGTGCCCATCGCGCATGTGCACAACGAACGGCGCGAACTCGTCGACGACCACTGGGGGGAGGTGACGTCCGTCATCCGGCTGGACGCCGAGCGGTTCACCGCGGACGCGTTGCTCTCCCTCGACTCGTTCTCGCACCTGGAGGTCGTCTTCCACTTCCACCGGGTTCCCCCGGCCAAGGTGCAGGAGGGCGCGCGTCATCCGCGCAACAACCCGGAGTGGCCGCTGGCCGGCATCTTCGCGCAGCGCGGCAAGAACCGCCCCAACCGCATCGGGGTCTCCCGCTGCCGGCTGGTCAAGACGGACGGTCTCGATCTGCACGTTGTCGGGCTCGACGCCGTCGACGGCACCCCGGTGCTCGACATCAAGCCGTATCTGCGGCAGTTCGGACCGCGCGAGGAGGTCGTCCAGCCGGAGTGGGTGGACGAGCTGATGCGCGACTACTACTGACCAGCGACCGAGTGAGGAAGCCATGGCACAGGCAGCGGAGCGGGAGCGGCGCGGGCGGCCGCACGGCGCGGCGGCGGTCCTGCTCGTCGCGGTCTTCGTCGACGCCCTCGGCAGCGGGCTCTACATGGCCGTGTCGGTCGTCTTCTTCACCCGGTACCTGCACCTCGGCGGCGGGCAGGTGGGAGTCGGGCTCGCCGTCGCGGGCGCGGTGTCCCTCCTGTCCCTGGTGCCGATCGGGATGCTGGCGGACCGGGCCGGCCCGCGACGCATGCTGATCGTCGCGCATCTGGCCCGGGCTGCGCTGCTCACCTGCTATCCGTTCGCGTCCGCCTTCCCGGCGTTCCTGTGCGTGATCGCGCTGCTCGCGGTCGCCGACCGCGCGGCCTCGCCGCTGGTGCAGGGCCTGTTCGGTACGGCGGTCGCCAAGGAACAGCGGGTCAGGGCCATGGGGCGGGCACGGTCCCTGCAGAACCTGGGGCTCGCCCTCGGCGGCCTGGTCGCGGGTGCGGCGCTGGTACCGGACAGCGACGGCGTGTACGTGGGCATCGTGTACGCCGACTCGGTCTCGTTCGTGGTCGCGGCGGCCCTGGTCGCCCGGCTGCGGACGACGGCGGCGGCCGCGCTCGACGGTGGGCGGCCGCTGCCGTGGAAGCGGCGGTTCAGTGTGTTCCGGGACCGCCGCTTCGCTCTCCTGACCGGGCTCAACTCGGTGGTCAGCCTGCACGTCACCGTGCTGACCGCCGGTGTCCCGCTGTGGGTGCTCGCCCATGACCGCCTCCCGCGGGCGGCCATCGCCTGGACGCTGGTCCTGAACACCGTCGTGGTGGTGCTCTTCCAGGTGCGTGCCACCCGGGGCATCGAGAGCGCCGGGGACGGCGGGCGCGCGTTGCGGCGCAGCGGGCTGCTGCTCGCGGTGGGCTGCGGCGGGCTCGCCGTGACCGGGGCGGTGCCGACCCCGTTCGCCGTCGCGCTGCTGCTCGGCGCGGTCGCCTTCCAGGCGTTCGCCGAGATGCATCAGCAGGCGGGGGCCTGGGCGATCTCGTACGACCTGGCGCCCGAGGACAGCCGCCAGGTGTACCTGGCCTTCTTCGGCCTGGGGAACGCGGCCCGCAACACCTACGGGCCGCTGGTCGTGACCTTCCTGGTGGTGCGGCAGGGTGCGGTGGGCTGGCTGCTGCTCGGGGCCCTGGTGCTCGCCGCCGGGACCTGGTCCGCCCGTGCCGGCCTGTCGTCCTTCCCCTCACCCGGCGCCGGTTCCACCGGGGAGAACGCGGCTCCGGCCGCGGCGCCGTCGGCCGGCCCCGCCGTTCCGCCCTCGGCCGGCCCGGCCCTTGCGCCGTCCGCGGACCCGATCCCGGCCCCTTCCGCAACCCCTGTTCCCGCGCCGCACGCGGACCCGGTCCCGGCGCCGTCCGCAGACCCGGCCGCCGCGCCGCACGCGCCGTCATCCGTGCCCCACGTCCAAGGAGGAATCCGTGGCCATCGCTCCTGAGCAGTCCGTCATCGTCGTGGGAGCCGGGCCCACCGGGCTCGCCCTGGCGTGCGAGCTGGCCGCGGCCGGCGTGTCCTGCACCGTCCTCGAACGCCGGCTCGCGCCGTCCACGCAGTCCCGGGCGATGGGCCTGTACAGCAGGACCATGGAGGTGCTCGACCTGCGCGGTCACGCCGACGCCCTGGTGGCCCTCGGCCGGCCGGTGGGCCGGATGGTGCCGGCGCGCGGTGCCCGTGTCGACTTCGCCGAGCTGGACACCCGCTTCCCCTCCCTCAACGTGATCCCGCAGAGCCGCACCGAGGAGGTGCTCCAGCAGCGGGCCCTCGACCTCGGCGTCACCATCGAGCGCGACGCGGAGGTGTACGGCCTGACGCAGGACGGCTCCGGCGTCACGCTCCAGGTACGCACCGCCGACGGGGAGTGGGAGGAGAGCGCCGACTTCGTCGTCGGCTGCGACGGCGCCCACAGTGCCGTACGCGAGCTGGCCGGCATCGCCTTCCGCGGCCGTACGTACGACATCGCGCCGATCCTCGCCGACGTGCGGCTGCGCAAGCCGCCGCCGGACGACGTGCTCGTCGTCTCCGGCGGCGGCGGGGTGATGGTCTCGGTGCCGTACGGCGACGGGCTGTACCGGATCGCCGTGGCACGCCGCGACCGGCCCTGGACGCGGGAACCGGTGACGCTGGAGGAGCTCGGCGAGGTCCTCACGCGGGCGCTGGGGTTCGATCCCGGACCGTACGAGCCGGAGTGGCTGGCCCGGTTCAAGATCCACCAGCGGATCGCCGACCAGTACCGGACCGGGCGGGTGCTGCTCGCCGGGGACGCGGCGCATCTGCACTCGCCGCTGGGCGGGCAGGGGCTGAACCTCGGCATCCAGGACGCGGTGAACCTGGGCTGGAAGCTCGCCGCCGAGGTGCAGGGCTGGGCGCCCGCCGGGCTGTTGGACTCGTACGAGACGGAGCGCCGGCCGCAGGCCGAGCGGATTCTCGCGGCCACCGACCGGGCCACCCGGCTGGCCACCACCTCGTCCCCGCTGGTGACCGCGCTGCGCCGTGCGGCGATGGCCAGGGCCCTTTCCCACCGGCGGATCCGGAAGGCCGCCGGCGAGGCGATCTCCGGGCTGCGGACCGGGTACGCGCGGCGCGGGGCGTCCGGCGCCCGGCTGTCCGTGCGGGCGGGGCAGCGGGTGCCCGACCTCACCGTGCCGCGCGCCGGAGGTGCTCCGGTGCGGCTGTACTCGCTGATGCGCGACGGGCGGTTCCTGCTGCTCGACCTCGGCGAGGACGGGCGGTGCGCCGCGGTGACCGAGGCGTGGGGGTCGCGGGTCAGCCCGGTGCGTGTCGGCGCCCCACTGCCCGAACTACCCGGTGTGGGCGCCCTGCTGGTGCGCCCTGACGGCTACACCGCCTGGGTGGACGGGACGGGCGACGCCGACGGGCGCGAGGGGCGGATGCGGTCGGCTCTGCACGAGTGGTGCGGCGAGGAGGGACCCGCGCCGCAGCCGGCGGCCCGCGAGGCCGGCCGGGCGGGCGCCGCAGCGCCCGGTGCGGCGACGGCCGCCGAGCAGGAAGCCTCGCCCGTCGAGCAGGCCTGAGGGCGCAACGCCCGGTCCCGCCGGACGGTGGGGCCGGGCCCGGGTGAGGGAGGAAGGCCGTGGTGACAGTTCGTTCCCAGCGGACCCGCGAGGCGATCCTGTACGCCGCTCGCGTGCACTTCGCGGCCGACGGGTACCAGCGGGCGACCATACGGGCCATCGCCGCGACGGCGGCCATCGACCCCTCGATGGTCATGCGGTACTTCGGGAGCAAGGAGCGGCTGTTCGAGGCCGCCCTCGACGTCGATCTGGGCCTGCCCGACCTGACGGGCACGCCGGTGGAACGGCTGCCGCACGCCCTCGTCGCGCATTTCCTGGCGCCGTGGGAGCAGGACACGGCCGAGGGGTCGCTGCGCCTGCTGCTGCGTTCGGCGGCCACCAACGAGCGGGCCGCGGAGCGGCTGCGCAGCGTGCTGCACGAGCAGTTCACCAGCAGTCTGACCGGTGTGCTGGGCGTGGAGCGGGCGGCGGCCGGCAGCGGACTGGTCGCCGCACAGCTGCTGGGGGTGGCCTTCGCGCGGTACCTGCTGCGGCTCCAGCCGATCGCCGAGTTGTCCGTGCAGGCCCTGGCCGACCTGGTCGCCCCGTCGATGAGGGCCGCGCTGGCCGGTCTGTGAGACATGGGGAAGGGGCCCGACGCCGACGGCGTCGGGCCCCTTCCCCTGTGTCAGCTGCGCCAGCTCTGCGGCGAACGGTAGGACGCCGGGCGGTCCCAGAGGGGGACGACCGGCGCGACCGGCACGGGCGGTGCCTCGTCGGCGGCGGGCGTGGCCCGGGCCAGGAGGACCGCGGTCAGGGCGGCCAGCTCCTCGGCGGGGAGCGCGCCTCCCCTGACCACGCGGACGAGGGGCGCTGCTGTTTCGGTGGCTGTGGTCATGACGCTCCTTCGGGTGCGCGGTCACTGAGGGGGGTTGCCGTGTTTGCGGGATGCCAGGTCGGCGTGCTTGGTGCGCAGCATGCGGAGCGACTCAGCGAGGACGCGGCGGGTCTCGACGGGGTCGACGACGTCGTCGAGCAGTCCGCGCTCCGCGGCGTAGTACGGGTGCATCAGCTCGGCCTTGTACTCCTTGACGAGCTGGCGGCGGGTGGCCTCGGGGTCGTCGGCGGCCCGGATGCGGCGGCGGAAGATGACATTGGCGGCACCCTCCGCGCCCATCACCGCGATCTCGTTGGAGGGCCAGGCGAACGAGAGGTCGGCGCCCACGGAACGGGAGTCCATGACGATGTACGCGCCGCCGTAGGCCTTGCGCAGGATCAGGGATATCCGGGGCACGGTGGCGTTGCAGTACGCGTAGAGGAGTTTGGCGCCGCGCCGGATGATGCCGTTGTGCTCCTGGTCGACGCCGGGCAGGAAGCCGGGGACGTCGACCAGGGTGACCAGCGGGATATTGAACGCGTCGCACATCTGGACGAAGCGGGCCGCCTTCTCGCTGGCGTCGATGTCGAGGACACCCGCCAGGACCAGGGGCTGGTTGGCGACGATCCCGACGACCTCGCCGCCGATGCGGGCGAGGGCGACGATCACGTTGGCCGCCCAGCGTTCGTGGATCTCCAGGTACTCGCCGTCGTCGACGATCTCCTCGACGACCCGTCGCATGTCGTAGGGCCGGTGTCCGCCGGCGGGGACGAGGTCGAGGAGCGGGTCGCAGGGCCGGTCCACCGGGTCCTCGGGGTGGACGACGGGCGCGGTCTCCCGGTTGTTCTGCGGGAGCAGCGAGAGGAGGTAGCGGACCTCCTCCAGGCAGGTCTCCTCGTCGTCGTACGCGAAGTGCGCGACGCCCGACACCTCGGCGTGCACGTCGGCGCCGCCGAGCCCGCCCAGGGTCACCTTCTCGCCGGTGACCGCCTGGACGACGTCGGGTCCGGTGATGAACATCTGCGAGGTCTCGCGGACCATGAACACGAAGTCGGTGAGCGCCGGAGAGTAGGCGGCACCGCCCGCGCAGGGACCGAGCATCACGCTGATCTGCGGGATCACCCCGGAGGCGCGGGCGTTGCGGCGGAAGATCCCGCCGTAGCCGGACAGCGCGGTCACGCCCTCCTGGATCCGGGCGCCCGCACCGTCGTTGAGCGAGACGAGCGGGGCCCCGGCGGCGAGGGCGCGGTCCATGATGCGGTGGATCTTCTCGGCGTGGGCCTCGCCCAGGGCGCCGCCGAAGATGCGGAAGTCGTGGGCGTAGACGAACACGGTCCGTCCGTGGACGGTGCCCCAGCCGGTGATGACACCGTCGGTGTGCGGCCGGCGGTCCTCCAGGCCGAATCCCGTGGCGCGGTGCCGGCGCAGCGGCTCCACCTCGGTGAAGGTGCCCTCGTCCAGGAGGAGTTCGATGCGTTCGCGGGCCGTCAGCTTGCCCTTGGCGTGCTGGGATGCGGTCGCCTTCTCGTCCGGGCCGCGGCGGACCTGCTCGCGCAGTCCGCGCAACTGCGCCACGCGTGCCCTGATGTCGGGGGCGGCCGGGTCGTCGGCGGTCACGGCGCGAGGGGGCCGACACGGCCGCCGACGGTGAGGAGGTGCGGGACGGCGGGGTCGGCGTCGGGCGCGGGGGCGCCCGCACGGGGGTCCATCGACCAGTTCAGCAGGGCGATGCCGAGGCTCATCCCGCCGCCGAACGCGGCGAGCACGACGAGGTCTCCCGGTGCGGCGGCTCCGCTGCGGTTCATCTCGGCGAGGGTGATCGGAACGGAGGCCGCCCCGGTGTTGGCGTAGCGCTCCAGGGTGAGGTGGAGGGCGGCGCGGTGCAGCCCGAGGTCGGGCCAGAGTTCGGCGAGCATGATGCCGTTGGCCTGGTGCGGGACGAAGTGCTGCACGGCGTCGGCCGGGACGCCCGCCCGGCGCAGCAGCCGGCCGGTCTCGTAGGGCAGGGTGCGGGTGACGAAGTCGCGCACACCCCGGCCGTCCATGCGGAAGTAGTGGTCTCCGTCGGTCACGGTCTGCGGGGAGGGCGGGCGGCGGCTGCCGCCGGCGGTGACCTCGATCAGCCGGTGCGCGTCGCCGCGGGAGACCAGCGATATCTCGCGCAGGCCGAGTCCGGAGGCGACGGGCCCGAGTACGGTCGCGCCGGCACCGTCCCCGAAGAGGGCGGCGGTGCGGCGGTCGCCGTAGTCGAGGATCCGGGAGTAGATGTCGGCGCCGATGACGAGCCCGTGGCGCGGTTCGCCGTCGGGGGCGCCGCCGAGCAGCTTCTCCACGGTCTTGAGCGCGTAGACGAAGCCGCTGCACACCGCGTTGACGTCGAAGGCGGCGGCCCGGCGGGCTCCGATGCGGTGTTGCACGAGGGCGGCCGTGGCGGGCTGCGGATGATCGGGGGTGGAGGTGGCGACGACCACATAGGCGAGCTGATCGGCCGTCAGGCCCGCGCTCTCCAGCGCCCGTTGCGCCGCCGCGACGGCGAGGTCCGAGGTGGCCTCGTGCGGGGCGGCGCGGCGTCGCTCGCGGATTCCGGTCTTGCGCACGATCCACTCGTCGGTCACGCCGGCGCCGTGCCCGATCTCCGCGTTGCTGATGATGGCCTCGGGCAGGTAGGAGCCCACTCCGATGATGCCGATGGACTGCACGATTCCTCCTCGGGCAGCGGCGAGCCACTCCTTAACTCACCAGGCGTTGAAATCATCGCAGAGCCGCTTGACAAATTCAACACCGAAAGAGTTCACTGACGCATGAATTAATCGGCGCGCACCGCCCGCCCCGCCGACGAAGACGCCCCACACCAACGGGAGTTGCCGCGATGACCGCCACCGACACAGCGACCACGTCCGAGGCCCGCGCCGAGGCGACCCAGACCCTGATCTCCGCGGGTCGCACCCTCTTCACCCGGCTCGGATACCGGCAGACCGCCTTCGCGGAACTGGCCGCCGCGGCCGGCCTCGACGAGGACCGCGCGCGCGAACTCCTGCCCGACAAGGCCGCGGTCTTCGGCGCCCTCGTCGAACGGACCGTCAAGGTGGCCGGAATTCTTCGCCCCGCGGTGACCGAAGGTGTCGACGAGGACCTGCCCGTCCGTCTCGCCCGCACCTATCTGTCCCTGTGGGAGCCCGGCGAGGAGGACTCCCCCATGGTCGAGCTCTACCGGGTCGCACTCTCCGACCAGGAAGCTTCCCTGATCCTGCGCGACCGGGTCAGCAGGGCCCTGAACAGCCAGGTCGACCACGAGCTGCCCGGCGCCGAGGCCGAGCTGCGCACCGCGCTCTTCGGGGCGCAGCTCGGCGGAGTAGCCTTCGTGCGACACCTCATGAGGGTGGACTCCGTCGCCGCGGCGGACCTGGAGACGGTCGTCGAGACGATCGCACCGGGACTGCGGCAGACTCTGCTCGGGAGCGACACCACACGATGACCACACCCCGGCCGCGTCGGTGAACACCACCCGGACCGGAGTCGTCGCGCACGCCAACGCCCGGACATGACCATGTACTTGCCGAGCGCTTCCTGTGGATGGAATCCCGGGGGACCGCCTGATAGGATAGTTTTCACTACTCAGTGAATTATTCGCTCACGGACCCCCCGAAGTGCAGTGATCCCATGACATCCAGGCGCACAGACGGTTCGCCCACCCCCGCCCGCAAGCCCGGCTCGCCTCGGCGGGCCGCCTCTCCCGCAGCGAAGAAGCCGCGCCCGGTGCGCGCGCGCAGCGGGCGCCGGCCCGGTGACAGCGGCACGAGAGAACAGATCCTGGAGTCGGCGCTCCAGCTCTTCGCCGACCGCGGCTACGCCAGGACCACCATCCGCGCCATCGCGGAGGACGCCCAGGTGGACCCGGCGCTGGTGCACCACTTCTTCGACAACAAGGAAGGCGTGTTCGACGCCGCGGTGAACTCGCCGCTCAGCGTCTCCTCCGTCTTCGACGAGATGCCCCCCTCCATGGAGGAGACGGGCACCTCGGAGGCCTCCTGGCTCGCCCGCGCGTACCTCACCTTCTGGGAGAACGAGGAGACCCGGCACGGCATGACCGCCATCTACCGGGCCGGCCTCGCCGACAGCGCCACCTCGGAGACGCTGCGCGCCCGTGTCGAGGCGAGCACCAAGAGCTGGGCGGCGAGTTCGGGCTACAAGGACCGGCCGGACGCGGAGACCCGCGCCGCCCTGGCCTCGGGCCACCTCGTCGGCCTGGCTCTCATGCGTTACGTGCTCAAGATCCACCCGCTGGCCTCGATGGACTTCGAGGAGTTCCTCGCCTGGGTCGTACCGGCCCTGGAACAGCGCCTGTCCAGCGAGCTGGAGCCGCGCACGGCTCCGGCGCAGGACTGACGCGCGGCACCGAGCCGGGCCCCGGGCCCGGCTGTCACCTCGGACGCCCTCGCGGGCCCGGGTTCGGCGGCAGGTCCCGCGGGGCCGCCGGGCCGGAAGGGCGTACGGGGGACGGCGCGTCCGGGGGCGGTGGTCGTGCGGTACGGCGGTACGGGGGCCGCACGTCACGCACGGGCCCGCCCCCGCGTGGGCGGCGCCGGTACCGGTGCCTGCCGCGGGTGCGGATTCGGGCACGGGTACAGGTGCGGGTGCGGGTGCGGGTGTGTACGGACGGCCGACACGGTCGCGCGCGCCGGGGGTGCGACCGATGCGGTCACGGACCCATGCGGGTGCGGTCGATACGGTCACGGACGCGCGGGTGGGGTCGCTGCGGTCACCGACCCGTGCGGGTGCGGCCGACGCGGTCGAGGGCCGAGGACGGACGGCCGGTGCGATCGCCGGGCCGTGCGCACCGGGTCGGCGCGGTCGCGGGAGCGGGGGACGAGAGTCGGGGCGAAGGGCCGGTGCGGTGTCCGTCCTCGCTTCGACGGCCCGACGCACACGGTGATGTGACCGTGCGTCAGACCCCTGGCGGGCGGCCGTGGTGCGAGGCGCGCAGCCCCGGGGTCACTGCCAGGGTCGCCAGACGGCTCGGGCGGCGAACAGGGAGACGCCGGGACCGGCCGCGAGGACGAGCCCGTGGTCTCCCTCGGCGGGCGACTTGACGAAGGTCCGTTCCAGGACGTCGAGGACCGAGACCGAGCCCACGTTGCCCAGTTCCCGCAGCGAGTCGCGGGCCAGGTCCACCATCGCGGGGTCGCAGCCGAGGCCGCCGACGATCGCGTCCAGGATGCGGGGGCCACCGGTGTGCGAGACCACGAAGCGCGGCACGGGGTCCGTGCCGGGCGGCGCGACGCGCTCCAGCCATTCGAGGATGCGCGGCATCGTGCCCTCGATAACGTTCCGCAGCTTCGGGGAGTTGTAGGCGTGCAGCCCGTCGCCCTCCGTGCGGCTGCCGACCAGGTCGCGGCTGTCGGGGTGGAGGTACTCCCAGGAGTGGGTGAGCTCCATGCGGGGGCCCTGGGCCTCGGGACGCACCACGCAGGCGCCGGCCGCGTCGCCGAACAGCCCCTTGAGGATCATGCCGTCGAGGCCGGCGTCCCCGCGGTGCAGATAGTGGCTGAACACGTCGGCGCAGACCACGAGAACCGTGGCGCCGGGGTGGGCCGCCACCATGTCCATGGCCCGGACCAGCGCGAACACCCCACCTCCGCAGCCGACTTGGGTGACGGGTATGCGCCGCACCGAGGGGGGCAGGTCGAGCCGTTCCATCAGGAAGACGTCGAGCCCCGGCATGGTGTGGCCGGTGGCGCTGAGGACGACCAGGCCGTCGATGTCGGCGGCGGTCAGGCCCGCCTCGACGAGGGCCCCGCGTGCGGCCTTCTCCGCCAGGTCCAGGCTGTCCTCCAGATGCCTGCGCGTACGCTCCGCGAGCGGCAGGGTGTCGTCGAACTGCTCCTCGAGCGGCCGGGTGTACCAGCGCGCTCGGACCGTGGTGGACCGGACGACCCGCCGGGCGACGGCGAGACCGGGATGACCCTCGTACAGCTCCGTGATGCGGTCGAGCAGTTCGTCGGTGGTCACTTGATGGCGCGGCAGCGTGACGACGGGCGCGGTGACGACGGACATGGGACCTCCAAGAGCTCTCGGACAGGTGCGAACTGGGAACGAGCCCGCTCAGGACGGGGCGGCCACGGCCCGGATCATCCGAGCGTGGTGCCGGCCACCGGTGCGTTCGACAGCTCTCGCCATGGAAGTCTGCGCACGCGAAACACCCCCCAGGTGTCGACCGTGCTCCCCCCGTTGGGAGCGCCGTACAGCGCGGATGGAATACGTCGAGCTCGATGGCGCATGACGTTCAAGAACATTGGTTCTCGGCGCTCCCCGCGAGCGCGCAGAGGACGGTGGGGGCGTCCGGGCACAGCCCGGAGCACGTCCGTCGGCGCTTCCCGAGGCCCCGTGCGGTGGGCCGGCGGGTGAAGCCAACGTGACCGTACGCCAGCCGAGTTGATGCCAGCAAGCCCCTATTTCAACAAGCGTGGAATCCACAGGAAGACCGTCCCACCTTCAACTTTTCCCCTCTTACACCCCCTCGGAGCACATGACTTCAGGCCAGATATCAACAACCATTGAAATCATTGCATGTTGAGTTTACTCTCGGTTCCGTGCCCACCGTCCCCGCCCACAACGAGGAAGGGCTGACCGCCATGCACGCACCGGCGCACCACCGCGCGGACATCGACCCCTGGGTGGAGCGCGCGGCCTGCCGTGACACCGACCCCGAGACCTTCTTCCCGCCCGCCGGCGGCACGGACGAGGACCGGGAGAGCGTCGCCAAACAATGGTGCGCCGCCTGCCCGGTGGCCCGGCAGTGCCTGGACGAGGCGCTCCGCAACGGCGAGAGCACCGGCATCTGGGGCGGACTCAACGTCCGCGAACGCCGCGAACTGCTCCGCGTCGCCGCCACCCTCGGCACGATCAGCTCCGAACTGGCGGCGTTCCTCGCGAACGGCGGCCGGCGCATCGAGACGCACCCACGACAGCGGCCGGCGTACGTATGGTTCCTGCGGCGCCGCGGCTGGAGCCCTCGGCGGATCGCCGGCGCGCTGGGACTGACCTTCGGCCAGGTCCAACAGGCCTGGCAGACGGCCGAGTCGGCGTCCGTGTACGTCCGGGTTCCCGAGGCGCGCGCCTCGGGCCCCGCTGCCCGCGGGCCGCGTACAGGCATGACCGGGGCGCTCGCCGCCGGCCATGGCGGGGCGTCATGACCGCCCTCGCCCTCGACGGACCCCGCCACCTGGCGGGCCCGGTCACCACCGACGACGGCGCCGAGATCGCCGTCTACGCGCACGGCGATCCCCACGCGCCCGTCACCGTCCTGCTGTGCCACGGCTGGACGACGTCCGCCCGGGACTGGCGGCCGCACATCGACGCGCTGACCCGGCCCCGCCAGGGTTTCCCTGCGGTACGCGCGATCAGCTACGACCAGCGCGGCCACGGCCGCTCGACGCGCGGCGGCGCCGCGCTCGACATGGCGCTCCTCGGCGGGGACCTCGGCCAGGTGATCGAGCAGGCCGTCCGGGACGACTCCGGCGTCGTGGTCCTCGGCCACTCCATGGGCGGCATGGCCATCCAGCAGCTGGCCGCCCGGCAACCCACCCTGTTCGGGGCGCGGGTGACCGCCGTGGGCCTGGTCTCCACCTGCCTGAACGAGGTGGCCGAGGGCCTGACCGTCCCGGCCGACCGGCCCGGGGCGGCCGTACGCCGGCTCACCCGGGCCCGGCAGCGGCTCGCGGACGGGCTGATGCGTTCACCGCGCTCGGCCAGGACCGTGCACCGGCTGCTCACCGGGCCGCTGTCGCACCCCAGTTCCGCGCCCCTGTGGCGGGCGGTGCTGGGAGCCGGGCCGCACACCGAGACGGTCCGCGAGGGAGCCCGCGCCTTCCGGGACATCCCCGCGATGGCCATCGCCGAGTTCTACGCCGCCCTGACCACCCACGACTGCGCGGGCCGGCTCGGCGCGCTGGCCCGGGTGCCCGTGCGCATCCTGGTCGGCGCCCTGGACTGTGTCACCCCGCCCGCCCAGGCGCGGCGGCTCGCCGCGGACATACCGGGAGCGGTGCTGCAGACCGTGCCGGGGCAGGGGCACGACCTGCCGTACGAACGGCCCGTGCTCGTCGTGGAGACCGTGCACGCGCTGCTGCGTGAGATGTCCTCCCGGAGCCTGCCGGGAGACCTCGCCCTGTCCGCCGCGGGCGCCCGGTGAACCGCCCTCCGCACTCCGGCGCGCCAGGTGAACCGGCCCTGCGCACCGATGTTCTGACGGCCCGTCGCATCGTCGTCAAGGTGGGCTCCTCCTCGCTCACCACCGCCTCCGGAGGCCTCGACTCCGACCGGGTCGACGCCCTGGTGGACGTCCTCGCGCGGTCGCGGACGACCGACACCGAGGTCGTCCTCGTGTCCTCGGGCGCGATCGCCGCGGGGCTCGCCCCGCTCGGCCTCACCGAGCGGCCCCGGGACCTGGCCAGGCAGCAGGCGGCGGCCTGTGTCGGCCAGGGCCTGCTGGTCGCCCGCTACACCGCCTCCTTCGCCCGCCACGGGCTGCGCGTCGGCCAGGTCCTGCTGACCGCCGACGACATCAGCCGCCGCGCGCACTACCGCAACGCGTACCGCGCGCTCGCCCAGGTGCTCGCCATGGGTGCCGTCCCGGTCGTCAACGAGAACGACACGGTGGCCACCGCTGAGATCAAGTTCGGCGACAACGACCGGCTGGCCGCGCTCGTCGCCCATCTCGTCCGCGCCGACCTGCTGGTCCTGCTCTCCGACGTCGACGGCCTCTACGACGGCGACCCCCGCAGGCCCGGGTCACGGCGCCTGCGGGAGATCCGCGGCGGCCAGGACCTCGTGGGCGTGGAGATCGGCAGCGCGGGCAGCTCGGGCGTCGGCACCGGAGGCATGGTGACCAAGGCGGAGGCGGCCCGCATCGCCACCGACGCGGGGATCCCCGTCGTCCTCACCGCCGCCCGGCACGCCGCGGACGCGCTCGCCGGACGCGAGACCGGCACGTTCTTCCACCGCACCGGGGAGCGGGCCGCCGACCATCTGCTCTGGCTGGAGCATGCGAGCAGCCCGCGCGGCACGGTGCGGCTGACCCCGCCCGCGGCCCGGGCCGTCCTCCAACGCCGCGGGCCGCTGCTCGCCGACGGCGTGACGCACGCCGACGGGGACTTCGTGGCCGGCGATCCGGTCGAGCTGCTCGACGAGAACGGGCGGGTGGTGGCCCGCGGGCTGGCCGGCCTGGACGCCCGCGAACTGCCCCGGCTCCAGGGCCGTTCCACGCGTGAGGTCGTCCATCAGGACGACCTGGTGCCGCTGGTTCGGCCCGCGCCGTCCGGCGACGCGACACCTCCGCCCGCGCCGGCACGCGTGCGTGTCCGTATCCGGACGGCGGCGGAGTACGCCCGCGCGGGCACCGCACCGGACCCGTCCGACGGCTGAGCAGTCCGGCACGCGCACACGTGTCCTCGTCGGCACGGCAGCCGAGCAGGCACGCGCGGGGAACACACCCGACCGCATCGGTGTCTGAGCCACCCCGTACACGTGTGCCTGCCCCCGTCCACACAGCAGCCGAATACGCCCGCGCGGCGACCACACCCCACCACACCAGCGCCTGAACCACCCCGCACACGCATGCCTGCCCCCGTCCGCACAGCAGCCGAATACGCCCGCGCGGCGACCACACCCCACCACACCAGCGCCTGAACCACCCCGCACACGTGTGCCTGCCCCCGTCCGCACAGCAGCCGCGATGCCCGGCCTGGCGGTACCCCGCCGTGCGCAGTGAGCCGCACACGCGCCGCGGCCGTACGTCCGGCGGCCGGTGCAGGAGTGCCCTCTCGACGCTCCTGCGCGGACCGGCGGCACACGTCCACGTCATGTGCTCTGCAGCCTCGTCGAAGGTCCGAGGACGTTGCACTGCGGAGAGGGCGGTGGTCGCCCCTCTCGGGGTGACCACCGCCCTCTCCGGCCGGACACACAGGTGTCGCGCCCGCCTCCCGGTCCGGAGGCGGGCGCGGCTTCCTGCGTCGGGGCGCGCTAGTCGATGCCGCGCACGATGTGGAACTCGGCCGGGTCGTCGTCGACCCCGGCGAGCACCAGCCTCGGCCGTGGCGCCGGCAGCACGTGCCGTTCCCCGCGCGGCTGCTCCTCGTAGAGCAGCCGGCCCGCGGGTTCCGTCGCGGTGATGATGCGTACGTACATGACCGGACCTCCCGATCTAGGGCAGCGGGGCGGCGGCTCCGCCCCGGATGTGCCCGTCGCCCACGAGGACGTACTTGGTGGTGGTCAGCGCGGCCAGTCCCATCGGGCCGCGTGCGTGCAACTTCTGTGTGGAGATGCCGAGTTCGGTGCCGAGCCCGATCTCGCCGCCGTCGGCGAAGCGGGTGGAGGCGTTGACCGCGACGACCGCCGTGTCCAGGGCCGCGACGAAGCGGCGCGCGGCGCCGTGCGAGTCGGTGACGATCGCCTCGGTGTGTCCGCTGCCGTGGCGCCGGATGTGGCGGACGGCCGCGTCGAGGGAACCGACGACGGCGGCGGCGAGGTCCAGCGAGAGGTATTCGCGCCCCCAGTCCTCCTCGGTGGCGGCCACCACCGACGGGTGGAGGGACCGTACGCGTTCGTCGCCGTGCACGGTCACCCCGTGGCCCGCGAGTGCGGACAGGGCTCGGGGCAGGAAGGCCGGCGCGACCTTCTCGTGGACGAGCAGCGACTCGGCGGCGTTGCAGACAGAGGGCCGCTGCGTCTTGGCGTCGAGCAGGATCGCCAGGGCCTTGTCCAGGTCGGCGTGTTCGTCCACGTACACATGGCAGTTGCCCACGCCCGTCTCGATCACCGGAACCGCGGAGTCGCGCACGGTGGCCTGGATGAGGTCGTGGCCGCCGCGCGGGACGAGGACGTCCACCAGGCCGCGCAGCGACATGAGTTCGCGGACGCTGTCGTGGGTCGTGCCGGGCACGAGCTGGACGGCGTCGACGGGCACGGCGGTGCCGGCGAGGGCCTCCCGCATGGCGTGCACCAGGGCCGCGTTGGTGTGCCGGGCCGTGGAAGAGCCGCGTAGGAGGGCCGCGTTGCCGCTCTTGAGGCAGAGCGCCGCGGCGTCGACGGTCACGTTCGGCCGCCCCTCGTAGATCATGCCGACGACTCCGAGGGGTACCCGTACGCGCCGTACCTCCAGGCCGTTGGGCATGACGGAGCCGCTCGCGGTCCCGCCGACCGGGTCGGGCTCGGCCGCCAGCGCGTCCGCCGTCCGCGCGAGGTCGGCGAGCTGCCGCTCGGTGACCGTGAGGCGGTCCAGCACGGTCGCGGACCGCCCGGCCTCGCCGGCCTCCCGCACGTCCTGCCGGTTCGCGGCGAGGATCCACGGGGCTCTCGCGGTCAGCCCGCGGGCGACGGCGGTGAGCGCGGCGTTCCGTTCCGCTCCCGTGGTGGTGGCCAGCCGGGTGGCGGCGGCGCGGGCCGCCACGGCCGCCTCACGGACGGTGGCCGCACCCGGGCTTGTCGCGCCCGGGGTCGTCGTGTCCGGAGACGTCGTGTCCTGCCTCGTCGTGCCCGGAGGCGCCGTGTCCTGCCTCGTCGTGCCCGCGGCCCTCGTGCCCGGCGTCGCGTCCTCGGTCGCCGGGCCCGGACCCGTCGTACCGGTGCCTCCCCCGGTGCCGACGGCGGTCACCGTTCCGCTCCGTCCTGTGTCGCGGTGTCGGCGGTAGCCGCGGGTTCGCCGGGCGGGGGGCCGCCGAGGGCCCAGGCCACGTCGGCGCAGCCGGTCAGTTCGGCCAGCATCGCCCATCCGAGGGCGTCGGCGGCGCTGCGGTCGGAGTCCTGGCTCGTCATGTATGTCCTCCTCGAGGCGGGCCGTCAGCCGTAGACCCTGAACCCGGCGCCGGACTTGCGACCCGCGCGGCCCGCGGCCACCAGGTGCCCCAGCAGGGGTGCGGGGACGGTCCGGGGGTGCCGGTCGGCGTCGTGCAGGACCCGCTGGATGCTCAGCGAGATGTCCAGGCCGATGATGTCGAGCAGTTCGAAGGGGCCGAGCGGATAGCCGCAACCCCGCTTCATCACCTCGTCTATCTCGTCTGCGGTGGCGTAATGACTCTCCGTCAGCCGCACCGCGCCGTTGAGGTAGGGGAACAGCAGCGCGTTCACGATGAAGCCGGGCCGGTCCATGCACTGGACCGGATGCTTGCCGAGCCGGCCGCACAATTCCCGTGCCGCGTCGACGTGTCGGGACGCCGTCTCCAGCGACGGGATCACCTCGACGAGCCGCATGAGGGGCGCGGGGTTGAAGAAGTGCAGCCCGATCACGTCCTCGGGGCGTCCGGAAGCCAGACCGCACTCGATCACGGGAAGGCTGGAGGTGGTGGTGGCGAGCAGGGCGCCCGGCCGGCAGAGGCGGCCCAGTTCGGCGAACAGCTGCTTCTTGACCTCCAGATCCTCGGCGATGGCCTCGACGACCAGGTCGCAGTCGGCCAGCCGGGTCCGGTCGCCGACGGGGGTCAGCCGCTCCAGGGCGGCCTCCCTCTCGGCCTCGGTCAGCTTTCCGCGGCGCACGGCCCGTGCCGTCGAGGCCGCGACGGCCTCCCGGGCGGTCCTGGCACGCGCGTCGGTGCGGCCGACGAGCACGGTGACGATCCCGCTCTTGGCGAAGACCTCCGCGATGCCGGTGGCCATGGTGCCGGTGCCGACGACGCCGACGGTGCGCAGGGCGTGGTCCGCGGGCGGGCCGACGGACGCGGGCGGTGCGGCGGCGTCGGTGGGTTGCCGGTAGTCGTAGAAACCGCGTCCGGACTTGCGGCCGAGCAGACCCGCCAGTGCCATGTGCCGCAGTCTGCGGGCGGGCTGCAGCGACGGCTCGGCCGAGCGGGCGGACAGGACGTCGAGGATGTCGCAGGCGGTGTCCGTGCCGATGAGGTCGAGGAGTTCGAGCGGTCCGAGGGGCAGTCCGCAGCCGTGGCGCATCGCCGCGTCGATGTCGTCGCGGCCGGCGAGCCGCTGGTCGTACATCGTGACGGCCTGGTTGAGGAAGCCGAACAGGAGCGCGGTGGAGATGAGGCCGGGCCGGTCGCCCACGGTGACCCGGCCCAGGCCGATGCCGTCGACGAGGTCGCGGACCCGGGTGAGGGCGCTGTCGTCGGTCATCACCGTGCGGCCGATCTCGGCGAGGCCGGCCGTCGGCAGGGCGAGGTGGAGGCCGACGAGTCGTCCGGGGCGTCCGGAGGCCGCTGCGAGGTCGGTGAGCGAGAGGGCCGCCGCGGTGCTGGCCAGCACGGTCCCGGGCGGGCAGGCCCGGTCGAGGGCGCGCAGCACCTCGGCCTTGGTGTCGCGGCGCTCGGGCACCGCCTCCAGCACCGTGGCGGCGGGCGCGAGTTCGTCCCAGCGGTCGACGAGACGGATCCGTCCGCGCGCCTCGGGGGTCGCGTCGAGGAGCTGTGCCAGCCGCTCCTTCGTGCGCGCGCCGGGGTCGAGGACGAGGACGGGGTGTCCGGCCGCCGCGGCCCGGGCGGCGATCGCGCCGCCGATGGTGCCGAGGCCGACTACGCCGAGGGTGTCGTGCCGGGCGCTCATGCCGCGACCTCAGTCAGTACGGGCGCCGTGGTCCCGGGCCGCGGGGTACGGAAGCGGTTGATGGCACTCTCGTGGAGTGCGCGGAATTCGGGGGCCGTGACGCCGAGTCCCTCGGCGGGGGCGAGGCAGCGCACTCCGACCTTGCCGTGGTGCTCGTTGCGGTGGATGGACTGGACCGCCCGGGCCACCTCGTCGAGGGCGTACGTCCGGGACAGCGTGGGATGGATCCTGCCCTTGGTGACGAGCCGGTTGGCCTCCCAGGCCTCGCGGTAGTTGGCGCAGTGCGAGCCGATGATCCGCTTGAGGCTCATCCACAGGTAACGGTTGTCGTACTCGTGGGTGTAGCCGGCGGTGGACGCGCAGGTGACGATGGTGCCGCCCTTGCGGGTGACGTAGACCGAGGCGCCGAAGGTCTCGCGGCCGGGGTGCTCGAAGACGATGTCGACGTCCTCGCCGCCGGTCAGCTCGCGGATGCGCTTGCCGAAGCGCTTCCACTCCTTCGGGTCCTGGGTGTGCGGGTCCCGCCAGAAGCGGTAGTCCTCCTTCTTGCGGTCGATGATCAGTTCGGCGCCCATGTCCCGGGCGAGGGCGGCCTTTTCGGGGGAGGAGACCACGCAGATGGGGTGGGCGCCGCCGGCCAGGGCGAGCTGGGTGGCGTACGAGCCGAGTCCGCCGACGGCGCCCCAGATGAGGACGTTGTCGCCCTGCTTCATGCCGGCGCCGTTCGGTGTGACGAGCTGGCGGTAGGCGGTGGAGTTGACCAGGCCCGGCGAGGCCGCCTCCTCCCAGGTGAGGTGTTCGGCCTTCGGGAGCAGCTGGGTGGCCTTGACGAGGGCGAGTTCGGCGAGCCCGCCGTAGTTGGTCTCGAATCCCCAGATGCGCTGCTCGGGGTCGAGCATGGGGTCGCCGTGGCCCTCGGCGTCCTCCAGTTCGACGGAGACGCAGTGCGCGACGACGCGGTCGCCGGTGCTCCAACGCCGCACCCCGGGGCCGCACTTGAGAACCACTCCGGCGAGGTCGGAGCCGATGACGTGGTACGGCTGGTCGTGCCGGGCGGCGAGGCCGCCGAGACGCGCGTAGCGCTCCAGGAAGGCGAACGTGGGGACCGGCGAGAACAGGGCGCTCCAGACGGTGTTGTAGTTCACGGCGCTGGCCATGACGGCCACCAGCACCTCACCCGGTCCCGGGGCCGGCGTCGGCACGTCCTGGATGTGGATGGAGTCGGCGGGGCGCCGGTCGCGCAGGTCCACTCCCTCGAACATGCCGGCCTCCTCCTTGTGGAGGACGGCCGCCCGGAAGGACTCGGGGACTCCCAGGGCCGCCAGATCGGCCGGCGCCGAGTCCGGGGACTCGATCACCTCCACCAGTTCGCGCATGGTCAGGCACCACCTTCCGCGGTTCACACTCGACAAGAACTCAACAACTAGTGAACTCAACAAGTAGGGAGTTTTGCATGAAGCGGAGACCCGGGCAAGCCCCGACCCCTTTGCCCGGCACAGCTCTTGACTTCGAGGCGGACATCCCGTCGACGCCTCTTGTGTGGGCACCGCGCCGCATGCAAAACTCATCAGCGGTTGAGTTCAACGGGCAGTGAATTAAGTTCAAAACGAGACCATTTCCGATGCCGGAGGACATGCCGTGACGCATCCGCACGCCGCCGAAGCACTGCAAGCCACCGCCATCGCCGGCATCGCCGTCATCCTGATCGCGGGTACGGCCCTCGCGCATGCCGCACGACGCATACGCCAGCCCGCGGTGATCGGCGAGATCACCGCGGGCATCCTGCTGGGCCCCAGCCTGCTGGGACTGCTGCCCGGGAACCCGACGGACCGTCTGTTCCCCGACGAAGTACGGCCGTTACTGTCGATGGTCGCCCAGATCGGCCTGCTCCTCTTCATGTTCACCGTGGGCTGGGAGCTCGACTGGACGACGATGCGGCGCAGGAAGAGCTCCGTCGCCGGAGTGACCGCGGGCAGCATCCTCGCCCCGATGCTGCTCGGCCTCGGGGTCGCCGCGCTGATCTACCAGAACCACTCGCACGTCAACGGCGAGAAGGTGCCCTTCAGTTCGTTCGCCCTCTATCTCGGCGTCAGCATGTCGATCACCGCGTTCCCGGTGCTCGCCCGCATCCTCAAGGACAACAACCTCAGCCGTACGAAGATCGGGGCGCTCGCACTGACCAGCGCGGCCTTCGGCGACGTCCTCGCCTGGTGCCTGCTGGCCGGGGTCGTCGCCATCGTCACCGCCTCCGGTCCCTCCGGATTCACCGACACCCTCTGGATGTCCGCCGGCTACGGCGCCGTGATGATCGCCGTCGTCCGCCCGCTGCTGGCCCGGGCCGTCGCCTGGATGTCCCGGCGCGGAACGGGTCTGTATCTGGCGACCCTGGTCACGGCGGGCGTCCTGCTGTCCGCGTACACGACGTCGAAGATCGGCATCCACCCCATCTTCGGCGCCTTCGCCTTCGGCCTGGTCATGCCGCGCAGGCCCACGGCGCTGCTGGAGGAGAAGATGCTCCGCCCCATCCAGCACGCCGGGGAACTCATGCTGCCCGTCTACTTCATCGTCACCGGACTCTCCGTCGATGTCGCCGGCATGTCGCTCACCGCCTGGGGCGAGCTCGGTCTCATCCTCGCCGCCGCCATCCTCGGCAAACTGTTCGGCGCCGGACTCCCCGCCAAGTCCTTCGGGCTCACCTGGCGGGAGTCGACGGGCGTCGGCGTCCTGATGAACACCCGGGGCCTGACCGAACTGATCATCCTCGGCGTCGGGCTCAGCCTGGGCGTGCTCGACCAGACCCTGTTCACCGAGATGGTCCTGATGGCACTGATCACCACGGCCATGACCGGGCCCCTCCTCCCCTTCGTCCTCCCCCGTTCCCGGATGGACCTCATCGCCAGCCCGGCCAAGGCCTCCCCGCTCGTCCGGATCCCCGGTCCGGCCGACGAGCAGGCGTCCGACCTGGCCGGATGACCGAGCGCGGCCCGGACCACCGGGCCGCCCCGCCGGTCAGGCTCCGCGCGCCCGGTTCCCGGGCAGGCTCCGCCCTGCCCGCGCCCGGCCCTGCCCGGGGACCGGCGCCCGCCCGTCCCCACAGCCGACGGCCGGCACGTCCGCGACGCGCGACACCACCCCCCTTCGTCGCTCGGCACCCGCAGGAGAGGCGACGCACAGACAAGGAGATGGCCCAGGTGCACCCCGTCATCAGCACTCTTTCCCGCGTCTTCGACATGCCGTCGGAGTTCATCGGCGACGAGATGCAGCTCCGCGCCGTGGCCAGCTGGGACGACCTCACCGCAGTGGAACTCCAGGTCCACCTGGAGCACGAGTTGGGCACCACCCTCGACGACCACCTCATCGAACACATCGACTCGGTCGGTCAGTTGCGCGCCTTCTACGACGAACGGCTCGCCGAACTCTCGTACATCAAGGCCCCTCCGGACGCCTCCGCCATCGCGCCCGCCCTGCCCGGCCCCGTGCCGCCGGCCGTCGTGCAGGAGCTCACCGACATCTCCGACGTGGTCGTCGGTGAGACGGGCATCTCCGAGGTCGACCCGGTCCGCGGCAGGCTCGCCTACCGGGGCTATCCCATCGAGGAACTGATCGGCCGGGTCACCTTCGAGGAGGTCGTACATCTGCTGATCCGCGGCTGGCTGCCCGACGCCGAGGAACTGAGCGCCTTCAGGGCCCGGCTCGCCGCCGCCCGTGAACTGCCGCCCATGGTCGCGACGAACCTGGTGCTCAACGCCAGCTCCAGCACCTCGTCGGTGCTGCGCACCGCGGTCCCCGCGCTCGGCGTCGCCGCGGAGGCGAACGCCGACCCGGCCGCCCACATCGATCTGCGCGAGCGCCTGGTCGCCCGCATTCCGACGATCTTCGCGACCCAGCAGGCGGCCCGCGCCGGACGGCGGCTGCCGAAACCGGCGCCCGAGCTGTCGCACGCCGAGAACATCCTCTACATGCTCGGGCTGCCGCACGACCCGGAGCGGGTACGGCTGGTCGACCTCTGCCTGATCCTGCAGGCCGAACACGGCTGCAACGCCTCGGCGTTCGCGGCCCGTGTCGCGGCCGGCACCGGCGCCGACACCTTCGCCACCATCACCGTCGCGCTCGCCACGTTCACCGGGCCGCTGCACGGCGGCGCCGCCCACCAGGTGATCGACCTGGCCCGCGAGGACGGCAGCCCGGACACCGCGGCCGCGTATCTGCGCGGGCGGGCTGACCAGGCGTCCGCCACCCGTACCCGGCCCGTCGCGCCCGCCGAGGAGGACCCCCGGGTCAGGCCGCTGCGCGACGCCGCCCGGCGCTTCAACGCGGGCCCCGGCAGCGACCGCCTCCTGCGGGTCCTGGACGCCGTACGGGCCGCGGCCCACCCGTCCAAGGGGCCCCGCCCCTATCTGACCGTCGACTGCTACGCGGCCGCGATCTATCACCTGCTGGGCATGCCCTCCGACCTGTTCGTCCCGATGTTCGCGGCGGCCCGGGTCCCCGGCTGGCTCGCCCACGTCGAGGAGCAGCGCGCCCGCCAGGGACGCATCCATCCACGGCTGCGCTACGTGGGCCCGCGCAATCTGCGCCACTCCCCCGAGCAGAACTGACCAGCATCCGATGAGGGAGGGCGCCCCCTTCCCCGTACCCCAGGAGCAGATGTGGAGTTCGGCTGGAACGAGGGCCAACAGGCCCGCTACGACGAGGTACTGGAGGCGACGCGGGCGGCCTTCCCCGCGCCGCCCGGCGCGGGCCACGGCTTCTACACCCGCAAGGACTGGCTCCGGCTCGGCGAGATCGGCATGCTCGGGTCCTGCCTGCCCGAGGAGTTCGGCGGGCAGGGGCTCGGCGCGCTCGACACCGCTCGCGTGGTCGAGGCCGTGGGCCGCGGCTGCGCGGACACCGGCCTGGTGTTCGGTGCGGCGGCGCACACCTTCGCCTGCGCCGTACCGATCGAGCGGTTCGGCAGCGACGCCGTACGCCGCCGGCTGCTGCCCGAGCTGGCCGCCGGCCGGCTGATCGCGGGCAACGCGATGACCGAGCCGGACGCCGGGTCCGACTCCTCGCGGCTCGCGATGACCGCGACCCCCACCGACGGCGGGTTCGTCCTCAACGGCACGAAGAGCTTCGTCTCCAACGGACCGGCCGCCGACGTGTTCGTCACGTACGCGACGGTCAACCCCAAGGCCGGCTTCCTCGGTGTCACGGGTCTGGTCGTCGACCGGGACACGCCCGGCGTCGTCGTCGGCAAGCCCTACGAGAAGATGGGCATGCACTCCTGCCCCGCCGGAGCGGTCACCTTCGAGGACTGCTTCGTGCCCGAGGAACAGGTGCTCGGCGGCGCCGGCGCCGGCGCGGCGATCTTCCAGCACTCCATGGGCTGGGAACGCGCCTGCCTCTTCGCCCTGTACATCGGCCTGCTCGACCGGCTCCTCGACCAGTGCGTCACACACGCCCGCGAACGCCGTCAGTTCGGCCGCAGGATCGGCGACTTCCAGTCGGTGTCCAACCGGATCGCCGACATGAAGGTGCGCCTGGAGAGCGCCCGGCTGCTGCTGTACCGCGCCTGCTGGTCGATGGACCGGAACGACCCGTCCGTGCTGCACATCGCCCTGTCGAAGCTGGCCGTGTCCGAGGGCGTCCTGGCCTCCGCCGCCGACGCGGTCCGGGTCTTCGGCGGCCGCGGCTATCTGCGCGAGGACGGCATCGAGGCCGCGCTGCGCGACGCCGTGCCCAGCACGATCTTCTCCGGAACCTCGGACATCCAGCGCCAGTTGATAGTGAAGGAGATAGGACTGTGAGGCTCCACCAGCTCGTCATCGACTCGGCCCGGCGCGCCCCGGACGCCCCGGCCGTGCGCTCCTCCCAGGGGGTGTTCAGCTACCGCGAGCTGGACGACCTCGCCGACCGGTACGCGGCGGCACTGCACCGTCGCGGGGTACGCCCCGGCGACCGCGTCGTGCTGTGGACCCACAAGACCCTCGACGCCATCGCCCTCATGCAGGGCGCGCTGCGCATCGGCGCGATCTACGCGCCGGTCAGCGCCAACAACCCGGCCGCCCGGGTCCGCCGGATCGCGGAGGGCTGCACCCCGGCCCTGGTGGTGGCCGACGCGGACGGGATCCGCCGCGCGGCGGACACCGACTGGGACGAGGCCCTGCCGATCGCCTCCTTCGCCGAGGTGCGTGCGGAGGCACCGCCCGAGGACGCTCCGCCGCCGTACGAGAACGAGCCCGACGAGCCCGCGTACATCCTCTACACCTCGGGCTCCACCGGCGATCCCAAGGGCGTCTGCATCAGCCACCGCAACGCCCTCTCGTTCGTCGAATGGGCCGCCGGCGAGGTCGGCGTGACCGCGGACGACCGGCTCTCCAACCACGCGCCGTTCAACTTCGACCTCTCGGTCTTCGACCTGTACGCCACCTTCCTGGCCGGCGCGTCCGTGGTACTGGTGCCCGAGGGCCTCGCCTACGACCCGGCCCAGCTCGGCGCGCTGCTGCGCCGTGAGCGGATCACTGTCTGGTACTCGGTGCCGTCCGCGCTCGTCCTGATGATGCAGCGCGGCGAACTGCTCACCGGCGAGCCGCCGCAGGACCTGCGGGTGTGCGTCTTCGCGGGGGAGCCGTTCCCCGTCCAGCAGGTCCACGAGCTGCGCAAGGCGTGGCCGGACGTGCGGATGCTGAACTGGTACGGGCCGACCGAGACGAACGTCTGCACCAGTTACGAGGTCACCGACCGCGACCTGGGCAGCACCCGTCCGCTGCCCATCGGCACCGCCGTCAGCGGGGACCGCATCCGGCTCCACCCGCCGCGCGAGCGCGAGGGCGAGATCGTGGTCAGCGGCCCGACGGTCATGCTCGGCTACTGGGGCCAGGAGCCGCAGAAGGGCCCCTACTTCACCGGCGACATCGGCCGGATGGGGCCCGACGGCATGCTGGAGTACGTGGGTCGCCGCGACCACATGGTCAAGGTGCGCGGGCACCGCATCGAGCTCGGCGACATCGAGGCCGTCGTCGCCGCCAACCCCAAGGTCGCCTCCGCGGCGTGCGTCGTGGTGGGCGAGGGCCTGGACGCGAAGATCCACGCGGTGGTGGTGCCGGAGGGTCCGCAGGGCCCCGGCCTCCTGGAGATCAAGCGCGACTGCGCCGACCGGCTGCCGCTGTACATGGTGGTCGACGCCGTGCACTGTCTGCCCGAACTCCCCCTGACCGGCAATGGCAAGACGGACCGTCAGGAACTGCTCAAGCAGATCACCTCGCTCGACGCCCGGTGATCCCCGATGCCCGACGACCGGCACCGTCCGACGACCGCCACCCGGTGAACCCCGATGAGCTCCGCGGCCCTGACCCGCCTCGGCCTCAGAGACGAGGACCTGCCCATGTCTGAACGACTCAGCACTTCCGATCCCCTGCCGGACCAGGTGGACCTGCACACCTTCCGTTCGGTGATGGGGTCGCTGCCGACCGGGGTGAGCGTCGTCACCAGCCTCACCGCCGACGGCGAACCGCGCGGTCTGACGTGTAGCGCGGTGTGCAGCGTGTCGGCCTCGCCGCCGCTGCTCCTGGTCTGTGTGAAACAGCCCAGCGCGACCCTCCAGGCGATCCACGACAGCTCGGTGTTCGCGGTGAACTTCCTGTCCGCGGGCATGACCGAGACGGCCCGCACCTTCGCGTCACCGGTGCCCGAGCGGTTCGAGGGCGTGGGGTGGACGCCGGGCAAGCGCACCGAGGCACCGGTGCTCGACGACACCGTGGCGTTCGCCGAGTGCATTCTGACGAGCAGTCATCTGGCGGGCGACCACCAGGTGCTGATCGGCCGCCTCGTGCACGGCGACATCTCGGCCACCCACACGCCGCTGGCGTACTGGCGGGCCCAGTTCTCCGAACTCCAGGCCCACTCCGCCGCCTGAACCGGCCCCTCCCACCGCCGCCGGCCCTCCCCCTGCACATCGGGGCGAGGGCCGGCGGCGTGCCGTGCGGCGGTGTCGAGCCTCGTCGTCCGGCCGTCGCCCCGGGGTCTCGTCGGCCTCGGAGCATCGTCGGCCCCCGGACGTCGTCGGCACCGGCGCGTGCGGACACCGCCCCGGCCGCCGTCGCCCAGGCGGCCGTCTGCCCGGCAGCGCAGGCCACCGCCCCCGGGCGGCGCGCACCCGGGGGCGGTCCGGCCGTCAGTGCGTCGTGCCGGTGCGCGGCAGGGTCCGCAGCACGCCCGCGACATACGTGTGGAATGCCGGGTCGTCGAGGATGAAGTGGTTGCCGGGCAGCCACTCGATGGCGACGTCACCGGCGCCGTGGTGCTCCCAGTCGCGCAGTCCCGCGTCGTCGACCATCGGGTCGTCGACGCCCGCGCACACCCACAGCGGGCAGTCGAGCGGCGGTCCGGGCAGCGGTGTGTACGTCTCCGAGATGGTGAAGTCGGCGCGCAACACCGGCGTGAACAGCTTGATCAGCTCGGGGTGTTCGAAGAGCTGCGGCGGGGTTCCGCCGAGTCGGCGTACGGATTCCAGGAAGGCCGGGGCCGACAGTGTGTGCAGATCGGGCAGGATGCGCCGGGCCGTGGGGCCGTTGCGGCCGACCACGACGACCCCGGCCGGGGGGCGGCCCAGGGCGCTCCAGTAGCGGCCCGCCTCGTAGGCGAACGCCGCGCCCATGCTGTGCCCGAGGAGCACGTACTGCCCGGTGGTGTGCGGTGCGGAGCTGCGGATGAGGTCCTCGAAGACCGCGCCGAAGTCGTCGCGCACCGGTTCGGCCATCCGGCTGCCGTGGCCGGGCAGTTCCAGCAGGGCCGTCCGTGCCGCCCGCGGCAGTGCCGCCTCCAGGCCGGCGAAGGCCCGTGCGGCGCCGCCGGCGTGCGGCAGGCACAGCAGTGTGGGGAGGCCCTGGGGGGCGTCCTCGGCCACGGCGCCGGCGTCCGGGCCGGGGCTGCTCAGCTGCGGCATGACGGGGTCTCCTTCGTGGGGTGGGAGCCGGTGGCAGGCCGCGGCCGGGAACCGGACTCCGAAGGGCTCGCCGACCGTGAGGGCCAGGCGCGTACTACGGGCTCCGGGGCACCGGTCGGCGCCGCGGACGCGGGCCGGACGATCCCGCCCGAAGAACCGTACGGAGGACGGGCGTCGGCGTCCGAGGAAGCGGGCAAGGACCGGGTTCCACCGCCCGACGGACCGGACGGAGGCGGGACGTTCCCACCCGAGACACCGGACACAGAGCGGACACCGGCGCCCGAGGGAGCAGGCAGCGACCGGGCGTCGGCACCCGGAGGACCCGACCGGACGGGCGGGCGGGGCCGCTCGCCCGGTTCGAGGGCGAAGAGCCGGACGGTTCCGCCCCCGCCCGCGACGGCCACGGCGGCCCTGAACTCGGAGCCCACGTCGACGAGCCGCAGGTTCCAGCCGCGTGCGGCGGAGCCGGGCGCGGCGTGCACCCGGACGGGTCCCTCGCGCCGTGCGCCCGGGTCGACCCGTACGGAGGTGAGGTCGCCCGCCAGCCCGCTGCCGAGGGCCTTGAGGACGGCCTCCTTGCACGCCCAGTGGGTGAACAGGCCGCTGTTCAGGGGGCCTTCGCGGTCGGCGGGCCAGCGCTCGGCCTCCTCGTCGGAGAGCACCTGACGGCGCAGTCCGGCGGGGTCCCGGAGCGGTCTGATCCGTTCGACGTCGACGCCGACGGGGCCGTCGCGGCTGACCGCCACCAGGGACACGCCCTCGGTGTGCGCCAGGCTGACCCGCAGACCCGGGTCGCCGGCCACGTGGGGCTTGCCCAGTCTGCCCCGCACGAAGGCGACTTCGGACGGATGCCGCCCCGCGTAGGCGGCGGTCACGGAGCGCAGCGCGGCGTGCGCCGAGGCGTAGAGGGCGCGCTGCGAGGGCACCATGGTGCGCCGGCGGCGCAGTTCCTCGCGCGAGAGCAGGGACAGACAGCGCCAGAGCGCCTTCTCGTTCCCGGGGCCGGGCTCCCGCACCGCCCAGACATGGACTTCTCCGGCGGGCGGTCCGAGCCTGCGCGCGGTCGTGGTCCGGGTCATCACTTGGGTCATCGCATCTCCAACCAGTCGGTCATCACTGCCCGTTGGCCTCTTGACGATGAACTCAACACTAGTAGAGTTCATCAGGAAATGACATCATCAGGTGTTGAAATCAACGGCTGTTGAACTCCGTTGGTCCACCCGGCGGGACACCCGCCCGTCAACGCGTCTTTTGGAGGTACGGCGTGGCCAGTGACCGCGACGAACTGATCAACCAGCTCACCGAGTTCATCCAGGAGCGGCTGCTCGCGGAGCCCGACGCCCAGGGCATCGCCCCGGACACCCCGCTGCTCGAGTGGGGCATCCTCACCTCGATCAACACCGCTCAGCTGCTCACCTTCATCCGGGACGAGCTGGGGACGAACATCCCGCCGACCGAGCTGACCGGCACCAACTTCCAGAACCTGGACAGCATCACCGACCTGCTGCTGTCCCTGCGCACGCCCGCTCACTGATCCAGGGCCTGCCCGACGGGCCCTCGCGGCCACGGCACAGCGCCACCCACCCGAATTCGCGACAGGAGATCACGTTGTCCGAGACATCGGCGAACTACGACTACGACATCGGCATCATCGGCGGCGGACCGGCCGGCTCCACCGCCGCCTCCTACCTCGCCAAGGAGGGGCTGTCCGTGGTGGTCTTCGAATCGGAGACCTTTCCGCGCGACCACGTCGGCGAGTCGCTGGTCCCGGCCACGACTCCGGTGCTCATCGAGACCGGCGCCATGGAGAAGGTCGAGGCCGCGGGCTTCCCCAAGAAGTACGGCGCCGCCTGGACCTCCGCGGAGGACCGGGACATCGACCACATGGGCTTCCAGGGCCTGGACCACGACTTCCGCGCCGCCGAGGTCCTGTTCAGCGAGCGGGACCAGGCGGGCGTCGACCGGGACCACACCTTCCACGTGGACCGCAGCAAGTTCGACCAGATCCTGCTCCAGCACGCGGAGAGCCTGGGCGCGAAGGTCTACCACGGCGTGCGCGTGAACCGGGTCGACTTCACCGACCGGGACCGCCCCGTCATCCAGGCGAAGGTCGGCAACCAGTCGGTCGGTGTCCCCGTCCGCATGGTCATCGACGCGAGCGGCCGGCGCACCATGATGGGGAGCCAGCTCAAGGTCAAGGAGCCGGACCCGGTCTTCAACCAGTACGCGGTGCACACCTGGTTCGACGACTTCGACCGCAAGGCCCTCGCGGTCAACAAGGACCAGGCGGACTACATCTTCATCCACTTCCTCCCGCTGGAGGACACCTGGGTCTGGCAGATCCCGATCACCGACACCATCACGTCCATAGGTGTCGTGACCCAGAAGGCCCGCTTCAAGGAGGCCAAGAACGACCTGGAGACCTTCTTCTGGGACACCATCGGGAGCCGTCCCGCCCTCCAGGACGCGCTGAAGAACGCCAAGCGGGTCAAGGAGTTCAAGGCCGAGGGCGACTACAGCTACGCGCTCACCAAGATCGCCGACGACTCCCTCGTGATGATCGGCGACGCGGCCCGGTTCGTCGACCCGATCTTCTCCAGCGGTGTCAGTGTCGCGCTCAACAGCGCCCGCCTCGCCACCGCCGACATCATCGCGGCGCACAAGGCCGGCGACTTCCGCAAGGAGCGCTTCGACGGCTACGTCAACACGCTCCGCGGCGCGGTCAACAACTGGTACGAGTTCATCTCGATCTACTACCGCCTCAACATCCTCTTCACGGCCTTCGTCCAGGACCCGCGCTACCGCCTGGACGTCCTCAAGATGCTCCAGGGCGACGTGTACGACGGTGAGCCCAAGGCCCTTGCCGCGATGCGGGAGATCGTCGAGGCCGTCGAGAACGACCCCACCCACCTCTGGCACAAGTACCTGGGGACGCTCAAGGCGCCTTCCGCGGCGGCCAAGTTCTAAGGGCCTCGGGGAAGTCCCGGCACACACCGGGCACCACGGAGCCGCACCGGCACCTCCCCGCCGGCGCTCCACGGGTCCGCCGGGTCCGTACCGGCGGACCAGGGCCCGACCGGCCCCGTCCCGGCCGGCAGGCACCACGGCAGCCGACCGCTGCCGGGCACGACCCGGGTGGCGTGGACGCCCCTCCCGCCACCCGGCCCCGGACCTCGTCCGCACCCACTGTCTGTCGCACTCCCGGAGGGGGATCAGCCATGCCCGCCCGCAACGGAATCACCACCGATCCGGCCATAGCCCTTGTCGGCATCGGGTGCCGTTACCCGGGCGGGGTGGACGGTCCCGAGTCCTTCTGGCGCGTCCTGAGGGACGGCGTCGACGTCATCGGGGAGATCCCGCCCGAACGCTGGGGACCCGAGTACATCAGTGAGGACGGGTCCGCGCCGGGCACCGGCTACTGCCGCTACGCGGGAGTGCTGCCGGGGCTCGACCAATTCGACGCCGACTTCTTCGGCATCTCGTTCCGCGAGGCACGCGAGATGGACCCGCAACAGCGGCTCCTGCTCGAAGTCTCCTGGGAGGCCCTGGAGCACGCGGGGCTCACCAAGCCGCAGCTCGCCGGCTCCCGCACCGGCGTCTTCTTCGGCATGCTGGGCATGGACTACACCCTGCTGCACTCCAAGACGCGCGGTGTGAAGGCCATCGACCCGTACTACGCGAGCGGCAAGGAGTTCAGCTTCGCGCCGGGCCGCGTCGCCTACACGCTGGGGCTGCACGGGCCGGCGCTCGCCGTGAACACCGCATGCTCCTCGTCCCTGGTGGCCGTGCACCTGGCCTGCCGGGCGCTCGCGAGCGGCGAGGCGGACACGGCGCTCGCCGGCGGTGTGAACGTCCTCGCCGCCCCCGAACTGTCCATCTTCATGAGCAAGGTGCAGGCCCTGTCGCCCACCGGACGGTGCAAGCCGTTCGCCGCCGACGCGGACGGCATCGTCCGCGGCGAGGGCTGCGGCGTCGTCGTGCTCAAGCGGCTCGACGACGCGCTCGCCGACGGCGACCGGGTGCTCGCGGTCATCCGGGGCAGCGCCTTCAACCACGACGGCCGCAGCGCCGGCCTGACCGTGCCCAACGCCTCCGCGCAGGAGGCGCTGCTGCGGGAGGCGCTGCTGCGCGCGGACGCCACCCCCGACGAGGTCGCCTTCGTCGAGGCCCACGGCACGGGCACGCCGCTCGGCGACCCGATCGAGGCCTTCGCCCTGTCCGAGGTGTTCGGGCCCGGCCGCGACCCCGGTCACAAGCTCCACATCGGCTCGCACAAGGCCAACTTCGGGCACACCGACGCGGCCGCCGGCGTGGCCGCGCTGATCAAGACCGTACTGACCGCGCGGCACCGGGTGATACCGCCGCAGCTGCACCTCGGCACGCCCAACCCCGCCATCCCCTGGAACGACGGCCCGCTGAGCGTCTGTGCCGAGGCCCGGCCGCTGGACGAGGACGCGGGCACGCTGTTCGGTGTCAGCGCCTTCGGCCTCAGCGGCACCAACGCCCACCTGCTGCTGTCCGCGCCCCCGGCCCCCGCGCCCGAGTCCGCCGCTCCCCCGCAGGACGGCCCCCGGGTGCTGCTGCTCTCCGGCTCCACGGAGGCCGCCCTCCAGGCACGCGCACGGGACCTCGCCGAGACCCTCGACGGTCCGCAGCCGCTGGCCGACGTGCTGCACACCGCGGCCGTGCGCCGCACCCACCACGAGGCACGGGCCACCGTGATCGGCGCGGACGCGCACGAGCTGCGCGCCTCGCTGCTCGACCTGGCCCAGGGCGCCCCGGACGAGCGCACCGTCACCGGCACCGCGGAGTCCCGGCGCCGCCACCACACCGTGTTCGTCTTCTCCGGGCAGGGCTCGCAGTGGCGCGGCATGGGCCTGGACCTGTGGGACCGCGATCCGGTCGCCGCGGCGGGTCTGGAACGCGGCGACGCCGTCCTGCGCGAACTGGGGCTGCCCGGCCTGCGCCGACTGCTCGGCGACAGCGATCTCTCCGCCACCGAGCTGGCGCAACCGGCGGTCGTGGCGGTCCAGTTGGCCCTGGCCGAGGTGTGGCGCTCGCGCGGCGTGGAACCGACCAAGGTCGTCGGGCACAGCCTCGGCGAGATCTCGGCCGCCTGTTTCACCGGCGCCCTCGACCTGCCCACGGCGCTCGACCTGGCCGTGCGGCGCGGGCGCATCATGGCCGCCGCCGCGGGCACCGGGCGGATGCTCGCGGTGGCACTCTCCGAGGAGGAGGCGGCCGAGGCCGCCGCCGGGACCGGCCGCGCGGTCACGGTCGCCACGGTCAACGGGCCGGGCGCCACCGTGCTCGCCGGTTCCGAGGACGATCTGACGGCGATCGCCTCGCTGCTGCGCGAGCGGTCCGTCCCGGCCCGCTTCGTGCCTGGCGACTACGCGTTCCACAGCCCGGCCATGGCGCCGTTCGCGGAGGAACTGCGCGCGGAACTGGGCGACTTGACGGCCGATCGGCCCGAGGCGTTCGTGTCCACCGTGTGGCCCGATGAACCTCCGGCCACGCTGGACGCGGCCTACTGGGCCGCCAACGTGCTCCGCCCGGTCCGCTTCTGGCCCGCCGTGCGCACCCTCCTGAACGACCGCGGCGCGGACTTCGTCGAGATCGGCCCGCACCCCACGCTCGTACGCCCGCTGACCGAGGCCCTCACGTCGCTGCGGCGCCAGGGCGTCGCGGTCGGTTCGCTGCGCAGGGACACCGACGGCACGGCGACGATGCTGTCCTCGCTCGCCGCCCTGCACTGCGCCGGCGCCGACGTCCGCTGGGCGGACCTCGTCCCGGGCCGGCTCACGGAGCTGCCCCGGCACCCCTGGCAGCACGAGTCGTTCTGGCTGCCCGACGTGACCCCCGGCACCCAGTACGCACCGGCCGCGCGGCCCGACGCACAGGCCGCCCCCGCCCGGCTCGCCGTGCAACTGCTGGACCCCTCGGGCAGGCCGCTCGGGCCCGCGCGCCAACTCGACCTCGGCGTCACGCCCGAAGACACCGCCACGAACCCGCCGGAGCCCCTCGGTTCCGGCGGCACCGCCCCGGTCGCCGCCCCCACCCCCCTCGGGGCCGACCGGGAAGCCGCCTCGTCCGTCACCGCCCCGTACCATCCCCCGGCGGGAGCGGTGGCGGACGGGACCGGAACCGGCCCGGCCACGACGGAGGCCGGGAGCACCCGGGACGCCGCGGCGCCCGACCCCGCACCGGACGCGGCGAGCGCCGACCGCGAACGCAGGACCCTGATGCGGACGACGTCCGAGGTGCTCGCGGAGACCCTCGGCCAGGACCCGGGCCGGCGCATCCCGCCCCGGCGCGGCTTCGCCGACCTCGGTCTGGACTCGCTGAGCATCGTGGAGTTCGTGGACCGCCTGGGGATGCGGGTCGGCCTGGACATCCCGCTGTCGACCCCCTTCGAACGCCCCTGCCTGGACGAGCTGGTCGACCATCTGCTGCCGCAGGTGCTCGCGAAGAAGGCTCCGCGGCCGTCCTCCGCGGAGCTCGCCGCGACCGACCGGACACAGACCCAGCAGGCCGGCGCGCCCGCGCCCGCCGACGACCCGATCGCGGTGGTCGGCATGAGCTGCCGGTTCCCCGGCAGCCCCACGGTGCGGGACTACTGGCGGCTCCTGCTCGACGGCCGCGAGGTCATCCGCGACGTGCCCGCGGACCGCTGGGACGGCCAGGCCTTCCTGTCGGACGGGCCGTGGACGCCCGGCACGATGACCTCGCTGCGCGGCGGGTACCTCGACGACGTGCGCGGCTTCGACGCGGCGTTCTTCCGGGTCTCGCCGCGCGAGGCGCGCAGCCTCGACCCGCAGCACCGGCTGTTCCTCGAAGTGGCCTACGAGGCGCTGGAGGACGCCGGCGCGACCCGTGACCGGCTGCGCGGTTCGGCGACGGGTGTGTTCGTCGGCATGAACAGCTCGGACCACGCGCAGCACGTCGGCAGCCGGCTCCAGGACGTCGACCTCTACTACGGCACCGGGAACTCCTTCGCCGGAGCGTCCGGACGGCTCTCCTACTTCCTGGGCCTGACCGGGCCGAGCATGGCCGTGGACACCGCCTGCTCGTCCTCGCTCACCGCCGTGCACCTGGCCATGCAGAGCCTGCGCCAGGGCGAGAGCGACCTCGCGGTGGCCGGTGGCGTCAACGTGATCCTCAGTCCGGTGATCCCGGTCGCCGTGTCGGCCGGCGGCGCCCTCTCCCCCAGCGGCCACTGCCGTACGTTCGACGAGGCGGCCGACGGCTATCTGCGCGGCGAGGGGTCCGGTGCGATCGTCCTGAAACGGCTGTCGACCGCCCTCGCCGACGGCGACCGGATCTACGCCGTGCTGCCCGGCAGCGCGGTGAACCAGGACGGGGCGAGCAGCGGGCTGACCGTGCCGAACGGCACGGCGCAGCGCGCGCTGATCGAACAGGCCCTGAGCCAGGCGGGACTGACCGGACGCGACGTCGGCTACGCCGAGGCGCACGGCACCGGCACACCGCTGGGCGATCCCGTCGAACTGCGGGCGCTCGCCCAGGCGCTGCGCCCCGAGGGGGCCGACGGCGCCCCGCTCCTGGTCGGCTCCGCCAAGCCCAACATCGGGCATCTGGAGGCCTCGGCCGGCATGGCCGGGCTCATCAAGGCGGTCCTGTCGGTGCATCACGACCGGATCGCGCCGCACATCGGGGTGAGCACCACGCCGACGCGGCAGGTCGCCTGGGAGCGGCTGGGCCTGGAGATCGCCGAGGGCATGGAGGCGTGGCCCGAGGACGGCCGGCGCCGGGTCGCCGGGGTGAGCTCCTTCGGGTTCACCGGGACCAACGCGCACGTCCTGGTCGCCCAGGCACCGACGGCCGCGGAGAGCGGCGGCGAGCCCCCGGCACGCTTCGCGCTGCCGCTGTCCGCCGCGCAGGAGGCGGCGCTGCCGGCCGCCGCGAAGCAGTACCTCGCGCTGCTGGAGCCGGGCGACGCGACCGCCCTCGCCGACCTGTCGTACACGGCGTCGGCGCGCCGCAGTCACCTCGACCACCGGGCCGTCGTGGTCGGCCGGGACGTGGTCGGCGTCCGGTCCGCGCTGCGCGCCCTGAGCAAGGGCGAGGAGCACGCCCAGGTCCTCACGGGCACAGCCGAGCTGGAGCGCTCCTGTGTGTTCGTCTTCTCCGGCTTCGGCTCCCAGTGGGCGGGCATGGGCCGCCGGCTCCTCGAGAGCGAGCCGGTGTTCCGGGACGCGGTGCTGGCCTGCGAGGAGGAGATGCGGAAGTGGATCGCCTGGTCCCCGCTGGCCTCGCTGCGCGGCGAGCCGGACAGCCGCCCCTTCGACGAAGGCATCCCGCAGGAACTCATCTTCACCGTGCAGGTCGGCCTGGTCGCCCTGTGGCGCAGCTGGGGTGTGGTGCCCGAGGCGGTCGTCGGGCACAGCATGGGCGAGGTGGCCGCCGCCTGGGCCGCCGGGGCGCTGACCCTGGCGCAGGCCGCGGAGATCCTGTGCCTGCGCTCGCGGCTCCTCGACACGCTGGTGGGCACCGGCGGTTCGATCGTCGTCGGGCTGCCCCGTGCGGAACTGGCGCCGTATCTGGTGCTGTACGAGGACAAGCTGGGCGTCGCCACGATCAACGGGCCGCGCACCACGGTCGTCGCGGGCGACGTCGACGCCCTGGAGGAGCTGGCCGAGGAGCTCACCGAGGCGAACGTGTTCGTCCGCCGGGTCAAGGTGCCGGTGGCGCCGCACTCGCCGCTGATGGAGCCGCTACGTGAGCGGCTGGTGGCGGGGCTCGCGGATCTGGTGCCCGCCGAGGCCCGCGTCCCGTTCTACTCCTCCGTCGAGGGCCGCGAGGTGGCGGGATCCGCGCTCACCGCCGAGTACTGGGGCCGCAATCTGCGCAACACCGTGCTCTTCCAGGACGCGGTGAGCGCGGTGGAGGACCCGCAGGACCGGGTGTTCGTGGAGGTGTCCCCGCATCCCGTGCTGGTCTCCGGCACCGAGGAGTCGTTGCGGGCCGCCGGTGTGGCACAGCCCGTGGTGCTGCCCTCCCTCGTCCGTGACGAGGACGAAGTGGGCACGCTGCTGGGCTCGTTGGGCACGCTGCACGCGCAGGGCGTCCCGGTCGACTGGGCGGCGTTCGCCGGCCCGGGCCGCGCGGTGGTGGACCTGCCCGGCTATCCGTGGCAGCGCAAGGAGCACTGGCTGCAGGACACGCCCGTGGACCGTGCCGGCGGTTCGGGCTCCCTCGTCGGCGCACCGGTCCGGCCGACGACCGCGCCGTGGACGGCGCTGCTCCCGGTGACGGTCGACGGCACCCGCAGCCCGTGGCAGGTCAGCGGCGCCGGAGCCGGTACGACGGTCTCGGCGCCCGCACTCCTGGAGGCCGCCCTCGCCGGGGCCGCGGCGACGGGCTCACCCGCGCCGGTGCTCCACGACGTGCGGTTCGGCACGCCGCCGCGAGCGGACGAGGACGGTCGTGCCGGTCTCCAGGCCGTCGTCGACACCCGTCAGGGCACGGTCGTGCTGCGCCGGCTGTCCGGTGACGGCGACGGCGACGGGCCCGCGCTGACCGCGTCGACCGACGGGTCGCACGGGCCCGCCGCGAGCGCTCCCGATCCGTCGGCGCTCGCCGACGACGAACCCCTCAGGGCCACGCTGGCCGAGCGCTTCCCCGCGCTCGGGGTGCGGGCGGCCGGCAGCGGCCGGGGCGGCGCGGACGTCACCGTGGAACTGGCGGACGGCGCCTCCCGGCACCGGCTGCCCGCCGAACTGCTGCGGCTGGCGCTGCATCTGATCGCGGACGGCGCCGGCGGCGACGCGGGAGGGGACGGCGAACCGCTGCCCGCCGCCATCGCGTCGGTCCGGGTCCGCGCCGCCGTGGAGGGCACCGTACGGCTGTTGCGGGGACAGGTCCGGGCCGGCACGGACGGGCGGCCCGAGGCCGATGTGGCCGTCCTCGACGCGGCCGGACGTGCCGTCGTGGAGCTGGCCGGGCTGCGCCTGGCGGGCCCGACCGAGCCTGCCGCGGCCGACGCGGACCGGGACCGGGTCGCCGACCTGCTGTACCGGATGGTGTGGCACCCCGCGGGCCAGCGGCCGGCCGGCCGTGACGGCGCGCAGGCCGCGCCCGCGACACGTTGGCTGGTGTGCGGTGACACCGAACATCTGGCGGGCGTCGTCGCCGACGGGCTGCGGGCGGCGGGCTGCGAGGTGCGCCGGGTGCGTTCCGCCGACGTACCCGGCGAAGCGGGTCTCGTCGTCGATCCCACCGACCGGGACGCGTGGCGGACGTTTCTCGCGGTGCACGCGAACGAGGGGACCACGGGCATCTGCGACCTGTGGCCGCTGGAGGACCTCGACTCCCGGCCGGACGGGTGGCGCGTCACCACCGCGCTGACCGCCGCCCTGGCCGAGGCCGAGGGGACCCCGCCCCGCCTGTGGCTGGTCACCCGGCAGGCCCTGCTGCCGGCCGGTCACGAGGGCTTCCCCGACGGGAACCAGGGCGCGCACGCCGGGCTCGGCCGGACCCTGGCGATGACCCGCCCCGAGGCCTGGGGCGGCCACGTCGACCTGAGCCGCGGCAGTGCGGAGGAACTGCGGGCCCTGGTGACACGGCTGCTGTGCGCGCCGGGCGACGAGCACGTCCGCGTCGAGCACTCCTCCGTCCAGGTGGGCGCGCTGGTGCGGGCCGACGTGCCCGACCGGCCCGGCAGGCGGCCGCTGTCCGCGGAGCGCTGGCATCTGGTGACCGGTGCGGGCGGCGCCCTGCTGCCCCCGGTGGTGGACTGGCTGGTCGGCGCGGGCGCCCGGCGGATCGTGCTCGCGGACACCGAGCCCGAGCAGGCCGAGCGGCTCCCGGTCGACGACCGGATCGCCGGGTGGCGCGCCGCGGGCGCCGAGGTCCGCGCGGTCCGTACCCGCGGCGCTCGCGAGGAACTGGCCTCGTTGGTCGAGGAGTTGCGTGCCGACACCGGGATCGCAGGTGTGGTGTGCGCGGCGGCTCCGGAACTGGCGACCCCGCTGGAGGAGACCACCGAGGCCGCGCTGCGGGCGGAGTGGAACCGCGCGGAGACGGCCGAGCTCCTGCACCGGCTCACCGCGAAGGACCCGGTGCGTCTGTTCGTCCTGCTGGGGTCCGTTCCGGGCACGTGGGGCGGCGCCGTGACGGGCGCCGCGGCACCCTCCGACTGGTCGCTGCGGGCGCTGGCCGCGCGCCGCAGGGCCTCGGGACTGCCGGTGGCGCACGTGGAGCTGATGCCCCTCGAAGGCAGCCAACTCCTCGACGAACGGACGACTTTACTGCTGAAGTCCAGCGGGGTCGCCCCGCTGCGGGAGCGGGACCTGGTCACCGCCCTCGACCTGCTGGTCTGGGACCACACGGTGCACGCCTGCGTGGCCGACGTGGACTGGGAGCTGTTCGGGAGCGCGCTCGCCGACGCCCCGCACCGGGAGCTGTTCCGCACCGTCCTGGGGGCGGCGCGGCAGACCGGCGGCACCGAGTTCGTGGCCGGGCTGCGGGGCCTGGATCCCGGGCAGCGCCGGGACCGGATGCTCGACTGGGTGTGCGCGCAGGTCGCCGCGGTGCTCGGGCTCGCGGAGGACGATCTCCGCGCCGACCAGGGCTTCTTCGAGCTCGGCATGGACTCGGTGATGTCGCTGACGCTGCGGCTGCGGCTGTCCCGGGAGCTGGAGACCGAGCTGTCCTCGACGGTCGCCTTCGAGCACCCGACGGCGCTGGCGCTCACCGCGCACCTGCTGGAGCAGCTCGGCCTCCCGGCCGCCGGCTCCGACGACGCGGCCGCCGATCCGGTCGCGGTCGACGAGGACGGTGCCGAGCCCGCCGACGACCTGGACGACCTCGACGACGACGAACTGCTACGCCAGCTGGAGGCGGAGATCTCCGACTCACGGGCGCTTGGATTTGAGGAGAACTGATGACGAAGAGCCAAGCCGAGCAGCCGAGCCAGGAGGTCCTCCGCGGTCGGCTCAAGGACTCCCTCGGCACGATCCGCAGTCTGCGCGCGCGGGTTCAGGAGCTCCAGCAGCCACAGCCGCTGGCCGTGATCGGTCTGTCCTGCCGGCTGCCGGGCGGCGCGACGCCCGAGGCGTTCTGGGAGTCGCTGGCCGAGGGCCGTGACTCGACGTCCCAGTTCCCCGAGGAACGGCACTCCGTCGCGGGGTTCTACAACCCGGACCCGGACCACCCGGGCACCGCGTACACGCTGTCGGGGAACTTCCTCGACGGTCCGGTGGACACCTTCGATCCGACCGTGTTCGGGATCTCGCCGCGGGAGGCGGCGGGCATGGACCCGCAGCAGCGGCTGGTGCTGGAACTGGCCTGGGAGGCCATGGAGAACGCCTGCCTGCCGCCGAGCGAGCTGGAGGGCAGCCGGGTCGGCGTGTTCCTCGGCGCGAGTACCAGCGACTACGTACGGATGCGGCAGCAGAAGGGCTCGATGGCGGACGTCGACGCCTACCAGCTGATCGGCGAGCCGAGCTTCCTGGCCGGACGGATCTCCTACACGTTCGGGTTCCAGGGTCCCAGCATGGTGATCGACACGGCGTGCTCGTCGTCGCTGGTGGCGCTGGAGCAGGCCGTGCTGTCGCTGCGTTCGGGCGCCTGCGACATGGCGCTGGTCGGCGGCGTGAACCTGATGCTGTCGCCGTACGGATTCGTCCTGGTGAGCAAGTTGCGGGCGCTGTCGCCGGACGGACGGTGCAAGACGTTCGACGCCTCCGCCGACGGGTACGCGCGCGGTGAGGGCGGCGCGCTGTTCGTGCTGAAGCGGCTGAGCGAGGCGGAGGCCGCCGGGGACCGCGTCCTCGCGGTGGTGCGCGGCGTGGCGACGGAGCACGACGGACGCAGCAGTGGTCTGACGGTCCCCAACCCGGCCGCGCAGCAGAACGTCATCACCTCCGCCCTGAAGGACGCGGGGGTCTCCCCCGCCGAGCTGACCTATGTCGAGGCGCACGGCACCGGCACCCAGCTGGGCGACCCGATCGAGCTCAAGGCGCTGAACGCGGTCACCAGCACCGGGCGCGCGGCCGACCGTCCGCTGCTCGTCGGCTCGGTGAAGACGAACATCGGCCATCTGGAGCCGGCCGCGGGAGCGGCGGGCCTGCTGAAGGTCGTCCTCGCCCTCCAGCACGACACGCTGCCCCGGCATCTGCACCTCAAGGACCCCAACCCGCAGGTCCCCTGGGACGCCATCAATCTGAAGGTGACCGCGGAGGACACCGTCTGGCCGGACGGGCCGAGGATCGCCGGGGTGAGCAGCTTCGGGGCCAGCGGCACCAACGCGCACACCGTGCTCGGCGAGGCGCCCCGGCCCGCTCCCCGCGAGGGCACCCCGCGCGAGGTGGGACTGCTCACGCTGAGCGCCAACAGCCCGGAGGCGCTCCGCGCGATGGCGGGCGTGTACGAGGAGCGGGTGCGGGAGGCGGACCCGCGGACCCTGTCGGACATCTGCTACTCGTCGCACATCGGGCGGGCCCGGATGAAGCACGGCCTCAGCGTGACCGGCGATCGCGGTCAACTCGCCGCGGGGCTGGCCGCGTTCGCCGCCGGTGAGCGGGCCGACCAGGTCACGGCGCACGGTCCGTCGGGCGCCAAGGCCCGTCGGCTCGGCTGGATGTTCACCGGGCAGGGCTCGCAGTACGCCGGGATGGCCTCCTCCCTCGCGGCGGCGGAGCCGGTCTTCGCGGACGCCCTGGCCCAGGTGGTCGAGGCTCTCGACCACCATCTGGACGAGCCTCTCGGCCCGGTCCTGTCCGACGGCGAGCGCATCGACCGGACGGGTTTCACCCAGCCCGCGCTGTTCGCCGTGGAGTACGCGCTGGCGAAGATGTGGGAGTCGTGGGGGGTGCGGCCGACCGCGCTGATCGGGCACAGCCTGGGCGAGATCACGGCGGCGTGCGTCGCCGGGGTGCACTCGCTCGACGACGCCGCGCGGCTGGTCACGGCCCGCGCCCGGCTCATGGAGGCCCTGCCCACGGGCGGTGTGATGGAGACCCTGGTCTGCGACGAGGAGACCGTGCGCGCGGCGATCGCCGAGGCGGGCCCGGTGCCTTCGGTCGCGGTGGCGGCGGTCAACGGCCCGACGGACGTGGTCCTGTCGGGCCCCGAGGACGAGGTCGCCCGGGTCGTCGAGGTGCTGGCGGACCGGGGCGTGAAGCACCGCAGGCTCGTCGTCTCGCACGCGTTCCACTCCCCGCTGATGGCGCCGATGATCGACGAGTTCCGCAAGGTCACCGAGACGCTGACCTTCCATCAGCCCAAGTACCCGATCATCTCGAACGTGACGGGCCGCGAGTGGGGGCCCGAACAGCTGCGCCCCGCCTACTGGTCCGAGCACGTGCTGGCGCCCGTGCGCTTCTACGCGGGCGTCACCACCCTGTACGAGACGGGCTGCCGCACATTCCTCGAACTCGGCCCGGCGCCGGTGCTCCTCGGTCTGGGCGCGCGCTGCCTGCCCGAGGACGGGGTCGGCTGGATCCCGTCGCTGCGCCGTGACCGCGAGGACGCGCACATCGTGGGCCAGGCGCTGGGCGCGCTGCACCACCGCGGTGTGCCGGTCGACTGGAACGCGGTGCACCGCGACGAGAAGCCGCGCCGCACCTCGCTGCCCAGCTATCCGTGGCAGCGCGAGCGGTACTGGTTCAACGACGACGCGCCGGGCGACGCACCGGAGTTCGCGGCCGACGACGCGCCGGGGGCGCTCTTCGAGGGCCATCTGCTGTCCGGCGCGCCCACCTTCTCGCCCCAGCTGGACGACCTGTCCGACGTGTTCGTGCAGACGGGCCCGGACGGCCGGCGGTCCGTGTCGGCGGGCGGCTTCTGCCACTGGGCGCTGGCGGGCGCGGCGAAGCTGCCCGGCGCGCAGCCCCGCCTCGTGGACCGTTTCGTGGTCGGTGAGCCGCTGCTCCTCGACCCGGAGCACCGCCCCGCCCGCATACGGGTCTACGTGCTGCCGCAGGACGACGAGGGCCGCTCGCTGTTCCTCTGCTTCTCCCGGCAGGGCGTCGACTCGGTGGAGAGCGGCAGCTGGCGCCTGCACGCCCGCGGTGTGCTGGTGCGCCGTCCCACGGACACTCGGCGCGCCGACGGCGACCTCGACGCCGTACGGGCCCGGTGCGTGCCGGTCGACCCCGCCGACATCACGGTGCCCGACTGGGCCGAGCCGGTCCTCAACGAGGTGTACCAGGGACCCGGCGAGGTGCTCGCCGAGGTCAACCGTGCCGCCGAGGACCTGCCCCGCGGCGCCCTGCTCGACCTGACGCTGGGCCTGCTGCGCCAGTCCGAGAACGCCCCGCGGCCGGGCGGCACCCCGGTGCCCACGGCGGTGCCCGAGGGCACCCGGCGTTACGTCCACGGCTGGCTGGACCCGTCCGGGGAGGACGGTGAGCTGCGCGGCGGCCTGGAGATCCTGGGATCCGACGGCAGCGTGCTGATCATGATGCGGGACGTCCATCTGCGGTCGTCGACGCAGCCCGCGCCGGACGTGCCGCGCACCGCTCGCGAGGAGACGGTGTGGGAGCAGGTCTGGCGGCCCGCGGCCCCGGAGGCGTTCGCCGAGGGGAGTCTGCGCGACGAGCGGGTGCTGCTGGTCGGCTCGGACCGCGCGGACACCGGTCTGATGGAAGCGGTGGCGAAGCAACTGACGCTGCGCGGCGCGGTGGTGGCGCAGTCCGAGCCGTCGGCCGAGGCGGTGCTCCAGGCGCTGGACGCGGGCCGTCCGTACGGGCATCTGGTCCTGCTCAGCGGCCTCGAACTCCCGCTGACCGGGTACGACGCCGAGTCCGTGGGACAGGCACGGGCCGCGGCGGAGCACGTCTTTCTGGCCGCCGCCCGGCAGCTCGCCCTCGACGAGGCGGCCACGCGGCTGTGGGTGGTGACACGCGGCGCCCAGTGGACCGGCACCGGGCAGCAGGAGATCTGTCTGCCGGCTGCTCCGCTGTGGGGTCTGGGCAAGGTGGCCGCGCTCGAACACCCGGAGCTGTGGGGCGGACTGCTCGACCTGGACCCGGCCGGAGAGGCGGACGAGGCGGCGCGGATCGCTGACCTCGTCGCGACCCGCAGCGCCGAGGATCTGACGGCCCGGCGCGGCGGCACCGTGCTGGTGCCCCGGCTGGTGGCGGCCGGCTCGGGCGACGAGGACACGCCCCGGCCGACCCCGCAGCTGAGCGACCTCGGGAGCTATCTCGTCACCGGCGGACTCGGCAGCCTCGGCCTGCTGATGGGCGAGTGGCTGGCCCGCAACGGCGCGGGCACCGTCGTCCTGGCCGGACGGTCGGGCCTGCCGGACCGCGCGGCCTGGGACGACCCGCAGCACGACGACACCACCGCGTCCCGGATCGCCGGAGTGCGCCGTATCGAGGCCCAGGGCGCGGACGTACGGGTGGTGGCGCTGGACGCCGCCGACGAGACGGCGCTGCGCTCGCTGACCGACCAACTCGGCCTGGCGGGCCGCCCGTTGCGTGGTGTGGTGCACGCGGCCGGCCTGTCGGAGCCGCAGTTCCTGCGGGAGAGCGACCCGGACACCTACGACCGCTGCCTGCACGCGAAGGTGGACGGCACCTGGGCGCTGCACAACGCCACCGTCGACCAGGAACTGGACCTGTTCGTCTCCTTCTCCTCGATCGCCTCGGTGTGGGGCTCGCAGCACCTGGCGGCGTACTCCGCCGCCAACGCCTTCCTCGACTCCTTCGCCCACTTCCGGCAGCTGCGGGGACTGACCGCCACGACGGTGAGCTGGGGGCCGTGGGCCGCCAGGTCCGGGCTCGCGGACGACTCGGTGATGGCGTTCCTGCGCTCCATCGGGCTGCACCAGCTCAACCCCGACCACGCGCTGGAGCTGCTCGGCGAGGCCGTGGTCGACGGCGTCGCGCACCGCACCGTGTGCTCCGCGGACTGGACGCTGTTCCGCGACCTGATGGAGGCGCGCCGGGAGCGGCCCATGCTCGGCGAGGTCCGCAGCGCGCCCGCCGCGGGCCGGGCGGACGACTCCGAACTCGGGCCGCTGACGGCCCGGTTGATCGGTCTGAGCCGCACCGAGCGGCTGGCCGAGCTCAACGAGTACATCCGCGTGCAGCTGTCGGAGATCCTGCGCCTGGAGCTCGACAGCCTCAGCGAGGACACCCGGCTCGCCGACATGGGCCTGGACAGCCTCATGGTGATGGAGCTGATCAGCCGGTGCCGCGACGACCTCGGCCTGGAGATCAACAGCCGCGACTTCTTCGCCTGCCCCGGCATCCACTGGGGCTCCTTCCTCCACGAGCTGATCGAGGAGAAGTTCCCGGCCGGCAGCCGGCCGACGGACCCGGCATGACACCCCTGGGTCCGGGGTGCGCGGCACGTGCCGCGCGCCCCGGACCCTCCCGTACCACCACTCCGCCCCGACCCCTGGAGGAACGAGCATCATGCAACCGCTGCCCGCGTCCGACTCGCCCGACAAGGCCGTCCACGACGTCGCCGTCCTGGGCGCCGGAATCGCCGGCTCCATCCTCGCTGCCATCCTGAGCCGCAACGGGGTGAAGACGGTCCTGATCGACGCCGGCACCCACCCGCGCTTCGCGGTGGGCGAGTCCACGATCCCGTACACGTCCGTGATGCTGCGCATCCTCGCCGCCCGCTACGGAGTGCCGGAGATCGCGCATCTGAGCCACTTCTCGACGATGCGCTCCAAGGTGTCCTCGAACTCCGGCCAGAAGCGCAACTTCGGCTTCGTCTACCACCGCGAGGGCGAGAAGCAGGTCGCCGACGAGATCAACCAGTTCGTCATCCCGGTGGCGCTGTCCACCGAGTCCCACATGTTCCGCCAGGACGTCGACTCGTACATGTTCAACGTGGCCGTGCGCTACGGCGCGGTGCCGCGGCTCGGCACCCGGGTGTCCGAGGTCGAGGTGGACGGCTCGGGCGTCACGCTCGCCGTGGACGGCGGGCCCTCGATCCGCGCCCGCTACGTCGTCGACGCGGGCGGCCACAACTCGCCGCTGGCACGGAAGTTCGGACTGCGTGACGAGGTGCCGCAGCAGCGCACGCACTCGCGCACCCTCTTCACGCACATGATCGGGGTGCGGCCGTACGACGACTGCCCGGCCGGCCGGGCGCACGACAACCCAAGTCCGTGGCACCAGGGCACCCTGCACCATGTCTTCGACGGAGGCTGGGTGTGGGTCATCCCGTTCGACAACCACCGCGGCGCCACCAACCGGCTGTGCAGCGTCGGCCTGACCCTGGACCCGCGCAAGCACCCGAAGACGGATCTGCCGGCGGAGCAGGAGTTCGCGCAGTTCCTGGAGCGGTTCCCGGACATCGCCCCGCAGTTCAGGCACGCCAAGGCCGCCCGCCCGTGGGTGTCCACCGGGCGTCTGCAGTACTCCTCGCACCAGGTCGTCGGCGACCGCTTCTGTCTGACCTCGCACGCCGCGGGCTTCGTGGACGCGCTGTACTCGCGCGGACTGACGAACACCACCGACGTGGTCAACTCGCTGGCCTGGCGGCTGATCGAGGCGGCGAAGGACGACGACTTCTCCGCCGAACGGTTCGGGCACATCGAGACGCTCCAGCAGGGTCTCGTGCGCGCCCACGACGAAGTGGTCGCCTCCTCGTTCACGTCGTTCCGGGACTACGGGATGTGGAACGCCACGTTTCGTATGTGGGCGCTCGGCACGGTGCTGGGCACGCTCAACGCGCAGGACGCGCTCGTACGCTTCCAGCGCTCCAAGGACCCGATGATCTGGCGGGAGTTGGAGGCGCAGCCGCACCCGGGGGCACTGTTCCCCGCGAGCGTCGGCTTCAACAAGATCACCGATGCCGCGTGGGCGGCCTGCCGGGACGTCGAGGCCGGTCTGATGACTCCGGACCGGGCCACCGGCGAGCTGTTCGACCTGTTGCAGGACGACGGCTACGCGCCGCCGCCGTTCGGTCTGCACGACCCGGCGAACCGGTTCTACAACCCCAATCCGGCCCGCATGATCCGCACCATGCACTGGGCCCGCCGCGGCTCCGCGGCCGCGGACACCGGCCCCGTGGTGGCCGGCGCACTCGGCGGATTCCTGCGCTCCCGGCTGCGCAGGCACTCATGAGGAAGGACCGGCGCATGCCCAAGGAAGAACGCGCGGAGCGACCATCCCCGGCGGGCCCGGCCCGGCCGCCGGACCAGAGCTGGGCGGAGGGTGCCGAGGCGGTGGGTGCGGCCGAATCGGCGCTGCCCTACGAGCCGACGGCCGGCGCGGAGCCCGCGATCCGGACGGGCGGGGCCGACCCGGTGACCGGTACGCCGGCGACGGCCGCCGCCCGGACAAGGACCGGCACGGCGTCGACCGTCGCCCGCTCAAGGACCGGCAGGGCGCCGGCCGCCGCCTCCCCGGACAGCGGGTCGACCACCGGCGCCCGTGAGGGCGGTGACGCAACGAGCGCCGTCCGCAGGGGCGACGCGTCGGCGTCGGTCCGTACGGGCGGTGACTCGACGACCTCCGGCCGTACGGGCGGTGACGCGACGGCCTCCGGCCCCTCGGGCGGGACGGCGGACGCGTCGGCCCGTGCCGCACGGCCCGCCGGCGCGAGCGCACCGACCGGTGCCGCACAGCCCGCCGGCGCCGGCACGCCCACGGGCGCCGACGCCCCGGCCCGTCCGGCGCCGCGGCCCGCCCCCGCGCACCCCGGCCGCCGGACGCGGCACACCGTGGCCGTGCTCGGCGCGCACCTCGGCGGCGGCATGCTCGCCGCGATCCTGGCCCGCGCCGGGATCGACGTGGTGCTGGTGGACTCGCCGCACGACGCGACGACCCCGGCGGGCGAGACGACCGTCCCCTACACCGCGGAGGTCTTCGAACTGCTCGCGCGCCGCTACGGCGTGCCCGAGCTGTCCGCCCTAGGCCACTTCGGGCAGTTGCCGGCCGAGGTGCGCAGGACCTCCGGGGTCAAGTCGAGCATCGGCTTCGTGTACGCGCGGCCCGGCGCTCCCGTACGGCCGCACCAGGTGGTGCAGTTCAACGTCCCCAGCGAGCACGGCGAGTCGCATCTGTACCGGCCCGACGTCGAGGCCTGGGTGCACCGGCTCGCGGCGGGACACGGCGCGAAGGTTCCGCAGGGCCGCCCGGTCTTCACCGAAGTACGCGGCGAGGCGGGCGACTTCACGATCGAGCTGGCCGACGGCAGCGAGGTCGGGGCGGCGTTCGTGGTCGACATGTCGGGCCCCGACGCGCCGATGCTGCGCCGCCTCGGACCCGACCCGGCCCTGCGTCCGCTGCGGCATTCCTCGCGGGTGCTCACCGCGCACCTGCGGGGGGTGCGTCCGCTGGAGCGGCGGGTGGACCCCGGCGAGGGCGGCACGCCCTGGACGGGCGGCACCACGCAGGTGGTCTTCCCGGGCGGCTGGATCCAGCTCGTCCCGTTCGGCGACGACCGCACCGGCGAGAACGGGCTGACCAGCGTGGCGGTGAGTCTCGACGCCAAGCTGTGGCCGCAGCGGTCGGCGTCCGCCGAGGAGGACTTCCAGCAGCTGATACGTCAGTTCCCGGATCTGGAATGGCAGTTCGCAAAGGCCACCGCGGTGCGGGCGTGGACCGGTTCCGAGCCGTGGCAGTACGGCGCCAACACGGCCGCCGGCGACGGTTTCGTGGTCCTCGACCGCTCCGCCGTCCGCTGCGACTTCACACTGTCCCGGGACGTCACCCTGACCGCGGAACTGGTCCACGAGGCCGCCGCGCACCTCATCGCCGCGGCGGACAGCGGCGACTGGTCGGTGGAGCGCTTCCGGCCCCTGGAGTCCTTCCAGGCCGCGCTGATCGAGCACGGCGACCGGCTGCTGCGTACGGCACTCACCGCGACCACCGACTTCAGGCTCTGGAACGCCTTCTGCCGAGTGTGGCTGCTGCACTCCATGTTCGCCGCCCTCTCCCTCAAGCGGGCCCGCAACGACGCCCTGTCCGCGCCCGGACGGGCCGACCGGTGGCGGGAGTTGGAGCGGTACCGCGGCGCGGGGCTGTGGTTCCCGGTCTACCCGGGCTTCGTCGCCCTGTTCGACGACATGGACCGGCTGGCGCGCCAGGTGGCCGACAACCGGCTGGCGGCCGGTGTCGCGGCCGAGCGGATTTTCGGCCAGTTGCGCAGGGCGTCCTTCGTGCCGCCGCTGTTCGCCTTCGGTGATCCCACCGACCGCTACTACAACTTCACCCCGCTGAAGCGGGTCAAGGTCCTGTTGTGGGCGAAGCGCCGGGCGCCGTACATGGTCCACCGGGTCCTCACACGGGGGGCCACCGTACTGCCCGACGTGGAGCGGTAGGCGGACGCTTCGGGGAGATCGCAGGAATTCGGGCAGAGGAACCGCCGTCCCGCAAAGGCTCGCCCGAACGGGCCCGGGACGGCGGTTCCTTGTCGCGCGACGGCCGCGGAGCGCGAAAAGGGGCCGCCGCTGATCGGATCCGGCCAGCCCGCGCGCGGTCGCGCGATTCGGGCTCGACACCGCCGCGTCCTGCCGGAATGCTCCCTACCGGGGGGTCTTCCCATGTGGGATGCTGATATCGTCGATTTCCTACACGCATGAATTAATACCCGAAGGGGGACTGGTGAGCGCCGGAAACGGGATCCCCTGTGCCACGCAGGCGAACGCGCAGCCGGGCGACGCAGCCCGCGGCAGGCGGTCGTCCTCACGCGGCGGAGGCCGACGTCCGGGGCAGAGCAGCACCAAGGAGCAGATCCTGTCGGCCGCGCTCGCCCTCTTCGCCGAGAAGGGCTATTCGGGCACCACGATGCGTGGCATCGCACAGCAGGCACAGGTCGACCCGGCCCTCATCCACCACTTCTTCAGCAACAAGGAAGGCGTGTTCCAGGACGCCGTCCAGTCCCGCCTCGACGTGTCGGCCCTCTTCGACCCGCTGACGGACGACGACGCCGAGCCGGTCCTGGAGCGCCGCGGCGAGCGGATCGTGCGTACGTTCCTGTCGTACTGGGAGGACGAGTCGACGCGGCCCGCGCTGGTCGCGATCTATCGCACCGGACTGTCGGACGAGTCGACCTCGAAGGCGTTCCGTGACCGCATCGAGGAGGGCTTCGCGGCCTGCGTGCGGCGGATCGTCCCCGAGCGGAGCGACCGCACCCAGGCACTGGCGTCACTGGTGTCCGCGCAGCTCGCCGGCCTGGTGATGCTGCGGTACGTCCTGCGGATGGAGCCGCTCGCCTCGCTCGACTTCGAGGAGCTCGTCGAGTGGTTCGCGCCCGCCGTGGACGTGCACTTCGACCGGCTCTCGGAGGGCTAGCCGCCCCCGGGCGGCGGCCTCGGTGTGCGTGCGCGCGAGGACGAGGACGCCCCGTACGGCGGCGGCCGCCGCGGCACATCCCGCCGGCGCCGCGGGAAGGCCACCGGGGTAGCGGTCCCCCAGGACCAGGACCCCGACGACCACGGCGAAACCGGGGTTGACCAGAGTGAGGGTGGCCAGCGGCGCCTCCAGGCCGCCCCGGTAGGCGAGTTGGGACAGTGTGAGGCCCGCGACGGCCAGGCAGGCCACGCCGGCCGCGAGCGCGACGGCGGACAGCGGCAGCCGTAGGGCGCCGCCCCGGGTCAGTTCCAGGACCGCGGTCTGGGTGAGCGCCGAGGCCGCGCCGAACGCCACCCCCGCGGCCACCGCGTGCCAGAGGCTGGTGGTGATGCCGCGCCGGGCGGTGGCAGCCGCCACGACGGAGATCCCGAGCACGGCGACGGTCAGGCCCAGGACGCCGGCCGTCTGCGCCGGGGTCAGTGTCCGGCTGGCCTGTGCGGACCGGGTCAGGAAGAGCAGTCCGGCGACACCGGCGACGGCGCAGGCGATGCCGGAGCACTGGGCCGCGGTGGTACGGCGCCGCCGCGCGAGCGCGGACAGCAGGGGCGCCGCGACCAGGGTGAGCACACCGAGCATCTGCACGGCCACCAGCGAACCGAAGCGCAGTGCCGCCGTGTGCAGCGCCGCGCCCAGCAGGTTGAGCGCCAGTGACGCCCACCAGGTCGCTCCGCGCAGGGCGGCGCGGCGCCCGTGTCCGGTCGCCGTGGTGGCCACCGCCCGTTGCGCGACGGCCGCACCGGCGTACGCCAGCGCCGAGGCGGCGCCGAGCGCGAGAACCGAGAACACGGTTCGTCCTTTCACCGCGCGGGCGCGGGTGCTGGAGGGCGGACCGGCACGGGGCCGGGACGAACGGGAGGAAGGGGAACGGGAGAACGAGCAACGGAGGGAGGGGAGGAAGGAGTTGGCGGGCGAAGGGCCGCGCACGACGGCGCCGCCCGCCCGGTCGCGACGGGCGTGCGCCCGTCGCGACCGCCGCCGGCGGCGTGTCGTTCCGCACCGGGCCGGGTCAGGCTCCCCCGGGCACGTCCTGGACGTCCTCGGGACGGATCTTCGGGAGGGCGAGAACGAGTAGGCAGGACAGGCCGAAGCAGCCGATCTGCCAGAACACCACCTGCTCGAAGCTGTCGCCGAAGTTGGACTTGCGCGCCTCGGGCACGGCCTTGCCGAGCACCGCGGCCTGCACCTGCGCCTTGGTCTGCGCCGGCACCGGCGCGCTCGCCATCTGCTTCTCGATGCGCGCGCAGCTCGGCGGTGTGGCGGTGAGGTCCTTCTGGTTCATCTTGTCGTGGAAGCAGGTCCGGAATCCCGTGGTGACCTGCGTCTGCTGCGCCTCGGAGAGTCCGGCCGCGGCGAGATCGGCGCGCAGTTCGGGCAGCGCGGTCCGACTGGCGCCGTCGGCGTTCGACCCGAGCAGTCCGTAGAAGAGGATGCCGGCGACGGCGATGCCGATGGCGATGCCGACCTGCTGCACGGTGGCGAGCATGCCGGACGCCGAACCGGCCTCACGGGAGCGGATGCCGGCCAGGATGATCCCTGTGCAGGGGGCGAGGAAGAAGCCGCCGCCGAGGCCGGCGACCATCAGCGAGGGGATCAACTGGTAGCCGTGCAGGTCCGATCCGGCCCAGTGCAGGGTGCCGATCACACCCGACATGCCGACGAGCAGCAGGCCGGTGCCGACCGCGAGGGTCTTCGTGCCGAGCCGCTTCACGACGGCCGCCGAACGGGCCGAACCGACCGCGATGAGCGCGGCGAAGCCGAGGCTGACCAGTCCCGCGGAGATCGGGGTGTAGCCGAAGCCGATCTGCAGGCTCATGAAGAAGACCATGAAGAACGACGGGATGCCCGCGAAGAACACCACACTGATCACGAGGCCGACCGTGAACGAGCGCTCCTTGAACAGCCCGCTCGGCACCAGCGGTGACCTGTCGGCCAGCTTCGACAGCTTGTTCTCGTACACGAAGAACTCGGCGAGCACGAGCGGACTCAGCACGAGGAGCACCAGGCTCCAGCCGGGCCAGTCGTGTTCACGCCCGATGACCAGCGGCAGGATCAGGCTGAAGAGTCCGGCGCTGAGGATGATCGCGCCGGTGACGTCGAGCCTCCGGGCACCGCCGCCCGAGGACTCCGGGATCTTGGCGAGGCCGAGGAGCAGGGCGATCAGGCCGACCGGCAGGTTGACGTAGAAGATGGCCCGCCAGTCGGTGTCCATGATGTTCAGCTCGATCAGCCAGCCGCCGAGCACCGGACCGAGCACCGTGCCGAGTCCCACCGAAGCGCCGTACATCGCGAGCGCCTTGGGGCGTTCCTTGGCCGAGAACGTGACCTGGATGATCGACAGCACCTGAGGGAACATCAGGCCCGAGCACATGCCCTGGAGCACCCGGGACACGATCAGGAAGGTCGAACTGGGGGCCGCGCCGCACAGCGCCGAGGCGAGGGTGAAGCCGAGCATGCCGATCAGGAAGATCTTGCGGCGCCCGTAGATGTCGCCGAGCCGGCCACCGGTCACCAGGACGCACGCGAAGGCGAGCGAGTAGACGGCGACGACCAGCTGGATCTCGGCGAACGTCGAGCCGAGGTCGCTCTGCAGCGAGGGCAGGGCGACCATCGTGATCGTGGTGTCCAGCATCTGCATGAAGATGGCGGACAGCGTGACGGCGAGGATCACCCAGCGTGCGGGGTTGGCCGGGGATCCCGGGACGGGCGAAGTGCCGGGCGGGGCAGCCGCCTTCACGCCCGCGTCAATCGATTCCATGTTCCCTCCTTGGGTACGCCGTCCGCTGACAGCACCCCGAGTTATTCATTCTCCAATGAAGTCTACGAGTACTGAATTCTAATCCGCAAGGTCGATGGCTGTGTTCCGGACAGCGCTGTCCGCTCCAACGGCCGTTCATGTGCGGCTCGTTGACGTGCGGGTACTGCTACGGGACAGTCAGGAGCGGCTGTGAGCAGGCGCGTTCCGGATCAGCGACGGGCGGCCGAGTCCGGCCTCCTCGCGCTCCCGTGCCGTCGCCGGGTCAACACCTGCCGAACCGCCCGGCACCTGTGGCCGGACCGGCGTGACAGCATGCGGTCATGTCTGTCCCGCACCCCGGCGGCGCCCCCTATGCGATCACCGTGCTGTACTCCGTGCCCGATGACGCCTGGTACCTGGAACTGGAGCTCGTCGGCGAGCGACCAGCCCTGGTGACCGCGATCGTTCCCGACGAGGACCCGGCACGGGAGCCGACGGTCTGCTTCGACCCCGGGCGGCACCTGGACGTGCCGTACGAGGTGATGCGCTGGTTCATGGACCAGGTCGAGGAGGAGATCCGCACGTCCCGCGCCTGGATGCGGCTGCGCCCCGAACTCGTCGAGGTCGTCCACCGACTGCGCCAGGAGCACATGGGTGCCGTCGAGGACGACCGCTTCCCTCAGGTCCTTGAAGAGGTGCGCGCGGCGGTTCCGGAGGCCGACCTCCCCGCTATGCTCGCCGCCGCGTTCGGGCGGAGGCCCGACGGAACCACCATGGACGGTCCGCGGGCGCCCCGGCCCGCGGACGACCGGGGAGCCGGAACCTGAGCGGGCTTCAGGAGAGGGCTCGCGACGCTTCCACGGCCTCGGACAGGCACGCGCGGTCGTGCGCGCCGATCAGCCCGTCCGGCATCGTCCCGTCGTCCGGCAGCGCGCGCAGCGATGAGGGATGTGCGGCGAACGCGGCCCGGCACCGAGCGCGTTCCAGGTGATCGCGGCCCGGCACCGGGCGCGTTCCAGGCAATCACGGTCGACACCGGGCGCGTTCCAGGCAATCACGGTCGACACCGGGCGCGTTCCAGGCAATCACGGTCGACACCGAGGAGCGACACCTGGCGTTCGTCGTCCGCGTCGACGGGCCGGGACAGCTCCGCGGCGACGCCTTCCGGCACGCCCGCCTCAGGCCGCCCGCCAGACCGTCATGTCCGCGGTCACGAAGCTGGACCCGCTCTGCGGCAGCGCGGTCGACTTCACCTGGATCACCAGCAGCGCGATGTCCCCGGAAGGGTGCCTGACGCAGATCTCGCTGCCGGCCGCCGCCGCGGCGAGCGGGAGGCGGTGACTGTCGGCGCCCTTGAGGATGAGACGGCACGAATCGAGGGTGGCTCCCGGCTTGCCGTACACCATCGCGATCACGCTGCTGTCGCTCTCCAGCGCGCAGGTCTCGCCACAGACGAAGCGGACGTCCCCCTTGCGGTCCTTCCGCTCGACCGGTTCCTCGATGTCCAGCGAGTTCTTCTCGTCCAGCCACTGGAAGGGGTACGGGACGGCTCGCGGCGGCCCGGACGCGCTCTGGGAGGGGTGCGCGGCTCCGGCTGCCCGGCCGTCCGCTCCCGAGGTCGCCACGGATGCGGGTGAGGACGCCGACGAGCGTGCGGACGCCGCCGGACCGGATGCCGAGGGTCCGGCCGCGTTCCGATGGCCGAGCCGATCCTTCGCGTCCATCACCGTCCACGCCAGGCCGACCAGGCCCGCCAGCAACAGCGCGCCCGCCGTGACGACGGCGCCCGTGACCAGCGCGGTGCGCCGGCGGCGGGACCGTCGGGCGTCCGTTCCGGCCGGCTGAGGCCTGGCGAGCAACGGCAGCGTGTGCACCGGGGTGGGATCGGGGACCGGAGGGGGCACCGTCACCTCCGGCCCGGCGACCTCCCGCCAGACGGACGGCCCCGCCCCCGCGTCGGCGTCCCGGCCCAGCCGCTGCCGGCACCAGGCGACGACCTCCGCCGGGGTGACCCGCTCCTCCGGATCGGCCGCCAGACACCGGGCGACGACCGGACGCAGCTGCTCGGGAAGGAGGGACAGGTCGGGTTCCGAATGCACGATCCGGTAGAGCACGTTGACGGCGGGTCCGTCCCCGTACAGCGGCTCGCCCAGCGCCGCGAACGCCGCCGTCTGACCGAGCGCGAAGACATCGCTGGCCGCGGTGACCTCCCCCGCGGACGCCTGCTCGGGCGCCATGAACGACGGGGTGCCGATGGCGGTGCCCGTGGCGGTGTGCGACGTGGCGTCGGAGGCCAGCGAGATGCCGAAGTCGATCACGCGCGGCCCGTCGGCGGCCAGCAGCACGTTGGACGGTTTCAGGTCCCGGTGCACGATTCCGGCACCGTGGATGGCCTGAAGCGCCTCGGCGACCCCCGCCATCAGCCACAGCACGGCGGGCACCGGCAGTGGTCCGCGCCGGGCGACGGCCTCCGCCAGGGAGGGCCCGGGCACGTACAGCGTGGCCAGCCAGGGCGGTACGCCTTCCGCGTCGGCGTCGATCAACTCGGCGGTGTACGCACCCCGGACCCGCCGGGCCGCCTTGATCTCCCGGCGGAACCGCCGGCGGAAGTCCGGGTCGTCGGCCAGCTCCGGGCGCACCGCCTTGATCGCCACCGGTCGCCCGCCCTGTGTGTGGGACAGGTAGACCCGGCCCATGCCACCCGCACCGAGCCGGGCGGCGAGGCGGTACCCGGCCACCTGGGTCGGATCGTCCGCCTGAAGTGGCTGGAACACCTCGGTGGCGTTGTCCATCGGCCCTCGTCCCCCCCCCCGTTACCTTTTTCGTGGCTCCGCAATGGGGCCTCCGGCCGTCGGGTCCGGCATGGCTTCCCCCTCCTGTTGTTGATGATCCGGGGGGTGGTGTCACCGGGTCCGGAGGCATCGACGGACCGCTGATGAGGGGCTTGAGCACCGGCTTCACTGGAGCCGGAAGAGCTCTCCGTAACGTGGATGTGGCAGCTCGGTGCCCTGCCAGGGCCGGACGAAAGCGTGATGGAGGGGCCTGCACGTGCTCGACACCGGCGACATCGACGTCTTCCTCGGCCTGGACGTCGGCAAGGGCGAACACCACGCCACCGCCGTCACCCCGGCCGGGAAGAAGGCGTTCGACAAGCGGCTGCCCAACACCGAGCCCAGGCTCCGGGAGCTGTTCGCGAAACTCCAGGCCAAGCACGGAACGGTGCTGGTCGTCGTCGATCAGCCCGCCTCGATCGGGGCTCTGCCGCTGGCGGTTGCGCGGGACATGGGCTGCCCGGTCGCCTACCTGCCGGGGCTGACGATGCGACGCATCGCCGACCTCTACCCGGGTGAAGCCAAGACGGACGCGAGGGACGCATTCGTCATCGCGGACGCGGCCCGCGCGATGCCTCACACGCTGCGGGCGATCGACGGCGAGGACGAGACGATCGCCGAGCTGGAGATGATCGTCGGGTTCGACGACGACCTGGCCGGCGAGGCGACCCGGGTCACGAACCGGCTGCACGGCCTGCTGACCCAGATCCATCCGTCGCTGGAGCGGGTACTGGGGCCGCGGTTGCAGCACCCGGCCGTCCTCACGCTGCTGGAACGGTTCGGGTCACCGGCCCAGATACGCAAGGCCGGCCGCCGACGGCTGGTCACTCTGCTGCGGCCGAAGGCGCCGAGGATGGCCGAGCGGCTGGTCGAGGAGATCTTCACCGCGCTGGACGAACAGACCGTGACCGTCCCGGGGACCGAGGCGGCCGCGCTGATGGTCCCGAGCCTCGCCGCCTCGCTGACAGCCGTCCTTGACCAGCGCAAACTGCTGGCTGGACGGATCGAAGAACTCCTGGAGGACCACCCTCTTTCCAAGGTCCTGACGTCGATGCCGGGAGTCGGCGTGAGGACCGGAGCCCGCATCCTGATCGAGGTCGGCGACGGCAGGACCTTCCCGACCGCCGGCCACCTCGCCGCCTACGCCGGTCTCGCCCCGGCGACCCGAAGCTCAGGCTCATCGATCCGCGGCGAACAGCCCTCCAGGAGGGGAAACAAACAGCTCAAACGAGCCTTCTTCCTCTCCGCGTTCGCCGCCCTGGGCGACCCGGCTTCGAGGGTCTACTACGACAAGAAGATCGCCCAGGGCAAGCACCACACTCAGGCCCTGCTCTGCCTCGCCAGACGCCGGGCCGACGTCCTTTTCGCCATGCTCCGCGACGGAACCTTCTACGAACTCCGACCGGCTGCGGCCAGGTGAGGAGTCCAAACCGCTCGATCAGTCCTCCGGCCGAAGCCGCTGACGGGCAGCCTCAAGCCGCTGGTCATAGTCAGGCGCGAACAGCTCAGGAAGCGTCTTGTCGAGCGTTCCGGCGATTCGATGGATCGGTGCCCAGACCGCCGGATCGTCGACAACGCGGCTGAGGTCCGTCATCTGGAGCTTCTCCAGCCAGTGCGACAGCACCAGTGCCTCGTCACTCGTGAGCTTGATCGTGACCTGGCTATCACTCATGCACACCCCTACAGCTCGGCCCGTCCTCGACCGCACGAACCTACTGGCCTTGGACCTTGACCAAACGCATAGGGGCACCACCCCCCGCACCGGCGGTCGTCGCTTCCACGGCAACGGAGCGGCGTCCGCGAGCCGCAGAGCCCGTGAGCCCGTGAGCCCGTGAGCCCGTGAGGGCAACGACGACTGCGGCCCGCGACGCCCCTCAGTCTCCGGCCGGGGCGTGAACCGCCCCTGTCGGATCCGCCGCGAGAAACGCGGCCACCGCCGGAGCAAGCACACGCACGAGTTCCGAGGAGTCGCCCTCCGCACTCAACTCCGATGGCAACAGGCCCATGTGACGTGACGTCATGACACCGACGAGCAGACTGCTGATCAGCGCCAGCCTGATCTCGTCCGCTCCCCCGACCCCTTCCGGGACCAGGGACTGGCTCATCCGTTCCCGGGCCGCGGGCAGGTCGAGCGCGGAGCGCAGCACACCGAGGATGCGCCGCCGCTGGACAGGGTCGCCCCAGTCGGTCACCGCGTGCCGCAGGAGCCACTCGGCCGTGCCCGGATCGCGTCGCGCCATCGCCTCGCGGAAGATCTCGGCCGGCCTGACCGTCTCCGCGACGACGGCGTCGTACAGCGCCTCCTTGGAGGTGAAGTAGTGGCCGATCAGCGCGGGATCACAGCCCGCGTCCGCGGCCACCGCGCGGAGCGAGGTGTTGCGGTAGCCGAGTTCGGCGAAGAGATCCGCGGCGGAGCGCATGATGGCCCGACGACTCCCTGCCGCGCCTCTGGTTTCGGCCAAGGCGGCACTTCCTCTCGATCACGAGTTCCCCCGAAGGACGTGCCTCCCGCCCGGTCTCCACACGGGTGCTTTCGCGGCGACGGGGCAGCGTGACGCCACCCTCCACATCAATTCATCCAGCCATGAAGTCTACACACAGTGACTTCTTGGGTCAAAGCTTTCGCGACATCCGAGACGTACGCCAACACCCTTACAGGCGTGGGCGTTTGGCACGTTACCAGCACGGGTGATCGATACCCGGAACGCGCGCCGAGTGCTTGCCACCGCGCCTCCCCGCACCCCGCCGCACGCAATTCAACGCCCATTGAAATTGTGCGGCGATCCCCCTACGCTCGCAGCGGGCGCCCAACCCTCGTTCAGTGCGACGGCTCTGCGGGTGCGCATGCCCGCGCACGCGCACTCCGCCCCAGGGAGAGGCACTTGCAGGTGACGAAACAGACGGACCGGCTCGACCGGGTGATCATCCGGTTCTCGGGTGACTCGGGCGACGGCATGCAGCTCACGGGTGATCTGTTCACCTCTCAGACGGCGTCCTTCGGCAATGACCTGGCGACGCTGCCGAACTTCCCCGCCGAGATCCGCGCGCCCGCAGGCACCCTGCCGGGGGTGTCCAGCTTCCAGTTGCACTTCGCGGACCACGACATCCTCACGCCCGGTGACGCGCCGAACGTGCTGGTCGCGATGAACCCGGCCGCCCTGAAGGCGAACATCGGCGACGTGCCGCGCGGCGCGGAGATCATCGTCAACACGGACGAGTTCACCAAGCGGGCGATGACGAAGGTCGGCTACGCGAACAGCCCGCTGGAGGACGGCTCCCTGGACGGCTACCGCGTCCATCCCGTACCCCTCAACACCCTCACCGTGGAGGCGCTCGCCGACTTCGGCCTGGCCCGCAAGGACGCCGACCGCTGCAAGAACATGTTCGCGCTGGGTCTGCTGTCGTGGATGTACCACCGGCCGACCGAGGGGACCGAGAAGTTCCTGCGGAGCAAGTTCGCGAAGAAGCCGGACATCGCCGCCGCGAACATCGCCGCCTTCCGCGCGGGCTGGAACTTCGGCGAGACCACCGAGGACTTCGCCGTCTCCTACGAAGTCGCCCCCGCGGCAGAGGCCTTCCCCGCCGGCACCTACCGGAACATCTCCGGGAACCTGGCCCTCTCGTACGGTCTCGTCGCCGCCTCGCAGCAGGCCGACCTGCCGCTGTACCTCGGCTCGTACCCGATCACGCCGGCCTCGGACATCCTGCACGAGCTGAGCAAGCACAAGAACTTCGGCGTCCGCACCTTCCAGGCCGAGGACGAGATCGCCGCCGTCGGCGCGGCCCTGGGCGCCGCGTTCGGCGGTTCACTCGCCGTCACCACGACCTCCGGCCCCGGCGTCACCCTCAAGGCCGAGGCGGTCGGTCTGGCGGTGTCGCTCGAACTGCCGCTGCTGGTCGTCGACATCCAGCGCGGCGGCCCCTCCACGGGCCTGCCGACCAAGACCGAGCAGGCCGACCTGCTCCAGGCGATGTTCGGCCGCAACGGCGAGGCACCCGTCCCGGTCGTCGCCCC